>CAJXQU010000033.1 GCA_913058255.1 uncultured Pseudomonadota bacterium | reverse complement strand
CGGACCAAGATTATGATGCTCAGGGTTGGTTCTTGAATGCCGTTGGGAAGTTTTAATAAGAAGCTTTTATTTAACCCATAATTTGTAAAAACAGAAAGGGAAGATGGTGATGCTGTCTTTCCTTTTTTTGTTTGTAAGAAAGTTTTTTAACCTATTATCTGTTCACCTTGCGCTGACAGATCTGCAATAAGTAGATCGATTTAATGAAATACCTGTAGTGATCACTTTTAAAATTACCAACATAACCTTTTGAACACTTGCGGTGATTAACTATTTTAATCACCGCATGAAATGCGGCGATTGTGGCACTTTCGGTAAATACGAACTATAATCACCGTAAAAACTGCGGTGATAACTATGTGGATCCATGAGAATAATAATTGGCCTGACTTTTCTTGGGAGAATGAAAAAGTTCTCCCTGTACTTGTGCGAGTGCGACATTTACAAGGTCGATTGCTAGGCCGTATGGAAGGGCTTGGTTTTAGCCTCAAGCAGGAGGCAAGTTTAAATACACTGACACGTGATGTTGTTACATCGTCAGCAATTGAAGGGGAGAAGCTTAGTGCTGAAGAGGTGCGTTCTTCTATCGCAAGAAGGCTTGGAATAGAAATAGCTGGTTTATTAATACCGGCTAGTCGAGATGTAGAGGGTATTGTTGAAATCATGCTCGATGCCACTCAAAAACATGAAAAGCTTACTGATGAGCGATTGTTTGGCTGGCATAGTGCACTGTTTCCTGCCGGTCGTAGTGGAATGCATCGTATTATCGTGGGAGCTTGGCGCACTGAGGCAACAGGGGCGATGCAAGTTGTATCCGGTGCTGTTGGGCGAGAGACTGTACATTTCGAAGCACCTCAAGCAACTCGTTTAGAAAAAGAAATGACAGCCTTCCTACATTGGTTTGAAGACGAATCACCAATCGATCCCGTTATAAAAGCAGGCATTGCTCACTTTTGGTTCATAACGATTCACCCCTTCGAAGATGGTAATGGCCGAATTGCGCGCGCCATTGCAGATATGGCATTGAGCCGAGCCGATGGTATCTGTGAACGATTTTATTCTATGTCTGCCCAGATAGAAAAAGAGCGAAAAATTTACTATAGCGAACTTGAAAAACAACAACGAAACAGTACAGATATTACAGATTGGTTAATATGGTTTTTGGAGTGTCTTGAACGAGCAATTGATAGCGCCAGAGAAACGACCGGCAATGTGATTGAAAAAGCTAAATTCTGGGAACATTTTCAAAACGTATCGCTCAACGAAAGACAGCGAAAAATGGTTAACCGTTTGCTCGATGGCTTTCAGGGAAATATTAATACATCTAGATACGCGAGAATGACCAAGTGCTCAAATGATACAGCCTTACGAGATCTGCGAGCTTTGTTAAATCTAGGAATCTTGATCAAAAATGCTGGAGCGGGAAGAAGCACTAGCTATAGTTTGATCGCAATTGAAGACTTATTATAGGTCATCGTGATACGTAGTTTCTTGGGAAAGAAAGGTTTGAATGGTTTGCTTCAGTCCTGATAGAAGCGTAGTATTTGTTAGTACGTAATGACTGATTGGAGGGGTTGGTTGTTGGGTTTTTTTTAGATTTACTTCCCTTCTTTTACTAAAAAACTAAGGCAGGCATAACAACAGGTTTGGTATCGTTGGATTAAAAGTAGCTTCTGTATAATAAGCGCGAGATTTATAGTCTATATATGAGGTGGAAAGTGGTAGTGGAAAAAATAAATGTCCAAGCTCCCGGATCAACTTTCTAAGTGCACCATCTCTTAGCGAACTTCATCACCTCGTTGGGTGTTTGATAGTTTAATGATTTCCTTGGTCGATTATTGAATACTTTGTTTACTTAAATACCAATACAAAATAACCATAGAGAAAAACATGCCAAAAATTTATTACATATTCTTAGTTCTAATTGTAACCTCTTCTAATGCCAGTACTGCTATTTACAAATGTAAACAAGTAGATGGAAATATAAATTATTCAAGTACGCCTTGTCCAAAAGGTCTAAAATCTGAACCTATTTCTACCACCAAACAAAAAATACATTCTAAAGGCACATCTAAAGTACTTTCTTTCGATAAAATCAAAACTGCATCTGATGGCCTTAGCCAAATCAATATTGATGGTTTTGGTAATATTAAGTTAAGTGATTTAAAGGAACAGCTAAAAGTAGGAAAGGACATTAATAACGAAATAGTATTTTTCCAGAATGACTTCTGGAAGCATTATATTGTAATAATGGGAGACCCAAAAACTGAAAAAATATTTTTTTATTATTCAATAAATGGCATAAACTATGATCTATATGACAACCCACAAAAAGAAAGAGAGTTTAATGAAAATGATCAGTCTACGCACTTAAATGTAACTACAGCAGAAGTTAATCGACATGCAATCTCTATCGGACTAAAAAGTAAACCTAAGGCAGCAGCCTATCATATAGTGAAATGGGACTGGGAGAAGGACGGGTTTAAATGTGAATTAGACGCATCTGTACAAGTTGGACTAACACCCCATCGTATTACACAAACTTGTACTTTAAATTAGGGTCTTAGGACTGTCTCTTATACACATCTGACGCTGCCGACGATCTACTCTGTGT
>CAJXQU010000032.1 GCA_913058255.1 uncultured Pseudomonadota bacterium | reverse complement strand
CGCTCGCGCTCGCATTTTTCCGCTGAGCAAGGCGTTATGTGTCTGCGACGCAAAAGCATATCTACATACGTGATTCTTCTATCGAAGTGAAATAAGTATCTATAATATAAAATATGTTAAAATTCACTTAGAGGATTATATTATGGGAAATGCAGCAAATTTGATTTTGAATAAAGCTCTTGAACTAAATGCGACAGAACGTGCAACTGTAGCCGAAAAGTTACTGGTTAGCCTTGATAGCCCTGATTCAAAAATTGATGCTCTGTGGGAAAAAGAGGCTAACTCTCGCGTAGAAGCATATAATAACGGTAAGCTTGAAACAGTAACATCAGAAGTAGTTTTTGCTAAATATCGAAATACATGAAAGTAATTTTTCTTAAGCTAGCAGAAAAAGAGCTAGATGATGCATTTGAGTATTATGAGTCAACTCAAAGTGGCTTAGGGTTTCGTTTTCTAGCAGAGGTAGAACTTTCTCAATCAAGAATTACTAGTTTCCCTCTATCATATGAGGAAATTGGAAATTACTCTCGAAGATGTTTAGTTCAAAAATTTCCTTATGGGCTAATTTATAAATACATTGAAAGTGTAGATGAGATTTTAATTGTTGCTGTCGCTCACTTGCATCGTAAGCCTGATTACTGGGTAGATATAGAATAAAGAACATAACAAGGCCATTAAAAATCGCACAACAAAAACACGTTGTGCTGGACTCGCAAGCTCGCCTTTTATGGCGGCGTTATGCAGTAAAAAATAAGCATCGATATTTATAGCCAACAATACAATTATTGGCGTTACTATTGAAGAATAACGAGAACGAGACGGTTAACACCAAAACTAATTATATAAAAGGGAGAGTTGAATGAGCGCATATATAATATTCGATGTTGAAATATATGATATGTCTCTGTATCAAGAGTTCATGAATGGTGTAAAGCCTGCGCTTGAAGCCTCAGGTGCTAAATACCTGTCTCGAGGTGGAGTTCTTAAGGTATATGAAGGGGACTGGGAGCCGAGGCGTATTGTAATACTTGAGTTTCCATCAGTTGCTGCTTGGGAGCAATTTTATGAAGGACCTGTTTACCAAGGTTTAAAATCCATCAGGGACCAATGCAGCTCGGCCAGGCTCGTGTCTGTCGAAGGAGTATAACTTCATCGTTAAATGCATAACAAGTGACTATGGTGTCAACACCAAGTTATTTAGCAAACTCAGGATCCCAACAACCCCCCTCTCTCACCATCGCATTTAAAATAACAATCATCTTTCTCACGCATGCAATAATGGCTACTTTTTTAGGTTTACCAGCAGCGACCAATCGTTGATAGGTGGCCTTAAAAACAGGGTTGCACTGCATCGCTGACATCATCGCCATAAACATCACCGTACGGATTTGGTATCGACCTCCGTTGATTCTTCGATGGCCTTGATAAATTCCACTCTCTCGATTGACGGGAGCAACACCGACTAATGCCGCAGCTTGCTTATTAGTTAAATAACCTAGCTCCGGCATATTACTCAATAAGCTAAAGGCAACGACATTGCCCACCCCAGGCATGCTTTGAATGATGTCATTCTTGATCTTATAATCCTCACAATTCTCTATCAGGCCGAGTAACTTTTGATCGACTTTCTCAAGTTGTTTTTTAATCACTGTGAGAACCGGTTTTATCAAACTTGTGATGTCCTTGGGCATGATGCCAAGACGATTCTTTTCCATTGTCTGCAAACTAATGAGCTGGCGTCACCGAGATAGTAAATCACTCATACGTCGCATCACCTCAGGCTTAAGCTGCGATAAGGACGGCTTAATGGCCTCGCCGTAATGGGCGATTAATTGGGCATCGAGTTTATCTGTTTTTGCCAGCTGGCCTATGGCACCTCCAAACCGTCTAATGTGGGCGGGATTTGCCACGACAAAAGGAAGCTGTGCGTTTGAGCACGCTAGAATAAAGGCGTGCTCTAATCGTCCTGTGGCTTCAATAATAATCCTTGTCGGTGTATGTTTCTTAAGCTCACTCACGGCTTGTTTGATGCCTTTTTCATCATTGCTGACGGTAAAGAATATATCGAGTGGTCGAATGTGGATATCAAGAGATTGTTTATCGGTATCTACACCGACATTAATTTCGTTTTGATTATTTTTGTTCTTCATAATAAGCTGACCCTGCCTTGCTGATTCGGGCTCGAGGCCCAGTTGACTATCCGAGTTAAGTGCTTGGAGTCTTAAGCAGCGTTCGCACTTGTTAACGGTCTCTCAATTGAGGAGCCAAGCAATCATCGAACTACTGCAGAAGAGAGCATTAGTTGCTGCTAATGCCTGGGCCTCACTTTACCCTTTACAGGAGATAATGTGCCATACAAGCAATTCAACAGGACTAAAAACAGCGGGCTGTTCGCTTCGCTCCATTTTAGCCCACTATTTTTAGCCCGTTAATTGGGCGTTAGGCTACCCAGAATAAAGCTAGGAAAATATATGAATTTTATCGCAGAATTACAAAACCTAAACTACATAGCTGTAGCAATCGCAACGATTGCAAGCTATGCACTTGGCTTTGTCTGGTACCACTGGGCAGTTTTTGGTGAAGCATGGGCAAATGCTTTAGGTCTCACTAAAGAGGAAGCTGATAATACAGAAGGTCTTGGCAGAGCTTTTGCTATATCTTTAGTTTCAGGGCTAACAAAAACTATATTTATCGCTTTGCTTATGTCAGCAACAAATACATCTGGTGTTCTAAATGGAGCATTTTTAGGGGCAGTAATTGCAACTGTATTTACTGTCACATCATTAGGTTATTACAATGGTTTTGCACGTACACCTTCAAAATTAACATTAATAAATTCAGCGCATAGCGCTGTTGAGCTTGCTCTAATTGGTGTAATTATTGGTATATTTGCTTAACAAAATCAGCCTAACAAGAACAACCAGCTGTTGTAGGCGTTATATTTCAAGACAATGAATTAAAACTTATGCCATGTTAAAATAAGTAAACAACAATTTTGGAGATGGTACTAATGTCAGCAGTTTTTAATCAAGTAATTCAAAATATAGAAGAACTTAGTTCTGATGAAAGAGCTTTAGTTGCTCATTGTTTAATATCTTCGCTAGAATCTAAACATGATGATAATGTCGACGAAGCTTGGGGGGAACTTGCTCAAAAAAGATTTTTAGAACTTAAGTCTGGCTCTATAAAAAGCACATCTTGGGACAAAATAAAAAAAGAAGTTATAAGTTAAGTGCTTGATATTGAGTTTCATCCTGATGTTGCAAAAGAAATAAAATCATCCTATCAATGGTACCAAAACCAATCAGATGGTTTAGGTTTAGATTATTTATCTGAACTTGAATCAAGCTTTCAAACAATTCGTGAACTACCAAACACATGGCCTAAGTTTCAAAAAGGGTTTCGTAGATTTCTGCTAAGAAAATTTCCTTTCTCAGTAATATATCAATCTAATGAAAATACCGTATTTGTTGTTGCAGTAATGCATAACAGTAGAAAACCGGGGTATTGGAACGATAGGTCATAAATAATATAACAAGTGACTATGGTGTCAAACACTCATTTATTTAACCAAGGCTAATTAAGGACAGGCACTCTTTAATTCCTGACACCGACTTCAGCGATCATAGGCGCAGGCTTAGGTTCTGATGTTGCACTAT
>CAJXQU010000031.1 GCA_913058255.1 uncultured Pseudomonadota bacterium | reverse complement strand
TTACAAAGTCAGCCGTGGCACACTTTATAAATACATAAAAAATGTCAAAAATGCATCCGTAGGCTGCGTTACTGACGAATAAAATAGTCAGTTTTTATCACGAAGATATAGAGAAAACATCATGGCGGATGGCAAATCGAACGAGCGTAAGATCAACAATGATCACCCTCTCACGCACCCAAATATAAAAGCTTGGGTAACGATCCGCCATGATGGAACCGAAGTAGCCGCATCTGATGAAAGAGGCGAAAAACTCGCCAACACTCTACACAAATTAAAGACTATTAACCAAGACATAGCCACAAGTTTTGGGCTAGATACCCCAGATGAAATACACATAGTGTGTGATAACATCACAGCCGTCTGCATGACAGGCAAACAAGAAACTATCGGTGTTTTATTTGATAAAAAAACAAAGCCCAACGAGTTCCTAGCCAAATACAAAACACCAAAATCATGAACTATCAAAAGTCCATAGACTCCATCCTCAATACCCCAAAAGTAGAAGCCCTCTTCATATTCGATCTAGAAGGCAAGTTCTACTTCCCCCAATCCCCCGAAAACCTATCAAGCGATGATCTAAAAAAACTACCGGAACAGATCATAAAAATGTACGACACCATCGCTGAAAACTTTCAGAACTGTTCCGATCTCATACTCAAGTTTAAAAAGAAAAACCTATACTTCCGCAAAAGCCGTAACCGCAAAGAACAGAACTTTATTATAGCCGTCTTAGGTGATGCAGGGGTTGATTTTGTTAGCTTGAAACTGGCTACCAACCTTGCGCTTAAATTGATCAAGGTTGACGATTTGTAGCTCCTTACGAGCCAACAACTTTTAGTTTGCTTCTGTGTTGTTTGAGAGGTAGTATTTACCTTAACTGATTGAGGGGTTGGTTTCATGAACATCAATATTCACGATATAAAACCACACCGTTCAAACTTGGTAACGCTAATTATTGATTTAATTCGTTCTACTCTCGGGTTGCTGCGCAACAATACAAACACATGAGTCCTATTCAACTCCAATTGGTGTTGAGAAAACAACTTCAACTGGAAATGTGATTTACATGGGGCCGAGTTTCTACGAATAATAACATCATATCGATAAGCCTGTAAGGCAGGGTACGAAACGAGCTTGCCTACCTATTAAACCATCTTTTTAATAATTAAAAAGCTAGATTTCGAGTTCGAATAAAACCTCTAAGCTTATCCATGAACTTAACAGGTGGTGAAGGTATTGCTGGCTGAACATCGTTAATTGATTCCATCTGTCACTCCTTTAACATGATGATAAATATATAACTTTCACCGAGTATATAAATAGACCGTCATAGAAATCAACCGACTGTCGGGCTATTTTTTTAAAAAAAAGTCACCAATATTAACTAAGCATCTGATAGTTAATGCGTTAGTGTAAGTTCAGTCAGCTATATATTAATATTATTGTGGCAAGTAGTAACGTAGAGCGAAAATTTGGTTGTAACCAGGCTCTATGTAAGCCGCGAAAAAACCTAGCTAAAGTTAGTAAAAATGAAAGCATGTAATTCCCTTGTTTAACCAATAATAAGTGTTTTCTATTGATTTACATAACGTCACAAACAAAGGGAGTATTTCTTTCGTTTGGCCTTATTATAAAATAAAAGAGTCAGTGCCAAATAACAGTATTTTTGCTATATCGAGCCTAGCTACATACGATCTACCACCGACCCTTCTTTCGTTTAAACATCTATGGCGTAAAGAGCGTTAATCTCTAGTATAGACAACTTTTCCTGCCTTTATGGTTTGCATAACTTGAATATCTTTTATATTGGTATGGGGTACATCGATTGGGTTTTTGTCTAGTACAACCAGGTCCGCCAGTTTACCGACTTCCAAACTGCCTTTTTCTTTACCCTCAAAATGCTGATGGGCGCTCCAAATTGTGATTGCTTGTAAGGCTTCATACGGGGTTAATCGTTCACCTTCACCGATTATTTCTCCAGATCGGGAAGTTCGCTCAACCGCGGTCCAGACGACACGCATCAAGTTTGGCAAGGCAACAGGGGCATCTGTATGTATAGTTATTTTAAGACCTTTATCCAAAGCCGTCCTGACGGGGCTGATACGTTGTCCGAGTTCTTTACCTATGATTTCTGAATGCCAGTCTCCCCAATAGAATGTATGCAGAGGGAATAATGATGCGATCACCTTGAGTTGTTTGAATGAGTCTAACTGATCGTCTCTAATATATTGACCATGAATAAGAACAAAACGACGATCCTCATTGCCGTATTTTTCAGTTAAAGGTTTCAGCGTTCTTATCATTTGATCCATCGCGGCGTCACCATTAGCATGGGTCAATATCTGCCAATTATTTTTAAATGCCTTCTCATATATATTTGTAAGATCTTCGTCTTTAGGTATCGCTGGATAACCCACATAGTCTTTTTTTGCGCCATCAGGTGGCAATAAGTAAGGTGTAGTTCGCCACGCAGTACGCCCCTGTGGTGAGCCATCAAGAGTGACTTTCATGCCGCCTATTTTATAACCATTAATGTAGTCATCCGCATACCACTTAGTCTGCATATATTTATCAACAAAGAGATAGTCTATATAACTAACAACATCTATCTTGAGTCTTTTTTCATCTGCCATGGTTGCTAAAAACTCATGATTACCCATAGCTCGGCCTTCTTGTGCGGTGGTGTAACCGAAGGAGACAGCCATCTCTTGACCTGCTTCGAAAAACTGTAAGCCAGCCTCTCGTGATGTTGGGCTAATAGCTTTCAACATATGTGGGATGGCGGCAAGTTCTTCCAAGACACCATTTGGTTCATTTGAACCTTTTTCTCTTCTAATAAGTCCTCCCTCAGGGTTAGGAGTGTCTTTTGTGATGTTTAGTAATTCAAGCCCTTTTGAATTGACAACTGCAAAGTGACCCGAAATATGTGTGATCATTATCGGATATTTTGTTGTGACCTGATCGAGGTCATGCTTAGTAGGAAATCGTTTTTCCTTGATTACGCTATCGTCAAAACCAGTACCGAAAACCCATCCTGTCAATGCTCTATTTTTTGCAGTATTCCACTCCTTAAGGAGTTTAATAATACTTGGGATATCTTTTGCACCAGAATCAGGAGGTGGTAATAGCCGTGCACCTATTGCTTGTGATGCAAAGTTGGAGAAGTGCGCATGGCCATCAATAAAACCAGGCATTAGTGTTTTTCCTGCTAAATCAACGTTCAAAGAGTTATCGCCTGCTTTCGCTAGCGCATCTTTTTTTGAACCAACAAAACTAATCTCATTATCATTGACAACTATTGCTTCTACATACTGAGGCTTATCTCCAACCATAGTTAGAATTTGTCCACCAAAATATACAGATATCTTTGGGGCAGCTTGAAGGCTGAATGAGATTAGCATTGCACTTACTATGACAACGTAGAGATATTTTTTCATTTTTAGAACCTTTATTTAGCGGCAAGACCTCGAAGAAGACTGAAATTGCCATCTTGAATTTGATAAATTAATATTTGGTGGGAAATACTTATGCTATCGGTATGAATATCGAATTATTGTATCAGGTCAAAATGACGTGATCTACTATTTGATACAACTCAGTTAAGCATATTAAACTTAACTTGAGGTAGGATAATTAGGGACAGGCACTCTTGACTCAAGTTTAAAAAGAAAAACCTATACTTCCGCAAAAGCCGTAACCGCAAAGAA
>CAJXQU010000030.1 GCA_913058255.1 uncultured Pseudomonadota bacterium | reverse complement strand
GAGATTTCTGCCTGTCTCGTGGGCTCGGAGATGTGTATAAGAGACAGCTATACAACTGATCGGTAAACAATATATATAAGGAGCTGCATAATTATTGTTACGGCGGTCGGTAACCTATGACAGCAAAGGCTTGTACGATAACAAAATCGTGTACAATTAATGCCCCATTTTAATAGTTGGAATGAACGTGGAACAATTTAGAGGCACTACAATTTTATCGGTACGTCGCAATGGTAAAGTCGTTATCGGCGGCGATGGACAGGTTACTCTGGGCGATACTGTCCTGAAAGGCAATGCGCGCAAAGTGCGTAGACTTAACTGTGAGAGTAATGAAGTGTTGGCTGGTTTTGCTGGTGGCACGGCTGATGCTTTCACCCTGTTTGAACGTATCGAAGCGAAATTACAAAAACATCAAGGTAACTTGCTCAGATCAGCGGTAGAGTTGGCAAAAGACTGGCGTTCAGATCGTGCATTGCGAAAGCTTGAAGCCTTGTTGATTATTGCAGATAAAGAAACTTCTTTAATCGTTTCAGGCAATGGTGACGTTATCGATCCAGAAGAAATCGATAATGGCCTACTGGCGATTGGTTCTGGCGGTTCGTATGCGAAATCAGCTGCCAAGGCGTTGATCGATAATACTGATCTTGACGCCCGAGCAATTGTCGAAAAGTCGTTACTTATTGCGGCAGATATCTGCATCTACACCAACCCAAATCTTGTAATAGAAGAATTAGACGTAAAATAACCATGACAGAACTCACTCCAAAGCAGATCGTAGTCGAACTGGATAAACATATTATTGGCCAAGACGTTGCAAAACGAGCGGTCGCTGTGGCACTCAGAAATCGCTGGCGTCGGTCACAAGTTGAGCCAGGGCTACGCGCTGAAATCACACCAAAAAATATTCTGATGATTGGCCCAACGGGTGTTGGCAAAACTGAAATTGCTAGACGATTAGCAAAGCTTGCTAACTCGCCTTTCATTAAGATTGAAGCGACCAAATTTACAGAAGTGGGTTATGTCGGTCGTGATGTTGATTCGATTATTCGTGATCTGGCTGATATCGCCTTTAAGATGAAACGTGAAACTGAAATGGAAAAAGTTCAGGCCAAAGCTGAAGAGGCAGTTGAAGAGAGAATTCTTGATGTGTTGCTGCCGCAGGCAAGAACTTTTAGTGAAGAACAACCAGATGAACTTGAAGAATCCGGCACACGTCAGACCTTTAGAAAAATGCTGCGCGAAGGCACGTTAGACGATAAAGAAATTGAATTAGAGCTTAGTGCTGCCCCTATGGGCGTTGAAATCATGGCGCCTCCCGGCATGGAAGAAATGACCAATCAGCTACAAGGTATGTTCCAAAATATGGGAAATACTCGTACTAAAGAACGCAAGGTCAAAGTTAAAGAAGCGATGAAACTATTGCTTGAAGAGGAAGCGGCAAAACTGGTCAATGAAGAAGAAATAAAGTCGGTGGCAGTTGAGTCTGTTGAACAGAATGGCATCGTCTTTCTTGACGAACTTGACAAGGTTGCGCAACGGTCTGATCGTAGCGGCGGCGCAGATGTTTCGCGTGAAGGCGTGCAACGTGATCTGCTACCACTGGTGGAAGGAACGACCGTGACAACGAAATACGGCATGATCAAAACGGATCATATTTTGTTCATTGCATCGGGTGCATTCCACCTGTCGAAACCCTCTGATCTCATACCCGAACTACAAGGACGTTTGCCGAACCGAGTCGAGTTGGAAGCGCTCAGTAGCGAAGATTTTATCAGAATTCTTACCGAACCAGATGCGTCTTTAACCGAGCAGTATCAGGCGCTTATGTCTACGGAGGGTGTTGATCTGACATTTGCTGAATCAGGTATCTCCCGCATTGCAGAGATTGCATGGCAAGTGAATCAAACTAATGAAAACATCGGTGCGCGACGATTACATACCGTAATGGAGAGGTTGTTAGAAGACATCTCTTTTGCTGCAGATGGCGAGTCGAAAACTGTTGAAATCGCTGCTGCTTATGTTGACAAGCAATTGGGAGAACTAGCCGAAGATGAAGACATGGCGAAGTATATTCTCTAAATGAATAGTTAGCGGGCTGTGTTCTCAATGGTTAAACCAACCCGCTAGCTGGAGTATGTTACCGCTAATCGAACCTATGAAATTTTATCTATTTATATTTGAATTTTTTCTTCTGTTAAAATCACTTCTGACAGGACTCATCTAAGAAATGAATAGGCTATAAAACTTATAAGAACCTTCATTATACTAAGGGGTAGCTACTCAGTCGTAAAAAGGCGCGACAGCTGAGGTTATGAAACTTGCGAAGCGCTGAGTAATCGTTTTATTACTAGACTTGTGTCCTTTGTTTCTTTGTTTTTTGAGCCAGGGCGGAATTATGGTCTAGAATGAGTGCTAGGATTTGTTAAAACTATCTAACGAAAGCATCGTACTAGATATAACCTTAAACTACATAAAAGAGCTTATCGTATGCATAATAAGATCAATAAACTTTCACATTCTGGTACAGCACCAGAGTTAAACGTTGTGGAATGGCTGAATACAGAAAGCCCTATGACGCTAGCAGAATTAAAAGGTAAAGTGGTCGTGTTATACACTTTTCAAATGCTTTGCCCTAGTTGTGTCGTTCATAGTATTCCTCAAGCTATGCAATTACATCAATTTTATCATGACAAAGATGTACAAGTGGTTGGTCTACATACGGTTTTCGAACATGAAGAAGTCATGACAAGTGAAGCACTAAAAGTGTTCGTATCTGAATACCGAATTCCTTTTCCTATTGCTATCGACAGACCACCGGTCTTACCAGGAAAAGGGTTGAGGCCTCAGACTATGAAAGAGTATCAATTAGAGGGGACGCCAACCTTGGTGATTATTGATCGGCAAGGACGTATTAGACTCAACCATCTAGGTCACTTGGGAAATTTAGAGGTCGGTAATTTTATTGGGGGTTTATTATCAGAAAACGTAGATGCATCCACAGAAAATGGATCATCGAATACGGTCAATGAATTATCTGGAAAAAAAGCTCTTGGTAATTGCGACGAAAACGTGTGTTTACCAAAGGATAACGCTGACGACACTAAGTGATTTTTTGATAGAGAGCTAGCCTGTCAGTCAATTTAAAGGTTCATTTTCGTAGTTTAGATCAATAGGTCAGAGTCTGATCCTATTGATCCTATTGATCCTATTGATTCATAGATGCTGGTTATTATGGTTCACTTCTCTAATTCATAAGGGGGTCTGTCAGTCCTAAAACATACATACCAACAAGTCCAATAATACCGACGACTAAGCAATAGTAGATTGTAGGAATAATAGTTCGTCTGAGAGTTTCCCCTTCAAGACCTAGCAAACCTACTGTCGCAGAAGCCGCTACGACGTTATGAATGGCGATCATGTTGCCTGCTGCTGCCCCTACGGCTTGAAGTGCCACCATAAAAGCAGTTGAAAGCCCAAGAGTATCGGCTACGCCAAACTGAAATTGGCTTAACATCATATTTGAAACGGTATTACTGCCCGCAATAAACGCGCCTAAGGCTCCCATCATAGGAGCAAAGAGTGGGTATACATCACCGACGGCACTCCCCATCCAGTTAGCCATAACTATCGGCATAGAAGCTAAATCCGATCCATTAACGCCTGAGTTTATGAGGATCCTGACTAACGGGATTGTGAACATCAAAACAAACCCAGCACCTAACATGACCTTTGTTGAATCACCAAGTGCTGCGGCCATGCCTTTAAGACTCATTTTATGATAGAAAAAGGTTATCAAAACAACAAAAATTAAAATGCCCCCAGGAAGGTAAAGAGGAGTTATCGAGTATCCAATACCTTCACCCAAGATATCCTTAAATGGAATAACGAGAGACTGCGTAAATGCTTTTACATCATCACTGACTCGCGTAATAACAAGTATTCCCGCAACAAGCACATAAGGGATCCATGCCTTAGTCAAAGACATATTGACACTTTCGCTGACGGTGTCCATTTTGGCTTCAAACTGACTTATCCAGTGAGTAGGCCATTCTGATCTATGAGCAAAGTCCCAACGGTCCTGTGGAATAAGAAAGCCTTTTTTTGCGGCAATCGTAACGATAGGAAGACCCACTAAAGCACCGATAATTGATGGGAATTCCGCACCTAAAAACACACCGGTTAGGGCGTAAGGAATTGTAAATGCAAGGCCACCAAAAATAGCAAATGGAATGATCGATAATCCTTCCGTCCATGATTTATTTTTACCAAAAAAACGGGTCATCATTACGATCATAAACAGAGGCATGAGGGTACCCGCTATGGCGTGAGTGACAGCGACTTCACTGGTGATCGTTTGGAGGTAAACATCCCAGCTTGAACCCATCTCTATGAGTTGTGCCCCAATACCTTCACTATCCAGACCTTTGTTAACACCAATAAGGATAGGTGTGCCAACGGCTCCAAAACTAACAGGAGTACTTTGGATCATCATGCCGATCATGACAGCAGCCATTGCAGGAAAACCAATAGCAACCATTAGAGGAGCAGCAATAGCAGCTGGCGTCCCAAACCCAGAAGCACCTTCAATAAACGAACCAAACAACCAAGCAATGATGATAACTTGAACGCGTCTATCTGGACTAACGTTGTTAAAACCTTGACGTATAACAGTAATGGCGCCTGAGTATTTGAGAGTATTAAGAAGTAAAATTGCTCCAAATATGATCCAAAGAACAGCAATTGTGATTAAAAAACCTTGCAAAGAAGAGGCGATAACTCGGTTAAGCGATACATCCCAAACAAAAATCGCGATCAGAAAAGTAACAACATAAACTATCGGCATTGCTATTTTTGCGGACAACTTTAAACCAATCAGTAAAACTCCAGCGCTGATCAAAGGTAGTGCCGCGAAAAATGCTAGTAAACCTAAACTCATATTAAATTCCTCATGATAAATTTTACTCTCGAGAGCATGATTACCATTACAATATTCAAATCTAGCCATTGAATAAACTAAACGCTGGATAGTGACTAATCTGCCAAGTAATAATGGTGAGTTGTATACACTATATACCCATTCCACCTCAATCTGCAGGACTTAACATCTGAAAAACACCATTAACTCTATCTTTTCAACCCATCAGCTATTTCAGGTAATTTTTTTCTAAATTCCTTAGAGGTTGAAAAATATTTATTGTTCCTTACATGTTCGGTGAACGTTCAACTTGGAAGTGCGCCGACTCAAAGTAGCTATGACTGTCTATCAGATGGTGGCAGTAA
>CAJXQU010000029.1 GCA_913058255.1 uncultured Pseudomonadota bacterium | reverse complement strand
AATTCCAACCACGTTCGCTGCCGCACACGCAGCTTAGAAATGTTTTCATTTGCGTCGGGGCTGCTAGTACGCGTTCGCTGCCGCACACGCAGCTTAGAAAATCTCACACCAGCCAAGCACTTCTATCTCCCAGTTCGCTGCCGCACACGCAGCTTAGAAATGTGGTGCGCGCTCATAGACTGCCTGATATTCGTTCGCTGCCGCACACGCAGCTTAGAAAATGCTTCTAGGTAGTCTCGCCCTGCTTCGTTTGTTCGCTGCCGCACACGCAGCTTAGAAATTGACATCCCTTTAGCGCGACTGTTCGGCGAGGTTCGCTGCCGCACACGCAGCTTAGAAATTTTAAAGACGATGCTAAAATTTCTTTTGATAGTTCGCTGCCGCACACGCAGCTTAGAAAAGACGAGTGAGCCTGTTCATGCTGATATCCTGGTTCGCTGCCGCACACGCAGCTTAGAAAACTAAACTTTGGTCGGACTTCACTAAACTAATGTTCGCTGCCGCACACGCAGCTTAGAAAAATTGCGAACAGCTTTTATATCTATAAAGCCTGTTCGCTGCCGCACACGCAGCTTAGAAAGGATTCATTGGGTATGCATTGCATTTGTCGATGTTCGCTGCCGCACACGCAGCTTAGAAAAGATTTATGCAACTCAGGAACAGCAACATAATGTTCGCTGCCGCACACGCAGCTTAGAAAGCCATGTTGCCGTCGGGACATTAACCTTATTCGTTCGCTGCCGCACACGCAGCTTAGAAATTGCTGAGAGCTAAGGTCTTTTATCTTCAGCAGTTCGCTGCCGCACACGCAGCTTAGAAATCGATTTGCAAAAAACAGAGAAATCTTTCGCAGTTCGCTGCCGCACACGCAGCTTAGAAAAATAAGCGATTGCTCAGATTCAATGCTGTAAAGTTCGCTGCCGCACACGCAGCTTAGAAAGATAGGTAAATAACCTGCAGGTATTGCTATGAGTTCGCTGCCGCACACGCAGCTTAGAAATCCAACAGATTCAGAAGTCATTATGATTTGTCGTTCGCTGCCGCACACGCAGCTTAGAAATGCTTGAACACTGTGTTCAGGTCCATCTTTCAGTTCGCTGCCGCACACGCAGCTTAGAAATTCGTGTGAAGGCGTTTATACATTCAGCGAAAGTTCGCTGCCGCACACGCAGCTTAGAAAGTCATCTTTTCTCCAGTATATTCTCCGCACCAGTTCGCTGCCGCACACGCAGCTTAGAAAGGTATTTTGTAATGAGTCATGGACTCGAACTTGTTCGCTGCCGCACACGCAGCTTAGAAATGTGAATTGTAAAGCGGGCGCTCTACCTATTCGTTCGCTGCCGCACACGCAGCTTAGAAAGGCAGGCGCAACAGGAAATTACCAGCGCAACAATTAGCTGCCGCACAGGCAGCCTAGAAAAGCATTAACAAAGCAGCTTGCCTTAATTCTAACAAAGGTCTTAGGAAGTTAAGCAGGTTAAATTAGCTTCTCTCGAAGCAGTGTTAGTATCGTTAAATAAAGATTATCACGTCGATGATTAAATCAAATTCTCTTTTATATTAAATCTACGCGTCTACTCAAAATAAATGTCCAGCCTTGGAGAGGAATACAAGCTTGCCTCCTTTATTTTTACATTGTTTTTGGGAGCCGAGGCTGCTTGCTCGAAACAGTCAAGCTCCTCTTCTAAGATTTATTATAAAACCAAACTGTAATTCATTAAGTGATTTATATCCTTGTCACTCATATAGTCTTTGTAAATCATCAATGCTAAACTTAGCTTCATATCACCAAATTTCTAAAGCTATATCGTCACAAATAAAGTATAGATAAATTTCACTCTTACCATGAGTACACTTTACACATTCAACTTATTTCTTTAAAAAACTCGCTCAACCGAGATCGTTAAAACATCCTGAATACCGGTAAGGTTGTCTTCCAGAATCATAAAGGCCCAACTCTTAAAACTCAGTTTAAATTCGTTAGGTTTGATTTCCTTTTGGAGGGATCTCATTACTTATCACGTTATAAAGATAGTGTTAAACTTATCGCTAGATATTATATTATTTGAGTGGGTAAAAAACTGATGCTTGATCCTATTGCCAGAGAGCTTTACGCGGAGATCCATGCTCGCCCTCTTCCTAGTGTTACTTTGCCTAGCTCTGCTTGGCAGGTGTTGATCAAAACAACGCGCACAGAATCTCGTGAAATGCTCAAAAGTTTTTATTTGTTGAATGAGCAATCACCTCCTGAAAGCCAACCCACTGCGAATAGTTATGTCATGCAATTAGATGGCTGTGAAGTACGGCTCGAAACGCATCGTGAATTTTGTTCGTTTTTATTCATTCAACATCACGTCGATGAGGCTTCTATTCTTGACGAAAAAGCACCCTATTCAACGGAGTGGTTAGACGGCCTACCGGGCAAGTTGTTGATACGGAACTCAGTAAAATTAATCCCCGATCATTATCAAGAAATTGATAAGCAGCGCATGCAAAATTATTTTGACGGTGAGCGGATTGTCGGCAGCTATTTATTAAATAGCCAAGCTACCGTTTGGACAAGTTTCAGGTTGCATAATGACAGTGCTCGTTATGTGGTTTTTGTGGCTGATCTTTCTTCAGTAAGAACGGGGTATTTGCTGCAACAGCTGGTGGAGTTTGAAGCCTATCGAATTATGGCCTTGCTTGGCTTCCCTAGAGCAAAAGGGCTAGTGCAGGATCTCGCTAAAATGGATGAAACTCTCGCCGATATTCTCCGACGTTTACCCGATGCAGAGCATCATGCTGAGCAAGAGTTATTACTTGAAATCACAAGACTTTCGACAAAAATAGAAGCCCTGCAAGTTGATGCGAGCTACCGTTTTAGAGCGACGCGTGCTTATAACGAGCTGGTGAATGAACGTCTTGCTAATTTGAAAGAGGAGCCTTTTGAAGAGATGGCGACTATTTCCACTTTCTTGACCCGTCGCTTTAGCCCTGCCATCCGAACGTGTGAGTCGGTACAAGAAGAACTCAATCAACTTTCTACCCGAGTCGACTCGGCCAGTCGTCTGTTGCAGGTGCGTGTCAATTTGTCGATGGAAGAACAGAATAAGCAGTTACTTGCTTCTATGGATCAACGTGGCCATGAACAACTACGCTTACAGGAAACCGTTGAAGGTCTCTCTGTCGCTGCGATCACTTATTATATCGTTGGACTGCTTGAGAAATTATATAAGCTCAGTGACAAGCTTCCTTGGTCGGTTGATAGCAAAACACTCACGGCACTTTCCATAGTACCTGTTGCTCTATTTGTCTGGCTGGGTGTTAGAAGAGTGCGTACCGCTATTAATAAGAAAGGTTCCTAAAAGTACTATTTTAGGAAGTAAATATTCTCAATAGAGTTTAGGTTCCCTCTATTTTCATCCGATCTATATTTGCTCTTGCCCCTATTTCTCTGTAAGAATGAGTCCATCAATAAGAACATAAAATAACAGCTAAGGGAGTTAACTCATGCGTATGGATCCATTTGGAAGGACACGCTATAGCCGCAATCCTCGACAGCGTCGTCGCGGTATATCACTACGTCTGATACCCATCGCTTTATTTGCTTTATTTTTGGCGTATTACTGGTTTTCTAACCAGGAAATAGTCCCTATGACTGAGCGGCGACAGCTGGTTGATCTGACTCGTGAAGAAGAAACTGAGTTAGGTTTTCAGTCGTATCAACAAGTTTTGAATCAAGAAAATGTGCTCCATAGTGGCGAGGTTGTGGATCAAGTTCGCGAAATTGGTCTACGTTTAGCTAAAGCGGCGGCTGATGTTGATCCGGGGTTTGACTGGGAATTTAATGTCATAGATTCTGAACAGGCCAATGCCTTTGCCCTGCCCGGTGGCAAGGTCGCGGTTTACACCGGCATTTTGGATGTGACTAAAAACCAGGATGGTTTGAGTGCTGTTATGGGCCATGAGATTGCTCATGCTATCGCAAGACACGGTGCAGAACGTATGGCCTATCAAAAGCTCATCCAATGGGGAACTATGGCGATATCGATTGCTGTCGGTGACATGGGTTATAACACTCAGCGTATGGTACAAGGCGCTTTGGGTATGGGATCAAAGTATGGGGTACTACTCCCATTCTCACGCAGCCATGAATCAGAGGCCGATTATATGGGATTAATTATCGCTGCTCGCGCTTGTTATGATCCAAGAGAAGCTCCAAAGTTATGGAAACGTATGGGCGAACATAGTAAAGGCCAGCCGCAAGAATTTATGTCAACTCACCCTAGCCATGAAACCCGTATTCAACTGCTGAATGAGTGGATGCCTGAGGCCTTAGAAATTTATAAAGAGAATTGTACTAACGCGAGTTTTTAGACCGTTTAACTTTTCTTTTCTGCGCAAATAATACATAAGGTCACAGCGGGGTCAAACGCCAGCCGGCCTTGTGAGATAGCTTCATCACACGATAAACACAAACCAAAATCATCGGTATCTAATCTTATCAGTGCACTCATGACTTTTTCTAATTCAATCTGACGCCGGCGCTTTAGTTCTTGTGACATCGCTTGAGACTGCATTGCATCCATTCTTGACAAACGCCCAACCCGCGATTGATCCAGTTCGACTGTTTTACTAGCGTCTTTACTCGCTTCTATATCCGTTAATAATTCAGCTTGTCGGCTAAGCAGCTTTTGTTTTAACCGTTTAGAGTCGAAATGAGTCATTTCAGTTATACATTTTAAAAATGCCGGAAGGAAAACTTGTTCCTAGTGAAGAGCATCTGGCGTTTCAATTTCTTGCACTAAGACCCAAGGCGCGACAACGACAGCCCAAAATAAGGGATCGTCTTCACTCCAACGCTTTGCGTCTTCATCAAACGCACGTTCTAAATCACCACTGGTTAACCAACGCTCTATCGGCTCTTTATTGTCTTCAGTAAAACAGGTGGCTACTTCTACCAGATCAAGATTAATCGAGACTTTTATGATAACGCCGCGTGCATAGTGGCGCTCTAGCTCTTGCCAGACGACTTTTCCGGTCTCTTCATTTAAATCAGGTTTAATTTTTTCTTTCTGATCAGTCATTACTATTTCCAGTGCTATAATTTTAACCGATCATAACATTCTGAGGACATTATGGATCGTTTCAACCGAATATACCGCTTACATCTTTTACTGAAAAATTTACACAGTCCCGTTAGTGGTAAGGATTTAGAAAAGCAACTCGACTGTTCCACAAATGCTTTAAAAACGATTATCCAAGAGGCTCGCCAGTATTTAAGCGCCCCGATAATTTATGATCGAAAGTTAAAAGGCTATTGTTATTCAGTCGATCAGCAAGCTGATTATGAACTACCAACAATGTGGTTTAATTCTTCAGAATTGTTAGCTCTACTCAGCAGTTACAAAATGCTAGAAGAAACAGAGCTCGGTATTATGGAGCCACATATTGCTCCGTTAAAGGAAAAAATTCGGGCCATTCTCGGTAAACAACAAATTGGACATCAAGAAATTGCTTCGCGGATCCGCATCTTGCAAAGCACAACTCGGAGTTCTAATGATGAGGTCTTTCAAAAAGTGGCCAGTGGTGTGGTCTCTAGAAAGCAGTTAAAAATTCTTTATCACGGCCGTAATCGAGATACGATCACTGAGCGGTGGCTGTCACCACAGCGATTAGTTTTTTATAAAGACAATTGGTATCTCGATGCTTGGTGTCATCTACGCAAAGATTTGCGCAGCTTTTCACTTGATCGTCTGCACGTCATCGCCAGTAGCGATGTGGCCAAAGATGTTTCAGAGAAAAGGCTCGACAAACACTTTGGGAATGCTTACGGCATCTTTTCTGGTATTGCTGAAAATAAAGCGGTTTTAGTTTTTACTAGCGATGCAGCTCGCTGGGTCGCAGATGAAACCTGGCATCCTGATCAAGAAATAAAAGTTAAAAAAGATGGTAGTGTTGAATTGACGGTTCCCTATTCTGATCCGCGCGAGTTGATGATGGATATCTTAAAATATGCAAATGAAGTCGAGGTGATTTCGCCTAAAGCATTACGAGCAGCCGTGGCTGAGAAACTAAATTCAGCTTCTTTAAAATATCAACGTAAATAACAAAAGCTGACTATATAGGGTTTTAAAAATGAACAATCACGGAAAAATAAATTATAGGGTTTTAAAAATGAACAATCACGGAAAAATAAATTATATCGAGTTACCCGCAAAAGATTTTTCATCGACTAAGAATTTTTACTCCAATGTATTTGCTTGGGAGTTTGAAGACTATGGACCCGATTATATGGCATTTTCAAATGCTGGCATCGATGGCGGTTTCTTTAGATCAGAACAAAATTCAGCTACGGTTAACGGTGCTGCTTTGATCGTTTTTTATAGCATAGAAATTGAGGCCACCTTAGAAAAAATTAAAATAGCAGGGGGTAAGGTAGTTCAAAATATTTTTTCATTCCCCAGTGGTCGTCGCTTCCACTTCACTGACCCCAATGGTAATGAGCTAGCTGTTTGGTCTGATATTGATTGATCTCGGTCAAGATTAATGCAATCTAATATCTACGACAATTTTTGATACAAAGAAAAAATGAAGTCTACTTCAATTTCAAAATTATCCTTGTCGTAAATTTCTTTTTTTACTTTTTCTGTTGTTTGCCACGCAAAAGGTGTCATCTGCAATAAAGACATTCTTAACTCTTGGTCAGGTTTAATCGTATAGCTTTTCTGTAAAGATTTTACCTGCTTAAAACCTGTTGGTTCAATGCCTTCTGAATTGTGTTCACGTGCCTCTTCATAGATCATCTCCTTTAATTGCCAAAGATGCCTTGGTCCAGGTGTAACGATCAATAAGTGGCCTGATGGTTTGATAACCCTAAATAATTCGCTGTCATTGGATGGCGCATAGACTCGATAAACCAGATCAAAATAGTGATCTGGAAATGGTAGATCATTAGAGCTTGCAACTACAAATTTTGAATCTTTCTGTTTTTTCGATGCTAAGATAATTGCATCTTTTGCGATATCTAAACCATGTAATTCGATTTGTTCACTATCACTTATTCCAACCTTAAGCTGACGACTATAAAAACCTTCACCGCAACCAAGATCTAAAATACGTTTGCCCTGACTATCAAGTATCGTGGATTGTATAGTTTCAACTAGGTTTTCAGCCATTTGGTCATAAAATCCAGAGGCTAAAAATTCATGACGAGCGCCAATCATTTCCTTAGTATCACCGGGATCTTTTGAATGTTTTTTTTGCACGGGTAGTAAGTTGACATAGCCATCTTTAGCTAAATCAAAACTGTGATTATTTTCACAGCGATAGGCATTACCCCATGCATTTAGCGCTAACGTATTTTTACAGATAGGACAAATATAGGACATATGATCAGATAGTTAATCAACTACTGCACATAAAGTATGCAGTAGTTGATGATGTGTAAAGATTGAGGAATTATACAATAAAAGAGGCTTCACCATCAGCGAATGACCAATCTATGTCATGATTCTCCACTATCGTGATCAACACGTTTTTACGTTCAATACCCGGTGCTTTTTCTAAGTTCTCCACCACCTTTGCGTAAAAAGCTTGTTTAGACTTGTTTGAACGCCCTGCCCGCATAGTCAGGTGCATCATAACCCTGTCACCTTTTCGTTCTTGCAGTTGCAGACATTCATCATCCAGCTCATGAATAATTTGATATCGATCATCATCAGGAAAGGCCATCGTTTCGATCACCGCTGAATTAATGCTGTCCGCCACGGCTTTTTTGTATTCCGATGACTTCCCTTTAAGTATTGAGATATTAACTAAAGGCATTATGGGTTCCTTTTGAATTTTTGCTTAGATATTCGCTCTTATTTTGCATTCCAAGTATGAACGACAGCTTTCCAATTTCCCTGCTGATCACGCTTATAAATACTCGTTAAAATCCCACCGACGGTTAGCATTTGAGCTTCATCGGTCTGTTTACCTAGCACTTGCCAGTGAGCAACTTGATATAAAAGATCACCTTCCTGATGTGCGCTGATCGTGTCTATCGTATGATCGTGAAACCCACCATCTATAAACGTTTGGAAGAGTGCTTGAATAGCTTCTCGTCCTTTAATCACAGCTCCATCACCCGCAGATAAAATAGCATCTTCTGCATATAATGTAGCCAGCGTATCCATATCTCCACTGTTGAATGCAGCATTCCATGATTGATTAATCCCTGCAACGGCTGGAGTCCCATGATCAGACTCAGCACTGGCAGAATTAAAAAGGCCTAGTAAACAGATGGCTTGTAATACGATTAGTAATTGTTTTTTCATTTTATTCTCTAATTAGTTATAAGTGGGAGGTGAATTATGCAAACCTATTTGATAATTGTCTAATATAGATTTAAGCATAACTGATAGCCTAACGTTATCAGTTAAAGAGTTGAATATAACTATCGACCCTATCACTATGGACCTTTTATTATCGCAAACAATACAGCTTTTTCGAGCCAGAGAGTCAGCTTAATGACTTTAGGATGAGTTCCGTGGCACCTGCGAAGTTTTAGGACTAGATCCATTGTATCTTGCTAATGGAAGGCAAGCTGCTCGCGATGGTCCAGAAAGATAAGGCTGATGATATTCTATAAGTGATAAAACTACACCCCACCGATGAAAACAGCGCGGTAACCGCAAAAGTTGTAGAAGGGCCAGCTGGACGTGTTATCCTTAAGACAGGTTTTGGAAGTAATCACATCGTCGATATGCTGGTTGACGAGCAACTGTCCAAAATTTGCTAGTCACTTCTCAACAAAAATAATAAACGTAAAACTATGGAAATAAGCATCTTAGTACTCGGGTTCTTAATCGGCATGCGCCACGCACTCGAAGCTGATCATGTTGCTGCCGTTGCTAGCCTTGCGACACAATGTAGCTCCGTCGCAGACACCGTTCGGCATGGGATCAGTTGGGGGCTAGGCCATACGATCACACTATTTCTGTTTGGTTCAATCGCTCTTTTGATGGATAGCGTCATTCCTGAAAACTACGCCGCAGGTTTGGAGTTCGCTGTCGGCATCATGCTTATTTTATTAGGCCTCGATGTACTACGTCGTTTGTACAAAAAACAAATCCATTTCCACACCCATAAACATGATGGTGGCGTTAAACATTTTCATGCCCACGCTCATGAAAGATCAAAGACTCACAGCCCATCTGCACACCAGCATGTTCACCCCCCCAAATTGCCACGACGTGCATTGATGATTGGCCTTATTCACGGCATGGCTGGATCGGCAGCATTAATTTTATTAACGGTAAACACGACAGGTTCAATCCTAACAGGGGTGTTATACATGTGTTTATTTGGAATGGGATCAATCGGTGGTATGGCATTACTTTCTTTTGCCATCGCTATACCTCTACGTAGGTCTCAGCATGGCTTGTCATGGGTTTACAACGGTCTTCAAGTACTCGTTGGTGTCGCAACGATAGTTGTCGGCAGCATGACATGCTATAGCTACTGTCTCTTATACACATCTCCGAGCCCACGAGACAGGCAGAAATCTC
>CAJXQU010000028.1 GCA_913058255.1 uncultured Pseudomonadota bacterium | reverse complement strand
GCCTTGCTCAGCGGAAAAATGCGAGCGCGAGCGAGTAGTTTTTCCGATGCAGCAACTTGTTATATTTCATGACCATATTGTGAAAAGTAGCTACGCATAAGACGTTTAGTTTTTTTGTTTAAACCCCATAGGGAATTATTCATAGACCTTTTACATATTTCAATATTAGGCTCAGCTCCTAATTGCAAAAGTAATATGACCATTTCAGTATGACCAGCTTCCAAAGCATGAACGAGAGCGAACTCCGGTAGTGGTGAACCTAAACTTCTTAATTGTGCAACGCCCTCCGTATGATTCTCTACTGCAAGCCAATGCAAGACATTCTCTCCAGAATAATTTACTGCTCTTAGACACTCTCTATTAGCAGTAACAATATCTTTTACTTTATATGGTTCATTAAGAACCGCATCAAGTAAAATGTCAAAATCGTGTGACTTATAACTATCTACTTCGTCATGTCTTCTCATAAAATTAGGTCAGCCAATGCTGAGAAAAATATAACAGCTTATTATAAGGAACCAAATATTAACAGCCTATGCAGATTCCGTATAGTTATTTAAAAAGCAGAACTGAAAAAAGCGAGTATGAGCTTAAACAACGGATGTTAGATTGTTGTGCGTTAAAAGCTTTTCACCAAATAGTGCTATCAACTAGCCTAATAAACGAACCAAAACCTCTTCATAAATTTCAGTAAGCTTTTCAATATCACCCACAGCAACACATTCATTAACCTTATGAATCGTTGCGTTTAACGGGCCAAGCTCTATCACTTGAGCTCCAGTGGGTGCAATGAAGCGACCATCTGAAGTTCCTCCTGCTGTAGAAAGTTCAGTTTCGTAGCCCATTACATTTTTGATCGCGTGTTGTGTTGCTTCGACGAGTTTTCCGGCAGAGGTGAGGAAGGCTTGGCCTGAGCAACGCCAGATGATCTCATATTCCAAGTTGTGTTTGTCTAAGATCGCGAGTAGGCGTTGTTTTAATTCATCGACGGTGACTTCCGTACAAAACCTAAAGTTACACATAACGCTAGTTTCACCGGGGATGACATTTTCTACGCCTGTGCCTGAGTTGATGTTGGAGATCTGGAAGGAGGTCGGTGGGTAGAATTCATTGCCTTCGTCCCATACTTCTTGTTGCAGTTCTTGTAGGGCAGGGAGCAGGTCGTGGATTGGGTTTTGAGCGAGGTGTGGATAAGCGACGTGGCCTTGGATACCTTTGACGATAAAGTCAGCACTGAGTGATCCGCGACGACCATTTTTGACCACATCGCCAAGTTTATTCGTGCTGGATGGTTCTCCGACTAGACACCATTCTATCTTTTCATTTCTAGCTTTCAAATGCTCTACAACCTTGGCGGTGCCTTCGGTAGCTACGCCTTCTTCATCGCTGGTGATCAGGAATGCAATGGATCCATTTGGCTTAGGATTTTTTTCTAAAAAGCGTTCCGTTGCGATAACCATTGCTGCAATACTGGTTTTCATATCAGCGGCGCCACGCGCGTAGAGCATGCCATCGCGAATGGTTGGTTCGAATGGATCAGAGTCCCATGCTTCAATTGGGCCGGTTGGAACGACATCGGTATGGCCGGCAAAGGCGAAGACAGGGCCTTCCGTGCCGAATCTTGCCCAAAGATTGTCTACTTTTCCAAAACGTAAATGTTCGCAGTTGAAGCCGATGGTGGACAGTCTGGCGGCGAGTAATTGCTGACAGCCGTCATCGTCTGGGGTGATGGATTGCTTGCTGAGGAGTTCGTTGGTTAGATCAAGTGATTTGGTCATGATAGGTATCTATTTTGTTAGTTATTGATCGGCTATAAGCCTATGGTTAGCGTTTGATGATAAGTGATTATTTCAGTTTTTTGCTGCTTTGAATACTGCTAATATCTCACTCGCTGTGTTGCGATTATTGGTATCTTGGCTGATAAAGCGTGGTACTTCGAACTCGCTGAACTTAGCTGTTTTGTAGAGTTTTTTTATCTCAGGTGTGTCATGGTTTGAGATGACGACACGTACGCCTTTAGCGGCGATCTCTCGTGCTAGATCAGCCAATTCTTCTTGTTTCTCTAGGCCGAAACCTTCAGCGCTATAGTTGGTGAAGTTGGCTGTTTTACTCAGCGGTACGTAGGGAGGGTCACAATACACCACGTCACCTTTCTCAGCTTGTCGCATGGTTTCTGCAAAGCTCGACAGCTGGAAGTCTGCATGGTGAGATTTTTGTTGGAAAGCTTGCATGGAGTCCACCGGTAGCGAGGGTTGTTTGTAGCGACCAAAGGGTGAGTTAAAACCACCCGATTTGTTGTAACGACATAGGCCGTTGTAGCAGTGTCTATTTAGGTAGATAAATAGAGCGGCTTTACGGCGGATATTCTTGCTATTGTTGAATTCATCGCGGTTGGCGTAATAGCTTTCAGCATTATTGCTATCTTGGAAAAGCTTTTCTGCGTAGCGAATAAACGTTTGGTTTTCTTTATGCAGTGTTTGATAAAGATTGATCAAATCAGGATTATTATCTGCAAGCAGGAAGTGGTCGTAATGGGTGTTTAAGAAAACTGCACCGGATCCAACAAAAGGCTCGATCAGACGATTAGCTGGTCCCAGAGCTTTGCTGATCCGTTCTACCAAACGGTACTTTCCACCCGGCCATTTCAGAAAAGGTCTGGATACGATCAACTGGATTCTTCTTGTGTCTTTGCCTTGATGCTTAGTGCGTGAATGTCAGATTCCATCATTTCAGCCAATGTGTCATAAACCATTCTATGACGTTTGATCAGAGATTGTCCGGTAAACTGATCAGAGACGATCGCGACGGTAAAGTGGCCTTTTCCTTCCTTAGCGCCAGCGTGTCCGGCATGCAGATGGCTGTCATCGCTGATGTCTAACTGATCAGGTGAAAAGGCTGCTTGCAGTTGAGTGCGGATCTGTTCGACGCGATCACTCATTACAAGTCGACTTTTTTGAAGGGTTTAACAATCACTTTTGCGTAAACACCTGCGAGCAGGTAAGGGTCTTCATCGGCCCAGGCTTTTGCACCTGTTAGTGAATCAAACTCTGCGATCACAAGGCTACCAGTAAAACCTGCTTCCCCCGGATCTTCGCTATCAATTGCTGGATGTGGCCCGACGAGTAAAAGCTTACCGTCATCTTTAAGCTTCTTAATTCTAGCGATATGAGCCGGACGAGCTTCCATGCGTAATGCTAGGCTGTTTTCGATATCTTCACTGATAATAGCGTAATACATTGTTGTTATTCCTCAGGTTCATTATTTGATGTCGACTCAGGTTCTTCTTCGATATAACGTGACATATACATGGCTTGGCCGATAACAAAAAGTACAGTAAGGCCGAGTATCCCGAAGAGTTTGAAGTTCACCCATGTTTCGGTTGGGAAGTTAAAAGCAACATATAAGTTGGCACAGCCTGTGGCGAAAAAGAAAATTGCCCATGCGTAATTGAGTTTGCCCCAAACGTGATCAGGCAAGACGACCTGTTCATCCATCATTCTGCGAATAATATTTTTGTTTCCGACGAATTGGCTTCCGAGAAAGACGATTGCAAATAGCCAATTGACAACGGTTGGCTTCCATTTGATAAAGCGTTCATCTTGAAAAATGAGTGTTGCACCACCCAGTACGACGATAAGTCCCATCGTGATCAGATGCATTTTTTCGACTTTACGATGTTTCAGCCACGAGAAGGATACTTGTCCAACCGAGACGACAATGGCAACAACGGTCGCCAGCATAATACCTTCTTGTGGATCTTGAGGGATTTTGAATGCGATAAAGAATAGGATAATAGGTAAAAAATCAAACAGGAATTTCATGAGATATAAAGTTAGAATAAAAAAGTTGTAGAGATTCTAGCGGAAAACGCCCCGTCATACACCTTAAACAGATATAATAGATGCATATGGGACAATATCTTCAAATTCATCCAGACAACCCTCAGTTACGTTTGATCAATCAGGCCGTTGCAGTGATGCGGAAAGGTGGTGTTGTGGTCTATCCAACAGACTCTTGCTATGCCATTGGTTGTCACATAGGCGACAAGGCTGCGCAGGATAAAATTCGTAAGATTAGGCAGTTGGATGATAACCATGATTTTACGTTAGTTTGCCGTGATCTATCTGAAATATCTTTATACGCAAAGATAGATAACAGTTCATATAAAAGCATTAAGTCACTGACTCCAGGTCCTTTTACATTTATACTTAAAGCAACTCGTGAAGTTCCTCGACGCTTACAAAACCCTAAAAGAAAAACCATTGGTATACGAATTCCTGACAATTCTATCGCGTTAGCTTTGTTGGAAGCTTTGGAAGAACCTATTATGAGTTCGACGCTACAAATGCCGGGTGATGATTTTCCGTTAAGTGATCCTGAAGAAATTTATGAACGACTCGGAAAATTAGTCGACATTGTCATCGATGGAGGCGCATGTGAATTAGAGCCTACTTCTGTGATCGAACTTATGAATGAAGCCCCCGTGATCAGACGTCACGGCCGTGGTGACGTCAGCCAATTTGAATAGGAAGCTATGTTTGAACTCTCTCTGATCCAAAAAATTATTGTTTGTGTCCCACCTATCTTGTTAGCCGTTACGTTGCACGAGGTTGCGCATGGCTGGATGGCTAAATTGCATGGTGATCGTACGGCCGAAATGCTGGGGCGATTAAGCTTAAATCCGATTAAGCATATTGATCCGATCGGCACTATTGCAGTACCAGCACTGATGGCTATCTCGACAGGATATATCTTCGGATGGGCGAAGCCAGTTCCTGTTTCATTTCGTGATCTTAATAGCCCGAAAAAAGATATGGCTAAGGTTGCCTTAGCAGGTCCTGCGGCTAATTTTATTATGATGGTTATCTGGGCTGTCATTTTAAAAATTATGCTAACGCTGCCTCAGTCATCAAATTGGCTGACAATCCCTTTAACCTATATGGCCTGCGTAGGTGTCTATATAAACTGCATTTTGATGGTGTTGAATCTGCTACCTCTACCACCGCTGGATGGAGGGCGAATTTTGACCTCTTATTTGCCCGGTCCACTCGCTTATAAGTTCAGTAAGATTGAGCCTTATGGATTGTTCATTCTTATCGGATTATTATTTCTTGGCTTTTTTGGAAAAGTTCTGACTCCAATTGTAGAAAAGACTATTGGACTATTCTCTAACTTTGTTGGGATTGATATTTCTGGTTTGGTCTATATCCTATTCAGTTAAAAAAATATTCAACTATTAGGGGTTATTACTTGGGTGTAAATGAACAGCGCGTAGAGATGGGCCGTGACCGCTGGAACGGGCATGTTGGCACTCAATTAATCCAATGTATGGAACGAAACAATGAGTGATGACATCGAGCCGTCTGAGCAGAGCGACGTCGAAGCAAACCAACCAGAAGAAGCATCCACTTTAACTGAGGTAGTGAGTTCTGAAGCTCTAACCGATTCCAAAGGTAATCCTGTTCAGGTAGAGATGCCTTTTGCGATCGTTCAAGGACAACCTCTGACGACACCCCCGAAAGATCTGTATATTCCACCGGAAGCATTAGAGATCATTCTCGAAGCCTTTGAAGGCCCGTTAGACTTACTGCTTTACCTCATTAAAAAACAAAACCTAAACATACTTGATATTCCGATTTCTAAAATCACCAAGCAGTACATGAGCTATATTGAAATGATGACGGAGCTCAACCTTGAGTTGGCGGCAGAGTATCTGGTGATGGCGGCTATGCTAGCTGAGATTAAATCACGCATGCTGTTGCCACGAATCCAAGATGATGAAGAAGACGAAGACGATCCTCGCGCAGAATTGATCCGTCGCTTACAGGAATATGAGCGTTACAAAAAAGCGGCAGAAGAAATAGATGAGTTGCCTCGCTTAGAACGCGAAATTTGTACTGCGGTTATCGATTTCCCTCATAAAAACCAAGATCGACCATTGCCCGAGGTTTCTCTCGAAGCCATTCTTAAGGCCTTTGGTGAGGTGATGAAGCGCACAGAATTGAGTACACACCACTATATTAAGAGAGAACCGCTATCTGTACGTGAGCGGATGAGCCTTGTCTTAGATATTATCGTTGGTGATGAGTTTATTGAATTCTCACGGTTGTTTGTGCCAGAAGAAGGCCGTGCAGGCATCGTTGTTTCATTGTTGGCGATATTAGAATTATTAAAGGAAACCCTGATCGAAATGGTACAGAACGAAGCCGAAGGCGTGATTTATTTACGAGCCGCCGCATGAACCAACAAATAAAAAACATATTAGAAGCGGCATTAATGGTTGCTGATGAACCCTTGAATATTGAACGTATGCTGTCGTTGTTTCAGGAAGAAGGTGCTGAACTGCCTGATAGACAAGAGCTCAAAGATGCGCTCGAAGCGCTTGAGGAAGATTACGTTGAGCGTGGTATCGAGCTTAAACACGTTGCTAGCGGTTATCGCATTCAGGCTAAATCTAGTGTTGCACAATGGGTGAATAAACTCTGGACGGAACGGCCTCCTCGATATACGCGTGCTTTATTAGAGACCATAGCAATTATAGCCTATCGTCAACCGATCACTCGTGGTGAGATTGAAGCGATTCGAGGCGTTAGTGTGAGTACTAATGTTATTAAAACCTTGCTAGAAAGAGAGTGGGTGAAAGTTGCAGGCCATCGTGATGTTCCAGGGCGACCTGCAGTTTATGCTTCGACCAGACAATTTTTAGACTATTTCAATTTAAAATCCATATCTGAGCTGCCAACATTAGCTGAGCTTCGCGATCTGGATGAAATAGCGGGCGATCTATTTAGCAAGGTTGAAGGTAATAAAACAGAAGCAAATGGAGAGAGCGCAGCTGAAGCGTCAGAAAGCGCTGAGATCGAAACGGATGCTGAGTCTACTCTTGATTCAGGCGAAGCAGATATTCAAACTGAAAACTCTCGTACTGAAGCTGTAAATAATGAAGATTCGATAGATAACGATTCAGGTAATAATGATTAACTATCAACAATATAAAGCATATAGTTAAAGTAAAATATACTAAAATAATAAAGGATATTTAAAACGTGAAACCGATTGTATTAAGTGGCTGTCAGCCATCAGGTGAATTAACCATAGGGAATTACTTAGGCGCCTTAAAACAATGGGTCGATATGCAGGATACTCATGATTGTTATTATATGTTGGTTGATCAGCACGCGATTACTGTCCGGCCGGATGCAGTGGCTTTACGAAATGCTGTGTTGGATGGCCTTGCGCTTTATCTCGCTTGTGGCGTAGATCCTGAGAAGAGTACGATCTTCATCCAGTCGCATGTTCCAGAACATAGCCAGTTAAGCTGGGTTCTGAACTGTTACACGCAAATGGGTGAGCTAAACCGCATGACCCAATACAAGGATAAGTCACGAAAGTCAGAAGCCAATATGAATGCAGGTTTGTTTACTTATCCTGTTTTGATGGCAGCGGATATTCTTTTGTATCGCGCGGATCGGGTACCCGTCGGCGAAGATCAAAAGCAACATTTAGAGCTCGCTCGTGATGTCGCGATACGTTTTAATAATATTCACGGTGATCTTTTTACGGTTCCCGAGCCTTACATTCCAGAGCAGGGCGCAAGGGTAATGAGTCTGCAAGATCCGACGAAAAAGATGTCTAAGTCAGACACGACAACCGGTAATTTTATTGGCTTGTTAGAAGATCCGAAAAAGATCACTAAGAAGATCAAACGTGCTGTGACGGATTCCGATGAAGAAGCTAATGTCTATTATGATGTTGCTGAAAAGGCCGGTGTATCGAATCTATTGACGCTGCTTTCTTGTGCGACTGGCCGCTCAATAGACTCTTTGGTTCCAGATTACGAAGACAAAATGTACGGTCATCTAAAAGGTGATGTTGCTGAAGCTATCGTAGCTATGTTGGAGCCGATCCAAGAAAAGTTTCATCAATATCGTAAGGATCAGGCTTTCCTTGATGAGGTTATGCGACAAGGGGCTGAAAAAGCTTCTGCTCATGCGAGCACTGTATTAGCATCGGTTTATGATGCGGTTGGCTTTATCGCACGTCCTTAATTATTCGATTTATAAGTTAGTCAATCAACGGGTTATAACTTTAGCCAGTTGATTTCTAACGCTGTTTGTTTGCCGATCAGGCAAGATTTCAAACTTTTGGGCATCTTGGACTCTTTTGCTGAAGTGGGAATTCGGCCAGCCATGATCTCCGCTTTTTTCTGCTGATAAGGGTTCGCTAAATCAGGTACTGCATAGCCGATCGGATAAATAGGCTCACCATTAGGCCCATATTTATCTGTCGCTCCGACCGTGTGTAAGAACTCATGTGCGATAACAATATTATTTTGCCCTTGCTGCGTCTTTTCGGCGAAGGCATTCACATAACCAAGCAGGCCCTTATTGAGCCCATATGAATGAGACAATGCCTTTCCATCAACCGTTTTATGATACAGCACGAACATTCGTGCTCGACGTAGGTTTGATTCATTATCGGGCGTATTTTGCCAGGCCCAATAACGAAACTTGATACTCCATGTAATAACCGAAAGTATGCTTGAATCCGGTTGCGGCGGTGTTGGGGGGAGAATATTGATCTGTGGCCCTAATGTTGTTTTGGTCGGCTTACTTAGGATCAGTTTGTATTTTTCAGCCTGCATGGCGGTGAACTTGTCGATACTGGCAAAGTGGTTATCTTTGAGGTTCGCAATATACTTATCGACCTCCGGACTATCATTGACATTTATCGGGTAAATCATGATCTCAACCGTTTTGTACCAAGAAGTTGAGGCTCGCTTTTGCTCATAAGAATAGAGCGCAACAAACAGAAGGATCAGAATTAAAAAAAAGATCCGGTAGGTCTTGAAGGTGGTTTTTGCCATTGATTTATTTGTCAGTTTTAAAATGTTATCTCACTGTTAAAGCAAGACTCACGCCGAGTTTATACGTTGAGACATTTTTAGAGCAGTATTTGATCAGTAAAGAAAAACTCGAGCAAGTTAAAGATCTGATCGGGTTTATCGTTTGTTATGATTTTTTAGTTTTCTACAAGATTAGAACGCCACATTCAATTGTATGCTGACAATATCAACGGAGGCATCATATTTACCCACTAAAATAGATTCAGGTAATGCACCAGCTTCAGGCGCAGCATGTGGCCCAGTGGTGTAGTCAATTTCTGGTGTGTTTACAAAGATGTGAGTGTAACCAAGATCAATAGACATATTATCGGTGAAGTTATAACTACCACCAAGCGCGACCCAGAACCGATCTTCATCGGCTATTCGCGGTGTGCGAAGTGCTGCACTTGGGATCGGTGTTTGCTCGAAGGCTAAGCCACCACGAAGACTAAACTTGTTATTGACCTTGTACGTTGTGCCAACAGCATAGCGTAAACTATTTTCCCATTGTTCAGGCGTAACCGCGTCTGGACGAGAAGGAAATGAGATGCGTAATTCTTCAAAGTTTCTCCACTTTGTCCAGGAGAGATCAGTTTGAACTGACCATTGAGGATTCACTTGATGAAATGCACTGATAGAAACAGATTCAGGTAATGAAAGTGAGGCGTCTAGTGTTTGGTTACTCAACAAAGGCTGTCCTGCTGCGGCAAGCCCCGATGCGAATGCAGCGGCTCCAGGGTGTGGGTGAAAAAACTCAGCTGCACCTGTTACGTCATGGCTTACCTTCGAACGATAATGAACTCCCAAGCGCGTGTCTGGTGTTGGTTCATAAGTGAATCCGAAATTATAACCCCAGCTCCAATCGTCTCCTTCAAGCCGTACTTGGCTATCGGTTCCGACTGTCCCTATGTTGGCAGGATTTGCTAAACCGGTTGCAGTGCAATTTGCTGCTAGGATCCGTCCTGCTCCTGCAAGGGATAAGCAAGTACCGGTCATATCAATCGCATTACTCAGTTTGACATCAACGTATTGAACGTTAACTCCGAAACCTACTGAGAACTTATTATTCACTTTATAGGCAAACGCTGGATTTAAATTAACCGTAGCTACATCGGAACGTAAGGCGTGATAGCGACCAACAAAGTCAGGGTCATGATCGGTAACAAGACCAAACGGAACATTTATCCCAAGCCCAACAACCATTCGATCATTGAGACTATGTGTTATGTAAAAGTTAGGGACCAAAGCATCTTTAGCACTATTATTATCGGAACCTGAAAGTGCGGCACCACCTAAACGAGGATTGGTGGTACTACCATTATTCTTGAACTCTCCATCAGGAAGTATTATGTGCAAGGCACTACTGAGATGTGTCCCTGAAAATTGCGTCATTCCTGCCGGATTAAACCAAACTGTAGATGCATCATCGGCAGAAGCAGCGCCACCAGAAAAAGCACTGCCGAGCCCTTTTACACTTTGTTCTGCGATGGCGAAACCAGCTGCTGAAGCGTTGGAAGAAGCTCCCGCGAGAATGAGTACGGGTAGCAGTGATTTAATTTGAGTATTTTTCATCTTTAGCCTTCCTCAATGATACAAACGCACTTTATATGATGTTGTTATAGCAGACGCGCGCTGCTATAACAGATCGGAGCTAAGAAACTTAGCGGCTGTTATACAACAGGCTGAAGTAGTATCTGCCCTCAATCGGTGTGCGATACAGACCTCAATCGTTCGGATCTGCGTAGCTCCGGCCTGTTTTATTGTCTACGAAAGACTCTTTCTATTATTTTGAGTGTAGCATAAAATAGAAAAAATCCATTTCTAATACCTGTTTTTACTTTTAAAAATAATAGTTTAGTAAATAAAGTGAATCCTATTTCTTGAACTTGAGAGGATAACCAACAATATCATATTGTTGATCTATTCCTGATTAAAGCCTGTTAATCTACTTCTCATAAGAGTTAACCAATTTTTAAAAAAATGTAGCCATGTTCTTAGCCTAAGAGCCGGTTATTGACATAAAGTAGAGATGAAAAGCTCAAAGGATCAATAGATTCACAAATGACAGATTTTGATGGAAAGCAATTCAGTAAGAGCTTAACCGGCAAACCAGGGGTTTACCGGATGCTTGATGAGAAAGAAACGGTTATCTATGTCGGTAAGGCAAAGAATCTCAAAAACCGTGTTAGCAGTTATTTTCAGGCGTCTAAGCAACACACGCCTAAAGTTCGATCCATGGTTGCACAAATAACAGCCATTGAAGTGACAATAACGCATACTGAGAAAGAAGCTTTAATACTTGAAAGTAACCTGATCAAGCAGTTGCGACCTCGCTATAACATCGTCTTGCGAGATGATAAAAGTTATCCTTACATTCATATTTCAACCGAACATAAATTTCCTCGTTTACGCTTTCATCGCGGTGCTAGAAAAGGGCGTGGTAAATATTTTGGGCCTTACCCAAGTGCAGGCTCAGTGCGACAAACGCTCAATCTCTTACAAAAGCTATTTCAAGTTAGACAGTGTGATGATAGTTTTTTTAATAATCGCTCTCGCCCATGTCTGCAACATCAGATTAATCGATGCACTGCTCCTTGTGTGGGTTTTATTGAAAGTGATGATTACAAGGCTGATGTCCGTAATGCTGAGTTATTTTTACAAGGCAGAAATCAGGAGGTGATTACAACACTAGCGGATAAGATGGAGCAGGCTTCTACGGACTTAGAGTTTGAAACAGCAGCTAGACTTCGTGATCAGATCAGTTCTTTACAAACCATACAACAGAAACAATATATTAGTTCCGGTAGTAAAAATGTTGATATCATCGCCTGTGAGATAAAGGAGGGGATTGGATGTGTCGCGTTATTCTTTATTCGTGGCGGTCACAATCTTGGAAACAAGGTGTTTTTTCCTGCGCATACAAAAGAGTCCGGGGAAGAAGAGATCTTAGAGGCATTTATCTCTCAATATTATTTGTCAGAGCGAACTGATCGTGAAATCCCTAATAGTATTTTACTCAGTCATAAGGTCGGAGATAGTGATTTGATCAGTCAAATTTTAGAAGCGCAAAGTGAGCATAAAGTAGCGATCAAAACGGAATTGCGCGGTGATAGCGTACGATGGATTAAAATGGCGAAGGAAAACGCTGCGCTGGCATTAGCACAAAAATTATCGACCACGAGCAGTCAAAGGAAACGAAATCAAGCGCTAACAGAAGCGATCGGAATGGATGAGCCTATCGAGCGGATCGAATGCTTTGATATCAGTCATTCACATGGTGAGGCGACCGTTGCATCTTGCGTAGTATTTGGCCCAGAAGGCGCTTTGAAAGCTGAATACCGCCGCTTCAATATCAAAGGCATTACTGGTGGTGATGATTATGCAGCGATGCATCAAGCCCTAGAAAGACGCTATTCACGTATGCAAAAAGAAGATGGTAAAATGCCCGAATTACTGTTGATCGACGGTGGTAAAGGGCAGGTTGCTCAGGCTGTCGCCGTATTAGAAATGTTGCAGATCAGCGAGGTTACCATTGTAGGTGTCGCAAAAGGTCCAAGCCGCAAAGCTGGCGAAGAAACACTTGTGCTTTCAGATGGGGACGATACCATGTCACTTGCAGCAGATGCTCCCGCATTGCACTTGATCCAACAAGTTAGAGATGAAGCGCATCGCTTTGCGATAACAGGGCATCGGCAACAACGAGACAAGAAAAGAAGAACTTCCCCTTTGGAAGGAATTGAAGGGGTAGGGAGTAAAAGACGACAAGCTGTTATCCGCCATTTTGGTGGCATACAAGGCGTTGCAAAAGCGGGCGTAGAAGATCTCGCAAAAATACCTGGAATAAGTAAACAAATAGCCGAAAAAATTTATCAAGCATTTCACGAATGAATATACCTAATATACTGACACTGTTACGCATCGCACTAATCCCTGTTTTTATTGTGATTTTCTACCTCCCATATTCTTGGGCGCGAGAGGTTTCGGCACTCATCTTTGCCTTAGCAGCACTCACCGATCTACTCGACGGTTATCTTGCGAGACGCTTAGGACAAGAATCATCATTGGGGGCATTTCTCGATCCTGTCGCTGATAAATTAATGGTTGCAACAGTCTTAATAGTTCTTCTTCAACAACACCCAACGGTGTGGATGGCGATCCCCATCGCTATCATTATCGGCCGAGAAATTACTATATCGGCTCTACGTGAATGGATGGCAGAAGTAGGGGCTAGAAGCCAAGTCGCTGTGTCATCACTGGGAAAGGTTAAAACAACCGCACAAATGATAGCGATCTTCTGCTTGATCTATCAAGAATCAATTCTCAATATTCCAGTTTTCACCGTTGGCTATATACTTTTATACATTGCAGCAGTGCTTACCGTCTGGTCGATGTGCATCTACCTGATCGCTGCATGGCCAAGGTTATCAGAAGGTTAGAAAAGTCAACAAAAAATATTTGCATCAAGCAACAAAATAAAAGTAAAATTTTTCACATTCATCCTTGACAGATCGGCTGCAACCTATAAAATGACGCCACTTAATCAAGCGGGAATAGCTCAGTGGTAGAGCACAACCTTGCCAAGGTTGGGGTCGCGAGTTCGAATCTCGTTTCCCGCTCCAAAGTATCCATAAAAACCCCGGAACATCCGGGGTTTTTAGTTTTAAAAGTAGGATAAGATCAGGATTGGCAAAACACTTAGGCTGAATGGCAGAGTGGTGATGTAGCGGCCTGCAAAGCCGTGTACCCCGGTTCGATTCCGGGTTCAGCCTCCAAACCTGATCATAAAGGTCCACCCTCACAATATGCCCGGGTGGCGAAATTGGTAGACGCAAGGGACTTAAAATCCCTCGGTGGCAACACCGTGCCGGTTCGACTCCGGCCCCGGGCACCATTCAAAATCAATAAGTTACGTTGAAATTCAAGACTAACTGTTTTTCTCAGGTGTTGTAGCGCGTCGAATGGTTTGATCGATCGCGTCAAATGGTTTAAGCGATTTTGATTTCTCTACAAATAAAAAACGGGTGTTTTCTGGCTGTTTAATGGGGTGATAATGCCTTGTTTAATAGATACGCGACCACCTACGTTCACACCTGATATCGCACCAGCTTGCAAGTGTAATGGTCTAATAAAGTTGAATGAATTTATAGCCTATACTTTTGAAGTATAAA
>CAJXQU010000027.1 GCA_913058255.1 uncultured Pseudomonadota bacterium | reverse complement strand
GAGTAATGAGAGTAATGAGAGTAATGAGAGTAATGAGAGTAATGAGAGTAATGAGGAGCTTGTCGAAGGGGTTTTGTTTGATATTACAGAGCGGAAAAAAATTGAGCTTCTTACCCAACATCAAGCAGAGCATGATAAGTTAACGGGCTTACTTAATCGTCAAGGTGCGGAACATAGTTTAAATCGAGCCTTTGTCGGTGACAGACAGTCTGATCGTAAATTGACGATATTTTTGTTGGATTTAGATGGCTTTAAAGGCCTGAATGATACCTATGGCCACGATGTAGGAGACACTGTCTTGGTTGAGGTTTCGCATCGTTTAGCGGCAGCGACACGAGAGACCGATCAGGTTGTTCGTTGGGGTGGAGATGAATTTTTAATTATTATGAATGGTGATGTTAGCCTTAAAGATATTCGCTTGTTAGGACGAAAAATTGTTCAATCTATTTCTAGACCCATTGGCTTAGATAATGAAGTACAAGGCCATGTCGGTGTTAGTATAGGGATAGCATCATTGACGGACGATGTAAAAGGTTTACAAGAACTGATCAAGCAAGCCGATCAAGCAATGTATGAGGTTAAATATAGAGGCAAAAATAACTTTTGTATTTACGAACCTTCACGAAACTCTTTTGATTTAGAAATGACGATTTAGTTGAGTGATTTAAACTAAAAATCACTTAGTTATTCTCTAATCAGTACTCTGAATATCTAACTCGTACCAAATATCAAGCTGTGCATATAACTCATCTAGGCCTATTTTTTTTGTCGCTGAGAATAGTTGTATACTGTGAATTTCGTTTAATGTAGTTTGCACTTTAAGTAAGATTTTTTTTGCTTCATTCTTGCTCAACTTATCGGCTTTCGTTAATAAAATGTGTACGGGTAATTCGATGTGATCACACCAGCCCAACATGGATTGATCAAATTCTTTTAAAGGATGACGAATATCCATCAGTAAAATGACTCCACGAAGTGACTTTCTGGACTCCAGATATTGCGGTAAAACTTGTTGCCAGTGGTCACGCAATTGTTTGCCTGTTTTCGCATATCCATAACCCGGTAAGTCAGCAATACGCCGCTGCTCATCTAAATTAAACATGACGATCTGTTGTGTCCGGCCTGGGGTTTTGCTGGTTCGCGCCAGCGCTTTCTGATCCGTTAGCGTATTGATCGAGCTAGACTTCCCTGCATTTGAACGTCCTGCAAAAGCAACCTCAAATCCATGGTCAGGGGAAAGTTGTTTAAGAGTATGAGCGTTTGTAGAATAAGTGGCCTGACGGTAAAATTTATTTGAATCGGTCATTCGATGTTTGGCTCCATCCAGATTAAGCTGGCCATACGTCCAGTTTTTTCGCCATCACGACGGTGTGAAAAGAAGAGATCTGCATCACGAAAGGTGCAAAACTGTCCCCCATGAATTTTCTCGACACCCTTGTCTTTTAACAACAACATCGCGATGCGATAAAGACTCACCAACCAATGATCTCGACGAGTGGGGATAAAAGTATCTGATTGTAAAATAGCTTGAACATGATCGAAGGAAGATTTTACGCTGTCATCGATCTCATAATTCCTAGCGCTGATCGCAGGTCCCATCCAGACCATTAATGACTCAGGTGAACTTGAAAATTGCAATAACGCTTTTTCAAGAAGACCAGAAGCTAAGCCACGCCAACCTGCATGTAAGGCTGCGATCTCTGTTCCTGCTTCATTGCTGATTAAAATAGGGAGGCAGTCGGCTGTTAAGATGCCACAAACTATCCCCGCTTTCGTAGTGAAAACACCATCAGCTTTATTGTCATTAGATTCGGTGTCGAAATGGTCTAGGTTTATGATGCGGCTGCTATGTTCTTGGCTGAGCCAGATCGGTTCAGATGGCAAACTGTGATCTTCCATTAATTGCCGTCGGTTAGCGGCAACTAAAAGAGGTTCATCACCAACATGATCTCCGAGGTTCAGCGAACCGTACTCATTTTGGCTATGGCCGTATAGCCGTGTTGTGATACCAGAACGCAGATGCTTTGGTGCCGGCCATTTTGATTCGATCCAAGCGGGCTGTTCTAGTTTTAGTTCTGTTTGTTCAGTCATTCAATACTTCAATCAGTTGTTGCATATCGTCTGGAACAGGAGCTGCCCAACTCAGTAGTTCGTCGCTTCCGGGGTGTTCCAGTGTTAATTGTGTGGAGTGTAATGCTTGTCGTTTAAAATTGCGCAACTTTTCAATCAAGGGTTCGCTTGCATTTTTAGGAAGCCTGAAACGGCCACCATAAACTTGGTCACCAACGATAGGGAAACGTAGATGTGCCATGTGTACACGAATTTGGTGGGTTCGACCAGACTCAAGCTGCAGACGTAAGTGTGTATGGGCGGTAAAGCGTGTTTCTACGTGATAATGTGTCGCAGCAGGTTTGCCGTTCTCTACGACAGCCATACGCACCCGTTGCGTGGGGTGTCGTCCAATCGGTTCATTAACTCTACCGCCAGCAATGACTACGCCATTAACGATAGCTTGATACTCACGTTTTAAACTGCGGGCCTGTAGTTGATTAATCAAAGAAGTATGAGCACGTAATGAACGAGCTACGACCATAATGCCGGTCGTATCTTTGTCTAAACGGTGGACTATCCCGGCTCTTGGTAAATTAGCTAGATCAGGTTCATGATAGAGCAGAGCGTTGACCAGAGTTGAATCAGGGTTGCCTGCTCCAGGGTGAACGACGAGATTTGCAGGTTTGTTAATAACAATAATATCAGCATCTTCATAGACAATGTCGAGAGGAATATTTTGTGCCTGCCATTCAATTTTTTGTACCGTTTCCACCCAAAGCTCTACTTTCTCACCGCCATCGACGATCGCTCTGGGGCGGATAACTTTCTGATCAACATGTACTTTACCGTCTAAAATCCAGTTTTTTAAGTTTGAGCGTGAGTAGTCCGAAAATAGCTCAGCAAGTGCGCGATCAAGTCGCCATCCAGAGAAATCTTCTGGGATAATTGTGGTCAAATAAATGGGATCGGTCATAATCGCACGGGAGTGTATCAGGAAGAGGTCCTTCTGAGCTAAAATAACGAAGAATTTATAAAGATGAACGACAATATGAATAGAATATTAGTACTTTTCTTCGCAATCACAGTGTCAGGCTGTTCTATGTTCTCGAAGACAGCTGAAGACAATACAGAAAGTTGGTCGGCAGAACGCTTGTATTTTGAGGCTAAAGATTCAATGAACTCAGGTTTCCACGATAAAGCAGTGGAGCACTATCAGAAGCTACAAGCACGTTACCCTTTTGGTAAGTATTCTAAACAAGCACAGCTTGATCTCGCTTATTCTTACTACAAGGAAGGTGAAACCGATGCAGCGATTGCTGCCGCTAATCGATTCATCAAGCTCTATCCAACTCACCCAAGAGTTGATTACGCATATTATATAAAGGGAATAGCGCTTTTTAATCAGGGTAAAGGATTTGTTGAACGTTTCGTTCCGAAAGATGCTTCACAACGCGATCCTGGCGCATCATTAGGTTCATTTCGTGAGTTTTCTGATCTGATCAAACGCTACCCAAACAGTGAATATGTGCCAGATGCACGTCAACGGATGATCTATTTACGTAATGGTTTGGCGCAACATGAGGTTAATGTGGCGAAATACTATATGCGCAGAGATGCTTTTGTTGCCGCAGCGAATCGAGCACGTTATGCGGTTGAAAATTATCAGAAGGCACCAGCGATGCCTGAGGCATTGACGATTATGGCTAAATCTTACAAGATTTTAGGTATGAACGATTTGTCGGATGATGCACTGCGTGTTTTGGAGAAGAATTTTCCAAAATATAAAGGGATTAGAGAAGTACGATCAATCTCTGTTGAATAAGAGATAGAAAAGCTTTTACAAACTTCTACTTGATCAGAGTGGGGCTTTCCTTACGGTTCTCCGGGATATCATCCGGGTCTTGGTGGATCAGCACTTCAGCATTAGGAAAGGCCTCCTTGATCAAGCTTTCAACCTCTTCCGCAATACTATGTGCTTTCTTTAGTGTTAGAGAAGCCTTCAGTTCAAGGTGTAACTGAATAAAGATGTTCTGCCCAGAGCTTCGAGTTCGAAGATCATGCATATTGATGACTTCATCATGGCCTGCGACGATCGCTATAATTTCTTGTCTTTGCTCGTCAGAAAGCTCGTGATCCATTAGGTGATGCATCGACTGGCGTACGATCTGAAAAGCACTATAAAGCACGAATAGTGCGATCCCTAAACCAAAGATTGGATCAGCTTGGGCCCAGCCAAACTGCGAGTTTAAAACTAGCGCAATAATTACGAACATATTCACCAGAAGATCACTGACATAATGTAAGGCATCTGCTGTGATGGCGATTGATCCGGTTTTAGCAACGACATATTTTTGGTACTTAACCAAAGCTAGAGTAAGGAGTATGGAAATAATCATTACCACAATTCCCACAGAAGAATAGCTAACTGCCTGAGGAGTCAGTAATCGGCCACTGACTTCAAATATAAGAAAAATAGCTGATCCTGAAATAAATGCGGCCTGTCCTAGCCCAGCTATGGCCTCGGCCTTGCCGTGACCAAAACGATGCTCATTATCAGCTGGCGTGAGTGAATGACGGACAGCAAGGAAATTGAGAATAGAAGCGGCTGCATCGAGTAGCGAGTCGATCAATGTTGCTAGTAAAGCGATAGAATTGGTCAACAGAAATGCGGCAAGTTTTATAATGATCAGAAAACAAGCGACGCTCACGGAGGCTATGGTTGCCCTTCTGATTAATCGTTGGTTAGCTTCAGCTTTATGCTTGATTTCCGAGTTCTTATTCATCGTTTATTTATCATACACCATGCAAATGATGAAACTCTGCAAGATTTCTCAACAGAGTATAAAATATACCCATTAAGCCTTAGTTTATCTAAAAAACGAGAAACTATATCAGGATCAATATTTCAAGAAGGTGAAAAATATGAGAGTAGGACAACATTTATCGATTTTAAGTTTTTGTCTGTTTCTGGCAGCCTGTGTGACAGTTAATGTGTATTTCCCAGCGGCAGCTGCGGAAAAGGCGGTCGATGCGTTTGTGAAAGATGTTTATGGTGAGACAGAAGCGGTAGAGCCTGATCCTGAGGCGATAGAGGATGAAGACGCTATCGATAAAGATGCATCATCAGATCTAAGAGCAACCGAGCCAATGGAAATGGGTTTGGTTGTAAACATGCTTAATTTTATAATTCCAACTGCGCAGGCAGCTCAACCTAATATTGATATCGCAACACCAGCAACCAATAAGTTGAAAGCATCCATGACCGCAAGACATCGCAAGTTAGCGCCTTTCTATAGCAGTGGGGCTGTGGGAATGACGGGCAATGCATTGTTAGTCGTGCGAGATGCGAAAGCTGTATCGCTTAAGCAAAGAAACGCAGTGAAACAGATCGTAGCTGAAGAAAACCGTGATCGTAATAAGTTATATAAAGAGATTGCTTCAGCGAATAAACACCCTGAGTGGGAAAGTGAAATTCGAAATCTTTTTGCTCGACGTTGGATCGCGAATGCACCTGGCGGTTGGTGGTATAACAATGATGGTTGGAAACAAAAATAGATCCAATCCCTCATTATTTTATTTGAAAACGGTGCAAGATCTGAATCTTGGCACCGTTTTTTTATTTAAGCTCCCTGTAAAGTTTATGAATATTGGTTCCCAATGGTGAGAAGATTTTAAAATATGGCTCGTAGACGCAAAAGACTCTCACGTGATCTGATTGAAGCAGTCGTAGGCTCCCTCTCACATGAAGGTCGAGGGATCGCAAATTGTGATGGCAAAGTAACCTTTATCGAAGGCGCTTTACCGGGGGAGCGAGTGACGTTTCAGTTAACGAATAGTCGTAAATCGTTTGATGAAGGCAAACTGATTGAGGTATTAGAAGCTTCAGATGATCGGGTTGAAGCGAAGTGTGTGCACTACGGAGTCTGCGGTGGTTGCAGCATGCAACATTTGAGTAGTGAAAATCAAATCAAACATAAGCAGTCGGTTTTATTAGAACAATTCAAGCATATTGGAGGCGTGCAGCCAGAAGAAGTTTTGCCACCATTGATATCGCCTATTTGGGGCTATCGGCGCAAGGCAAGAATAGGGGTCAAGCATGTTCCTAACAAAGGTGGAGTATTGGTTGGCTTTCGTGAAAAGGGCAGTCCATATCTTGCTGAACTGACTCGATGTGACATTCTTGATCCAAGTGTTGGTCTTCATTTGATGGAGCTGCGGGAGTTGATTGTTAATTTATCGATCAAGGAACGAATTCCTCAAATTGAAGTAGCGATAGGTGATGCTGTAAAAGGGTTAGTTTTTCGTCACCTTGTTCCGTTTTCTGAAGAGGATTTAGAGCGACTAAAAAACTTTGGAGCAGAGCATCAGTTTGTGATCTATCTGCAACCCAAAGGGCCTGACACGATTCATCAAGTTTATCCTGATACGCCTGCGATACTTTCTTATCAAGCAGGCGAGGGCGAACCAGTTCTTCAGTTCTCACCTTCTGATTTTACTCAGGTCAATGCCAGCATAAATAAAGATATGGTTGCGCGAGTGCTTGATTTCTTACAACTAAGCAAAACGGATCGCGTTCTCGATTTATTTTGTGGTTTGGGTAATTTCTCTTTACCAATGGCTAAACGAGCGAGTTATATTTTAGGGGTTGAAGGAGAAGCAGGTTTAGTGAAACGTGCGCGAGACAATGCGGATAGAAATGGATTAAATAATATCGAATTTGTCTGTGCTGATCTGACTCAAGATGATCAATTAAAAACTATAGCAGCTGGAAAATTCAATAAAATTTTATTAGATCCTGCTAGAAGTGGCGCACAAGAGATTATTGAAAAAATGATCTTTAAGGGTGTTGAACAAGTCGTTTATGTTTCTTGTAATCCTGCAACGCTTGCTCGAGATGCAGGCATTCTTGTTAATGATAAGGGTTATAAAGTGATCAAGGCTGGGATTATGGATATGTTCCCCCACACTGCTCATGTTGAATCCATCGCTGTTTTTGAACGTGTTAAAAAATAATAAGATCTTCTTTTTTTTCTTACTTATAGTAATTCTATTAGGAAACTCTGGCTGCTCCGAACGAGCGCAGTCACAGGCTATACGGTTTGGTCTGACTACCGAGCCAGTCACACTTGACCCTCGTTTTGCAACAGATGCAGTTTCCGATCGAATCAATCGATTGATCTATGCCAGACTAATTGACTTTGATCAAAGATTTCAAGTTATACCTAAGCTAGCCGTTTGGGAAAAAGTTAGCCCGATTCATTATCGATTTACGCTACAAGAAGAATATAGAGTCTTCCATAATGGTATGAAGTTAACATCTGCTGATGTTAAAGCTAGTTATGAATCTGTACTCGATCAGAGCAATGCTTCTCCGCACCGAAGTTCTTTGAATATGATCGAAAAAATAGTGACTCCCAATACGAATAAAATTGATTTTTTTCTTAACAAAGCAGATCCTTTATTTCCAGGTCGACTTACTTTAGGAATAATGCCGGCTGAGTTGATCGAAGCGAATTATCCTTTTAATAAAAAGCCTATTGGTAGTGGTCCTCTAAAGTTTAATCAATGGCCGCAGGGAGGGAAGTTATTGTTAGAGAGGGTTTCAGATCAACAGAGCATTCAATTTATTACTGTCAAAGATCCAACGGTGCGAGCTTTGAAATTAGTTCGTGGCGAGCTGGATCTTTTCCAAGGCGATATCCCTCAGGAAATGTTTGCTTGGGTCGCGGAACAGGTTAATGTTAAAACAGAAACCAATAAGGGCAATACATTTTCTTACCTAGGATTTAACCTAGAAGATCCTGTTGTTGGTCAGCTTCAAGTCAGACAGGCTATCGCCAATGCATTGAATCGGGATGACATAATTAAGTTTGTTTTTAAGGGAGCTGCTCGTACGGCTGATGCTATTTTCACACCAGAACATTGGGTAGGAAACCCAGACTTACAGGGTTACCATCAAGATCAAAAAAAAGCTAAAACTTTGCTGACAGAGCTAGGTTACGATAAAGAAAACCCTTTGAAAATCACTTATAAAACATCGAATGATCCTTTCAGGATTCGTTTAGCGACGGTGATCCAATATCAGTTAAAACAGGTCGGAATTGAGCTAAAGATTCAAAGCTATGATTGGGGCACATTCTATGGTGATATTAAGGCTGGTAATTTTCAAATGTACAGTTTGTCTTGGGTAGGGTTAAAATTACCTGATATTTTTCGCTATATTTTTCATACGGATTCCATCCCACCTGAAGGAGCAAATCGAGGCCGTTTTTCAAATGTTCATATCGACCAGTTGATTAGTCAAGCCGAACTTGAAACTGATCAATTACAACAAGCTAAACGGTATAAAAAAATGCAAGCACTATTACTCGAACAACTTCCTTATATACCATTATGGTATGAAAATAGTCTTTTAGTTCAGCGTGATCATTTAGTCAATTATCAGCTATCTCTCGATGGTAACTATGATGGTCTAATAAGGGTAAGAAAAAATAATGAAACGCATTGAAGTTAATATCCAGCAACAGAAACTTTGGTTGAAAGACGAGGATCTTATTCTGGAAACCTTTCAAGTTTCGACTGCAAAGAATGGTGCAGGGGAAATTAATAATAGCGAATGTACTCCTAGAGGTGAGCATGAAGTTGCTGAAATGATCGGAGCTGATCAAGAAATGAATACCGTTTTTGTTGGACGTATGTTGACGGGAGAAATCTATACCTCTGAATTACGTAAAAAATGTCCTCAGCGAGATTGGATACTAACTCGAATTATATGGTTAGCGGGTTGTGAACAAGAACGTAATCAGGGTGGTGAAGTCGATACGCATGCGCGTTACATCTATATTCACGGCTCACCTGATGATGTGGTGATGGGAGAACCTGGATCTCATGGCTGCGTGCGTATGCGGAATAAAGATATTATTCGCTTGTTTGATCATGTTTCTGTTGGTATGAAGGTCAATATTCTAGAGTTTTAAGGTACAGATCTTTAAGATCTTGGAGGAACATTCCATATGAGCAAGTTAAATGAGCGTTCAATGCGAATAGGAATTGATCTAGGCGGTACAAAAATTGAAATGATTGCACTTGATAATGATGGTGCCACGGTGAAGCAAGTTCGAATTCCTACGCCGGTTGGTGATTATCTAGGAACAATAAATGCAATATCAGAGTTAGTTATAAGCACCGAAAATGAGCTGAACTTAAGAGCGAAAGTTGGTGTAGGAATGCCAGGAGCAATTTCACCTGCAACGGGTAAGGTTAAGAACTCGAACTCTACTTGTCTTAATAATAGGTTGTTCAAGCAAGATCTAGAACGAGCGTTGACTCGAAGTATTCGAGTCGAAAATGATGCTAATTGTTTTGCACTTTCAGAAGCCACAGATGGTGCTGCTACAAATGCTAAGGTTGTTTTTGGCGTCATCCTTGGCACAGGGGTTGGTGGTGGATTAGTTATCAATGGTCATTTAATTAGCGGTCCAAATGCGATAACTGGAGAATGGGGCCATAACCCTCTACCATGGCCTGATCAGGATGAGCAAGATAACGCGTTAAGTTGTTATTGTGGTAAAAAAGGTTGTATTGAAACGTGGCTTTGTGGGGGAGGTTTATCCAGAGGCTTACAAACCTTCTCATTAACAGAAAATACAATTCCTGCATTCAGGATTGAAAGTCTGGCTGAAGCCGGTGACAAGCATGCTCAAAAGGCGCTTGAGCTTTATTGCAGACGTCTTGCGAAAGGTCTATCAAGTGTCATTAATATTATAGACCCAGATGTTATCGTTTTGGGTGGAGGTGTATCGAATATCAAAGCGATATATTCAGAAGTACCTAAGCTGTGGAATGACTTTGTATTTTCTGACCGTGTCGATACAAAACTAGTGTGTGCAAGGTATAGTGATGCAAGTGGGGTTCGTGGTGCTGCTTGGTTGTAACGGTGGAGAAATTTAAAATTTAACAACGCCGCGAAAAATATAGCCTATCAGTAATTGAGATAGGTTGTAGATATTTAGTTCGGTTTTCTGCTTGTTAGTGTGCTTATCTGCTAGGAGAGGTTCAATCTTTCCCCCTTATGAGCGCCTCAATTTTTTATCCAGAAATCTATAAATGACGCTTGTTAAGGGGGATTGAGCTATTAATTTTTTATGGTTTCTGCATTTTCTACAACACGTTCTAAGCGGTAACCGTGTTGATAGATGGAAGTTAGTCGCCAGCCCTCATCAGCTGATATTCCGAGTTTTCCTCGTATCCGACTGACATGAGTATCAACGGTTCGCGTGTTGATAATAGGATTTCGGCCCCAGACATTTTCTAGTATGTGAGCTCTAGACATTACGCGACCTTGGTTGCGAAATAGAAACAAGGCAAGTTCATATTCTTTCTGTGTGAGTTCGATAGCTTTGCCATCTCGGCGGATCGCGCGGTTAGCCTTATCAATTTGAAATGGTTCAAGATTGACAACTTCTTCGTCATCGCTGATCGAAACCGAACGTCGTTCAACGGCTTTCATGCGCGCTAATAGTTCACGTTGCTTGATAGGCTTGATCATATAGTCATCAGCACCAGCTTGCAGGCCGCTGACGATATCATCTTCTCGATCCATTGCTGTAACAAACATCGTTGGCACGGGCCAGTCAATATTTTCACGGATCCACTTAAGTACTTCAAGACCGCTCATTTCTGGTACTAACCAGTCGAGAATTAGTAAATCGTAACTGTCATTCTTAATTTTGCGTATAAATTTGTGGCTGCTATCAATATGTTCTACATGGTGACCAGCATTAGTCAACCATTGAACAAGTAAATTAGCATGATCTATATCGTCTTCTAGTAGTGCTACTCGCATAATCTTACATCCCCATCAGATGCAGGTAATCATGCATGATTTTACCAAATGTTACAAATTGTTTTATTATGACATTATTAAGTATATCGGCTAGATTGCTGATATCTGTGTTAATTGCTGCTCATTTAATAACAGGGCATTGTTTTAAACGGAGAAGGTCATGAGTGTAAAAAAAACTAACAAAGTCATAAAAACTGACGATGAGTGGCGAAAAATATTAACGCCTGAGCAGTATGAGGTGTGTAGAGACAAGGCGACAGAACAGCCCTTCTCAGGCGAATATAATCAAACTAATGATGAAGGTGTTTATTGTTGTGTTTGTTGTGGTGAGTCATTGTTTGTTTCTGAGGCTAAGTTTGACTCAGGCTGTGGTTGGCCAAGCTTTTCTTCAGCAGCAGCTGATCAACAGGTTACGGAGCTAGTTGACGAAAGCCATGGGATGTCTCGAACGGAAGTTTTGTGTTCGACCTGTAATGCGCACCTTGGCCATGTTTTTGATGATGGCCCAACTCCTACAAAGCTACGCTACTGCATTAATTCTATTGCTCTCGATTTAAAGGAGAAATAAAGAGTTATCTTAATATTAAGACGTATTCGCCGGTTACAGAACAAGCCTTGTTTCTGAAGCAAAGATGCTAATTTGTTTCTATCATTAAGTTAAAGCACCGTAAATTTCTGCCGCTGTACTTGCTTTAACACTTATCAAACTATCTGAACCGGGACTCTTCATGTACGAGCATTTCTATAATCTACACTCAAGCCCTTTTAAGTTAAGCCCAAACCCTGATTTTTTCTTTGATAGTATCGGTCATAAGCGTGCGCTTTCTTATTTACGTTTTGGTGTGAGTAGAGAAGAGGGATTTATCATTATCACCGGTGGTGTTGGCGTTGGTAAGACAACGTTAGCTGGAGCATTACTGGCGGAACTAAGCTCGGACGAAATAGTGGCTGGCCAATTGGTTTCTACCAGTGTCGGGCCTGCTGGAATTTTGGGGCTAGTTTGTAATGTTTTTGGTCTTCCTTATACTGAAAAAACATCGAAACCAATGTTGTTGAAATTGATTCAGCAGTTTCTGCATGATTGCCATGATTCAAGCCGACGAGTTTTGTTGATCGTTGATGAGGCACAAAACTTACCTATTAAAACGATTGAGGAGCTAAGAATGTTATCGAACTTTATGATCGATAATGCACCTTTGTTACAGACTTTTCTGTTGGGGCAGGCGGAATTTAGAGATACTGTTTCTGGTCCTGGAATGGAGCAACTCCGACAACGGGTGATTGCTTCATATCACCTAAAACCACTCGATGAGGAAGAGGTTTATGAATATATCTATCATCGACTGAAGCGAGCAGGTTTCACTGGATATGAAATTTTCACTAAGGCTGCATGCGATGAAATCCATCTACATACCAATGGTATTCCAAGGAAAATCAATGTTTTGTGTGATCGTGTAATGCTATTTGGTAGCTTAGAAGAAAACCAATTACTTGATGTTGAGGCTGTAAGAGAAGTTGTGAAGGATCTCGCTTCAGAGCCAACCGCCTTTCAAAATAATTTAATTCCTCAAAGTGCTTGAGGCTCAAACCAGCTAAGGGTTTCGTGCAAACTAACGACTTCACCGATGATAATTAACGTCGGTGGTTTTATGGTTTGCTGTTCAGCGAGTGCGGGTAATGTTTGTAAAGTTCCTATCAACACCTTTTGATCTAGAGTTGTTCCTTGTTGGATCAAAGCAATAGGTAGTTCGGGAGACATCCCATGAGCGATGAGTTCGGTGCAAATATTATTTAAACCGATCAGCCCCATGTAGATAACAATAGTCTGATTGTCATGTGCTAAAGAATCCCAATCTAGATCGACAGTTCCATCCTTTAAATGCCCTGTGACAAACATGCAAGACTGAGCATAATCGCGATGGGTCAATGGAATGCCTGCATAACTGGCACAACCGGCTGCTGCAGTGATCCCGGGGACAACCTGGAAAGAAATGCCTTCTTCAGCCAATGTTTGAAGCTCTTCGCCACCGCGACCAAAGATAAAAGGATCGCCACCTTTTAGTCTAACAACATGCTTTCCCTGTTTCGCCAACTTGGCCAGTAAGTGGTTGATGTCTTCTTGAGGCAGCGTGTGGTTATCTCGCTTTTTACCAACATACATGTACTCAGCATCTTTTCTTGACAGTTCAACTATCTCAGGAGTAACGAGACGATCATAAAGAACGACGTCTGCTTGTTGCATCAGCCTTAGAGCTCTAAAGGTCAATAGGTCTGGATCGCCAGGTCCACAACCGATTAAAGATACACTGCCGCGACTTTGGAGTAGACGATCAGGCTTGTCGAATAAGTTTTCCAGTTCATGTTGTGCGGCTTTTTCTTGTCCAGAAAAGAGAAGCTCTGCAACAGGACCTTGTAGAACACTCTCCCAAAAATTTCGACGTTGATTAATGTTGGGGATCTGCAGCTTGGCTTTTTCACGATACTGCCCCATTAAATTAGCCAGTCGACCATAGGATGAAGGGATCAGCGTTTCGAGTTTCGCGCGTAATAACCGTGCTAACACGGGTGAATTACCGCCTGTTGAAATAGCGATTTGAACAGGAAACCGCTCAACAACCGAGGGCATTATGAAGCTACAAAGCTCTGGATCATCGACCACATTAACGGGAACGTTACGTTTATTGGCTAGTCGCGAGATTTGTTTATTGAGGTTTCGGTCATTGGTTGCTGCGATAACCAGCTTACAGTCTATAAAGTTCTCTTCAGTAAAATGAGAGGCTATGTGATGGATTTTGCCCGCAGTAATCAGGCTTTTGATCTGATCAACAACATCGGGCGCAATGAGCGTAATTTGAGCGGCTGTTTTCAGTAGAGTTCTTATTTTTCTGAGTGCGATTTCTCCGCCACCGATGACCAAGCAGGGCTGGTTTTGTAGCTTCAGAAAAATGGGTAGATTAGGTATAGACATGAGCCAGATTATACTATTTTAAGACTAAAGAAGCTGAGCTGTTTATTCTAAAGTTTATCCTAGAATGACCGCTATAGCTTGCAGTTATTCACTAATTAAAGTGGATTGAGATTGAGGAATTTATAGTGGATTTAGCAACTCTGGTCGGTTTTATTCTCGCAGTGGGTATCATCCTCGCGGCCATGGTCATGGGTGGAGGTATCGGCCCTTTTATTGATATACCCTCTTTGCTCGTTGTTGGTGGTGGTACGATTGGCGCCGTCATGATGAATTTCACGCTAGGACAATTCCTAGGGGCTATCAAGGTCGCGCTAAAGGCGTTGATGTTCAAAATTGATAAGCCAGAAGAGTTGATTGACCAAGTTGTTGAGATGGCCAATGAAGCACGTACAGGTGGATTATTAGCACTTGAAGGAAAAGAAACAGAGAATGTTTTTTTGGCCAAAGGTATTCAGCTTATGGTGGACGGTCATGAACCTCAAGTGGTCCGTCAGACCTTGAAAGCAGAAATGAATCAAGCCGCTGAACGTCATGAAAGTGGAATCACAATCTTTACTACTATCGGAGATATGGCGCCTGCGATGGGAATGATTGGAACATTAGTAGGCTTGGTATTGATGCTTGGTAATATGAGTGATCCAGCATCGATTGGACCATCCATGGCAGTAGCATTATTAACGACGTTATATGGAGCCTTGATAGCGAATGTTTTTGCTATCCCACTGTCGGGTAAGTTATCACTGCGAAAAGATGAAGAAGTGATGATTCAATCTATGATCATCGATGCCGTAACCGGTATTCAAGAAGGCAGAAACCCACGCGTTATCGAAGAATTATTAAGAACCTATCAGCCTGGATCAAAACGCCCCGCTGAAGAAGATTAATCTGAGTAAATTAGGTTAAGGGGTAAACAGAGAAATGGAAGAAGAAGACGAAGCTAAATGTGACTGTCCTGCGGGGATACCTGCATGGGTGATGACATTTGCCGATCTGATGTCGCTATTGATGTGCTTTTTTGTACTTTTGTTGTCATTTGCAGAAATGGATATTCAGAAGTTCAAACAAGTGAAAGGCTCTTTGACAGAGGCTTTTGGTGTACAGAGGACGGTCTCTGCAAGTGAAATTCCAAAAGGAACGAGCCTTATAGCTGAAGAATTTAGTTCAGCTGCACCACAACATACCTTGATCAACGAAGTTCGTCAGGTAACGAGTGATGATACCAAACAAACCCTTGAATTTACGGATGCACTAGATGATTCCAAAAATGAAGGAGAAGATGGTCAAGCAAAAGGACAAGCAGAGGAAGTTAGTCAACAGACCGCAGAAGACAGCCTGAAACTACAAAAAGCATTATCTGAAGAGATCGATAAAGGTTTGGTTGAGATTGAGACCCAAGCTGGCGCAATTATTATTCGGATCAGTGAAAAAGCTTCATTTCCATCTGGAGCAGCACAGATCCGGAATGGTTTTATTCCAGTATTAGAAAAGCTACGAACAGCATTGGCTGAAGTCGGTGGGAGTGTTGTTGTTGCGGGACATACAGATGATCGACCTATTAAAACGGCAAGGTTTAGGTCCAACTGGGAATTATCAGCATCACGAGCCGTCTCTGTGGTACACGAATTGCTTGCTGAAGAGCTTATCCCGCGCGATCGTTTTATTGTTGAAGGACACGGTGATGCCCACCCGATTGTGGATAATGATTCTCGAGAAAGTCGAGCTAAAAATCGTAGGGTTGAATTAACTATTGTTCAGAAAAATGATGCACATATTGAAACAGAGATGAACATTGAACAGCCTGAAGAAGTTCAGGAAGAAAGTGTAGAACCGGATCCACTGGATGCGCTAAATCTTGGTTAGGGAGTAATACATGAAAGAAAGAAGACGGTTTTATCGAATCGATGATAGTGTGATATTAAATTATCAACCATTTCCTGAGAGCCAGCTAGCTGAGACAACCGCTCGTTTGAGAATGCTAGGTTCGCAGAATAGGCTGCTACAAAGTTCACTTGGAAGCCTTGAACTGAGATTAGATTTTTTGCTAGATGAAATTGCTGAGCCATTACCTGAAATTGCCGAAGCATTGAAGATTATCAATCGCAAATTGAGCATCCTTAGTAGCCTTGATGGTGGAGGTAACGGTACTGCTTTAGGCTCAGCTTCTGACGCAGATGCGGCGAGAAAACATGACGTTAATTTGAGTGGTAGCGGCCTCGCTTTTACGTCACCGAGTCAGTTTTTAGAGGGCGAGACAATGGAGATAGAATTTGTCTTATTGCCAGACTATTACAATATCAAAGCGATTGGTCGCGTTGTCGCTTGCAGAGGGAGCTTAGAGCCTCATGACGAGCAAGAACAAATATTTGAAGTTGCGGTAGATTTTCTTTATTTGAAAGAAGAAGATAGAGAGTACATCATCGCTCATATATTGAAAAAACAAGCAGTAGAACTAAAAGATAAAAGAGAGCAGCGTGCAGTAGAAGAACAGTTACAAAGTACGTATGCTTAAATAAGTTTTGATTGGAATGGTTTGTGAGCCGAATACACCCCGGTGTGGACTTAACATCCATACCGAGGAATATTTTAGATCAAGGTGTTAGCTTAATGCTTAACCGTGATCAGATGTAGCATTTTTTACTGCATCTTTAGTTGCTTCAGCAGCATCGGTTGCCATGTCTTTAGCACCATCAACCGCACTTGAAGCTGCATCTTTAGCACCATCAACTGCACTTGAAGCCGCATCTTTAGTTGCATCAACTGCACTTGAAGCCGCATCTTTAGTTGCATCTACAGCACTTGAAGCCGCATCTTTAG
>CAJXQU010000026.1 GCA_913058255.1 uncultured Pseudomonadota bacterium | reverse complement strand
ACACAGAGTAGATCGTCGGCAGCGTCAGATGTGTATAAGAGACAGGTATAGAGATCACAACTAATGGGGCTATATATACGACTGGGCGTGTCGGCATTCCATCCAACATTCTATTCAACATGATTAATTTATCTCTAGCATCTAATAATTAGTTTATAGATCAGGTTGGCATTTGAAATACAAAAAAGCCCTTTCAGTATTACCTGAAAGGGCTGATTAACTCCTGATGATATTACTAATCCTGTATCGAATCTTCTTCCTGAGCTAATGTTGATTCATCATCAAGTATTCTTCCTACACCTCCACGTTGCCTGATCTTTTCGAGATCCTCTCTAAATTCTCTATTCTCTGACCTGATTTGCCAAATATGCCAAGTCAACCAAAAAGCGATACAAACGAACGCTAATATACCCTCCATTCCTACAAAGGGATAAATGGGGCCAAGAACATCCGAGTTTGCCCAAGTGTCTACCATGCCTGTTGCCATGAGTTTCTCCTATTAATCTGTTATTAAAACTAAACAATATAGAATATAGTTTGCAATTACGCTTCTCTTCGTATCGCATCTCTTACCTGCTGCGCATCGATTTCCCGTTCTAATTCTAAGTTGATGTCCAGCCCGACCATTTCTATTTCTCTAGGAATTCGTAACATTCCCATTGCGTTAAGAATCTTCGAAGCAACGTATGCAGGGATAAAACCTAACACCCCGAACATAATAACAGCACCAGCAAAATTACCCCAAGGAGTGATGTGGGCATAGCCTTCGAATGGAGATGATGGATAACCCCATAACATAAAACCAGCTATTACGACACCTAAAAAACCAGCATAGCCATGGACAGCAACTGCGCCAACTGCATCATCTATTTTGAACTTGCGTTCAACCCAATAATGCATCTTATAAATAATAACAACTACGAATGAAGCTATTAACATTGCTTGTATTGGATGGTAGAGATCATTACCCGCTGAAGCGCCAATGACACCAGCCAAACCACCTGAGTAAGTCCAGAATGCATCACCTTTACTTACGTAGTAAGCCGCCATTAAACCGCCCGACAATGACATCAGGAAGTTAAGCGTAATTCCCGATAAAGTAGTCGGCTGCAGATAAATGTTTGTTGCGCTAAAATACTGCTTATCTTGAATATCCAGCATATCGCCGCCAAACACATCAATTATTGGAATATTACAGGCAACATAAAATCCCCAAAAACCACAGTAAATCATGAAGAGCCCAATCGTTACAAGCCATGGGCTATGTGGATTGATATTCCGAGGTGTGCCATCAGCAGAAAACTTACCGATACGAGGTCCTAGAACCAACAGTACGCCTAATGCAAAACCACCTGCAATGGCATGGATAACACCTGATGCGTATGCATCATGATAACCGAGCTTCTGAACCATCCAACCGTTCCATGACCAACCCCAGGCTGCATCAATAATCCAACATACGGAACCTATCAACACCGCCAAAATCCAAAATGCGCTCGGCCGTATCCTTTCTATCACGGCACCCGAGACTATCGAAGCTGCTGTCCACGAGAACAATAGAAAAGCCGCCCAAAATACACCATTGATACGCGCCCAGTATGCCGTAGTATCTCCATCCAAAGTTTCTTGGACAGGTACACCACCCATATGTGCCCCCATCAACTCACTCCAAGGTGTTGCATGCGGTGCTGCAACCAGATCTCCTATAATCCAAGGTCCATTCACAAATGCAAAGTAGATCCACCAAGAAAACAAGTAAAAAGTTACGGTGATTAAAGGTATGACCATCGTGTTCTTCATAAGAGTATGCATGTGGCTCTTATAACGCGAAGCGCCTACCTCATACATACAAAATCCGACATGTATAAAAAACATGAATACAATTGTTACCCAGTAATAAAACTCTGTAAAGATAACCACCAGTGATGATAATTCATTTTCCATATATACTTCCCCATTATTATTTTAATCGACGGGTTACTAAGTTGAAGTAACTATTAGTTACTTTAAATAAAGATATCGTTTAGTGACCTCCTATGAACACCAATCAATTTCTTAATTAACGAATCTAAACTAGCATAATCAATTTTCATATATTCCTTTGAGGGTATAATTAAGGTAAGCTTTTGATTTTCATCTTTATTGTATTTTTTACTCAGGTTGTTATTCGCTCTTTAGAGTATAAAGCCAGTATGATTCTAAACCGATCACCTTGTGCTTAACTCTACGTTGGAGTTGGATCGTGTGTTTATCAAATTTGTTTTTATAAACAATAACCTGCCCTAACAACTCATTTTTTCATAACAGCACTCTATCAATAAATAAACCTCTCAATTATTTCATCTACTGCATATCGCCTGATGACTCAATACACATAAAGATATATTTCAAATATCCAGTGAATCTGATTGCATGCTTCTTCTTGATTCACACATCGCTGAAATTATTTAACTCTAAAGTTTGAGGGCACTACTGATGACTGCTAGTTTATACGGACTACTCGCTGCATTCGGTTGGGGAGGAGCTGACTTTATCGCGAGATTTACCAGCCGAAAAATAGGGTATCAACAAGCACTCTTTGGCATGATGGCCATAGGATTAATCGCTTTGAGTCTGGTCTTATGGTGGTATCGCATAGAGTTTATCAGGAACTTTTCTAAGCTGTGGTTGCTAGTTACTTCCGGTATTTTGATCATGGTCTCGACCATGATGTTGTACCACGCATAGCCGTTGGGATCCGTCACAATAGTCGCGCCGATTGTAGGCAGTTACCCAGTATTCAATATGGTATTGGCCATTATTATGGGTGCTCGTCCAAACCTTGTGCAATGGTTAGCAATCTTATGCGTGCTTACAGGAGTCTGGGCTATCGGTTATGCATCCGGACATTTCTTAAAGCAAGAATACAGTCAAAAACATTTACGACACGTCATTTTGATCTCCCTCTGCTCAGCATTAGGCTTTGGTATTTTTATTGCTGCCTCTCAAGCAGCTACTCAATACTATAGTAGCCTGCAAACAATCTACTTATCTCGAGGAATAGGACTGATTGTTCTCGGGGTTTTCTTTATCAAAAAACATACTCCCCCAGTACCCATATTAAAAAGCTGGAAATTGATAACGCTTCAGGGACTACTAGATACTTGTGCAGTGACTGCCTTAACTATGGCCACATGGACTGAAAATGCTGAAATTGCTGTTGTAACCTCTTCTGGATGCTGCGTCGTGACAATATTGTTGGCTAGATTTATCCTGTATGAGAAAATGAGCTGGACTCAATGGGCTGGCGTAACAATGATTCTCTCTGGTGTTTCTGTTCTTTCAATAATGAATTGAACACAATATCCATAAAGTAATCGCCATACAGTTTTTTAACCATCGTCAGAAAACTCCTTATATTATAGAGCATGTTTGTAAGCTTCTGTCGTTAACTATCAAATGGATTATATCCTTAGCTAGGTTAGCTATACTCATTCTTCAGGTTCCAAGAAGACTTTCCTGATACTTTTCCTATACCCGATTCAAGCGCCCATACTGCTGCCTCTAAACGTGAATGGACATTTATCTTCCGCATCAAATTTTTAGCGTGGACTTTTACTGTACCATCACTAATATCTAGTTCTCTCGCAATAGTTTTATTATTTTTACCGCTTGAGATTAACAAAAGTATTTCGCGTTCACGTGATGTCAGTGTTCTCATATCCTTAGCTTTAAACTTCTCTGATTCGTATAAAGACTCAGATTCTTCATCTTCTGCTAAAACATTAGGTATCACGACCAATATTGAACCTGCATAAGAATTCATTAACGTTTGGAACATTCGCCAATTGACAGAATCTAGAGACTCCAGACTCATAAAAGTCAGCAAATCCAATTCTTGAACAATATCTTTCACCTGTTTTATATCTTCTTTTAAGAGTAAATCATTCATAAAAATAATCCTTCTCTATAACAATTATATTACTTTAACCACATTTAGAAATATATTTATTCCTATATTGAATATAGAGCTATTCTTAAATTTACCTCTCCTTAATGATTACTAAGAGAGCACACTCATATATATCACTGATACAACTATGATTGATAAGGTAGTGGATGTTTCTGTACAAGTCAAATTTTATGAATATATTATTCCTCCGGTGAATATTTGCACGAAAAAATTAGGAATGGTTAGATTTTTTTGTTTCCAAATAAACCTAGAAAACCTTAAGGTTACCAGCTCACTTATCCCCACTAGATTGGCACATATTTGCAAGCATTTTAATAGGAACCTTTATCAGCTTATCAGGACCATGAGGCGCCTCTGCGTCAAAAAATAGTGAATCGCCAGGTTTCATATGATATGTCTCATCGCCATGCCTATAGACAACCTCACCTTCCAGTATGTAGATAAACTCTATACCTGCGTGTTGAAATAAGGGGAAAACTTCAGACTCATCAGTTAGCGTGATCAAATACGGCTCCATGGAGATACGTTTGCTGATGTTGTGTCCCAAAAGTCTATACTGGTGCCCCGCCCGTGTCCCACGACGTTCTATAACAAGACCCTCGCCAGAACGTACATGACTGCAATCTCGCTGCTCGTCATACTTGCGAAAAAATGAAGTGACAGGAACATTTAGTGCTTGTGCCAATGCAAATAACGTCCCTAATGATGGGGTAGTGACGCCACGTTCGATTTTGGAAAGCATTCCTTGTGATAAACCTGCTTGCTTAGCTATCTCACTTACTGTCATTTTCAACTGACTGCGAAACTCTCTTATCTGTGAACCAATAGCAATGTCAAGTTGCTTTTCCCCGTCACTACTACGAGTAAAAGATAATCTACTTATCTCTTCATGGGTATACTCAGTTCCCTTGCTCTTGGGCATACTTCAATCTCCAGTGGATACTATTAAAAATAAATACTTATTTAGGTTAGCCTTTCTAATAATAAAACAACAGTATTCATCATACCGAAGAAGAAAGAAATTTGTTGAATGACTACAAGGAGTCTCTAAGTTAGTCTGCTCATTATATTTCCAGAAAAAGTTATAGTGGCAGGGGATAACCTGCGATCATATGTTATCGGCGCTCCCGGTGCTGGTTTGTAGTAAGTTATTGTAAAATGAGTAAATACCATGATAAATATCAACTATAAGGTTGTTGTCTCAATTACATTTTTTAAAGCGTAGCTCTGACTTTTTAAACTTATTTATGATGCTAAAGCTATATTGATTAATCATGCCTTAACTCATTATATAATCTAACAATATAAAAACTTCTATCAATACTTAATTATGGTGCAACTTATGTGTAAATCAGCCTTGCTATTTCCCTTCTTTTTTGCCTTGTCTATGCAATCACTTAGTGCTGTCGAATTGAATGAACTTTGTAGCCAACGTGCTGTTAGTACCGTGGCTGAGCTTCGTCATCAACACTACCCTCAATTGTCCGAAAGAGAAACCGAAATCGCACGTAAAACAGCAACTATGGCCTGTATTGATGCTCATTCAGCTAGTCTTCCCGTAGCGATTAATAAAGACCTCTCAAGCACCTCAAGTGATGAGACGTCTAGTGAACAAAACAAAAAAAGTTGGCTAGAAAAACTGTTGAAAAATGAAAAAAAAGAAGACGTTTCTCCGATGATGAAAAATCACCGCTCAGGTGGCAAATAATAAACTTCGAAGCACGACTCTATACACTAACAATTGTCTCTGGTGTTTTTCAGAGTCTAAGAATTACCATACACTTAGCTTCTTAATATCGCGTGTTATTTAGATGTTTTAACACTACCCAGTTATTTATATATCTATTAATATTTTTCATCTTTATAATCCATAAGGGCAAGGATTTTCATTGAATGAACTCTATCTATTTAATCAGAAAAAATCAGGGATTCGTAAATAATTTATGATAAATTCATCCTTAAAAATACTCGTCTTCCAACATATCGCTGTTGAGGATCCTGGTATTTTTTGTCAATTTATGATTGAAGATGGTATTACTTGGGACACCGTTGAGTTAGACACTGAGGAACAAATTCCAGAGTTGGATAAATACGGTGCCCTTATAGTTATGGGTGGGCCTATGGATGTCTGGGAAGAGACGAAATTTTCTTGGCTACTAAAAAGAGAAAATGGCTATTAGACGAGCCATTATTGATCTTGAACTCCCTTATCTTGGCATTTGCCTTGGACATCAACTACTGGCTACTGCATTAGGTGGAAAAGTAGAACCCATGCCTGTCCCTGAGGTGGGTATCCTAGATATTGAACTGACAACAGATGGCATAGAAGCTCCTTTATTCAATGGTCTCGAACAAAGATTCAAATGCCTTCAGTGGCATGGAGCTGAAGTTACAGAAGCGCCTCTGAATAGCAAAGTTATCGCACAATCATCAGCTTGTGCGATACAAGCGCTGCAATTTGGTGAGACAGCTTTTAGTATGCAATGTCATGTTGAGCTCACTGACACAACAATTTCTGACTGGGGGAAAATACCCGAATACGAACAATCTCTTGAACAAACATTAGGCCTTGGCTCTCTATTAAAACTTGAAACTGAAGCAAATAGTTCTATGTCAGAATTCGGTAATACTGCTCGCATTTTATATAATAATTTCAAAAAAACATTAATAAGGAATTGACAACCATGAGTTCAGCAACCGCTTCTTTTGTACTATTTATCGTTATCGTCCTTTGCGGGTACGTTGTCAATCAAGCTCAAGGCTACATGAAGTTAGCCGCTTTTGTAATAGGTCTCATGGCTGCAGGTTTATCGTTCTATCTCTATTGGCGTGAACGATAAAAATCCAACATCTAAAGAGCTTATCCTTTGTTGTCAAGGTATTTAAGCTTTACGGCCCGCTTGTGCCTGTATAAGCCCCTTGGCTAGAATTTGCTACGGGAGCAATCATGAACGTTCTCTGTTTCAAGCTTGCACTTCAGAAATTATGAGCCATTTTCTAATAGAGATTCCTAACATTGAAAAATGCCTTTGTAATTTAAGTATTGTTAAAAACGAAAACATGCTGCTTGAACAAAGTCATCTAGTTGAACTAAAAATTCATTACATAATACCTGCTCAATTCTTTTTAGGATCGTAAAGTGGCATCGTCCCGGTTGTTGCAGAGCAATTAAAATTAGCCCCTTTTAATTGAAGACTTTTCCCTGGTGTTGCATATTCCTTATCGATACGTACTATAGCAATCGATGCCTTCATCGTAGACGAATAGCAAGGTCCCGTAACATGGCCTACTTTTTTATCACCATCATAAAGATCGTCTTTGAATTCTGCTGTCTGATCAGTATCAAATATCACACTCCATAATGCTGTTGTTTCCTTACCTTTAGCTGCTAGAAGACTTTCCTTTCCTCTGTAGTCACCTTCCTTATCTAGATCAATAGCAAAACCATAGTTTACATCCCAAGGAGTATCATGTGGCTCCATATCAAACGGAAAGAAATACAACCCAGCTTCAACACGATGAACATCAATACAATTAAATGAAGCTGGGATAATACCTTCATCCTTTCCATGCTCAAGGATTGCATCCCAAATAATAGTGGTATCTTCAGCCTTAGCAAAAATTTCATAACCACGTTCATTTGCATAACCTGTTCGTGACATTAAGCATGGACGACCAAAAACAGTAGCAGGCCGGTTATGGAAGTTTTTTAATTCTGATAATTCAAAAGACGTATATGGATTGAGAAAATCAAGTGACTTCGGTCCTTGTAATGACACAGTATGAAGATCATCATCGAACTTTATCTGCACATCCTTGCCTTCTGCTGACTTCTCCAATTGCTCCAAGGCAACACCACTACCGTGAACTAAAATAAGATGATTAGGCATAATATAAAATATCATACAGTCGTCAACCAGCTCACCTTTCTCATCAAGGATGAGGGCAAGGATTGCCTGTCCAATTATTATTTTCGTTAAGTCTTGAGTACAAACATGATCCGCAACAGCGATAGCATCAGGACCAGTAATATGAATTTTTTTAAGTCCTGAAACATCGAATAGGCCAGCAGTATTTCTCACCGCAAAATTTTCACGTTCTAATTCTTGGTCATATTCCCAAGCTACGTCCATATCATTCCAGTCACCTAATGATGAACCGAGTGCTTTATGCCGTGATGCTAAAATTGATTGTCTTGGACTTGCCATAATATACTCCTGTAATAACTTCAATGATTGAAGATGTTTTTATGCTTGTGTATATTCATTTTATATCAACCTTGCTTTAACAAGATAAAACAAAGAAAGTTATGTGTTTAACAAATAAAAATGCCTGCTAGTTGAAATTAAAACTCCGACTTTCCGATTCTGATAAAAACCGAATTACTCTTTTACATCAACGAAAATCAAGCACCATGGAATATCTCGTAATAAATTATTGAAAATAAATAAACTATTGCTAGAAACATTTACAAATAATTTGAAACCCCAGTTCGCAGAGTACTGCGATATTCAATTACTACGTCTATAGAGGTAGTTGTGTTAGATGAGATATTGATTTAGCCAAAAAGTCATTCGGCTAAATCAATAATTCCTATTTAAATTTTATATTGAAAATTTAAATAGGACTATCTATGCGGTAACCAAACTCAGCAGAAGCATGAGTAATCACTTCAAAAAAACTCTGTCCAAAAGAACGTGCAACATAGATATCAAAATGGTTTTCTTCGACACAGTGGATTATAGCGTTCATATGAAAAAGACTAGTTGTCCTTGCCTCACCAGTTTTGAAATGCGCAGCATCTAGATCAAGTGTTGTACCTTTACGTAAAACATTACTTGCCTCAACACCTGAAAGGCTGATAACACAACGACTATGACTTTGATCTGTTATTGCTGCCATTTCTGTATTCATAGTCTTTCGAATCACTGCTTCTAGGTCGCGACTTTCTTTTTCAACAATTAGCCATCGGTCAGGGCCAATCCATAATGCCGAAGTAACATCTGTACTCATGACTTTACAAGCCGTTCGAGAAGGTTTCACCCCTATCGCCTGCTCAATCGCGGCAGTTGCTGTATCGACCTGCTCTTCCCAAGCAGCCACATGAATAATATTTAATGCTCGACGTTCTACAAATATCACTCCCGGACTATTATTTGTGATATCACCGAAGTCTCCGGTCTGATAAATCTCATTTAACGCCGCTCGGCGTGACACTGTTGTTTCAACCACGAAGTCTTTCCCCCTCTGGATCGACAAATACCGGGGACACTACTTTCATCGGTACCGTCAGGTTTCTTAACGGGTAACTCATTTGCACAGTTTTCCCTTCCCACGCCTCAATCCCACCTTTGATAAAACCCAATGCAATGGGGTGATCTTTTTCCACACAATATCCTGTTGATGTGATATGACCAATCATTTCAACTGGTGGTAATGAGTTATCATTCGCCACAATCTGTGAACCTGCCTTCAAAGGTGTTCTACCATCTACCGGAATAAGACCAACAAACTTCTTCCGATCAGATGCTGTTAAACATTCACGATTTGCAAGACGTTTGCCAATAAATTCTTTTTTCTTCGACATCATCATACCTAAACCCAAATCGCCTGCTGTCGTACGACCATCAAATTCTGGCCCTGCCACATGACCTTTTTCAATACGCATATTGCCCATAGCTTCTGTACCATAAGATACGATATCGAACTCCTGCCCGGCCTCGTAGACATTTTCCCAAACATGACGTCCATAATCACAGGGCACATTCAATTCAAAAGCCAGTTCACCTGAAAATGAAATTCGGAATAGACGACACTTAGGAATTCCAGCAGCGACACACTCCGATGTCGCCATGAAAGGGAAAGCTTCGTTAGAGATGTCTAAATCAATAATTTTTTCTAGTACCTTACGCGAATTAGGACCGGCTACCGCCATCACTGACCATTGCTCAGTAACACTGGTTACCTGAACACGCAGATCTGGCCAAGTCACTTGTAGATAGTACTCCAAGTTCGCCATCACATTTACTGCGTTAGCCGTTGACGTTGTCATCACAAAATGGTTTTCATCTAAGCGCGAAGTAGTGCCATCGTCGTATGCAATACCGTCTTCACGCAATAACATTCCATACCTAACTTTACCGACAGGTAGCTTCTTCCAGTGATTAATATAAATACGTTCTAATAATTCTGCAGTATCTGGGCCCTGAAGATCAATTTTCCCCAGCGTAGTTACATCACACATACCCACAGAACTTCGCGCCATTTTGGTCTCACGATGAAAAGCATCATTGATAGTTTCACCGCCTTTTGGATAATATCGAGGACGACGCCAAACACCTGCATCGATCCATTCGCACCCCTGTTCATCATGCCAAGAATCCATCGCCGTTCTGCGAATAGGCATAAAGTGTTCACCAACTTCTGCCCCCCCCAGAGCTCCTAGTGACACAGGAGTATAGGGTGGTCTAAAAGTAGTATGTCCTGCTTCAGGAATTGAACATCCCCTCGCATTAGCCATGATTGCAATACCAGAAACATTGGATGTTTTACCTTGATCCGTTCCCATACCTAATGTGGTATAACGTTTTAAATGTTCTACCGAGACAAAACCTTCACGATGTGCAAGTTGCACGTCACTTGTCGCTACATCATCCTGGTGATCAACAAATTTCTTTGGATGCCCAGATGCAGGATCGGGAGATTCCCATAAAGGTTCATAGGATGTTTCTTGCAGCTCATTAGTTGACGGGGCTGTAATTTGCAATATGGGAAAACCTGCTACTGTTGCTGCATTAGCACCGCCATGAGCCCCTTCTTCTAAACAAGACTTGAGATCAAAACTACCCTTAGCAGCACCAACAGAACATTCGGCTTGCTTTGAAACACCTGGTACAAAAATATGACGCTCTTTATCCCAACTTGTTTTGCCGCCGGACTGACTGAATAAATGTAATGCTGGTGCCCAGCCGTTAGACATTGCAACAAGATCGCATTGTATCTTTTCTGATTTCCCATCCACCAAAGATTGTACATCAACAGCATGTACTCCATCTTCCTTGCCATAAGCATTAACAATGGCATGACCTTGTAATATTTTTATATTGCGATCACGTAACAGAGCGGCATAAACAGATTCCTCTTGACGAGAATCGACCATAGCTTCTACTTTTGCACCGGCATCAAACAACTCTATAGCGGTACGATATGCATCATCACAAGAAGTAAATACAACCGCTTGCTTTCCGGGTAATACGGCATATTCATTGATATAGGCTCGAACAGCACTTGCCAACATAATATTGGGACGGTCATTGTTACCAAACACTATCGGCTGTTCATGTGAACCCGTCGCATGCACCACCTGGTTAGCCTGTAAATTCCACATACGTTGCCGTGGTTTATGCCCTATTGGTGTAGGCAGGTGATCACTCACTCGCTCCACACAGCCAATAAAATTATGATCGTAATAACCAAAAGCGCTGGTACGTTCGAGAATGAAAACATTTTTCATTGCTTTCAATTCCAAGACCGTCTGCTCAACCCACTCCAAAGCCGGTTGACCTGCTATCTCATAACGTTCATGTCGTAATTGGCCACCCAAACCTGCACGTTCATCGATTAATATCACTCGTGCACCGCTAGCCGCTGCCGCTTTTGTAGCCATCAGGCCAGCCGGCCCACCACCTATTACCAACACCTCACAATGACGGCTCATATGGTCATAAGAATCCGGATCAGGGAGGTTTGAGGCTGTACCCATACCAGCTGATTTACGAATAATTCCTTCAAACAACATCCACAGCTTAGTATTACGAAATGGCCCCATAAAAGTCTTATAGTAAAAGCCTGCTGGTAGAAAATTCTTTATATAGTCATTGATGCGCTGAGGATCGCCACGAAGGCTCTTGCCTCGATTTTGGCTCTCAGCCACTAATCCATCATAAAGTTCAACAACTGTTGCGCGAGTGTTTGGTTCCTGTCGAGCACCTTCACGTAAATGAACCATCGCATTTGGTTCTTCCGAACCCGCAGAAAAAATACCGCGTGGACGGTGGTACTTAAAACTACGCCCTACCAGTTTTACACCATTAGCTAATAAAGCTGAAGCTAGTGTATCTCCCTGATAACCCGTATAGGTTTTTCCATCAAAACGAAAAGACAAAGTCTTTGTGCGATCGATAAAGCCGCCTTGAGTAAGTCGATTGGACTGTGTCGTCATTCTTTTTCACCTCCGAGCAGTGCATCAGCTGGGCCCGTTGCTAACACCTCATGTGTTAGTGTGTCTCGTTTAACCTTCACCCATTGTCGACACCCGTTTACATGATGCCAATATTCAAGATGAGGCCCGCATGGGTTATCGCGAAGATAAGAAAATTCAAAGTATTGTTCTGCCGTTGTCTCTTCTGACAGTCCAGGATATTTGTTAATAGCATCACCGCCATAGGTGAATTCCACCATGTTACGTTCGCCACACCAAGGACAGTTAATTCGGATCATATTGCTCTCCCCTTTCCTTAATGTAATCCAGGCACGGGACCCATGCCTTTCTCATCGAGCAGGTAACCCTTTTCGAATCGGTTTAGTGTAAAATTTTCATTAAGTTCGTGTGGCCGGTTCTGCGCAATGGTATGTGCAAAACAGAAACCGACAGCCGGTATTGCCTTAAATCCCCCATAACACCAGCCAGCATTTAGATAGAGGCCTTTAACCTGTGTAGTCCCCATAATGGGACTGCCGTCCATAGACATGTCCATAACCCCTGCCCAATGACGTAATAAACGGAGACGTCCAATCGATGGCATGAGTGCCATTCCAGATTGTAGAACATGGTTAACCGCCGGTAAATTTCCTCGTTGCGCATAGGAGTTATAGCCATCTAGATCTCCACCAAATACCAATCCTCCCTTGTCAGACTGGCTAACATAGAAGTGACCGGCACCAAACGTACAAACAGTATTAATGAATGGCTTTATTGGCTCAGAGACCATTGCTTGTAGCTTATGACTCTCCATCGGCAATCTATTAAAGCCTGCCATGGCACATATCCGAGAAGTATTGCCTGCGACCGCAATACCCACTTTTTTGCTCTTGATCACACCACGGGAAGTTTGTAACCCTTGAACTTGACCATCCTTAATGTCGAAGCCTGTGACTTCACAATTTTGTAATATATCCACCCCACGCATATCCGCTGCCCGCGCATAACCCCAAGCCACTGCATCATGTCTTGCGGTACCAGCCCGTGGCTGCTGCAGTCCTCCGTAAACAGGAAAACGTGCCTTGCTCGAATAGTCCAGCATAGGAAGGAGCTCTTTAACCTGCTCTCTGGTAAGAAGTTCAGCATCGATATCATTCAAACGCATGGCATTGCCTCGACGGGCAAAACTATCCATCTGAGCATCAGAATGGGCAACGTTGATAATACCTCGTTGGGAAAACATAACGTTGTAGTTAAGCTCTTGCGCCATTTCTTCCCACAACTGCATACCTTTTTCATAAAAGTTCGCATTGTCCTCTAGCATGTAGTTAGAGCGGATGATCGTAGTGTTCCTCCCGATATTTCCACCGCCTACCCAGCCTTTTTCACAAACTGCGATATTCGTCATTCCGTGCACTTTGGCCAGATAGTAAGCCGTTGCCAAGCCATGTCCTCCACCACCAATAATGATAGCGTCATATTCACGTTTGGGTTCTGGAGCGCGCCAAACACGTTCCCAATTTTTTTGCCCAGTTAGTCCTCCTTTAAGGACTTCCAAAGCCGAATATCGATTCATAATCTGATGTGCCCCATTGACAGCGTTTTGCAAAGAGAATTAGAAAAATCCAATGCAATTTACGATGGATTAAATTTATCGAAAAATATGCTACATAGTAATGAAAGCTACTTATATACCCACTTAGGGATATTACTTATCGGTAATATCAATACCTTCAATCAATAGCTATTATTTGTTCAAAAATAGGTTTGGGTTTACGAGCTGTTTGACAGGTAGCTAAAAGGAACAGCAAAATTGAATGGGTACAAATATTCTTAAACTCTATTCTAAATCCATTAAGAGGGATATAGAAGCCTAGAATTACAGGTGCTCTGCCTAGAAGTTTTATTTATTTCTTAGAGGTAATACAGATTATGACAGAAGCTAGCTCGGGTATTCGAAGCAAACCCCAATACATGAAACTTCAGCATGATCCACTTTCTCGTTGGAACTTATTGATCGGAGAATCCGATGGCTTAGTAGGCTTGATAAATCTGTTGAGTAGCAGCTCAACTATCAAACCTGACATGACTACTTTTTTGTATACTGGCACTCCTGTCGAGAAGGCCTACGCGCATTCCTACTTCACACCTGAGCGTTGTTCGAAAGTAAGTGATTTTGAAGATAAAGATGCCTTGCTGATAGCCTTGTCTGAAGTCCTAGAAGAAAGTTTTATGGGAACCCATCTCTATATTAGTGGTTCAGAAGCTTTTTTATGGAAGGTTCAACATATCGCACACAAATGTGGTATGTGTGAAAGCGAAATAAATTTGGAGCTCTTAGGATCTGAAGCTCGGTGCGTTTACTGTCCTCATTGTGAGACCATGAATGAAGGTGTTACTACCGATATTTCCGAGTGTAGTGGTTGTAATTTGTCACTCGTTAACGTCGATCATTTTTCTCGTGAGATGGGGGCTTATTTGGGTTTTCGTGTAGACGCAGAAAACCCAGGCATAATACCCGAACGTAAGGAGTTATATAAATGACTACTATGTTTTCTACCCCGGTGTCAGTGACCAATATTGAACAACTGACACCTTTAATTAAAGCTTTCACTTTTGAGCGTACTGATGGTTTAGCATTCAGTCCATTTTCAGCAGGCAGCCATGTAGTTGTCAGTATGGGGGAAGGTCACGATAGCCATAAAAATCCATATTCTTTGGTAGGCCACTCTGAAGACCTCAAACAATATCGAATAGCAATAAGGCATGAAGCAAACGGCCGTGGCGGATCTACGTTCATGCATGAGCAGATCGAGGTGGGGTCGCAACTTGAGATCGGTAGCCCATACAATCTTTTTCCTTTGCACTGGTTAGCGCGTAAACACTTGTTTATCGCTGGCGGTGTAGGCATTACCCCTTTCATGGCATACATAAAGGATATGAAGATGATGCATAAAAATTTCGAATTGCACTACGCTATTCGAAATAAAAAAAATGGCGCTTTTGTAGACGAACTACTGCGTGACAACTCGGGCAAGATCTTCATATACAGCAATGAAAAACATGAGCCCCTCGACATCAGTCGTTTGCTTGACAAGCAACCCTTAGGCACACATGTTTATGTATGTGGGCCTCACCAAATGGTAGAGGATGTATTGCGCTTATCAGAGCAGCTTGGATGGCCTCAATCTGCTGTACACAGCGAAGAGTTTACGGCTCCAGATCCTGGTAAGTCGTTTACAGTTAAATTAGCTAGGTCGGACCGAAAAATCCATGTCAGTGAACGAGAAAGTCTGCTCGAAGCACTGGAACGTTCAGGGTTGGATATTCCGTATTCTTGCCGAGGTGGAGCTTGCGGTTTTTGTAAAACTGAGGTCATTTCAGGTACACCAGAACATCGGGACTATTATCTCTCTGACGAAGAGAAATCCAGCAATAAATGTATGATGCCCTGTATCTCTCGGGCTAAGAATGATGACCTCACACTGGATCTCTAAGCTACAGAACTATTAGGAGAGTATGATATGAATGTTGTAATGAAACCCGTAGAGACCTTTCGCGGTGATTTTACTTATAAAAATAGCCCGGAAGCAGTTAAACGTTTCCCGTTCCCCTACCCTGAAGATGAATACATGTATAGCGTTAATATGGAAATGCATGATGGTGGCGATCCAGGTTCGATTTTCGAACATGACTTTGATATTGACGAGCACTACCTTTCGGAAATGGCTGAACGCAAGCTAGTACTAGAAAAAGATCCCCGCCGCTATGCCGCACTGCCTCACATGGAACTGCATGAATGGGATGTTCTTGAACTGATAATGGTCTCTAACGCACGTGATTATCCTGAACATTTCTCGTTAAAAAAAGATGGTGACAATTGGACTTGGGAAAACCGTCCCTTAGGTATAAAAGACAGCTTCGTGTTTGCTGACAAGAACACCTTACCGTGCGCGCCACTAGAGTATATTGCGCGTCAGTGTCAGGGAGATTTAATTGTTCTTGATCAACGTGAAAATACTCTATTCGCAGATGCACTGGTAGCTACCAGTGTTGCCGACTGGAGTGGGAATTTTGATGTTGGTATGTCCTTTGATCAATGGCATGGTCCAGTACCCGTTGCTCATGAACTCGGAGTGTTTGAACGTGCGCTGAAGTATCTGTTGATGATCCGTTTAGGGCAACCCGTGCGTCGCCTAAACTGGACCTTGACCATTAACCCACGCATGGATAGCTCACCTGAAATGTATCATGAATGGGGCGTAGATCGATCTAGCATAACCAGTGAAAATGTAGGCCAACTGGTTAATCTCCGTGTCGAATTACAAACATTATTCCGACTGCCACGTAGTAATGGGATGCTATTCAGTGTTCGTGGCTACCTTGCCAATATGGATGATCTTTGCACCAACCCTGTTTGGGCTAAACGCCTATACAACGTGATGAAGAACCTTCATCCAGAATTGGCTGACTACAAAGGCATCAGTCCATATAGAAAAGAGTTGGTACAGTGGTTGTCACAGCATGCATAGTTTGTTGTAAACATCAGGGCGTGATCAGAGTTTCTCGATCATGCCCTTCCATGTATGAACATCAAATTCTATTCGTATTAATTCCTTTAAATAGATCCTTAGTCTTGTATACAAAAATTAAATCGTTTTTATATACAACATTTCAGGTTAAATCAGATGGGCATTCCTATGGGAAAAACACTCTACGAGCAACTAGGTAAAGATAGACTTCGTGAACTGGTAAAGATATTTTATGATATTGTCGAAACAGATCCCGATGAAGGAGCTGTAATTCACGCTCTACATCTCAAAGGGCATGGTATAAACCATCTGCGCGCAGCCCAACTAGAATTCTTAACCGGCTTCTTCGGCGGACCTAAATATTATGTTGAAAGGACGGGCCATTCTGATATTCGTCAGATCCACGCTCATGTTGAAGTAGGCTATAAAGAAAGGGATGCTTGGCTGGTGTGCATGAACAAAGCTATCGACAAGGTTGGGATCGAACCAGAGTTGAAAGAACGCTTGATGACCACCTTCGCTCGCGCAGCCGAGATGAGTAGAAATCAGGATTAACACCTGCTTACTTTCAACTAAATGTCATATCACACCTTGCTATATATGACAGGTCGATGTAGTTGCCTCAGAGAATAAGCTGATATTACCTTTTAGTCACAGCGGGACTCAAGTTATACGAATCTGAATAAAAAATTGAAGACTATATTCTAGGTAGAACAGAACCAGCTAGTCCAAGAATATCTCAGACCAGATGGTTCATATTTATGTCAGTACGAGGTTATTAAGTTCGCATTGCTTTCTTTTGAGGATCATACATAGGCATGGCAGCCACGGTGGCTATGAAGCTGTTTCCGCTTTCAGTTTTACCTTCAAGCTCGGTACCTGGCTCGTGCAACCCCGCCTTAACGTGGCCGAGAGAAATAGCTTTTGCCATACGGTGCGAATATCCCGTACTGTTGACAATGCCGACTTCTTCTCCATCGGAGTACAACTTGCCACCTTCAGGCATTACTTCACTCAAATCAGCAGTGAGACCAACCAGTTTGACTTTCTCCTGTCCCTTTTTAGACATGACAGCTTCTTTACCACGGAACTCTTTATCTTTACCAACACACCATGGCAGGTTAACTTCCCAAGGAGTTGTTGTTTCGTTCATGTCATATGGGTAAAAGAGCAACCCGAATTCAAGCCGTACTTTATCCAGAGAGGCAAATGAAGCAGACATGACACCAGCATCTTTGCCTGCTTCCAGAATAGTGTCCCATATTTCGCAAATATGCTCACCTGCAGAATAGACTTCGTAACCACGCTCACCAGAAAAACCTGTACGAGAGATAATGACATCGTGACCCAACATTTTTGTTTCGGTTTGGCCAAAAACACCCATTGGTTCCAGATCAGCCTCAACCAAAGGGTTCAGAATATCAAGCGCAGCAGGTCCTTGTAGAGAAATATCATTGATACTGTCATCCAACTCAATAGTGACGTCTTTACCTTTAGACGACTCTTGCAGCATTTCGAATGCAAAACCACCCCCGTGCACAAACAACCAGCCCTTATCACCCATGTTGTAAACAATAGCATCGTCAGTAACAGTACCTTCATCAGTTAGAACTAAAGTGTATGCGCACTTGTCAGTACCAACTTTGCTCAGATCGCGGCTGCAGGTATGGAAGACAACCTCGGTAGCATCAGGACCACGTACCCAGACTTTTTTAAGGCCTGAAACGTCTGTCAATGTAGCTCGTTCACGATAAGCATCATGTTCCTCACATGGATCGGAGTTGTAAGTCCACGCAGTACCCACGCCGTTCCAGTCTTCCAGTTCAGATCCCAGTTCACGGTGGCGAGAAGCCAGCGGTGAATCAGGTCGTTTAAATTGTGTCATATAATTTCTCCTGTTACTTCACTTCGAATTTCAAAAGCAACTGCATTCTGTTTACTAATTATTCCCTCTGCAAGATGGTATAAAGTTAACTAGCAGTCCAGCGTATTATCACGTTCCCATTCTGTTAGATGAAAAGAATACTCATCCCACTCAGCTTCTTTAAACCTGATAAAGGTATCGATCAACTCGTCGCCCAATGCTTCACGCATCGTCTTGCTTTTACCGAGCAATTTTAATGCTTCCTGTAAGTCAGTAGGCAATTTATTAGTTGACTTCACATTTTGTCCTTCTTCGTACATATTGATATGTAAAGGCTTACCCGGATCACGTTTCTGTTCGACACCGTCTAATCCGGCGGCTAGCATACCCGCCTGCATCAAATACGGATTGGCAGCACCATCCATCAGACGTAATTCAAAGCGACCACCGCCCGGCACCCGGATCATATGAGTACGGTTGTTCCCGGCATAGGTAATAGTCGTAGGTGAATAGGTGCAACCTGAAGCTGTTCGCGCTGACTTAATCCGTTTGTAGCTATTCACAGTAGGATTGAATATAGCTGCTAGTGATCGCGTATTGTGCATGATGCCGCCAAGGAACTCATAAGCCAATGGTGATAATCCTAGCTCATTCTTTTTATCTTCGAACAAGTTTTCCTTACCTGTCTTGTCCCATATGGAGATGTGTGCGTGGCAACCACTACCCGTTCGATCGGGAAACGGCTTGGGCATATAGGTAGCACGCATACCGTGTTTTTCAGCGAGTTCCCTGGTCATGTATTTGAAAAAGACATGACGGTCTGCTGTTTTCAGGGCATCATCGTAATCCCAGTTCATTTCGTACTGGCCATTAGCATCTTCATGATCCAGCTGATAAGGACTAAAGCCCATTTCAATCATTGAATCACACATCTCTTTGGCGAAAGGATACTGACGCATCAATGCATGCTGATCGTAACAAGGTTTGGCGTCAACATCGCTACTATCTGCTAGGCTTTTACCATCCTGACTAATCAGGAAGAACTCACATTCAACACCGGTTTTCATTCGATAACCAAGCTTTTCTGCTCTGGCTAGTTGTTTTTTTAGCGCAACCCTGGGTGATGCCTCCACAGGTTTACCATCCATATACAAATCAGCCGCCAACCAACCAACCTCTGGTCGCCAAGGTAGTTGGATCAAACTATCAGGATCGGGTATCGCCATGGTATCGCCATCTGCGGGACTGATATTCAAATAAGCTGCAAAACCAGCGAATCCTGCACCATTTTTTTCCATCGGACCAATCGCTCGAGCAGGAACCATTTTTGAGCGCAGTTTGCCGAGGATATCGACAAAACTGATTAAAAAATATTCAATTCCTTTATCTTTAGCGGCTTTCTCTAATATTGTTGGCATGTCATTCTTCTCCTCTATTTAATATCCCTATTGCATTATTAAGCGGGTTGGACATTAAGTGATCAGTTATTTTTCTTATATTCTTTAATACGAGCTATCTTTACCCGGATACCAATCCGTTCCGGCCAAAGGAACTTTTGCCATTGCAGCTGCTTCAACTGTCAATGCGACTAAATCCTCCGGTTCAAGATTGTGTAAATGTGATTTACCACAAGCACGCGCCAATGTTTGAGCTTCCAGTATCATAGTTTGCAACAAATTTTTAATACGACGACCACCTAATTCAGGATCAAATCTTTTTGCTAGTTCAGGATCCTGAGTTGTGATCCCCGCTGGACATCTACCAAGATGATAGGCGTCATAGTAACCAGGTGCGGAACCCATTTTATGATATTCCTCAGCATACTTTTGAGAGTTGTCACCCAAAGCATACAAAGCCGCCATCCCGATAGCCACAGCATCTGCACCTAGTGCCATACACTTGGCAACATCGGAACCATTACGTATACCACCTGATACGATAAGCTGGACTTTGCGGTGCATACCCATTTCTTTTAAGGCATCAACAGCAATACGAACCGCCGGCAAGGTAGGAATTCCTACTTGCTCAATAAATACATCTTGTGTAGCTGCAGTACCACCCTGCATACCGTCTACGACGATAACATCCGCGCCAGCTTTACATGCTAGCTGCACATCATATCGGGTACGTGTTGCACCCACTTTGATATAGATTGGCTTTTCCCAATCAGTAATTTCTCTAATCTCATTAATCTTTATTTCCAGATCGTCTGGACCAGTCCAATCTGGATGGCGGCAGGCACTACGTTGATCAATACCTTTGGGCAAGGTCCGCATTTCTGCGACACGGTCACTGATTTTTTGTCCGAGTAACATCCCTCCTCCACCTGGTTTTGCACCCTGACCACAAACAACCTCTATTGCATCAGCTTTGCGTAAATCATCCGGGTTCATTCCATAACGGGATGGCAACATTTGATAGACTAGGGTTTTAGAAGATGCCCGCTCTTCCTGAGTCATACCACCATCACCTGTTGTAGTCGTGGTTCCCATCGCCGCTGCACCTTTACCAAGGGCATCTTTTGCTTGTGCAGATAAGGCACCAAAACTCATGCCAGCAATGGTTATCGGTATATCTAGATGTAATGGTTTTTTCGCGAAACGGGTTCCAAGTGTCACATTGGTATCACATTTTTCACGATATCCTTCGAGCGGATAACGTGACATGCTTGCTCCCAGAAATAACAGATCATCAAAATGTGGAACCTTACGCTTCGCACCTCCACCACGAATACTGTATATACCTTCAGTTGCAGCTCGCTGTATCTCCTGAATGGTCTGTTTACTCCAGATATAAGATTCCTGTAATGCAGAATCTTCAACTGGCCCGGTTTCTTCATTGACACTCGGTTTATTCATTTTCTTTCCTCATACGGTATGCGCTAGATGACACTATTTTATGTTTACTGCATCAGGGTAAATAGGCATTATCGATTTTAAAGTTGTATAAAGTTCTTGCTGGGCCGTATAGTTTGAATTTCTGCGGATCAGCCTTAATTTGAGCCTTATCAAGCAATTCTGTGAGTTTAGCCATCTGTTCTGGCCCCATATCCTTTTCTTCACAATCATGACCGAGGCTTTTGATCTTGCCCTGAACAAAGATTTGTAACTCGAAGATCGAATCACCCAGAGCATCTCCTGCATCACCACAGATAACCATATTCCCAGACTGCCCTAAAAAAGCACACATATGTCCGACGGAACCTCCGACAACAATATCAACTCCTTTCATGGATATACCACATCGCGCTGCTGCATCACCTTCGACGACGATTAGCCCGCCACGACCAGTTGCCCCTGTATATTGTGAAGAGTTACCTTTAACTCTAACGACACCAGACATGATATTTTCAGCAAGTCCTGAACCAGCATTACCTGTGACAGTGATGTTTGCATGCTTGTTCATTCCACCAACATAATGCCCTGCATGTCCCTCTATTGTAATGTCCGCTTTAGCATCGACTCCAACAGCAATATTATGTTTCCCTTTTGGACTGATGACACGAAAACTTGATTCACTGCTCTTATCATCAAGACTGTGGAGCATTGAATTCAATTCACGTACTTCAGATTTATCCAGATCAATTTCCGTCATTTTTTCTGACTCCAGATTGAATGTTTATGTAACCGTTCTTTAAAATAGAACAGGCTGTTATTTATATGACCGTCTCTTAACCTGAGGTCTAGCTATATCAGGTTAAGGTTCTTTTTTCTTTTCTTATGAATCCCTGTACCAGCTATAGACACGTGCTGGCTCAGGCTCCCAAATTTTGGCATTTTCTACACCCGGCAATGTTGCTATAGCACGAAACTCCGAAGCCATTGCAACCCAATCATCGGTTTCCGCCAAAATTGCGGGCTTAGCACCGATAGGATCCTTAACTACAGCAAAGCCATCATGTGTGCCAACTGCAAATGTATAAAACCCATCCAGATCCTCAAAACCGGCTTGCAATGCCTCATCAAGCGTGTCTCCTTCTTGTAATCTCCATGTTAAATAACCTGCTGCAACTTCACTGTCATTATCTGTCTGGAACTCAACTCCTTTTCTTTCCAAGGTGCGGCGTAAGCGATTGTGATTACAAAGTGAACCATTATGTACAAGACAAAGATCTTCACCTGTTGAGAAGGGATGTGATGCTGAAGTTGTAACTGCACTTTCCGTTGCCATACGTGTGTGGCCCAATGCATGAGTTCCTGTCATGCTACTAACATCAAAACGTTCTATGACGTCTACCGGCAGGCCTTGTTCTTTATATATGGTGATATTAGTACCCGAACTTGTCATATAAAGTTCAGGATGAGCATCATGTAACCACCCCTGAACAGTTTTAGCCTCAGCCTGTAATGTCATAACAGCATGATTGCTATTTAGCTCAATTTTTGAAGAGTTACCAAAAACCTCTTTTACTTCCTTAGTAAATTTATCCCAAGAATAATCTGGGTCAATTGACAGCACAGTCATTCTTGTCATTCCTTCCTCTGCTGATTTGCCATATACAGCAATCCCTGCACTATCAGGTCCTCGCTCCGTCATTTCGATGAGCATTGGGGATAATAATGCACCTAATTTTTTTTCTAAATCAGGGTTTTTTATAAAGAGTCCAACAATTCCACACATACACTACCCCTATATATTTATCAATCAAATACAAACTGTTAAGATGAACCAAGTAACTGATTAAGTTTCTCGATAAACGACTAGGTGGAAGCGTAATAAATTAGCTATGAAGTTTAAATACCCTATAGGTGTTACACCTGTCTCTTATACACATCTGACGCTGCCGACGATCTACTCTGTGTAG
>CAJXQU010000025.1 GCA_913058255.1 uncultured Pseudomonadota bacterium | reverse complement strand
ATGACAGAGCCGTTGTATGTTTGATTATGCTTTCAGATTCGTGGGGATCGCTCAGGGTCGGGCTCGATTGATTTACGTCTCTCAAAAGAGTAAGCTAGCCATTGAACTTTAAGAATAGACTTTTAGTTCAACTCCTTAAACCGAGTTGGAGTTACTTAACATTTTTATGATTTAACAATCTTTATCAGTAATTAGTTTTATTTCTTATTTAAGGAGGCGTAGAGTCGTGATTCGAATGGAATCGAATATATTACAAATGGAGAAAGATCATGAAAAAATTATCTGTAGTTATCCCACTGCTTTTTACCAGTTTTGCTCTGAGCGCTGCACCTGTATCAGGTGACTTCCGTACGGAATCAGACCTTCCCGATCATAGTACTGCGGGTCCACTAGTATACGAAAGTATTGGTCAATCAATTGGATCTGGCTATGAATTAGACAGCAGTCATTTTCAGGGAAACCCAAGTGGCTGGGGTGGTGGTGTAGTTTGGATGGATTATAATACTTCCACAAACATCCTAACTCTTGATTCTCAAGACCGCTGGGATTTCCAAACATTCGACGCATGGATAACTAATATTAGCTTTGGCCTGGCAGGCGAAATCATTTCAGGAGTAAGTCTACTCAGCGACAGCCTTACAACTCCTTCATTTGGACCAACGCTTTCTTTTACAAATGATAGCCTGCATGTGAGCTACGATTATAGACCTGATGTTTTCGATTTCACCGGTGGAACATCCACTTTTCAAATTGAAACCAGTAGTACGGCATCTGTTCCAGAACCATCCGTTATTTCCTTATTAGCACTAGGGTTAGCTGGAATTGGCTTTACAAGAAAAAAGAAAGCTATATATAATATATAAGACCTCAAACTATCATTATTAAAATCCTCAGTAATTATACTGGGGCTTTTGGCGGATTCCACATCAAAGTGTGCCACTGACCTAATTTAAGAAGACATGACTTTCGTAACCGCTAGAATGAGATTAACGAGATCTTATTCTGACGGAGAGAAAGTCATGTCATATCAACATATTAGCGCAAAAAAAACGCCATACCTTAATGGTTTTATTACACCTTGGGCTTAGTTATCAAGAAATTGGTCGGCGATTAAACCGCCATCACAGGAAAATCAATGGGGTCGGACTCGATTGATTTACGTCTCTCAAAAGAGTAAGCTAGCCATTTAGTTATTAAAGAGGTGGTTCCATGGCTAGGCAAGCTCGTTTCGTATTACCGGGTCATCCACAACATGTCATTATTCGTGGTAATAATCGCGAGCCTATTTTTTGTGCTGAGGAAGATTATCGGTTTTATCTTGAGAAGCTAAAACAGGCTTGTGATAAACATGATTGTGATGTGCATGCTTATGTGTTGATGACGAATCATGTTCATTTATTGATCACGCCTCATCATGAGAATAGTCTTTCTAAAGTGATGCAGATGGTTGGGCGTTATTATGTGCAGTATTTTAACCATACCTATAATCGAACGGGAACGCTTTGGGAAGGTCGTTATAAGGCTTCTTTGATTGATAGCGATACGTATGCACTCGTTTGTTATCGCTATATTGAGTTGAATCCGGTTCGAGCTGATATGTGTAGCCATCCTAGCGAATACCCTTGGTCTAGTTATAGTTTTAACGCGTTAGGTAAGGATAATGATTTGGTAGTGATGCATGGTTTATATCGTGGGTTGGGGCGCAGTGCTGCTGCTCGGCAAAAGGCTTATCGGACGTTGTTTAGGGCAAGGGTTGCAGAGAAGTCTTTAATTGAGATCCGTGAAGCAACGAATAAGGCTTGGGTGTTAGGGAGTGATCATTTTAAGGATAAAGTTGAAGCACAGTTAAATCGTTCTGTTAAACCCAGTCAGCGAGGTGGGGATAGGAAATCGGCGGCTTTTCGTCAGTTAAAGAGTAAGTAACTATCTATAACAAGATTGTTACAAATTTATCGTTAAAATTATCTTAACTGCTTTTTGATCAGAGGAATTGCACTGATTGCATGCATTTGCGGAGTTTATAGCCAATAACGTGGATAATGCCTTTTAGGATCTGACGATATATTATTTATTACTAATGCAACGAGTAACATAATTAATGCGCCTACCCCTATTGGTGATACGACATAAAAATACCCAAGTTCATGAATAGTGTCGCCACCTATAACTGCAATTAAAGCGGTTGCTCCGCCTGGCGGATGCAATGTACATGAGTAGTGCATGGCGACAATTGATAACGAAACAGCAAGCGCACTTAATAATTCAATATCAAGCGGTATATATTTATAAACACTGATACCTATAAATGCTGAAATAATATGTCCGCCGATTAAGTTTCTTGGCTGTGAAAACTCTGCTTGTGGCGCACCATAGATTAATACCGCAGTGGCACCAAATGAGCCAACTATAAATAGACTGTTAAGTGCATCTATGTGTAGCCAGTTATGAATAGTCGATACAATATAAATACCAATGAAAGCGCCTAGCCATGACCAGCCAATTTTGTGATGGGGGTTTCTCGAAGGGCTTTTATCTCCGCCAACCATTTTTCTCAAATATTTTTTAATCATATTTTCACCTAAGAGCTTATTATTAAATAATCTATATAGTTTTGTAAAAACTAGAATGATGAAAATAAAATTATAGATTAAAAAAATGCCATTAGCCTTTTGTATAAAGAGAGACTTTCTGCTGATTTAGAGTGCATTAGTAGAACGAGCAATTTTAGGTAAATCCCCTTCTAACCCCATCGCTCTGTGCATAATAAAATTCTTAACGAAAGGCAAAGAATCAACAGTCGAAAGCCCAAAGTTTCTAACCGATGCAACCGGTTTTTTTTCTGATCCGAATATATATTTAAAAGCATCCATTGCCGCGATGATGCTGAGGTTTTCGCCTTTGCGCCAGCGTTCGTATTTTCGTAATAGATTCCGACGGCCTATGTCTTGACCCGTTTCTTTTAATAATACTTCGGTGAGTGTGGCAGCGTCTAAGATGCCGAGGTTTGCGCCTTGGCCTGCGAGTGGATGTACGCGGTGTGCGGCGTCGCCGATCAATGCGATGCGATCTTCAACGTAGTTTTTTGCATGGGCACGACTCAGTGGAAAGCTATAGCGTTGAGTGGTTTGTAAAACAGATCCCAGCGTTGAGTCAAAGGCTTCTTCTAAGGTTTGATGAAATGCTTTTTGTTCCATGTCGATCAATTCTGTTGCTTGCTCGGGTGTGGTCGACCAGACGATGGAGCAGGTGTTTGGTTCGGCGAGCGGTAAGAAGGCGAGGGGGCCAGTTTGCATGAATCGTTGTCGTGCAACATCTTCATGTGCGAGCTGAGTTTTTACTGAGCATACAATCGCTGTTTGTTGATAGTCATGTTGCTTATTTTTTATATTTGCTAACTCACGAATTTTTGAATTCGCACCATCGGCGGCGACGATCAGTTTTGTTTTTAATCGTTTGCCGGATTCTAAAAATAGTTCAGCATGATCAGAATTCACGATAAATTGATTCACTTTTTCTGGACAAATCAGTTCAACATTTTTTTTATTTTTTAGCACATTATTTAATGCGTTTTGGATGCGGTGATTTTCGATAATGTAACCGAGGGTTGGCTGGCATAAATTTTTGCTATGGAAATGAATGGAGCCTTCACCATGTGCGTCCCAGACGTTCATTTCTCGAAAGTGGCCCATTGATTGTGCTGCGAGATCATCCCAGATCCCTGCGGCTCTAAAAATATGTTCTGAGGCGCGGGTGATGGCGAAGACCCTTGGATCAGGTTTGTTTAGATCGGTGTCATCCAGATTAATATCTCGACCTTCGATAATACCTATTTTTAAATCTGACTGACTCATCAAGGCTGCCATAACGCCACCGGTGACACCACGGCCGACGATGACAAGATCATAGTCAAGTTTCATAAGGCTAAGCTCACAAAGAAGGTCTCATAGAGGCAAGCCTCTAACTAATCGCGAAGGTTCGCCAGCGAGTCCCATCGCACGTTTACTCAAGACTCGTTTTGCTGGAGGAAAATGATCAATGCCGAGCATGGCTAGGTTTCTGAATGTGATGAGAAAAGGGTTGTCGTTATAAAACAATTTTGTCAGTCCATCGCTGAAACGGATCACTTGTTGATGATCGCGTTGTCGAGATTGTGCGTAGCTTTCTAATAGCTCGGTTGAGTTGATTGGTTTTTCAGTTTTGATCGCATCAACGATCAATTCAGCAAGTTGAGCAATATCACGCAAACCAAGGTTTAATCCTTGTGCTGCATTAGGGTGGATCGTGTGTGCCGCGTTGCCGAGGATAGCGAAATTTGGGCCAACCAGTTGATTGGCTTTGATCAACCGCATGGGGTAACTGCGGCGTTGTCCCATTTTGATAAATTTTCCTAAGCGATGGCCGAACCGTTCACCGAGCTGATCTAAATAATCCGTTTCACTTAATTGCATGAGCATGTCTGCTTGATCGGTTTTTGTTGTCCAAACCACAACGCAGCGTTGGTCAGAGGAGGGCAGCAGCGCCAGTGGGCCAGTCGAGGTAAATCGTTCGAAGGCGGTATTCTCGTGTGGTATTTCCGGTGTAACGTTGCTGACGATCGCGGTTTGATCGTATTCTTTATTTTCTGTGCTGACACCGAGCATTGCTCGGACTTGAGATTGCCCACCATCTGCCGCGATCAAGAGACGCGTTGTGACGGTACGAATATTTTCAGCTTGTTTTATATCAACTTTGATGTGATCAGAATTATTCTCAATTGCTGCGATGGTTGCTGGGCAGATGAACTCAGTATTATCAGACGACGTTATGGTGTTTTGTAAGGTTGCGCCTAAGGCTCGACCGATGACGATATGGCCAAGTTGATCAACGCCGAGCTTTTCAGCTGAGATCCTTGTGGCTCCAAAGTGACCACGATCAGTGATATGAATTTTTTTGATCGGCGTGGCTTCATCTTTGAGCTGATCCCACAAACCAATACCTTGCAGAATACGTTGTGAAGCAGGCGCGACGCCTAAGCCGCGGTCATCGTAGCTGGGTTGAACGTCCGCCGTGGTAGGAATGGCTTCGATCACTCCGAGTTTAAGCGGCTGATCTCGTAGAGCACAAGCCAAGCCAGTGCCGATTAACCCACCACCGATGATCAGGCAATCAAAATCAGTTTGCATGATCCATGATCGATTCAATTTCAGCTACAGTTTTTGGTGCATCTTTGCTGAGAACATCGTGGCCAGATTTGGTGACGAGTACGTCGTCCTCAATCCGGATCCCAATATTCCACCATTTTTTTGCGACGCCGCGAGTGTGCTCTGCGATGTATAGTCCGGGTTCAACGGTCATGACCATTCCGGGTTCTAACAAGCGCCATTCACCGCCGACTTTGTAGTCACCAACATCATGCACATCCATACCCAACCAATGCCCCGTACGATGCATGTAATAGGGTTTGTAGGCTTCTTCTTTGAGTAGCGTTGGTAGGCGCCCTTTGAGAAGCCCCATTTCTTTTAAGCCGATGGTTATTTCTCTAACGGCGGCTTCATGGGGGTCGTTCCAGTGATTACCGGGTTGTACTTTTTTGATCGCAGCTTCTTGTGCGGCAAGTACAATTTCGTAGGCAATTTTTTGTTCTTTACTGAACTGACCATTGATAGGGAATGTTCGGGTGATATCGCTGGCGTAATAGTCATGTTCAGCACCCGCATCGATCAAGAGTAGTTCACCATCATTGAGAGGATCGCTATTTTCGGTGTAGTGCAAAATGCAGCCATTGGCGCCGCCGCCGACGATGGATGGATAAGCCGATGAGCGACAACCTTCTTTCATAAACTCATGCAGCAATTCAGATTCGATCTGATATTCCTTCATGCCCGGTTTACATTTCTTCATTGCGATAGCATGGGCTTTTGCTGAAATTTTCGCTGCGCGTCGCATGGCTTTGATCTCTCCGCGACTTTTATATAAACGTAATTCGTGCAAGGCATGACCTAGCGAAATAAACTCTTCAGGTGCGGTGACACCTGTCCGCGCTTTACCACGTACCTGATTTACCCATTCTTGAACATGCACGTCAAAATCGTGATCAATGCCCATGTTGTAGTAAACACGTTCTTTGTTTTCGATTAAGCCTGGTAAGATTTCATCTAGATCGCTGATCGGAAAGGCATCATCAGCACCGTAATATTCTATGGCTTTTTGTAAGCCTGATCGACGACCATGCCAGATCTCAGATTCAGGATCTTTTTCACGACAAAAAAGAATAAATTCGCCATGTTTACGATCAGGAATTAAAACGGCGACGGCTTCTGGCTCAGGAAAACCAGATAGATAATAGAAGTCGCTATCTTGACGATATTGGTAATCGACATCATTGTTTCTGTTGCGCACTTGTGATGCAGGTAATATGGCAATACTTCCGATGTTCATAATGTCCATCAGGCGTTTGCGCCGTCGTGTGAATTCGTTTCTTTCCATATTAATGTTCTGTGTTATCTAGGTCGGGATCAGTTGGAGTAATTATAGCACTGGGCAAAACTTCTTCTCGAAAAACGAGCACGCCAACGCGGATGTATTCGACCAGTTCCATATAATAATGTTCGGCATCTTCATCGTCTGATTCTACATCCAAGCGGCTAATTTCACGAATGTCAGTGATGAACTCATCTGCACTTTCAGGAATTTTTTTCGTATCACTTAAACCACTAACGCCTATGCCATATAAAAAGCCTTCACACCAGGTTGAAAGCGCTTCAAGTCGTTCTTGTAGTGGCGCATCGTCAGTCGGAAGTAACAAATTCATGCCGCCAGATTCTTGATTAAAACCAAACTCAGTCATCTCTTGAACTTCGGCCAGATCGGCATCCAAGCTGGTTTTATAACTTGATTGCGTATCTGTTTGGCTCTGATCAAGAATAAAAGTCATCCAAGCATTAACATCTAGCTGAGTTGAAAAGCAGAGCAGGCCACAAAGTGCACCTTGTGCCTCTGCTGGATAGATGCTGGAACCCGAGCTTTGTAGTGTTGTTTCAAGTTGATAAAATAGTGCGTCAGTCATAGGTCGTTTCTTTATAAATTTTCAGTTGATCGTCTATTGTTCTGTTCATCATGATCGAAGGAACATTTGATTAATACATCTATAATTAATGTGAGCCGAGAATATCCAATAATAATGTCTCCACGTTTAGCGAAGGCTTGCAGTAAGATCGCGATTATAATCACTTAGTGCCTTACTTTTAAAAACTCTGAATCTTAATTTATTTAATTCATCAATTAATCAAAGGTTCTCTAATGATTGCGGACTGTACCAGAAAGTAGGAACTTAAAACCATACAATATGATAGGTAATATTTTGTTGAATAATGGAAAAGTGTCATATGATGATGTTTTTAGAAGAATTTGAGCCGATATTTCTTGACCGATCTGTCCTGTAGCTCTATATTTGGCACTTACTCTAAGTGGAATAGAGGCAAATGGCCGACAATAACGATAACAATGAATCAATGGACTTAGTTTCTCTCGAATCTAAAGTTGATCAACTCATTGAAACTGTAACAAGTCTTACAGCAGAAAATGATGCATTACGTCAGCAACAGGGATCACTTGCGATTGAACGAGCTGATCTTATCGAAAAAACAGAACTTGCTCGCACCCGTGTTGAAGCAATGATCTCTCGTCTTAAATCAATGGAATCCCGTTCATGAGTGTAGAGCAAAAACCAGTAACCGTTACCATTCTGGAGAAGGAGTACACAGTTGCGTGCACAGAAGATGAGCGTGATTCTTTATTAACCTCAGTTGAATTTCTTAATGGAAAAATGAAAGAAGTACGCAGCAATGGCAAAGTCGCTGGTAGTGAGCGAATTGTCGTCATGGCGGCATTAAATATTGCTCATGAATACCTTGAGCACAAAAATAACAATCAAGGGGTTTCGGAAGACGTCCATGAGGCGATAAAACGGGTGCAAGCAAAAATATCCAATGCGCTTGAGAGCACGCCTGGGTAACCCCTCCTCGAAGTAATAAATCCTGAGAAGTGAAGAATTTAGTTTTTCAGCATCTGCGATAGGCCTTGGTTAGAGAGTGACTATGCCAAGGCTGTGATGTTTCACCTGCAGCATGGATCAATTTTGGATCTTGAGCTGTCCATACTTACTTCGAAGATGACAAGTTTAAGTAATACACTTATACGCTTTTCAAAGATGCGGCTAAACGTGTACCTTGATCAATCGCTCGTTTGGCATCCAGTTCAGAAGCGGTATCAGCACCACCAATCAGATGTACGGGCTTGTTAATTTCATCTTGCAGTTCTTGGCGTGGTGTTTGCCCAGCACAGATCACTATGCTATCGACCTCTAATAGAGTGTCTTCGCCATTGATACTCAGATGTAATCCGGCATTGTCTATCTTTCGATATTCACAATTATTGATCATCTTTACACCTTTCATGTTCAGATCAGCGCGATGTATCCAACCTGTGGTTTTGCCTAAACCATCACCGATCTTAGATGATTTTCGTTGCAGTAGAAAAACTTGGCGTGGAGAAACTTCGATTTTTTGACGGATCCTTTCAACACCACCGCGTGCTGTTAGGCTCATATCGATCCCCCATTTTTGCATGAATGCCGGAATGCTCTGACTGCTGTCATCTTTGCCATGGGTAAGGAATTCACTGATATCAAAGCCAATCCCTCCCGCACCGATCACGGCCACTTTTTTACCAACATCAGCTCCCTTGATCACATCAATATAACTTAAGACTTTGGGATGATTGATACCATCAATCTCTGGCATTCTGGGCATAACACCTGTCGCTAGAATGACCTGATCAAACTCGGCTTTATTTAAGGTCGCAGCAGTCACCATTGTGTTTAATTTGACTTCAACATTTGTTAGCTCAAGTTGTCGGGTGAAGTAGCGCAGGGTTTCATAAAACTCTTGTTTACCAGGAATTTTTTTTGCTAAATTAAACTGCCCTCCAATTTCACTTCCTGCATCGAATAAGGTGACTTGATGACCGCATTTTGCTGCTGTTGTTGAAAATGCTAAACCTGCGGGGCCTGCACCGACCACGGCAAGTTTCTGTGGGTGATTAGTTGTTTCGACTTGCAATTCTGTTTCGTGGCAGGCTCTTGGGTTTACTAGACAACTGGTAAGCTTGCCGACAAAAATATGATCAAGGCAGGCTTGGTTGCAGCCGATACAGGTATTGATCTCATCAGCGCGATTTTGTTTACTTTTAAGCACAAAGTCTGGATCGGCTAGAAAAGGCCTCGCCATGGAAACCATATCCGCATCGCCACGTTCTAGCACCTCTTCAGCTATTTTGGGGGTGTTGATCCGATTTGATGTGATCAAGGGAATTGAAAGTTCTGTACGTACTTTAGCTGTTGCCCATGTGAATGCAGCACGAGGCACTTTTGTTGCTATGGTAGGGATGCGCGCTTCATGCCAGCCGATGCCCGAATTAATCAGTGTCGCACCGGCTTTTTCTATGGCCTTACCAAGCAAAACTATTTCATCAAAGCTACTACCAGTTTCGATCAGATCCAGTATTGAAAGTCGAAAAATTATAATAAATTCGTCACCAACTTTTTCTCGGATCTGGCGTACAATTTCTATTGGAAAACGCATACGGTTTTGGTAATCGCCGCCCCATTTATCTTGACGTTGATTGGTATGTGTGACAAGAAATTCATTGAGTAAATATCCCTCAGAAGCCATGACTTCAACACCATCGTAACCTGCTTTTTTAGCTAATACTGCGCAGTTAACAAAGTCATCTATTTGTCCTTGTATTTCGTTAGTGTCTAAAGCGCGGGGGACGAAATGATTGATCGGTGCTTGGATGGCTGATGGAGCGATTAAACTTTCACTCAATGCATAACGACCCGTGTGCAAAATCTGTAAGCAAATTTTTCCGTCGGCAGCATGCACAGCTTGTGTTATTTTTTGATGGTCTGAGATCTGACGTTCATCTTCTAACGTCGCAGCATGCATATGAACGGCACCTTCCTTGTTTGGTGCGATGCCACCGGTGACTATTAATGATACCCCTCCTCGTGCACGTTCGGCATAGAAAGCAGCCATACGATCAAAACCATCGGGGAGTTCTTCCAGACCTAAATGCATAGAGCCCATTAGTATTCGATTTTTTAAGGTTGTAAAACCTAAATCTAGTGGTTGGAATAGTTTTTTATAGACTGAGGATCGTTGAGCTAGGTTTTTAGTCATAACAGTATATATACCCTCACTTTTTTGACACCAATGATATTTAAAGAAGCAACTTGTGACAAATCTGGCATTATTTCGCTTTCATCCTGAGTAAATTAGGACTATGATTTTAGTTAGACATTCTCTGTAGTATTTGTCAGCAGCCCAGGTATCCTTGAGCCTATAAGCTTATTTTTGGGACTGAACTGTTGAGCGATGTTGTGCAGGCCCACCTCGTAGTGGGAAGCCTGATTCGCTCGGGAAAGTCCCTCGTTTGAACCCCCGGTTCAAGTCGACGGACTGCAACGGTACTATGGAGGATGTCGTTAAATCTTAAATGACTAGCTCATCTATTATAACGATACTGGGCTAGAAATTATCCAGCCCAACTTTTCTGCAAGTCTCAAATCTTAAACATTAAAACGGAAGTGAATAACGTCACCGTCTTGGACGATGTATTCTTTGCCTTCTAGACGCCATTTTCCGGCATCTTTCGCCCCATTCTCACCATTGCATTCGATGTAATCATCATAGCTAACAAGCTCTGCTCGAATAAAGCCACGTTCGAAGTCAGTGTGTATCACACCCGCGGCCTGAGGCGCTGTTGAGCCTATTTTGACCGTCCAAGCTCTGACTTCTTTTACACCTGCTGTAAAATAGGTCTGTAGGTCCAATAAAGAGTAACCTGCGCGAATAATTCGGTTTAGGCCTGGTTCTTCTAGACCTAGATCGTCTAAAAATTCTTGTTTGTCTTCTTCATCAAGGTTCGCGATCTCTGCTTCAATTGCTGCGCAAACGGGAACGACTGACGCACTTTCTGATTTTGCTAATTCAACGAGTTGATCAAGCAGGGGATTGTTTTCAGCACCATCCTCAGCAATGTTGGCTACATAGAACATCGGTTTTGCGGTGATCAAGTGGAAACTGTTTAAAATTTCTTTTTGATCATCACTAAGATCCATAGCGCGGATCGGTTTCCCTTCACCAAGCCAAGCCTCGAAAGCTTCAAGAGCAGATTTTTGTGCATTGGCTTCTTTATCGCCACTGCGCGCTTTTTTATTTATCCGCTCGATACTGCGCTGGACTGATTCAAGATCAGAAAGGGCAAGCTCAGTATTGATCGTTTCGATATCTGATAAAGGATTGATTTTGCCATCGACATGAATGACATTGTCATCCTCAAAGCAGCGAACAACATGAGCAATCGCATTTGTTTCACGGATATGTGAGAGGAACTGATTTCCGAGGCCTTCACCCTGAGAGGCTCCTGCAACGAGTCCAGCAATATCGACAAATTCCATCGTGGTCGGAATAGTCTTCTGTGGATTGACGATTGCGGCAAGCTTATCCATACGCGGATCAGGAACTTCAACAATACCGACATTGGGATCAATGGTGCAAAAAGGATAGTTTTCCGCGTCAATACCTGCACTTGTTAGTGCGTTGAATAAGGTTGATTTACCAACATTTGGTAAGCCAACGATGCCACATTTAAATCCCATGTTTTAATCCTGCTTTGTGTGTAGTTCATTCATCGCTTTTTGTATGTTTCCAGAAAAGATATCGGGAAAAGCATCAAGCGCGCGTGAAATTGTATTGTGAATATCGAGTTCTTCAGAGGCTGTTGGCCTATTAAGAACAAACTTACTAACATCGGAACCTTTACCCGGATGCCCTATACCGAGTCGAAGCCGGAGATATTTATCTGAGTTAAAACGAGTTGTAATGTCACGTAGGCCATTATGACCACCGTGACCACCATTTTTTTTCAAACGTACTGAACCTGGCTCTAGATCAAGTTCGTCATGAACGACAAGAATATTTTCTATAGAAACACGATAGAAAGTAGCCACCGAATGAACACTTTGTCCACTACAGTTCATAAAGGTTGAAGGTTTTAGTAACCAGCAGTCATGATCCGCTGTTTTAAACCTAGCGGTTTCGCCAAAGAACTTTGATTGAGTTTGAAAGGAAGTGTTTGACTGTTTAGCGAGTTCATCTAAAAGCCAAAACCCGACATTATGTCGGGTTTGAGCGTATTCAGATCCGGGGTTTCCCAGTCCTACAATGAGAGCGACTTGAGAAGGCATCTAATGTATTCCTATTTTAGATACCGAAGGAGGTTTTATTCTCCTTCACCCTCAGTGCCTTCTTCTGTATCCGTTTCAGCTGCAGTAGGCGCATCTTCTTCAACCTTAGCTGCTTTACGAATATGGACAGAAGCAACAGGCAATGACTCATCGCCACCATGAAGTAGAGCGTTGATTTCAACACCTTTAGGCATTGTTAGATCAGATAGGTGTACTGTTTGATCTAGTTCGATTGCAGCCATATCAATCTCGATATACTCAGGCAAATCGCTAGCAAGACAACTAATTTCGAGATCATTCATATGATGATTGATTGAACCACCATCTTGCTTCACACCAATACATATCTCTTCATTAAGGAAGTGAAGAGGTATTGTCATGGTGAGTTTATGAGTTTTATCGATACGCAATAAATCAAGATGCATGATCTTGCTTTTAGCAGGGTGCCGTTGCATATCTTTCAATACAACACTTTCTTCTTTCCCATCGAGAGTAATTGCGAGAATAGAAGAATAAAAAGCTTCATTCAAAAGGCTTTTTTCGATATCAGTATGTTTCATTTGAAAAGAGACAGGTTCTTTACCTGCTCCGTAAATAATGCCCGGTACCAGGCCAGCATGACGCAGGCGGCGGCTCGCACCTTTCCCCAGATCATCACGCTTTTCAGCAACTATAGTAAAATCACTCATGTGAAAACTCCACTTAACTATTTAAAGGAATGTACAAATCCGCGACCAGATTCGTACGGTAAAAATTAATCTACAAACATTGAGCTAAGAGATTCACCTGAACTTATACGGTTAATACTCTCTGCTAATAAATCGGAAATACTCAGTTGTCTAATACGATCGCAAGCCTCAGCACGTTCCGAGAGCGGTATTGTATCTGTTACAACGAGTTCGTCCAGCTTTGAATTCTCTATATTCTCCAATGCCTTGCCGGATAGAACAGGGTGAGTACAGTAGGCAACTACTTTTATCGCTCCATAGCCCTTTAATGCGGCGGCAGCTTGGCAGAGTGTTCCTGCTGTATCGACAAGATCATCAATGATGACGCAGGTTCTTCCTTCTACATCACCAATAATATTCATTACTTCGGCTACATTAGCTTTGGGGCGGCGTTTGTCAATGATGGCTAGATCGGCATCGTCGAGCCTTTTGGCTAATGCACGTGCTCGAACGACGCCACCAACATCGGGTGAAACCACCATGAGATTTGGGTATTTATGTTTCCAAATATCACCTAGAAGGATTGGGGATGAATAAACATTGTCCAAAGGCATATCGAAAAATCCTTGGATTTGATCGGCATGTAAATCCACGGTTAAAACACGATCAGTACCAACCGCAGCAACCATGTTCGCAACAACTTTTGCTGTAATGGGAACGCGCGCTGAACGAGTGCGGCGGTCTTGTCTGGAATAGCCTAAATAGGGTATAACAGCGGTGATTCTTTGAGCTGAAGCGCGCCTTAGTGCATCAACCATTACCAGTAATTCCATGAGGTTATCGTTGGTTGGAGCGCAAGTAGGTTGGATGATGTAAACATCACGTCCACGCACATTTTCTCCGATATCGACCAATATTTCGCCATCGCTGAACTTATCGACCGTGGCTTTACCCAAGGGTAATTTTAAATGTGAGGCTATCGCCTGGGAAAGTTTCGGGTTTGCGTTTCCCGAAAAGATCATCATTGATGAAAGTGACACAGCATCCCTCGCAAAACAAAATTGAATTACAGAAAATGGCTGGGGCGGCAGGATTCGAACCTACGAATGCCAGGATCAAAACCTGGTGGCTTACCACTTGCCGACGCCCCAATTATTTTTTGGAATTGAACCGATGAAATAGTCCAATCATTCCTTTTCCTCGGCTAACCGGTCCATTAGAGGAGAACGATTGAGCCCTTTTATAACAAAACCCATCCAATGCTTAGGCAATGATCGCGCCACCTTCTGAGCAGCATTTTCATTTGGATATGGGCAGAAAACACATGCTCCTGTCCCGGTCAGTCTTGCTTGGCTATCAGAACCGAACCAGTCAAAGACTTTATCGACTTCTGGATAGCAATTACGAACAACTTGTTCGCAGTCGTTCTGGCCGTCTCCAGCAACGAAGGTGAGCATTCTGATGGGAGATGTATCTCGTGTCAATTGGGAATTTGAAAAAATTTCAGCTGTTGATATGTGAATTCCGGGATGCACCAATAAAAACCAAGGCTTATCGATATTTATGGATTGTAAATTTTCTCCGATACCTTCGGCCCAAGCACTGTTTCCATGAATAAAAAATGGAATGTCGGCACCGAGTTCCAAACCAATTTTAGATAAAGTATCGGATGGCAGGTTCAAATCCCAAAGTTTGTTTAGTGCGACAAGTGTTGTGGCAGCATCTGAACTTCCACCTCCGAGTCCACCTCCCATCGGTAACTTTTTATCGATACTGATATCTACGCCGTGATCTGAACTCGTATATTCGCGTAATTTATGTGCGGCTCTGATAATGAGATCATCAGATTCAGCAACTCCTGTGACTTCTGTGCAACGTCTAATTTTATGATCATCACGGATATCAAACCAAAGGTCATCAGCGAGATCGAGAAATTGAAATAAGGTTTGTAGTTCATGATAACCATTTTCACGGCGTCCCGTTATGTGTAAAAACCGATTAATTTTTGCCGGGGCAGGCCAAGGAGTATCAATCATTTATTTTACCAGAGCTGACAGATCCCATTGTTTAACGGCCATTTTGATTTTGAGGTGTTTATTTTTCATGACAAGTTTTGTCGGTAAATAATAACCATTTTTATGCACATACTTGGAAATGCTGATTTCCCAGCCTGCTTGTTCTAGCTTAGATAGCCGCTCATTACTATCCAAGATAAGATCTCGTTTAGGATCATCTGGATAAGGTAAACCTTTCAACCAATAGCCTAGTCCACTTACCGGTAGTTTAAAGCCTAGGGATTTTTGCATTAAGCTCTCAGGATCTTTTGCGGTTTGTTCTGAATTATCAGGCAGTAAAATTGATACTTTCTCTGGTTGCCCGCTTAGAAGGTATTGGCCTGGGCCAAATGGGGCACTAAATCGAAGTTGATAAGACTCATCGTGCTGTAACCATTGAACGCTAGAACTAAAGCCTTCTTTTTTAGTTTGGATAAAAATGCGGCTATCCATTTGCCAATGGTTGAGTGTTGATAAGTGAGCTTTGTGAGCTTCCCATCGGACAAATTCAGAAGGTGAAGTTGTAGGTGAAGGCGGGAAGGTTGTACAGCCGGAAACGAACAGCAAAGCCAATAAAAATAATTTTCTCATCAATGTTTGATCAAAGCGTTAGTAGTTTTAGTGTTTTTAGTAATTTTTCATCTTCGGGGGTTGTTTTTAAAGCGCTATTTAGCACCTCTCTAGCCTCTTTTTTATCCCCTTTCATCCATAAAACTTCACTCAAATGTGCAGAAATTTCTGGATTATCATTTAAGGCTTGTGCACGTTTAAGAAACTTTACGGATTCTTCTAAGCGTCCTAAACGATAAAGAACCCAGCCCATACTATCTAGTATATAGAAGTTATTAGGGCTTAAACCTAAGGCTTTTTTTATGTAGTCATGTGCTTCTTGGTAGCGTTCAGTGCGATCGGCTAAAGAGTAACCTAATGCATTTAAGACATTGGCATTTTGGGGATCATTTTTAATAATGGTTTTTAGATCGGCTTCAAGTAAATCGATACGGCCCATCTTCTCAGCTAACATCGCGCGGCTGTAGAGTAAATCAGGATCTTCTCCGTCACCGATAGCTTTATCATAGATAGCTTTTGCTTCTTGTAGCTGTCCACCCTCGATCAGAAGCTCTGCTTCGACACGCACGAGTTGTAATTCTTGAGCCTGATTCTGTGGCTGAATTTTGGTTAGAAAAGCCTTAGCTTCTTCTAAATTTCCTAGGCGAGCCTTAGCCAGTACAATTTTGATATTACCATCAAAGTAGTTAGGACTAGTGTTGTCGATGGCTTCATACCAACGAATAGCTTCTTCAGTTTTTTTCTCAAACTCGGCTATTTGGCCAAGGTAATAACTGGACTCATTGACTAAAACCTGTTTTTTGATCAGAGCCTCAAATTGTTCTCTGGCTTCTTTAGCGTGATTGGTTTGAAGATTTAACAAGCCATATGCATAGAGAGCACCAGTGTTGTCTGGGTGGGAAACGGTGAGTGCCTTAAACTCCGCACGGGCTTCATCATAGCGTTCAAGATCTGCCAGCATTCTTGCATGAGCGATTTGTAAGTTGAAATCATCAGGCTTTTCTTTTAGTAGACTTTCTAAATATTGAAGAGCGACTTGTTTATCACCTTCTTTTTCAAGAATGCTTAGATAAACCAATTGGTAATTTTGATCATCCGGCGCAAGCTTAGTTACTTTGCCGATAATTTCTTTAGCTTTTTCAGTATCCCCTGCACGTAAGCTTAGTAACCCATAAGCAAACATTGCTTCAGCATCATCCTGACGATGGGTCATGAGTTTTTCCATGACACGAAAAGCGGTTCCTTTATCTTCTGGACGATTCAGAAAATCAGACAACATTTGCATGGTTTTCCCCGTTTCTTCAGGGTGCTTGTTTAGAAACTGATCAAGTTGTTGAAAAGCCTCATCGGCCTTGTTGTTTCGAATATACATCGCAGCCAAAACTTGTTGAGCTTCTTTGTTATTCGGATCATATTTCACCCATAGGTTTGCAGCCTTTAGTGCTTGCTTATCCTTTCGTGCATAGATCATGATCCGAGTGGCTCTTTCCGCCAAAGCAGGATCTTGAACTTGTTCGGCCAATTGCATGTAGTTATCGATAGAGATATCTAGCTCACCACGTTGCCCAGCTATCTCAGCAACTAGCAGCTTAAACAGAACATCATCTGTCAGTTCAGATTTTTTAGCGTGTTCTTCAGGCAAATATTTTGTAGCTGTATCGGCCTGCTTCGCTGTTTGAGCTGAGGGTGGTTTAGACTGTTCCGTGACAGCCTGATCTGTGGGAACGCTACTGCAACCTGCCAGAATAGCTAACAAGGAGGCTGATAAGTAGGGAAACAACTTGGTCGGAATATTTTTATTTAGAAAAATCATTGGCTCTATACGTATAATATCTTTCAGTGACAAGGTAAACTATCTAATATGGATTGCAAGAGGAATAAATAAGTTCAATATTTTATTTGCGACTTATTATATAAACTCATGCAAAACGTGTACCTGTATCTAATAATTCAATAATTGCCCAGCCACATGTCATTGTCTGTTTTTGGAGTTAATCATAATACTGCCCCGGTTTCGATTCGAGAGAAGATTGCTATTGATCCCGCACGTATTGAACTTACGCTGAAAAGTTTGTTGCAAGAAGAGGGGATTGATGAAGCATTAGTCCTTTCAACCTGTAATCGAACAGAAGTTTATACATATAGTCGACAGGAGAGTACAGGACAAAGCTTGGTCGGGCTGAAGTGGCTACACCAGTTCTATGGGCTTGATGAAAATGAATTTCAAACACACCTTTTTTCATTAGAAGAATCCTATGCGGTCAGACACCTTTATCGCGTTGCATCAGGTTTAGATTCGATGGTTCTAGGAGAACCACAGATTTTAGGCCAGCTTAAAGAAGCTTATCGATCTGCTTGCGATGCAGGAACGGTAGGAAAAATGTTGAATAAATTGCTACAAAATTCATTCTCTGTAGCAAAACAGGTGCGCACTGATACGGCGATTGGTTCAAGTCCTGTATCGGTTGCATTTGCTGCTGTGCGTCTTGCGCAACAAGTGTTTGGCGATTTACAAGACAAAACAGCTTTAATGATCGGCGCTGGTGATACGATTGAGTTGGCCTCACAACATCTGCATGATAACAACCTTGGGCGTATGATTGTCGCGAATCGCTCACTTGAAAGGGCGCAGGTCTTAGCCTCCCGTTTTAATGGCTACGCAATTCCACTGAAAGAACTACCCGAGCACCTTGCTGATGCCGATATCGTCATTTCGTCTACAGCGAGCCAACTTCCTATTTTAGGCAAAGGTGCGGTAGAAAGAGCATTAAAAAAACGCAAACGCAAACCGATTTTCATGGTTGATATCGCGGTTCCTAGAGATATTGAACCTGAGATCAGTAAACTCAATGATGTCTATTTATATACGGTTGATGATCTTCAAACCGTTATCGAAGAAAACCAACGTTCACGCCAAACGGCTGCATTACAGGGCGATGAAATCGTGCTGACTGAAACACGCCATTTTATGGATTGGATGCAATCTTTGGATACCATTTCGGTCATTCAAGCCATGCGTGAAAACATACAAACTCCGCAATCCGATCTCGTTAAAAAAGCTAAACAACATTTAGCAAAAGGTGACGATCCTGGAAAGGTAGTTGAAGCTTTAGCTAGGGCGCTTACGCAAAAATTTACGCACACGCCTAGTGTGAAGCTTAAGCAGGCGACGAGTAAGCGTCAGGAAGAGTTGATTAGTGCGGTAAAAGAACTATTCGATCTTTGAAATTAGAAGTTTAAGAAAAAATAAGCACTATTTTAAGCCAGCACATCCTTGTGCAGATACTTACTTTTTAGATCAGTTTTTTTTTGCTCGATGCTGCTGAACCGCTTCAGCAAAGCTATCGAGAACTATGCCTGTGTCATCCCAACCCATGCAGGCATCAGTAACACTCTGACCGTAAGTTTCGGCATGACCATCAACGAGGTTTTGTCTTCCTGCGATCAGGTTACTTTCTAGCATAATTCCAAAGATTCTATCTTCACCATTAGCAACTTGCGAGGCAACCTCTTGGCCGACGATAACTTGACGTTCATGATCTTTAAGACTATTTGCATGACTACAATCAACGATTAATCGCGTAGACAAGCCGGCTTTTTCCATCAAAACAGCGGCTTTATCAATACTTGCTTGATCATAGTTTGGTTTGTCACTGCCACCGCGTAAGATCACATGGCAATCAGGATTCCCTTTGGTCGAAAGGATCGCTGAACGACCTTCTTTCGTGGTTCCTAAAAAGTGATGAGGGTGGGTTGAAGATAAAATAGCATCAATCGCAATTTGTAAGCCGCCATCAGTCGCATTTTTGAAGCCAATCGGGCAAGATAGCCCCGATGCAAGTTCTCTATGAACCTGACTTTCTGTGGTTCTAGCGCCAATCGCACCCCATGAAATAAGATCCGTGACATATTGAGGGCTGATAGGGTCAAGAAATTCTGTTCCTGTTGGGATCCCTTTGTTAGCTAAATCGAGCAATAGCTTTCTAGCGAGACGAAGTCCTTTATTGATATTGAAGCTGTTATCTAGGTCTGGGTCATTGATCAAGCCTTTCCAGCCAACGGTTGTACGTGGTTTTTCAAAATAGACGCGCATGACTACAAACAGGTCATCTTTGTTTTTTTCGATGACAGACTTGAGTCGGTCAGCGTATTCTAAGGCTGCATCCACATCGTGAATGGAGCAGGGACCCGCGATAATAAGGAGTCGGTCATCTTTACCAGATATAATGTCTTGTATGGTTTTGCGAGCATCTAATACTGTTTTTGCTGCGGTGGCTGAAACGGGTAGATCCGAGATAAGTTCAGCTGGAGAAAGAACTTCGCGAATATCATTAATACGTAAATCGTCTGTTTTTATAGGCATAATTGGTGATTCGATTAAATTTTATTTGTAGTGCTCATAGTTAACGGAATAACATAACACATATTTTAACTTAGTATTGTAGGAATACGGAAGGGTAAGTAAGACGAATATATGAAAAATAGTGAGATAAAAAATTGGGCTGGATCAATAACTTTAGTGTTAGCTTTGTTGGCGTTTACATCGACCTGTATAGGAACACCTAAGCCGTTAGAGGTTTTTGTAAGCATCTTGCCACAAAAATACTTTGTAGAAAAAATTGCGGGAGAGCATGCCCATGTTGAGGTTATGGTTGGTCCTGGTCAAAGCCCAGAGACTTATGAACCCTCGCCAAAGCAATTAGTTAAGCTCGCATCGGCGGATATTTATTTTTCAATTGATGTTCCATTCGAAGCGCTCTGGATGTCGCATATTGAAGGGGTCAATGAGCAGATCTCGATTGTAGATACAGCCTCAGAAGCTTTGAAGCTATATGATCAACCGCAGGATGAAGACCCTCATATATGGGTGAGTCCTATACTGGCGCAAAAGATATCAGAACAGATCCTTGCAGGCCTGATAGAATCGGATCCTGACAATACTACTGTTTATCAAGCTAACTTTCAGTTATTAGAATCCGATTTAAAAGCGTTAGATCAAGAGATTCGTCAAATACTGAGTGATTGGATAGGAAAAGGTTCTTTTCTTGTCATGCATCCAGCTTGGGGAGCATTTGCAACGACTTATAAGCTCGAGCAGATGGCCATTGAGCATGAAGGTAAAAGCCCGTCCGCACGATCGTTACAGACCTTAATTAACACAGCTATTGCTAAGAAAGTTCAGGTTGTATTTATACAAGATCAACATAGTAGCCGTATGGCTAATACGGTAGCCTCTGCAATTGGAGCGGAGGTTGTTAAGTTGGATCCATTGGCTGAGAATTATATAGAGAATATGCGTAAGGTAGCGAAGGAAATTGTGGGCTCTTTTAAATGACGGCGTTGATCAAAATAGAAAATGTATCGTTTAGTTATGGCGGAGCAATTGTCCTGCAAGATATTCAGCTGGATATTAATCAGGGCGAGTTTCTTGGCTTAGTTGGTCCGAATGCTGGCGGCAAAAGCACCTTGCTGAAATTAATGTTGGGTTTGATAAAACCTTCGCGGGGCAAAGTAAGCTTATTTGGAAAGTCTCCGAAAGTTGGTCGAGCGCGAGTCGGTTATTGTCCACAGTACACGCAATTTTCAAGAAACTTTCCGATTACTGTCGAGGAGGTCGTTTTATTAGGACGTTTAGGTAAGGCGCGTATTTTAGGGAGGTACTCGAAACACGATCGAGAAATTGCATTAGCTGCGATGCGTTCGACCGAAGTAGATATAATAAAAAATTCCAATATTACGGATTTATCGGGTGGACAATTACAACGTGTTTTAATCGCCAGGGCCTTGGCCTGTGAACCGGAAGTTTTGATCCTCGACGAACCGACGGCAAATATCGATCAACGTGTTGAGGTTGATATTTTTCAGTTACTGAAAAAGTTTAATGAGCAGATGACCATTATTGTTGTCTCGCATGATATTGGTTTTATTTCTGAGTATGTCACGCGCGTCGCGTGTTTAAATCGAACGCTTGTTTGTCATGAAACGTCAGAATTAACGGGAGACTCGATTGAGGAACTTTACGGCAGTCATATCAACATGATCGATCACCACCATTAATGGGCAAGTTATAGATGGAATTTCTCTCTGCAATCTCAGAACAAAGCTTTCTTTGTTACGCTTTAGTTGCCGGATTATTAGCCAGCATTGGTTGTGGCATCGTCGGCACCTATGTTGTGGTTCGTAACATTGGTTATTTAGCGGGCGGCATAGCTCATGCCGTTTTAGGAGGAATGGGTATTGCGTACTTCCTTGGCCAACCACCGATAGGAGGCGCGATTATTACCGCATTACTTGCGGCGCTATTGATCGGTTGGGTGAGTATGAAGTGGCAGCAAACGGAAGATAGTTTGATCGGCGCTTTATGGGCTGTGGGAATGGCTGTCGGTATAATTTTCATTTCTAAAACCCCTGGTTATAACGCTGATCTGATGAGTTACTTATTTGGCAATATTTTGCTCGTTTCAAAGGCTGATCTGATGTTAATGGCTGGCTTGGATCTCGTTATTTTGCTTTGTGTGGGCTTATTCTATAAGCAGTTCCAAGCGGTGACTTTTGATGAGGAGTTTGCTCGTCTTCGTGGCGTACATGCAGAATTTTATTATTTATTATTGCTTTGTTTAGTCGCATTAACCGTTGTACTTTTGATCCGAGTGGTCGGCCTTATTCTTGTCATCGCTTTACTGACGTTACCAGCGGCCATCGCACGACAATATTTTGGAACATTATTCAAAATTATGTGTTTGGCTATTATTGTTGGGGGCGCTTTGACGATAAGTGGACTGGCAATTTCTTATCAACAAGATTTACCGTCAGGTGCAACGATTATATTAGTGGCTGGTGCGGTGTTTTTTATCTCGACTGTAGTAACAAATTTTTTGAGGACGGTGATAGCAAGACGACAATAGTCGGTTACTTGTAAATTAAAAATGGGAAGGTGTGTTATGAAAAAGTTAGCGTATATATCAGTCTTAATCATTTCGAGTATTTTGAGTTCCGGTTGTGCGACGAATCCAGTGACTGGTGAGCAAGATTTCGTCACTATTTCCGAAGATCAGGAAATTGCTATGGGGCGGAAGGCGCATGCGAGTGTTCTTAAACAGTACAAGCTTTATGATAATCAACAATTGCAAGATTATGTACAACGTATTGGTCGTCAGTTAGCGGCGAAAAGTCACCGATCGGGCTTAGTCTATCGGTTTCATGTTTTAGATAGTACGGAGATCAATGCCTTTGCATTACCGGGTGGTTATATCTATATCACACGTGGACTCATGTCTTACCTTAATTCTGAAGCAGAGTTTGCGGCGGTTTTAGGCCATGAAATTGGCCATGTAACCGCTCGGCATAGTGTCAGACAAGCAAGTGCGGCACAGATGGCTGGGATCGGTGCCACCATCGGTTCGATTTTTCTTCCACAAATGCGAACACAGGCAGGTAATCAGGTGGTAAATATGGTTAGTTCGGCCTTGCTTAGTGGTTATGGGCGTGAGCATGAACTTGAATCTGATCGTTTAGGGGCTGAGTATCTTGCACACACAGGTTATGACCCTCAGGCGATGTTAGACGTTATTCGAGTATTAAAAAATCAACAGGTTTATGACGAAGTACTGGCAGAAGAAGAAGGTCGTGAACCTCGTCAGTACCATGGTGTTTTTGCTTCACATCCTGATAATGACACTCGCTTACAGCAGGTGGTTTCAGCAGCTAACAAATATAAAACTACGGGAAAAAGGCTTAGAAATAGGGATGAATATTTAACCTTGATGGAAAATCTTGTCATCGGGGAAAGTGCACACGAAGGTGTGACGCGTGGTAATACTTTCTATCATGCTGATATGGGATTTACCTTATCGTTTCCTAAAGGTTGGAAGATCCAAAATATGCCCGACCGAATTGTTGCACTGGCCCCTAACGGTGGAGCAATTTTACAAATGGGCGCAGAGGATATCAACAAAAGGATTTCTCCTCGCGAGTTTATGCAAAGTCGCTTGGGTTTGAAAAAGCTGAAGTCAGAAGGTCGTATTAACCCTGATGGATTACAAGGACATAGTGCTGTTGCACCGATCAAAACAACCTATGGGACACGAGATGCACGGTTTAATGTGATCTATCTTGGTGATCGAGCCTTTATTCTCGCTGGTGTTGTTAAAGATCCAAGTCAAATAGCGGTATACGATAAAGCTTTTCTAGCATCGGCAAAAAGCTTTCATCGGATCACCAACAAAGAAAAAGAAATAGCAAAACCTTTACGTTTGCATATGACTAAAGTTAGGCCGGGTATGACGATCTCCAAGTATGCAAAACAATCACCTTATACGGATCATGCTGAAGAAAGGTTGAGGTTACTAAATGGCATTTTTCCTACTGGGGAGTTGAAGCCGGGACAAATGGTTAAGACCGTAAGATAAAGGTTGAACTTAATAATAATACCCTAGTCCTAATAGTGCGTTCTAGGAATTATCTGAACGCTTCGTCCCCCTCCCTGGACGGAATTACAATTCGGTTTCCCCGACCGAATTGAGCTTGGCCCCGGCTTGGATTATTCAGGTACCGGGGCTTTTTTATATATTTATCTTAGAACTATTTTAATGGATAGTTATCGCTTTGATGATGAATAAACACCTCTAAAGAAGAACCAAAAGATGACAACGGTCTTGCTCTCAAATAACATTTATCAAGCTTGCTAATACCCCTGCCCACAATGAATAGAAGAATGAAAGTCTTGCTTCATAGATTAAAGCTATTACTCCATCTGCCGTTAGCTTGTAGAACAAGTTTTATATAATCAAATATCGGTTGAAGATATAGCATTGTTTTGAGAAGTTTATGTTGAAAAATATTCAAACAAAAATTCTGCCCATATTAGGATTGTTTCTAAGCATGACCATGCCTGTGATTTCTGCGGATTTGTTTCAGAGTGATCGTTTTATGTTGAGTGGGTTTGGTACACTGGGTTTGACCAGTTCAGGTTCCGATGAGCTGGGTTTCCGACGTGATGCTACACAGAAAGAAGAAGTCTATCATGGCGATGTCGGGTTTTTAACGGACTCTAGAGCGGGTATTCAAGTTAATGCGAAGCTAAACCCACAGTTTAATGCTGCCGTTCAATTGGTGGTGAAAGAAAGAATATCTCATAATATAGACAAACTGTTAGAGCTCGCATTTCTAAGCTACCGTCCAACGAATAATCTTGAACTAAGGTTCGGCCGTTTAAAGGGCGCTATCTACATGCTGTCGGAGTACCGTGATGTCGGGTTTGCCTATCTTTGGGCTAGGCCTGTCTCGGAATTCTATGGTTACTTTCTATTCCAATCTGCTGATGGGATGGATGTTCAATACTCTATGAATACTCCGGGTGGTGGCTTCTTACAGTTGAAAGCATTTGGAGGTTATACCCACATTAATGCTCCCTTCGGCGATACTGAGTGGAATACGGGATCTATACCAGCTTATGGGCTCAACTTAAACTTTGAAAAAAATAATTGGATATTCAGAGCGGGGTGGGCAAGAGCTGAGTTTGAAGACGGTGATTTGACGATATTCAATGATTTAAAAGACCCGCTCCAAAGTATTCCTTCTTTTCTATGGCCTGATGCACAAGGTCTTGCTGATAAGCTGTCATATGACGATTCGTTTGCTAACTTTTATTCGTTGGGAATGACCTATGATAATGGTCAATGGGTAGTTCAGTCTGAGTTGGGCATGCTTAATTCTAGTAAAGCTATCTTGCCAACAACGATGAGTGGTTACTTGAGTTTGGGCTATCGGGTGGGTAAATTCACTCCTTATGTGGTCGCTTCGTTTATTGATTCAACGAAAGATCGATATTCTAGTCCAGAACCTTTTCTACCGTCTCTACAACCTCTTCATGAAGTGGTTGTTGGAGCAATAAATGAAAGTAGAGCTAGTCAAAACACAATTTCTGTTGGAACACGCTGGGATTTATCGAGGCATACGGCTTTGAAGTTCCAGTGGGATGTTAGGCATATTAAGGGTGGTGAAGCGGTGCTTTGGCGGTTAGCGCCACAAGATGATTTTTTTACAAAAGATCAAACAGTCAATACCTTCTCTATTAACCTAGACTTTATCTTTTAATCATGAATATATACCGACACATAGTATTGATGATTATAATGTTACTTTCGGTATCTATTCGAGCTGAGATGGTGGTGATTATCAATGCTGAGAATGAAGTTGAAAAGTTAAATAAAGAAGAAGTGATTGGTTTGTTTATGGGGCGAAATAATGCATTCCCGAACGGCACAAATGCATTTCCGTTTGATCAAGATGTACAATCTGATTCAAGGAATGATTTTTATCTGAAACTAACAAAAAAATCGGCAGTTCAAATAAATGCTTACTGGGCACGTTTAGTTTTTAGTGGTCGTGCGACACCTCCTCCTGCTCTTAGTAATAGTGAAGTTACACTTTCTACGGTGCGGGAAAACCCTGGAGCCATTGCCTATATAGATAGTAAAGATATCGATAGTTCAGTTAAGGTTGTCTATAGGTTCTGACGCTATTGTGAATAAGAACCTTTCTCTAAAAATAACTGTTTTATTGGCTCTTTACGCGACAATCATTTCGGTCTTATCGTCGTGGTTCTTTTATCAATATAGCTACTCGAACGAGATGAAGCAGAGCATTAATTCGGCCCAGCAATTATTAGAAACAGTGACTGACACCGCAGCGATAGCAGCATTTTTAAATGAAACCGAAATGGCAAAAGAAGTTGTCACTGGTCTGGCAAAAAATGACATAGTAGCACTAGCTTCCTTAGAGATTAGCGATGGTCAGGTAGTCACTGTTGGCGACAAGCAAATGGCTTCGGATACGCAGGCAGTTATGCGTGCATTGAGTTCGCCTTTTTCTGAAACAGCAAGTGGCAAACTTTCGTTAATAATTAATCTTAAGCTTATCAAGCAGCATGCAAAGGATGCGGCCATTGCGAATACGATAGTTTTGGTAGCTCAAACATTTGTTATAACGCTAGTTTCATTATTGTTATGTTATCGATACTTAACTCGGCCAATCGATGAAATCTCCCGATGTTTACATAACATTTGTCCAGGTGGTGATGAGCGATTAGCATACCCTCTTGGTCATGAACAGAATGAAATTGGTCTGTTAGTCTCAGATACCAATAAGCTTTTAGATTCGACACAAGGCGTTATAAACACAGAACGAGAATTACGTAAAAAAGTGGAGTCGTTAGAGATTCAGTATCATCGAATATTTAGTCGATCATATGCCGCTATTTTTATTGCCAACCAGCAAGGAAAATTACTTACCTATAATCAATCTTTTGAGAGAATTCTGGCTAAATCAAATGTATCTCAAAAAATAAAAATGGCCGGAGAACAAGTTTATAGAATTTTTGCGGACCAAGATAAAGTCGCAAGCTTAATTAAAAAATCTTGCCAAGAAGAGAGAAGTATAGAGTCTGATCTTGAAATACAAGTTGCCGATGGTGAGCCTGCAGCATGGATCAGATGCACCTTTTCGATTACGAGTAATGAGAGTAATGAGAGTAATGAGAGTAATGAGAGTAATGAGAGTAATGAGAGTAATGAG
>CAJXQU010000024.1 GCA_913058255.1 uncultured Pseudomonadota bacterium | reverse complement strand
ATAGTGCAACATCAGAACCTAAGCCTGCGCCTATGATCGCTGAAGTCGGTGTCAGCATTTCCGGCATACCTGGGCCACCTTTCGGGCCTTCGTAGCGGATGATGACTACATCACCTTTTTCGATGCCGTTTTGCTCCAACGATGCGAGCATGTCTTCTTCTGAATCGTAGACTTTCGCTGGGCCGCTGAAGTGTAGGCCTTCTTTGCCGGTGATTTTTGCGACGGATCCTTCTGGTGCTAGGCTGCCTTTAAGGATACGAATATGGCCAGTTTCTTTGATCGGGTTATTGACGGGGCGTATGACGTCTTGGCCTTCTTTTAGACCAGGAAGTTCGGTTAAGTTTTCTGTGATAGTGTTGCCTGTAACGGTCATGCAGTCGCCATTGATCAAGCCTTCTTCGAGTAGCAATTTCATCACCGCAGGAATACCACCGATGTTGTGTACGTCTTCCATCACGTATTTTCCACTTGGTTTCAGATCGGCCAAGAATGGGATGCGATCACTGACCGCTTGGAAGTCGTCTATGCTTAATTCAACATCAACTGATCGCGCCATGGCCAGCAAATGTAATACTGCATTGGTTGAGCCACCTAAGATGATGATCAAGACCATGGCGTTCTCAAATGCTTCGCGTGTCATGATGTCACGTGGTTTGATGTCTTTTTCGATCAAGATACGAATGGCTTCACCGGCGCGCATGCATTCTTCTAACTTGCCCGGATCTTCAGCGGGTGTAGAGGAGCTATAAGGAAGTGCCATGCCCATCGCTTCGATGGCTGATGCCATTGTATTTGCGGTGTACATGCCACCACAGGCGCCAGCACCTGGGCAGGAGTTTCGAACGATTGTTTTACGCGTATCTTCGTCGATAGTCCCTGTTATATACTCACCATAACTTTGGAAGGCTGAGACGATATCTAAGGTATTCGTTGTACCTTTATCTTTGCTGTCGCAGTGGCCGGGTTTGATGGTGCCGCCGTAGACCATAAGAGCAGGGCGGTTGAGACGCCCCATAGCGATCAATACGCCGGGCATATTTTTGTCACAACCTGGGATTGAAATATTGGCGTCATACCATTGTGCGGTCATCACTGTTTCGATTGAGTCTGCGATCAGGTCACGTGATTGTAGTGAATAGCTCATGCCATCGGTGCCCATTGAAATACCATCACTGACCCCAATCGTATTAAAACGCATGCCGATTAAGCCCGCTGCGACAACGCCAGCTTTAACTTTTTCTGAAAGATCAAGCAGATGCATATTACATGGGTTGCCTTCATACCAGACGCTGGAGATCCCAACTTCGGCTTTATCCATGTCTTTTTCGGTCATACCCGTTGCGTAAAGCATCGCTTGAGAAGCACCCTGCGATTTAGGTTGGGTTATGCGTGAACTGTATTTATTTTTATCGGTCATAGTAGGCACTAATAATTCAATTAACAAAAGGGTTTATACAAGGTCGAAAGGATACTATAAGCCTGTTGAAATTTCATTTTTTACAATAGAATTAGCCAATAAATTATGCATAAGATACTACCTCTCTTACAAACGACCGATTTTCCAGCGATTTCTCGATTGCCGTTGGAAACTCTACAGGTCAATTTGGGTTATCTTTGTAACTTGTCTTGCCTGCATTGCCATGTGAATGCAGGGCCGAAGCGTAAAGAAATTATGACGCGTGAAACGGTCGATCAGGTTATTACCTTTTTAAAGACACAAAAGGTGAGCACCTTAGATTTAACAGGGGGTGCACCAGAGATGAACCCCCACTTCCGTGAGCTGGTTAGGGTCGCGCGATCGCTAGGAATTAAGGTGATTGATCGTTGTAATCTTACCATTTTACAAGAGCCGGGTTATGAACAGATGGCTCAGTTTCTGGCTGATCAACAGGTTGAGATAGAAGCCTCTTTACCATGTTATCTTGAAGATAATGTTGATCAGCAGCGCGGCAATGGTGTCTTTCAACAAAGCATCAAGGCATTACAAGGTTTGAATCAACTTGGTTATGGTATTGAATCGGCTTTAACTTTGAATCTGATGTATAACCCGCAGGGGCCATCACTACCACCTAATCAAACTGAATTGGAAGTGGCTTATAAACAGCATCTAAAAGACAAATACGGTATTATTTTTAATAATCTTTACACGATTACTAATATGCCGATTCAACGTTTTGGTAGCACCTTAGTTAGCAAAGGTCAGTTTGAAGGCTACATGCAATTACTACGCGATAATTATCAGCCCGAAAATTTAAAAACCGTTATGTGTCGAACGATATTGAGTGTCGATTGGCAAGGTTATGTTTACGATTGTGATTTTAACCAGATGCTAGATTTGCCGATGCCATCAGGTAAACAACATATCAAAGATGTTATTGCGATGAACTTGGATAATAATCCGGTCAGTGTACTTGAGCATTGCTATGGCTGTACGGCAGGACAGGGTAGTAGTTGTGGCGGCGCACTAGAAGAAGCTTAAAAAACATAAAACAATAATAAATTACTTTTAGGGAGAAAATAAACTTGATCATTATTGTCTATCATCCAGTTTATGTTACGCATTTATGATAATAGAAGGGCCAGAGCTTTCAATTGTAATACCGATTTTGAATGAAGCTGAGTTGATAACTCCTGCACTAGAGAAGCTACAGTTTTTACGTAACAGAGGTGTGGAAATTATTGTTGTTGATGGCGGTAGTCATGATCACTCAGATGTTTTGGCGCAACCCTTGGCAGACACGGTGATTTCTGTCGAAAAGGGAGAAGCTACAAACCGAGCAAAACAGATGAACCTTGGTGCTATGCACGCGAAAGGTAGAGTTTTATTATTCTTACATATCGATACTGAATTACCATCACAGGCTTATAAATTGATCTTAAGTGCGATGGAGTTACCGCATGTATGGGGACGTTTTGATGTAAAACTATCGGGTAAAAACACTCTCTTTCGACTGATAGAAACCTTGATGAATGTGCGCTCAGGCCTAACGGGAATTGCAACGGGTGATCAGGCTATTTTTGTGACACGACATGCCTTTGAAAAAGTTAATGGGTTTTCAGATATCCCTATCATGGAAGATGTCGAGATCAGTAAAAAATTAAGAAAGCAGGCCTTTCCTGTTTGTTTAAAAGATAGAGTAACAACATCAAGTCGACGTTGGGAAAGGAAAGGTATTTTTAAAACAATTATTCTCATGTGGTGGTTGAGAGCTTTATATTTTATTGGGGCACATCCACGCGTAATAGCTAAGCAATATAACCGATAGACATCTAATGGATTTTGATATTCAAATAATTAATAAACTAAATAACAAGTTTTATGGAATCTGAATTTAGGCTAGCTGCATTTGTATTCGTATTTTTTGTTATGGCCGTTTGGGAACATTTTAAGCCTCGGCGTGAGAATAACCAACAGCGAAAACAACGTTGGCCGATCAATTTGGGTTTAATGGTGCTTGGGGCCATTCTCGTTAAAATCGCTCTGGGTGCGATTGTATATGAGTCTGCGCTGATCGCGGAAGAAAAAAATATTGGTATATTAAACATCTTTGGCTTGTCATCACTTTTCACCGGTGTGCTAACGATTATATTGTTAGATTTGACTATTTATGGCCAGCATGTGCTTGCACATAAGCTACCTTTATTATGGAAATTACATCAGGTTCATCATACTGACCTTGTCTACGACACCACCACAGGCGTACGGTTTCATCCGTTGGAAATATTTTTTTCGTTAGGCGTAAAGGTTGTTGCAGTTTTTATTATCGGGGCCGATCCTAGCGTGGTGATTCTCTTCGAGATAATTTTAAATACGTGTGCTGTTTTTAATCATGCTAATGTCAACTTACCGCTTTCGATAGATAAACAGCTTAGAAAAATAGTTGTAACGCCAGATATGCACCGTGTTCATCATTCGGTTTATAGGAATGAAACGGATAGCAATTATGGGTTTTCTATTTCTATCTGGGATCGTATTTTTGGAACCTATAACGATCAACCAAAAGATGGCCATATCAATATGAAAATTGGCCTTGAATACGCAAGAAAAAATGAAGATGTGAACTTTAAAGAATTAATTTTATTTCCTTTTAAAAATACTAAATAGATAGCTTTCATGAAATACCCTAGATCAAGAATATTAATTTTTTGTAAATCACCTATATTGGGCACTGTTAAAACTAGAATGCAGCCCTTTCTTACTAAAGAGCAATCGGTTGAACTACATAAGAACCTAGTAATAAAAACGATAGAACTAGCGCTGAAAAGTAACCTCAGTCCTGTGGAGCTATGGTGTTCTCCAGATTTTTCCCATGATTTTTTTCTTGATATTTTAGAAAAATACCCTGTTACTTTACATAAACAAATGGGATTCGATTTAGGACAAAAAATGGCTTTTGCGATAACGGCAGCGTTAGATAAAATGGATTCCGCCATTTTGATTGGAACAGACTGTCCCTCATTTGTAAGCGCTGATTTTGAAGAAGCACTAGACTTAATGCATAACCAAGCAGATATTGTTATTTCGCCAGCTGAAGATGGTGGATACACCTTGATCGGAATGAATTGTTTATCACCCGAAACTTTTGAAAATATTGAGTGGGGAACGGACACTGTTTTCGAAAAAACACTTAATAATATATCGTTTATGGACAGACGTTTAGCAATTCTGGATACACAGTGGGATATTGATCGACCCGAAGATTTAGAACGGTTTAATAAACTATCTTCATAAAGTATTAGATTGACATGACTAGGGTTTATCTCTAGTCTGCACCGACTATGAATAACTCAACATTTATACTCTCATTATTAGAGGTCAAGCTGCTCAAACGTTGGCAGTTCCTGCCAGCTGGTCTGTTGCGCTCTGTTTAACCTTTAAACTTACAAACATAGCCGCGGATTCTGTCGTGACTATGTCTCTATTTTCTCTACAGTATCCTCGGTTTAAAATTTTTAAATACAACTTGGAAATACTGTGAAACGCTCAACTCAAGAAAATAATAAAGAGTATCTTTTAGGCATGTTCCTGGTCATTACAGGTGCCATTGCCTTTTCTGCTAAGGCAGTGATGATCAAGTTGGCTTATGGCTATGGATCACATATTGATGCTATCTCTTTAATGATGTTACGTATGTTAATGTCGCTGCCATTTTTTATTATAATTGCTGCTATTTCTTCTCGTAACACCAAACAGTCGTCACTTACTTTCAAAGAGTGGCGGATGATTTTTATTCTCGGTATCGTTGGTTATTATTTAGCGAGTTTTTTTGACTTCAAAGGTTTGATACATATATCTGCAGGCTTGGAACGCTTGATCTTGTTTTTGTATCCTACATTTGTTGTCTTACTCTCGTCTTTTTTGTTAAAACGGCCGATTAGAAAAATAGAAGTCGTCGCTCTCTTATTAAGTTATGCTGGGATTACGTTTGTCGTATTAGATAACATTAGTCGAGATTCTGAAAATGTGATTAAGGGATCACTCTGGATTGTTGCTAGCGCATTGGCTTTTGCATTTTTCTTAATTGGTAGTGGTGAAATGACAAAACGGATAGGTGCTACACGTTTTACGGCTTACGCAATGACCATTTCCTGCATAGTAACCTTGTTTCACTATGGCCTAACACATCCGTTGGAATTGCCCGGTTATCAAAGAGAAGTTTATGTCTTGGCATTAATGATCGCGATTATTTCAACCGTCATTCCTTCATTTTTAATGAATGCAGGAATTAGAAGAGTTGGCGCAAGCCCTGCAGCCATAATGAGCTCTATAGGCCCCGTGAGCACATTAATATTGGCTTACTTCTTTTTGAATGAAACGATCAACTATACTCAAATAATGGGTACATTTTTAGTGCTACTAGGAGTGTATCTTGTGGGTAAATCAAAATAAGTCGAATTATAGGCGAACTAATAATGGTAAATATCGGTTAGCTAGTAATTTCTTAATTGAAAGTTACATTTAAAATGTGGCTAGACGTTTGGTTATGTTTAGTCGATGGGTATGATTCTAGTTTAATCATACCGTGCTTAAGGGTAAGCTGTGGCGATGTTAAATTATTACTATGGAAAGTGTTGGGATGCCACAGGAAAAGTTGAAAGTTGAATATACTCACGATATTGGAGTCGTAAAAGAGGCATGGTTAGCACTAGAAAACACTAACTCAATCCCTGTTTACCAAAAGTATGATTGGGTCAATCAATGGTATAACCATATGATTGTTAAAAACTCTTCGAATCAGCATGTCCAGCCCATTTTTTTATCTGTTTTTCGCTCAGAAAAAGTTGTTGTTATATTGCCTTTGTGTATCATTCGAAATAAGGGCATAAGATTTTTATCTTGGTTAGCAGATGAACATTGCAATTACCAGGGGGCTTTGTTTGACTCTGACTTTCTAAGAGGATTGAATAAAAGTGATTTCCAGAAACTTTGGTTGCAAATAGAAGGCTTACTGCCGAAGTTTGATGTTCTTTGGCTTAGAAACCAAGTGCTTAACATCAATGGTACGGAGTCTCCTTTCCGTTGGATTGATCAGCATACTTCACCTAACTCTGGACACCAGCTAGTGTTTAAGCATCACAACTGGGATGAGTTGCTTATAGAGTTACGAAGTAAATCTACACGAAAGCGTATGCGCAACGAAGAAAGCAGACTCTCTAGGGAGGGCGAGCTAAGCTGGAAAAGAGTTTCTGATCAAGTTGAAGTTGAATTCTACTTAAACGAATTGTTTGATCAGCGAGAGCAGAGATTCAAGTTGTTAGGTATTGACTTAGAATCAAATGTTTCTTTGTATAAAGACTTCTATCTGAAACTTTTGACATCATCAGTTAATGAGCCAACACCTTTCGTTTATATGATGGTTGTAGAGTTAGATCAGTTTGTTTTAGCGACTATGCTCTTGGCTGAAAGTGGGAATATGACTTATCTGTTAATCAATTCTATGACGAGTTCCAAATACCACAAGTGGTCGCCAGGTGATTATTTGATAAGGTTAACATTACAAGAAGGATGTATGAAACAGTCCGAATTGATCGACTTCGGTGTTAGTGAAGATAGTAACTATAAGACCGCATGGTGTAATACTAAGCTCGAAATGTTTGAAACAATAAAAGGACAGGGATGGTTAGGAAAGGGCATCGCACTTCTTATTCGTAACGGGTCACTGCTCAAACGAAAGGTTAAACAATCACCAAAACTTTGGTCATTCTATTGTTCGTTTCGATCAGGGGATTTTAGACGTTGGTTAAAAAAATAATGGATATTGAAATTTTTAAAAACTGGACAGATAAACATAGTAAAAACTTCTCTGATGGTTTTATGCTAATTGAGCATAGACTGGTGGAAATGGGGATTTTTTCTGACCAAGCTCTGGCACGCTTAATAGAAACACACCCTGATGAACTATCGATGGTTTATACGATGCCTTTAAAAGAAGCTGAAGGTCATGATAGTTTTCGAGAGGGTGATTTAAGAGAGACAACAGGAAAAGACGTTATCGCTGCTGTTGAGAATGGTCGCTTATGGGTTCAGCTCTTAAAATTAAATAAAGTTAATCCTGAATATAAAAAACTTGAAAAAAAAATCATCTCAGAAATGAAAGGAAATGTTCCCGGGTTGAAAATATTTGGTTGCCGATTGTCTCTTTTGATCTCATCACCAGATATACATGTTTCATATCATGCAGATATTCCACGTAACGCACTCTGGCAGGTTAGAGGAACAAAGAAAGTATATATTTATCCAGTCTCTGAAAAATTTATATCAGAAACTGACCTAGAGGGTGTTTACCTAGGCGAAACACAGGAAGCTATTAAGTATGAAGAAGCTTTTGATCAAGACGCTTCTATCGTTGAGCTTCAACCAGGGGAGGTCGTCACTTGGCCGATTAATGGCCCGCATAGAATTGTTAATGGTGATAGTCTTAGTGTATCTATCGCAATGGAATATTTTGAGCCGATAGCATGGTTTCGTTATGCTGTGTTCTACACCAATGGTATTATGAGAAGGCGTTTTGGAATCCCGCTCAAGTCAACAAAAATATCTGGGGTGGGTATGTGGATGAAGGCTTTTTCTAGTACATTTTTTAAACTATTTAAAGTTCAAAAAAAGCACCAGCTTACGCGTTACCTAACGTTTAAGGTCGATCCAGATTCAGAAGGTGGTTTTGTTAATATCGAAAAAAAAGAGCGCACTTTTTAAGTAAGAGTTTAGTGATTGCAAGCTATTAATCCTAAGCGATTGTCTCTTCTAATTCGAGTTCCATTTCCTGTACTAAAAATTGTTCCATTTCTTCTGCAGGGACGGGGGGGCTGAAAAAGTAGCCTTGGTATAGATCACATCCTTCTCGTTGTAGAAACTCGAGATGCTGTTCATTTTCAACACCTTCTGCAATCACATCAAGTTTTAAGCTGTGGGCCATGGCAATAATGGCACTAGTAATGGCTTCGCTATCTTGGTCATCACCGATATCTTTTATAAACGAGCGATCTATTTTCAAGTAGTCCAATGGAAAACGTTTTAAATAACTTAGAGATGAGTAGCCAGTACCAAAATCATCTACCGATATTTTAATACCTAGATCGCGAAAGCTATTTAGAATATTTATAATGTCATCTGTATCATTCATCAAGATACCTTCAGTCAACTCTAGTTCGAGCGTTTCTGGAGGGAGCCCTGATTCCTCTATCGTCGTTTTAATATCACTAAAAAAGTTCGGTTGATAAAACTGTACACTGCTCAGGTTCACTGCAACGGTAATCGGTTTATATCCGGCATCTTGCCAGGCTTTATTTTGCCTGCAGGCAGTTTCAAGCACCCATTGGCTAATGGGTAAAATAAGCCCTGTTTCTTCTGATAGTGGAATAAAGTCAACGGGAGAAACGAAGCCTAAGTCAGGGTTTACCCAGCGTAACAAAGCTTCCATTCCTATTAGCTCACCAGAGAATATATCAAGCTTCGGCTGGTAGTATAATTTCAACTCATTATTTTCAATAGCCCTTCGTAGTTTGGTTTCCATTTCCATATGACCTTTCGCCTTCAGATCCATGGATTTATCAAAAAATCGATAAGTGTTTTTACCCGCTTTTTTAGCATGGTACATGGCATTATCAGCATTTTTTTGTAATGTCTCAGCATCGAAAGCATGGTTTTCTGTTACACACACACCAATACTCGTTGTAACGTAAAGGTTGTACTCTTCATCATTGTCTGTGATCTTAAAAGGTGCAGCGAATGAGTCGCAAACTCTTTTAGAGATGACTTCAATGTCATGTAGGTTTTTCATGCCGGTTAACATGATTGTAAATTCATCACCACCGAGTCTCGCTATCGAGGAATGACTAACTAAAGTACCTTGCTCATCAGAGCTCCAAGTGACGCTATCATTTTCACGTATGGTATACACTAACCGTAGGGAAATTTCTTTTAGTAGCTTATCTCCAATATGATGACCGAGTGAATCATTAATACGTTTAAAGCCATCTATATCCAGATAGAGAACGGCAGTATTAGTATGTTGATTTTGTGAATCAGTTAAAGCCGACTCAAGCTGATCGCTAAATGATTTACGATTTGAAAGGTCTGTTAAGCTATCATGGTATGCATAGTGCTGAATAATTTGTTCGGATTCGCGCCTTTCTGTTACATCTTGTACAACGCTGTGGACTGTCTGAGGAGCGCCTGTACTGTCATATGACGCTTCACCTTCTTGATGAATTATTCTTACTGAACCATCGGTAAGAGCTATTTCGTGATCAAAAGAAAATGCACTCTGTGTTTTGATCGCGGTAGTCACATTGTTATAGACATACCTTCTATTAACATGATCAGAAACCTTTAATAGTTTTCTGATATTTGGTTTCGCAAGACTAGAGGACCGACCAAGAATCTCGTGAAGCTGATCGGATAAAAATAAATCACCTGAGGTTAGATTCCAGTCCCAGTGACCGATATTTCCAATTTGTTGTGCATTGTTAAGTCGCTTTTCACTGAGCTTAAGCTTTCTAACATTATCAGCTGAACGTAATATAAATTTAAGGCGAGGTAATAGTATTGACCAGTTAACAGGTTTACTTTCAAAGTCAGCCGCACCCGAGGCATAGCATCTATCAATACTTTCTTGTTCTTCATGCCCCGTTATCATTACAATGGGAACATAACAGTGAGAGTTTTCTTCTTGTATCAACCTACAAGACTCATAACCATCTAAGACGGGCATTTCAACATCCATTAGAACAATGTCTGGATGGATTTTTTTAAATATATCTATAGCTTCTCTACCGTCCTTTGCTTCTGAAACAGAGAACCCATTCATCTCAAGAATATCGCGGGATGCACTGCGATTTATTTCATCGTCATCAACGAGTAATACATGAGGTTGAGTTGTGCTTACTTCAAAAGGTGATATTGCTTCATGAGTTTCATCAAGTATTTCGGTGGCTGATGCTATGATTTTATCGAGCTCTGATTCGACTATTTTTGATTCCTCTATGAGGAGGTCATAAGTTAGCTGTATATTTTCGTAGTCTTCATCTTTGGTATTTAACTCTAGTGAGCGGTAGTGTTCTGATAACACCATGGCACCCATATAGGCACAACTAGATTTCATAGAGTGAGCTTTTAACTCAATAAGATCAAGATCAGAGTCGGCGATTGCGGCCTTGATTTCTTTTACTGCATTTTGTGAACTGTCAAGATAAATCTGCACAATTTTTACGAACTTCTTAACTCTTTTACCTTGAAAACGATTTTTGAATTTGTTTAGTATTTGATGATCGATTCCACTATGAGTCTTAATGTTTTCTTCAGGTTTTTTTACAGGTAAGTCAGTCTCTATAAACGAGTTACTCTCTAACCATTGTCTAAGGACTTGTATGAGCTGTTCTTCAACAAAAGGCTTACTTATATAATCATCCATACCTACTTTAAGGAAGCTTTCTCGATCACCTTCCATGGCATTGGCTGTTAAAGCGATAATAGTTGTAGGTGATATTGATTTTTCTGCTTCCCATGCACGTATGGATTTTGTTGCTTCATTACCATCCATTATAGGCATTTGGATATCCATAAATATCAGATCAAATTGATCTTCGCGGTAAGCATCAAATGCTTGCTGACCATTATTTTCTATACGTACCTTACAACCTAATTGCATTAATGTTTCTTTTATGACAACTTGATTTATCAGGTTATCTTCTGCGACTAGAATATAGGCCTTAAACTGAACATTTTTTGAAACTTCTATGCTATGACTCACTTTACCTAAGCTTGTCCCTAGCAGCGAAGCTATACAATCTTTTAATAGATCGGAACGAACTGGTTTGTTTAAAACGTAGGAAAAATAAGGTTCAATTTCATTGTTATTATCGATTATCGCAGAGCTTAGTAAGGCTAATTTAAGATCTTTAAATATAGGGTTACGCTTGATAGTTTTAGCGAGATCGATGCCATGAATGTCAGGCATGATTTGATCAAGTAATACAATTTTATACGGGTTATTTTCTGCTACGGATGAGTTCAGTAGATCGAGTGCATCAGTACCATTATTAGCGACAGATAAGTTTAACCCCCAGTTTTTAAGTTGATGGCTAAATATTCTTAAGTTAGTTTGATTGTCATCGACTATTAGCACCCGTTCGCCATGAAATCGATTGGAAGCTACTACAATATTCGTAGCCATTTGTTCTAAATAAATAGAGAATGAAAACTTTGATCCTTTACCAATCGTACTTGTAGCACTAATTTTACCACCAAAAAGTTTAACTAATTGAGCTGAGATAGTTAGGCCAAGCCCAGTACCACCATACTTTCTTGTTGTTGACCCATCTGCTTGACTAAAAGACTCAAAAATTGAATGTAATTTATCTTCAGGGATCCCGATTCCGGTATCAGAGCACTCAAAGTTTAGAAGTGTGAGATGCGATGTTGGGTTTACTTTAGAATCCTGATAAATACGAATAATAATTTCACCAGATGCCGTGAACTTTATTGCATTATTAATAAGATTGATCAATATTTGACGAAGTCTATTGGGATCTCCTAGATAGTTGCTAGCGACGCCATCATCGATATCACAAATCAACTCTATATTTTTACTTCGAACTTTCTCATGAAATATTTCACAGGTGTCATTGACTAAAACATGTAAGTTAAACTCGAGCTTTTCTAGATCAAGCTTACCTGCTTCAACCTTAGAGAAATCCAGAATGTCATTAATTATACTTAAGAGAGATTGTCCAGAATTTTTTATGATCTTGACGTATTGAGACTGCTTGTCAAAAAGAGAGGTTTTATTGAGTAGATCCGTCATTCCAATAATACCGTTCATTGGTGTACGGATTTCATGACTCATATTGGCTAAAAATTCAGATTTTGACTCATTTGCATATTCGGCAGCTTCTTTAGCTACTTCCAAATCAGAAACGGTTTTTTCAAGTTGATGGTTGGCTTCAACAATAGTTTGGGTTCGACGTGCGACTTTATTTTCTAAATCGGTATTGTAAAAATCCAATTCTTTTTTCTGCTTTTCAACTTCGTACAACATGCTATTAAAACCATCAATGAGTGATCCAGTCTCATCCGCGTTGACTTTTTTTGCTCGGATTGAGTAGTCCTTCTCACGTGAAACATAATCCATGGTTTTAACGAGATCAATGATAGGATTCGATAAAATCCTTTGTAGGTAGCTTGAAATACCAAGTATGATTAAAAACGTGATGAAGACAACTATCCACATATGGCTATATAAGCTTGATAATTGTTCTGCAAGACCTTGTGTTCCTCCGACAAGCAAGATACTACCAATTTGTTCGTTGTCTAAAATAATTGGGCGTTTAATATGTATAAGCTTGTTTCTAATAAAATCGGTAGAATTTTCAGAAGGGTTTTCTACATTAAACTTTTCTTGCTCATAGGCTGAGTTTTTGTAGAGGGCGAAGACCTCATTTGAGCTATCGTAAATATAGGCTACGATAATAGAACTGTTGATATTTAACGCTGCAAGAGTCTCTTCTACGGCAGCCTTGTCATCAAACGTCAGTGGAGCTGTACTTTCAAGAGCTAAAACATTTATTAGTGAAACGAGAGCACTTTTAGAAAGATCTTCTAAACTTCGTTTTTCATGTAGTGTCATTGCAGCTGCAGAAAATAGTAAAGCCAGTGCGGCTAATAAACTCATGCTCAACATAAGTTTTTTTCTAATCGATATATTATGTATTTTAATCATCATTATTCTTATTATTGATTGATAATTCTAGAAGTCGCGAACTTATTTTCAACCCTGCTGTTTCTGCTTTATTAATAAATATTTCAAAGCGAAGTTTACCTTTCTTATTCAGAAGGTTGATTATGCCAGCCATATTATCTTGAGTAGCTTGTTCAGTTATCGTCAATATGGGTTTGGTTCGAATCGTTGAAAATGCTCTTAGTGCCTGCTTACGAGTAAAGCGATCTGCATATAACACATGGCACTCATTTAGATCATTTAATCGGTAGAGCAAGCGAATTTTTATATTTCTATCTTTTAGTTTGCCTCGAGCTAGTTTAGAGAAGGCTTCTTCCATAGCTCTATTGGTGTAGAGGCATAAATGGATCTCACTAGTTTTAGATGGGAAAGCATTGCTAGGCCATTCAGTATAACGAATAAAATTTAAAACGATGGCAGACTTTATTTTTTTTTCTTTCGCGATAAGATCATCTGCTAAGCTAGAAGAACTAATTGCTAGCAGAAAATAGAAGAAAAAATATTTTATGAATGTATTCACAATATTTTTGGAAAATTAATTAAAACTTCCAACCTATCTGACCATAGAAACTTCTTTCTATTTCGGATGGTAAAATATAGTTCCGGGTACGATATTCATGGTGCTGACTTTCTAAAAGATTCTGACCGACGAGTTCAATGGAAATATTTTTTGTGGGACTCCAACCTAACCTTGTATCTAAAGTTAGATAGTTACTGGGCGGCTCCACGATGAGCAATGATTTAGGATCAGTTTTTTGGGCGCTAGTATATCTTAGCCAGAAGTTTAGTTGAACTTTTCCAGTTAAATCAATGGCTGTGCGTATCGATGCTCGATGTTTTGGTTCTATATCATCAACAACCAAACTATTGCCTGTTAGAGATTCAAATTCTTTTTTCAAATAGCTATAAGTAAGGTCAATTTGAATATCTTTTTTTACTTGCCAACTAGAAGCAATTTCAGCACCCCAAACATTCGCTTTAGCTAAGTTAGTAAAGGTACTTGGCACTTCTACGTAGGTTGGCTTGAGAGTCGGTTGACCTGGTTCTAAAGATGTAAGTTCTGAATATGAATTATAAAATATAGCGGTATCAATCGTAACAGTACTTGATGGAATAACACGGTAACCTATCTCCCAAGCGCGCATTTTTCCCGGCTGGAAATCAGCTTGTCCTGACACGGATAAAACCGTAGGTAGAGGGCCTGGAGATGGGACTAAAGCACCAAATGTATTTAGATATCTTTCTGTATGAGAAGGTGTGTTTTCCGCGTGAGATACGGAAGCCCAAAGTCTATGCTTTTGGTGTGGTATCCAAAGGACCCGTGCACTTGGCTGTAAACCAAATGTGGTTAAGTTACTATGTTGAAATTTAGTACCAACGGTTAACCAGAGCCTATCTTGCAATAGGGTGATCTCATCTTGAGCAAACAGTCCATATAGATTTTCACTCGGAGAATTATCTGAGTAGCTGAGTAAGTTAGTGTTTTTTATCTTATCATTGGTGAAGCGATAACTTGCTCCCCAAAGGACATCATGTGTTTGTCCAATGAAAAAACGATGTTGAAAATCAATGTCTAAAGTATCACGATCTATATGTATGAGTTGTTCGGCCCGTTTGAATTTATCGTAGTAAACTTGCAGGGTAAATTCTGAAGCTGATTCTAAATTATGAGTCCAACGACTGAGAACATTCCAGCCTGAAGTGTCTCCTGTATCAACAATGATACGTTCAAAAGGTGCGGTGTTGTAAATGGTATTTGCATGAGTCGATAACTCACCGTTGTAAATATCGCCCTGCACAGTCAAAGAGTTTTTATCATCGTACTGGTTATCAACTCTAAAACCACCACGCAGCATACTCCAGTCATCCATATTGTCCTCACCAGATTTTTGAACAGAGTCATCACGTTCAAATGCCTTGAAATACACTCTAGCGAAAGCATCGTCATCCAGTTTTGAGCCATACCTTGCACCTACAAAGCCTTTTTCTTCAGTCCCAGCTCCAGCTTCTATATAGCCACCCTGTGTTTCTGAGGCATGTTTTGTGATGATATTGATGACACCATTGACAGCATTGGCTCCCCAAAGCGTCCCACCAGGACCACGAATGACTTCGATACGATCAATGTCTTCCAATAAAACATCCTGGTTCTCCCAATAGGTGCCTGAAAAATTGGTATCGTAGACGCTACGACCATCGATCATAACGAGCAATTTATTTGCATAACGACCATTAAACCCACGGCTGGTGATAGCCCATTTATTTGAGTCGATTTTATTTACATTCATTCCTGGAGCCATACGCAGTGCTTCAGGAATGCTAGTGACACCAGAACGACGTATATCTTCATTTGTAATGACAAATACAGCTGCGGCAGTATCTTGAAGTTTTTGTGATTTTTTCGAAACAGAAGTAACTTCTATGTCCATCAGCGCTTCAAGGCTAAACTCATTTATATCAGTTTCGGAAAGGTCTTCTGCCGATAGAGCATTAAATTGAAGTACTAAGAATAGAGTTGCAAATAGATGTGCAGTTGAGCGCACACTTTTTGTTACGAATTTTGTAGGACCTAGAGTTTCCATATATATCCATCATTTAATAAAAATATAAAACTCCCCAGTAGTTAGTTTTAACGGTATCAAAGATGATTACTTTAGGCCCAATTTAATAAATTGGTCTCGTTCGAGAGAAAACGGCTTATTCTGGATTTAGTGTGGATTCAATAGATGCCATGTGTTGACCATTGTGATCACAAATAAGCACATTTTCATTTTGATACCAATCACCTAAAACAGTTCTAGCGGCTGTTGTGCCATCTAGCTCGAATTTATGCACCGCTGGACGGTGTGTGTGTCCATGGATCAAGTTTAGGACATCATGTCTACGCATAAATTCTTCTACAGCTTCCTGTGCAGCATCCATGATTACTGGGACTTTGTCTTTCATCGCTTCTTTACTCGCAGCACGTAACTGTTGTGCCATCATAAGACGTTCAGCGATAGGTTTTGTAAGAAAGCCTTGTTGCCAGTCTGGATCTCTTACCATTTTTCGAAAATTTAAATATTCCACATCTTGCGTGCAGAGTAGATCGCCATGCATTAATAGTGTCTTAACACCATAGAGATCAATAACAGATGGATCGGGGAGTAGGGTAGCACCAGAGCTGGCTTCAAATGCTTCGCCTATCAAAAAATCCCGGTTTCCATGCATTAAGAAGATCTTAACTCCAGAAGCACTGAGTTTAGACATCTCACTCAATATTTGTGGAATAGGATCGTTGCAATAATCATCTCCAACCCATGCCTCAAAAAAATCACCAAGAATATAAAGCGCATCGGCTTGTCTGGCTGGGCCATTTAAGAACCGAAAAAACAACACAAGTTTTTCTGGGCGTTCTTCGCTGAGGTGCAGGTCAGAGATGAATAATGTAGTCATTGTTATTTAGGCTATCTAAAGCTTAATCAACGACGTGTGCTGAAGTGATCAAAATCGTATCAGCGGGGACATCTTGTGCACCTGTTTTGACTTCCTTCATGGCATTCACAACATCCATGCCTTCAATTACTTCACCAAAGACAGCATAGCCCCAGCCACTTGCTGACTCAGCAGTAAAGTTTAAAAAGTCATTGTCTGCAACGTTAATAAAGAACTGGGCAGACGCTGAATGTGGATCGTTTGTTCTTGCCATTGCGACAGTGCCGTTGTTATTTTTTAGACCGTTATTTGCTTCGTTCTTAACCGTACGAGGGCAAGGCTTTTGTGACATATCCGCTGCGTGTCCACCACCTTGAACCATAAAGTTGTTAATGATGCGGTGAAAAATAGTATCGGTATAGTGACCTTCTTCAACATAGGAGATGAAGTTTTTTACAGTCTCTGGTGCTTTTTCAGAATTAAGTTTGAGCAGAATATCACCCATGCTAGTTTCGAATTTAACGTTCATATTATTTACTTTCCAAAATGAGTGCTTTTTCAATGATAACGGGAGTTTGTGGAACATCCGAAGGAAACTGACCTTTTGCGCTAGTCGGCATAATGCGAATTTTATCTACGACATCCATGCCTTCAACAACTTTTCCGAAAACAGCATAACCCCAACCGCGACCTGTTGGTGATGTATGATCAAGAAACTGATTGTTAACGGTATTGATAAAAAACTGTGCAGATCCAGAATGCGGATCATTAGTACGAGCCATAGCTATCGTGCCGCGCTGGTTTGATAAGCCATTGTCAGCTTCATTTTTGATCGGAGCATGTGTGTCTTTTTTATTCAAATCCGCATCGAAACCACCGCCTTGGATCATAAAATCCTTGATCACACGGTGGAAGATTACACCTTCATAATAGCCTTCACGTACATAAGTCAGAAAGTTCTCGACGCTGATCGGTGCTTTTTCAGCATTGAGTTCAATTACAATCGTACCTTGATTCGTTTTCAGACTAACTTTGGGGGCATCTCCGGCCCAAGAAAGTTGTGCTCCTGTTAGTGATGCAACCAATAGTATCGCGTTCAAAATAAGTTTTTTCATGTTTCCTAAATACTCCCATATAGTTTAAGCGAACAGCCGAATAATGTAACATGCGTGGCCTATCTTATGCTATGAGAAAAACTAACTGTGCTTGAAATCTACAACACCCTGAGCAGAAAAAAAGAACCTTTTAAAACCATAGAGCCCGGTAAAGTAAGTTTGTATGTTTGTGGAATGACGGTATATGACTACTGCCATGTAGGGCATGCGCGGGTTATGGTTGTTTTTGATACAGTGGTTCGTTACCTACGAGCCAGTGATTATGATGTTACTTATGTTCGCAATATTACAGATATTGATGACAAAATTATTGCGCGAGCCAATGAAAATGGTGAATCAATCACAGCGCTAACCGAAAGATGCATTGGCTACATGAATGAAGATTCAGATGCATTAGGTGTGATACGACCTGATCGAGAGCCAAAGGCAACAGAACATATCGAACAGATTGTTACAATGATCAATAGACTGATCGAAAAAGACCATGCTTATGCTGCTAATGGTGATGTTTACTACAAGGTCAACAGTTTTGAGCATTACGGCAAGTTGTCCGGTAAGAATATTGAAGATCTACGCTCAGGTGAACGAGTCGCGATAGATGAAGCGAAAAATGACCCACTCGACTTCGTACTTTGGAAAGCTGCAAAACCCAATGAACCGGGTTGGGATTCTCCGTGGGGAGTAGGGCGTCCAGGTTGGCATATTGAATGTTCGGCGATGTCGACATGTGAATTAGGTAATAATTTTGATATTCACGGTGGTGGTCAAGATCTACAGTTTCCGCATCACGAGAATGAAATAGCCCAATCAGAAGGTGCCACTGGCGAACACTTTGCAAACTATTGGATGCACAATGGTTTTGTTCGTGTCGATGACGAAAAAATGTCCAAATCACTAGGTAATTTCTTTACTATTAGAGATGTGCTAAAGCGTTATCCTGCGGAAGTTATTCGTTATTTTATACTTACTAGCCAATATCGATCGCCGCTTAACTATTCGGATGATCACCTCGATAATGCGAAAAGTGCACTGACACGCTTGTACACAGCATTACGTGGTATTAAAGCAAATGAAGTGGCTGATGGTGGCGAATATGAGCAACGCTTTAGAACGGCGATGGATGATGATTTTAATACGCCTGTCGCACTGTCAGTATTATTTGATCTCACGCGTGAACTTAATGCAAATAGAAACGATCAAAATAAAGCTGCAGAACTTGCGGGTATATTGAAAAGACTCAGTAATATTCTCGGCTTATTAGCAAACGATCCTGAACAATTTTTACGAGGCGAGGCAGAGCAGGGTGATGCTAGTCTTTCAACCGAACAGGTGCAGAAATATATTGAACAGCGAATACTTGCACGTCAGCAAAAAGATTGGGAAGAATCCGATCGTCTGCGTGATCTATTAACAGAGCAAGGTATCATTTTGGAAGATAATGCTGAAGGTACGAGCTGGCGTCGAAAATAATCAAAACAAATTGAAATTTGATATTGACGACATCGGTTTCCCTGCGTATCATTCGCAGCCTTCGTAGTCGGGGCATAGCGCAGCCTGGTAGCGCATCTGCTTTGGGAGCAGAGGGTCGGGGGTTCGAATCCCTCTGCCCCGACCAATACGAAGTATGGACGCATAATGCACCCGTAGCTCAACCGGATAGAGCACCGGCCTTCTAAGCCGGGGGTTGCAGGTTCGAGTCCTGCCGGGTGCACCAGTCGCCCAATGACGAATTGTTCCCAGCGATAAGTCAGACTATAATAATCGTAAGAGTATTCAACAATGGTGAGCGTAGCTCAGTTGGTAGAGCCCCGGATTGTGATTCCGGTGGTCGCGGGTTCGAGCCCCGTCGTTCACCCCAGTTTTGCTTTCAGAAAATCTACAATATCATTATATAATTGGAAGGAACTTCAAGTTCACTTTATTTGTTAAAGTGTTGTATTAATTTAGAGCAGTTGTTCAATTGGTAGAGCATTGAAGTACAACCGATAGGTTTTCTTACGGCTCGTTCCTGTTATGACTCATCATGTTATTTTTTTCATATTTTTATTGTAGAATGGCCAATATGGTTTTGAATAAGTTTTATTTGGTTTTTTTATTTCTAGTTTTAACTGGTTGGCAGTCGATCGCGCTATCACATAGTGTCGAGTTAGATGCACATCAGCACGATCACTATTGTCCGTTATGTTTGGCGGCTGATCAGAACGATCACTTTTCTATCATCAAAGTAGTCAATTTAACGGTAGTCATTCATCCGACGTCTTGTCGCTTTGATGTAGGCACCAGTTTCACACCAGCCTTTCAGGCTAATTTCTTTGGTCGTGCACCACCACAAACTCCGTTCGCTTAAATTTAAACTTTTTTATTTTCTTAAGTGAGCATTCTTTGCGTATCTACGCGTGAATGCCTCGGAGGTTTTATCGTGTTATTAAAAAATATTTCATGGACAATGCTGTTCGCCATGCCTATCGTTCATGCTGAGGAAGTTTTACATTTGAATGATGTTGAGGTCATGGTTGCTCCTTTGTCTGCAACGAGTCAGCATCTTAGCCAGCCTATCACTGTGATAGATAGAGAGCAGTTAGATAGACGAAACAAGACAAATGTTTCTGACTTAGTCGAAAACACACCGGGGGTTACTTCAGCTGGTTTCGGGCCAGGTGTTGGTCGTCCAGTCATTCGTGGCCAATCTGGTGCTAGAGTCGGTGTTTTGGGTGATGGTTTAAGCAGTATGGATGTCTCAACAATCAGTCCAGATCATGCTGTAGCATTAGATTCTATTTTTGTTGAACAAGTAGAAATTTTACGTGGTCCAGCAACTTTGCTTTATGGTAGCTCGGCTAGTGGTGGTGTTGTTAATATCGTATCTAATAATATTCTTGATTATGTTCCAGAAAGTCTTGAAGGGCAGCTCTATACCCATCTTGATTCTGCAACGGATGATAAAACGGCTGGTCTAAGGTTAGATTTTGGATTGCAGGATTTTGCTTTCAGGTTTGATGTTGTCGCGCAAGATTATAACGATATTAGTATTCCTGGCTTTGCTTTGAGTGAGGAAGATGAACATGACAGCCCTGGGGTATTAGAAAATTCAGCTCAGGAAAATCTTGATGTTAACTTTAGTGGTTCTTGGGTTAACGACCGTGGCTTTATTGGTCTTGCTGTAAACTACCTTGATAGGGAGTATGGAATTCCTGCAGGCACTCATGAGCATGAAGAAGAGCATGAAGAAGAAGAGGGTGAAGAAGTTGTTACTATCTCTCAAAAACAAACACGTATCGACTTAAAAGCTGAAGTGTCTGATCCATTCGCTGGTTTCTCAAAATTGAAAACTCGCTGGGCTTTAAACAACCATGAACATCTTGAGCTAGAAGGTGATGAAATTGGTACTCGGTTAGACAATCGAGAGTGGCAAGGTCGTGTTGAACTACTACATTCTTTCGCTACTGATACAAATGGTGTCATTGGTTTCCAGTATCAAAATCGAGATCTGCAAACATCTGGTGAAGAAGCATTCATCGCTGATACGGAGCTAGATTCATTTGGTGTGTTTACCCTGCAACGTTATGAAAAAGAATCATGGCATGCAGAACTGGGTTTACGTTATGAAAACCAAGAAACTGAGTCACAGTCAGTCGAAGTTTCGCATGATCTATTTAGCTTTTCATCTGGTGTAGGCTACCACCTTGGAAATGACGTTAATGCTCGTTTTACATTCAGTCATTCACAACGTGCTCCAGCTATAGAAGAGATATATTCTCAGGGCGCACATTTGGCGACGAATACTTTTGAGATGGGAAGTACTTCACTTGATAAAGAGACCAGTAACTCACTTGATCTTATCCTTAGTAAGTCAAAGGGACGTTTCACTTCTGAAGCAAACTTCTACTACACTTGGGTAGATGACTTCATCTTTGGTAGTGAAAGCGACCGAAATAATGATGGTATAGCTGACCGTGTCGAAGCTGACTTTGATGGCGCTATCGCTAATATTCATGATGAAGAAGAAGATTTGCTACTTATCGAATACAAACAAGCTGACGCACGTTTCTATGGTATTGAGTTACAAGGTAAAGTGTTATTGCACGAAAGCGACCTACAGAGTCTTTCTATGAACCTTTGGGGTGATTATGTACGTGCGCGTTTGAGCAATGGAGGTAACCTGCCTCGCATTACACCATGGCGTGTAGGTACAGGTTTTGATTACCATCGTCAGAAACTAAGTGCTTATCTAAACCTAACGCACACTGGTCGTCAAAGTAACCTAGCTGCATTAGAGACTGCAGCTGATCACTACACAACGCTTGATATGGGTGTGAGTTATGACTTGCAGTTGAACGGGTTAACAAACTCGACTATTTTCTTGCGTGGAACTAACTTGTTAGATGAAGAAATTCGTCAACAGACTTCATTTGTGAAGGATTTTGCACCAGCGGCAGGTCGTTCAGCGATGATAGGTGCTAGATTCGAATTTTAATCTAGCGTTCAATTAGAAGCGGCTCCTTTTCTAGGAGCCCTTCATTCCTTTCTAGCCTACTCTTAATTCGACACACTCTAATAACTCTACTATCACGATTATAAGCCGTTAGGCGCAGCACTAGGTTACATGGATGGTAGCTGTGAAGTTATTCTTGCAGGCATTGACACAGGTTAGTTTCATAGTAGAACAAACTAAGCCTGGGATCTGAGTGTTGAACCATCACACCACATAGAGGGAAGGGTAGGTAGTGATTAATCTATTACTTTTACAGAGACAAAAAAAGAGGAGCTAGAAGCTCCTCTTTTTTGTAACTGACAACAAAGTCAGCCTTGATGATTGAAACTAGCTATCCATCGCCTTATGGATGGCTTCCATCATGTCTTTAGCATCACCGAACAACATGCGGGTGTTCTCTCTGTAGAACAGAGGATTGTCCACGCCTGCGTAACCTGATGCCATACTGCGTTTAGAAACGATGGTTGTTTTACCTTCCCAGCATTCAAGAACCGGCATACCTGCAATTGGGCTGTTCGGATCAGTTTTCGCTGATGGGTTAACAATATCGTTCGCACCGATAACGATGGTTACATCAACTTCAGGAAACTCTTCGTTGATCTCTTCCATTTCAAACACGATGTCATAAGGCACGCGCGCTTCTGCAAGCAGAACATTCATGTGGCCGGGCATACGTCCAGCAACCGGATGGATACCAAACTGAACATTGATCCCCTTGTTGATCAGGAAGCGTGAAAGTTCATGCACTGCATGTTGTGCTTGCGCAACAGCCATACCATAACCAGGAATGATCATAACGCGATTCGCATCTAACAATAGCTGTGCTGTTTCTTCAACATCGATAGGGTTAGCTTCACCTACTTCTTCATCAGATGAAGATGAACCGCCACCGGTTGGTGTTCCGAAGCCACCCGCGATAACACTGAGAAAGTTGCGGTTCATCGCACGGCACATAATGTAACTGAGGATAGCACCACTACTACCAACCAATGCGCCAACAACGATCAATAGATCATTATTCAGCATGAAACCTGTTGCAGATGCAGCCCAACCTGAATAGCTATTCAACATTGAGATGACTACTGGCATATCAGCACCACCAATCGACATAACCATATGCACACCGAAAATGAATGCGATCAGGGTCATGATAATCAATGGTGTCATACCACCACCTGTTTCCGCAGCGTGGATGAAAGCGTTGCCGAGGATCACAACTAAGACTAAAGCAGCTAAGTTCAACCAATGCTTAGCGGGGAGAACCAAAGGTTTGCCATCGAGTTTCCCACAAAGCTTTCCATAGGCGATGATCGAACCGGTGAAGGTGACCGCGCCGATGAAGATACCAATGAAGGTTTCTACTTCGTGGATAGTTTTCTCAGCGCCTTCTAAAACAATGCTGGAGTCCATAAAGTTTGCATAGCCAACCAATACCGCAGCCATACCAACAAGGCTATGTAGTACTGCAACTAGTTCAGGCATTTCGGTCATTTTCACGCGGTTTGCCATGGCAAGACCAACGGCACCACCGACTAATATTGTGAAAATAATCACCCAGTAGCTAGTGACCGCACTACTTAAAATGGTTGCGACGATAGCAATGGCCATACCGACCATTCCAAAAAGATTTCCTCGACGAGCTGACTCTTGATTACTTAAACCACCTAAAGCCAGAATAAAGAGGATTGTTGCTGCTATATAGCAGACTGTAACGATTCCTTGAGACATGATAAATCCTCCTATTTTCTAAACATTTCTAACATACGACGGGTGACACCAAAGCCACCGACGATATTAATACTGGTGATAAAAATAGCTAATACCGCCAGAAAGGAGGCTAAACCGCTGGGTGCTGATACTTGAACCAAGGCACCGATAATGATGATACTACTGATCGCATTGGTCACACTCATAAGCGGAGTATGCAGTGATGCTGAAACATTCCAGATAACCATGTAGCCGATAAAGCAGGCTAGAACAAAAACGGTGAAATGAGCCATAAAGGATTCAGGCGCAACCGCCCCCATCCATAACATTGCCGCCGCCGCGATACCGACTGGCAGCAACTGCTTCCAAAGTGGTTTAGGCTGCTCAACTTCTTCAACAACTGGCGCTGCAGCAGGTTTAGCCGCTGGAGCTGCTGATAGTTTTGGTGCGGGCGGTGGCCAGGTTATTTCACCGGCGTTAATGACGGTTGCACCACGAATAGCTTCATCTTCCATATCAACGACAATGTTGCCATCTTTTTCTGGCGTCATGTCAGTCAACATGTGGCGAATATTGGTTGAATAGAGTTGGCTTGCCTGAGTCGGTAGGCGGCTTGGTAGGTCTGTGTAGCCGATAATGTTTACGCCGTGTTTCTTAACGATGACATTTTTCTCGGTTAACTCACAGTTACCACCTTGTTCAGCTGCTAGATCGACAATGACACTACCTTGTTTCATGGACTTAACCATTTCTGCAGTAATCAATTTCGGAGCAGGTTTGCCAGGTATCAGAGCTGTCGTTATGATAATATCAACTTCTTTTGCTTGTTCTGCAAAAAGCGCCATCTCAGCTTCGATGAATTCTTTACTCATGGTTTTAGCGTAACCGCCTTCACCAGAAGCATCTTCTTCAAAATCTAATTCGAGAAATTCAGCATTCATACTTTCGATCTGATCCTTAACTTCAGGTCGAGTATCAAACGCACGAACGATTGCGCCAAGGCCATTTGCCGTACCAATTGCAGACAACCCCGCAACACCGGCACCAATAACCATCACTTTTGCCGGAGGAACCTTACCTGCTGCTGTGATTTGACCTGTAAAGAAACGTCCAAAGCTCTCAGCGGCCTCTATTACAGCACGATAACCAGCGATATTGGCCATGGAGCTCAAAGCATCCATTTTTTGTGCGCGTGAAATCCGAGGGACAGAATCCATCGCCAATACAGTGATTTTTTGATCCGCTAACTGCTTCATCAAACCTTCATTTTGGGCTGGCCATATAAAGCTAATCAGTGTTGTACCTTCTTTGAGAAGTGCAATTTCTTTTGCTTCAGGCGCTCTGACCTTTAAAATGATATCCGCTTTTGAGTATAGAGATTCTGTGTCTCTACGGATTGTTACACCTGCATCACGATATGCTGAGTCAGTATAATTTGCAGAACTACCTGCTCCAGCTTCGATAGAAACATGAAAGCCGAGCTTCATGAGTTGTTGCGCGACTTCCGGTGTTGTAGCGACTCGGTTCTCGCCCGGGTAGATTTCGTTGGGTATACCTATCTTCATTAGTGTTTCCCCTTGATAAATGGTCGTCTAAACTTTAATTATAATAATTATTTATTACTAGGTGATTCTAACTATTCAAAATGTTCCATACATAATCTAAATCAATAAAGCTTTATGATCTCACCATTGAGATTAAAAAAAGTATAAAAAGAACTACTCCACACATGAGTGCGGCGTAGGTCATCCAGTCCTGAGTACTCCCTTTAGGGCTTTGTCTCCACATCTGTTTTGCTCGAGGCCATATGAAAACCAGCATTGCTATAAAGAAGCCAGCCTGCGCAAGTTTAAACCAATCGAAGGATTCTAGCATTTTTTCTTTCTCCCAAATAAAAAAACCCCGAAAAATTCGGGGCTTATATGAACTAAAATATATTGAGAGTCTTAGTCGTCACCAAAAATCCCAAGAATATGTAGTAGGCTTGTGAAAATATTATATAGGCTTAGATAGAGTCCTACAGTGGCCATAATGTAGTTGGTTTCTCCACCACGAATAATACGACTAGTATCGTAAAGGATAAAACCAGACATGATCATGATCACAGCACCACTGATAGCTAAGCTTAATGCCGGTATTGATAGGAATATATTCAAAAGAGCAGCGCCGATGATAACGATCATGCCTGTCATCAAAAAGCCACCCATAAAAGTAAAATCCTTCTTTGTATTCAATACATAAGCAGATAAAGCAAGAAAGATTGCTCCAGTTCCACCTAGGGCAGTCATGACCATTTGCGCGCCATTGGTCATTTGTAGGTAGTAAGATAACATTGGCCCAAGGCTAAAGCCGAGCAAACCGGTAACCGCAAAAACAATACCAATACCTGCACTAGAATTAGCTGTTTTTGGTAAAACGAACCAAATTAAACCGATAGCAACAATGCTTGCGACAAGGCTCATACCCCTAGAAGGCATAAATTGCATGGAAACCCAAGCAGTGACAGCGCTAAAGAGTAATGTCACGGCCAAAAGCATATAGGTGTTTTTCAGTACCTTGTTTGTTGCAAGTATTGATTCGCTAGAGCGTGTTACAACAGATTGAGTTGAATTCATCTTAAAAAGGTCTCCTTAAAAATAAGATAAGTTAATAACTTCAGACAAGTAATAATATACATGGTTCTCATACTATTTTGTATGTATCGGCAAAAAAAAATTATTCAAGAGCTTGAGCTTCTAAAACTATCAGGTATTATAGCGCCCTCAAAACGGAGAGATGGCAGAGCGGTTGAATGCACTGGTCTTGAAAACCAGCAAGGGTGAATAACCCTTCCAGGGTTCGAATCCCTGTCTCTCCGCCATATTATAGTTGGGTCGTTGATATACCTGTATTAAGATTGAAAGAATAAGGTATACAACGGTTCGCCGCTTGAAACGGTCGTGTTTGTGCCTGAGTAAAGGCTAGTTTAAACACCGTTTGCTTATCATCAGCCTAATGTTGTAATGAGTTTTCCAGAAAGTTTATGACGGTTCGATAAAGGCTCATCAAAACAAAATAAAGCCCGGCCAGACGGGCTGACTTTTCCTGCAAAGCCAGATTTTCCGGTTCTAATAAATCTAACGTACTTTTATACCTAATTAATCAAAGCCGTGTTTTCTATATTTACTTATTTACTTATTTACTTATTTATTTACTTATTTATTTACTTATTTTTAGTTTGTAATACACGCTTTAACGTAACGATACTTGCTTTGCTTCCTAATTTCATTCCACAACTTTCTAATTGATCGTAGACTCAGCTGTAGTTAACGACGTTTCTAAACTATCTAGGACAGCCTCTTATTTTTTAATTGGTAGCGCTTAACCGACGACGGTGACAAGTACCACCTTTCTTGATTACATAGGACATTAGCATCTCATTTATTTAGACCAACAGGGCTTCATAACCTCTACTTTTAACATCGATTATTCATGGGACGAATTACATATAGGATATCACTGCTGTCCCGTTAACAGCGGAAGAAAGGCGGCCTGATTTTCTCGTATTT
>CAJXQU010000023.1 GCA_913058255.1 uncultured Pseudomonadota bacterium | reverse complement strand
TTTGGGATGAAAAACTAGCATAAAAAGCTTGACTTGGAACCACAGTCTCTTGTTATACATTATTTAACTTTATTACCGAACAAGTAATAGCCTGTTTTAACATTTTTTGGAAAAGTGATTTCAGGATTAATAGAATTAAGAATTTTAAACATTTTGTTAACACTGTTTCCATAATCCATAACTATTTCATGAAAATCACTGTTTTTCATAACTATACCTACTTTTAATATTGTTTTTCCACCACTTGAGTGGTTTTGTCTTTGTTCTATTTTCTCAATATCCTCAATAGGTACTTTAAATGTCCATGATTCATTTTCAGGATAGCTAACTGAGAGGGTTTTATTTGTTATGTATGCTTCATATGTTGCTGGGTTTTTGATATGCCACCATGCGATATAAAATAGTAAAGCAGAGGATAAAGAAAGTACGATTAATATAATGCTATGAATATTTTTAGGTACATCGGTGAAGTTTCCAACTAGATAAAGTATAGCTATATATACTAAACAGCCAACTCCCATTCTAATAAACAAATTAGCTCTTTTTTTTCGAGTTTTCTTAAAATGATATAAATATTCTTCAGTCATCGATATCTCTGGTTGTTGTATAACGCCTTGCTCAGCGGAAAACGACGAGCGCGAGCGAGTTGGTTTTCCGATGCAGCAACTTGTTATACAATTACTTTGCAACCATTTTTAAGCTCATCTTGGTCTGGCACTTCAAATCTTGGCTCCATAAAATTAAACATCATATCAGTAACCTCAAAAGCATAAACAGTTGGGTCTTTTTCCATGTTTCTTTTGTCTACACGTTTTTTACGAATATCTTGTGGTGCGTCCAAGTAATGTATTTCAGGGTTTATTTTCATTTCTTTAGCACGATCTGAAAATATGCCTCTTTGTTCTTTTGTAGTAAAACCAAGATCTAAAACCACATTTCCATTGATAGCTAGAATTTGCTCACTAACTTGCCATATTTGCTCATAGCACCGATTAACCCTTTCGATCATCCATGAGTAATCTAGAGAGGTCATATCGTTAGCAAATAGAGTTTGCATCCAAGGGTCTATGGAAAAGCGAATAGCCTCGATTTCCTTTGAAAGTGATAATGTATAGGTTGTTTTTCCAACACCAGTTGGGCCACAAACTAGAATTAATCTTGCCATATATCTAATCTCATTCTGTATGTATAACGCCCGCATAAAAGGACGCCTGCTTTTGGCGTTTCCTTTTTTATGCGCTTGTTAGGTTTGATATAATTATAGTTTAGTTTAAATGCTGAGTTTTCCAGAAAATTTAGCACTCCAAAGGTTTTTTGCTATTGGTGAAGCAACCTTAATCAGTAAACTTTCTATTAAACCTTTTCCGCAACACGTAATTTTAGTTAAAAATGTAGGAAGCAAATCTACAACAGCAGAAGCTAACTGTGATGGTTCGTAATGTTGTCTTTCAATAACGCTACAATCCGTCATACCCACATTTTTCAAGCCTAGTAAATAATGGTTTTCAGATATAGTTGCACCAGCACAAGCAGCAGTTAATACTCCACTTTTCTTAACCCACCATGGCATATTTTCGGATACAATATCTGATATATGTATTTGTCCATTTGGCTTTAGTACTCGAGCGATTTCTTTAAAAGCCTGCTCTTTGTCAGAAGACAAGTTAATAACACAGTTTGAAATTACCCAGTCGATTGAACCTGATTCTATGGGTAAACTTTCAATCATACCCTTTCTTAATTCAATATTTCTATACTCAGATACGTCTATATTTTCTTTCGCTTTTTTTAACATATCTTCATTCATATCAACACCAATAACTTTTCCTTTTGGTCCTACTTTTTCTGCTGCTAATAGAAGATCGAGTCCAGTACCACAACCTAAATCTAGAACAATATCACCTTCTTTTACTGAGCTAGATGCTAAAGGATTGCCACAGCCAAAAGAACTATCCGCAACCCCTTTAGGTAAACTATCTAATTCATGAGTAGAGTAATCAGCAAATTTAGCACCACCTGTAGCTGAAACTATGTTTTTATTTTCTTTTATAGCTTTGGAATATTCTTTCGATATTTTTTTACTTGTACTTTTCATAATGTACTCCTAATTAGTAGAAGTACCAATATAAGCTCTCCCCTTAAGGGGAGAGTCAAGTATCAATTTTTAACTTGAGGGAAGAAACAATCCGAATTATCAATAAGGCATTGTTTTATTTCACTTCTATAATTTTTTAAGTCTTTTCTGTGGCTCTGAAGTCTTGAAATTTCTTTAGTGATTTTTTGTTCTTTTAAAGAAATAGCTCGCTCAATATTTTCCCAGTTTGCTAAGTTTCCTCCAGAATAAATAATATCTTTTAACTCTAAGAGCTTAAAATCAAATGATTGAGCAATTTTGATGAATTTAATTAGAAGAACATCTTCTTCAGTGAAAACGCGATAAGAGTTTTCTCTAGAAATATTTGATAACAATTCAAGTTGCTCGTACAGCCTAATAGCTTTAACCGTTGCGCCACTTTTTTTTGATGCTTCACCTATGTACATAGTTTTTTACTTAAGTATTAGTCTAAATTAGAGTATAAGTTTTTGCGTCGCAGACACCTAACAGCTTATTATAAAGAACCAGATAATAACAACCTATGAAGAATCTGTATAGTAATGTAAAGTGCAGGTCATATGAAAACTGATCTAACGAATAAAAAATACCAAACGGGTAACTGGGCATTGTATTTAAATACGCTGCAGTTAAAACGTGTTCCATTAAACCAGCATGCTTGGTATGTGAGTGATGTTGAGTCGTTTTTGTCTAATTTTCCTGATCGTCGGTTAAGCTCAATTACTAGTGATGAAATCGAGAGTTATCTTGCTGAACGATTGAAACAGCGTTTAGACACTTGGCAAAAATTGCAGTTTATTGATGCGTTACAACTTTTGTTTGTCGATGTGGTTGATGCACGTTCTGCGCGTTATGTTGACTGGGCATTCTGGCGTGAGAAGGCGATGAATGCGGGTGAGTCGGATCAACAACGGCCGCAGATGAAAAAATTTTCTGGTGTGAATGCTATCTGGTTAGAAGAGTTGGTAAGAAAAATTCAAACTAGAAATTATTCGATCAGAACAGAGCGAACTTATTTAACTTGGGTGAAGAAGTTTGATGTTTTTCTTGAGGGCCGCTCTTTTACGGATATTACTCCGCGAGATATAGAGTCTTTTTTGAGTCATTTAGCGGTTGATAAGAATGTGGCAAAGAGTACGCAGAATGTGGCTTTGAATTCGGTGGTGTTTTTAGTGCGTGAGGTGTTAAACCGTCCTGCAGAAGATTATGGTTTTAAGCATGCAAAGCGTGACAGAAAGTTACCAACGGTTTTATCTCGTGATGAAGTGAAAAAGCTGATTAAGAACTCTTCAGGTATTTATGGATTGATTATGGGGTTGATGTATGGGACAGGGATGCGGTTGATGGAGTGTGCTCGGTTGCGTGTTCAAGATATTGATTTTGATTATTCGCAGATTTTGATTCGTGAAGCAAAGGGAAATAAAGATCGCGTAGTGCCTCTACCAAAGAAGTATAGAGACGCATTGAAAGCGCAGTTAGAGAAGGTTGAATTGTTGCATAATGTTGATCTAAAAGATCAAGCTGGTTCTGTTTATTTGCCGAATGCATTGGCGCTAAAATATCCAAATGCACAGAAGGAACTTCGCTGGCAGTATGTTTTTCCTGCCAGTCGGATTAGTGTGGATCATCGTAGTGGTATTGCTCGACGTCATCATTTGCATGAGACGTCGATTCAAAAAGCAGTTAAGCGGACGGCAAAAGCCGCAGGTTTGATTAAGCGGGTTAGTAGCCATACTTTACGGCATAGTTTTGCGACACATTTATTGGAAGCGGGTTATGATATTCGCACCGTTCAGGAGTTGTTAGGTCATTCTGAGGTGGAAACAACAATGATTTATACACATGTGATGAACAAGCCAAGCGTCAGTGTCGTTAGCCCGGCTGATTTTGACTAGGCGTGATTGATTTTTCCTAAAGCTCAACTCCTTTTTGAGCACGGATCCCGTTTTGAAACGCATGCTTGACTAGCTGCACTTCACTTACCGTATCTGCTATTTCGATGAGTTTTTCTGGTGCATCTCTCCCGGTGATAACAATATGTTGTAGTTCTGGTTTGGCTTGCAAATCGGCTAAAACTCTCTCTATTTCGAGATAGCCCATTTTTAAGACAATATTAAGTTCATCTAAAACAACCAGATCAAATTTAGGATCACTGATCATTTTTTTAGCTATTTCCCAGCCTCGTTCAGCAGTGGCAATGTCGCCGTCGCGATCTTGTGTGTTCCAAGTGTAGCCATCACCAGTGACGTGGTATTCCACCTCGTCAGGGAAGCGATTGAAAAAACGTTCTTCGCCGGTGCTCATGGCACCTTTGATGAACTGGACCACGCCGCAGTGCATTTTGTGGCCAAGCGAGCGGGCTATCATCCCAAAAGCTGAGCTGCTTTTGCCTTTACCATCACCGGTCATGACGAGGATTAAACCTTTTTTATCTTTAGCTTGCTTGATGCGAGCATCGACAGCAGCCTTCTGTTCTTGCATTTTCTGTTTGTGTTTATTCATAGTGCGTTATTATAGACGAACTATTTATTAGATAGCATTGTTGGAGTCATTTTTTTGAAACAACTCATTCTTGGTGGTGTTCGATCAGGTAAAAGTCGGTTGGCTGAAAAGCTGGCTTTGTCACTCGACAAAAGCGTGATTTATGTTGCGACAGCAACAGTTGGTGATGATGAAATGGCTGATCGTATCCAGTCACATAAAGAGAGTAGGCCCTCGGATTGGGGCTTAGTTGAGGAAACGTTGAGCTTAGGGGCTGTGATCGATGCTAGCCCAAACGAAAACACGTGCTTACTGATTGATTGCTTAACCTTATGGATGACTAATTTATTATGCAAGGACGATCCTCAACGCTTGGAGGATGAAATAGCGAGCTTTTTACGAGCATTAGCCAATACGCAAGCCGATATTATTATGGTTAGTAATGAAACAGGGCTGGGCGTTGTTCCAATGGGTGAGTTGAGCAGGCAGTTTTGCGATCGAACGGGTGTTTTACACCAGTCTGTTGCTGAACAATGTGATCGAGTTGTGATGACCATTGCTGGCCTTCCTCAAGTCTTAAAAGGAGATGAAATTGAGTTTTAGTTGGTTGGATAACCCAATAAGAAAAATTGATCAGAAGGCCTTACAAAGTGCATCGTCTCATTTACAACAATTAACTAAACCACCAGGCTCATTGGGTGAATTAGAATCCGTTGTGATTCGTTTGGCTTCTATGCAGGGTAAGAAAAATCCACAGTTAGAGGATATTAATATTACTATTTTTGCGGCAGATCATGGCGTCGCAGAAGAAAATGTTTCGGCTTTTCCCCAGTCCGTCACGTTGGAAATGATCCGTAATTTCTCAGCGGGTGGTGCGGCTATTTGTGTCATTGCAAAAGAGCTTAATGCAAACCTTGATGTGATCAATTTGGGCACCGTTGGTGAGTTGGAGCCACTGCAAGGGGTGAAGGATTGTCGACTTGGGTGTGGTACTAAAAATTTTGCTGTGCAAGAAGCAATGTCACAAGAGCAATTGAATGCTGCACTTACTATCGGCAGCGACGTGGCAGGCAAAGCTAAAGCGTCTGGGGTTGATTTGTTTATAGGTGGAGAAATGGGTATCGCTAATACCACATCTGCGACGGCTATGACTGCAGTTTTGTTAAAGTTAAACCCTGCAGAAATTACTGGTGCTGGTACGGGACTTGATGAAAAAGGGATTAAACATAAAGTTAAAATTATCGAGCAGGCTTTATCTTTACATGTGGGTAAAAATAAACTCCAAACTTTGGATATATTAAGATGTCTAGGCGGTTTTGAAATCGCAGCATTATGCGGTGCTTATATTCGTTGTGGGCAAGAAGGAACACCTATTTTAGTTGATGGTTTTATTACCAGCGTTGCCGCCTTACTCGCCTGTGAAATACAACCAAGTTTACGCGACTGGCTTATTTTTAGTCATGAGTCTGCTGAGCCTGGGCATAAGCTTGTCTTGCAAGCTTTACAAGCAGAGAGTTTGTTAAGTTTGGGTATGCGTTTAGGCGAGGGTAGTGGTGCTGGAGTGACGGTGCCTTTGTTGCGCATGGCCTGTGCTTTACACAATAATATGGCGACCTTTTCGGATGCTGATGTTGCGGAGAAAGTCCGTTAACAATGTTTAGACACTTTCTTATTGCAACACAGTTTTTAACGTCTTTCCCGATAAAAATAAAAGGTGAGATTATTCCTCAGGATAATGGCCGAAGTTTATTATTTTATCCTGTCATTGGCCTGTTGTTAGGGTTGTTTTTATTTCTTCTTTCTTCTTTATTACCAGCTTCGGATCTATCCGCTGCGCTGCTGCTTTGTGTGTGGATTTTTTTAACAGGCGCATTACATTTGGATGGTTTGGCTGATAGTGCCGATGCTTGGATGGGCGGTCACTCTGATCCGGCTCGAACCTTAACGATCATGAAAGATCCAGCGTGCGGTGCAATAGCGGTTGTGACATTAATCTTAGTTCTTTTACTAAAGTGGACTGCGATCAAAATACTATTAACATCGGATAGTTATTTGATTATTTTTTCACCTATCATTGCAAGAATGATGGTGGTTGTGTTGATAATGACAACACCTTATGTAAGAGACTTTGGTTTGGGAACCGACATGAAAGAATACTTGCCGAAACAGAACACCATTTATGTCTTGCTAGGGTTTAGTCTTTTGTTATTTCTGATCAGTTTCAACGTTGCGCTGATAAGCTTAATCGTGTCGTTCACTACAATGTTTTTATTACGTCATTTTATGCTGCGGCGTATTAAAGGATTTACAGGTGATACGGCTGGTGCAACGATTGAGGTTGTTGAACTAACTGTTCTATTGACCATAACAGGGATTATCTGAGAGGCATAAAAGTTTCTTATGGATAATATTTTTCTAAGCATTTCTCGATAGTTGAGAGATCCATATTTTCTTTTATGCAATCTGCAACACGATCAATACCTTCCTCTGTTATTTGCACATAATTAATTGTTTCTGGGTTGTTTAAACCGGCCCAACTTAATAGAACCTGACAGGCAGAGTCAGTATCAAATAAGCCATGAATATAGGTACCTATTATTTGTTTATCTTCAGAGATCGCAGACTCAGAATTTTCAGCTATAACGGCCGGGTTTGCTAATGCTTTTCCTGTACTTTTTCCTGCACGAATTTCATAACCCGAAACTTCCGCTTCAGTAAAAGTAAATTGTGTTTTTATCTGGCGTAATTGTTTCTCGGTTTCTATGCAGGTTTCAAAATCTAAATAAGCAAAACCAGCTTGGCTACCCGCGTGGCCTTCTAATCCACTTGGGTCATGAATATGCTGTCCCAACATTTGAAAGCCGCCACAAATACCTAACAATTTTCCGCCATAGCGTAAATGTTGATCAATATGATCCTGCCAGCCATTTTCAAATAAAAACTGAATATCAGCGCGGACACTTTTACTGCCAGCAAGGATAATAAGATCAGATTTTGGGATGATTTCACCAAGCTGAATATATTGTAAATTAACCTGCGGATGTAAGCGTAGCGGATCAAAGTCTGTATGGTTACTCATACGGGTGAGTACTGGTACGACAATATTTAATGTTGTCTCGGTTTGAATATGTTCGGCTTGTTCTATAGAAACAGAATCTTCTGACTCTAGGTGCAACCCATGCAGATAGGGCAGGGTGCCGAAGACTGGTTTCTTAGAATGATCTTCCAACCAGTCGATGCCCGGTTGTAACAGAGAAATGTCTCCACGAAAACGATTGATGACCATGCCTATAATTCGATCTTGTTCGGTTTGAGAGAGCAAATTGATCGTGCCGGTTAGATGAGCAAAAACACCACCACGATCGATGTCCGCGATTAAAATAACCGGACAGTCAACGGCCTCAGCAAAGCCCATGTTTGCAATATCTCGGTCACGTAAATTTATTTCCGCTGGGCTACCAGCACCTTCAACAATGATCAGATCGTATTGATTGCATAACCGTTCATATGCTGCCAGAACTGCTTTCATTGCAGTGGTTTTATAATCGTGGAAGTCTCTTGCATCCATTGTTGAAATGGCTTTGCCGTTGATGATCACCTGAGCACCAATATCCGTATTCGGCTTTAATAAAACGGGGTTGAAGTCCGTATGAGGTTCTAGCCCACAAGCCTGAGCCTGCACTGCCTGAGCACGGCCTATCTCGCCACCATTAACCGTCACAGCACTGTTTAAGGCCATATTTTGTGGTTTAAACGGCGCTACCTTAATCCCTTGATTTTTGTAGTAGCGGCATAGGCCAGCAACCAATGTGCTTTTGCCGGCATCAGATGTAGTGCCTTGGATCATCAGAGTTTTACAGGACATGTTATCCTTAGGTGTTTAGGTATCAGAGAAATTTGAAGGTGATATTTTACCTTCTACTAGACTGATCTTCTATTTTATTTTTAGGGTATTTTTAGGGTATTTTTAGGTTTTTATGACAATCACAATTGATTTATTACGGCATGGCGATGTGGCTGGTGGGACGAAACTACTGGGCCACACCGATGAACCATTAACAGAACTGGGCTGGCAGCAATTGCGATCAGTCGTTGCTGACAAAACACTTCCTTGGACACAGATCATCTCTTCGCCGTTGCAACGATGTCGCTTATTTGCCGAAGAGCTGGCCGAACAACATGGGCTTGATCTGACGATTGAACCACTGTTTCGCGAAATTGGTTTTGGCCAGTGGGAAGGACGATTGTTCTCAGAACTTTATGACAGCGAAGATTCACAACAAATGAGTGATTTCTGGCAAAACCCTGCTTCCACTCCAGCACCGGAAGGTGAGGTTTATGACGCGTTTGAACAACGTGTTCATTCGGCATGGGATGCTTTACTCAACACTTATCATAAAGACGATGATGACAAACATTATCTATTAGTTGCACATGGTGGTGTGATCCGAGCCATCTTACGGAGTGTGTTGAACTTTCCAACAGAAAATTTCTTTCGCATTGATGTACCGTATGCCTGCTTAAGTCGTATTCAATTAGATTTTCCTCAACATCCACGATTACTCTTTTTAGGTGGGCAGCTGTCGTAAAATGTTCACGCTATTACAACTTTTTATCGGTATTCAGCTGGATTTGTTATTCGGTGAAACTCGACGTTTTCATCCTCTGGTCGGCTTTGGTCGCTTGGCCCATTTTATTGATCAATTATTTGATATTAAAAGCTCGTTGCGTAATCGGTTTACAGGCTTACTGTCAGTATTAACGCTTGTTGTACCGATCAGCTATCTGGTTTGGTGGTTATGTGACATTCCAATGTATGGTGTCTTTTTTAGTATGGTTTTTTTCTATCTAACGTTGGGTGGGAAAAGTTTGATCGATCATGCAAATAATGTCTACAAAGCTTTATCTACGAATGAGATTGAAACGGCTCGCCAGACGGTGGGTCTCATGGTCAGTCGTGATACCTCAAACATGGATGAATCACAGGTGTCACTGGCTTGCGTAGAGTCTGTTTTAGAAAATGGTAATGATGCTGTCTTTGGAACAATATTTTGGTTCGTTTTACTTGGTGCACCGGGTGCGGTGGGTTTTCGTTTGATCAACACATTAGACGCCATGTGGGGATATCGTACAGAACAATATCAAAAGTTTGGTTGGGCAGCAGCACGCTTAGATGATCTGTTAAACCTGATCCCAGCAAGGCTTTGTGCTCTTACCTATGCATTTTTAGGCAACACAAAAGTTGCTTTTAAATGTTGGCAGCAGCAGGCGAAAACATGGGAAAGCCCGAATGCAGGGCCTGTTATGGCGGCTGGTGCAGGCGCACTTAATATTCAGCTGGGTGGTGCGGGCATGTATCACGGAGAGCGAAAAATGAGACCGATTTTAGGTCAAGGTTCTGCGCCGCATGCTGAGGATATTAAGCGGGCAATGAAGCTTGTGCAGTTCGGGACCTTAGTTTGGATTCTCGTCATAGCAGCGATCATATTTGCGATCAGTTTTTTCAATGGTAGTTTGCGTGCTTAGTCACGGTGGTGGCTTGATCAATGCTGCAAAACAATTTTCAATCCCTATTGAACAGTGGATTGATCTCTCGACAGGCATCAATCCAAATGGCTGGCCGGTGCCCGCTATTCCAGCAAGCTCTTGGGCACGGCTACCCGAGCAGAATGATGGACTGATCGAAGTTGCGAAAAATTATTATCATTGCCAGAGCCTTTTACCTGTGGCTGGCTCGCAAGCTGCGATTCAAGTTTTGCCGATGTTACGTGCGCCTTGCAAAGTCGCTATTCCAAAGCTTGGTTATACAGAACATCGTAAGGCTTGGGAGCAACAGGGACATGAGGTGGTAGGGCTTGATACGCAATCTATTTTTGAGCAAGTTGATCGATTCGATGTCGTTGTGTTGATCAACCCAAACAACCCAACCGCTGAGCTGATCAATAAGCAGGATTTGTTAATGTTACATAAGACATTGCATAAAAGAGCGGGCTGGTTGATAGTTGATGAAGCATTTATGGATGTCTCGTCGCAACAAAGCTTGTCAGATGTTTCCGATCAACAGGGCTTGTTTGTGTTGCGTTCGGTAGGTAAGTTTTTCGGCTTGGCTGGGATTCGGGCTGGTTTTGTTCTTGCTGAACAAAGTAAACTTGATCAGATTGAAGAGCAGCTTGGGCCTTGGCCAGTGAGTGGCCCAACGCGTTGGATCTGTAAACAGGCGCTGGCGGATCATGTATGGCAAGCGAGTATGCGTCATCAGCTAGTAGATCAGGCGCAACGACTTAATCAACTGATCAGTAGCAGGCTAAATATTGCAGTGCAGGGAACGGCTTTGTTCCAGACCTGTTATCCACCGCAGGCGCAGACGGTTTATACGCAGCTTGCGGAGCAGGGGATCCTCACTCGCCTGCTTGATCAAAAGGATGGTGTTAGATTTGGTTTGCCGGCGGATGAAGCCGAATTTCAGCGCTTGGAAAAGGCTTTGAGCTATCTCTAATGAAGCAGTATAATCGCAGCATATTTAATTTATTCATACGGCTTTACGGCTGTATGACGGAGATCTACATTGTTAAAACTATCTAACCGTAATCAACTTCTCATTGGCCTGTTTTTGATGGCTTTATTGGCGGTAACACGCGGTCAACATTTCGCGTCAATTGAAAGCTTGCCGAGTGCTTCTTGGGCAGTATTCTTCCTTGCCGGAGCCTACATTACGCGCGGTTGGATTTTCCCCGTTCTATTAGCCGAAGCGGTATTACTGGATTACGCTGCGATTACTTACGGTGGTGTCAGTAGTTTTTGCGTATCACCCGCGTACAGTTTGTTAATTCTTGCTTATGGTGCTTTATGGTTTGCTGGAAAAATATTCTCGTCGGTTTATAAGCCACAATGGTCAGCATTGCTGCCATTAGTTCTATTGGCTTTTGCTGCAGGCATTGTTGCTGAAATAATTTCTAGCGGTGGTTTTTACTATTTTTCAGGTCGCTTTACTGATCCAACATTAGCTGAATTTGGTGGCCGATTAACGAAATATGCACCTAGCATGTTCTCTAACTTTGCTTTCTACTTAGGCTGCGCGACGGTGGTTCATGTAATTGCAGTCTCGTTGCGACCTATTGCGGTTGAAGATCACTCTCCTAGAGTTTAATTTTAACGACTGAATAATAAAAACTGATCGATGCTGTCCGGCGCTGGTGATTAGCGCCCCAGCACCGGATCAGAGTAAAACCTCTACTACCGTTGCACTCGCAGCCAACCACCGACAAGATGGCCACAATGTTTGCACTTTCAAAATTGAGCTAGATTTTCATAGCCTCAATGATCCTTGACTGAATCGATTCAAGCTAAAATAAGAGAAGGTAGGCGACATGCTCAGTGTTCTGCATGGTAGTGGTCTTACAAAAATGCCTCACGATACTAGCCTTACAAGAGGTGAATTTTTCTGAAGAGAAGCTTCGTGGGCACTTCTCTTCATTCACTCGTTTACAATGGGAGCTTCAACCAAACTACATAGCCAGCTTTCCAAATGAGTCACTAATAGCGGAGTTAGTTTTTCAATATAAATAGACTGGTGGCAACTTAATATATATTTTTATTTTCCTTGAAGTTCGGGAGTGGATAACACATTTTTTAAGCCATGAAAAATACTAAAGAAATAGAGCACCGTTTTAACGAACCTGATCGAGAGGCGGTATACCGTGCAATAAAATTACGACGTGATATGCGTCATTTCAAAACAGATCCGGTGCCTCCTGAAATATTAGAACGACTATTGCTTGCTTTTCACCAAGCTCCGAATGTCGGACTCATGCAACCGTGGCGAATCATTCGAATCACGGAAAATGACATAAGAAATAAGATCAGTGTGATCGTCGAAGAAGAACGGAAGAAAACAGCTAAAGCACTCAATGAACGACAAAAAGAATTCTTACAACTGAAAGTTGAAGGCATTCTTGATTGTGGTGAACTGTTAATAGTGGCACTTGCGGATGATCGAGAAAAGCATATTTTTGGCCGTCGCACATTACCCGATATGGACTTGGCCTCAGTCGCTTGCGCCATACAAAACATGTGGCTAGCAGCGCGTGCAGAAGGTTTAGGTTTAGGCTGGGTTTCATTATTTGATCCGGATGTATTATCGGAGTTATTAGAAATTCCAGAAGGTGGAGAACCAGTCGCCATACTATGTTTAGGCCATGTGGAAGCGTTCTATTCTGCGCCAATGCTTGAGGAGAAAAACTGGGTGAAAGGCATGCCACTTGAAAAAATCATGTTTGAGAATAAATGGCAGAAAACCTGACTCTAAAATAATATACTATCTTATTGATTTAAATGGCGCGCCCTGAAGGATTCGAACCTCCGACCACCTGGTTCGAAGATAGTTGTGTTTTCAGAGTCTTTCTCAATATATACAGACGCTTAATCGAGAAGACTGTCCCATTGGAACGTGCAATGTAAGTATTGTGAAGCCTTTGATTTATATGGAAATTGTCGACTGGAATGGGACATGGTTTATACGTGAAGTTGTGGACATGAAAATCATACCCAATGACAACTAACAGAGTATAACGAAACCAAGAAAATTGATGGCTATTAGAGATTTCGGATAACAGAAGCCTAATAGCCGTAGCGATAGCACGTATTATCAGAATTAACGGATATCGACTGAGTGGTAACGAAAAAAGCTTAACGAAGGGGTTGTTAGAACTCTTTCTCTCTGTCATTCTTGTAATCTTTAAAAGCTATTTATACATAATGAATCCAAATGAGCTTGATGAGCATCTTCATCGTGTTATCACTGAGTTTAAAGGTGATCTTCCTGTCTTAGAGTCTGCTATTGGCGCTCTTTTTGTTGGTAAGCGGATGGGTTGGAAAGTTTTACTACTTATTCATGATAAAAGAACATTAAAGAAATATGGTGAAGTTCTTAATTTAAACTTCAAAGATGAAATGCCTGATGTCGGAGAGTATGCACACAAGTCGGTAGCTTGGAGAGCTGTACAAAAAGTCTCTAATTTCTGGAAAGCTGTCAGTGGTGAAATAACTGGTGTACGAACTCCCAAGATCAAGTAATTAGATTAATACCTAACGTTTGCAATTAATTTTTAGTTTAGCTTTTTCGAACAGTGTTCTAGTGGTTTTGTTGAGCAAATAGCCTGCGTGCAACGTAGGCTATTTGATCAGTTATGCCGCTAATATTTCTGGATGATATAAATAATCCTAAAGCTTGTTTCTATCTGATAGCTTCATTTTTTCATTGTCACTTTCTCTTCACTAACAACCTTCAATTTTTCATTCATTACTCTTAAAATAATATTCTTTTCAAAAGGGGTATTGACTCCCCTGCATCTTACTATTAATCTAAAGGGGTATGAATACTCCTTTAAATAATAATCTGCTATCAAATGAAGTAGAGCAAAACATAGAGTCAGTTTGTGGTGAGATTGAGTCCCGTCTAGTAACACGGGATGAAACTGCTTTGGTCGATTGGCTAGCATTCACAATAAAAACTAAACACTGTGTTGATGATCAAAAAGCATTACTTTCAGCATTAATATCTATTTTTAATATTTATAAAGAGAATTGGGTTAAACCAAAGACTGGTTGGAATGGTTATACCCATCGTATAAACCTTAGCCATTATGGTTTAGTTGCTTATGGAGGTCATAGTCAAAAAAACACTATCCACGTTGAACTAAATGCTCAAGGTTGTTCTCTCGTTAAAGACTGGGTCAAAGTACATGACTGGTTGATTTTGAATACAGCTAAGATCACACGTGTAGATTTAGCTCACGATGATTTCGATGGCAAAACAGTAAATATAGAGATTTGTAAACAGTGGTACAGAGATAAGCTATTTAATACGACAGGACGTCCGCCTAAAGCTCAATTGATAGATGATTTAGATGATGGCTCAGGTAAAACATTCTATATCGGTACGCGTAAGGGAGGTAAGCTTGCAAGGATGTATGAAAAGGGAAAGCAGCTTGGAGAGCCTACTAGCAAATGGTTTAGGGTTGAGCTTGAACTTCATGATAAAGGTCGTGTAATCCCTACGGATATTATCTTAAAAGCTGGAAGTTATTTAGCAGGTTCTTATAAAGCATTTAACTTTATTTCAGTAAAGCAAGACAGAATAAAAACTATACAAAAAACTACAACCATGACATATGACAATATGAGTTTATGGGTTAAGACTTCCTGTGGAAAAGCACTGAATGCTATGCGTCAGGTTGAAGGTGGTGACATTTCAAAAGTTTTTGAGTTAACTGTCCGTGACGGACTACCAAAGCGACTGGCTCCACTAGAACATCACTTCCCACAATCGGTCAGCAAAAAAACATGAGTTCTTTATGTTTAACTACCGATGAAATTGGACTTATTACTGGACGAGTGAGGCCTCACGCTCAGCTTGGTTTCCTTCGCAAGAAGGGAATAACTGCTTATCGTAGAGCAGATGGTGCCCTTGTTGTACTACGAGCGCATTTTATAGCTGTCATGGGTGGAGCAAAAGGAGAAGCTTCATTATCTGGTGATACGCCAGATTTTAGCTCACTAGAATGAGTCCTAGGCCACGCAAAAAAGAAAATAAGTCACTGCCTAAACGCTGGCGTTTTAAACACAATGCGTATTATTACAGAGTGCCACTAGGTCAAGAACACCTTTGGGATGATAAAAAAGAATTTCGTTTAGGAAAAACAGAGCCGGAAGCATATCGAGTCTGGGCTTCAAGGATAGAGCTCTATAGTCATGCTCAAACTGTCGGTGAACTACTTGAGCGTTATGTTATTGAGGTAATTCCACACAAAGCGTCAAAGTCACAAGAATCCAATCTTTATTCAATCAAAGTACTGATGCCTGTATTTGGCTCTATGGCGATAATTGCTATCAAGCCTATGCATGTCTATAAATTTATGGATTTACGTGGCAAGCAGGGGAAAACAGCTGCTAATCGAGATTTAGAAGTACTCAGCCATGCATTTTCAAAAGCTATCGAATGGGGACTTTGTGAAACACATCCTATCAAAGGAAAAGTTAAAAAGTTTTCAACACCTCCAAGAACACGATATATCGAAAACTGGGAAATTGAAGAAGCTTTAAAAGTTGCGAATCCATTTTTGTTAGCTTACATAAATTTGAAATTAATGTTGGGTTTGAGAAGGGGAGACATGCTTTCAATAAAAATATCTGACTTGAAAGAAGTTGGTATTCACGTCACACCGCGAAAGACACAAACAACCACTGGAAAATCTATGATTATCGAATGGAGTGATGAGCTTCGAGAAGCTGTTAAACGTATCAGATCGCTACCCTGCAAAGTTGGCTCTATTTGGTTATTTCATACACGTAGTGGCAAGCCTTATATCACAGAAGATAGTAAGGCCAATGCATTCGATAGCCTCTGGCAACGGTTCATGAAAAAAGTACTTATAGAAACGAATGTCACGGAAAGATTTACTGAACATGACTTAAGAGCAAAAGTTGCTTCTGATACTGAAATAGAACATGCAAGACAGTTACTAGGGCATTCCTCTTCTGAAATAACCAATAAAGTTTATCGTCGAAAGGCTGATGTTATCAAACCCCTAACGCGGGGGGGAAAGTAGGTCGTAGAGTGAGTAATTTCAAGCATATAATACAATTATCATTTTCTTTCATAGGTATTTGAATATGTATATCATTGAAATTTTTGTTTAGGATCTAAATAAATATTAATTTAGATTAAAAAAACTTGCATTTACTAAGTGAAGGAATAAGTTATGACTGATAGATCGTACGAAGAAAATATGCGAAGTTTGTTTGTTAAATACCAAGAGTCGGTTGAGAAACTGAAATTATCGAATGGTGAGGCGTTTGATAAAGCTATTTTGACGTTATCTAGTTCTGGACTCGCATTATCCTTGTCCATTTTGAAGTTTGTGGTTCCTTTTGAAGATGCTACATGTACTGGAATTTTATTTTTCTCATGGTATTCATTTCTGGCTGCAATTATTTCAACTATTGTATCGTTTCGTATCGCACAACTTGGCTATGATATTGCTATTGAATATGCTGAAAAATACTTCATTGAAGATAAAGATGAATTTGGAGAGAGGCGTAATATTCCTGCAAGTATTGCTGAGTTTCTTAATTGGTTCTCTGCAATTGCTTTTATAAGTGCGATAGTTTGTACTATAGCATTTGTCACAAAAAATATAGGGTGAATAAGATGTCCAAAGATAAAAAATCTTCTCAGAATGATGGTGCTCGTAAAGATTCTGCTTCAATTAAACCTCCTAAACTAATCAATAAGAATTCAGTAAAGCCGCCGAAGCCTGTTAAACCACCGAAAAATTAAATCGAGATGGAAAAGCTTTTTTAATTTAAATCTATGGGACAACTCTGTTTTTATGGGACAAATAAGAATCTAGATCGGCTTGAAAGCCTTATAAAATGGTGCGCCCTGAAGGATTCGAACCTCCGACCACCTGGTTCGAAGCCAGGTACTCTATCCAGCTGAGCTAAGGGCGCGTTGTTTTGCGAAGGCTTGGCAATATACCTGAGTGTGTTGCGGTTGTCACCATTCTGTTTGTACTATTTGTCTAGGAAAATCTCATATTGATATTTCCTTAAAGTTCCCTGTCTTTTTGGGGCGATATAGGTAATGATTGTTGCGAATATGTACGCTGGTTATGTATCTAACTGATTATAAGGTGATCATTATGTCGAAAACGTTTCGTATTTCTCTTTCTTTGATGTTTATGTTGTTGTTTAGCAATGTGTTTGCGGCAGATAAGCTTGAGGTGTCTTTGGCTTATGTTGGTTGTGAGTCTAGTTCTGCTGCGTTAGGGGTAAAGCAGGGGGTTGAGGAGGCGAATTTACAAGGTGAGTTTTTGGGGCAATCTTATGTGTTGAAAGTGCTTGATCCGACTAAGTTGAGCAAGGTCTCTGATGTGACGGCAATTTTTTCTGTACTTGATGAGAAAGAATTACGTGAGCTAGCTGAGCTTAATCCTAGTCTTCCTATTTTCAATTTAAGTGAGCGAAGTGATTCTTTGCGTAAGCAGTGCGTTGATAATTTATTTCATACGATTCCTAGTCAAAAAATGGCTGAGGATGCAGTTGCTCAATGGACACAAAAAAATGCAGACTCTAAGGCTGTTGCTGCAGGTTGGCATGAAGACTTTAAAAAATATGCTGCTAGTCAGGTCAATAAGCGTTTTAAGAAGTCTTACAATGAGGTGATGAATGATTCAGCTTATGCGGGCTGGATAGCGGCGAAGATCGTTGCTGATGCGGTTGTCCGAACAAAGTCTGCTGATGCTGTGAAGGTTAGTGAGTTTCTAAAAAGTGATTTGGTGATGGACGGTGCAAAAGGTTTGAAAATGAATTTCAGATCGACTGGGCAGTTGCGGCAGATGATGTTATTGGTTGAAAACGGAAAAATTGTCGGTGAAGCACCTGTTCGTGGCGTTGTTGATACAACTGATCTTGAGAGTCTAGGCACTTTGGAATGCCGTGATTGTAAATAATGACATTAGCTATAATTAAGAAATATAAAAATGAGTTTAAGGTTAGAAAATAAAACGGCTGTTGTTACCGGAGCAAGTACTGGTATTGGTCGCCAAGTTGCTTTGACGTTAGCGCAACAAGGCGCGCATGTTATCGTGAATTACAACCGTTCCGAGCAGAGTGCACGAGAAGTGGTTGAGACTATTCGATCGGCCGGCGGGCGAGCAGAATTGGTGCAGGGTAATGTTGCAGAAGCGAAAGATGTTGAGCGATTGGTGGTTGAATCTGCTGCTGTGTTGGGCAATATTGATATTTGGGCGAATATTGCAGGTGCGGATATCTTGACCGGAAGCGGAGCAGAGTTGAGTGATCTGGAAAAGCTTGAGCGTTTAGTTTCGGTTGATTTAAGAGGAACGATGATGTGTTCTTGGCAGGTTGCGGAGTTAATGAAGCAAGCTGGTTCTGGCGTGATCATCAATATTTCTTGGGATTTAGCCTTACATGGGATGAAAGGGCGAAACCCTGAAATGTTCGCTGCAATTAAAGGTGGGATTGTTGGATTTTCTAAATGTTTAGCGCGCTCGCTTGCGCCGGATGTTCGAGTAAACGATGTCGCGCCTGGTTGGATTCAAACGGCTTTTGCTGATGATGTAATGCGTGATGATTATTATAAAATGGTGATCGAAACAACACCGTTACAACGCTTTGGTCTACCTGAGGATGTGGCAAACGCGGTGCTTTATTTTGCTTCTGATGAAGCCGCTTTCATAACGGGACAAACACTAAAAGTGAATGGGGGCGTTGTTTAGATTTTTGTCGTTGAGTAAGTGACAATGTAATCTCAAGTAATTATTAACTTTTAATTTTTATTTTTATTCGTTAGGTATGTTTGGTATTTCGATTGTTCATTCTGTCGATTTGTGAAATATATCTCTGTAAACGTCTTTCAGAGTTTTGATCCATATTGATGAACTTTCCACCTAATCGAGGACGTGAGTGGTAACGAATATCTTCGCAGTATCGAATTTCAAGCTCTGTTTCAATAGGATCTTGTTCGCCTAAATGAAGTAAGCATTTTGGAATCAGATCGCCACGTTGAACCATGCTTGCTGTTTCTCGGCTCATTTCGGCAGCAAAACCACCCGCAGAGAGATCAAGAAGATCGCCCGTCGCGAGATCATGCATTTCGGTATGTAAATGTACCGGCAAGTATTTGCCTTTCGGTGCATTAATACGCAGGTGTTTTCTTCGGAGTTGGTGATCTAGATTTTCAGGGAATGGGATCTTGTAATAAGCAATACCTTTTTGTTCACCGATGGCTTCTAGCTTACATGAGAACTTGATTTCACGGTCTTCTAGTCTTGTATTAATTTCAAGTTGTTTCCTGTCGCGGAGTGCGCGGTTTCCTGCCGCTGAGTTCAATTCATCGATGACGATATATCCCTCAGCTTCATTAACATCGAGCAGTGCGCTGAGATAAATATCATCAGAACCATTAACTTTGACTGTTAGCATGGATCGTGAGCTTTTGATCCGTCGCATTAAATTTGCAGTTGCGGGAGAAGGGGGCTTAGGAATTTCTTCTTCAATTTCTGGCTCGGTCACCTGTGGAGACAGCCTAGAACGGAATGAATCTATGTTCTTGAGTAACTTTTTTAGCATGATATCGTTACTGACTTAAGCTTCAGCCAGCGTCACAATATCGTATTTGTCCTGCATTTTTCCGGCGCGCCCATAAACGGGTTTATCATTGCCGCGAAGCATGCCGATGATACGATCCGTACTGGTTCGACTTAATTCAATGGCGCGACCGTTGATGATGTTTTTATCATTACAAACTTCCATTTTTTCACAAAACGCAGTCCATATATCACCAAGTTCGAATGCTAAAGCACCTTTGTTAAGGCCTATTTGCGTATCGTGGTAACCATGTTTCACCATTAATTGAGATAGTGATTTGCTAGAAGTTTCAATGGATTGTAATAGTGAAATTTTAGTAGTAACCACCGATGTTAATTGGTCAGTATCACGTTGACTAATCGCTAGTTTCTCGTGATCAAGCATGCTGTTCAAACTCATTAGCAACGTGCTTAGTTGAGTCAGAACGAACGTGATTTCTTTTAACTTAGGTGATTGTTGGTTCATGGTGTTTACTCTACTTTAACTTTGTTTAGGTAAAGCCGTGTCAAAGTCGATCAGTTTGTTTGCGGTTTGTTCAGAATCAACTTTGTATGAACCTTCATTGATTGCTTTACGAACAGCATCCACTTTTTGCTGATCTATTTCTGGTGCGGCTGATATTGACTTTTCAAGCGCTTGTAAACTGTTTGCTGCTTGAGTTAAGTTGACGCTAGCTGAAGCTGCTGGTGCAGATGCCTCAGTTTTCTTAGCTTCATCAACTTTTTTAGCGTTAATTTGCTGACTGCGGTTATCCGTGCCTTGTACTATTCCTGAATTTGAGCCTTGTATTTCTGATACCATAATCATTCTCCTGCGATTTTTATACTACTAGCGGCAGGGATTTTAGATCCTTTAGGACCATTAAGGAATTTTTCTTTAGTATGACTGCCATTAATTTTTTTCATGGTTACTTTAAACACTCCCCTACATGTGTGTTTTAATTTGACCATCTTTTGTGATCAAGCCTTCAATCACTCGGTTAGAACTTAGGTTTTTAACTTTTATTCTTTCACCCGCCGCACCATTTGCCATGGCTTTACCAGACATCTTCACTATGATACCACTGGATTGTGCCAGTAATGTGACTTGTTGGCCGCGCTTGATGAGCATGAATGATTCAACATAAAGAGGTGTTAGTGCTAAACCGCCACTGATTGAGCGTCGGAGTGATTTACCAATGACTTCATTGAGATCGCTGAAATATCCTGAATGCATTTTATTTATATCTCGTCGCTCAAGACGTAGGTCAGACTGACTCAACAGTGTGTCTCTTGATAGGGAGTGAGATAGGACAACTACATTCTGCATAACTTTGATCTGTACTGGTACATAGAGATTCCACGGTTTGACACCATTACAACTGATATTGACTGTTAGGCGACCACCACGAGCATTAGATGTGTGCTTTGCTTCGAGCGGTTGCTCACACTTTGTCAGTCGTAACCTTGTGTCGAGCTTATTGGGAATAACTTCAACTTGACCTTTACTCTGACTAAATTGCTGAATAGCGTGTTTCTTTGCTGCATCATGAATGCTACTTAATGATTGATGATCAGCTGCAGCAATATTAGCCGATGCTAGTATTGGCATAAGTCCTGCAAAGATAATCTTTAGTAACAATTTATTAGACATTGGATCAATTCAGTTTTATCTATTTAGTATTATGGTATTGGGAAAACAAATGCAATTAGTATGCCCAAAGTAGAGTGTTTCATAGATCAAATCATTTACTGTTGAAATCTAAAGATCTTCTTACTTCAGTCGATAAGTTGAAGCAAGAATGAAATTATTATTAGCTGATGTGGGAGATACACGATGGCAGGCATATTAGATACCGTAGACGAACGTACCCAATTGGTCGGGCAAAACCGGCTAGAACTGTTAATGTTTCGTTTAAACTCGAGACAACGATTTGGGATAAATGTATTTAAAGTTAGAGAAGTCATCCAGTGCCCACCTCTCACAATAGTTCCACAATCACATCACGTAGTTCGTGGGGTGGCTAACATTCGGGGCTTGACTATTACAGTCATGGACATGGCTGCTGCGGTCGGCTTATCTGAAATAGAAGATCCATCAGCAAGTTGGGTTATCGTGACTGAGTACAATCGGGCTGTGCAGGGATTTTTAGTCAGTGGTGTTGATCGTATTATTAATATCAATTGGAATGAAATAAAACCACCACCGAAAGGTATGGGGCGACATAATTACTTGACAGCGGTAACCGAAGTAGATGAAGAGCTCGTTGAAGTTATCGATGTTGAGCAGGTCATGTCAGATATTATGAATATTGATTTGGATGTTTCGACTGAATTGACGAAATCATTTGAGTCAGAACCTCATATCCAGCACCATGCGCTAGTTGTAGATGATTCTGCTGTTGCACGTAAGCAGGTGACAGGAGTTCTTGACCAACTTGGTGTTACCTATGATATCGCCGAGAATGGACAAGAAGGTTTAGCTATATTGCGTGCTATGCAAGACCGTGGCGAGTCACCAACAGAAAAACTCTCACTTGTCTTAAGCGATGTTGAGATGCCAGCAATGGATGGCTATTCATTCACAAAGGCTATTAAGGAACACCCAGAACTGAAAGATCTTTATGTTTGTTTGCATACGTCAGTCAGCGGTAACTTTAATAATGCAATGGCTGAACGAGTTGGGGCGAATAAGCTTGTTCCAAAATTTAGTCCTGATGAGCTTGCAGAAACAGTCATTACACGTTTGAAAGAAGTTGAAAAAGAACGCGGTGCAGTTGCAGCTTAAGGTATAAATAATAATGGCTTTTAATTCTGAATTAGGTACAAGTAATTTATCTTCGGCAGGAGCCTCATTGAGTGCTAACCAAGATATTAGTGCAATTGAATACACTCGATTTTGTCAGTTTTTAGAAAAAAAAACGGGGGTTATTTTAGGTCTAAATAAAGAATATTTAGTAAAAAATAGATTGCGGAGTATTCTCGAGGGAGCTAAAGAACAATCGTTAAACGAGCTTCTGAATGTCTTAGAGAGCGGTGGGGAAAATGCTCTCACTGCTAGAGTGATTGATGCCATGACGACAAACGAAACATTATGGTTTCGTGATGCTCATCCTTTTGACATATTAAAAGAATCAATACTACCAGAGTTATCTGCTAATCCTCGTGATCAAACCAATCCGTTCCGTATTTGGTCTGCTGCTAGCTCAACAGGGCAGGAAGCATATTCAATTAGTATAACGGTCACCGAGTTTTTAAAACGTAACCCAGGCGCTTTTCCTAAAAGTGTGGAGATTATAGGAACCGATATTTCACAAGCAGCTGTTCAACAGGCAAAAGATGGGGTTTATGACGAATACGAAATTATTCGTGGTTTAAACGATCAGCAGCAGAGACAGTACTTTACTGCAAATGGTGATAAACGTAGAATTTCTGCAAATGTGAAGCAACGAGTAAGGTTTCAAGAGCTAAATTTATTACAGAGCTACTCTTTATTGGGACAATTTGAAATTATTTTCTGTCGAAATGTTTTGATCTATTTTTCTAATGAAATTAAAGCAGATATTCTTTCCCGCATGGCGAGATCTTTAAAGCCTAGAGGATATTTATTTCTAGGTGGTTCAGAACCAATAGCGAGTTATTCAGATGCATTTGAAATGATTCGCTGCAAGCAAGGCGTTGTATACCGTCTTAAATAAACACTTTATATACCTCAATCATTAACCGCAACACATAAATATTCAATTAGATGAAAATCGTAGTGAATTTTTCGTTGAAAAGGCGTGTTGATCATACCTACTGAAGTTCTATTTCTATAGACGCAAGAATTTCGAACATAAGTATTTTATTTAAGCTGATCCAAACGAGGCCATAAAGCCGAAGCTTTGCTGCCATACGATCAAACTTATATCTTACCTTTCGGATTCTAGTTCTTAATTGTCCAACAATATCCATGCTAAAAAATATTTTGTGATTAGTTTGCATGGAAGCTGCGCAATAAGAACTGTCATAGGACGAGCCAAATAAGGAATTAGAAGTTTTAAAACTTATGATGATAACTAGACTAGACCTTACGAAACAGAAGTAACACTGAATAGTATGTTAAAAAGCTGAAGGTAAATTAAAGGAACAAGCCCTATCATTATTCGTTGAATAAATTAACTAGCTGTTTGTTATATTGATAGGCATATGTATTAGCACGAATTCAAGGCTACAACACTAGAGCAGCTGCTATGCTCGTTGACCTTAATGGTTTCAAACAAATAAATGCACGCTTATGTATATGCATTTTTCACCCTAAATTAAATGATAGGTATGATTAGATTAACGGTACTCTAGGAGGTCTATTCTACGGTCTCTAACTCAACATTCAGTTCATCTAGCGAAACTTCATTATCAGCTGTCTTGGCTGTTTTTTCAGTAGACACTTTTGGTGTTAGGGCTTCTGCTTCATCAATGATTAATTCAACTTCGGTTTCTTCAATGATTTCTAATCCAGTATCCATTTCATCGAGCGAAACTTCATCAATGCTCAATTCAGCATCAATATTTTCTACAGCCTCTATTTTATTATCTGTTTCATCGGGAGAAATATCTTTCTTAGGGGGCTCTGTTGAAACGGACTCAGTTTCATCAATAATTAATTCAGAGGCAATTTCATGATCTGAAATTTCGTCTTTAACAGCTTCATCCGCGGCATTGTCTAATTCAGAATTCTCATTGGCAGTGGATTTTTCTTCTGTAGCTTCATTTATTTCTACAGCGGAAACTTTAGAAATACTCTCGTCCTCAACTTCTTCAGTAATACTAAGTTCAGAATCAAGGTTGGCTGGAGTTTCTTCGACCTGAATATCTAAACTTTCATCGATATTAACATCTCCTGTAGGCGCTCCAACTACAGGTTCTGCTTGAATAGCTTCAAGTTTTTCTTCTTCAGATTTCTTATCAAATGTTGCTGTGTATTCGGAGAGCAATTCATCCATCACTTGTTTAGATTCACCAAGTTCTTTTTCCAGATTTTTATTTTGTTCTTGTAATGCATCTAACTGATTAGAATCTACAGAAGCTTCAGCTGAGAGAGCAAGATCAGAGTAGGGTTTAACCATTTCTTCCAGTGCGCCAGTCATTTTTGAAAACTCGCTTGCATCGCGATCGACATAAACAGAAATCAGTGTTTTATAAAAGGCTCGCTCTCTATTTAAAAATTCATCCACGGCTGCGTTTAACTCATCTTCCTCCATCTCATAACATTCTTTAAAAACTTTCAATAAGCCTTCTCGTCGATTTTTTTCGTTACTTTTAACATTTTCAACCAATGTTTGTGCAGCTTTACGATCTGTTTTTTTACCTTTTTTTATACGCCAGAGAAGAAATGCTCCAGTTAAGGCAAATAAGACAGCAACCTCGATACCTACCATTATTAAAAGTGATTCCATTGTTACTTGATTCATAAGTCATCCTCAGGGGCTGGAGTATTTTTTCTTTTTCTCTTTAAAAAGAACCAAATCCCACCAATTAATAAGGCTATGGTTGCGTTTACAGCGATTAAAGTAATCCCTATTTTCGACCAATCTGCTACTTCCGTAGAAGTTTCTTCTTCCTCTTCACCTTCTTCTACGGCGACTACTTGATCTGAAAGAGGCTCCCCAATGGTTACAGGTGCAGTTGTAATGGCAATTTTCCGGCCACTTTTTGATAAAGCGACAACACTGATAGCAAGACTATATTGTCCCGGAACTGGATCTTTTATAGTGATTAGAGAACGGTCACCTCGTATAGATGTTTTTCCAGGACGTTGAGTTTTTGTTCCATCTGGTGCGGTGACCTCCGAAGAAACTTCAAAACCACTTAGCTGAACAAGTTCTTTTTTGGGAAAAACACTAATGACATGCTCATTTCTACCACTATCTTCATATGATTTTTTTTCAACATCGTAAACTTGCTCATAGACATTGAAGCTATGTGTTTTTTGACGTTTAAAGGTTTTTCCATCAACTAGAACATTAATTTCTACTTTGCCAACCTTAAAGTGTTCTCCAAGTTTTTGGTTAAATTCATTTTCAGAATTTCTTTTACTGTGTTCCCAAACTTCTTGGATTTTGTCATCTGAGATTTGCAAAACTTTAATATCAGTAAGTTTATAAAAAGCTTCCTTTGCGATTTTTTTATCACCAGCGGTCAACCAGAATTTATAATCATATGATTCACCGATGAAGACACTATTGGGTAACTGTGATGTATTGAGTTTAAGTTTTGAAACCACCATGACACGGTTATCTGGATCAATGTCGGCATTTATTTTCCATTTACCTGCTTTCGGTTTCTGAATAGTTATTAGGTCATAACCTTCTTCTTCTAACCAAGCAACATTTTTCGGAGTGGTTTTGTGTGTAAATTTATTACCAACTGGTGGAATAACAGTTGTTTCGCTTACGTCTTTGTTTCGAAATACAAGCAATGTGAATTCATCGATCATCTTATCGATCGTGAACTGATTGTCTTCTAACGGAACGGTATCTCTTGGTGTTGATTTTTCGAACATGTGTAGAAAAACACGTTGTAATTGATCGGCGCTATTGACCTGTTCGGAGGAACCATCTGTTCCTTTTGACAGTGCATCCATAATTTCTAGATCAGCATTTTCTGATAGAGAAATAGTATGAATAGTTACGCCTTTTTCCTGTAGGTCAGGTAGAACATCATCAAGGATCCTTTGTCGAGAGGCCTCTGTTTCTGATTGATCTTTTGAGACATCAACCATGCCATCAGTCAGTAAGATTATATTTCGTTTGACCGTCGGATCTGAGGTGTTCTGCCAATCTTTACTGATGATTTTTAAGGCTGCTTCAACATCTGTAAACATGTCCCTAGAAGTGATTTTTCTAACAGATTTATTGGCTTTGTTTTTCCAGCCTTTATTGACAACTCCATACTTAACCAATGGTTTGACATCTGTTCCAAATGTCCATACTCCGGCGTTGACATCATCAGGAAGCAAACCAACAAGAAGCTTGAGCGCAGGAATACGTAAGTTATCAGGATCATTCTTCTTCATACTGCCAGAGACGTCTATGATCACACGGACATCAATTTTTTCGATAGGATTTGCGACATTCTCCTCAGCTGTTTTGCCCTCTATCACAAGGAATACACCTAGAATTAACATCATAAACCTTAAATAAGTCTTCATAATCCTTGATTTTCCAACAGTTATGTAGAACTATAGCGGCAGGGATGGGAATACTTTAAGAGAAGCTGATTTCCTTTCACTTCTCTTAAAACTTCCAAATTTATAAAAAACAAACCATATTTAGCCGGCACGAGAGGCTTTTATTAGATATTTCCTTGAGGGAGGAATAATGCTAAAACAATATTTTTATCGAGCGAAGCAGTTGCTCGCGACTTTTTTATTGCTCGTTCCGCTGGCAGTTCAAGCGGTTGATGTGCAGGTTTCAGCCTTAACGGATATGCCTGACCCGGCAGTACGAGCTGGCGATTTAACCTATACTATTTCTGTTTCAAATGCCTCGGCAGATACAGCAAATAATGTTGTTCTAACCTTTCCTTTACCGGCGACGACGACATTTATTTCAGTCGATAACGGTGCGTGTAGTCACAGCGGATCACCCGGCACATTGACTTGTAATCTCGGAAACATTACTGGTGATGGTATCGGTGGGCCGGTAACAACGATCAATACCGTTATTAGAACATCTGCTGCTACTGGTAGTACGGTTGGAGTTACGGCAACGGTTACAACGAGCTCTACAGATACCAACACAAGCAACAACGCTCGTACACAAAATACGACTATCGATGCTGGTGCTGATCTTGTCACTACGATTAGTGACTCACCTGATCCTGCTACAGGTGCTGGTAATGTTACTTATACGGTTTCTATTCAGAATCAAGGGCCTAACGATGCTGCGACAACGACAGTCACGAATACATTACCTCCGGAGGTTACCTTTATTTCAGCCTCTGGTTCTGGGTGGTCATGTGGTAATTCAGGGCAGCTCGTTACTTGTACACGTTCTGGAATAGCCAATACCATAACGGCACCAGATCTTAATATTGTTGCTAGAGTTACGGGCGCAAGTTCTGGGACGATTACAGACTCCGTAACCGTTTCTTCGACAACGGGCGATCCGTTTGTTAGTAATAATACGGTTACTGAAAATACCAGTATCAATAACGGGACAGATGTATCTATTGGCTTATCTGTTAGTCCGACGTCCGTCCCTGCTGGCAGTAGTGCAAACTTCTTTCTAGCACCAAGAAACACAGGGCCGTCGGTAGCACTTGCCTCTCAGGTGATTTATACACTCCCTGTTGGTTTCACATTTGTCAGTATAAATTCTTCGGGTAGCTGGAGCTGCGGTGAATCGGCTGGCGTTATTACCTGCGATCTCGCTAGTTTTGGTGTCGGTGTAGTAGACAATATTTCAATTACTGCTACGGCTCCTGCATCAGGAAGCGTCAATTCAACTGCGACAATATCAACCACAACGACAGAGCCCAATACAGCAAATAACACAGCAACGTTGTCAGGTGCGATTGTTCCAGCTGGCGCGGATCTGTCTATAGCAAAAGATAAATCACCCAATCCTGTCGTCGAAGGCACCAGTATTACAAATACAATCACGGTTTTAAATAATGGACCTGATGCAACGACAGGAACCATTACTGTGGTTGATACGCTTAGTGCTGAAACATTCGTTTCAAGTTCAGGTACAAACTGGTCTTGTAATGCAACCGGTACGGCACCGGCAGAAACAGTCACTTGTACCTATTCAGGGGCTGCACTTTCAGCGAACGATGATGCTCCTCTTTTAGTGATCAATACGACAGCAAGAATAAATGCAGGTACAGGATCTGAATCGATCAGTAATACAGCAAGGGTTGATGATGTTGGTGGTACTGCTGATGGTGTTCCCGGGAATAACCAAGTCACTGTGAGTACTTTGAGTATAGACGCAACCCTTGGTACCGATCTAAGTATCACAAAGGCAGCAACAACACCTGGCGCAGATACAAACCTAACCGCTTTAGAAAACACCATCACCTATACTTTGACAGTCACCAATACGGGTAATGTAATTACTTCGGGTGGCGGTGATGACGTTTATATTACCGATGACATTCCTAACTTTACTACGGGCACGGGTGTCGCGATAACGAGTACAAACCCTCGGTTTACCTGTACAACAGGAGCGACTGTTGAATGTCGTCTTACTAGTGGCCAAGTATTTGCGGCTAATGACACAGAAACCTTCGTGATCGAAGCAACTCGTCCATTCGCGGCGGGCTCACCTCATCTAAACTTGGCTCGTGTTTCTTCTTCTACATTTGGTGACACGAACTTAACTAATAATACGTCAAATACGACATCGGTAACGGTAGCTGCAGTGACTCTTGCAGATGTAGAAATGACAGGTAAGACCATTTCTCCAAATCCAGTTAATGCTGGTGCAAACGCGACTTATGTACTGTCATTTAGAAATAACGGTGCTGCAAGTGCTGATAGTGTAACGATTCAAGATGTCTTTTCGCCTCCAGCAGGGCGTAACTATACTGTTGTTTCTGTTGTCCCAAGCACGGGAACGTGTACTCCATTTAATACAGGAACAAACACGCTTGATTGTTCGATAGGAACAATGGCAGCTAATCAAGCAGAGTCAATTACTCTGGTAGTCAGGCCTGAATGGGACGTTTTAAATACAGGTTGGTCGATGTCTAATACCGCAACAATTAGTACAACAACCAACCAAGGTGCGAATACAGCGGTTGATTTTCAAACAGCAACTCTAAATGTCACTCCTGCTGAAATTGATCTGCTCGTCAACGATACGGATATTACCGATCCTGTTAGCTATACAAGCACGCCTGGAACATTTCCCGGTACGCTCGATAATATAATTATTTATGAAGTCGATATAACCAATCGAGGTCCATCGAGAGCAACTGACGTGTCATTACAAAATATTATGGCACCTAAGTCAGGGAAAACTTTAACCTTCCTCTGTGATGATGCTAGTGCGACCAGTTGTACAGTAGGAAACTCAACCTGTAACAATACCAATACTGCAGTTACAGGTCCCGCGACGTTAACTCTGACTTGCCCTCAAGTAGCAACTCTAGATCAGAATACAGGTTCACCATTGATCAGGTATTTGTTTTTCCGTGTTGATACCGCCCCAGATGCGGGTAATGACACGCATCTAAACAGTTCAACGATCAGTGCAAATGAAGGTGAGTCGGATTCTTCGAACAATACAGAAAATGAAGATACAACTATTATCACACCTGTGGCGTTAGGTATTACAAAAGCACCATCGATAACATCCGTTAATGTGGAACAATCATTCGATTGGAATATTGTTGTTTTCAAAGATGGTTCCAGTGATGCGCCATCATCAACACTCAGCGATAACTTACCAGCAGGGATGGTGTTAACGGGAACGCCAACGACCAGTCAAGGTAGTTGTACCGGCACGGTAAATGCGACCACGTTCACCTGTAATTTAGGAACGGTCGTTCACCGAGCTGTTTCAGGTACCGCGGATGCAAATGATATTGCGATTACAGTTCCTGTTAAATTAACAACATTTCCCACAGGCGGAACGACAACTAATACTGCAAGTGCAAACTCTCCTAGTTTTGGAACTGTGAGCGATTCCGGCACAGTCAATGTGACCAATGTAGCGCTAGGTATTACAAAGGCACCATCGGTAGCTACGGTTAATCTTAATCAGCCATTCAATTGGAATATTGTGGTTTTCAAAAATGGCCCTGCGGATGTTCCTGCAACAAGTTTAACCGATACCTTACCTGCTGGAATGGTGTTAACTGGAACACCTACAACGGATCAAGGTAGTTGTACTAACCTGAGTACAACAGCTTTCACTTGTAATCTCGGTACTGTCATTCATCGTGCTGTTTCAGGCACTGCAGATACGAACGATGTTGCGATTACCGTCCCTGTACAAATTACAGTGATGCCAGCCGGTGGAGTGACAACCAACACAGCAACAGCGAGTGCCACGGGCTTTGGTGTTGTAAGTGACTCAGGAACGGTTAATGTCATCGCACCTTCAACCCTATCAAGTGTGTCAGGTCAGGTACATGATCGTGGCGATCTAAACTCAACGTATGCAGGTTGGACGGTTGAGGTTTATCAAAACGGTGTGCTCGTTGGCACAACGATAACCGATGCTACGAATGGCTATAGTTTCGCAGGACTGCAACCTGGGGCTGGCTACGAAATTTTCTTCCGCCATCCAGAAAGTAATGCTGTATTTGGAGTGATCGACAATATTACGCTTACTGCGAATACTAACTTACCGAATCAAAACTTCCCGTTAGATCCATCGGGTGTTGTTTATGATTCGATCACAAGACAGCCAGTTCCTGGTTCTATTGTTACCATATCGGGACCACCGGGTTTTGATCCTGATGTTCATTTGATTGGGGGAACAGGCAATGTTAGCCAAACCGTTGGATCTGATGGTATGTATAAATACCTACTTAACCCATCAGCTCCTGCAGGTGTTTATTCCTTAACCGTCACGCAACCCGCAGGTTATATTCCACCTAACTCGTTGAATATTCCGGCACCTTGTGATGATGGCGTAAATCCGGCATTAACGGTCGGTCCCATTCCTGATCCGGCAACGATTCAGTCACAGGTAACGGCACCATCAACGGCGGTTCCATTTCATAATCCAAATGCTTGTCCAGCGTTGGGAGCGAGTGGTACCCAGTATTATCTAAGTTTCAATTTAGATGGCACGTCGGCTGATATTCTCAACAATCACATACCACTTGATCCAGAAGGTTCAGGTCTCAGTGTGTTGAAGACTACACCGAAAACCAATGTCACAAGAGGTGAGTTAGTACCTTACACAGTGCGTATCACCAATAATCTCACACGGTCGATTGTAGGTTTACGATTACGTGATCAAATGCCTCCAGGATTCAAATATGTTAGCAATTCAGCGACGCTTGATGGGGTTAGAAGTGAACCTATCGTTAATGGTCGTGAACTAACTTGGCCAGCGCAAAACTATGCAGTCGGCGAATCACATGAAGTGAAACTTATCTTAGTAGTCGGTGCTGGTGTGGGCGAAGGTGAGTATGTTAATCAAGCTTGGGGGGCGAGCTCCTTAACGAGTGCGCGCTCAACCACTATTGCAAATGCAACTGTCCGAATCATTCCTGATCCGACGTTTGATTGCTCTGA
>CAJXQU010000022.1 GCA_913058255.1 uncultured Pseudomonadota bacterium | reverse complement strand
CATCCATCAGGTACAGATAATTTTGTCCGGTACTACCATTACGCCAAAGAATGTCAGCTTTGCCATCGCCATCGAAGTCGGTTTTTATATTGGAGCCGCTTGGTGGAGCTGTGAAAGACGTACTCAGTAGTTCACTATAATCAATAAAGCCCTCATCATCTTCGGATGTGGCCTTTACAATACCGACATTTTTAGCCAGCCAAGAAGTATCAATGTAGTAATATTCATAGACGACAATACCTTGATGAAGAATTTTTCTGGTTGTGCGATCTTGTACTTTTATCGTTGCGAATGTACCTGCTGTTACTGTTACTGTTTCTGTTCCAAGGACGGTTGAGCTATATGAATACTCCATTGTAAGCTCATCTTCTGGTCTTATGTTGTCGGATTCAATTGTTCCAGAGCTGGTTTGGGTTTGACCTACGATAAGTTGAGGGCCTAGGAATGTCATTGGAGGACTGTACCTACCTTCTATTGGTTGGTTATTCTCGTCTAGAAATGTGCCACCATGGGCTCTTAGTCCATTTGAGTCGTTTGTGAAGTAAGAATATACAGGATCTTCTGCAGTAGTAGAGCTTGTAAAAGTGACCGCCTCTATACCATTGATAGAGTGAGTCTGGTGCTGAACGGTATGTGTATATTCTTTAACGGCGACGGGATTAGCTTCATTGACTCTGTACCGCCAACTATTTCCGGGTATAAGCGGCAGATATTCGGAGGTTAATGCAACTGAGTTTGGAGACTCTAAAGATTCAGCGAAGCTCAAGCTTGAGGCGGATAAAAAAGAAATTAAGAAAAAAAGTCGTAAGGAAACCATGTTTAATACTCCCTATTAAAATTTTGGTTTTGTTGATGAGTGAGGGAATATTACTTTAGAAGCTTGATCATAAACAATAGTTTTTTGTGAAGAAGCGTGAATGTTTTATCGGGTCAGCAAAGTTAAGGATAATTTCCTGAAAATATAAGGGGGTGTTTAGGGAGCTTAAACATCTTGGATACAAAGTTCTAGAGACTCTGTCCAGTGAGGGCAGATTATTCCAAAGGAATTATTTAACTTCAGGGTAGATAGTTTAGAATTCATCGGTCTTTTGGCCGGAGCAGGGTATTCTGAAGAAGGTATACCACTAATCTGAAAAGAGTGCTCTTTTTGTTGTGATGAACATTTCGCCAGAATTTGTCTCGCGAAATCACACCAACTGGTTCGGCCTCTTGAGGTTAGGTGGTAGAGCCCTGAGGTCTCTTTCATAATGCCTAACTCAAGGCCTTTATTGTCCAATGATTGAGCCAGTATATAACTGGTGATGCTTGATATATCTCTACTCCAAGTAGGGGAGCCAAATTGATCGTCTACAATGTTTAGGCTGTCTCGTTCTTGCATTAACCGCAGCATGGACAGCAAAAAATTATGACCACGTGCCGCATAAACCCAACTAGTTCTAAATATATAATGAGGAATGTCGTAGCTTTGGATTGCTAGTTCACCATTGAGTTTAGTTTCACCATAAACATTTTGCGGGTTAGTTCGATCTGTTTCTACGTAAGCTGTTTGCTTAGTACCATCAAAAACGTAATCTGTAGAGTAGTGTATCAAAGCAGAGCCAAGTTTTTTTGCTTCTTCTGCCATGATTTCTGGCGCATGAGTATTAATTGAGGTAGCTAGTTTTCGCTCTGTTTCTGCTTTATCTACAGCAGTATAAGCGGCTGCATTTACGATGAGATCAGGTTTTATTTCTTGAATGGTTGCCCGTAGATTTTTATGATCGGCTAGGTCGAGTGTTGCACGATCAAACGCAACAACATGACCGAGAGATGATAGTGTTCGTTGTAGTTCCCAGCCAAGCTGACCATTTTTTCCTGTTAGCAATATAGTTGTCATGCGTAAGTCTCGCACTCATCTAGTGATTTACCGATTTTGTCTTTTTCTGAAAGTGTTGGTGTCTCTCCATTTAACTGCCAATCGATATCAAGGCTCGCCTCATCCCAAGCTAGTGTTCGTTCATGTTCAGGAGCATAGTAATCTGTAGTTTTATATAGAAAGTCTGCTGACTCTGACAACACTACAAAGCCATGCGCAAAGCCTGGTGGTACCCAGAACATTTTTTTATTTTCAGCAGAGAGATTTTCACCGACCCACTTACCAAACGTTGGTGAGCTTTTTCGCATATCAACAGCAATATCCAGCACTTCACCAGAAACAACCCTGACTAACTTTCCTTGGGCCTGCTTGATTTGATAATGTAAGCCACGCAAGACATTTTTACTGGAACGAGAGTGATTATCTTGGACGAAGTTAAGATCTAATCCAGATGTTTCTTTGATGTGTTCCATGAAGACTTTTTCATTGTAGCTTTCGAAAAAAAAGCCACGCTCATCACCAAAAACAGAGGGTTCTATAATGCAAACCTCGGGTATGGTTGTTTCGATAATTTTCATTTGAGAAGTTTTTCTTCTAGTATATTCAGCAGGTATTGACCGTAGCCATTTTTAGCTAAAGGCATGGCTAATTTTTTTAACTGTTCAGAGGAAATATGTCCTAGTCGCCAAGCGATTTCTTCAGGGCAGGCAACTTTTAAACCTTGTCTACGCTCTATCGTTTCAATAAAGGCTGATGCTTCTAGTAGAGACTCATGTGTGCCTGTGTCTAACCATGCATAACCTCGACTTAACATAGAAACTTCGAGTTGTTGTTTTTCTAAATAGATCCTATTAACGTCTGTTATTTCTAGCTCACCACGATCGGATGGTTTGATACTCTCAGCAATTTCTATGACTTGATTATCATAAAAATAAAGTCCCGTAACGGCATAGCTCGATTTAGGTTTTAGTGGTTTTTCTTCAAGGCTGATAGCGGTTCCTTGATCGTCGAATTCGACAACCCCGTAATGTTCCGGATCGTTAACCCGATAGGCGAAAACCGTTGCGCCGTTAGGTTTTTTCGCTGCCTTTTCTAATTCAGCCTGGAAGTCGTGACCATAGAAAATATTATCGCCCAAGATAAGTGCGACATTATCCGAGCCGATAAACTCTTTACCAATGATAAACGCTTGAGCGAGGCCATCCGGTGAAGGCTGTTCCGCATACTTCAAGCTGATACCGAGATGACTTCCATCACCCAAGAGTTGTTCGAATCGAGGTGTGTCCTGTGGTGTTGATATGATCAAAATCTCAGTAATTCCAGCCAGCATTAAGGTGCTGAGAGAATAGTAGATCATTGGCTTGTCGTAGATTGGTAATAGTTGTTTTGAAACAACTTGGGTGACAGGGTAGAGTCGAGTTCCTGAGCCACCTGCTAGAATAATTCCCTTCATGAATTTTCCTTTGTTTAGTAGTTTTTGTTGATCCAGCTTTTATAAGCACCGCTTGTTACATTATCAGTCCAGTCACTGTTTGATAAATACCAGTCAACTGTTTTTTTGATGCCTGTCTCAAAACTTTCTGTCGGTGTCCAGCCAATTTCAGTTTCAATCTTATTTGCGTCGATAGCATAACGCCGATCATGGCCCAGGCGATCAGTGACATAAGTGATGAGTTCAGCATATGGCTTATCGGCGGGTCGTCTCTCGTCAAGAATAGAGCAAATGGTATGCACAACATCAAGATTGGTTTTTTCGCTGTTGCCACCGATGTTATAAACTTCACCGACCCTACCTTTTTCTAAAACAGCGCGAATAGCAGAGCAGTGATCGCCGACATATAACCAGTCACGAATATTTTGTCCATCGCCATAAATAGGCAGATCTTTCCCAGCTAAGGCATTTAATAAAACGAGCGGGATCAGTTTTTCAGGAAACTGCTGCGGGCCATAGTTGTTTGAACAGTTTGTTGTCAGCGTAGGCAAGCCATAAGTGTGGTGATAGGCTCTGACTAGATGATCAGAAGCGGCTTTTGAAGCCGAGTAAGGGCTGTTCGGCGCATATGCAGTGGTTTCAGAAAAAGCGGGATCCGTCTTTTCAAGTGAACCATAGACTTCATCCGTTGATACATGCAGGAAGCGGAAGGCCTGTTTTTTATCTTCAGGCAAGTCTTTCCAGTAGCGCTTAACCTCATCTATAAGATTAAAAGTCCCATTTACATTGGTGAGGATAAAATCTTCAGGCCCATGAATCGAACGATCAACATGGCTTTCAGCCGCAAAGTTGATCACCGCACGAGGCTTATGCTCATTCAATAGAGACGTGATCAGCTCTCGATCACCGATATCACCTTTAATAAAAGTATGTTGATCATTGTTATCGAGTGTGGCTAGGCTTTGAAGATTGCCAGCATAAGTTAGAAGATCGAGATTGATGATAGGTTCATCATTTTCAGAGAGCCAGTCCAAGACAAAGTTTGAGCCGATAAAACCAGCTCCACCAGTGATTAAGATCATAAAATTAGAAACCTGAAAGTGCGCGCAGAAATGTATATTGATTTCATTGTAGAATAAGCGTCAAAATGATGCTGCAACCTTAACAATTGCAGGGTTGTTACTCAAGAACTTCTTTCTGTAAATGACTGTAAATCGACATAAACTTAAGACTATAAATACTTGAATACTTCTGCTAAACGGTCACCAACACTTTCTCGTAATGTAATCTGGAATGTTTTAGGTTCTTTTGCACCGTTATTGGTTGCCATCGCCGCTGTTCCGTTAGTTATAGCAGAGTTAGGGCTTGAGCGGTTTGGTGTTTTGACCTTGATATGGGCAGTGCTAGGTTATTTCAATTTATTTGATTTTGGTGTCGGGCAGGCACTGACCAAACTATTAGCCGAGAGAAGAGAAACCGAGACGGGGCAAGTGCTTGCTCCACTGGTTTGGACTGGTATGAGTTTATTGCTTTTGATGGGACTGATCGCAGCTGTGATCCTGTGGTTTTTAACCCCCTGGTTAGTTTTATCCTTGTTGAAAATTCCAGAGCATTTAAAAGAAGAAGTCATTACTTCGTTTTATTGGCTCTGTTTAGGTCTACCTATTGTGATCACGACGGCGGGTCTGCGAGGAATTCTCGAAGCTTATCAAGAGTTTAAAAAGATAAATCTGGTCAGAATCCCATTAGGCGTATTGATCTTCATTGCTCCACTACTTGTTTTACCTTTCTCTTCTAGTCTAGTCGTTATTATGTGGGTGTTGTTAGCAGGCCGGCTGCTGGCTTGGTTGTTTTATTTGAAGTATTCATTCCAAACGATGCCAGCTTTGATGCATAAAGTGGATCTGGCTAAGGAGCACTTGCGGCCCTTGATCACATTTGGAGGCTGGATGACGGTCAGTGGGGTGATTGGACCGGTGATGGTGTATTTTGATCGGTTTGTCATCGGTGCTGTTGTTTCGATGGCGGCGGTTGCATATTACGTTACACCTCATGAAGTTGTTTCTAAATTATGGATCTTCCCAAGTGCGCTAGTTGGTGTGCTGTTTCCAGCGTTAGCAGCCAGCCTGGTTAATCAGCGGTCGCGAGTTGCTGGTTTGCTCGACAGAGGACAAACCCTGACGTTTTTTTGTCTGTTACCGATCATTATTATGGTGTATATGTTTGCTGAAGAAGGCTTAGCCATGTGGCTGAGCGATGAGTTTGCAGAAAAAAGTTTCCTTGTATTGCGATTATTGATCGTTGGTGTGTTTATCAACTGTATGGCAGCTGTACCTTCATCATTGATCAAGGCTGCTGGAAGGCCCGATCTAAATGCCAAGTTACATTTGGTCGAGCTCCCGTTTTATCTCATTGCACTTTGGTATACGACGGTTCATTTGGGCATTGTCGGTGCGGCTTGGGTTTGGTTGATCCGTGTTGTCATAGATACGGTCGTTTTATTTCTGATCGCAAATAGTTTATTACCAGAAGCTCGACAGGCTCAGATTAAACACTTTATATATATAATCTGCAGTCTTTTGGTATTATTAGCAGCTTCATACATACAAAACATACCGGCTAAGTTTATTTTAGTGTTTGTAGTTGGCTTGATAAGCCTTTTGATGATTTGGAGCGATATTAAGCAGCATGGTACTTTTTCGACACCTAAGGACATAGAGCCATGAGTTTGCCTGAACAAGTTGAGCTAGAAAGTGCTGTTTGTCCTATGGATTGTAAGCCTAGTGATAAGGCCGTGCTCAAAGGTAGCGATCGATTACATAATTTGCTTGGTGAGTTTGAGGTGGTGACATGCCAATCTTGTGGCCTGATGAGAACAAATCCTAGGCCGACGGCAGAAACAATCGGCTATTACTACCCCGAAAATTATGGGCCATATCAAGGCACAAAAGTGTCTGTAGCTGATCAGAATAACAAACCTTCCTTAATGGCTCGGTTCGCAAAGCGTTTCATCCGGTTTAATACAGAATGTATACCTGAATCACTGAAAGGTGGAAGAATGCTCGAAGTCGGTTGTGCTTCTGGGCGCTACCTACACAAAATGGCTCAACAAGGCTGGCGAGTTGAAGGCATTGAGTTTTCAGAAGAAGCGGCTGATTCAGCGCGTTTGCTGGGCTATTCCATTAAAACAGGCAGTTTAGAAACGGTTGATGATTATGCTGAACCATTTGATCTGATCACGGGCTGGATGGTTGTGGAACATCTTCATAAACCTGTTGAGGCCTTGAAAAGGCTGGCGGGTTGGACAAAGCCAAACGGTTGGATTGCGATCTCAGTTCCGAATGCACATTCAATTGAATTTAAAATATTCAAAGATCGATGGCATGCATTACAATTGCCGACACATCTTTATCACTTTACTCCTGAGTCAATTGAGAAAGTCCTTGATGCTTCTGGTTGGCAGCTAAAAAAAATCCATCATCAACGTATGCTAGGTAGTCAGTTCGAAAGTTTGGGTTATGTTGTAGGTGAACGATTTCCTAATGGCCGACTACATCAATTTCTTTCAGGTATTTCTGAAAAAGGCGTGTTGTGGAATGTCGCTGTGTATCCGCTGGCATGGTTGTTAAGCCTGTTTGGTCAAACCGGTAGAATGACGATCTGGGCACAAAAAAAATGATCAAGGTAGCGGCTTATACTGGTGGGCTTGATGTTCCTAGTGCGCGTTATCGTGTGCGTCAATTGATTCCTGCGTTGCAAAGAAATCATATCCAAATTAAAGAATATCGATCACCGATCAGCGTGTATCCGCCAAAACAAAAATTACTTAGGCCCTTTTGGGGCGCGGGTGTCCTATTATCAAGGTCTGCTTCAGTTGTGGCTGGCTATCAAGCCGATGTGACCTTGTTGCAACGAGAAATGCTCTCAACTTTAGTGTCATTGGAACCGTTTACAAAAAGTCCACGCGTACTCGATGTTGATGATGCTATTTTTCTCTTTCGTGAAGGCCGGGCAGCGAAGAAGCTTGCAGAACTTTCCGAGCATGTGATCTGTGGAAATGAGTTTTTAGCAGAAAAATTTAATCAATGGAATAAGCAGATGTCTATTGTTCCTACAGCGGTTGATACAACGAAATATGTGCCTAAAAAACTTGTGACGGAGAAGAAAATAATCGGCTGGATGGGAACTTCCGGAAACTTTTCATACCTCTATAAAATTGCGCCCGCATTAGAAAAAATATTAACTAGCAGAAGTGATGGTGTGTTTCGTATTGTCTCTGATCAACGTCCAGAATTTAACTCAAAGCTTGATCAGTTTGTTGATTATATAAAGTGGACGCCCGCAAATGAGGTGGAGCAATTGCAATCGATGACCGTAGGTCTGATGCCACTTGAGGACGGAGAGTGGGAACGTGGAAAGTGCAGTTTTAAAATGTTGCAATACATGGCTTGCGGAGTGCCTACAGTGGTTTCACCTGTGGGTATGAATCGACAGGTTCTAGCGTTAGGAGATAGTGGGTTTTTCGCAAACACCGAAACCGAATGGGTTGATCGAATAAGTGATTTTCTCGATAACGAAAAGCTTAGAACGGAGTTTGGAAGCAAGGGACGTGAGGTTGTTGAGCAGCATTTTAGTCATGAAATTATTGCTACTAAATTGACTGATGTTTTGAAGAAAGTTATATGAAAGTACTCCATATAATTACAGGGCTAGGCATGGGTGGTGCCGAGATGATGTTGTCAAAATTGATCATGGCAACGCAAACTGATCTAGAGCATGTGGTGATTTCTTTGACTAACTCTGGAATGATTGGTGAGCAAATAAAAAATGCTGGAATTCCGGTGATCAGTTTAGACATGAGTTCACTCGTATCTGGACTTAAAGGCACAACCAAGCTCGCCTCAGAAATTCGTAAAGCTCAACCCGATGTCATTCAAACCTGGATGTATCACGCTGATCTGATAGGTGGCATTGTCGCAAGAATGATTGGGTTTAAGAATATAATTTGGAATATTCGTAATAGTGATCTTGACCCGAATAAAACAAAATATCATACACGTTTAACGGTGAATGTCTGTGGGGTTATTTCTAGGTTCATCCCTAAAAAAATTATAAGTAACTCAACAAGATCTGCAGAGCTACATCAACAGAAAGGCTATAAAAAAGAAAAGTTTATTATTATTCCGAATGGTTTTGATCTGAATAAATTTAAGATTGCTGAGAATAGAGATGTTCGTCGTAGTTTAGGCGTTAATAAAGAAAGTTTTTTGATCGGCTTCATTGCAAGGTTTGATCCGCAAAAAGATCATAAGGGCTTTGTAGCAGCTGCGAAGTTATTAGCAGAAAAATATAAAAATGTGTGCTTTGCATTATGTGGCGCACAAATGGATGAGAAGAATAAAACATTGAATCAATGGATAGATGCAGCAGGCTTAACGAATTCTTTCGAGCTATTAGGTTTGCGAACGGATGTGGATCAAATTACCTCTGAATTAGATCTAGCCACTATGTCATCTGCTTATGGCGAAGCATTTCCAAATGTGATCGGTGAGGCAATGGCTTGTGGCGTCCCTTGTGTGGTGACGGATGTTGGAGATTCAGCCTGGATCGTAGGAGAAACAGGCCTTGTTGTGCTACCGAATGATCCACAAGCACTGGCTGATGCATGGGAATCGATACTCTTAATGGATCCTCAACAACGTTTGAAACTGGGGCTTCAGGCTAGAAAGAGAATCGAAGAAAATTTTTCAATTGAAAATATCGCAAAACAATATACCAATCTTTATCAGGAAGTAATGACCTAAATTATGTGTGGATTTTGCGGGTATATACAAACAGAGTCAGCATCATATTCTAGAAACTTAATTGTCTCAATGAACGAGAAGCTTGAGCACCGTGGACCTGATGATCAGGGATATTGGTTTGATGAAGAGCGAGGTATTGCACTTGGACATACGCGTTTGTCGATCAACGATCTTTCTCCAGAAGGGCATCAACCGATGCTATCGGCAGGTGGACGTTATGTGATCGCTTTTAATGGTGAAATTTATAATTTTAAAGCAATAAAAAAAGAACTTGAAACGATAGGGCTTGCACCTGATTGGAGAGGGCACTCTGATACAGAAGTTTTACTTGCCGCGATCAATGTTTGGGGTATTTCTGATGCCTTGAAAAAAACAGTCGGCATGTTTGCTTTTTCTTTATGGGATAAACAAGAACGAACGTTGACCTTAGCGCGTGATCGCATGGGTGAAAAACCACTCTATTATGGCTGGCAAAAGGATAGCTTCTTATTTGGCTCTGAGTTGAAATCTTTAAAAGTACATCCTGATTTTCAAGCGGAGATTGATCGGGATGTGATGGCACTTTTTATGCGCTATAACTACATTCCTGCACCCTGGTCGATCTATAAAAATATTCGTAAGTTGGTCCCGGGAAGTTACGTTAGTTTCCGATTAGATTCTGAGCAATTTAAGAATAAAAAATCACCAGAGCCGATCGTTTATTGGTCATTTAAAACAGTTGCTGAACAAGGAATTGCTGATCCCTATTTGGGTACGGATCAACAAGCTATTGAAAAACTAGACCAGTTGTTAAATCAATCTGTCGCAGATCAAATGTTAGCAGATGTCCCTTTGGGTGCTTTTTTGTCTGGCGGTTATGATTCGTCGTTAGTTGTTGCATTGATGCAAGCGCAATCAAAGCAACGCGTAAAAACTTTTTCTATTGGTTTTAATGAAAAAGGTTTTGATGAGGCGCAGCATGCAAAGGCTGTCGCTCAGCACCTGGGAACGGATCATACCGAGCTTTATGTTACAGCAGAAGAAGCGATGGCGGTGATTCCGAAGCTTTCAACATTGTATGACGAACCTTTCTCAGATTCTTCACAGATCCCAACTTATCTAGTTTCGAAAATGGCGCGTGAACATGTCACGGTGAGTTTGTCTGGCGATGGAGGCGATGAGCTTTTCGGAGGCTATAACCGATATTTTTTAGGTGAAAAGATCTGGCAGCGGTTGAAACCATTTCCACATTGGTCACGGAAACTTTCTGCTAGCCTTGTCACATCAGTCTCACCAACGACTTGGGATAAACTAGTCGCTGGTCTGGGACGAATTACGCCGGCTGAGCTTAGTGCAGGACGAGCTGGCGACAAGTTACATAAGCTAGCTTCTTTATTCTCTGTTTCTAGCTCGAATGAGCTCTATCTGAAACTTTTATCGCATTGGGATGAACCTGAAAAAATAGTCCTGAATTCAAATGATCCTAACAAGCAAGTAGAGCAGACATTGCTTCTGGATAGTTTTATCGATCGCATGATGTGTATTGATAGTACGGGCTATCTATCGGGAGATATTCTAACCAAGGTTGATCGAGCAGCAATGGGCGTCAGCCTCGAAACGCGTGTGCCCTTGCTTGACCATCGTGTTGCTGAATTTGCTTGGCAATTACCGATGAACATGAAAATTCGTGAAGGTAAGGGTAAGTGGATATTACGACAGGTTTTGTATAATTATGTTCCTCAAACGTTACTAGATCGGCCTAAAATGGGATTTGGTGTGCCAATAGACAGCTGGTTGCGTGGGCCGCTTCGTGAGTGGGCGGAAGAATTATTAGATGAGTCTCGTTTGAAAAATGAAGGTTATTTTAACCCTCAGCCGATCAGAGAAAAGTGGGATGAACATCTTTCAGGAAAACGAAACTGGCAATATCATCTTTGGGATGTATTGATGTTTCAACAATGGCTGGAGCAAGAATAAAGTGAAACCAAAACTATTCTTTTTAGTAACGGAAGATTGGTACTTTGTCTCGCATAGAATGCAATTAGCGTGTGCTGCAAAAGAAGCAGGTTTTGATGTTATCGTCGCTACTCAAATAGGAAAACACCAAGAGTTAATCGAAGAAGCTGGTTTAATTTTGGAACCATTACTTTTTGCACGATCTCATACAAAACCTTGGCAAGATCTAAAAACGGTCATACAAATTTATAGACTATATAAAAAACATCAACCGAACATAGTCCATCATGTAGCGATTAAACCTGTTTTGTATGGTTCTATCGCTAGTTTTTTTGCGCGAACTCCTGCTGTTGTGAATGCATTAACCGGACTTGGTTTCGTTTTCTCATCTACACAAAAAAAAGCAAGGTTGATCAGAAGAATAATCTCGCCATTCTTACGGTATTTGCTCTCTAGAGCAAATACGTGGTTAATTTTACAAAACCCGGATGACTTACAAACTCTAAGGAAGGGGAAGATCATGAGTCATCATAGGGTGGCTCTGATTAGAGGATCTGGCGTCGATATTTCTAACTTTAAATTGCAAAAAAGTTTAGAAACTAATATTCCTATTGTTATGTTGGCTGCTAGGTTGATCTGGGAAAAAGGTATCAGTGAGTTTGTTGAGGCAGCACAACTTTTAAATGGAAAAGGTATTCAAGTGAGGTTTGTGCTTGTAGGAGCAGCTGATATTGAAAATCCTTCAGCGGTTTCAGAGGAGTTACTCTCAGACTGGGATAAAGACGGTGTTATCGAGTGGTGGGGCAGAAGAGATAAGATGGCTGATGTTCTAAGCCAAGCAGATATTGTTTGTTTACCGACATCTTACCGCGAAGGGTTGCCCAAGGTGTTGATCGAAGCCGCCGCGTGTGGAAAGACGATTGTTACTACCGATGCACCGGGTTGTCGTGAAATTGTTCAACATGGAGTGAATGGGTTGCTGGTGCCCGTTAAGGATTCTCAAGCATTAGCTGATGCGATAGAAACTTTGCTGATGGATCCTGATTTACGTAAGACAATGGGTGATGAAGGTCGGGCGCTTGTCGAGAAGGAGTTTACTATCGAGAAAGTGATCGACGAGACTTTGAATCTTTACAAAACTGCTTTGGATAAAACATGATCCTGATCGTCATCATTAGCTTGATCTCATCTGTGCTTTTGACGGGCTTGATCCGTCGTTATGCGATCAAGAAATCTCTGATTGATATTCCTAATGAAAGAAGTTCGCATAGCATTCCTGTCCCTCGGGGTGGTGGTTTGAGTATTGTTCTGATCAGTTTATTGGCCATCATCGTTACAGGTAGTTTGGACTGGCTAGAATATGAGCAATATATTGCGCTTTTAGGTGGGGGCTGTTTGGTTGCACTGATTGGTTGGTTAGATGATCACAAAGATATTTCAGCTTTGATCAGGGCTATGGTTCATCTTGCTGCAGCGAGTTGGACAGTGTTTTGGTTAGGTGGGCTTTCGTCCCTAGATCTGGGTTTGATGACAGTTCACCTCGGTTTCTTCGGCTCATTACTGGCGGTGATAGCGATCGTCTGGATGATCAACCTCTATAATTTTATGGATGGCACGGATGGCCTAGCAACGGTACAGGCTTTAACGGCTGGCAGTTTTGCGGCTTTTATATTTCTATCCGCAGGCGCGACAGGCATTGGCTCAATACTGCTTGCCATGCTTGGCGCTGCGGCAGGCTTTTTGGTTTGGAACTGGCCACCTGCAAAAATTTTCATGGGCGATGTTGGTAGCAGTTATCTTGGCTACCTTTTCGCCGCTCTGGCTATGCTGGGGGAGCAGTCTGGGGTGATGCCGCTTCTTGTTTGGTTTATTTTACTCGCGCTGTTCTTTTGGGATACAACCTTGACCTTAATCTATCGTTTTAGAAAGGGAGAGAAATGGTATGCCGCTCATTGCAGCCATGCTTATCAACGCTTTGTACAACTAGGTAACAGCCATAAAAAATTGGCGCTGATATTTTTAGTGATCAATATCACCATTTTCTGGCCACTGGCATGGTTCACAATGCGTTATAATTCGCTGCTATTACCCATCGTTATTGCTGTGGGGATTTTGAGTGCAGGCTTGTGGCTTGCAATACGACGTAAATATAATAAGTATCACTCATCATGAATATTAATTTTCGAACCATAATGGTTTTTTTACATGATCTCATTATGGTTGTGTTGGCGTGGGAGCTAGCTTGGTTTGCTCGGTTTAATTTCTCAATGCCACCTCAGGCCTTTTGGGATACTAACCTTAAAGCACTCCCTTTTGTGATAGTTATTCAATCTTTGATCAGTTGGAGACTAGGCCTATATAAAGGTTTATGGCGGTTCGCTAGCTTGCCTGATCTGTGGAATATCTTTCGGGCAAGTGCATTTGGTGTTGTGGCCGTGGTGCTGGTTTCCTTTGTCATTACTCGACTGGATAACTTTCCGCGTTCAGTGATCGTTTTTTATCCTGTGTTCTTAATGTTCTTGCTAAGCGGTTCAAGACTCGGGTACCGATTTTGGAAAGATAATACGCTTAGCTTTAAGAGTATCTCAGGTGCAGAGCGCGTGTTGGTTATTGGGGCAGGGCGTGCCGGTGAAACGGTCGCGCGTGATCTTTTGCGCGATCCAGCTTATGTCGCAGTAGGATTTATCGATGACAATGCCAAATTACATAAACGCAGAATTCAAGGTATTCCTGTTGTTGGAGGTTTGAGTTCGCTCGCAGATACTGTTGACGACTTAGGAGTGAACTCTCTACTCATCGCAATTCCGTCAGCAACGAAAGGGCAAATAAAAGATATCGTTGCTCAATGTGAACAAACAGGAAAGCCATTCAGAATGTTGCCCATGTTCACCGATGATTCTGGCAATATTGAAGAGTGGGGCTTAGACAATGTTCGAGAAGTGTCTATCGATGATTTATTAGGGCGCGATAAGGTTGAGCTTGATTGGTCTGTAATAAGCGAAGGTATTGCGGGAAAGCGAATTCTTGTTACTGGCGGTGGCGGCTCGATAGGTTCAGAACTTTGTCGGCAAATCGCTAAGCTTGATCCTGCTTCGATCATGATTTTTGAACAAGGAGAGTTTAATCTTTATAGCATTGATCGAACGTTGAAATTAGAGTTCCCAGAGTTATTACTCGAAGCTCGGCTAGGTGATGTGCATGATATGGTTGCTGTCGATGCGGCCTTCAAATCGTTTCGGCCGGAAGTTGTCTTCCACGCGGCGGCATATAAACATGTCCCTATGCTACAAGGACAGATCAGAGAGGCATTACGGAATAATGTGATCGGAACACGTATTGTCGTTGATGCCGCAGATCGATACGAAAGTGAAAAATTTGTTTTAATCTCAACTGATAAAGCAGTAAACCCGAGCAGTATCATGGGGGCGAGTAAGCGTATTGCTGAGATTTTATGCGAAGCGAAAAATCCTGTTTCAAAGACAAAATATATTACGGTACGTTTCGGTAATGTATTGGGCTCTGCTGGTAGTGTCGTGCCATTATTTCAGCAACAGATCACCTCAGGCGGGCCGGTTACTGTGACGCATAAAGAAATGACGCGATTCTTTATGACGATACCGGAAGCTTGTCAGCTGATCTTACAGAGTGGCTCCATGGGCAAGGGAGGTGAGATCTTCGTACTGGATATGGGTGATCCCGTTAGTGTGTTGTATTTAGCCGAACAAATGATCAAGCTCTCAGGAAAAGTTCCGAATAAAGGTATTGATATTCAGTTCACAGGCTTACGCCCCGGAGAGAAGCTAAGTGAAGAATTGTTTCATATCGAAGAAGATCTAGTTGCAACCGAGCATAAAAAGATACTATTAGCCAAACAACGTGTTCAAGACTGGCAAAAATTTGAAAAAACCGTAGAGCAAATTGAAACTGCTTGCGGTGTTTATAATGAGCATAAAGCCTTGGAAATAGTAAAAGAATTAGTACCAGAATTAATTCACGATGAATCAGTTCGTTAAGAAAGGAAGACTGATATTCTCAGTATCTAATGACGAACGCTTTAAAAAAGGACGATAAAAAATGACTGCAGTTGTTAAAAAAGCTGTTTTTCCTGTAGCAGGCTTAGGGACAAGGTTTTTACCCGCAACCAAGGCAAACCCCAAAGAAATGCTTCCTGTGGTTGATAAGCCATTGATTCAATATGCGGCTGAAGAAGCAGAAGCGGCTGGTATTACCGAGCTTATTTTTGTTACTGGACGTAGCAAGAATTCAATTATTGATCATTTTGATAAGGCCTATGAGCTTGAAGCTGAATTAGAAAAAAAAGCTAAGAGAGAAATGCTTGAGATCGTGCAGAATATTCTGCCACCTAACATTTCTTGTGTTTATATTCGGCAAGCAGAACCACTGGGTTTAGGACATGCGATTTTGTGTGCGAAACCTGTTATCGGCAATGAGCCATTTGCGATCCTTTTAGCTGATGATTTGATCGATGGCGGTAACAAAGGCTGTCTAAAGCAAATGGTTGAGATTTATGACCGGCATAATAGTGGTGTTATAGCCGTAGAACGAGTTCCTCAAGCTGATACTGATAAATACGGAATTGTTGAAGTCAAAAATATAGATAATAAACTAAGTCGTATTATGAGTATTGTCGAGAAGCCAGATCCTGCGGAGGCTCCTTCAAATCTAGCTGTGGTAGGGCGCTATATTCTTCCTCCTAGCATTATGGGTATTTTAGAAACGACGGGGAAGGGTGCTGGTGGTGAGATCCAACTGACGGATGCGATTGCTACCTTACTTGAAAAGAAAGAAGTTCAGGCATGGGAGTTTGATGGTACTCGATATGATTGCGGATCAAAACTGGGTTATTTACAAGCCACTGTAGAATTTGCGTTGAAACATCCAGAGCTTAAAAAAGATTTCAAAGAATATTTGGCAAATTTCGCTGCTGAGAAAAAGTAGTGTATTGAATAAATACATTAATACAAAAAAATGATTTAGCTGATTTTTTTGAATTACATTAAGACTGAATTAAACATGTGAACTTAAGCAGCAGATTATTCAAGCCCCAAAACAAACGTTACCTTTGAACTTCCGCGTTCGAAAGTAGCGTTTGTTAAGATTAAATCGAAGCCAAAAAAAATCCCGAATAATTTTTATTATTCAGGATTTTTAAATTTGGCTCCTTGGGACGGGCTCGAACCGCCGACCTAGTGATTAACAGTCACCCGCTCTACCAACTGAGCTACCAAGGATTAAAATTGAACGCGCATAATACTGATCAGAACCGATTTGGTCAACGTGATTGTGTACTTTTTTTCGCGTATTTAAATTTAATGGGCTATTAAGCTAGAGCTTTAGCTATTCGCGCTAGAGACTCTTCCAAAAGCTCCATACTGGTCGCAAATGAAATACGGATGCAACCAGGTGCACCAAATGCAGAACCAGGCACGATAGCGACACCAGCTTCTTCTAAAAGGTATTCAGCGAGTTCGATATCGTTGCTGATATTCGGCATTCTGTCGATAACGTCATTTAGATCAGGGAAGCTATAAAAAGTCCCTTCTGATGGACGGCAACGAACACCATCGATCTTGTTTAATTCCCCACAAACGAAGTCATGCCGAGCTTTGAATATTTGACACCATTCACGCACGATAGACTGATCGCCTTGCAGAGCAGCTTGGGCAGCAAATTGTGCTGTCGATGCTGGGTTTGAAGTACTTTGAGATTGGATCTTCTTCATTGCTTTAATGATACTCACATCACCGGCCGCGTATCCGATCCGCCAGCCTGTCATTGAATAGGCTTTTGAAACGCCATTCAAAATGATGGTTTGTTTGTAGAGTTTAGGACAGGCGTTGACGATATTCACAAATCGGTCAGCTCCCCAAAGGATGTGCTCATAGATATCATCAGAAGCAATCATGATTTCTGGATGTTCAAGTAAGACTTCACCTAAAGCTTTAAGCTCTTCTTCCGTATAATTACTACCGGTAGGGTTTGAAGGGCTGTTAAGGATCAACATACGCGTGTTTTCGTTGATCGCACCTTTTAACTGTTTCGGTGTGATCTTGAAGTTATCTGCAATGCCAGTTTTTAAGATAACGGGTTCCGCGCCAGTCAATTGAACCATGTCTGGATAAGAAACCCAGTATGGAGCAGGGATGATCACTTCATCACCCGGATCAAGCGTTGCTTGCATTAGGTTATAAATACTGTGTTTACAACCAACGGATACTAAAATCTGATCGAGATCATAATCAAGGTTGTTCTCGTTCTTGAATTTAGTTTGGATCGCTTTTTTCAAGACAGGAGTACCATCTACAGCAGTGTATTTCGTGAAGCCATCGTTAATCGAGTTAATCGCCACTTCTTTGACAAAATCTGGCGTGTCGAAATCAGGCTCACCCGCAGCAAGGCTAATAATATCCTTACCTGCCGCTTTAAGCTCTGCAGCTTTGGCGGAAACAGCCAGCGTTGGTGATGGTTTGATGCTATTTGCTCTGTGGGATACTTTCACTTTTTTCTACCTATTAAAAATTAACGATTTATTGTTGATTGAACGATATTGAAACGCGAATGTAATATACTTGAAGTTTTGCCGCAGAGCACCAAAAAGAATCATCTTTTCGACTGTTTTTTGAAAACACAAGCCATTTACTGATAATAATCATTGATATTAAACAAAACTGCTATGAAGCAACCATTTAAGCTGCAATCTGAATACAAACCTGCTGGCGATCAACCAGAAGCCATCAAAAGTCTTATTGGAGGGCTGGATGACGGGCTTGCTGAGCAGACTTTGCTTGGTGTGACTGGCTCGGGTAAGACATTTACGATTGCTAATGTCATTCAAGAACGACAACGCCCAACATTAATATTAGCACACAACAAAACCCTAGCGGCTCAACTTTACGGTGAGATGAGGGAGTTTTTTCCAGAAAATTCCGTTGAGTATTTCGTCTCCTATTATGACTATTACCAGCCAGAAGCCTATGTTCCTGCATCGGACACCTATATAGAGAAAGATGCATCGATAAATGAGCATATCGAGCAGATGCGGCTTTCGGCAACCAAGGCGCTGTTAGAACGTCCCGATGCGATCATTGTTGCAACAGTGTCTGCGATCTATGGTTTGGGTGACCCAGATTCATATCATAAGATGGTGATGCACTTGGTGCGCGGAGAGCAGGCAAATCAACGTGATTTGATCAGACGCCTAGCCGAGTTGCAATATAACCGCAATGAAATTGAGCTACACCGAGCAAGTTATCGCGTGCGCGGTGATGTGATTGACGTTTTCCCTGCGGAGTCTGATCGGGAGGCGGTGCGGATTGAGATCTTCGATGATGAAATAGAGTCTTTATCTTATTTTGATCCGTTGACAGGGGAAGTCATTCGTCGTGTTCCACGTTTAACCATTTATCCCAAAACGCACTATGTGACCGCGCGTGAAACGATGTTAGGGGCGGTCGACAAGATCAAAAGTGAGCTGGATGGTAGGCTAAAAGAGTTAGAAGATCTGAAAAAACTAGTCGAGCGACAACGACTTGAGCAACGCACACGGTTTGATATCGAGATGATTCTGGAAATTGGTTATTGTCAGGGTATTGAAAATTACTCGCGTTATTTATCTGGACGCAAACCGGGGGAGCCACCCCCGACCTTGTTTGACTATTTACCTGATAATGCTTTGCTAGTGATCGATGAAAGTCACGTCACCATTCCGCAGCTGGGAGCGATGTATAAAGGTGATCGTTCGCGGAAGATGAATTTAGTGGAATATGGCTTCCGACTGCCTTCTGCGCTAGATAACCGACCAATGCGCTTTGATGAATTTGAACATATCGCGCCACAAACCATCTTTGTTTCAGCGACGCCAGGTACTTATGAATATGAGCATTCTGGGCGAGTGGCTGAGCAGATCGTTCGTCCCACGGGCTTACTGGATCCTCCTGTAGAAGTCAGACCTGTTGCCTCACAGGTGGATGATGTGCTGTCAGAAATTTCTATTCGGGTGAAGAAAAAAGAACGTGTATTAATTACAACATTGACCAAACGAATGTCAGAAGATCTGACAGATTATTTGGCCGAACACCATGTAAAAGTCCGTTATTTACATTCAGATATTGATACGGTCGAGCGCGTCGAAATCATTCGTGATCTGAGGCTTGGGGTTTTCGATGTACTTGTTGGAATCAACTTGTTGCGAGAAGGGCTAGATATTCCTGAAGTATCTTTAGTGGCTATTCTGGATGCTGATAAGGAAGGTTTTTTGCGGTCAGAGAGAGCTTTGATTCAAACCATTGGCCGAGCTGCGAGGAATCTGGAAGGCAGAGCAATTCTTTACGCTGATAAGATCACAGGCTCTATGAAACGGGCAATGGATGAAACAGAGCGTCGTCGTAAGTTGCAGTCTGAATTTAATGAAAAAAATGGTATTACTCCGAAAGGCATTAAAAAAGGTATAGCGGATGTGATGGAGGGTGCAAGAACAGATGGATTTGCATCGTCTAAAAGCGTCAAGAAAGTGGCTGAAGATGCTGCGGACTACACGGTTATGCCTCCAGATGTGTTGATGAAAAGACTCAAGCAGATGGAAGAGCAGATGTATCGCCATGCCCGTGATTTAGAATTTGAAGAAGCAGCACGGATGCGAGATGAAATAGATCGACTACGTGAACAAGGGTTAAGGTAAGGCCGATAGGCAGAATACTCTTTTCAAGTTTCTATTTAGAAAGCCGATATGTTTGGCATACTTATAGTTATGGAATGTTGCGCAGTGTCGTTAGAAAAAATAGATGTCGACCAATTACAAGTTGGGCACTATATCCGGCTTGATGGCTCATGGACAGATTGTCCATTTATGTTCCGATCTTTCAAAATAAAGACCGAAAAACAGATAAGGTTGATTAAGGGACTAGGGGTAGAATTGATTTTATATGATCCATCTCGTAGTGATATTAAAGTCTCTCAACCGGTTCAGGCTACACCTGAAATTGCCAGTGTAGATAGTGATGAAGAAGTTCAAGAAGAAAATACAGAGCTTTTGATTGAAGAAGCTTTTCAAGAAAAAACAAAACGAATTAAATTATTAAAAGAGCGTCGAGTTAGTCTAAACCGTTGTGAGAAGGCATTCACTGAGTCTGTTGGTGCAGTAAAAAATTTGGTTTCAAGTTTTCAGGCTCGTCCAAAAGAATCTTTAGCCATTGCGGAAACTTTAGTCGAAGATATTGTTGGTGACATTTTAAAAGATCAGAATTCCACAATGCAATTGGTCAACATGAAAGGACAAGAAGAGGGGAGTTACTTTCATATAATCAACGTTACAATGCTGTCATTAATTATCGGCAAGCAACTTGGTTTAAGTGAGGAGGAAATGAACTACCTAGGCGTAGGGGCTATGCTGCATGATTTTGGAATGTTAAAAGTGCCTACCAAAATCTCACGAAAAACATCAGCTTTCACCGCAGTTGAAAAAAAAGTTTACGAATTACATCCACGGTATGGAGCAGAAATAGTACGGAAGTTGGATCAGTTACCCAAGGCTGTAATTCAAATAATTGAGCAACATCATGAGTATGAAGATGGTACCGGATATCCTTATCAATTAACGTCTGAAAAGATTGGGAAGTTGAGCAAGATAGTTGTAGTCGCGACGGCGTATGATGATTTATGTAACTGTCCTAGAAATAAAAAATTATTGACACCTTATGAAGCCATGTCCCTCATGTTTTCGCAAACTAAATTCGATAAAAAGATCCTTTCAATATTTATTAATAAGTTAGGAGTTTACCCTCCGGGGACATTGGTTCGGCTTTCAAATGATCTCGTGGCCGGCGTCACAGCAGTGAATCATGACGACTTACTGAATCCTCACGTTGTTGTTTACGATGAAGACATTCCAAAGGAAGAAGCGGCTATTATTGATTTGTCTGAGGAAGATGTAACAATAAAAGAAACCATTCGAAGGAACGAAGTCTCAGCAAACGTTTTATCTTATTTGAATTTTGGCGACTCGATAAATTACTTTATCGATCCTGGAAATTAAGCTGGCTAAAGTTACCAACCAGCCAATATCATCACATAGTCTTTAAATACCTACCTTGGAGTTCACCTTATATATTACTTAACTATCGTTAAAACCCTGACAGAAAGATATTAACGGTTACTCATTGAACAGGAGGTTTGAGTAACCCTGCGGGGATTTGAGGAGGTATGTTCAAACTGTTTACGGGGTCTATGCTAGGCTGAGGTATCTTTAGGTTCGGTATGGATTGCTTATTTATGAAACGTTGTGGAGGTGTATTTAACAACTGCCGTGAATCTTTTTTTCTGGAAATTTTAAAAGTGATTTTATTTTTTCCTGAAGCTAACTTAACCGAGCTAGAGTGTATCTCGATAAGCTTCCACCCATCAACGGTTTCGCCTAATTGAATACGTTGAAGTTTTAACTCATTTTCACTTTTAAATAATGCTATTTTATCTTCATCACTTAAAACTATTCCTATCAGTTTTAGAGCAGGTTTATTAACCGGGGTTGGTTCAACGTTAGGCTCAAGGATTTTTTTTACTGTCTCCATCTCTTTAGGTTGTCTATTGTTAGAAAATAATGGTCTTTCCACTACCTGATTAAAAGTATGTATGTTTGCAAGTGAGTTAACTTCGCTCACGGATATTTTTGTAAGATTTAACGCTTCATAAGAAGACTTTGATGATATAGCAGTCAACTCCAGAGGGTTCTTAAGCAGGTAGTTGATCATGCCTCCGAGGAGAGCACAAGTGATGAGAAGGATCAGTGTCGTGAGTTTACTGCTTAGCATTAAGGCTTTACCTTTTCATTCAACATATAAACCCTGAGATCAAAACGAGTATTGAGAGGTTTGATCGTAAGCTTGCTCTTTCGTTGATGGTTATTTCGTGCTCCACCTACGCGCTGGATCTGAAGATTATCAATAAATGCCAGAGGTTTTGTAGATTCCAAACTATGCAAGATCTTAAGCAAAGCTTCAATATCAGATTTCATATTAATGCGGATCATCACGGGGGTAAGAATTTCTTCTTTTTGTACGGGAACAGCTTGGGTGCTGATCAGCTGTCCTTGATGCAAAGCTAATAATGATTTGATTTTTTCTTGTAGTTTTGCAGCAGCTAATGAAGGTGTTACTTGTTTAAGGAAATATTGTTGATCTTGAGGGCTATTAAGTTGTTGTTGATAGAACGGAATAAGTTCATCTTGTTGTGCTGCCACGGCACGATAACGCTGTAAACGTTCCTGTTTTGTGTTGAGTTCAGTTTGCAGTGCTTGATAATAAGAAACTGAGGGTTTGACGCAGGCCAGAAGAATTAACATCATCATTCCGAACAATATTATCAGTGAGAGCAAAGCATGTTGCCAACGCGTTAATGTCATTTTGAAAAAACCTGAGAAACAGCTTGGGATCTATTCTGTGTTGTGATTTGAAAACGATCATTGCCAGTGGATAAATTGCTAGTGACCGGAGACTGAAAGCGTGTTCCTGAAAAGTACTCAGAGTTTTCAATCAGACTGATTAGATTGGTGGCTGCAGCCGACTCACCTTGTAGGCGAAGTGTTGTTTTTTTGATGTGTAATTGACTTAACCAGGTGTCATCCGGAAGCAGTCGAGTTAACTCCTCAAGCAGTACTGTCACTGAACTATGGTTCTCAATTTTGTTATTCACAATAGACTGTCTTTCTTGCATTGTTTCCCATTCTGACCGCAGTTTATTTACTTCCACAGCATCTACTCTAGCTTCCTGTATAGTTTTCTCAGTTTGTTTGATTGCGAGCTTAATATTCTGAAAAGGAAGCGCTGTCAATACACCTAATAATATGAGACTAAATAGAATAAGAAACATATTTACATACCGAGCTGCTGTTGGTTGTTTCTTGTTAGTATCTACAGGGAGAACGTTAATTCCATGTACTGTGGTTGTGGTATCAGATAGTATTTCCACAGCTTGTGGAATTATCCCCACTTTTTGTAAAATAGCTAGCTGTGAGTCTAGGTATTTATTTGGGACAACATTTAGTTCAATAGTGAGAGTGTTGCTCTCCTTATTCTTACTGATTACATGATAGCCAGAATAGATCTGATCGTGTGTAAACGGAGTTTGTCGATCGAACTCAAATTCAAGAATATTGGCCAGATCGGTTTCAGCATTGAGTGGTAATTTTATATATTTCTTCAGCCCTTTTGTTGCGGGAAGACAAAGCACCAACATGTATTTTTTCTTATTGTATTTAGATAGTAACCGTGAGAACTCTTGCCTTTCATTGTCTAATGATAAGTGATATCGAACAGGTGATGTGTCTGATTCTTGGGATGGCCAGTTGACAGCCAGCTGCTCATCTTGTAACTGGATCAAGATCCGCCTTTTGATTGGGCTAAACCGATTTTTAAGTTCCGTAGGTATTAGAAACCCCAAGCCTTGTAGCCACCAGTTGATCATTGATGATTCAGAATTCAATGGCATTTTATTGATTATGCTCCAGTTCGGTTTCAGGTTGATAGGTTAGCAGCGGTGCATTTTCTTGCCAGTCGAGTATCGTTATCGGCATGTTATTACTCTTTTTAAGTGCAAATGTTACCAACAGTCGAGATGTTACACCACTAACCTTCGCTTCACTGGTAATGGAAAAGACCCTACCTTGTCCTGATGTAAACACGAGAGTTTTAGAGGCATCTGGAACAACAAGGGAGAGGGGAGTTGTATCCATCGTGCTGCGTTCTGATATGATCTGGGCTAGTAATTCATCAGACATATCTGGGAGTGCTTTTAGTACCCCAATGGGAGCTGTGTGTAATCTGATTCTGGATTGCAAGGAGTGAACCGTGAGGAGAGGCTGCAATTTTTGATAAATTGAAGGGGACAGACCTAGAACTTGCTGTAGCTCACCAATACTATTAAACGGGCCATCTTTAGCACCATAAGATAAACCATTGGCTGCATAATCATCATCTTCAGCCCCATTGAGCCGACTCAAGTTATCTTTGTCTCGCCAGTCAAGAATCGCATCAACTATTTGATGACTCTGATCAGAATCAACACCCGTTGAACGGAGCAAACCGAGGAGAAGTTGTTGGCTAGCTTTATTGAGATCAATCTTGCCTGATTCATCTTGGATTGAGATCAACAGGTCTTGAACTGATTCATCTTCAGGATAAATAGCTCCGAGTTGAACGGGTAAACCATTGACTAAAAAGCGTCGATTATTGATAGGTTTAAGTAAATCATTAATGACAAGCCATATCCCCGACTCAGCTTTTTCTCGGGCTTGTGCAGAACGTAATCCGTTGTAACTCAGCAAGCTTTCGTTACGTGTCATGCTTGAATAAGCCAAGGCAATAATGGTCATTAGTGCCAGCATCCACAGAACGATTACGAGAGCGATCCCATGCTGTTTATTCGAGCTCTCAGAACAGTGCTTCAATGTCGGGACCCCTGTTGTTAATGGTACTGCCAGTGCGATGGTGTTTTGTTGATGCTTGCAGGATAAATTGTTGAAAGCCATTGGTGCTCATCGTATGGATGGGAAAGAACATTTCTGGCCATTGTTTGTTATTGAGTAGGGTGATCTGGCATTTTATCAATTGTGGAAGTTGTTTTTTACTCTCCCAGTGTTCTGACCATTCGGGAGAACCAGAGCCGAGTTTTTGCTGGCCATAGTACTCAAATTTAAGCTGTTTGATCTGATCGAGAACGAGGGTATGTTTCATTTCTCCATCGTTAGAGGTAAAGGGAGAATGATTCGGATCGAGTCTGCCATAACCGAGTTCCAATCGTCTCTTCGTTGTATCTTCAATGAGAATTAACTCCATCAGCGATAGCGTCTTTGAACTCCTATTAGCGGGAAGTTTTCCAACGTACCGTATGGATTCAGCTGAGCCACGAAAGATAAGGGCTGAGCCTCGGGTATCAGTCCAATAGAGAGGAGTTATTTGACTGATCTGAGCACGCAAAAATTCAGCCACTAGACGTTTCTCTTCGATCATTTCATTCTGAGCTTGACCAACACGCCAACTTTTTGAAGCGAGATGTAATGCACTGAACAAGACGCCCATGATCAAGACCAGTAGTACTAATGCAATCTGGATTTCAAGGAGTGTGAAACCCTGTAATTTATGTCGAGATACTTTTCTATTGATGAACATTGTTTACAGGAACTAGCCGTAACGATTTCAAGATAAAGCTGTGTTCCCGTGCCAGTGTTTGCCAGTGAATATCTAACTCAATACGGACCAAATGAAATTTTTTCTTAAAAGGTATTTCTGCACTTTCATCTTCTTCATAGATAGAGACACGCCGATGCCAGTCAAAGCCTTCTTCATTGGTTCCACTTTCTTCACCGAAAGGAATATCTTCGGTTAGTTTTAGTGTGGCGAGCTGTGATTGAGCAATGATTAGGGCTTGAGAATAATCGCGTGATAGGGCCGTAACATGCGAGCCTCGTGAATAGATTTGAAATAAAACGCCCAAGCTAAGAGCCAGAATCGAAAAAGCGACCAAGATCTCCAGCAAGGAAAAACCTCGTTCCGAGTGTTGACTGTTAAACCGCAAATTCATTCAAGCCGAGTATGGCCAGTAAAATAGACATAATAATCGCTGCGATGATAACACCGAGGCCAATGATCAATGCGGGTTCTAGTAAGGTCAGCAGGCGTTTAACTGTCTCTTTAACTTCATTATCATAAATATCGGCTAATTGGTTGAGCATTTTTTCTAACTCACCGGTCTCTTCACCGACATGAATCAGTTGCACCGCCAGTTGAGGAAACATTCCCGACTTGGTCAGTGGTTTCGCCATTCCTTTTCCTTCACGAAGTTGATTTGACACTGAACCCAATGCTTCAGACAATACGGTGTTCTTGACCGTTTCAGCGACAATGCTGAGACCATTCAGTAGAGGTACTCCATTAGCGGTCAGGGTTCCCAGTGTGCGACTGAAGCGCGCGACTTCGATTTTTTTGATCAGATCAGATAACAGTGGAATTGTTAACAGACGTTGATCAATGACTTTCCGTGTTCGTGGGTGATTATACATAAAATGTGCAGCCGCATAAGCGGCGATTAACAACAGTAGAATCATCCACCACCAGTGTCGAATAAACTCAGATACTCCTATCACAATAGCAGTAGGTAATGGCATCGCTTGCCCCATACCTGCAAACAAGTCACTAAACTGCGGCACGACATAGATCAATAATATTCCTAGCGAAACTAGTGCTACAAAGAATAAAATAGCAGGATAGATAAGGGCAGATTTTATAGTTTCTTTCAGCTCCCTACTTCGCTCGAGATAGTCGGCTAACCTTTCAAGAACGGTGTCCATTGCACCGGCGGCTTCACCGGCTTTGAGCGTGTTGACATAAAGTTTGTCAAATACCTGAGGGTAAGCTTGCATGGCTTTTGAAAGAGGATCACCATTTTGTACATCAGTCTGTATTTTTTCAAGAATCTGCTGACCTGCTCGAGAGGGCACTAGATCGGCTAACATTCCTAGGGCATTATCCAACGGTAGGCCTGCGCGTAGCATGATGGCTAATTTACCGGTAATTAAATTTACGTCTTGAGCGGATAAAGCTTTTTTTGAACCAAAAATTTTTGCTTTTTGAACAGACACCGCAGAATTACTGATGCTTTTTACCTCAATAGGGACCTGGCCAGCTTCATGCAACCAACTGATCACGGCCTCTTTTTTGGCCGCATCCATTTCGCCTTCAAAGGGTTCCCCTTTAGCTGTCAAAGCTCGGTAATGGAATAATGGCATCAGATCCTTTGCGTCATGCGTAGCACTTCATCTAGAGTGGTTTCACCGCGTAAGACTTTTTTCAAGCCATGACCACGCATGGATTGCATACCTTCGTCGATGGCCACTTTTTGGATGGTTGTACTGTCTGCTTTATTCAGAATCAACTGTCGAATAGTATCTGTCATCGTTAAAAATTCTAAAATAATAGTACGACCATTAAAACCACTATGAGAACATTGTTCACAACCAACCGGCTCATAAATTGATTGACCATCTTGGTACCCCAGCCGATCTAATTGTAGTTCTTCTCTTAACTCAGGTAATACCGTTTGTTCTTGTCGGCAATGCTGGCATAAGGTTCGTACCAGTCGTTGTCCAACAATGCCATTGATGGTGGAAGTTAATAAATAATCTTGAACCCCCATATCCAGTAAACGAGTGATTGCACTCCCGGCATCGTTAGTGTGCAAGGTTGAGAAAACTTGATGTCCTGTCAATGCTGCTTGTACTGCTATGGATGCGGTTTCAAGATCACGCATTTCTCCGATCATAATAATGTCAGGATCTTGTCTGACAACGGATCTCAAGGCATTAGCAAAGGTTAGATCAACCTGCGTTCTTACCTGTATTTGGGTGATCCCTGTTACCTGATACTCCACCGGATCTTCCACAGTAATAATTTTTTTATCGGGACTATTCAGAACTTGTAAAGCACCATACAAACTGGTGGTTTTGCCGCTGCCAGTGGGGCCTGTAACTAGCAGGATCCCATGGGGTAAAGCAATTGTTGATAGAAATTGTTGATGAATATCCTCATCGAAGCCCAAACTGATGAGATCCAATGATGACTGCTCCTTATCAAGAATACGTAAGACGACACTTTCCCCATACAGGGATGGTACTGTAGAGACACGAAGATCAATATCTCGACCATGGATACGTAATTGGATCCGACCATCCTGAGGTCGACGTCGTTCAGCGATGTCCAATTTCGCCATGATCTTTACACGTGAAATGACCGCTGCTGTTGAACGAGCAGGGGGAGACTCAACTTCTTGAAGCACCCCATCAACACGATAACGAACCTTTAAGCTATTTCGAAAAGGCTCAATGTGGATGTCAGATGCCCGCAGCTCCACCGCATGATTGATCAATAAGTTTACCAACCGGACTACCGGAGCTTCACTAGCCAGATCTTTAAGACGCTCTACATCATCAGTATCATCTTGAGTTGTTTCTACAATCTCATCAGAGATCTCAGATAATGAAGCCTGATTGACATAGATCCGTTCCAAAGCTTGATCAATTTTTTCTGGTGTTGATATCAGTAATGATATCGCTTTTTCTGTGGCTAGCTCTAAGGCCTGAAAACAATATATATCGCTAGGATCGGCTACAGCAAAAGTTATACATGCTTCTGTTTCATCAAAAGGAACAACCTGATGTTGCTTAAGAAACTTTTGTGTAAGGAGATCGGCACACAGAGGATAGTCCGCTAGGTTGTCCATATTGGCCAATGGAAGTTGAGTGATCTCTGCCCAAAGGTTGGCGATTGCCGTTGCGGATACAAGCCCCGAACTCGATAATAAACTAAGTGGCTTTTCACCGCTCTGCTCGGCAAGTTGGGTAATCTTGACTACGCTTTCTGCCTTAAGCAAATTGGAGGAAACCAACGCTTTTGAAAAGTGATTCCAGTTAGCTGATTTTAACATGAAGTCGTTGTACACATGAGATTTTATGTTACAAGTTTTCGACTAAGGTTTCTTAAATTTCATCAATATTATGGCGCAGATCTTTTAATTTTTGTTTGAATTCATTGGTAATTTCCCAAGCGTCCTGATCATTCCGGATCACGCGGGGCGTAAGCAGTACGACTAACTCAGTACGGCGAAGATTGTCGGCAGTCTGTCCAAACAAAGGTCCAATAAATGGCATTTTATGCAAACCAGGAATTCCACTTTTACTTTTAGAACGGTTATCTCGGATCAACCCTCCTAGGACAATAGTATTGTCAGTGTTGACGGAGATTGTGCTTTCGATACTTCGCCGTTGGAAGGTTGGCGCATCGATCCCTGAACTATTGGTTGCTGCAACATCGGTAACTTCCTGAATGATATCCATAATGATTAAACCACTGGAATTGACGCGAGGTGTGACAGTCATTAAGACCCCTGTATCTCGGTACTCAACCTGGTTGATAGTACGCGCATCATTGGTTACGTTGCTGGTAGATTGACTGGTAAGAATAGGAACTTGATCACCTATGTTAATCGTCGCGGTATGATTATCCAAGACCATCAAGGATGGTGAAGAAAGTACATTAACTTTTGACTCATTGGCGAGGGTGTTTAAGACGCCTCTGACAGCACCAGCGGCATCGACAATTCCATAAGAAAACCCTGGAGATATCGCGGACAGCCCCGCGGATCCGAGATCGAGTGAAGCAACTCCATTTTTATGACTGATCCCAGTATTATTTTTGAAGAACCACTCAAGGCCATAGCTCAGCTCGTCTGTCAGTGTTACTTCAATAATACTAGCCTCTATCAGCACTTGCAGAGGGGTGACATCCAGTTTATGCAAAGCGCTCTCAATCATGTGGTAATCAGATGGTGAAGCTAAGATAACAAGGGAATTGTTCGTTTCATCGGCAATAATTTTTATCGAGTTGGCACTAGGCAAAACGATACCTTTTCCGGCTACTATAGGTGTTGTGCTCGTAGATGCTACAGTTTGATTATCGAGACCAACTTGCTGATTGGTATTGTTTGGGTCGCTTTCGAGTTGAACAGGTTCAAGGTTGGGTGCGAGTTCTGGCCTGACATATTGAGGCGAGCTGTTATTTTGATCTGAGAAAATACTATTCAGGACAACTGCCAGCTCACCCGCATGTTTATTTTGAACGGGATAAACATACAGTTGTTGACCATCAATGCCATCGGAACGATCTAACCGTTGGATCCAATGGCTCATTTCACTTAAATAACGAGGTTGTTGGGTGACGATAATGATCGCATTTAAACGTTCGAGAGGAACGAATCGTACAATGGCAGATATAGGACTTCCAGATGATTGACCAAATAGAGCATCCAATTCGTGAACAATGTCGTTTGCTTCAGCATAATTGAGTGGCACCATGGCCAGCGACATACCCTTTAACCAATCAACATCAAAGATATGGATAGTTTCAACCAGCCGATTGATATCTGTTTGGGCGCCAGAAAGGATGATCAGGTTACGTTGAGGGTAGATTTGTGCAATGGTATCTTTTAGAAAGGGTTGCAATATATTGTTAATCTCTTCTGCCCCAATGTAACGTAATGGCACGATTTGAGTGTGAAAACCGCCTGAAGAAGAGAGCATATGATTACTAACCACAGGAGGTAAAGAGGATAAAGCGGCTTTCGACAAAGGAACAATCTTGATCAAGTTATCGGACTCAACCAGTGTAGCGGCCGACATGTGTAGTAAATCATTCAGAATAGGCAACAGGTCTTTTCGGTAAAAAGGGCTGCTGGTTTGAATATTGACCGTTCCTGTAACGGCAGGGTCAATAACATAATTTTTCTTTAGCACATCACCTAGCAAAACCTTTACAACCTCATGAATATCGGTTTCTTGAAAATTGAGCGTTAGGCTACCTTTAGTCTCTTTAGGGCTGACCGATGCAGGTTGGTCAGCGGAGTCTTCGTCATAGTGAGAATGACCAACAAAAACACCGCTGCCAGAATAGAACTCAGGTTGTTTTTTTTGATTTTCTTTAATGAGATCCAATTCATTACTTTTAAGTTGATCGGTATTGGCAATCAGTTTTGTAGAATCCACTGGCATTGGTTGTACCAGTAATAACGCATTAACTTCGGCTGCCACCGGTTCGTGATCAACTAAGGTTTCACAGGCAGACAGTAACGACAAACCTCCGATAAAAATAACTATTTTCGTTAATGAAGATCCGACAAGCAAAGCATCCGACGGAAAGGATCTTGAAGGTAGAAGATTTTTATTGTGCTGTTGCAAAGGGGGTAGATTAATCAAAGGTTGCCATCCAATTGATACCCGATTGCCATTGATTCAGGATTGATATCTTCTAACAAGGCAACTTTTCCTGTTAACCAGTTAACATCGATAAATAGAGTCAAATTTTCCATTGAGAGCCTAACTCTTCCACCAGTTGATGAACCGTCAGGGAAAAAGCGGATCCCACCCACATGCTCAGAGATTTGTTCAGAGCGAGCTGTCAATAAACCAACTTGCATTTTGTTAGGCATTTTATATATTTTATGGTCATCAACCGCATAGGTTTTATGGGTCAGATCGACTTTAAAAACAAACTCTTTTTGGCGCACAATGGCCGTACTTCGGGCTTGCCGTAAAGCTGAAATAACATCACGGGCTGTAGCTTTGGCTTGTGTGCTAGCCATAGCACCATTGATGCGAGGAGGGATCAATACAGCCATAAAGCCGACAATTACGAGGACTACCAATAACTCTAGTAGAGAAAACCCTTTAATATCAGATGAGAAAAGAAATAACATAAAGTGAATTGTAACTTAATTCTACAAATTATTGCCAACTATTAATATCTGCATTATCTTTTTCGCCACCATTGCTATTATCAGCACCTAATGAATAAAGATCATAATCGCCATGATCGCCCGGATATTTGTAATGATAGTCATTTCCCCAAGCATCCACGGGAACTGTTTTCTTTTTCAAATAAGGGCCATTCCAGTTGGAAGAGTTATTCGGGTTGATCGCCAGAGCTTTAAGCCCTTCCTCAGAGGAGGGGTAACGTCCCACCTCCAATGAAAAGATATCCAGTGCCGCTCCAAGCTCTTCAATTTGCAGTCGTGTAGTTTTCGATTTAGCACCACCGAGTTTATTCATAACATTCGGTGCCACTACTGCAGCGAGCAACCCCAAGATTACGAGCACAACCAATAACTCAATTAACGAAAATCCAGAAGCTGTTTTGTTCTGTAATGACATGACCTATGACCTTGTAATTAAAAATAAATAAAAAGAAAACTATAACACGAGAGTTAAATTATTCGAGGAGTCCTGTGACGTAAGTCTCTTTGTTTCTTACAACACCTTTCAAGATGATTAAAGTTTTTATGCCGCCCGTCGTTATCTGCTTCACGGATAGATTTTAACAATACTCATTAATCATCATTTAAGAGCACCACCAATTGAGGAGAACTTCATTGAATACCTTCCAAACCCGATTCTTAAAGGAACCGGTTTTTCGTTTTCTATTTCTCTTTGTTACATTGGCTTTTTATAACTCAACCGTATCGGCCGATGAAACGGTCACATACCAAGAAGGAATTAGTGGTTACAGCGGTGGTGTTTCCATACAAATCAATAATGGCCGACAAACGGAAAGTAGCTTAACCAATCATGAGTTTCGTTATAGCGGTTATTCAAAGATTTACAACTTGGAGTATTTTGAGCTAGGAGACTTAAGTCAATATGGTGCCGTTCAAAGCGCGACCTTAACGTTTTATCATGCTGAAGGTGCTCTCTATAATGACGGTACCGCTTCTGAAGTTTATGTTCGTCAGATATTAGATCCCGATAACCTAGCTGATAGTAACGATCTTCCTGGTTGGGGCGTTGGAGACGGTTATCGCAGCGGAGCGAATGTTGAGTCACGGCACGACAATGATATTTTTGGTGAGCCTGATACCAAATGGCGTAATTCCGATCCGGACTCACCGGCGGATTTAGGAGCTAGCTATATTGAGGGTGCGCTAAGTGCTATAGGCCGCTCCTTCAGTCCCTTAGAAAATGATGGAATAGGTACGAGTTATTCAGTTGATGTAACACAAGACATTCAGTGTATTAAACAAGGTAGTTGTCCGAATCAAGGCTGGGCTTTGCACGGTGATGATGTAGCCAACCTTCAGAGTTTTACCGCGAGCTCGAATCATGGGAATGCATCGATGCGTCCGAAGCTGACAATAGTGTTTGGAGGAGGTGGCAGTGGCAGTCAAGCCGGTGTAACCATTAACTCGCCGAATAATGGTAGTAGTTACAGCCTAGGAGATAGCATTAACTTTATGGGCAGTGCGACAGATGCCAGTGGAACGGATATTAGTAGCAGTCTTGTTTGGACGTCTAACCTAGATGGTCAGATAGCTTCGGGTAGTTCAGTCAGCACCAGTAGTTTAAGTGCGGGTACACATACGATTACGGCCAGTGCTGGTGGTGTTAGTGACAGTATTAGCATGACGGTGAGCAGTGGCAGTACTGGAGGCTCAAGTGCGACGGTCACATACCAAGAAGGAATTAGTGGTTACAGCGGTGGTGTTTCCATACAAA
>CAJXQU010000021.1 GCA_913058255.1 uncultured Pseudomonadota bacterium | reverse complement strand
ACCTTTTTTAGGATCACCATTTTTAACAGACCACACTTTCTCTCCTGTTTTAGCATTAATTGCCACTAGATTAGTGTCAGCCTGCTGCAGGAATATTTTGCCATCACCATAAGCTAGACCACGGTTAACTGTGTCACAGCACATAACTGGGACGGTTTCGTTATAATCTTGGATAGGCACGTATTCCCAAATAATCTCTAATGTATCGAGATCAATTGCAAAAACATTATTTGGAAAAGCCGCATGAATATACAGAGTATCTCCATCTAGCCCCGTGGATCTTGGAGGTAAGACTAAAGGCCCACCTTCATGACCACGCAGGACACCGGTTGAAAATGTCCATGCAGCCTGTATTTGATGAGCATTCTGATTGTTGATTTGCTTCAACTCAGAATAACGCCACCCAGCATAGTTACCACTGGGCATAACCCAGTAGTTTGGATCTTCTTGTAACTTAAGTAACTCTTCGTTAGCCATTGCTGATGCTGACATGGTTAGTGCGGCACCTGCTAGAAGCCATCGATTTAACGATGATTTTCTCATGACTACCTCCTTATATTTTATTTACTATTTTAGTCTCTATATTTTATATATCAAAGTAAACCCGAGACCTAAAAGGTTCATTGAACTAAAATTATTTTTTGTTTAGTGAGATCATAGCTAAGGTTAGGCAGAGGCTTTTGATTGTTGAAGTATTAAATAGCTCATAGTTTTAACCTCATGCTTATTTTTATTATTTATGAAACTTATGAGATTAAAACTTATGCTTTTAGAAGCGTTAAATCTAATTGATTATCCTGCATCTTAATTGATAAGAAAAACTTATGAAAAATCAGCCTGTCAGATGAAATTAACTTGATTTTAAAGAGTTGTGTGAAAATATTTTTCTAGGCATTTTATTTTATCAGAATCATTATCACTTTCACCCCAGCATAAATAGTTTTCTCTAAAAAAATTATCACTAAGCGGAGTTGAAGAAACATCATTACTGAAATCATTCACGATCCTTCCATTTGGGGAAAAAGAAATAAAATTAGAATTTTTTATTACTTCCACAAGTTCAGAAATCGAACTAACCTCAATCATCACTTTGAACTTTATGTGATTGCTTTCTAAATAGTTATTGAAATACGTTCTTGAACTTAAACTTTCGTGAAGCATAACTAACGGTTCATTTAAAAGCGATTTAATACACACAGAGTCCACTCTAGATAACTCATTTGACTTAGATGTTATAAGTGTTATTTTTTCTAGAATAGTCGGTATCGAAATAGCGTCCTTTAACTTAGGAACCTTTGTCGTAATAGCAGCATTTATCATTCCACGACGCAATTCATAATCAATTTGATCGTCAGTCATTTTGATCATCTTTATTTTAAATCGTTTATTTTTAACGACAGGCTTAGAGTCAATAACATCTTGGCCGAGTTTTAATAGTTCGGGAACGACACCAATTTTAATGTAATGGATATTATTTTTATCCAATTGACTAAATTCATTTTTAATCTCATCTACTTTTCTAGTTAGTTGTCTTGCGTGCTTAGTCAACCTTTCCCCTGCAGACGTTAAAGCAATTCCACGCCCTCGCCTTACCAGTAAGGAAATATTCAGCTCTTCTTCAAGTTTATGTATTTGTTGGGTCAATGCTGGTTGAGAAACGAAGCAAAGTTTTGCAGCCCTACTTACATTTTGCTCCTTTGCTATAGCCACCAAGTAACGCAACTGTCGGAGTTCCATACCCTAACTATCCTCGTATTTACTGATTAGATAACAATATTTTTCCAATATTTTGTTGGGAGGGTAAATACATTTCATTAGCCAGTAAAAGGCTTTAAAACCAAGAGCAAAACTAAAGGTTAATTCATCTCTGTTATTGAATCCTTCAAACGGAAACCAACCAACGTCATTCACTTGATGTTGAATAATATTTAATCCCATTGAGCCAGCGATAAACTGAACGCCTAAACAAATACCGAATACAGACTTATCTAAACTTACTACATAAAAGATAAGCTAATTTGCACTCATCCGCCCAGCTAACACTGTTAATAAATCAATAACGTGTTGAGATAAGGCAGTTTCTAGTTTGATAAAACTGGATGGACGTAACACACACGTAGCCTACTGCGATTAGAAGTGGTTCCATATTTTCAAGATCTTCAAATGGAACATGTTGTAGGTAGTGAGCATGCATGTATCAATCTCAACTTTAGTTTCGTTCAGAATGATATTAAATGTTCACTGGACTAACAGAAGGGCCAACTCTATAGTTTCTATTGATACCAATGGTGCCATCATGGGGGAATTCGTTAGGTCCAGCAGGTTTTCATCTTGTTAAAGATAGTTCCCATAAAATCAAATAAATATAGAGACAGGATCGGCATGGGGTTTTAACGACCCATGCCGATATCATTACAAACGATACAATAATACTTCAAGTTATAGCTCTATATTCAAGAGCAACTTAGGAGGAGGTCATGAATACTAATGCTAATATTTTAAGTACTATGTAGAAATACGTTAATAATTTTTTCTAGAAGTTAACTATGTTCCTAGAATTTCATTCTATCTTTTTAGGGTGATATTATTCCAATAGGAATAGATTCAACGAGACTAATAAGTATTACTTATTAGTTGTTCATATAATATTTTCTAAAGATTTTGCAATCCTTGATATTCCTTCTTCAATAAGCTTCTCTGGTGTTGATGAGTAACCAATCATTAGCGTTCTTTCGCTATATTCACTTATCTCAAAGTTATGTGCAGCACCCGTTTTCAATGTGTAAACACCAACGCCAACACTTTCAGATATTCGTTTCATTTCAACTGAGCTGGGTAAGTGTTTTGGAAGCTTCCAAATAAGATGCATCCCTCCATCTAACCCCAAGAGCTGCACTTTCCCAAAATATTTCTCTAATGATTCCACTAAACAATCACGACGACTTAAATAAATTTTCCTGATCCGACGTAAATGTTTTGTATATGCTCCACTACTAATAAATTCAGCCAAGACCGCTTGTTGTAACCAAGCAGAACCATTATCAATTCTTGCTTTGGCCATTCTGACAGGTTCAATTAATTCTTTAGGTACGACAAGATAACCGAGCCGTAAACCTGCACCAAGGGACTTTGAAAACGTTCCCATATAAATAACACAGCCATGTGGATCTTGCCCAGCAAGCGCGGTTAAAGGTGAGCCTTTATGTCGAAAGTCACTATCGTAGTCGTCCTCAAGAATATAAGCCCCTGTGCTCTTAGCCCAGTCGAGTAAACCAATACGTCGCTTTAACGACAAAGTGGCTCCCATTGGGTACTGATGTGATGGCGTCACATAAGCCAAGCTAATCGGCTCGTCAGGGAGTAAACCGACATCCAAACCTTTTTCATCAACATTAACAGGATGAATTTTTGCTCCGTAGCTTTCAAAAACATAAGCAGCTCCTTGATAACAAGGACACTCAGCCACGACTGGAGAGTTTTGTTTGATCAACAAACGCGAAATGATATTTAATCCTTCCTGGCTACCATTCACAACGATAACCTGATCAGGTTCGGCATCAATACCTCTTGAAGGACGAAGGTGATTCGCTATCGATTTTCGTAGTTCATATATACCGGCAGGATCATGATACTTCGTCATTTCAGATCCAGAAAACGGGAGTATTTGATTTATGATTTTTCTCCAGCTCTTAGTTGGAAAAGAATCAGGATCAGGCCGACCGACCCAAAAATCAATATCTAATTTCTCTCTATTCGGATTGTTAAGATCTTGGACGCGTCCAGTAAAGACCACCGGATTACGTTCAAAATGCCTCTCGGCTCTTTCATTGATCTTTTTATTACTGAGACTAGCCCTATTCGATAAGGTTAAAGAATTCTCAGGCAAACTATCATTAACAAATGTACCAATTGTCTTGCGTGAATAAATGTAGTCTTCGGCAATCAGTCGATCATACGCAAGAACCGTCGTATTTCGAGAAACACCTAGCTGCTCACTCAAAACTCGCGTAGAAGGCAATAACAATGCAGGAGCTAACTGACCGCTTAGTATCTGTAAACGGATCGCCTCAAATATCTGATTTTGTAACGATTCATCACTTTGGAAATCTAACTTAATTGAAATTTGCATTGCTCATACCCATCGAAAAACTGTTCTAGAGATTAGGAGAACATATGACCGATTATTCCGTGAACTCACTGAATTCATCAGAACTCTCTAGCTTAAGAAAGTCTAATTAAATACTAATCTCGCATGAAAGACACCTACTTGAAATGAATCGTTGCATGACTTTGAAAGATATTTAACGGTACACTAGGTATATTCAGCACTAAACAATTTAAGACAACAATGCACAACAAGAAAAAATGCAAACACTGCCAACGTGCTCGATGGGCATTGACCGCCATGATTATCGTGATCGTTTTAGCGATCTCTTTTTTAGGTTCTAAGACGAATTCTTTTTTTTCTACGTTTTAAGCAAATATGTTCGTTTTTAAAATAAAAATTAATCTCATTTAAGACCGATGATTTCAAAACGGCCTTCTACCATCAAAGATACGATAACATCCGTGTTGCCTTTGTTTTCCCAGTACCATCCATGTGATCCTTCAAAGGGGGTGATGAACAAACCTTTTATCGTATCAACCGTGCTCTCTGCATAACTTTCAAAGTAGCCCGTGGTGTCACCTTCGGGTTCGCCATGTAAATCAAAATATAACTCTCCACCGGTGGTTTGCCATGAATATTTTACCTTTTCGCCTTTTACAATATGAAGCTTGTATTCCAACCCCATGCCTGCAGGGACGATAATGTCGATCATGTGTTTTTGAGTTTCATCCGTTTGTTCGGTAGTGGCTGGTTGAGTAGGTTCTGCATGTGTTGGGTTTGCTAGTTTTGTGAGGCCTAGAGATAAACCAATGCCGGTTGGATCGATTCCATATTCCGCAGGTAGGATGGTTGTTATTAATATCAGTAAAGCAAAAATACCGGCCAAAACACTGGACTTTATTAGGTTGCCGGTTGATAGCAATGGATGTTGATCGTTGTCTTTCTGAGGCATGTTTATATCCTAAATTGTGTTCAATATGTCGTTATGAAGCCGGCCATTTGATAACCAACCAACATCATGCCGCAGCTCATCAACAAGGCATTGGTAACGGTTGAGAATCGCAGGTAGCTTTGATATTTACGCCAATAGCTAAGAGCGATAAATACGATGATCAATGCTGAAAATTGCCCTAGTTCTACGCCAATATTAAATGCCACTAAATTTTCGAACAGGCCATTTTTTGAGATCTGAAATTCTTGTATTTTGCTGGCTAATCCAAAACCATGGAATAAGCCGAAGATCAGCACGGCTATTTTAGTATTCGGTTGAAAACCAAACAGTCGTTGAAAACCACCAAGATTATCAAAGCCTTTGTAGATGATTGAAAAGCCTATAATGGCGTCGATCAAGTATGCATTAATCGCAATGTCGTTTAGACCACCAAGCATTAAGGTTAAGCTATGTCCGATAGTAAATAATGTTACATAGATAATGATATCTTTTGGTCGATAAAGAAAAAATATAACGCCCACTAAAAATAATAAATGATCGTAACCGGTGACCATGTGCTTAGCGCCGATATACATAAATGGGATGATCGAGACGCCTTCGTTGTTCAGTAAAAATAGTTTTGTATTATCATCCACGCCATGAGCTAAAAGTACGCATGAAAAACTACAAACAACAAGAAAGAGAATTAGTTTTATCAGTGGTTTGGCTTGGATCGTCATTCAGGTTATTCCCTTGAAACTCTAGTTTACTTTCTCGACTTTGTGCTTTTGAGACAAATATTTTACATTTAAGTTGTGTGCTTAAATACAGCTCGGTGGTTTCGGCAAGCCCGCAATCCTTGCAGCCTGCTTGATCGGCACTTCAGGGAAAAGGCTATACAGGTAGCGACTTTTACCTTTATTTTCATCAAGTTTCTTACTAATCGCTTTGCCTAAAATTCGCATAATCGGCGTGAGGCTATATTCTGCGTAATATTCTTGAATAAAAAAAATAATTTCCCAGTGTTGCTCTGTGAGAATTATGCCTTCTTCCGTCGCAATTTTTTCTGCGATTTCTTTTGTCCAGTCTTCTTTATTGATCAGAAAACCATCTTTTGTAATCTCTAGCTCCATGTTTGTGTTCTATAAAATTCTATTGTTAATTTTACAAAACCATTGTAATCAACCAATTTTATTCCTTGAGTCATGCTCTCCTCTTTTATACCACGAGCCTCTAGATCAGGTTTAAGAAAAAAACATTTTCCTGTTAATATTTTTTCTTTTATTAATTCAGCGATTGGTGTGTCTTTTTTGACCGAAATTACAGCATCTTCAATGAAAATAATACCGTCATCCTCATGCATTACTCGCAAACAACTTTGCAAAGCTGTACGCATATTGGGTGATGTGTTTATGATGTGTAGTGTTGGCATGATCAATTCATCACTCAGTTATTAAAAATAAATTGATGGCTTTGTATAACCTTTGCAAGCTGTTGTGAATCGATAATTTCGACGTCCAGTAACAAATCTGAAGCCTGCATACCTCTGGTTTCTAAAGATGCTTGTTCTACATAAAGATGTTGGATCTCATAGTCTTCCCAGGCTTTAAAGCTAGGTGACATGTTTTTCATGCCGATAGTTTCCGTTTGTTGATCACGCATTAGTTGTAAAACGCCATCGTCCATAAAAATAAGGCTAACCCTATGCTCAAATGCGGAAAGTGCGAAAGCCATATCTAAAGCTTCTGATGCATGAGTGCTGCCATAGGGTGAGCGGCGATTAATAAAGAGACACGTTTTCTGTTCCATATTATGTTCCAAAGCTGATCACCCTATCTGACAGGGTGACAGCTTTGCTGAATCGGCCAAGCGAATCACTTTTAAAGCCCACGGCGAGTTTATCTGATACGCCACGTCGCAGCGCAGCGCTTGAACAAATAATAAGATCCAGTTCATTTTCTTCAGCCAGTTTTGACCAATTTTCGATCACATCCCGATCATCTTGTGGGGGTTCTGAATTGTCGAGGGCATTGAGTACGCCATCAAAATAAAAGAAAACTTGTACCAGCTCATGTCCTTGCTCTAGCAATGCTTGCGCAAACTTACAAGCCGTATCTGAAGACTGTGACAGATAAGGTGCATTATTGACGATAATGGTGAATTTCATGGGTATACTATGCTCAAATGACCGACTCTATAAAAACCCTGTTCACATTGTTTATGCAGATTTGTTTGTTCCGCTTAGGACCGCAAGATTTACCTGCTTCTAATTTTTTCCTTGGCTTTATTGTTGCCATGTCCGCTATTGTTGCCTTGTTGCTCAACCTAATCAATCTTCCTTTAAAAGATGCAGCCCTTATCGTGGTATTGAATTTGGCTGTAGTGGCTATTATTACTCAATTTATTCTTCGGCTCTATAATAAACCAATGCGCTTTGTACAAACACTTGGAGCACAGGTTGGAACAGGTATTGTGATCTCGCTTTTCGCCGCGCCTGTCGTGGTAATGCTGCAGTATGCTAACACTCATAATGTTGATATGGCTTCAGGACTTTTTTTATGGATGCTATTGCTTACTTGGGAAATTGCCATCACAGCGCATATTTTACGCAACGCATTGGCCTGCTCGTTTGTACAAGGTTTTCTAATAGCCATTTTATACCCGGTAATATTCTTCCAATTAACAGCCTACTTTTTGCCTTCTTCTTAAACTCATAATCTACCACTAATAATCTATGAAAAAAATTCACATCCTTGGAATATGCGGCACTTTTATGGGCGGACTAGCGATAATCGCTAGAGAGCTGGGCTATGAAGTCAGTGGCACCGACGCCAATGTTTACCCACCAATGAGTAATCAGCTCGAAGCAAGCGGAATCACATTATTTGAGGGCTACAAAGCCGAGCATCTTGATCCTGCTCCTGACTTAGTCATTATCGGAAATGCAATGTCGCGTGGTAACCCGATGGTGGAATATATTCTTGATCGCGGTATTCCCTATACCTCTGGTCCACAATGGCTAGCTGATCATGCTTTGCAAGATAGATGGGTTTTAGCCGTAGCAGGAACACATGGCAAGACCACCACAACCAGTATGTTGGCTTGGATTTTGGAAGATGCAAACTTAAACCCCGGTTTTTTGATCGGTGGCGTGGCGGAAAATTTCGGCATCTCCGCGCGTTTGGGCGAGCATCCATTTTTTGTCATCGAGGCTGATGAGTATGACACGGCTTTTTTTGATAAACGTTCCAAGTTTGTTCATTACCGCCCGCGTACGGCGATTCTGAATAATTTGGAGTTTGACCATGCCGATATCTTTGATGATCTCGATGCGATCAAACGACAGTTTCATCATCTGGTAAGAACCGTTCCGCAAACCGGTCAAATCATCTATCCATCCGTTGAAACGAATATTAAGGATGTGCTTGAGCAAGGTTGTTGGTCAGAAACCCAAACGATTGGTGATGATGCTGAAAAAAATGACTGGTCACTTAAAGCAATTAAATCAGACTATGGTCATTTTTCGGTGACTCTAAATGATGAAACCCATGAAGTACGTTGGGCTTTGATCGGCGAATACAATGCTAAAAATGCGCTTGCTGCGGTTGCTGCTGCACGCCATGCAGGCGTTACTCCTAAGGTTGCCTGCGAATCATTAAACCGCTTTAAAAGTGTCAAACGTCGAATGGAATTGTTGGATACGATCAATGATGTTACCGTTTACGACGACTTTGCTCACCACCCAACCGCCATCGAAAAAACACTGGAAGCATTACGCCGTCATGTCGGTGAAGCTCGCATTATTAGTATTCTCGAACCACGTTCAAACACGATGAAAATGGGAGTCCACAAAACATCATTAGCCTATTCATTGTCGAATGCTGATCTGAGTTATATTTTCCAGCCAGATGATCTGGATTGGAATTTAAACGACTCTTTTGAAACCTTCGATAAAGATAAACATCAAATCTTTTCAAGTATTGGAGACATTATCCAAACCGTTGTTGCAGTCGCAGAACCTGATGATCACATTCTGATCATGAGTAACGGTAGTTTCGGTGGCATTCACAAACAATTGATTCATGCCTTAAAATCAAAATAGGTCTAAACTAGACTCAACATATTTATAACTTATGAGGGAGCAGTATTATGGCAAAACCCAAGATAGCCGAAGGCCCGTTGTTTACATTATTACGGACAGGTCAAATCGAACAGTTTAACGCTTTGAAAGCTTCTGGTTCGATCTGCGATCTAGTCGGTTGTGATTTAAGCCGTACTGATCTACGTGGGCTAAACGCCGATGGTTTAGATTTCAGTGACTGCACATTTAGAATGGCTGATCTACGTGGTATTGATTTTCGAAAGGCGAATCTCGAAGGCGCCAGTTTCGCAGAAACAAACCTTTCTGGCGTTTATTTTCCAAAAGAAGTCTCTGCCGAAGAGATCAGCTTAGCCTTACAGCATGGAACTCGGATTAGATATCGGTAGTATTGATATTAAAATGAGAATACCTCTTTTTAATATTCATAACCTTCTCATGAATAGGTTTCTGCTCAATGGCAGCTGATGTTGATCCTCAAGTACAAATGTCCTAGAGAACTTACAATACAGCCCCAGTAAGTGAGGGCGAGATAGATCTTATGAAAATAAAGTAGACACTCGTGTAAAACTTTAATAGAACCTTTTGTAAAATTATTATATTGAACAGAAGCTTGTTGAGTTATAACCGCGAACTAATACAATACCGTGCTATCAGGCTCATTGATCACCGTGTTCTCAAGCACTCCAATATTTTCGATCTCTATCCGACACACCTGCCCTGCTCTCATATAACCACGTGGTTTCATTTTCACACCGACACCCGCACCTGTTCCCGTAGAAATAATATCACCCGGCATCAGGGTAAAGGCTGTCGATAAGGTTTCGACCATGTCATAACAATTAAAAATCATCTCGCTAGTATTCATGGACTGGCGACTTTCATCATCAATCCAAACATTAATATTCAAATTATGCGGATCTTCAATTTCATCCGACGTGACAATCCAAGGTCCGATAGGGCCATGTGTATCAAATGATTTTCCAAGCGTCATTGTCTGCGACCTAAACTGCCAATCACGTACTGAGACATCATTTGCAATGGTGAATCCAGCGATCACTTCATGGGCTTTTTCTTTAGGAACATGCCGACACTGCTTGCTGATCACAAAGGCCAACTCACCTTCATAATCTAGTTTTTCTGACACTTTGGGAAGATGGATCTCACCAAAAGGACGATTGATACAGCTAGTCTGTTTATTAAAAAAAGTTGGAAACTCCGGCTTGTCCATGCCTGTTTCAACAATATGCTTGCCGTAGTTTAAACCTATCGCTAAATATTTTTGCGGATTTAGAATGGGGGCTTCTAACTGCACATCTTTTAATAAGAGTCGATGTGCACCCGTGTCGATCAATGTTTGTAATTTTTCTTTTGCCGACACGCCCTCACTAAAGAAAGAAATCATATCGCTTGGCAAACTGGCTATGTCAGAAGTATCAATTATCTCATCATCAACCACTGCACCTATTCGTGTATGTCCTTCATGGGTAAATGTTGCCAGTTTCATAATTACTTCCTGCTTTAAGCTTGTCGTTATAGTTTGGAAAGTATTGCTTGTAACATTCTGTCGGGTAAAATTCTTTTCAAAAATGCAAAAAAGTGCGTTGGTGCTGTTAAGAAATAATGATTTTTGGGTCGAGGGCTTTCCAACGCATGAACCAACTTACTCATAATTGATTCAGATGGTAATGTAAAAGGCACAACGGGACCGACCGACTCTAAACGTGCGAGCGTTTTTTGATAAAGCTCTCTATGCACACTGCTTTCAAGATCAATGTTCCGCTTAAATGCAGCGAGTGCATTCTGTCGAAACTGACTTTCTACAGGCCCGGGTTCAATCATCGAAACAAACAAACCACTATCTTTTAACTCCAATCTGAGCGTATCACTTAGACCTTCCAAAGCAAACTTACTGGCGTTATAAGCGCCACGATGAGCAATCGCAACCAAGCCCAACATAGAACCATTTTGAATTATTCGTCCTTGTTTCTGTTTGCGCATGATAGGAATAATTAGGTTGGTTAATTCGTGCGTTCCAAATAGATTAGTTTCGAACTGTTGCCGTAAAACATCACGGGAGAGATCTTCCACCGCTCCTGGCTGCCCATACGCAGCGTTATTAAACAACGCATATATCTGATCATTTGTTTTCAGTAAAGTTTGTCGAACACATTCGGCAATAGAAGCTGAACTTGCAAGATCGAGCATAACAACATCAAGACCTTCGGTTTCTAATCTTTCTCGATCAGCTTCTTTGCGCACAGTCGCTATAACGTGATACCCCCTCTCTTTTAGTCCATGTGCTGCGCTATAGCCCATTCCGGATGAAGCCCCAGTGACTAAAATGGCTTTTTGACCATTATTAAAACTATTATTTTGTTTATTTTTTTTGAACGACATACTATTATCTCGAGCAAGTTATGAATCCCGCCCCTTATACAAAATTACTGATTTTATTCTTGCTAACGTTTTCTTTCACGTGTCAGGCAGAACTATTTAGCTTTGAACAAAGGATACCATCACATCCGTCTTTAGGGCCAAATGAGTTAGCGGTGATCATTAATAAAGCCGATCCGCTCAGTGCGACGCTTGGAGAATATTATGTCGCAAAACGTCGGATCCCTAAAGAAAATGTCATCTATGTTAGCTTTCCGCCAGGCGACAAGATCATGTCCCGACAGCAGTTTGCCAGCATCAAAAGCCACGTCGATGAAGTCACTCCTTATAACGTGCAGGCCTATGCTCTGACGTGGATAGCACCTTTCCGAGTTGATTGTATGTCGATCACGACAGCCTTTGCGATGGGGTTTGATCCAGAGTTTTGTGCCAAGGGTTGCGAGCCAACCAAGAAAAACCCTTACTTTAATTCTCTTAGCCATCGTCCATGGGCTGACTATCGCATGCGCCCAACGATGTCGATTGCTGCAACCTCTTTGAAGAATGGTATTGACTTGATCAAAAGAGGCGTCGCCGCTGATTTTTCTTATCCTTCTGGCACCGCTTATTTGGTAAGTACAACGGATAAAAATAGAAATGTACGTTCCAACTTTTACCCTTTACTGAGAAAAAGACTAGATCCAGTATTCGCAATTGAGCAAATTAGAACGAATGCTTTAAAAAACAAAAAAGATGTACTTTTTTACATAACAGGACTAAAAAAAGTAAAGAAACTAGAGACACTGCACTTTCATCCCGGAGCCATTGCTGATCACTTAACGTCAGCTGGAGGCATCTTAACAGGGAGTGCTCAAATGAGCTCGCTTCGGTGGTTAGAGGCTGGAGCCACAGGTAGCTATGGTGCTGTTGTAGAGCCTTGTAATTTCGTGCAAAAATTTCCTCATCCAATCGTCGTCATGCAACACTATCTCAATGGTGACACATTGATCGAGGCTTATTGGAAAAGTGTCGCTTGGCCCGGTCAGGGCATCTTTATAGGTGAGCCTTTAGCCAAACCTTTCAGCCTCTTTTAGATCTATTTCTACCTTAATTTTCAATGGCATAGATTCTGCTTATCTAGTTCTACCTATTTCATAAAGAAGATACGCTATTATGGCCATTAAGACTCAGATCGACTGGTTAAACCATCGCCGAACAAAAATTATTGCCACGTTAGGTCCATCATCAAATGATGAAAAAACCATTCATGAATTACTCGAAGCCGGTGTTGATATTATTCGACTGAATATGTCACATGGAACTCATACCGATCATGAGTCTACCTACAATATTGTCAGGAAAGTCTCTTCTCAATTAAAACGACCCGTTGCAATTTTTGCGGATCTTTGTGGCCCAAAAATTCGGACTGGAAAATTCAAAAATGATCAGATTGAACTGAACGATAACGAACTAGTAACAGTAACAACGCGCGATATTCTAGGTGAGCCTGGTTTAATCCCTTCCCAATACAAAGCATTATCTCAAGACGTTAAAATTAATGATCCTATTTTAATGGATGATGGCAAACTTAAATTGCAAGTTGAAGCCATCGATGGAGAAGAAATTACCTGCCGTATTATTCATGGTGGTACGTTAAAAAATCATAAGGGTATTAATTTACCGGGAGTTGAAGTTTCCGCTCCATCTCTGACTGAGAAAGATAAAAAAGATGCTATTTTCGCCTTGAATATGGGAGTCGATTTTCTCGCCCTGTCTTTTGTACGCAAAGCAGAGGACATTCAGGATTTACGCCAATTGATGAAAGAGAATGATCTCGATGCAGGTATTATTGCGAAGTTTGAAAAACCTGAAGCTCTTAAAAATGCATCAAAAATCATCAAATTGATCAATGCTGTGATGGTTGCACGTGGTGACCTCGGTGTAGAGCTAAGCGCTGAAGAAGTGCCCGTTGCTCAGCGAAAACTAATCACTATGGCACGTGATCATAACTGCCCCGTCATTGTTGCTACACAGATGTTGGAATCAATGATGGAAACGCCGCAACCAACACGAGCCGAAGTTTCAGACATATCTCAAGCAGTGATCACAGGCGCTGATGCCGTCATGCTCTCGGGAGAGACAGCCGCCGGAAAGTATCCTGTTAAAACCGTGGAAATGATGTCACGTATCATCCATCAAACTGAAGCTTATATGTCTGAAGATAATAATTTTTCGGCCTTGGAACGTGACTTAAGTGATTATGATATTTCACCTTTTGGCCATGCCGTAGCGCATATCACCGCAGAACTTGCACAACAAATTAAGGTTCAAGCCATTCTGACGCTTTCTCAGACAGGCGTGACTGCAGTGACGATTAGTTCTGCTAGACCCGCAGCACATATGATCGCCATTTCATCTGATGAACGCATCTATCGCCGCATGAATTTATTATGGGGCACCTTACCTATCCTTACCAAAGAAGCAGGAACACAACATCCAAACCAGTTAGCACGTCAAATAGCCAAAGAGACCGGCTGCGCAAAAGAAGGCGATTATATCGTCTTGATACGTGGTTTCCATGCTGACACAGAGCTAAATACACCCTCGGTGACACTCATCACGGTTTAGCCCACAGATATAAGTAAATTTCGGTTTACCTGCTGTTCACCTTCATATTAGTAAAATATCCTCTTATAATTCATCAGAATAATTAAGAGAGGGTATTTACTATGATGCGAATGGCATTATTTCTAGGGACTAACATGGCGATCATGTTGGTCTTATCTGTGGTTATGCGACTGCTGGGCGTTGATCGAATGATGGCAGGCAACGGCATTCCATACCAAGGTTTATTAGTGATGTCAGCTGTTATCGGCATCACAGGTTCATTTATTTCACTCGCCATGTCTAAAATGATGGCGAAGCGATCAGTCGGTGCGCAGGTGATCGAACAACCATCTAGTGAGACTGAAATATGGCTGGTTGAGACCGTGACTCGTCAAGCGCGAGATGCCGGCATAGGCATGCCTGAAGTGGCTATTTTTAACTCACCAACACCCAATGCTTTTGCAACAGGTATGAATAAGAATAATGCCTTGGTTGCGGTCAGCACCGGATTGTTAGACGGCATGACACGCGATGAAGCCGAAGCCGTTATGGGACATGAGATTTCTCACGTTGCGAATGGCGATATGGTCACGATGGCCTTGATACAGGGTATTGTAAATACCTTCGTGATCTTTCTCGCCCGTGTTGCGGGCTATGTCGTCGATGGCGTGTTGTCTAAAGGTGAGCAACGTGGACGCCCCGGTTTTGGCTATTACATTTCTAGCTTTGTCTTTGAGATGATCTTCGGTTTTCTCGCCAGCATGATCGTTATGTGGTTTAGCCGTCGACGTGAGTTCCGTGCTGATATTGGTGGTGCTGATCTGGCAGGTCGACAAAAAATGATTGCAGCATTACAGCGTTTGCAGTCTTTACAAAACCCCGAACCTTTGCCGGAAGAATTGACCGCATTTGGTTTTATCGGCGGCAAATTTGGAAAGTTATTTTCCAGCCACCCCCCACTTGATGTGCGCATTGCAGCGTTGCAAACTCATCGTTAATACAAGGTTATCTGTCATCGAACTTAACCACACCACACTCAGCTATGCAGCGGATCAAACGCCGGTTTTGATTCTGCATGGCTTGTTTGGCTCACAAAAAAACTGGGGCTCACTTGCCCGTAAACTGGCTGATCAACATTCGATTACGACGGTTGATCTAAGAAACCATGGTCAGTCTCCACATGCAAATAGCATGGCCTATCCCGACATGGCGGCAGATATCATTCAATTATTAGATAAATTGAATTACGAATCAGTCATTTTGATCGGCCACAGCATGGGCGGTAAAGTCGCGATGAATTGTGCGCTAGCGTACCCTCAACGAATAAAAAACCTGATCGTAGCCGATATTGCCCCTGTGAATTATCAACATGGGTTTGATCAAATCATCGCCGCACAAAAGGCACTTCCTCTTGAACACATCACTAACCGCGCAGAAGCGGATCAGTTTTTAAGCCAATATATTGATCAGCCTACGTTGAGACAATTTCTGTTACAAAACCTCGTCAAAAACGCTGTCCAATTTAGCTGGCGAGTCAATCTCACCGCGATTGACGATCAAATGCCTATTATCACCAACTTTCCGGTCATTTCGGCCAATAAAAACTTCGAGAAAAAAACCTTATTTTTACGTGGTGAAAACTCAGATTACCTGCTCGAAGAACATCATGCAGCAATCAAAAACTACTTCCCAAATTCAAGCATTCAAACTTTACCTGACTGCGGCCATTGGTTACATGCCGAACAACCACAACTTTTTTACCAATCTGTACTGGAATATCTGGACGAAAACGCCAACTAAAGGCAGAATGGCTGGATTTACTGCATAGAAATCTCAGGAAACACCAACATGTCGCAAAACTCAGTTAAAAAAGTCGTGCTCGCCTACTCCGGCGGCTTAGACACTTCGATCATTCTTAAGTGGTTGGAAGATGAATATCATTGTGAAGTCGTCACCTTTACTGCTGATTTAGGTCAAGGTGAAGAAGTTGAGCCCGCGCGTGCGAAGGCTCAAAAAATGGGTATCAAGGAAATTTATATCGATGACCTGCGCGAAGAATTTGTCAGAGATTTTGTTTTCCCAATGTTCCGCGCCAATACAATCTATGAAGGTGAATATCTACTAGGTACTTCCATCGCTCGACCACTTATCTCAAAACGGCTCGTTGAAATTGCCAATGACACCGGTGCTGACGCGGTTTCTCATGGAGCAACGGGGAAAGGTAATGATCAAGTCCGTTTCGAGCTTGGTGCTTATGCGCTGAACCCTGAAATTAAAATTATCGCACCTTGGCGTGAATGGGATCTACTCTCCCGTGAAAAACTGATGGCCTATGCCGAAACTCATGGTATTCCAGTTGAAATGAAACAAGGTAAAAAATCACCTTATTCCATGGATGCTAACCTGCTGCATATTTCATACGAAGGCGGCATCCTTGAAGATCCTTGGAATGAACCAGAAGAATCCATGTGGCGTTGGTCGGTTTCTCCTGAGAATGCACCTGATCAAGCTCAATATATCGAACTGAACTATCAAAATGGTGACATCACAGCAATTGATGGTAAAACGATGACACCTGCAACGGTATTAACTGAATTAAACCGTATCGGTGGTGAACATGGGATTGGCCGCTTAGATATTGTTGAAAATCGATTCGTCGGCATGAAGTCTCGCGGGTGCTACGAAACACCAGGCGGCACGATCATGTTGCGTGCCCACCGAGCCATTGAATCAATCACGCTTGATCGTGAAGTTGCTCATCTAAAAGATGAGCTAATGCCGCGCTACGCGAAGATGATCTATAACGGCTACTGGTGGAGCCCTGAGCGCGAAATAATGCAGCAAATGATCAATGCATCACAAACTGTCGTAAACGGCACAGTGCGCCTGAAACTTTATAAAGGTAATGTGGAAGTGGTTGGACGTAAATCTGATGACAGCTTGTTTGATGAAAATATCGCGACCTTTGAAGATGATGCTGGTGCTTATGATCAAAAAGATGCAGAAGGGTTTATTAAATTAAATGCTTTACGCTTACGCATTGCGGGTAAAAAAGGTCGGAAACTACTCTAAGCGAGAAGTTGTGACTCACAGAAATTAGACAACCGGCCATTTCGATAATGACAGAAGAATTTAAAAATGGAACCTTACATGATTTCGATGGCAAGCCCTGTATCTATTACGATGGGTACTGGATTCGTTATTATGAGGTTCCTGAAAATACGCTCGCCACAAAACATCTTCTGATCAAGGCGTTAACCCGTCGTGCTTTTCATCTAACTGAAAAAGGCATCAATACTCCCGGTGAAAAACTCGAAGATGCTCGACGAGCGTTTGAAGAAGAAACTGATCCTTATAAAAAGCGCATCAATGGTGCCATGCTTGCGGGAGCATTGTTCAACCGAGCGAGTGATATTTTTACGGTGAGTGTCGAGCTAGCCGAAAAAGGAATTGAAATTGGCCCGGATAACACGCTACGAAAGCTATCTGCACAATACTTTACTGAGTCTTTAGAGTTTGGAAAATACGTTAAGCATAGTAGCGGTGCCGAAGGGCTTGATGAAATCTGGGGGGAACCACTCAAGGCCTTTGTACAGCCTGTATCTGAATTTTATAAAAGTCGTTATATCAAAATTGCGAGTGCGATGAATGAAATTGACAGTATCGCGGTTAGGTTAAAAAAACTACTAGCAGATTGCCCTAATAAACCAGAATTTATGACTATGCTAGACGACTATACAGAAGTCGCCAAACTCGTTTCTGAAACAATGAAAAGAGATAATTCAATCTTTAAGATTTGGCCGCGCTTTATTGCCAGTAAAGAAAAACTTATAAATTTTGAGCCCCACTTTCCTAGTTCGAAAAAAGATTACGATCGTTTCTCCAGTCTCGCCATGCGTGGCTTAATTGAAAAGGGCATAAACCTTATTAATTTCATAGCCGATGCCCGTGTTCCTATGATCAAAAGTCGAGCTGAATTCTTTGCAGATTGTGACGAATTACAAAAACTTAACCCCTAAGTATCATTGCTAAGTCTTACGAAAGAACCACCCGGTTACGTCCCAACTCCTTCGCCTGATAAACAGCGACATCTGCTCTTTTTAGCATTCCAGTAAATCCACCATCACTATCATCGTCGTTTAATTGAGCAACACCAATACTCACCGTAACATTAATTCCATCAGGCTTCAGTGCTTCTACCTTTTCACGAATGCTATTCGCTTTAATTTCAGCGTTCGCAGCATTGCAATGATCTAACACGACGACAAACTCTTCACCACCAATCCTTGCCGTAATGTCTCCTTCGCGATTAAGCTCGATCAATAAGCTTGAAACTTTTTTTAAAACAGCATCTCCTGTTGGATGACCATGTTGGTCATTGATATCTTTAAAGTGATCAATGTCTATCATTAACAAAGTTAATTCATATTCATGACGCCTTGAAAGAGCAACTTTATGATTGGCTTCTTCTAGTAAATAATAACGATTATAAAGTCCGGTTAACTGATCATGAAGTGCCATTTTTTCTAACAGATCACGTTGATGCTTTATCAGCATGTGCGTATTAATTCTTGCATCAACGATGGCAGGACTAACAGGCTTGGTTATGTAATCTACTGCACCTATATTTAAACCACGCTCCTCATCATCAATAGCATCTCTTGCTGTAACAAAAATGACTGGTATCGACTCATGTGGGCCTTTTTTCAGCTTCTCACACACCTCATAGCCATTCATTCCTGGCATCTCAATATCCAATAGGATCAGGTCTGGCTTCTCCTGCTCTGCCAACACTTCAAAACATTTCTGGCCTGATGTGGCCACTTTAATTCTATATCGATGTTTTAAACATGCTGCAAGCACTTGAATATTCGCAGGCTCATCATCGACGATCAGTATCATTGAATTATTTATCATTATTATTCTCTATAATTCTATTTGAAGCTCAACCCCCTCAGTGGCTTCTATTGCTCGGAGAGTCTCCATTGCACTCTTATTATCAAATTGGTTAATTTGGCTAATCAATTGTCCTATGAGATTTTCTGTCTGCAAGCTCAAGCTAAATTGCTTTAATGACTCCAGCTCTTTAGGCTCAACATACTCACTATTATTTAATTTTAGTTCTAAATTTCGAAGTAGGTGGATTAACTCTTCTACATTCCATTTTGAAGCAAGATCTAGCTCTATGTCATCAGTTATTGATTTCGCTTGGTGCTGTTTAAAACAGCTTAAGAGTTCTTCATGAGCGTGCTGTAACTCAGGCATTAGTCTCTGAAGTTTTTCAATATCTGCCTCTTTAGCAAATGCTTCCATCTGCATAGCCTTGTGTTCCAAGCAGACACCAGCAAGATTACCGGCAACACCTTTCAGACTATGTGCAAGCTGGCGTACTAGCTCACAATCATTACTCTCTAACGCTGCCAATAAACATCTAATCCGTTCTGGGCTTTCTTTAATGAAAACATCGAGCACAGTGCTTATTAGAACACTATCTCCCATGACTCGCTTCAATGCGGTTTTTTCATCCCATACCGCCAGCTTATTGTCTTCAGTCACATTATTATTTGTAGCTTCTTGAACATGACTCGGCCTTTTCAAAATCCACTCTTTCAATTTATCCAATAAAAGCTCTGGATTTATGGGTTTTGCCAGATAATCATTCATCCCAGCATCCATGCATTTTTCACGATTACCCTGCATAACATTCGCCGTCATAGCAACGATCGGGATCGCTTCATATAGAATGCCACTACCGGCAGCTCTGATTCTTTGAGATGCCTCATAACCATCCATTTGTGGCATTTCACAATCCATCAACACAAGACAATAGTGACGATTGTCATCACGCAGTATCTCTAATGCTTCAACTCCATTATTAGCAACTGTGACTTCAAGCCCAAAGGCTTTTAAAAGTCCTGTCGCGACCATTTGATTAATCTGATTATCTTCAACAAGTAAGATGAGACTATTCTTTGGCCACTCGGTGCGACCAATCGTTGATTCAAATCGATGCTCATCAATAAAATCATCTCTTCCCAATGATTTTAAATAATCCCCGGTCACTAACGGTTGAGCATTTTCTAACGCTTCCCCACCTTCAACGATTACAGCTAGCGCATCGAATAAATCAGACGTCGTTGCTGGCTTAGGAAAGTAAGCACTAAACCCAATATCAGCATAACGCTGCGCATCACCTTGACAACCAATAGAGGTCATCATGACTAACTTCATACCACTGTAACGCTGATCACTTTTAAGTGCCTGTCCTAATTCAGCACCGTTCATAACGGGCATCTTCATATCGAGTAATGCAATATCAAAAAAATCAATATCCGATTGCTGTGCCCGCTCATCACAGATTTCTAATGCTTGTTGGCCACTTTCAGCTTCAATAACACTCGCTCCCCACGATTCAAACTGTCCCCGAAGTACATCACGGTTCGTCTTGTTATCATCAACGACTAGCAAATTCAGGGATTTCATATCGACATTAGGAACCACTTGATGTGAGCCCACACTTTTCTTAAACACTACACTCAATTCAAAACAGCTACCAACACCTTCTTGGCTAATAACGGTGATACCACCACCCATCAGTGCGCTTAATTTTTTAACTATAGAGAGCCCTAATCCTGTGCCACCATACTCACGCGTCGTCGAGGCATCGACTTGGCTAAATGATTCAAATAAAAGCTCTAATTTATCTTCTGGGATCCCGATACCCGTGTCCGTCACCGACACAATCAACCGCCAATCCGAATCACTGGCTTCCCGCAGTTCAGCACGAATAACAATCTCACCATCATCTGTAAACTTAATAGCATTGCCTACTAGGTTCGTCAGGATTTGACGTAGTCGACTAGGGTCTCCTTTTACCATTGTTTGATCAACAGCTGTCAAATCTAACACGAGCTCAACATCTTTGTTCTGTGCTTGCAAAGCCATCGCCTCGGCAAAACCACCCAACATGTCATGGAGCTTGAAGTCGATCATCTCCAGCTCTAATTTACCAGCTTCAACTTTTGATAAATCCAAAATATCATTAATCAATGTCAACAACGATTCCGCGCTAGATTGCGCAATTTTTGCTCGGTGTTTTTGTTCATTATTAAGATTAGTATTAAGCAACAGCCCCAGCATTCCTAAAACACCATTCATCGGTGTTCTAATCTCATGGCTCATGCTAGCAAGGAACTCGCCTTTAGCGATGACTGCCATTTCTGCTTCAATTCTAGCTTCAATCAAATCATCTTCAGTTTTTCTTCGCTCTGTAACATCTGTTCTAATCGCAATGTAACTTTCAGGACCATCATTTCCCATAAACGGAACAATGGTTGTATCGACCCAATAGAGATCACCTTCTTTAGTCTTATTACAAATTTCAGCCTGCCATACCTTTCCAGATGAAATAGCGACATACATATCTGTAAAAAATTCTGAGCTATGAAAACCAGAGTTTAAAATTCTATGATTCTGGCCGATTAATTCCTCTTTGGAATAGCCACTAAGCTCCGAAAATTTCTCATTAATAAAGGTAATCGTTCCTCCTCTATCTGTAATTGCAACGATCGCATGTTGATCTAAAGCATACTTCTGATCCGCTAACGCAGACAAAGCTTTTTGTGACTCTTGACTGCGTTGGCCAAGAGATTTCTCATGCATTTCTCGCATCTTTAACATATGATTAAATGAAACCGATAATCGACCTATTTCATCATTTTCTCGAACCTCTACATGCTGATTAATATCACCAGCAGCAACTTTCATACTAATTTCTTCTAATTCTTTAATCGGCTGAGTGATTCGCTTTGCTAAATAAATGGCTAAACAAATTAGAAGCAATGATAACGTCAGAGATAAAAATATCATCGTCCTTTTCATAGAATCAGGAAGAGACATGATTGCATCACGATCGATTTCTGTGATTAAGTTCCACTCAACCCCTTTCAATCTTACAGCTTCACTAATACCAAAAACCCGTTTACCACTTGGGCCATCATATTCAACAATCGTTCGTTCGTTGTTATTTTTTTTGCCTTGTATTTCGGGATTAAACTGTTCAGTATCGACGATCCTTCTCAGCACCTCATCCTCTCCCTTTTGACTCAATGGTGAAAGTAAAAGCCCATTTTTATCTACAAGGTAATGCCTCAATGAAGCATCTAACGAAGTTTTAGACATTAATAAACTGAAAATTCTATCTAAACGTAATTGGCTCGCAAATACGCCAATTTTTTCTCCACTCTCATTCAAAATAGGTGCTGTGGTAAACCCTGCAATAATATTGTTTGAGGGAGAGTACCGTTCTAAACCTGAAAACAATATCTTTTCAGTATTATTACTTTTGTTGAAAGCCTCAGAAAATTTAGTTTGGGAGTAAAGGCCATTATTGAGGTTAGTTCCAAGCTCGGATTCTTTAGCCAGCGTGTAGAGAATATTTCCTTCATTATCAATAAGCAATAGATCATAAATATAGTCATATGCCCGAACCATGGTGGCAAGATTAATTTCAGAGTCATCAACGCGTGTTGCCCAATCGTGACTTTTAACATATTCCGATAAAGGTTGATTACTCTGTTTGAACCCTTTTGTTAACTGATCAAGTAAATGCGCGTTTACTAATGACTCCGATTGTATCCTGAGATCCATTAAGCGGTATTCAAACCAGCTCTCAATAAAACGAGAGCTTAACTCTGAAGACTCTTGAAGCTCTTCTTCAGCAACCTGTACTAAACTTCGACTCACCTGATGATAACTGAACAATGACACTAAAATTAGAGGAGATAATCCTAAAATTAAAAACCACTTTATGAGAGTATTACTTATAGATTTTGGTTTAGAGTAAGTACCAAAGTCATCCATCATTTCAAACTTTCTCATTATAAATTACTCGTTTCACTTTCCTTATTCGTTTGAAGTTAGACTCTGGAGGATATAGATACATTACGAATGGATTTATCATATAAACCTACAAATTTCACCTGACCGGAAATGAGCTCTATATAAATATTGTCGATTCATTTCTCAAACTTGAATCAGCATACTTCGCCTACTAACCACACTCTATTGCTAAGCAATAAGGACAGTATAGTGATTCGTTATAGCAGCATTGAGCAGTTAATTTCCTCTCTCAGCAGTATATTTATTTCGGTATGACAGTCTATTCAGTTACAGGTAAGCACACTCAACCTAACAACAGAATATTTACCTATATAGGTTATTTTTCGAGTAAATTAAAGATACATAACACGTAACTACCCAAAAGTTCTTTGTATTGATCTTCTCTCACTAGAGATCAATCACAATAAAGAAGACTTATTGTTTGATATGCACAATAGATGCCATAAAGTGTTGAGGAGTAAAGGTTTATATCTGAAAGAAGGGTAAAATGACATGTTGAATCAGAGCCCTTAATTTAAGGGCTCTGATCAGTTAAGCTGCGATCAAGATCAGAATGATCTTTCAAGTGAAGCGAGAGCTTTTTTCACCCTTTATGATATCCAAAACGAGACATCAGTAAGTGATCAAGACTGAACTTACCTGCTCCTCTAAACAACAAAGGTAGAAACATTACAAGATACAAGAGTGGCAGTTTATAATTACCGAAACCTTTATTTGAAATTGAGTAACCTTGAAGTAATTCTGAAAAAGTTGTCCACTCACTCGACCAATGGACACTCGCGATAGCAACTATCGTAACGACAATCAGTGAAATAGTGGCGAAGCGAGTAAACAATCCAAATAGAATACAAACGGCACCAATAAGCTCTGCCCACATAGCCATATTCCAATTCATATCTGCCGACAATAGACTAAATGGGAAAGGAAACATATCTGCAGAGAACCAGTTTTCTCCTTTGTATTTCATCACACCCGCTTCCCAAAACTCCCAAGCTAGAATGATTCTTAGTGCTAACTGCGGCAGCCATTCTCCAAACCAGTTTAGTAATCGTATAACGTAACAACCCAGTGACATGATCGCATTCATTATTATTCTCCTTTTTTGAACACGCTTATAGACAGCCTAAAAACGCATGTGCATTTATAGACTACAGGTAGCTCAATTGGTTTCAGTGTTTTGATAAATAGTGTTGAAACACCCAGTTCTAGTGCCGCTAATTTACTCAACAACCATTAAAAATACAATGAAAACCTAATAAGAAAAGAGACTTCCTTCATCGTCGAATATATGGAGAGTACTTATTTATCGAGGAGATCTAAGCATTACTAGCCAAGTATTAAGATCCGCTAAGCTTTAGTTCTAATGAGTAACGTCCGGGCAATTAAGACTACAATCTATAGACAAAACGCCCTATACCACGGGAAAATTATTGAAAGTCTCAGCGACAAAACATTAACAAGAACCACTCAATAATTTTATTAAAAACTTGCTTGGTCGAACAACCAGCATCCTATTTTTTAGTCTCTGATAACGATATTCGAACTTTTATAAAACCACATCCGAAATATAAAAAAAACACGGGCAATTCTGATTAAGCTCGATACACATGAGAACCAAACATGTGATGCTTATCGCCCTGGATCCTGGTAGATTAATTACTCATAGCAGAGGAGGACAGTTAGCTCCCCAACTAATCTAACTGAAGAAAACTTAGACAGGTCTTTTAAGTGGAACTACTTCTGGGTTCAGCTCATTTAATGGTTTTGAAAATCCATCAGGCATAACAACCCGAGCATGATGTCTTTTCAGCTGTCGAGGCGTTTTCACCCCACAGGCATGAGCGATGACCCCAACCTCATGTACCATATTATTAACATAATTAGTGACTCGAACAGCCTTATCTTCTGGAACTAATCCGCGTTGTAACTTTTTATTATGTGTAGTGATACCGGTTGGGCAGGTGTTTTTATTACATTGTAGCGCCTGGATACAACCTAATGAAAACATAAATCCACGTGCAGAGGTTATAAAATCAGCACCGCTACAAAGAGCCCAAGCAACATCTCCAGGGGTGATCAACTTTCCTGATGCAACCACCTTTATATGTCCTCTTAGGCCATAGGTATTTAGCTTATCTACCAACATAGGTAATGACTCCCCAAGCGGAATTCCCATATCATCAATCAATGGTAATGGTGCAGCTCCTGTGCCACCTTCAGCACCATCGACCGTAATAAAATCCGGAGCAGATTCAATCCCTCGATGTCTAATTTTTGTAAAAAGTGAATCTAACCATGCAGCGCCACCAATGACCGCTTTAAAGCCGACAGGTTTTCCTGTTACTTCCTTGATCCGAGCAATCATATCGAGCAATTCATCATCGTTACGTATATCAGGATGACGGTTTGGACTAATGGCATCTTGCCCCACTTTAATTCCTCTAACCTTAGCAATTTCTTCAGTGATTTTTGCAGCTGGAACAATACCTCCTTTCCCTGGCTTTGCACCTTGGCTGAGCTTAATCTCGAACATTCTCACATGCTCATGTGCTGCAACCTCACGCAATTTTTCATCGCATAACTTTCCTTCTGAATTACGCACTCCATTTTTTGCTGTTCCGATCTGAAAAACGAGATCGGCATTTCCAGAAAGATGATAGTCGTACAAACCACCTTCACCAGTATTCATCCAACATCCCGCCATAGCTGCACCTTTAGAAAGAGCCAAAACAGCAGGCTTAGATAGAGCGCCATAACTCATTCCAGATATATTAAAAAGTGATGCCGTTCTAAATGGGATCTTGCAACTTTCCCCAATGGTAACCACATCAGGTTCTACAGCATCCTCTTTTAAGGTTGGATAAGGACAGTTAGAAAAAATGACCGTGCCTGGAACTTTTAAATTTTTAGAAGAACCGAAGGCAACCGTGGTATCCATATTTTTAGCTGCCTGATAGCACCATGATCGCTGTGCTCTATTAAAAGGCATCTCTTCGCGATCCATAGTAAAAAAATACTGGCGAAAAAATTGCCCCATGTGTTCGAAAAAATATCGAAATCGACCAACAACGGGATAGTTGCGTCTAATCGTTTGCTTTGTCTGTGTCACATCGACTATGTACATAACCAAAACGGTTACGATAGCAAATAAAATAAAAAACAAAATCGATCCAACTGCAATTTGAACCACAGTATTCACTAGTTCCATAACATTTTCTCTCTCTAGATTTGTGGTGAACGGATAACCATCATTTTTTGAATTTGCATGTCGTGCATCGTATGAGGAATACCGCCGATACCAAGTCCTGACGTTTTCAAACCTGCGAATGGCATCCAATCGACTCGAAAAGCAGTATGATCATTAACCATCACAGCAGAAGCATTTAACCCTGCATAGGCTTCAAGTGCTTTATCTATATTCTTTGTAAACACTGCCGCTTGGAAAGATACGGGTAAAGCATTCGCGCGTGCAATGGCTTCTTCTGTGTCTGAATAAGAATAAACACAAACCACTGGGCCAAATACTTCTCCCGTAGAAACAAGCACATCATCTGGTGGGTTAACCAGCACCGTTGGTGCATAACAAGTATCTGACAACTTCTTACCACCACAGAGTAGTTTTGCACCCGCTTCAACCGCTTCGGTTACCCACTCATGAATACGCTCGACTTCACCCGGATTAATCAGTGGCCCAATATCTGTTTCGGCCAAAGTAGGATCGCCGACAGACATTTTTCCTGCTTCAGTAACAATACGCTCTGCAACCGTTTCTGCAATTGATTCATGTGCGTAGATCCGTTGGACGGATACACAGACCTGGCCTGCATGATAAAACCCACCTTTGGCTAGCAGTGGAATACAGTCTTCAAGATCAGCATCTTGCTCAACGATAACAGGTGCAACTCCCCCATGCTCAAGCGCAGCACGTGCACCTGGCGCTAGTTTTGAGTGCAACATCCAGCCGACTTGTGCAGAGCCTATAAAGGAGAAAAAACCAACACGGCTATCAGTGACAAGACTGGTTGAGACATTACGGTCCTTGATCGTTGCTGCCTGACACCACTCTTCAGGCAAACCAGCTTCACGCATGATTTCTACGAACCTAAAACATGACAATGGCGTTTCACCAGAAGGTTTTACGATGACAGGACAGCCTGTTGCGATTGCTGGTGCAACTTGATGGACAATCAAGTTCAAAGGATGATTAAAAGCACTCACTGCGACGACAACTCCAATGGGTTCAGCGCGCGTAAACGCAATGCGTCCCATCGACGCGGCATTGATACCCATAGGAATAACATCACCAGTTTCGGTGCGTAAAGATTCAATACAAAGCTTCATGCCATCAATAGCACGAGCTACTTCGACTTTAGAATCATTGAGTGGTTTACCACCTTCACGAGCGGCTTCAATCGCAAGCTCATCAAATCGTTGCTGCATAATCTCAGCAGCTCGCTCAAGGATCTCGATACGCTCTGGAACAGAAAGCCATGCTTGCTTATTTCGATATAGCGAGTCTGCTGTAGACAAGGCCGTCTCGATGGCAGCTGCATCAGCGGTGTCTGCCGTAGCGATAAGGGAACGATCAAATGGAGCAAAAACATCTAGCTTTCCGTCAGTGCTCTTCGCCCTAGGAATCATCAAAGGATAATGGTTTGTCATCTGCAGTCTCTCTCTTTAGTTTTAAATGTAAAGCAATGACCATGCCTTTCCCCTTGTCCTTTAGGAGTTATTTTGTTTAAAAATGTGTCATAGCGGCAAAGTAACCTCCCCTTTATCCTATTTTTTAAACACAGACATAGCCCCCACTTACTCGAAAAAATAATCAAGTGCGTTTATTTTTCACCTAGTTTTTAAACAATGACCAAGGTCAATTTCTCACATTTAACCTTCAGTTAAAAAAACATGTCTATGATAGATCTATTCACTAATACAGTCTATTGACATCGGTAGAAAACAATGTTCTAAAGCAATAAAAAGCTATTGATTTTATTAGAAAAAAAACTCGCACTGAAATAACGCATGATGTAAGCTTACAGTTCAATAATAATTAATCCTTATTGGAAAACTTATTCATGAAAAGTGGTCTCGTTTCAAACGTACAAGCTTGGATAATCAACCTAGCTTCTCTTCTTGTTTTTCTCTTCTTTATCACACCAGTTACGCTTATCCATAGCATGAACTGGCTCAATCCACCGCTTACATCATTTATGCTGAGTCAGAAAGCCTCTAACCCGCAAAGCTCTGTTCAATATGAGTGGAAAAGTTGGGACGAAATGTCCGTCAGTACACCTCTAGCCATCATCGCCGCCAAAGATCAGCACTTCTCAACTCGCCCTGGCTTTGATGTGAATCAATTAAAGCATGTACTAAGAACTCAACCTCTAGATTCGAGTATCCACGAGACCAGTGCCATCAGCCAACAAACTGCAAAAAACCTCTTTTTATGGAGCGACCAAATTGCGTGGGGGGGATTAGAATCTTGGTTAACTTTTCTACTTGAAAGCAGTCTTGATAAACAAAGAATTTTAGAAATTTATTTGAACATTGCAGAGTTTTCACCTGGTGTGTATGGCATTGAAGCGGCAAGCCAAAAGTTCTTTTACAAGCCTGCGAGTAAACTCAGCGAGAATGAGTCCGCATTGTTAGCGACCATTTTGTTAGCCCCAAGGCCTTACAATTCAACGACGCCTTCTGCTCTTTTTGAACAACGACAACGTTGGGTAATGAACGAAATGAAAGCACTCGATCAAGTCGCTTTCATCCACGAGTTTGCTGAAGACGGAAAAAATTCGACTTACGTCAACCTTTTCTAAAATATCCTCATGAGAGCAGTAAGTACTAAATACTGAGCTATAAAGTTTTAGCTAGCTTCACGCGATCTTCTATACTTTCAGGAATATCATCTAACGCTTCAATTTTTTCTAAACGTTTCAATAAACCACATTGATTCGCAATCTGAATACTCAAGCCTGGCCGGGCATTCATCTCTAGCATCAACGGTCCATGATCTCGATCGAGAACGATATCAACGCCAGTATAACCAAGCCCTGCTAAATCATAGCAATGTGCCGTCAGTTCAAGAATTTTATCCCATTGAGGGATCTGCAGATCAACAATCGAAGCACCTGTATCTGGGTGCTGTTCTACAATTTTTTCGTGCCATACACCTGAAAAAGTTTTACCTGTTTTTAGATCAATTCCAACACCGATTGCACCTTGATGAAGATTGGCTTTTCCATCTGACATTCTGGTTGGAAGGCGGATCATCGCCATGACTGGAACTCCACGGAAGACAATCGTACGAACATCAGGTACTCCTTGATAGCTAACAGCAGAGAAGATCGGATCAAACTCTACTCGCTGTTCAATCAAAGCGGTATCCGGCAAGCCGCCAAGACTATACATTCCGCTCAAGACATTTGAAATATGATGATCAAGCTCTGACTCCGTCATCATCTCACCGTTGCCTTTACGATATCCGCCTAGCGCACGACCAATGATCACGAGAATACCTTCTCCACCACTACCATGTGAAGGTTTCACCACAAAGTCATCATAGGGCTCGAGTTTTTTCGCAATCCCACGGATCTGTTTCTCTATCTCAACGACAGCATAGAGCTTAGGCACCGCGACACCTGCAGCTTCTGCCAGATGTTTTGTTTTCACCTTGTCATCGACTAATGGGTATTGAGAGCGTTTGTTGTACGCTGCAATATAATCACCATTACGCTTATTCATTCCCATTATTCCCTTAGCTTTTAAAACGCGCCAAGGCAGGAGACGATTCATTAATGACATTTCTAGTCACCAAATGTAGCGCGGAAACGCCACAATTCCGTCAGACGATAACCCGTATATCGACCTAAAAGTAAGGTCAATGCAAGAATTAATAGGAGTACTTCAGGAAATACAAAAATCAAATGGTTCAAAATATCATTACTCATGACTAGATAGCCAAGTGCCGCAACAGCTAAGCTCCCAACACCTTGTTGTAAGGCTTCGCCCGCCCCATGTTCTTCCCAGACCAAAGACATCCGCTCAACGGTCATCGCCAAGATCACCATTGGAAACAAGGCCACTGACAAGCCGTGCTCAAAGCCTAATTTATAACTCAATATCGTTACAACCGTCATTAAGATGATAACGATGATCAACACTGAGGCGAGCCTAGGTACAAGTAAAAGCTGTAAATATTCAAGATAAAAACGTATGGCTAAACCAAGCGCAACGATCAAGGTAAATAGTGTAATCCCCCAGACTAAATCAGTCTCACGAAAAGCCAAGGCGATTAAGATCGGCATAAACGTACCGAATGTTTTAATACCTATGATGTTCCTCAATAGAACGATCAAAAATGCCCCCAACGGTACCATTAAAAGTATTCGATAAACATTCTGTGTTTCAACTGGCAAACTAAATAAAGAGAACTCCATGGCTCGAGAGCCCATTTTTCGGGCTCGCTGTTCAGCTAAGCGCAGCGGCTCTTGAGTATGACGGCTGATCGAAAAATCGAGCTTTACATTCTTACCACCATCAACATTAAAAATAGGGTTATCACCCATCTGCCAGATCACGGAATTTTTAGGCATAACACGTTCACTATTTCCAGGGTTAAATGACAACCATTCTTGCTCGTTATGCACCTGTATCCAAGGTGTTAAGCTCCCATGACGCATCCCCTCACGTAATAATAATACGTGTATAGTTCGCGAAGGAATTCGAGCACCCGCCAACACTTCACGTATAAGATTTACTCGCTCTTTATCTGTCTTAACCTCACTCAGCAATAATTGAACATTCTCATCCGGGGTTTTAGAATTAAAGCGAAGCAATAATTCGCGGGTAAATGTCTTTATATCAGCTGATTTTTGACGCACTTCTTCTAACAGGGCATTAACGGCTGTGGCCTTACCCTCTGAGTATTCAGGTATTTTAGGAAAAACAATCTTCTCTTTACTTTTCTTAGAGTTGTCTATCATTTCCTCAATAACATCTTCGTTATTATCGCGTGCTAACTGCAAATGATAGTAGAGAACCTGCTCACCTTTTGCTCTACGCACCGCCCACTCTGCAATACGATTTTTTTCTTTATCCTCAACGGCTAAACCATACTTGCCTGAGACGTAATTTTCGTCCGCAATAACGTAACCTTCAGGCGAACGTGGTAACGTTAGCTGAGCCTTAATCGGTACATCTTTGGGATCAAATCCTAAACGTGCTTCAACACTCCAAACCTCGATTTCTTCACTAGGAAGTAGAGGTAACCCAAGCTTTGTTACCTTATAAAAGATTAAGCCTGAGGCAAATAAAATCAATGCAAGTGACAGAAGTCTTACATGAAGGTTTCTCAATAGTGTTTCCTCGTTTGCCTACTTTTCAGCAGACTGTTCTTCTGATTGTTTGTTCAGAGCGTTTAATAATTTTTTACACCCTTTGTGGGTCGTCTTTAAGCTGTACGTTGAGGCTGGATCGACAATGATGCCTTGTTGCAACATCCTCCGACCAAGCAATACTTGATAATTAAACTGGCTACGATCAATCAAACTAAACTCACTTTGATAAACCTGACCATCTAGACAAAAGGTCATCTCAACAACCGGCCTCAATTGCGCTTTCTCTTTATGTCTTTTAATTTTGACATCACGAACGAGAGGAGTCTCTATCGCTGGAAGTGGTTTTTTTTCATCAGGATCAACCGTCTGAAAACGAACCCATCTTTTACCATTTCTTTTAAAGCGTTCGATATTAATTGCGTGAAGTGATGAGGTCTTAGCACCCGTATCGAGTTTAGCCCGTAACTTGAGCCCCCAAGGTTCCAATACTACGTTCTCTAGCCAACCGGCGATTTGTAACTGGTGCTCGTTTACTTTTTCCTTTGACTTCGCATAAACTAAGTTTGACGTCAAACTAACCGTCAATACTAACAAAAACCAACTAAACATCCCCCTTCTCACACTTCCAAACATATTTCTTCGTGCTTCCTTTTCTACAAATAATTCAAGCATACAAACTTTGTTCCTTCTATCATACAGCGTTTTAGAAGCAAGCTTGAATAATTAAGTTCCTTTTTTACACAAGTTTTTTATACGATCTGAGGACTAGATCACATGATTTGTATCACTTTAGAGGGAATTCTGGAAAATATTTACTTCTGGATCAATGCCGAATGCCAAGAACTACATCGCGCTGCAGCATTTGTTGCAAGATCTCTAACCCACCATTGATCACAACTTCAGGCTGAGGATGTTGTAATTCTTCAGCTATCGCCTGCAGGATCGCTTTGCCCGTTAAGCCCTTTTCATTATTAATTAGACATTCCAATAGTCTAGCAGTCACTGGGTTCAGTTCCATAAACCCAACATCATCTTGCCGATCTCGATAGACTACCAAATAAGTTTGAGAGCTCGGTTTTTCTTTCGGCAAGAAATCCGGACTGATCTGATGGACAGGATACTCATAGGCCAAATGCCAGATTAACTCACTAACCACAGGAATTCCGGTAAGTAGATCTCCCTCCTGCGACAGTCCTGAAAGGTTAATATCACGAATATCTGTCGCTAAAGCAGACTCCACCCACTCATAGTGAGCAAGTTCTGCCAGGAAAGGGAACTCACCATCGAGCGGGTACTCTTTTTCTAAAAACTGCACCAATTCCGAAGGTAATTTTGGAAATAAAGGTGTGCTGGCTTTGTGTTTAGAAAAATATTCCCTGATCAACTGGTGCCATTGTTCATCCGACATGATCGCCCGAATAACAGGGAAATTATTCGACATAAAACTTTCGATATTGTTGTAAAGCAGATCACGGTAAACCCCCATTCGCCGATCTTCGATATTATCCGGCGCTGGATTATTCTCCGGATCACGACAATGGCGAGTGAATTCGTATTGCTTTTGGATAAACTCAGGCGTGTTGACTGGCATTTTTTTGACCTAAATACTTTTGCTGTAGATTAAGAATCATATCAACCTCGCCAACGAGTTCACTCATCGGAGGAATATTAAAGTCACGCTCTAATAAGGTTGGGAATACACCAAACTCTTGATAAGCAACTTCTAATAACTTCCAAACAGGATCAATCACATCGGCCCCATGGGTATCAATAATCAGATCAATATCTTCATTATAATGTCCGGCAATATGTGCATAAGCAATTCTTTCACTCGGTAATGCTTTCAAAAATTCTTCTGAATCATATTGATGATTGATACTATTGACATAAATATTATTGATATCAAGCAAAAGCTGGCAGTCTGCTTCTTGTAAAACAGCGTTGATAAACTCAATTTCTGATAGTTCATTTGAAGGTGCTGCGTAGTAAGATGCATTTTCAATAACAAAAGGTCGCTCAATGATCTCTTCAACTTGATGAATTCGTTTTACGACATGTTGAACAGCCTCTTCTGTAAAAGGAATAGGCATTAAATCATAAAGATGACCATCATCCGCGCAATAGGTTAAATGATCGCTATAGACACGGATATCATATTGATCGAGAAAGTTTTTTATCCTATATAAAAAACGTTCATCTAAAGGGGCTGGCCCACCAATATTCAAAGACAAGCCATGGGCCGTCATCGGAACTTGTTCAGCAACAGCCGAAAACTTTCGTCCTATTGCCCCACCCACATCAATCCAGTTCTCTGGAGCAACTTCTAAAAAACCAACTTGTTCAGGAATATGAGCCTTCAGCGAATCCAATAACGCTCGCCTAAGGCCTAGACCCGCTCCTTGTACTTGAAATAGACTATTTTCCATAAAAGAACCGTTCATCATTAGATTTATGCTTTGCTATGCCCAACTTTCCATCTGCATATTTAGTCATGTCGTCGTCACCGTAACTGAAGTTACCTAATTCTTAAAGACGTTATCTGTTACCTTTCAACATCGACTTTTTATAATACTCTCACCACATTTGCCTTCGTCTCCATCAACGCCTATATAGCTTCTGCAAAATTATTTAGCGAAAAAGCTGCTCCAAACATTCTTGCAACTACTTGCAGGGAACCTTTGTTAGGCATTGTTATACCAATCTTTCAGTATTTTTTATTAAACTTAGAGCCATAAGCAACCACCTTGAAGATCAGAAAACCCACCTCAAAACTCAACTTAACCACTCATGTTCAATGAAGCAACCATGCGATAGAGCATCTATATTTTTCCGACAAGAACTCTCCTTCATAATTACATAAAATATTTAAGAGAGGTAAAAAAACGGGCATCCCTTTTGAGGATACCCCTTATTCTTCTTTCATATGTTGGAACAAGCTTCAGCTAAAGTCCCATTCTCTCTGTCTGCTTATTTATTTTCGCCACACTTGCCTTCGCCACACTTGCCTTCACCACATTTACCTTCAGCTTTCTTCATGTTTTCGCCGCACTTGCCTTCACCACATTTACCTTCGGCTTTCTTCATGTTTTCGCCGCACTTGCCTTCACCACATTTACCTTCGGCTTTCT
>CAJXQU010000020.1 GCA_913058255.1 uncultured Pseudomonadota bacterium | reverse complement strand
TTGGGATGAAAAACTAGCATAAAAAGCTTGACTTGGAACCACAGTCTCTTGTTAGAATCATTTATAATATTCCATTAGGTTGTTTGTTAAAGTGATACCGCGTATTTCTACTTGCTGTTGATTTTTTACATTGAAACCATATTTTATGAAAAATGGTTTTGCCGTATTACTTACTTCTGAATATAACCTGTCCAGTTTAGTTGCATTTTCAAATATATTGGTCATTAGTAATTTACCAACACCTTTTGACTGATGATCGCCATGCACAAAAAAATGGTCGATCTTCCCATCAGACTGAATGTCGGCGTAACCAACAATTGTATTTTCGATGGTTGCTACGAAGGGGCATATACTTTGTATTTTTTTGGCCCATATATTTGAGTCAAGATGTTTTGGTGCCCATGCATCCACTTGCTCTCTAGCATAATCCTTAGAACAAATTTGGTGTATGGATGAATAAAATACATTCCAAATATTTTCTTCATCGCCAATCTCAAATTTACGTATATTTATCATAAAATTCTAACAGCTTATTATACAGAAGCGGCTTTTCACCTACTATACCGACTCGGCATAGTAAGGTGAAAAGCAGAATAATTTGAGACGAGGCAAAGCCGTAGCACAGGTGCTCTACCCACCAGGCATTGCAAAGCTTGTAATTGTGTAACCAAGATACTAACCCCTTCTAATTAGTAGTAGCCTCAAATCTTACCCGCGAGACAAACGAGAAGCAAACAACCCCACATAACCCTCTGTTCTAACAGCATTCCAATACAAATTCACACTTTGTACTTGAAGTCCTGCTTGACACCCCCATATGCAAACCTATAATTAGCACCCATCACCATAGAGTGCTAACAATTGTTCGATTTGTTTAATTTTTATCTGTTTTAGGAGATCTTAAAAGATGAATATCCGTCCGTTACATGATCGCGTCATCGTACGTCGCATGGAAGAAGAAACTACAAGCGCAGGTGGCATCGTCCTTCCTGATTCTGCTACTGAAAAACCAATGCGTGGTGAAGTCATCGCTGCAGGTCCTGGTAAAGCTAACGATCAAGGTGCTGTGCAAGCATTAGATGTGAAGGTTGGTGATACTGTTTTATTCGGTAAATATTCTGGCACAGAAATCAAGATCAACGGTGAAGAAGTCGTTGTTATGCGTGAAGAAGACATCATGGGTGTTATCGAGTAATTAACTGATAAACCTTCATCGATTTTAAAAATTTAAGAGGATATATACATGGCTGCAAAAGAAGTGCTTTTTAGCGAAGATGCTCGCAAACGTATGTTGAATGGCGTTAACACGCTAGCAAACGCGGTTAAAGTTACATTAGGCCCTAAAGGTCGTAACGTTGTTTTAGATAAGAGCTTTGGTGCTCCAACGGTGACTAAAGATGGTGTTTCAGTTGCTAAAGAAATTGAGTTAGAAGACAAGTTTGAAAACATGGGCGCACAAATGGTGAAGGAAGTTTCTTCACAAACGTCTGATGAAGCGGGTGACGGTACTACGACTGCGACTGTTTTAGCTCAAGCGATTTTGACTGAAGGTGTTAAATCAGTTGCTGCTGGTTTGAACCCAATGGATTTAAAACGTGGTATCGATAAAGGTGTTGTTGCTGCGATTGAAGCTTTGAAGGGTCTTTCTGTTCCTTGTAATGATGATAAGGCGATTGCTCAAGTAGGTAGTATTTCTGCGAACTCTGACACTGCAGTAGGCGACATTATCGCTGAAGCAATGGGTAAAGTTGGTAAAGAAGGTGTTATCACTGTTGAAGAAGGTTCTGGTTTAGAAAATGAATTAGACGTTGTTGAAGGTATGCTTTTCGATCGTGGTTACCTTTCTCCTTATTTCATTAACAATCAAGACAGCATGAGTGTTGATATGGAAAATCCATTGATTCTTCTTCATGACAAAAAAATCTCTAACATCCGTGAAATGCTTCCTATTTTAGAAGCGGTTGCTAAAGCAGGTCGGCCTTTGTTGATCATCGCTGAAGATGTTGATGGCGAAGCTCTGGCGACGTTGGTTGTGAATAACATCCGTGGCATCGTTAAGGTTGCTGCTGTTAAAGCACCTGGTTTTGGTGATCGTCGTAAAGCGATGCTAGAAGATCTTGCTATCTTGACTGGCGGTACGGTTATCGCTGAAGAAGTTGGTTTGTCTTTAGAGAAAACAGGTCTTGATGAACTGGGTTCTGCTAAACGTATCCAGATTACTAAAGAAGAAACAACAGTAATTGATGGTGCTGGTGATGGTGCTGCGATCGAAAGTCGTGTTGGTCAAATCCGTTCACAAATCGAAGATGCTTCTTCTGATTATGACCGTGAGAAACTACAAGAGCGTGTTGCTAAGTTAGCAGGCGGTGTTGCAGTGATCAAAGTTGGCGCAACAACTGAAATCGAAATGAAAGAGAAGAAAGCACGTGTTGAAGATGCGTTGCATGCTACTCGTGCAGCGGTTGAAGAAGGTGTTGTTCCTGGTGGTGGTGTTGCTTTGGTTCGCGCTATTACTGCATTGGATAACGTTAAAACTGAAAATGATGACCAATCTGTTGGCGTTGGTATTTTACAACGTTCAATGGAAGCGCCTTTACGTCAGATTATTTCTAACGCGGGTGGTGAGCCTTCAGTTGTCTTGAATGCTGTTAAAGAAGCGAAAGGTAACACGGGTTATAACGCGGGTACTGAAGAATACGGCGATATGATCGCAATGGGTATTCTTGATCCAACTAAAGTAACTCGTACAGCACTACAAAATGCTGCGTCAGTTGCTGGTTTGATGATCACAACCGAAGCAATGGTTGCTGATAAGCCACAAGAAGCTGCGGCAGCACCTGCAATGCCTGATATGGGCGGCATGGGTGGAATGGGCGGTATGATGTAAACCGCGCTGCTTCGGGCTATTTATAGCCTGATCGCACGTTATAAAAAAGCCCCGATATCGAACGATGTCGGGGCTTTTTTTATAGTTGAGTTAGGCTTTAGAGTGATCCAAGCCTTATTGAGTTACCTCAAGCTAAAAGTCTATCTAACCATTTTTAAAGTTCGATATTTAATTCTTTTAATTCCTCAAGTGCATCTTCATCGCCTTGTTCAGCGCTTAGCTTCAATAACTCGATGGCTTTATTTTTGTTTTGTTTGGTGCCTTCGCCATGCAAGTACATTAAGGCTAAGTTGTATTGCGCATCAGAGTCACCTTGGTCAGCTGATTGGGTATACCAGTAAACGGCTTTTTTATCGTCAAGGGGGACACCTTCACCTTCGTCATAACAAACGGCTAAGTTGAACTGTGCATCGGAGTCACCTTGCTCAGCGGCTTTTGCGTACCACATAGCAGCAAGCTTTTTATCTTGCGGTACGCCGTTGCCATCATCATATAAAATACCAAGGTTATATTGTGCAAAAGCATCACCTTGCTCAGCTGCTTTCAGATACCATTCAGCGGCTTTTGAAAAACTTTGTTCTACCCCATCACCTTCTTCATGAAGCAGGCCAAGGTTATATTGTGAGTCGATGTCGCCCTGTTCAGCGGCTTTCAGATACCAGTGGGCAGCTTTTTCATAGTCTTGCTCAACTCCTTCTCCATCGTCATAGCAGACACCAAGGTTGTATTGAGCGGGTGCATGCCCTTGTTCAGCAGATGTTTTGTACAGTTCAAACGACTTGGTATAGTCCTGCTCAACCCCTTCACCATTATCGTACATCAGCGCTAGTTCATATTGGGCCTCTGCATTACCTTGGTCGGCAGCCTTCTTGAACCATTTTACTGCTTTGACATTATCTTCTGCTAGGTCATCACCAACGTCGTAGATTTGGCCAAGTTCTAGTTGAGCTTTTGCATCGCCTTGTTCTGCAAGCGCGGTGATTTCTTCAAAAGAGCCCATAGATTCTGCATAAGCAACTTGTGGTATTGTCGAAACTAGAAAGAGTAGAGGGATGAGTTTTTTTGATCTATTCATGTAATTGTCCTTAGCATAATGAGTATTTGTAGGTGATCAGTGTAAAATGAATCGTTCTGAGTTTATAAATAAATTGTGATCATATTTGAATGCATTTTTTTCATGTAATATTCCCACACAGTGACTATCGGCAAAATTACCACTAACTTGATCATGGTTGATTGTCATGTTTATATTTGACCCGCTGTGACTGTTATTCAGTAATAAATAAAGAAGTATGAAAAATAAACTTCCCGCGATTTTAAATAAAGAAATTCTCCATCTTGAAGAAGATATGGAGTCCGATCTTTTTTCTTCCCTTTCATCACTAGAAGCCCGTAAAGTGCTGGCTTGTAGTCAGTTTGTGAGTAATTACTGTCTTCGTAGCCCTGAACAGTTCAGAAGCTTAATGAGTAGTGGAGACATAAAGCAATCTTTTTCTCGTCAGGCATATAGTTCTCGTTTGGCGGTGATTTTAGCGAATATTAACGAAGAGGATGATCTGATGATCGCGCTTCGTTGTTTTAGAAATCGTGAAATGGTGCGTATTGCATGGCGCGATATTGTTAACTTGGCTGAGTTAGAAGAGACCATGAGCGATCTCTCTTTGCTTGCCGAGGAGATGCTTGATCACACTCAAAGCTGGCTGCATAAACGCTTGGCTGATCGTTTTGGTGAACCAGAAAGCACCAATGGCACGCCTCAGAAAATGGTCATTATTGCGATGGGAAAACTAGGCGCGCATGAGCTGAATTTTTCATCAGATATTGATCTGATTTTTGCTTTTCCTGAAGCAGGCCAAACCAATGTGGAAAAGATAGGGAAGAAGAAATCACTGGATAATCAAGAGTTCTTTATCCGTCTCGGCAAGCAATTGATTAAAGCGTTTAACGAAATCACGGCAGATGGCTTTGTGTTTCGGATGGATATGCGTCTCCGGCCGTTTGGAGAGAGCGGCGCATTAGCATTAAATTTTGATGCGATGGAAGAGTACTATGTGACGCACGCCCGTGATTGGGAGCGCTACGCGATGATCAAAGCGAATATTGCAGCAGGCGATAAGATTGCTGGGGCAGAGTTGATGAAGATGCTGCTCCCCTTTGTCTTTCGTCGTTATTTGGATTATGGCGCTTATCAGTCCATTCGTGAAATGAAAGCGATGATTAATCGTGAAGTTTTACGCAAGGGGATTACAACCGATGTGAAGCTAGGCCATGGTGGGATTAGGGAAATTGAATTTATCGGCCAAACGTTTCAACTGCTACGTGGAGGTCGAGAGCCACGCTTACAGACTCGGAAAATACTAGAAGTATTGAATACACTTCTAGCGTTGGAAATGATTAGCGACGATGAAGGGAATGAGCTTCGAGAGGCTTATATCTTTTTGCGGAATACCGAACATCGTATTCAAGAAATTGCGGATCAACAAACGCAAGCATTACCGACGTCAGAGCTTGATCAGGCTCGGGTGGCTTTCGGAATGGATTTTGATAGCTGGGAAGACTTTTTGCTAGCGCTTGCAAAACATCGCGACAGAGTTTCTGAACATTTTTCACAGTTGCTGCGAACCGCTGATGACGATGAAGCGGAAGAGTCAGAGACTTTAACGGGTATTTGGTTAGATGAGACCGATGCTGATTTGGTGTTAGAGCAGCTTGAGAAAGTAGGGTTCTGTGAAGTAGAGCAAGTTTTGCGCATGATTGAGCAGTTGAGGAATCATTACGGGCTTGAAAAATTAAGTTCAGAAGCACAAAGACGTCTTGATCGTTTGATGCCATCAGCCTTAGAAATGGTTGCGGGTGTTGCCCATGAAAAGCAGATTGTTACATTAGAGCGGGTTTTTCATTTAATCGCTGTGATCGCAAAACGTAGCGTCTACCTATCACTTTTATCAGAACATCCAAAGGCATTATTAAGGTTAATAGAACTTTGCGCTGCAAGTCCTTGGATTGCTGATTACATCGCGAGTCAGCCCATTTTATTAGATGAGTTAATTGATCGTGATAGTCTTTATTCACCTCCGGATCAAGAAGAGCTTTCGATACTTCTGAACGATCAATTAATGTATTTGCCTCAAGATGATTTAGAACGGCAAATGGACACGCTACGGCACTTTCGCCATTCGCAGATATTACGAGTGGCGGCAGCAGATATATCAGGACATTTACCTTTAGCTGAAGTGAGTAATCACTTAACTTACATTGCTGAGGAAGTACTAACCGCTGCTGCAGGAATAGCCTATCGAGAAAATACACAACGATTTGGGGAGCCTTTCTGTGTAGAGAATGGCCAGAAAAGAATGGCCAACTTTGCGATTATAGGTTATGGCAAGTTGGGTGGATATGAGCTGGGTTTTAGCTCGGATTTAGACGTGGTTTTTCTTCACGACAGTACGGGTAACGAGCAATATACTAACGGTGAGAAACAGGTTGATAATAGTGTCTTTTTCAATCGTTTTGGCCAGCGTTTGATTCATATCCTAACGGTGATGACTCAAGCAGGACGTACTTATGAGATTGATACGCGGTTACGGCCGAGTGGATTGTCAGGTTTTTTAGTTACCAGCATGGACACATTTGCAGATTACCAGCATGAGAAAGCATGGACATGGGAACATCAAGCTTTAGTTCGGGCTCGGTCGACTTCTGGGAAACAGGTTATTGTTGATACTTTTAATGACATTCGTAGACAGATCTTGTCGAATAAAAGAGATGAGAATGTCTTGAAAAAAGACGTTCGAGAGATGCGCGAGAAGATGCGTGAGAGTCTGGATAAAAGGGTTAAGGGAACGTTTGACCTAAAACAAGGACTTGGAGGTATGGCCGACATTGAGTTTATAGTGCAATATAGTGTGTTGCGCTGGGCGGCAGAACACGAAGAACTGTTGGAGTTTACTGATAATCTTCGGTTGTTTGAGAGCCTTGCTGATTTGAGCTTGTTGAAAAGAGAAGAGGCGATTTTATTAAAAGATGCCTATTTTAGCTACCGAGCGGATGGTCATCGATTAGCACTACAGGGCAACGATGCTGTTGTATCTGAGTCAGACTATTTAGAATTTCGTCATGGCGTAACAAAAATCTGGGAAAGATTAATAGAAAATTAAAATTTAGACATGTAAGAGGAAAAGAAAAATGACAATGGCCGATCGAGACGGAGTGATCTGGTTAGACGGAGAAATGGTTCCTTGGCGCGAAGCAAAAACTCACGTACTTACACACACACTGCACTATGGCATGGGCGTCTTTGAAGGCGTGCGTGCTTATCATGCTGAAAAGGGCACAGCGATTTTTCGCCTGCAAGAACATACCGATCGGTTGTTCCGCTCAGCACATATTATGCGTATGGATATGCCGTACGATAAGAAGACGATCAATCAAGTCTGTTTGGATGTCGTTAAAGACAATAACTTAGATTCAGCTTACCTACGGCCCATGTGCTTTTATGGATCGGAAGGCATGGGCTTGCGTGCGGATAATTTAAACGTACACGTCATGGTCGCCGCATGGGAATGGGGTGCATATATGGGCAAAGAAGCACTTGAAAGAGGTATTAAAGTGCGCACATCTTCTTACACGCGGCATCATGTGAATATCACCATGTGTAAAGCTAAAGCGAATGGCAACTATATAAACTCTATGTTGGCTCTGCAGGAAGCGCTAGAGTGCGGTTGCGATGAAGCTTTGTTGCTTGATAATGAAGGTTATGTTGCCGAAGGTAGTGGTGAGAATATTTTTATCATCCGAAACGGTGTGATCTATACACCTGATCTGACGTCAGCGTTAGAAGGTATTACCCGCGACACGATCATGACGTTAGCCGCTGAGATTGGCGTTGAGGTGAAAGAAAAACGTATCACACGAGATGAAGTTTATATTTGTGATGAAGCCTTTTTCTGTGGCACGGCAGCTGAAGTGACACCGATTAGAGAGTTGGATGGCCGAATGATTGGTGAAGGTTCTCGTGGACCGATTTCTGAAAAGCTACAAACAATGTATTTTGATCAAGTACATGGACGCCGATCAGAAAACCCAGAATGGTTGGATTATGTCTAATGAGTGAAAAATCAGCAGAAACAGAAGAAGTCATTGAAGTGAGTCAGTCTAATTTACCGATACACTGTCCAATGCCTAATACGCCATTGTGGAATTCACATCCACGGGTGTTTCTGCCGATGAACGAAGCGGGTGAAGCGAAGTGCTCATATTGCGGAACAAATTACAAACTAGTCACTGAAAAGTAAGCTAAAACTGTCGTCGAGCGGCGGCAGTTTTTTATACAAACTTCCACTTTTCAAGTGTTTTCATTATTGTCATCTCGCCTTAACCTCTTGCAGATATGATCAAGCCGTATAGAGGATTAAAGGCGTAATTTTGGTTATAAATAGCTTTTAATATAGGGTGTGATTAAGGTATGAACCTATATCAAGACGACAATATTCAACGAGTACTCTTTTACTTATTTTTAACACGTAAGCGTCAGCTCAGCTGTAAACCTTCAGTTGTTCAATCACCATTTCGCTGGATACTAAACCTTCAAAGTTTGTGATCGCTGGCGCTTGGGTCTCCGAGCAAACTCCTGTTAATGCAGGTTGAGTGACGGGGTAAATCGCCACGCCAGGTTTGGCTAAAGCAGCGGCAATATGCATGAGTCCAGTGTCCATTCCGACGACGGCACTGGCACCACTGATTATTTGTGCAAGACTATTCAGATCAAGCTTAGGTAAAACCACCGCATTGCTGTTTTCTGCGATTCTATGAGCTCGATCATGCTCACGTTGATTTCCCCAAGGCAAGATCAAAGGTGTTGCTTGCTGATCAAGCCAAGTTGAGAGTTCAGTCCAGTTTTTTTCTGCCCATTCTTTGTCGGGTCGACTGGTGCCATGCAGGCCGATGACATAGTTTTCAGGAAGCTTCAATTCGAGCGTTGCAGGGAGCCTCTCGATTAAATTGTCCAGTCCATAGCTGAGAGCCAGTTCCGCAGAAGAGTAGCCTAAGGCTTTCGATGTGATCTGACGATTTCGTTCAATTGCGTGGAGCTCTCGGGAAACATTTAAATGCTGATCATAGGCCCAACGGGACATAGGCTCGCGCGCGCTGTTCTTGTCGTAACCAAAGCGTGGCCCATTGGCCCAATGTGTCAGTATTGAACTTTTAAAGAGTCCTTGAGAGTCGATGATGGCATCATATTCTATGGCGCGAATTTGATTTCTTGAGTTCTTAATTTCTTTGAATGTCGTTGGAGAAAGTAAGCACTTACGCCAGCGACGAATCGCCACCGGAAAGATCTGGTTAACGTTCGGATGCCAGCTAGGCACCGCTTGAAAGTTTTCTTCGACAACCCAATCAACCGTAAGGTTTGGAATTGCTCGCGCAGCATCAGTAATGGCTGGCAACATGTGTACGACATCACCTAAAGACGACGTTTTAACGATGAGTATTCGCATATTTATTACTATTTTTTGCTTTCGTTTAAATACATGATTTTTAGATAGCGATAATAAGAGTTCTCGGCCTTAGTTACGGCCAAGATAAACCCTTCACGGCCATCAAGAAAACCAGCACGACCAAAATAGCTCCATAGGAATGCCCAAAGTCCATGACTGATTGCTTTGAAAAGGCTAGAAGACTTTCCATCTTGATGTTTTTTTTCTGCCCCGATAGAAGAGTAGCGATTCATTTTCTCTAATACATCATGGAGGTTGGGAGCGGTATTATGTTTGAGCGGGTTCTGTAATTGCGAAGCTTCACCTTTAAATACCAAACGTTCATGAACCTTATCATCGCTGAAATGTGCTTTACCCTTTGGGAAGAGGCGCGCGACATAGTCTGGCCACCAACCGCTGTGTTTAATTTCTTTACCACAAAATGTCGAAAGTCTGGGCAGCTCGTAAATATTCGGCTCAGAAGTCATCGCTGATTTGATCTCTTCAGCGAGTTCGACGCTAATAACTTCATCGGCATCTAACGATAAAACCCAATCAGATGTTGCTTTAGCCAATGCACGATTTTTTTGGACCCCGAAACCCTGCCAGTCAGTATCAACGAAAACCTGATCGGTAAACTCACGGCAAATGGAGAGGGTTTCATCTTCACTACCCGAATCCATCACGATAATCTCATCCACCCAAGCGACGGAAGTTAGGCATTGTCGAATATCTTCGGCTTCGTTTTTGGTGATAATGGTGACGCTTAATGTAGGCATATTATTTTATTGTGATGTATAAAATTAGTTGGATAATGTATACACTGTTGCTCGTCTACAGACAATTAAAATCATATAAATTCAGCCGTTTTATCATCCTTTTTTTACATTGAGGTTGATATCTCACGGTAAGAATATACTCATTATTAATCGGTAAACGAATGATCTATTGGTATCAAGAAAATCTAAAGCCGCGCTTTGACACAGCCGCGAAAGCAATGGTAGTGGCATCGGCATTCTCTATTCCTATGAGTACGGCGATGATGAGTATATCAACAGGCCTTTTATTATTGTTCTGGTTGCTCAGTGGAAATTTTGGTGAGAAATTTAGAACTATCGGTCAAAGCTCCATTTCGTTATGGGCGTTAGGATTGTTTTTATTGTTAGCCATTGGCTTGACCTACACATCGGCGGAAGCATCCGCAGCGTTCGATACGTTTGGAAAATATAAGAAATTATTATTTGTGCCTATTATCATTTCATTATTGTTATCCGAGAAATGGCGACGAGCGGCTATTTATGGCTTTGCTCTGGGCATGACCATTATTTTACTGATCTCTTGTCTTAGATATTTCAGCCTGTTGGAGCCAAGAAACGATCCATCACAAGCATATACGGTGTTTAAAAGCCGTATCGCGCATGGCATATTTATGGCCTTTTATTTTTATTTGATGGTGCAATTAGCGATTCATAATAAGACTTGGCGCTGGATATTTTCAATTCTAGCGGCACTGGCATGCTTCAACTTACTTTTCGTGAACAATGGCCGATCAGGTTATGTCGTATTTGCTTGTTTGTTATTTTTGCTTTTTTACCAAAAATTTAATTGGAAAGGTTTGTTCAGTGCGGGAGGGGCTCTAACCATTTTAGTGGCGTTAGCTTTTTTCACCTCAACAGATTTTCGAGATCGCATTACTGAAAGTGTGAGCGATGTACAAAGTCACGTTCCGGGAGAGTATAACCACGTCAGTGGTATTCGTTACCGAATTGAATATTATTTGACAACAATCAAGGTGATGAAAAAGAGTCCATTGATCGGGCATGGGACGGGAAGTTTAGCGACGGAATATAAAATTATTGCAGATGAAGAGGGCTTGCGAACAACCGATAATCCGCATAATGAGTTTATGATGATCACTGCACAGCTTGGGGTTATAGGGTTGTTTCTTCTTTGTGGACTGCTTTATTCGCACTGGCGATCAAGTTCGCGGCTGGATAAAGAATACCGTCATATTCAATATGGTTTACTGGTGACAATGATTTCTGGCTGTATGTTGAATTCCTTGTTGTTGGATTCGGGTGAAGGTAAGTTCTACGTGATCATTATGGCGCTGATATTGTCGGTGCCTATGTCGAAAGAGCAAAAAATTACAAACGTTTAAGTTCAGCAATAACCCGCTCTGCAGGAAAAGCTTGTAAGCATTTGCTTAAGCTTTGAGTGTGCCGATCACATCCCTCTTCATAACAAGGTACGCAATCGCCAACACCTTGTAAGAGCACAACATTATCATTTTCTTGACGAGGCTGCGTGTTGAGCCAAGGTGAACCTTGATCAAGCGCGCAGTTTGCAGGCCAAGCTCCCCACTTCATCGGGTTACTTGGGCCAAGCAAAACAATGGTTTTCGTTTTACTGGCTGCGGCTAGGTGAGTTACGGCAGTGTCTGGGCCGATATAGGCTTTGGCTTGAGAAAGCAGTTCGGCAAGAATGGCGAGTGAAGTTGAGCCTGCAATCGATATAATCTTGTCTGATTTAGCCTTTGTAGCCAGTCTTTGACAGTACTCAATTTCCTCTTGCCCCGGGCCTCCACTGAGCACGATCTGATATTCTGTTGTTTGGAGATAACGGATCACCTCAGACCATGCTTCAAATGTCCAGCCTTTATAAGGAAAACGAGGAACGGGATGTAAGACGATAACGTTATTTTTCTTGATCGTAATTGCCTGATCCTTAATAAATTTTTCGTATGCGAATGGAGCTGGGCTCGGCGGAATCACTTGATAGTGTCGTTCAAGCCCTAAGCAATCGGCGAGCTTTAAGTTTTGGATTACCGTATGGGTATTGATATTATCTAACAGGATCCACGCATCAAGCAGCCATCGTTTCCAGCCCTCTTGTCGACGTTCTGAATGCAGAATACCCACACGTTTGTTATGACTTGCAAACAAAGAATAGATAGTGGGGCGATCGCCACCTTGAACGTTTACAGTCAGATCATACTTTCGGAATACATTTTTTATGATCAAAAAATATTCTTTTTTTGTTGGTCGTGAGGGTATTTTTATAACGGTATCGAGATCCGGGTTTCCCTCTAAAACACCGGCGGTGTGATCAAAAACAAGGATATCAATTTGTGCTGTTGGATAAGCTTTTCTTAGCGAATGAACTAAAGGTGTTGTTAATAAAACGTCGCCGATCAAACGAGTCGCTATGACAAGTATGGAGGAATATTTAGTGCTCATTTCTGTACGATCAAATGACATGTATATTTATGTATTTTTAGCTTTATCTAGCAAAGAAATTACAGAGGTGGGGGCAATTTCTCGTAAGCAGTTTAAATGCTCCAAAGGGCACTCCCGTTCAAAACAAGGGCTGCACTCAAGACCAAGCGAAAGTATGTTAGCTTGGTCATTCAAAGGCGGGGTGAAGTTGGGATCCGATGAACCATAAAGCGCGATCAAGGGTTTCTCTAATGCGGCAGCAACGTGCATAAGACCAGAATCGTTGGAGATAACATGGTCGGCTAATGACAACAGATCAATGGCTTCAGCTAGCGTCGTTCGGCTGGATAAATTTGTGCAGCCGTCACCCGCTAGATCACAGATCTGCTGAGACACTTCCTTATCCTTTTCTGAGCCAAATACCCACGTTTGCCAGCCTTCTGCGATCATTTGTTTTGCGACTTCTGCGTAATACTCGATTGGCCAACGTTTCGCTGGGCCATATTCTGCGCCGGGACAAAGTGCTAAGATTCGCTGATCCGTTTTCAAGCCAAAACGTTCTGTTGTCGCAGTGATAGTTTCTCGGTCGAGAAGTAGTTTTGGCGTAGGGTAATCAGTCGGGACTTTCTCTGTCGAATCTAAGCCCAAAGCAATAAACCGTTGTACGGTCATGGTTAAGGCTTGCTTGTCCAGATGGCGTAGATCGTTTAATAAGCCATACCGTACTTCACCTTTAAAACCCGTTCGTTTAGGAATGTTTGCAAAGAATGGAATGAGGGCGGACTTGAGTGAATTAGGCAGCAGGATAGCCCAATCATAATCTTTATTACGGAGCTGCTTGCCGATTTGATAACGTAGTTTTAACTGCAAGCTACCATGTCCGATCGGCATAGCGATCGATTCTCGTACTTCTGGCATGCGATCTAATAAGGGCTCGCTCCAGCTAGGGGCAAGCACATCGATGTTCATTGAAGGATAACGTTGCTTCAAAACCATAAACAGGCTTTGGGCCATGACCATATCACCCACCCAAGATGGGCCAATGATCAGACAATTTTCAGCTTGTGTTTTCACGTATAATGCTCTGCAAGGTGGCTATTAAGATTCTAATGAGGCGCATTATCCCATAAACCGGTGGCATCAAGGAAAGTAATGAAACAACAAAAACAATATCTGATGAGTTCACTAACCCCACAGCAATCAATACGAATGTGAAAGCACGGGTTCGAGTGACCTTCATGGTTAAAGAAAAACAGTTTGTGGTTTTTGCTTCAATCAAAGGCCTAGACTTCTTAGCCTTCCCTGATGAAGGTTCTACTGAAACAACTCCAGAAAAAGCGGCGGAGAGAAAAGCTAAGCAATGAAACTTACGCTATACAGCACGCTAGATTGTCACCTGTGTGAGCAAGCTGCGAGTTTATTTACGCAGATCATAGATACGTTTGAGCTGGAGCATATCGACATAGCTGGATCAGAAGAATTAGTTGAAAAATACGGCATCAGAATTCCCGTTGTAAAATCTGAATCAGGTAACGAACTTGGTTGGCCATTTGATCTGGAAATGCTGCAATTATTTATTCATGAAAATCGCTAACCTATTCGAAAATATTCCCACGGAACTTCCTGATGAACTGATCGACGTTTTAGTTTCTACAGAAAATATCCGCATCGAACGAATTGTTTCTTATGGCCAAAGCTCAGAAAAAGACTTCTGGTACGATCAAGATCAAAATGAGTTTGTTTTATTATTAAAAGGAAAAGCTGAGCTGGAATTTTCCGAATCGGGTAAAATAATCAAACTAGCGGAAGGCGAATCAATAATTATTTCTGCACATCAACGTCATCGAGTGAACTGGACAGATCCAAAAATAGAAACTATTTGGCTAGTGGTTTTTTATGATTAATAATTTAGAAAAATTAGATCGGGTTAACGCAACATAACCCGACCAGCATGAGGTCTTGGGCTTGTGTTAAGCCAACTTAACTTTGGGCATGAGGGTTTGTAACCGTTCTGGTAAGCAAGCTAATAATTGTTTCCGTACGGGATGCCAATAGGCTGATAACAGTAAAAGCGCGGCACCCATAAAAACACCAGTCAGGGCAAAGCTATACCCAACATCACCGTAGTTTTTGAATAGGCTGGAAAGCGCATAAAGCACATAGGCTAAAGACGACACCATAAAAGCGCGTCGGTCTATTACGATGGAAATCAGAGTCATTACCACATACAAAACCATGACAATAGCCGTTGTGAGTAGGCTATCGTCACCGTCAAGAACACCTAAGCTAAAGAAAACAGGGTGTATGATCAAAGGTGCTGATAGCAGATGTAACCAAAAAGCCACATCGGATTTTCGTGTTGTTCTACTCGTATCAGAAGAGTCCCAATACATCGCGAAAGCAAAGGAAATAAGTCCACAGATAAAGGTAATACCTAACAGCCAGTTTTCTGCATCAGGTAAAAAATTCATCGTTAATGAAACAATTAAAACTACAGCTGCTGCCGTCCCCGCCGCGATGGTAATAGGAACTTTAAAACGTAACCAGTGCGCATAAGCTGCGACAGTTGAAATTGCCGCGGCAATGATCACAGAAATTTCTTCTTTGAAAGGTAGCAATGATAAAGTCAACGCAAAAATACCACCGATGAAAGCAAGTAATAACATGATCGCGGGCAAAGCCATTTTTCGTCGACGAACAAAAAATTCAGATAAAAACCAAGATAGCCCAGTAAAAACTAACAAACCTAAACTGTCGTTGTCACTGATAGAATCAAGAACCCACCAAGAGGAAAACAACAGTAGCGCACATGCGATGACAATGAAAATATCATTGAAACCACCAATCAAACGAAAGTTTTCTTCATCAACAGAAGGCGAATGATTTAACGAGGAAACTAAGTGGCGAAACTCTTGAACCGAAGTCTCGGTAAAAATGTCTTTTTCTACGGCAAGGTTTAAATCTTCATCTGTGTACATAATATATCCCTATAAGTTTACTTAATTATTTTCATCGGCTATTAAATACCAAGTATTATCTTGAACATTTCTCTGTATGGCTTTGCTTTTCTGGCAGACTTTAGAAACACGAGCAGTGGAAAAGTGTACATTTTCAGAAATCGATTCAGCGTTATGTGCTCCGCGCTCGGGTACTTCTTTAAGAAACTTCAAAATTGTAGCTTCATCGACTTTGAACTTAACCCATAAGTAGATCATGGCATGGCCGATGAGCGCTACCACAACCACCGTCACGATAATAATTTTATCTTGCAAACTTTAAACCCTAGTAAATTTAATAAGAGGTCTATGATACCGTAGTTTGAATAGAGGTTTCTTTAAAGTATGCAAATTTGTGTACACAACAATGGATAGAAAAAATCATGTTATGAGCGACACTTAGGTTTTCAAATCATAGGTAACGGTATTTCGAATGAAGATAATGATGAAGAAAATAACAAGAGTAGGTCGCCTAACCTCATAGAACCAGACGTTGGTTTATTTATGCTTTCTTCCTTTTATCTTTCAATCGTTTCTACTTCACCTTTGACATAATACCAACGCCCACCGATCCGCTGGAAAGTGGATTTCTCATGTAAGACATTTAGGCCCGCATTTTCATCTTTGTAATAGGCATTAAACTCAACACGACCTATGTTTCCTTTTTGTTGGCTATTTAATATTTCTAACTTAAGCCAGTCCTGCTCCTTTTCTGAAAGTGAAGCCGCAGATAATCCATTGGTCGATTCGGGTAACCAAGTTGCGATCAAGTATTCGCCATGCCCACCTAGAGCGTAGGCAGTATAGCGAGAGCGCATTAATTGTTTTGCTGTTTTAGCAACCTTGCTCCCTGTTAAAAGAGGTTCGCAACATTGGTTAAAGGGTTTATTACTATCGCAAAGACAGCTGTTTGTTATTAAGAATTCGCTCATGAGACTATTTAGGTTTACTTGCCTCAAAAAGGATCTTTTCATTTACAGAGTCAAAAAACCATAATTTCTGAAAAGAAGACTTTTTAAACTCACCTTTTACATTGTCTACAATATTCTTCCAATAGTTTTCGGGATGTTTTCTATTTTCAATAGAGCTTTCAATGATTTTAAGTTGTGAATGTTTTGCAAATAATTTAAAGGTAGCAAGTTCTGCTTTTTCTTTCTCAACTTCTGAGCCCATAAAATACTTCCATTCTTTAGTTGTTTTTTTTGTTTAAACTGAACTTATCCAAAGGTATCCATAGTAATACTATCAAACCAGCCCTGAGCGTATTTCGCCTCATCAGCGCGGAAGTTATCACTGACTTCTAACGGACTGACACCTCCTGAACCTTTCACTTTTTGAATTTTCTTTTCTTTTAATTCATAGATGGCACTAACCGAGATGCCGTAGTCAGCATCGACTAGGCTGTAGCAGGTGTTGTGGAATGATGGGTTTGTGGCTTCGTCGCCTTGTAGGAGTGCGGTGATCGCTAATGCGCAGATCTTAGCTTGGCTGTTGGCGGCTGAGGCTGATTTCGGCATGGAGCCTGCGAGTGCTGCATCGCCGAGGATATGTACGTTTCTGATCAAGGAAGATTCAAACGTTTTTTGGTTTATCGGACACCAGCCGCTGGCGTTGGTTAAATCATTTTCTAATACAATTTTTCCGGCTGTTTGAGCAGGGATAACATTGGCAACATCTACCTTATGTTCATCGAGGTCAGTAAATAAGGTCATGTTTTTTGTATCGACGCGTTGTACGGATCCACCTTCGGTGACGGGAATCCATTCGATCATTCCTGGGTAACGGGCTTCCCAACCTTGCATAAATAAAGCTTGCTTTGAGAATTTCTCATTACTATCAAGAATCAAGATTTTTGATTTTGGTTTATGTGTTTTTAAGTAGCTGGCGATCATTCCTGCGCGTTCATAAGGGCCGGGAGGACAGCGAAAAGGTTTCGGTGGAGGAGCAATGGCGACAACACCGCCATCTTCCATCGCATTTAATTGATCTTTTAATAAGCGAGTTTGTGCTCCTGCTTTCCATGCATGCGGCATAATCTGGCTGGCGACTTCATCATAGCCTTCAGGGCTATTCCAAGTGAAGGCGACGCCTGGTGAAACAACGAGTCGATCATAGTTGAGTGTGGTTCCATCAGAGAGACGTACATTATTTTTATCGTGATCAATTGTCGTGATCGTATCGTGGATAAAATTAATATCGTACTTGTCTTGTAGGGCATCATAACTAAAGGTCAGATCATTTAGTTCGTGAATTCCGGCAAGCACAGTATTGCTAAAAGGACAGGATAGATAAATTGGATTAGTATCGATCAGAGTTACTTTGATGCCTTGATCAAGCTTGCGTAAATATTTAGCGCAGGTCGCGCCACCAAAACCAGCGCCGATGATCACGACGTGAGAATGTATGTTGTTCCGCTTCGACATCTTATAAACAATGGGCAAGCCTATTAGAGAAAGGACGCCCGCTGCGCCGAATTTTTTAATAAATTTCCTACGTGTTTTTTGAATGTTTTTATCCGTCATTTTAAGCTTGCCAGATAGTCTGCGATCGCCTTTATCTCTTCTTTAGTATAACCCTTTGCGATACGATTCATGATGGTGGCTTGTGATTGGTCTAAACGAAACAAGTGTAGTTTTTCTTCAATTTTTTTTGAAGAAAGGCCTGTTAGCTTGGGAATTTCACCGGGACTTTTTCCATCTGTTCCATGGCAGGTATAGCAGTTGAATACGAGTGCTTCTATTTGTTTTGTATTCGTTTCAGCGTAAGAAGGAAAAATACAGGAGGTAGAAACAGCTAGAAGGAATAGTTGGATTATTGTTTTCATTGTTAACTACTCATGTTTTTGTTCAAACGACGAGGCCATGTACGTTAACATTACGCGTGAAGAACGGAGTTGTAAATATAACCAGAAGGACTATATATAAAGGGTTAAGGTGCTTCATTTAAGAAGCACCTTAAAAAGGGAGGTTTTTTGTTTTCTAACGTTTATCTTTCGTTTGTTTTATTTCTTTTACTTGTTTGTTCGGTGTTGTTTTTTTACCCGTCAGTGAATGTATGACAGCTGTTTGTGTTCTTTGCATGGCTGCGTGGCCATTCCCACAAATTGCGGGTTTCGGTGCGTACATTGTATTGCCCTCCTAAATATCTATTGATTAGAAAGCCTAGTTATTAGAAAGTTCAAATATATTCTAGGCAGAAGGAGTACTGATTTATCCTAGTACAAATTTATCATTGCTTTATACAGCTGTTTTGATCGAAACCAACGTTAGCGGGTAACGGCTAAGCAGATGTAAAATCTGACTCCTTACAGTTTGATACTATCATGTGTTAAAGTTTTATTGCAAGAATATTGTTTAACTACTTGAATTTATTAAATTAGGCAGGGCTTAATGATTGATGCTCTTGAAAATAAAGAGAAAGGAAGACGGTTGTTGAATGGCCACCAGTTTCAACAGGCTGAAGATATCTTTTCTAAGTGTTGTGTCCAGCATCCTGAGGATTCTGATAGTTGGTTTTCATTGGGTGTCTGTCGCCATCGACAGAATAAGGCGGAGTCAGCGATGCTCGCATTTGAGCGCGCTATTTATTTTGACTCAGAAAATATTGCCGCTCAGAATGCAAAAGCTAATATGCTTGTGGATTTAGGTAGAACGGATGAGGCGTTGGAAGTGACGTTACAGGCCTTAAAAATCGATCCTAATAATACTAAATCGCTAACGAATCATGCGAGCTTATTGTTCCAAGGAGCCTTTTTCACAGAAGCATTAAATTCGCTTAATCATGTGTTGGCGATAGAACCACGAGATGTGCATGCGTTGGAGAATAGGGCGGTTGTTTTGAATCGGTTAGGCCGCGCTGAAGAAGCATTATCGGATGCTGTGAAGCTGGCTGAGTTTCTACCGAGTGCAAGCCCTCACTTACTACAAGCATCAGCTTTAATAGCACTGAATCGTTATGAAGATGCGTTGATCGCGGTGGAACGAGCATTATTTATTGAGCCTGAGGATGTCCATTCAATAGTTTTATCAGCGATGGCAAAGGCTGGGCTTGAACGATATGCTGATGCTGAAAAAAGTTTTTTACTTGCTGAATCTTTAGATGCCACAGGGCTGGGGCATGTACTGGCACAACAGGTTTTAAACCTGCCAACAAGCATGCGAGCAAATGCTTTATCGTTATATTTATCGCTGGCTGAAGCGCGTATCAATGTTTGTGATTGGAGAGGTCGAACAGAATATATAGATACTTTGCAGGCTTACCTTGAGAACGTCGCAAGGGTGTCGGATACCGATGTATTGTTGTTAAAAGCAAGTTTTTATGCGGGAATTGATCCTCTTCTTCAGTTGCAACTGGCGAAATGTATTGCAAAAAATGTAGAAGCACAGAATGAGAAATTTAGTTATAAAGTTGAGAATAAACCTGAACGAATAAGAGTTGGCTATCTTGCAAAGTCATACAATAAAGACTCAATAACATGTAACGCGGCGAGTATTTTTGAAATGCACAACCGTATTGAATTTGAGATTTTTTGCTACTCGATGGTGCCCAGTGACAATAGTGAAGTAAATGAAAAAATTAAAAAGGGTTGCGATCAATATATTGAGCTTTATCCTCGTACCGAAAATGAAGTAGCAGAACTGATTCATCAAGATCGAATTCATATTCTGGTTGATTTGGATGGTATTGATCAGCAATGCCCGTATGAGATCCTTGCTCGACAGGTTGCGCCAGTGCAAATTGGTTTTTCTGGAATGTCATTTAGTAGCGGAGCAGATTTTCTGCAATATCACATTACCGATAGTCATACCACACCTGCCACGTCTGATAGGTTTTGGAGCGAAAAACTAGTCAAATTACCGAATACGCATTTTGTCTATGAGTCACAACAGTCAAGCTCATCGAAGTTGATGAGGCGAAGTCAGCTTGGGCTTCCTTCAACAGGGGCGGTCTTTTGTTGTTTTGCTAAACCTGAACTGATCGAGCCTATTGTCTTTACTAGCTGGCTGAAGGTTTTAGAATGTGTGCTCGACAGCGTTTTATGGTTACAGGACTGGGGTGATGAATATCGTCAGAATTTGCAAGGTGAAGCACTTGAATATGGTCTTAATCCTTCACGACTAATTTTTGCGCCTATTTTAGGGGAAAAAAAAGAGGAACTCGCTCGATATAAAGCGGCAGATCTCTTTCTTGATACATTTACGATCAACGGTAGTGAAACTGTTAGTGACGCACTTTGGTCTGGATTACCAGTTTTGAGTTTATTCGGTGAAACAATGGCGAGCCGGATGACGGCGAGCAAGTTGTCCGTGTTAGATTTTCCAACCTTGATCTGTAGCACAGAAGAAGAATATATCGAACGTGCATACTATTTAGCGACGCATCCTGAATATTTGGGAATTATGAAACGTAAAGTTCAGCGACATGTCTTGACCAAGCCTTTATTCAAACCCCAACAGACAGTGCTGAATTTAGAAAAGGCTTTCCATGAAATATGGGAATGTTATTTACAAGGCAAAGCGCCGGAAAGTTTTACGATTGAAGAGGAATAAAAGCGTTGTTAGTGTTTATTTACGAAAGAGCCAGAAGAAGATAAGGCTGAGCACAACAGAAATGAGAATAGAGCTGCTCAAAGGAAAGTAAAAACGTATATTTTCCTTTTCTACAGCAATATCGCCGGATAGCTTTCCTAAACCTAATTTAGTAATTAAAGGGCCATAGCAGCCCCAGAAGTATTAGCCAGAAGTATTAGTAATACTCCAGTGATGATCAATCCACGGCTCATAGTCGTATGCTCATAAGGCTGAACTTACAAATCAATAATCCCTTCATCAGTCGCTACTAACACAACATCCGCCGGACGTTTTGCAAACAAACCGTTGGTGACAACGCCGACGATGCTATTCAGACGCTCTTCGATTTCAACAGGGTTGAGGACTAATAAATTATGAATGTCTAAGATCACATTACCGTTATCGGTGGTGAAGCCTTCACGTAATTCTGGGCGACCACCCATTTTGATGATTTCTCGTGCGACGTAACTTCGTGCCATCGGGATAACTTCAACCGGTAGAGGAAATGTGCCCAGTGTTTTAACCACTTTTGTGTCATCAATAATACAGACAAATTTATCAGCCGCAGCAGCAATAATTTTTTCACGAGTAAGCGCGCCACCGCCACCCTTGATAAGGTGTAGATATTTTGTGCACTCGTCAGCCCCATCGACATAGACAGGCAGCTCATTAACGCTGTTAAGTGGAACGACAGGAATGCCATGTTCTTTAAGACGTTTTTCGGTTTCATCAGAGCTAGCAACAGCGCCTTCAATGCGGCCTTTTACCTCAGCTAACATTTCAATGAAAAAGTTTGCAGTGCTGCCTGTCCCTACGCCAACAAAGGCATCTTCAACAACATGATCCATCGCTGCGCGGGCAACGGCTTTTTTCTTCGCATCTTGATCCATGATTTCCTCTGAGAGCTATTTAACAATGATGTTATCATTGTAATCCAATACGCTAACAGTAAGAAGAGAAGCCATGCTCGAAGAATATATGAAGATGATCCTCAAGGCACGCGTTTACGACGTGGCTAAGGAGACACCACTAGACTTTACGCCATCCTTAACGGATAAGGTTGGCAATAATGTTTGGTTAAAAAGAGAAGATCTGCAACCTGTTTTTTCGTACAAAATTCGTGGTGCACATAATCTTATTTCATCTTTGAGCGATGCAGAAAAACAAAAAGGTGTGATCACCGCATCGGCGGGTAACCATGCTCAAGGTGTGGCACTGTCTGCAAAAACATTAGGCATAAAGTCGATTATTGTTATGCCAAAGACAACGCCTGAGATCAAGATCAATTCAGTGCGACATTTTGGTGGTGAGATCGTGTTGCATGGAAATAACTTCGACGATGCCAGTGAACAGGCGCATAAGTTGGCCGAAGAAAAAGGCATGGTCTATATTCCACCCTTTGATCATCCTCTGGTCATTGCTGGCCAAGGCACAGTGGGGAAAGAAATTTTACAACAACATCCGAGCACGCCGGATATTATTTTTGTCCCTGTTGGCGGCGGTGGTTTGATCGCGGGCATTTGTGCGTACGTCAAATATTTATCTCCTGACGTGAAGATTATAGGCGTCGAGTCTGATGAAGCTCCATCGTTAGAGCGAGCAATGGCGGCCGGTAAACCGGTGCTATTGGACAAGATCGGTATTTTTGCTGATGGTGCGGCTGTTCGCCAGATCGGTGAAGAAAATTTTCGTATCGCAAAAGAATATGTCGATGAAGTCTTGCTTGTCACCAATAATGAGATCTGCGCGGCCGTTAAAGATATTTTTGAAGATACCCGATCAATCCCTGAACCCGCGGGCGCACTCGCCGTGGCTGGTTTGAAACAATACGTCGAACGTGAGCAGCTAAAGGAGAAAGAGCTTGTCGCAATCTTTAGTGGGGCGAATATCAATTTTGATCGACTTCGCCATGTTGCGGAGCTAGCAGTTTTAGGTGAACAACGTGAAGCATTATTGGCTGTCACCATTCCAGAAAAACCAGGTAGCTTTAGAGAGTTCTGTCACACGATTGGCATGCGTTCGATCACAGAGTTTAATTATCGCTATGCCGATGATCAAGACGCGCAAATTTTTGCAGGCATTCACATAAAAGACGGCAACACTGAAAAAGAGTCGTTAGTGGCAAATCTGAAAGAGAAAAAGTATCCGGTTACTGATCTATCCGATAATGAAATGGCAAAAATGCATATTCGTTATATGGTCGGTGGACGTGGTTCAAAAGTGGATAATGAAATATTGGTGCGTTTCGAGTTTCCGGAACGGCCAGGCGCATTACTTCATTTTTTAACCCAGATCGGAAAGCATTGGAATATCAGTTTATTTCATTATCGAAATCATGGTGCAGCTTATGGGCGCGTATTGATGGGTATTCAGGTTCCTGAATCAGAAAAAGAAGACTTACGAGAAGTGCTACAAAAGCTTGATCTGCCTTATTGGGAAGAAACTAACAACCCAGCTTACGAATTATTTTTACGCTAGATGAAGTATCAACAACAACGACAAGCAATCGTTGCCGCTTCGCAAGCCGTTAGTCATGGTACAACGGGAAATCTTAGTGTTCGAGTTGATGAAGGTTTTTTGATCACGCCAACAGGTGTGGGCAATGATGATTTAAGTACTGAAAAAATAGTTTTCATCAATCGCGAAGGTGATATTGCTGCGGATCAATTATTACCTTCGAGTGAGTGGCGGTTTCATCATGATCTTTATCAGAATGATCATAATACGATCAATGCTATCGTTCATACTCATTCAACGTATGCGACAGTGTTGGCTTGCCACCGGAAGGGGATTCAGGCATTTCATTACATGATCGCAGAAGCAGGTGGTGATTCGATTCGCTGTGCAGAATATGCAACGTTTGGAACGCAACAACTGTCAGATAATATCATTGTCGCGATGGAAGATCGAAAAGCTTGTTTGATGGCAAACCATGGGATGTTGGCTGTCGGATATGATTTATCTTCGGCGATAAATCTTGCTTCACAAGTAGAAGAACTCGCTAAACAATATGTTTTAGCTTTGCAAATCGGAGATCCGGTTATCCTTTCCGAGCAAGAAATGAACATAAATATAGAAAAATTTAAAACGTATGGAAAACAGAATGACTCAAATTAAACGATTTACATCTTCTTCATTAATGGGTTTTTCAGTCAGCTTATTTATGTGTTTATTTCTGGCTTCTTGTGCGATCAGTCCGCAAGCGATTAATTTAAATCCATCGGTGACGGTCAGTAAAAATAATATTGGTCAAGGACGAACGATCAATTTAAAAGTGGTTGATAAGCGGACAACTAAAGCGCTTGGTACGCGCGGAGGTATTTATTCAAGCACAGCATTAGTTACTATAGCTGGAGGACCAGAAGAACCAATCAGGCAAGAGTTATACGGTGCGTTAAGTGGTTACGGTTTTAATGTAGGCAATGATTCAATAGCAGAAAGTGATATTGATTTAACTATCGAGATTGAAGCATTAGGTTATCAAACTGTCGGCGATAAGTTTCCGAAAGTCATAAAAAACAATATTTTATTGAAAGCCATTTGTACCAAGGAGGGTTCTAAATTTTCCAGTCGTTATGCTGCTAATAAAGAAGAAGAAGTACTCATGGCACCCACCGCGAATAAGAATGAGAGAACGATAAACGGTTTGGTCTCTAAGGCATTGTCTGCAATGGTTGAAGATAAAAAATTATTGGATTTTTTAAGATAATAACGAGAAATTAAGCCAATAACATTTGTAAGCCGATCCCCATCATAACTGCACCAGAGTAACGTAATACAACGGCTGACGTTTTCCACCTGTTTGCGATAAGACCAATCAATACACCAGCAAGATGAATCATAATTGTACCGATCACAAAGCCGCAAGCGAAGTAGTAAGGGTTGGCTTTTGCGGGGACTTCCACGCCATGTGCATAACCATGAAAAATTGCAAAAAAAGCGACAAATAGGCTAGCAATAATTATGGGCATGTTTCGATCTAAGGCGATAACAAAACCAAGTAGGATCACTGAAAAAACAATCCCCATTTCGACTTGTGTGGTTGATAGATCGACCAAAGCTTCCATGCCGACAAAACCAGCGATTAGCATAATGACAACAAAACTCGATGGAACAAGCCAAACTGCACGGTCGCCGATTTGTGTACTGAGAATACCGACAGCTAACATTGCGAGTAAATGATCTAGACCAAAAACAGGATGATAAATTCCTGCCATAAAACCATTGCCTTCAACTTCATGAGCGAGGCAGAGTTCGGGTAATATGCATAGCAAGATGAACGATAGATATTTGATCATATTATTGGACTAAATAAAGATTATTTTTTCTGGTAAGAACGATTTCAATAGGGCCATCAATCATGTCGTTATGAACATTGATTTTTTTTATTGAAGGTGTACGTGAGAAAATATTAATATTCATTTCAGGAGCAGACTGACATTCGTATTTAAATTTTAGCATAAAATCTACATGATCTTTTAAACCTACAATGTGGGCATGGGCTTTGTCGAGCAAGCTATGTTTATGTGAAGTGGCTGAGAACATATCTGAAACGGAACGACCCTGCATAAATTCACATTTTGACTCAGGGTTGGTTTTTATGAGTTCTAAAGGATCATATTTTTGATCGAATTTCCGTAATGCTTTTTTTTCTTTAGCAGAGCGTGGGTCACGTTCATAACCAATCAGATCATGAGCACTTCCTACCAGAGTGATTTCAAGATTAGGTGCTTGCCACTGCACGAGCAATTCCATTTCACCATGGGTATGTGGACCATGGAGTTCAGCAGCAAAAACTGAATTTGATAAGAGTAGAAAAAATAATACTTGTTTCATGAATGATAGAGACAATTTAGAGATCAAATTCCGCAACAACAGGAGTGTGATCAGAAGGCTTCTCTAAGCGACGTGGCTCTTTATCTATATAGCTTGCTGAACATAATTTACTGAGTTCTTGGCTTGCAAGAATCAGATCAATACGTAAGCCATGGTTTCGACGAAAGCCCATCATACGATAGTCCCACCAAGAGAACGATTTTTCTTCTTGCTCAAATAATCGAAAGACATCGACTAAGCCTTTATCTTGCAGATCAAGCAAAGCCTTTCTTTCAGGCTCACTGACGAGAATTTTATCTTGCCATTTTTCGGGATCATGAACATCGCGATCTTCAGGTGCAATATTAAAATCGCCAAGCAGAATGACGTGCTTCTCATCCGTGATGAGTTTGTTTACATATTTTTGTAAGGCTTCGAGCCAACCTAGTTTATAGGCATACTTTTCAGAACCGACTTCTGAGCCGTTAGGCACATATAAGTTCAACACGAAAACATCGTCTACGCGACAACCCATCACACGACGTTGAGGATCATCCAATCCGGGTAAGTCGGTGATGACATCTGCAGCAGGTTTCTTTGTGAAAGTAGCAACGCCATTAAACGTTTTTTGACCCGCGAAACAGACTTGGTAGCCAGCATCATTAATGGCTTCTAAGGGAAAATTAGGATCCTGTGTTTTGGTTTCCTGCAAAGCCAATACATCGGGCTTTTCAGCTTCTAGCCAGTCGAGCACATGATTGTGACGAACTTTAAGCGAGTTAACATTCCAAGTGGCGATTTTAAACATAAATATAAAAACGATTAAAAAAACGCTATTGTAGTGTGTCTACTCTGCAGAGTCGATTAACCCTTGTTTTTCACCGGCAACGACGGCTTGTGTACGGTTATTGACATTTAATGCCGTAAACACTGCTCGAACATGTAGTTTGACAGTCCCTTCTGATAGCCCAAGGTTTCGAGCGATGAGCTTATTTGATTCGCCTTTGGCAAGCTTTTGCAGGACTTCATGTTGTCGATGGGTTAGTTTCGATGCAGTAAGCTTTTGTTTCGGCGGGTTTTTACCGATAGGAGCGAGGGTGATGCCATTTTCAACGATCAGGCGTAGGGCATTGATTAGATTTTTACCTTCGAGCGATTTTGGGATAAACCCCTGCGCTCCATATTCTAGTGCTCTACTACTATCATCTTCTGATTCGGATGAGGAAATAACGACTAGCGGTATATTTGGGCAGAGATTACGTAGCGTTGGTATGCCTTGCCACGCATTGATCCCCGGCATGTGTAGATCGACTAAAATTAGATCAGGCATGAAATCATTATTAATCAGCTGGATGACATCGTCATAACAACTGGCAGTAGAGATTGTTGCGTCGTCATCAAGTTGTTGTACGAGCATACAAAGTGCATCTCTGTATAGCGGGTGATCATCGGCGATAAGAATATTCATGATTGTAGCTATAGTACGTCAGTTATTAGTATTGCCCAAACATAACGAGAGCCTTTGATGATAGGGCTCTCATTAGAAATTAACGTGATGAATGAAATAATGATTAAACCTTAGTACAAATTGTCCAGAGCATTTAAACCGCCATCATAAACACCAGACATTATTTCGACGGCTTTTGCATCTTCAGCCCCAGCTGAATTGAAGTTAGCAGTCCATGTGACGGTCGATGTTCCTTTTGCATTTTTTTCAACTTTGATGGTTGAAACATAGTCTGATATAGGTAAAGGTGACTCTGTTATTTTGTAGGTGTATGACATGTTTGAGGAGTTGTAATCAAGCAAGGTTTCTTTAATTTCTGCGCCATCACCAAGTGTTAGGATACGCTTGGATCCATTACTTTGGCCGTCACCGCTGATTAACTCACTCCCTATAACAGCAGGATGCCAACGGTTAAAACCATTGAAGTCGCCGAGTAAGGCCCAAAGTGTTGATGGAGGCACATCGATTGTCTTTTGCTTAGTAATCGTTAGAGGATCTGCTGCTTGGCTGTTTACTGTTACTATCGTCATGAATAGCGAAAGAAATGTGATTAGAATCGTTTTATTGAACATTTGTATCTCCTTGATTATCGATTTAGTATTTTGATGATTGACAAGTTCAGTTTGAAACTATTTTTAATAAATATAAATATATCTGACGGACTACTGCTTTAGGACTAATGAATACGTGACGACTCATCATAAAATACTAAAATTTCCTTTTATCCTGACGGGGATAGTTTTTGCTTTGGGCTTGTTGCTGACAGCTTGGGGATTCAATGTTTTATATCATTATTCACAAGAAGTTTTACGATCCGAAATAAAGCGACGTTATGAGACCAAAGCTGAACAACTACAAGAACGAATTGATCTATCATTAGAGTCTTTGCGATCTATTGGGGCTTTATACAAAGCGAGTGATTCAGTTAGTCGCAGCGCATTTGAAATTTTTGTACATTCTGATGCTGCGTTTCATGAAGGAACTATTGCTCTAGGTTGGGTGCCGCGAGTAGCGAATTCTGAACGAAAAGAATTTATAAATAAAGCACGACAAGATTCTTCGGCAAACTTTAATATTTTTGAAGTAAGTGGTCACGGTATGCCCAGAAGTTTTAAAACGCATCAAAACTACTTTCCGATCTATCACCTAGTCTCACTAGAAGATCGACAATTAAAAGAAGGCATGGATCTTTCCGCCGTGCCGTCAAAGTGGCGAGCTATGCAAGCTGCGGTCAATTTGAAAAATACAGCAGTTACACGACGAATTCACCTTTATTCTGGAACAGGTGAGTATGCTTTTCAAGCATTTTTGCCAATCGTTAAAACGGGTAGTAAAAATTATGACGATATCAATTCCATTTCTGGTTTTGCCACAGGGATGTTTGATATTTCAAAACTATTACAGAGTGTTTTTGCTGATGAGCATGATCTGGATATAACTTTGCTCGATGCGAGTGCCAGAGAGAATGAACAGTTTTTATATCATCTTGGTTCGAGTGTCGAGCAAGGTCTAAAAATAAAAAAAATATCAGCGATCGAGTCGCTAACAGCGCCACATTGGATTCGACGGTTTAGTGTCGGTAATCGACAATGGATCGCTGTTTTTCGAACCTTAGATAATACAGATATTAAAAAAAAATCTTGGTTGCCGTACATGGGTGTGATCAGCGGTTTGTTGATTACATCCCTTATTTCTCTGTATCTATTTTTGGCTCACTTGAGAGGGCGGCAATTATTTATTTCTCAACAAAAAGTAAAAAAAGAACGTGCGCTGAAAAACGAGGCTGTAGAAGAAAACTTGTCTAAATCAAGGTTCTTAAGAGCAGCGAGTCATGATCTTAGACAACCTTTGAATACACTATCGATCTATACACATTTACTAGAAAACAAATCCTCCCATGATTCTGAAACGATAAAAGTGATCGAAAGTATCAAAATGTCTACACAAACATTGAATACTATGTTCGATTCATTGCTTGATCTGGGACGGTTGGAAGCTGGGCAACTACAACCTAAGATCAGTAATTTTAGGATTGATGAGTTATTCCAAAAAATCGAACAAGAATTTACTATCTTGGCAAAAGAAAAAAATCTCAAATTCTATCTGAGTTCAAAGTCTGGGATCGTCACATCTGATCCTGATTTATTGGAAAGAATGTTACGTAATTTATTAAGTAATGCGATCCGCTATACGGAAACAGGCGAGGTGAGATTAGAAGCGATAATTAGAGGTGAGGAGTTACGGCTTCAGATCGTTGATAGCGGACCAGGATTTGATAAAGAAATAGAAGGTAAGCTATTTGAAGAGTTTTATCGTGTTGATATGGACAAGTCCTCTAATGATAAAGGTCTTGGTTTAGGGCTTTCAATCGTTTCGCATACGGCAAAATTATTAGGGCATGAGATTGGTGTTGTTTCTGTAAAAGGAGAGGGATCAACTTTTTATATTGATGTTCCTTTTGAGATTTAGTCTAGATAGAAGCCGCTATAAAATTGAGCTCAATTAAACTTTAAACCCACCATGTCGTTTGCGATTACTTTTATCTTCCCAGCGACGCCCAAGAAGAAAAGCAACAAGTGCTAGAATGGCCAATGATATTTGGACTGTTCTTTGTTTGAAGGGTTCCAATGCTCGAAGAATTGCGGGTTGGTTATTATATGTTTTAGTTTTTCCTCGTTGGGCTAGATCAAGCTGGTTTTGAAGATCGCCATTTATTTTTTCGAGTGCTGTTAGGCGATTGTCACCAGAATTTGCTTCTATGTGCGCAAGTTTTTTTTCACGTTGTGAAATGCTTGCTTCTAGTTCTCCCGTTTTGAGTTTTTCTGAAGAGATATTTTGTTTTAGATCTTCTATTTGCTTCTTTAACAGGGCAACTTCAGTCGCATGTTGTTCTCTAATAGCTTGAGTCGCTTGAACACCTTCTTGGCTTTCTAACTCTTGTATTTTGGTCTGTAGCTTTATTAGTTGAACCTTTGCTGGCTTATCAAGCATAAGATAAGAAGCATCAACCCAACCAATTTTATTTTCATTCATTTCACGAATTTCAGCGAAATCTCCTTCACGGTTTATGATGTCTACTTCTGTCCCAGTCGATAGCACTTTGATAATCGGGCTATCAATATCTTTATCCTGATGCAGTCCGACCAATAGCTGGTCAACAATATAAGCCGTTTCAGCCATGACGGCATTAGCTGTCAGTAAGCTGAGTGAAGTTAATATTACGCTGAGATTCTTTTTCATATGGTTAATTTACGCGGCGATGCCGGAGTGTCTAAGCAATGGCTCTATATCGGGTTCACGGCCTCGGAAATCAATAAACAGTTCCATCGCATCGCGCGAGCCTCCTTTTTCAAGGATAGCATGTAAGAAGTGATCGCCAGTAGTTCTGTCGAAAATTCCTTTCTCTTCAAAGAGTGAGAAGGCATCTGCCGATAAAACTTCAGCCCATTTGTAGCTGTAATATCCTGCTGAATATCCTCCCGCAAAAATATGTGCGAAGCTATTCTGAAAGCGATTGAAACTCGGGGTTGGGACAACGGAAACGTCTTCTCTGATCTCATTAAGGATGTTTTGGATCTCACGACTGTTGACGGTGTCTTCGCGCATATGCATACGAAAATCAAAGAGTGAAAATTCCAGTTGCCGCATCATTTGTAAACCGGAATGGAAATTTTTTGCGGCTTGCATTTTATTGAATAGCGCTTCACTTAGAGGTTCGCCCGTTTCGTAATGACCGCTGATCAGCTCCAGAGCCTCACGTTCCCAACACCAATTTTCCATAAATTGACTTGGTAGTTCCACCGCATCCCATGCTACGCCATTGATGCCGGAAACGCCTGATACATCAACTTGCGTTAACATATGATGTAGGCCGTGACCAAATTCGTGGAATAGGGTGGTGACTTCTGAGTGGGTCAATAATGAGGGTTGCTCGCCAACGGCGGGGGAGAAGTTGCAGGTTAGATAAGCAACGGGGTTTTGTAGACCTTCGCTTGTATTTTTTCGGACGAGACATTCATCCATCCATGCTCCGCCACGCTTGAAGGGACGAGCGTAGAGATCAAGATAGAAACTACCTCTGATCATGTTATTTTCATCTCGAATTTCAAAATATTGAACATCTTCATGCCAGACATCGATATCTTTTTGCTCGCTAATATTGAGGCCATAAAGTCGTTTAACTACCTGAAACATCCCCTCAATGACTTTAGGAGCAGGGAAGTAGGGACGTAGGGTTTCTTGCGAAAGGTCATAGCGGTGGAGGCGAAGCTTTTCTGCATAATAAGACATGTCCCAAGCGTGTAAATTAGTGACTTGATATTCGTCTTTTGCAAACGCTTTTAGTTCTTTCAAATCCTTCTCGGCAAAGGGTTTTGAGCGTTTAGCGAGATCGGTAAGGAAATGTAAAACCTGATCTGTATCACTCGCCATTTTGGTCGCAAGAGAATACTCAGAGTAATTTTTGAAACCTAACAGGCTCGCTAGCTCGTGCCGTAAGCTGAGTAGTTGCTCCATGTTTTCATCATTATTCCAGTGGCCAGCATTTGGACCTTGATCCGAAGCCCGAGTGACGAAGGCTTCGTAGATCTCACGACGTAGATTAGGGTTGTCAGCATAGGTCATAACGGGCATGTATAAAGGAAATTCTAGGTTTAACATCCAGCCATCGAGCTCTTCGCGCTCTGCAATTTGCTTGGCTAGACCCAGCGCTGATTCTGGTAACCCAGAAAGCAGAGCAACATCGGTGATCTGTTTTTTCCAAGCGTTGGTTGAGTCTAATAGATTCTCTTCAAACTTGGTTGCAAATTTAGATAGCGATAGTTTTAGTTCCTTGTAACGTTCTTGCTCATTTTTATCCAGCTCGATACCGGATAAGCGAAAGTCACGTAACGCATTTTCGATAACCTTTTGTTGGGCTTGGCTGAAGGTATTGAAAGACTCACTGTCCGCAATTGATTTGCAGGCTTGATAGTAATCTCTATTTTGACCAAGCTCAGTCGAATAAGCGGAGAGCTTTGGTAAACAGGTATTATAAGCAGCACGTAAATCATCATTGTTTGCTACCGCGTTCATATGCGAAACAGGCGACCAGATACTGCTGAGACGATCATTTAACGCTTCGATAGGTTCTATGGTTGTGTCCCAACTAGCTGGGCTTGTATTTGATAGAATATTTTTAATAAGTTCACGGTTCTCTGCTAGCACTTGATCAATGGCTGGTTCAATGTGTTCTGGTTTGATCTGACTAAATGCTGGCAGACCGGTGGAATCGAGTAACGGGTTGTTCGTAGTCATGGGGTCAAAATTTCCTTGAAGTATGCTAATAATTTAGCATGAGATTTCTAGTTACAACAGCTTGTTCATAGCATTGTTGTTATTTTTTAATTTTTTTAGAACCGAATATTGATAACCCACAACATGGTGCTGATTGCAGCGAGGCTGGCAATAAAAAATAAGAGAGTATGTTTCTGATATTTATCAATTAGATCGTGTAATGGATCTGAAGAAATCATAAAAGGTCGACGCGAGTCATTGGTTTGTTTGAGCAAGGTGACGATGAGTGGCACGTCGTCGCCTGAGTGTTTGCTGGTGATTTCTTCTGTCGCGTTCTTGCGAGCACGCTCCCATTCCGATTCTGATATTTCGCCATCGTTGTTGCGATCAAAGCGTTCCAATAAGGTTCTATGATCACGTTTCCACTCGACTAACAAGTCTCGTGCTTCTTCTCGCATATCGGTCATCGAGCCTGCGCCTCCTTGGGTTTTAAGATCACCAATGGCATATAAGATGTCTCTTGGTAACAATAGTTCCTCGGTGTATTTATAGCGATTCCCTATAGCGGATCCTTTTAATGCCGACCCTCGACTGGGAACAGGAGAGTTTCCATACCAAATACGTTTGGTTGATGGTGTGATATCAGCACCTTCTGGATCAATTACGCAACGTCCAGTGTCATCATCTAAATAAAAAAGGTCATCGCTTTCTTGAACATTGATGTTAACAAGAGAGCTTTTGTTGGAAAAACCAAATAGCCTGAAGATATCGCCTAGATCATAACCATAGCGATTATTATGATCAGAAATATCTTCGGTTTTGACGCGATACCAAAGACATTCTCTGCCGCTGAGGGGTGAATACAGCATTGGCCCATCGATATGTATTCCGCGCCCGGTTAGTTCTGTATAACCTTGTGCTGCTGAGCGAAGTAATGAGGTTGGCGTGTCATTGATGAGGCGTTTTTTGTGTAATGCTGAAAATGCACGAGTGAATAGATAGAGTGATCCAACTATCCAAAATGTTGCATAGATCCAGAACTTAGCTGAATCGAGCGATTCTATCCAACTTGCCATGTGCTAGTTAAATAAGGCGCCAACATTGATGTCAGTGATTTCTTCCTCAGTGAAAGAAAGTAGTTCCCACTCAGGAAAAGCAAACCAATTTGCGATGATTATATCTGGGAATTGCTCGATGCGGGCATTATTGATGTTGACGCTTTCATTATAAAATTCACGTCGATCAGCAATCGTATTTTCTAAGGAAGAAATACGATTTTGAAGATGCTGGAAAGACTGATCAGCTTTTAGATCGGGATAAGCTTCAGCAACAGCGAACAATGAACCTAAACCTAAACGTAGTGATGATTCTGCTGCACCTAGCGCACCAACATCTTGATTTTCTCTCGCTTGAGAAACGGCTGAACGAGCTTTCATAACCTTTTCTAAGGTGTTTTGCTCGTGTTTCATATATTGCTTACAGGTCTCAACTAGCTTTGGTAGTTCATCATGACGCTGCTTTAAGAGTACATCAATATTTGCCCATGCTTTAGAAACATTATGTTTGATGGAGACAAGATTGTTATAGATAACAACACCATAAAGCGCGAGTGAAATAACGACGGCAAATATTACTAATAAGGTGTTCATATATTTTTCCTTCAACTAAATAAACAGGGTATTCAAAGTTTATCGGCAGAAGAAAGGAATGTTTGAGTTTGCTAAAGGGGGCAACAAAGGCTTAAGTCATAGCTGTTCTATTTCTTAGGGTCTATATGAATAAGAGATTATTAACTTTTAGGTTTTACGTATAAGACGAGGCTATGTTCTTCTAGATCGTAGCCGTGAGATTCTGCGATAATTTTTTGACGACGTTCGATCTCTTCATCGTGAAACTCAATAATCGTTCCTGTTTCAATACACACCATATGGTCGTGATGCTCCCCTTCAGCGAGTTCAAAAACAGAGTGACCTTCTTCAAAATTGTGCCGAATGACCAAACCTGCAGATTCAAATTGAGTAAGAACACGGTAGACGGTTGCTAGGCCTGCTTCCTCACCGGCTTCAAGCAGAGCTTTGTAAACATCTTCTGCTCCCATGTGGCGTTTTTCATTGTTCTCAAGGATTTGTAAAATACGAATACGCGGTAAGGTAACTTTTAAACCGGCTTTTTTAATATCTTGGGTTTCCACAGGGATAGCTCTCTTATATTGTTATATATTGAACTAGATTAACAGATAATAGCATGGGTTCAACTTTTACAAAAAAACAAGAAAGCCCTTGTATTATCAAGGGTTTTAAAAGATCTTTCCATCTATAAAAAAACAGGAGTGATGCTTAAACATCACTCCTGTTGATTACTTCAGACGGTTACACTTATTGCTAACCTAAAACTTCCCAACGGCATTCAAGAACCAACCCTGAGCATCATAATCTTGGTCCG
>CAJXQU010000019.1 GCA_913058255.1 uncultured Pseudomonadota bacterium | reverse complement strand
TCTAAACTTCTAAACTTCTAAACTTCTAAACTTCTAAACTTCTAAACTTCTAAACTTCTAAACTTCTAAACCTATTCGACTACCTTTTGTTAAATAAGTGCAGAAACCTTAGCCCAGAACATATCAGGCAAAAACTCACCTTTTTCATTTGTGCACATAAAAGGATCGATATTAATTCTTAGAAGCTGATAAGGATCTTGGCCTGCATAGTTGATACCTGCCATCGTTGTGCAGGCATGTTGATAAGCTGCCTTGCCAACATAGTCAAGGACGGTATCATTATAATCATCAACGGTACCGTTCGGATATGCGAAGCCTTCTATCGTTTTACCTGTTTTACCTTCCAACAGTTTTTTTGACTCGACAACTTCTCGCTCTATTGAACGGCTATCTTCTCTCGCTAAAATAGGGTGAGAAAGTGTATGCGACCCAAAGTTGATATTATTTTCCTGCATTTCTTTCACCATCTCCCAAGTTAGCATTGGGCTGACAAGCTCATCAGTATCGTTAACATCAAGCCTTGATAGAATCTCTTCTAGCTTTTCTAAACGCTCTTTATCAGTGAACTGTTTCAACCAAAAATTAAGGCTAGTGATAGCTATATTTATATCTTCTGTGTTTTCCAGCGCGAATTTTTCTGAACCCATATCGCTCAAATCTAATGATGTTTGTTGAGTATGTTGCAAACCTAGCGTGAGTTTTTCATACCAAAAAAAGTATTCACCTTCGAGGTGTCCGTAGGATAAGTAGATTGTTGCAGGCGTATGATATTTTTGTAAAATTGGAAAAGCTTTTTCATAATTATCAAGATAACCATCATCAAAAGTGATCGCAAATTTAACCTTATCATCAACCACCAGTTTCCCTTCTGAATCAAATAAGGATTCAAGTGCAACTATGTCATGACGCTTGTTTAATTGTGACAGAATTTGATCAAATGTTGAGGGAGAGACAGTCAAAGGTAATGGGTCATTTTTATCATCTACCTTATGGAACATAAGGATAATAACACCACCCTTTTTTAAACGATGATTAACAAAACCTGCTCTATTAAGAACCGCAGCAGTTGTTCGTTTCACTACCTGCCTAAGTTTTGTTTTATTTATCATTGTCTCTCTCTTTTATAGGATGGAGCGGTATACCTTTGCAAATTTATGACTCTGGATACTCGCACTGTAGTCTTGTTCAACTCTTTTTCGGCATTTTGTGCCTAAAACTTGAATCATTTCTTGTTCATCCAAAATTGACTGCATTTGTACAGCAAAGGCATCAACATTACCCGCTTCAACCAGTTTTCCGTAATCATCACGCAGTAGATGTCCAACCGCACCAACATCGGTAGCAACGATAGGTAGTGCGGCCGCCATAGCTTCGAGAATACTCATCGGCATTCCTTCAGTATGAGATGGTGAAACATAACAGTCCATATCATTAAGTATACGTTCTACTCCTGTTTGCGAACCTGCGAAGTTAACCTTATCAAAGATCTCTAATGCCCTTGCCTGTTCTAAAAGTTCATCATGCAAAGGACCATCACCGACAAGCAATAGTCGTGCTTGGTCATACTGTTCTACGACTTTTGCAAAAGCCTCTAGCAAAACCTGATGACCTTTTTCTTCACTTAAGCGTGCAATGATCCCAAATACAAAATTCGATGGTTGAAAACCCCAGTATTCTTTTCCAAAACCTTCAACTTTAGGGTTAAAGCTATGGTCATCAACACCATTTGCAATCTGAGAAAGTTTATTTTTCAAACTTGTTTTTGATAAAGCAGAGTAAAGCTGTTCTGAAACAACGGTAATATGTGAGGCAGGTCGAAGTAATAAGTTTTCTACACATTCGTAAATACGATTTTTTAAGCCTCCAAAAGTTTTACCGTGTAGTGTTGCAACTTGTCGGCAGTGTGCGAGCTTGGCAACTATAGCAGCATAGAAATGACTTTTATAATCATGTGAATGAATCACATCAATCTGATTTTCTTTACAGTGAGTAATCAGACTTTTAATGGTATTAAAATCCATTCGTGACTTACAAGGAACTTCAACCACATTTAAGTTAGCCGTTATCGCATGCTCAAGAAGAGACTTATCACCGCTGATATAATTTTCAATACAAGCTAGCGTTGTTTCTATGCCATCTTCAGGCAAGCGCTTCATCAAAGTAACAATGACTCGTTCCGCGCCATAGAAACCAGCGCTGGATCGTAAATGCAAAACCTTCAATGTCATTAACTTTTTCGAAGAATTACACTACTAGCAGGATTGCTTTCGCGAGTAATAATTAAAGCTCGTAACGACAAGGCTAAGTAAACATAAAAATAAGCTGAAAGTGGGTAGTGAGTGAAGCGGTCACCAAATATATTACCAAAAGCAAAACTCACGACGACCCCAAAGAAACCTATTCCGAGTGCTTTATAGAGTGGATCACTCGACTCATCATAGAGATTTCGGCCCACTTTAGCTGTACGCCACAAAATGACTAAGAAAATGATAAAGCCTATAATTCCATTTTCAGCCAACAGCTTCATATAGTAATTATGTGTGTCAAGGCCAGCTGGATTGAATTCTTGAAAGGTTAAATAACCTTTACCAACTATTGGACTTTCAGTAAATTGTTCGTATGCAAGTGCCCAAAAAACGAATCGAGACTGTGCAGATTCATCCCTTTCAGATTCATCTTCTACCGTAATACTTGAAAACCGTTCTTGAACGGAGGTCGGTAAAAAATTCAACATAACACCACCGAATATAAAGATTGATGGGATCAAAATAAAAACAAGTTTCTTTCTTGTGTGCCAAATAATTGCAACCAAAGCCAATAAGAAACCAATATAAGCACCACGAGAATAAGTATAGATAAGGCTATACAGATTCAAAGCGATCATGAATCCAAAAATATACCTGACTTTTTTATTCTTAGAGAAATAAAATATCGTAATAAGGATGAGGGTAAACGCAGAATAAAAAGTTGCCATCTCATTCGCTCCTAGCTGTGAGAAGGTACCACTGATCCGCAAATCATGATCATAGTGATAACTTGAAACAGCTCGATGTTGAGAATAGAAAACTCTAAACATATAAAGCAATGGTAAGACTGTCGCACCAATAGCCCAAATAATGCCTTTTCTATCTCGGACACAATTCAGAGTGATAAAAAATAAGAATGGTGCGAGCAACATGTCTTTGAGACCCGTGATAAGCTCTTTATTCATCACTCCCAAAGAAACCTTATGCATGATCAGTGAAAAAATCATTGATAGCATAAGAAACATTATCGGCTTATTAAGCGATGTCTTAGTTTTAACATTTAGTTCGGGGCGCGTCTTCCAAACAAAGAAAGCCAATAGAAAACAGATGTTTAATACATTTAAACCACCACCAAAACTAGGAAGTCTACCAACATAAATATTTTGGAGAGGAATTAGAAAGATCAAAAATAGCAAAACATAATTTGCCTTTAGGCTATCTTGTTCTTGACCACCAACAGCTAATGGAGTTTTAACTCTGCCTCGAGATTTTTTGATAATTACGGATTCTGACATTGTGATTTTATTCTCAGGGGGCTGGCCGTGTTGTATGTTCGGTTAAACCAGAGGTAGAGTCTGCTGTATTAATCATATTAGTATAAAGCGACATCATTTGTTCTATAGAAAACTGTCTTTTGATATGGTTTAGAGCATTCTCGCCCATTTCTTTTCGGGTCTTTTCTGAGTCCATAAGCCGAATCATTGCCTTCGCTATAGAAGATGCATCTGTAGACACCAGAAGTCCATCAATCTCATCTTCGACAACCTCGACATTTCCACCTACGCGTGTTGCAATAACGGCTTTTTTTGATGCCATCGCCTCAAGAAGCGCATTAGATAAACCTTCAGTATGGCTTGCTAAAACAAAAACATTGAGCGAATCGAGAATATTCTCGATATCAAATCGTGCGCCAAGAAAATGTACATGATTAGATAAGCCTAAGCGTTCTACTTGGGATTCTAGTTCTTCCCTCAACACACCATCACCGACGAGCATTAGGTGCGCCTTCTTATCTTTCTTATGAAGCTCAAACAGAGCGTCTATAATCGCAACATGGTTTTTAACTGGGTGCAGATTTGCGATTAAACCAAAAACCATCTCTTCTGTGTTAATGTCAGTTTCGTGACGGATCTTATTCCCATCTGCTGCTTCAAACCGATGAATATCAACAGCATTGTAAACAACCTGGATTTTGTCTGACTCGACCCCTTGAGCGATAATAGAGTCTTTCACTGCAGCAGAAACTGCGATAAAACCAGTAAAGAATTTATTAACAATTCGGTAAGCAAATGCGAGTTTTTTACTATTTCGGAAACCCGTATCTCGACGATTTGAGATCCTCATTTTGATACCGGCAAGTTTGCCTAAGATCGCGACAATAACATCTGACGTTTCAAAAAAGGACATAGCGACATCATAGTCACCCTTTTTCATAATCTGATATATTTCTTTCAGATATTTAAATGAAGATGGTGCATACACGCGCCTAACGGGGATACGATAATAATTGATACCTGCTATTTCACCTTTAGTGCTATCAATAACATCTGAGTCCATCTCATCAGTATCAAAATAGATAACATCAACTGCATACTGAGATAGATCAAGTCTAGAGAGCAAATTCCAAATATGTGTTTCTGCACCGCCTGTTGTGCCCCCAACAGTAGTATCTATCAGAACTAAAATTCTCTTCATTTCAGGTATCTATTTGAAAGGTTATGCTGTTTAAACAGACTCATCAGAATCTGTTGGTGGGTAAAATCCGTGTACCACAGTATTTTCACCACTAGTAACACCGTCACCTACACGTCGTTGATCCATGCTTTTACCTTCAATTGAAACTAGCTGTGCAGAATGATCATTGTTACGACTTTCTTCTTGTTGCTTATATGCATCAAGCTTTTTATCCATCATCTCGCCAATAGCACTGATAAGCAGATCCTGTTGTAATAAATCACCTGTAGATGAACTTGGTTCGTTAGTAACACCTGTGGTTATTGAACCAAGACTATTAACACCTGCAGCAGGATCTAACTCGTCCGTTCCCCAAGATTCTTCAATGAGATCTTCACCAACCATATCCAAAATACTTTTATTGATTTCACTACAATCTTCTAAACTGGCGCAGAGCAATAAGCGATCACAAAACACATTGATTTTTCGAGGTATACCTTTCGTATTTTCATAAATACCATCGAATGCTTCATCAGTAAAAGATGGAGTACCTACCCAACCGACGGTCTCTAAACGATGCTTGATATAACCTTCAGTTTCTTCCCTGTTCATCGGCTTAAGATGATAGGCTGCAATCACGCGTTGCCTAAGTTGTTCAAACTGAGGTAAGCGCATCGTTGCACGAAACTCTCGCTGTCCTAATAGAAAACTTTGCAATAGAGCTCTGTTATCCATTTGATAGTTTGAGAGCATCCGCAATTCTTCAATTGATCTTGGTGGAAGATTTTGTGCCTCATCGACAAGAAGAAGTGCTCTCTTCCCTTCATGAGCTAATTGCCTAAAAAATGTCTCAAGATTTTTTAACAGAACTGCCTTTGAAATTCCATCGTAGGCTAAGCCAAATTCAGCAGCCACAACTCGCAAGAGGTCATCTTCTTGAATCTGTGTCGTAACCACCTTAGCGGTAACAATATGCTTATTTTCAAGCTCGTCAGACAGAGCATTAAGTAAAGTTGTCTTACCTGTACCAACATCACCTGTGATTACAATAAAACCTTCTTGAGCTTTAATCCCATATAACAAATATGACAGCGCTCTTTTATGGCCATCACTCTCATAAAAAAATCGATGATCAGGTGTTAACTGGAAAGGTTTTCCAGTGAAATTATAATATTCTCGATACATAATTTTTTATTTGTACTCACAAAAATTAAAGGCCTATTAATTTTATTAATCTGCGCGTTTTAAGTATTAGTATAATACCCGTAATAACCAGACTCAGCTTCTTCATTACTTTGATTCATGATCAGGCCAACAAACTTCGAGTGGTCAAGGCGCTCGATTGAATTTATAAATTCCTTTTCTTTAGTGACTCCTGCGCAAACAACAAACGCGACCTGTCCAACCAAGCTTGCCAAGATAGGTGCTTCGCTGGTAACCAGTATAGGGGGGCAATCAAATATAACAATACGGTCTTTATTTTGACTTGATAATCGACTAGCTAGCTCGACCATTTTATTACTGGCTATTAGCTCAGTCGTATTATTTGCTTTACTACCCGCAGGTAATATTTCTAACCCTTGGACATTTGTTTTAAGTAAAACGTCATTAAGCTCAACGTCACCTGTTAAATATTCCGTTAATCCCTTTCTGTCATCGAGATCAAATATTTTTGATACATCTGACTTAGCAATATCTGCATCAACTAAAAGCACAGTTCGATCAATTTCACGAGCAATGCTCAAGGCCAAGTTAGTAGCCATGAAAGTTTTGCCTTCATCAGGAACTGAACTGGTAACCATGATCAAGTTACCTTTTTCTATCGATGAATCACCCAAGCCAGCGGCATTAACCAACAACTTTCTTTTGATCATCCGCAGCTCTTCATAAAGACGAGGATTATCATCGCTTTCTAAAGCTATCTGAGCTTTTCGTAATCGTGTTAGATCGATATCAACAGTCTCAACTGCTTCGCTATAACCTGCACCTAGATCATTGGTCTTCGAAAATGTATGGTCACCTGCTCGGTCAGCCTCATCAGTAACAGCGCCAAAAACCTGAGAAACACGTTCAGTCTCTTTCGTCTTTGCAATTCTGTTTGGCTCTATTGGAGCGCTGGCTAACTTGTTAACTGCTTTTTCTATGATACTCATAATCTTTTCTCGATATCCTAAATTTTTTCCAAAGCATCTTTGATCGGATTGATAACGTCCGTTCCAATCCTTTCTTCTACTTTACCAGCACCAAGACCAGCATAATCCTGTAGCTCACCTACATTGAACATATATGCCAACATCAATGCCGCATATACCAACAACAAAACACCAGAGGCTAAAGAGTACGTGATATTACCAGCACCCTTTGCAAAATGTTCACCCACGCTTGTCAGGTGAGAAACATTACCTAAGATAGGCAAGGTAGTGATTTGTTTTACAGACTGCTTATCATAAATTTTAGGTCGTATCATGGAGAAAAAGATACTTCCGCCAACACCAATGCCTAGCGCCATCAAAAAGACCATTGTAAGCCACTTAAGCCTATTAGGACCTGCAGCAACTAAAGGCACTCTTGGTGGATCAATCACTTTTAACTGTAACTCATCGACGTTATTCGCACCTTCAGATATTTCAGCAGACTCTCTTCTTTTCAAGAGCTCTTCATATTCATTTTTATTGACGCGGTAGTCTCTATTAAGATTCGCCAGTTTAGCTTCAATATCAGGTAATGTATCTACATTCGCTTCTTGCTCAGCCAGCCGTTTTTCATACTCCGCAACACGCGTGGTTAACGCTGCGACCATCGCATCTGCTTCGCCGTACGCTAACTTCAAAGTCTGGTAAGCTGGGTTGGCAATAGACACGGGGGCAGAAACGAACGTCGACTCCCCAGTACTCGCTACTGCACCTGTAGCTCCCGCATTACGTTGAGATTCTAACTGCTGCAATGCTCTTTTTGCTGCCATAACATCAGGGTGAGCACTCGTAAACTTACCAAGTAAAGATTCCAAATGTCCTTGAGCTTTAATAATACTAAGGTCAATAGGGTTTTGTACTACGCCGCCGCTTGTGCGCCTGGTAACACCGCCTGAAGATGTATAGCTTGGTGTTGACTTCAACTGCTTGCTCAAAGCAGAACGCCTGTGTTTTTGCTCTTGCAGATTAAGTTGTGCTGTCTGCAACTGATTCTTCATCGACTCCAAACGAGCAAAATAAGTATCATCATTCGTTACAAGTACACCGGGATGTTCTTTCTTAAAGTTTTTAAGTTTATTTTCAGCCTCTACAAGTTTGGCTTCGTATTCTTCAATTTTCTTATCCAAATACTTTTTAGCTTCATCTGTATCAAGTCGGTTTGCCCCAATTACTTTTTCGATAAAGACATCAACCAAAGCTTGTGTGACATTTTTTGCCATCACAGGATCTTGATGTGTGTAAGAAAGTGTATAAATATTATTCACTTCCTTGCCGCCACTGATTAAGACCACTTCAGACAACTTTTTGATCATTTTATCATACGATTCTGGTGACTCAATCGTTGCATCCAAACCCGTTCTTCTCGCGATCAATTCTAAGTTGGGACGTGAAAGTAACGTTCGCTTCATTATCTCTGCCGTTGACTCTGTCACGGTGCTATCGACAGCAATCCCTTTTAGCAAAGGCTTAAGCATTGACCGAGTATCAACATAAACTCGGGCGGTAACCTCATATCGATCGGGCGCCACAATAACAGCCATCCAACCGATAACGGCAAGTAGTACTGTAGCGATCAACGCTTGCCAGCGATTATCCCAGAAATTTCTGAAAAGGTGTTTTAATTGATCAATAGTTTCTTGCATAACGTCGAGAACACTCTATATATTTATTTAGTTTATAACTTGTATTTGACTGCTCACAGAAAAATACTCTTTAAATTTATGTCTTTTTACTTCCAAAGACATATTCCTCTACTAATATCACTCGCAACATCATGATAATAATAGCATAACTTAATACTTATCGATGATAGAAGAACATTAATTTTTGTCTCATAAAACAACTTCAAACAATATTCATTAATAAAACCCAACGACAATCACATCGAATATATCTTTGCCTTAGCTGAAAAGTACGTTTCCTCAACGGCCACCCTTACTCCAAAGCACTACTTGCACCGTTTGTAACAAAATAGTGGTATCGAGGAACAAGCTATAGTTCTTTAAGTAATATAGATCATATTGTAACTTTTCACGTGCGTCGTCCTCTGAAGCTCCATATGGATAACAGATTTGTGCCCAACCTGTTATTCCAGGTTTAACATGATGACGCATTTCATAATATTCAATCGTTTTTGCTAACTCTGAAACAAACTGTGGGCGCTCTGGTCTTGGACCAACAAAACTCATATCTCCGCGCAATACATTATACAACTGAGGCAGCTCATCAAGACGTGTTTTTCGTATAAACGAACCCACTTTTGTGACACGGTTATCGTTCGACTTAGCCCATTGAGCGACACCATTTTTTTCGGCATCAACGCTCATGCTTCTGAATTTAAGAATTTCAAAATCTACGCCATTCATACCAACTCGGACTTGTCGATATATGATTGGACCAGAAAAGCCTGATTCAATATAAACAGCTAGAGCAGTCAAGGCCATAAGGGGTAATAATAGAACCGAAAGAACAGAGCTGACCACGACGTCAAAAACTCGCTTCCCAGAAGATTTTAATACGGCTTGGGTGAAACCATCTGAAAATATGAAATTACTAGGATGTAATGAGTCCAGCTTGATTTTGCCGAGCTGACGCTCATAAAATGTTGAAACATCAATGACCTGTACTCCTTGCATCTTGCATTTAAGGATTTCATCAGAAGGAATGTTATTCCTCCGATCATCGAATGCTACGACAATTTCGTCAATACCATTTGACTCAACGTAGTCGACTAGGTTCTTATCATTAAATGAAACAATCCTTTCACTAGAGACGATGTGCTCATCATTCCCTATCGATGCAAAACCTACTAAATTAATTCCACGATGATCAGTTCGACGCTTCAACTGTCCAATCAACTGAGCAGTATGCCCAACACCTAAAACCAATAGATTTCTTTGCCATGCAGTATCCGTACGTTGAAAACATAAAAACCGGCTTGAGATAATTCCGATAAATGCACAGAAAAAAGCCATTCCAAATGCACCACGCCCCAACATCAAGGAAGGTGTCATGTAAAAAACTAAAGCCATTAACAGCAAGCCAATGGCAAAGCTACCAATAATTCGAACAAAAGTAGTTTTTGGACCTTCTCGATAGTCTCTTTGATAAAGTCCCATGGTCGTCATCACACCAAACATGACCATAGAAAAAACTATTGCTCTAGGAAAAATTGATTGCATTGATCCTTCGATACTATAGATCTGATATGAGTGCCAATCATAAAATCGTAAAATTACGCCGAGGTATACTGATACAAAAAATATGACAATTTCAACCATCATAAGCATCATTATCGTTTTTGGAACATAGTGTCTAAAGATTCTGTACATATAAAACGCGCTTCCAGCTTTTAGGGTGATTCCTGAGTTTTCCTAGTTTAAAGATATATCGGCATGTAGAGTCAGCCCTTTAGTCAAATTAACAAACTGCTTCCACAATCGATACAAACCGTCCCCTACTTCGGTAAATATCAACAATACAATCATATGATGCAATTCATCCCTGCAGAACACAAGGACACAACCTCTTTAATAACAACATGTTACATGTTAACACTCTGGGGGTAATAAGTACCTAACAATAAATGTCATATTCCGTTTAGAAATTTAATATTGCCTAAGACACTGTCGTTATCAAACGACGCTTCTGTTCAAACGTAAAATGCTAATAGAGATAGTATTGAAGAAAATATGTTACCTGTAAAAGAAAGATCAGTTACAAAAAATAAATATTAGCAAGAAACCTTATCGCATAAACCGATCTATGGTTTGCAATAAAGTAGCCTTTTTAACCGGTTTTGTCAGATGTGAGTTACAACCAGCCTGAAGACTTTTATCCATATCTTCTTTAACAGCATGTGCAGTCAAAGCTATGATTGGCGTGGCCTCTCGGCCATTTTCTTTTTCCCAGCGTCTAATCTCACGAGTGGCAGTATGACCATCCATAACTGGCATTTGTACATCCATTAGGACAAGGCTATATTCACCCTGGCTAAACTTATCAACAGCGATTTGTCCATTTTCAGCTTCTTCCACTTCAAAGGTCGTCTTCTTTAAATAAGCATTGATCAATAAACGGTTATCTTCGTTATCTTCAACCAGTAATATTGGAGCACAACCGATAAATGATTTCTGTTCGATAGTGTTTAAATGGTTATTTTCTCCAGAAAACGACACTGTAAGCGATCCAGCTACAGCCTTGAATAATTCTTCTGATTTAACCGGCTTCACGAGGTAGTTACCGACACCACAGGCTTTCGCTTTATCAAGGTCACTACTGAGATTTGAAGAAGATAACATCAGCACCGTTCGCGCGCTTCCGCCTTCATTCTTTATCGCATTTGCAACACTAAATCCATCCATTCCTGGCATGTGGCAATCTGATAGGATCAGATCAAATGGGTGACCACTGTGCAATGCAGCTCTGTACGCATTCAAGCCTGACTGCCCATCTTTAGCTTCAGTAACAACCACACCTTTAGGAGTAAGGCTTTCCCTCAAAATCAACCTGTTAGTTGTATTATCATCGATGATAAGAACGCGTCGACCAGCCAGATCCGGCGCTGGAGAAGGTAAGTAATCTCCAACAAACTCACCGTCTTTTATGTTAACTGTAAAATGGAATTCACTGCCAATACCTTCTTGGCTTTCCACCCACATATCGCCCCCCATGATCTCAGCTAGACGCTTTGAGATCGTTAAACCAAGACCTGTACCGCCGTATTTCCTTGTTGTAGATGAGTCAACCTGGTTAAAACTTCCAAAAATTGTATTGAGTTTAGATGTAGGTATACCAATCCCGGTATCCGTCACTGAAAACTGGTACAAATGCGCATCGCCCTGATTCGAGGCACGTCGAACACGAAGGACAATTTCACCTCTTTCGGTAAATTTGATCGCATTTCCCAACAAGTTTAATAAGATCTGACGTAACCGCCCTGGGTCACCTTTTACCCAAGTTGGCGTATCGGCGGTAACCTGACAGATGAGCTCCACTCCCTTTTCATCAGTTTTTAGAGAGTAAATATCGGTAGCTTCTTCAACAAGTTTCGGTAAGTTAAAGTCGATTTCTTCAATGACAAGTTGTCCAGCTTCAATTTTGGACAAATCAAGAATATCATTAACTAAGCTTAACAAGGCTTCACCTGACTTTCGGAAAATCCCCACGTAACGATTCTGCTCACCGGATAGCCTTGTTTCCGAAAGGAGTTCAGCCATACCAATAATAGCATTCAGGGGTGTTCGTATTTCATGACTCATACTAGCCAAGAATTCAGATTTAACTCTAGAAGCTTCAAGTGCTTGATCGCGCGCTGTCGCCAGTTCGCGAGTTTGTCTCTCAACTTGCCGCTCAATTTCTTTGTTTCTTTCACGTAACTCTCTTGCTTGAATCTCCTTTGCACGGGCCAGTGCGATCAATAGTAATGTAACGCCAGCACCTAAAAATAAGGCTGTGAATATTAGCCTTTGATCAAGGTCTTCCCAGTGCACAGGTCGTTGTATCGTCAACTTGGTTGAGTAATATGGAAATTGAACCACGGCTTCTTCACTTAATGTTGAAATTAACCAGCCTTTTTCGGAAATATTCTTATCTGCTTTTTTTCTAAATAATAGCTGCCGTCCGGTTATACCTTCAGATTCACTATGTAATTTAATCGATAACGTTTCAGATAACGAACGTCCAAATAACTCCGAAGGATTAACCTTAACTGAAATTAATCCTATGTCTTCACCTGACGAATTCTTTCTTCTGACAGACTTTATTAAAATATATGAAGACTGCTGTCCTTCTATCTTAATAACAGGGCTGGGCACTACATCACCCGTACCTAACGCAGAATTTATAGCTGCGTTCATCTGTTCTGAGCTTTGAAAGCCAAGGTTTTTCGGACAGCTTTTTATCTTCGAAAGATCAGTATGAAACACACAACGCGTCATAGCTTGCTTATTTTTTACAGACTCTAAACGTTTATTTGAAGTATCAAGCTGATGGTATGAAATTGAATCTATAAATGGATGTCGTTCAAGAAAAGAGTGAGAAAAAGAGGCGAAAGAACTCTCTGTTAACTCGGGTAATCGCTCATATAGGCTTGAAATTGTCGATGTTACATCATCAGTGACTGAAACCCCACGGTTGACCATCGAGCTAATTGAAACAGATTCGAACGCAAATTCTTTTTGCTCATTATCAACCGAGTTAAACCAAGCCAACAAAAAAAGAATTAACGTAAAAGATAGGCCAAGAACGGTTGTGACAGAATAGATAAACAACCTAGAAGGCAAACGATTTTGTTTCAAAGAAAACCCCAGTTTCGTAGCAAAAAATAGAAAAAACTATCTTAGATGATTTAAGAATAGACCACTTCTACTCTAAGGATAAAGTCTTCCAGCTCTCGAGCTGCTAGATTAATTTCTTCAGAACTACTCGCTAGTGCAGCAATTTCTAATCGATCACCTAACACAGTAATGGCATCAAAACCGTAACCTCCACCCGATCCTTTCATACTGTGGCCAATAGTACGTATCTTATCAAAATCGTTGTTTCCAAGACAATCTTGAATCGTTACGATATCTTTTCTTCTATTATTTATGTATCCCGGAATTAAATCTTCCAGATCAGGATCACACTGTACTGTTATTTTATCCAAAATAAATACCCCAAAGCCCCTTGTTTATTTTACTTTTTTTCGTCTTCTACAATCACTCTGAAATCAGAAGGATCGAGATTATGTGCATTCAGCAGCTTGTAAAACTCTGTTCGGTTTCTTCCTGCCATTCGTGCAGAACTCGCAACTTGCCCCTTGGTCAATTGTAAAACACTGATCAAATAGTCTCTTTCGAAAATATGCTTTGCTTCTTTTAACGTTTTTACATCACTTTCATCATTACCCAACGCTCGTTGAGCCATGCTCAATGGAATAACGCTAGTCTTGTTCAAAGTTGCGCATAAATCAACAACGTTGATTAACTGCCTAATATTTCCCGGCCATGATGCTGTCATCAAATAATTAAGAGCATCTGGTGAAAAAACCTTTTTAGTTTCACCTTTCTTTAAAGCAAACTTCTCAAGATAGTGCTCCAATAACAGCTCAATATCTTCAGGTCTTTCAGCAAGACTAGGGATTTCTAAAGGAACAACATTTAGGCGATAATACAGATCAGCTCTAAAATTTCCCGCTTTTACCGCCCGATCTAAATTAGTATGAGTTGCTGAAATTATCCGAACATTTATGGGGATACTCCGGACGGATCCAACAGGACGTACCTGAAAGTCTTGCAGAACGCGCAACAACTTAACTTGTAAGTCGAGCGGCATATCTCCAATTTCATCAAGAAATAAAGTCCCACCATCAGCAGCTTTGAAAAGCCCTTCATGGTGTGACAATGCACCTGTAAAAGCACCTTTCTCATGTCCAAATAATTCAGATTCTAATAGTTGATCAGGAATTGCTCCACAATTAACACCAATAAAAGGTTGGTCTTTCCTCGCACTTGCCTCGTGTATCGCCTTTGCTAAGACTTCCTTTCCTGTACCCGTTTCGCCACTAATAAAAACGGTGATGTCACCATCAGCTACAGCCTTGCCTTGTTCTAACAACTCAGCCATTTTCGAACTACGATGAATGATTGCCTCACCAAACCTTTGAACATCATTTGCCTCATCATTATTAGAAAGGTGTAAATACTTACGTATTTCAATGACGAGCTCTTCTTTTTCAATAGGCTTAGTTAAAAAAGCCGACGAGCCTAGATGAGTGGCCTTGACCGCATCAGGAATTTTAGCCTGACCACTTAGCATGATGACAGGTAAAAGTGGATTTTGACGATGAATTTCAGACAATAATGCCATTCCATCCATTTCATCCATAATCAGATCTGTAACGACCAAATCTGGACGCGCAATGCTAATCTGCGCAAGTGCGTCCTTCCCTGATTCGACAGCTACTACGTCAAAATTTTCAGCTTTTAACCACTTAGAAAATAACACCAATACATCACAGTCATCATCAACGATGAGTATCCTAGGAGATTTTTTCACTCTATTTTTTTTTGCCACGCTGATTTAGTTTCCTGTAAAAATCATTATTTTTCAATAAGTTCTATTTTAAACCACTTCAACATTCATTCAATATAAGCAACTATCAAAAACTCAGTTTAAAGAAAACTTGCATTTCATCTTGGCTAAAGTACTTACTCAACTGTAACAGATTTAGCCAAGTTTCTTGGCTGATCAACATCGGCTCCCTTAATCACAGCAACGTGATATGAGAATAGCTGCAGAGGCACTGTATAAACAATCGGTGCAATAGCATCTTCAACTGAAGCTACATTCAATACCGTTACACCTTCTGAATCTTTCATATTTGCATTCACATCAGCAAAGACAAAAAGCTCTCCACCTCGTGCCCGTACTTCCTCAAGGTTTGACTTTAATTTCTCAATTAAGCTGTTATTAGGAGCAACGGCAATAATCGGCATATCCTCATCAACTAAAGCAAGTGGTCCATGCTTTAGTTCGCCTGCAGGATAAGCTTCTGCATGAATATATGAGATTTCCTTAATCTTTAGAGCACCTTCCATCGCAATAGGGTACATCGTGCCTCTACCTAAATATAGCGCATGATGTTTGTGCGAGAATCGCTCTGACAGCACTTCAATTTTATCGTTTAGCTCAAGTGCAGTATTAACTTTACCTGGTAAGCTTTCTAACTGTCCAACTAAGTCTTTTTCCAGTTCTTCAGACATCCCATTACGACGTCCTAAACCAATGACAAGTAACATTAGAGCAACTAGTTGCGTCGTAAATGCTTTGGTCGATGCAACACCAATTTCGGGACCTGCACGCGTTAATAACACAAGATCAGACTCTCGAGTTAATGAACTTTCAGGTACGTTACATATAACAAGTGAATGATCGAAACCACATTTTTTCGCTTCTTTAAGTGCCGCTAATGTATCTGCTGTTTCACCAGACTGAGAAATTGTCACGAATAAAGTGTCGGGGCTAACCGCGTGATCACGATAGCGAAACTCACTAGCAACCTCAATTTGACAAGGGATCCCAGCGATCGATTCAAACCAATATTTTGCTACCAAACCCGAATGAAAACTTGTACCACAAGCAACAATTTGAACAGCTTTAATCTTATCCAGAATTGCATCACCTTGAGGACCGAAAATACCGTCCGCAAGTTGCCCGCCAATAATACGCCCTTCTAATGTGTCAGCAATCGCACGCGGCTGTGTAAAGATCTCTTTCAACATATAGTGTCGATATCCAGCCTTATCTGTCGCGTCTGCAGAAAGTTCAGACGTTGTAATCGGACGTTCAACCTCATTGCCATCTTTATCATAGATTACAAGTGAATTTCGATGTATATCCGCAATGTCACCATCTTCAAGAAACATAAAACGCTGAGTAACTGGCAATAGTGCAAATACATCAGAAGCAATAAAATACTCACCAATCCCAACACCAATGACGAGAGGACTACCAAGGCGTGCTGCGATCAAGTGCTCAGGCTCTGATTTACTGACAACGCCTAGTGCATATGCGCCTTCCAATTGAGGGATCGTTGCTCGTACAGCATCGAGTAGGTTTTTACCACTTTCCAAGTGATCGTAAACTTGGTGAACAATAACTTCAGTATCAGTTTGAGATGTGAACTCGTACCCTTGTTCCAGCTGTTGTTTTCTAAGCGCTTCATGGTTTTCAATAATTCCATTATGAACTAATGCAACCTTGCCACGACAAATATGCGGATGAGCATTACTCGTGCTTGGTTCTCCATGCGTCGCCCAACGTGTATGAGCAATTCCTAATGAACCAGATAGAGGTTCTTGTTCCATAGCCTCTTCTAGACCAGCAACTTTCCCTAACACTCTTAAACGCTTAATTTCAGCAGCATCACTCATAACGACCATACCAGCAGAATCATAACCACGGTACTCAAGTCGCTTTAAACCTTCTAACAAAATTGGTGCTACATCGCGCTGGCCTACACCACCCACTATTCCACACATAGATGAAATTCCTCAATAATTCAAAACATTAATTAACAGACTTCGGAATACTATTCTAAAGGTGCTATAACCCACTGAAAAAAATTGTTATAGACGCACTTGTTCACTTTTAGGGAACCTCTGATTAATTCATAAATGAAAAAGGTTGATATTTAGAGTATTCAAAAGCAAAGCACTAAATGTTTGTAATAGTATTTCTATTGCAAGTACTTAGTAATATCGTTTTTAGCCTTTTATAGAAAACTCTAGGCTCAAGCTAATCATGCATAGATGAATCAGAGACTCTTTAGGTTTAAAACCCATAAAGCATAGCATTAGGATAAATGTCGTCAATTAACGACAAAACTTTAGAGAATAAATATAGTTTAGTAAAGAAATGAACTCGAACATGGTCGGGGCGAGAGGATTCGAACCTCCGACCACCGCAACCCCATTGCGGTGCGCTACCAGACTGCGCCACGCCCCGATAATTTTTTACTACATTTTGATAGAGCACCGGAAAGGTACTCTGGGAGATACTTTAACGTTTGAGTATAACTAAAACTTCTTCTAACTCACCACGCAGCTGCCTAACAATTTGTTGACTAATGTCGGAATCAGCTTTTACTTCATCTCCTGACAGTCTTTGTCTTGCTCCGCCAATAGTGAAACCATTTTCGTATAAAAGACTTCTAATCTGACGAATAAGTATCACATCTTGCCTTTGATAATAACGTCTATTTCCACGTCTTTTAATAGGGCTAAGTTGAGGAAACTCTTGCTCCCAGTATCTTAAAACATGTGGTTTAACCGCACATAGTTCACTAACTTCACCTATTGTGAAATAGCGTTTTCCTGGTATGACAGGAAGTTCGTTGTTATTAGTTGCTTCCAGCATAAGCTTCCACCCTGGCTTTTAGTTTTTGACCAGGTTTGAACGTCACGACCCTTCTCGCGCTGATCGGAATTTCTTCACCCGTTTTTGGATTTCTTCCAGGTCGCTGGCTTTTATCTCGGAGATCAAAATTACCAAATCCTGATAATTTAACTTGTTCCCCAGAGCTTAAAGCTGTTCGAATCTCACCGAAAAACATTTCAACAAGTTCTTTTGCTTCCCGTTTGTTAAGACCTAACTCATCAAACAACATTTCAGCCATATCAGCTTTCGTGAGTGCCATATTTCCTAGTAATCCTAATAATATATTTACTTAAAATTATTTTAGCCTAGTCCCTGAGAACTGCATTCAGGCTTTGCTTGAGGCCTGATAGTATCGCATCTACCGAAGCATCAATTTCTTGTTCTACAAGAGTGCTCGAAGTTCCTTGAAAGATCAAGCCCAAAGCGACACTTTTTTTCTCTGAATCAATGCCTTCGCCATTATATACGTCAAACAACTGCAAGTTTTTCATTGTATCAGGCGCATTCTCTTCAATACAGGCTGTAATACGCGTTACTTCAACCTCTTTATCAACTATCAAGCTAAGATCACGTCTTACTCTTGGATACTTCGATAAAGTTGAAAATTTCGGTAGTTTTCCATCTATAAGAGCATCGAGGTCAATCTGGAAAAAACCTATTTTAGATTCTAAGCCCAACTCTTTAACCGTGATGGGACTTAACATGCCCATCAAACCTATTTTTTGGCCATTGTTGTAGATAGCGGCCGATTGTCCAGGATGTAAAGCAGAATAGTCTGCTTTTTTAAATTCATATTCAGGTAGATCAGCTGATCGAGACAATAATGCTTCTACATCACCTTTAAGATCAAAGAAATCTACTTGCTTACTGTCTAAATCCCATTGTTCTGGAGAAACTTTTCCGCAAACAATACCTGCAAAAACATTTTTTTGCCTTATTTGACCATTCTCATTACTAAAAATCATACCCGTTTCAAACAATCGAACCCGATCATTTTGACGATTGAGATTATAAGTCAATGCTTGAGTTAATCCTGTCAATAGAGATGTTCGCATGACAGACATGTCATTTGAAATAGGGTTCATCAATGCAACTGCTTCTTCACCATCAGATAAGCTTGTTTGCTGCTCTGGTTCGACAAAACTATAGGTGATAGCTTCCTGATAACCTTTAGCTACCAAGACCGAGCGTAGGCTGCTTAGATCAAGCTGAGACTCTTCTTGTGGCTTGATGACCATCGCAACCGCAGGCTTGTTGACTGTAAGATTATCGTAACCTTTAACTCTAGCAATTTCTTCAATGAGATCCGCCTCGATAGCAATATCAAAGCGGTGCGATGGCGAGATAACGAACCAACCAGCATCCGTCTCGCTAACAGACATACCTAAACGTTTAAGACTCGTTTCGATATAATCATTATCAAACTCAAAACCAAGCACGCGCGTGACACGCTCTTTTCGTAAGCTGATCGCTTCTCTTGCCGGCAAATGTTCTTTAGATTTTTGCTCTGAGATAGGCCCAGCTTGGCCTCCACAGATATCTAAGATCAGTTCCGTTGCCCGCTCAGTCGCGATTGTTTGTAACTCAAAATCAACACCTCGTTCAAATCGGTGTGAAGAATCTGTTTGGGCCTTATAATGCCTCGCCTTACCAGCCATTTCAGTCGGTGAGAAAAATGCACTCTCTAGAAAAATATTTTGCGTATTATCGGTTACGGAAGAATCTAATCCTCCCATGATCCCAGCTAAGGCCAATGCTTTATCTTGATCAGCAATAACAAGCGTATCTGCATTTAATTCAACTTTTTGTTCATCAAGCAAGGTCAGTTGCTCACCTTGGTTAGCCTTTCTGATAACCATTCCACCCTGCAGCTTATTTAGATCAAAAGCATGCATTGGCTGACCAAGTTCTAACATTACATAATTGGTTATATCAACAACGGGATGTATCGATCGAACACCACTACGGCGTAAACGCTCTTGCATCCATAAAGGCGTTTCTACATTCGTGCTAATGCTTGAGATAACACGACCAACATAATTTGGACATGCGTCCTTGGCCTTAACTTCGATAGGAAAAGTTTGATCAGTCGTCACTGCAGCTGTTGTAACTTCGACAGCTAAAACGTCCGTATTACTCAAGACGCCAACATCTCTAGCAACACCACGCAGACTAAAGCAGTCACCTCGATTAGGCGTTAGATCAACCTCAATCACAGAATCATCCAGATCAAAGTACTGTCTTAAATCTTGTCCAAGTGTGGCTTCTGGAGATAACTCTATAATACCATCAGCCTTATCGGCCAAACCAAGTTCAGAAGCTGAACTGAGCATACCGAACGAAGGAACTCCGCGCAGCTTAGCTTTTTTGATTTTCATTCCACCGGGTAAAACAGCCCCTACCGTTGCCAACGCTGTCACTAAGCCTTCACGCGCATTAGCCGCACCACAAACGATGTCGACATGTTCATCGCCACCGAAATCAACTTTACACAGCTGTAACTTATCAGCGTCCGGATGTCTTTCAGCAGAAACGATTTTTGCAACGACAACACCTGAAAAATCAGGTGCTGCAGGTTCGACACCATCGACTTCCATACCGCCCATCGTCAATAAAGTCGATAACTCACTTGTTGAAAGCGAAGGATTTACAGTTTCCCTCAACCATTTTTCACTAAATTTCATAGGTTTACCTGAACTGCTTCAAGAATCGAAGGTCATTTTCAAAGAACAGACGAAGGTCATTTACGCCATAACGAAGCATCGCCAGTCGCTCGACCCCAAGACCAAAAGCTAGGCCCGTGTATTTCTCATTATCAATGCCAACCGAGTTGAAAACATTAGGGTGAACCATGCCACAGCCTAAAACTTCCAACCAACCAGACTTACCGCAAACTCGACACCCCTTGCCATCACACATAACACATTGGATATCAACTTCCGCAGATGGCTCTGTAAAAGGGAAGTAAGATGGACGAAACCGTAATTGTAGATCTTCTTTTTCGAAAAATGCTCGCAGAAAATCTTGAATTAACCCCTTTAGATCAGCAAAGCTGACATTTTCATCAACCATCAAACCTTCGACCTGATGAAACATTGGTGTGTGTGTTAAATCGGAATCACATCGGTAAACACGGCCAGGAGCAATAATTTTAAACGGTGGCTTTTGGTTTTCCATCGTTCGGATCTGCACAGGCGAAGTATGAGTCCGCAATACAGTATGCTCATTAATGTAGAAAGTATCATGCATCGCACGTGCGGGATGATCAGCCGGAATATTTAAGGCTTCAAAATTATGGAAGTCATCCTCAATCTCAGGCCCTTCGACAATATCAAAACCCGCTGGTGTTAAGAGAGACTTGATCCGTTCCAACGTTCGCGTGACAGGATGTAGGCCACCCGTTTCTTGCCCTCTTCCCGGTAGCGTGACATCGACAGTTTCAGAAGCCAGCTTTTTATTCAGTATGGCTGTTTCGAGCACTTCTTTGCGTTGTTGGATAGCATCAGCAACAGATACTTTTGCTGCATTGATAGATTGGCCTGCCTCTCGACGTTCTTCATGTGGAAGTTTACCAAGCTGCTTTAATAAGGCCGTTAGTTCGCCTTTTTTACCTAGATATTGAATTCTTAACTGATCAAGAGTCTCAAGGCTTTCAGTCGCTTCAATGACTTGAAGAGCACCTTCGACAACGTTTGTTATGTCGCTCATGTGATTATTTTCTTGAGGTTTAAACAAAATGGGGAAAGGTTATGACACCTTTCCCCAGTTTTACAATCTTTCTGTGTACGCGGTGTACACAAGGCGATTATGCTGCCAGTGCGCTTTTAGCCTTTTCAGCCAATTGACTGAATGCTGCCGCATCGTTCACAGCCAGCTCAGCAAGCATCTTACGATCAACTTCAATTGAAGCCTTCGACAAACCGTTAATTAAACGGCTATAAGACAAACCATTCAGTCTTGCAGCAGCGTTAATACGCGCAATCCATAGAGCTCTGAATTGACGTTTTTTCTGACGTCTATCACGATAAGCATATTGGCCTGCTTTCGTAACCGCTTGTACTGCTACTCGATACACATTCTTACGTCGACCCCTGTAGCCTTTCGCTTGTGCGATGACTTTTTTGTGTCTGGCGTGGGCTGTTACACCTCTTTTTACTCTTGGCATGTCTTAAATTCCTCGTTGATTCTGCTCTAACTAGCCTAAACTTTAAGTTATTAGCTTAAGAATAAGGCAACATTTTATCGACTAGCTTTTGATCAGCTAGGCATAAAACTGTATTTTCTCGTAATTGACGCTTACGCTTTGGGCTCTTCTTAGTCATGATATGACTAGTAAACGACTGGCGATGTTTAATTTTACCAGACGCTGTACGTTTAAAACGTTTCGCAGCACCACGGTTTGATCTAATTTTAGGCATTACTTATATTCTCCAATACTTATGTCTTTTTAGGAGCGATCACCATAATCATCTGGCGACCTTCCATTTTAGGAAACTGCTCAACGCTTCCTAGCTCTTCGAGATCCGCTTCTACGCGTTTCAACAAATGCATACCAATTTCTTGGTGGGCCATTTCCCTACCCCGAAACCGCATGGTTACTTTTACCTTATCTCCGTTTTCCAGAAACTTGGTTAAATTTCTAAGCTTGATATTGTAATCGCCTATATCGGTACCTGGGCGAAACTTAATCTCTTTTATTTGCGCTTGCTTTTGCTTCTTCTTCGAGGCATTTCGTTTTTTACTCAGTTCAAATTTGAACTTCCCGAAATCCATAATTCGACAAACAGGTGGTTCAGCATTCGGTACAATTTCTACCAGATCCTTTCTACTCTCAGTTGCAGCTTGTTTAGCTTCTTCAAGTGTAACAACACCAACCTGTTCTCCATCCGGACCAATAAGGCGAACCTTTGGGGCGGAGATCGCGTCATTTACGCGATTCTTTTTATCAGCAGCGATATCTAATTCTCCAAAATATCATGACCACGCGTAGAAATATCCCCTTTGAGATGTTCAATTAACTCTCCAGGGGTCATTGTTCCGAGATCTTTTCCATCTCGAGTACGCACAGCCACAGTACCATTTTCTATTTCCCGATCACCTGTTACCAGCATGTAGGGAACTCGTTGTAAAGTGTGCTCGCGAATCTTAAGCCCGATCTTCTCATTTCTCAAGTCCGAAATCACACGAAATCCCTGTTTTTTCAAGGTTTCTGTAACTTTTGTTGCATATTCAGCCTGTGAATCGGTAATATTGATGATAACCGCCTGTATCGGAGCCAACCAAGTTGGAAACGATCCGGCATGTTCTTCGATCAAAATACCGATAAATCTTTCTAGCGATCCGAGGATTGCTCTATGTAACATGACAGGAGTTTGACGACTTCCATCTTCAGCAACATATTCTGCGTCAAGACGGCCCGGCATCGAAAAATCAACCTGAATAGTCCCACACTGCCAGACTCGACCAATGCAGTCTTTTAATGAAAACTCAATTTTCGGGCCATAAAATGCACCTTCACCCGGTTGCAAGTCCCATTCCAAGTTTTTATGGTTAAGTGCTTTTTCTAAAGCATCTTCTGCCTTATCCCAAACATCATCATCCCCAACACGTTCATCAGGACGCGTCGATAGTTTAATGATGACCTCTTTGAAACCAAAGTCTTCATAGACTTCATAGAGTAGATCAATAAACTCTGACACCTCAGATTGGATCTGACCTTCCGTACAAAAGATATGTGCATCATCCTGCACAAAATTTCTCAGTCGCATCAAACCATGCAAAGTACCAGATGCTTCATTTCGATGGCACGAACCAAACTCAGCCATACGTAATGGTAAATCACGATAACTCTTAATCCCACGATTATAGATCTGAACATGACAAGGACAGTTCATTGGTTTCACAGCATAATCACGATTCTCTACTGAAGTCGTAAACATATCTTCGTGAAACTTTTCCCAGTGTCCTGACTTTTCCCACAAACTGCGATCCACCATTTCTGGCGTGTGGACTTCTTTATAATCATGTAAACGGATCTTATCGCGAATATAGTTTTCAACTTCCTTAAAAATCGTCCAACCTTTGTCATGCCAGAAGATCATACCTGGAGCTTCAGGCTGAATGTGAAACAGATCTTGCTGCACAGCCAATTTACGGTGATCACGTTTCTCGGCTTCTTCTAAACGATGTAAATAATCCTTCAGATCTTTCTTATCCGTCCAAGCTGTACCATAAACGCGTTGTAACATCTCATTACTCGAGTCACCACGCCAGTAAGCACCGGCTAGTTTCATCAACTTGAATACTTTGATCTTTCCAGTGCTTGGTACATGAGGCCCGCGACACAAATCGATAAAATCACCTTGCTTATATAAAGAGAGATCTTCATCACTCGGAATAGAAGCAATGATTTCAGCTTTATATTCTTCCCCCATATCACGGAAGAACTGAACAGCTTCATCACGACCCATCACACTACGCTCGACAGCAAAATCTTGCTTCGAGAGTTCTTTCATTTTCTTCTCAATCGCAACTAGATCTTCAGGTGTGAATGGTCTCTCGTAAGCAAAATCATAATAAAAACCATTTTCTATGATAGGCCCGATCGTTACCTGAGCCGTCGGAAACAATTCTTTAACCGCTTGTGCTAGTAAATGAGCCGAGCTATGACGAATAACCTCTAACCCCTCTTCATCACGCGCAGTGATAATAGCGAGATCAACATCTTGATCGAGCATATATGAAGTATCGACTAATTCACCGTTAACCTTGCCTGCTAAAGCGGCACGCGCAAGACCTTCGCCGATTGAAGCAGCGACATCGTGAATAGAAACTGGATTATCAAATTGACGTTGGCTACCGTCAGGGAGAGTAATAATTGGCATATTTTTTATCCATCGTGATCAATACAAAAGATCATCTTCAGGTTATTATTTTCTACGTTAAATAAAAAAGCACCGCATACTCACAGTGCTTTTGGAATTTTTGGTAGGCACGATTGGATTCGAACCAACGACCCCCACCATGTCAAGGTGGTGCTCTAACCAACTGAGCTACGCGCCTGATGTACAGGACGCGTCATTCTACAGAGACCCTTATTAGAGTCAAGAAGATTCTGATACCTGTCAACAAATATCAACTCACACCAAAGCACAAGATCAGCACCCTATTATTTTTTCCTAACGATCAACAAACATTTACTTAACACCACTAAGTAGGTTATAAATAACCACCGTCAAGCTGGGGTAGCTTGGGAACGCTATAAGCCTGAGGGAGGTGGAATGGCCACAACGACAAGATTACTCAATGTCTACCATTGAGCATATCTATCAACTTCATCAACTATTGCAAGATCGCAGAACAGCTACTAGTCTGCGAGATATTTGCCAACATCTAAATTGCTCACAATCCACTGCTAAACGCGCAATAAAAACGCTAAGGTACAGGTTATTTGCACCATTAGACTATGATAGGCAAAGACTTGGTTACCATTACAATCCCGAAGAACCGACCTTTTCGTTACCTGGCATGTGCTTTAATGAGAATGAACTCTTTGCCCTCCTCTTCTCGCAACACCTTTTAAAGAATATACAACCAGGTGGCCTATTAACAGAGCAGATTCAACCTATAAGAACAAAAATAGAGCAACTTTTATTACACAGTGAACTAGGCAGTAATGAAATCCTTAAACGTATCAAGATCCTCCCCATTACTCAAAGAACAACTGTTCTAAAATACTTCCGACTCATCAGTAGTAGTTTGATCCAACGTCGTCAACTGCGCATTCTTTACCACAGTAGATCCTCAGACAAAACCACCGAACGTGTTGTATCAGCACAAAGACTCATCTATTACCGAGACAACTGGTATCTCGATGCATGGTGTCACCTTCGTAAAGAACTACGCACCTTTTCTGTTGATCGTATCCATCCAAGAAAACTCCTTGAAGAATTAACGGTAAAGGTCGATGAGAAAAAACTCGACCAATACCTATCCACTAGCTATGGAATATTTGCAGGCAAAGCAACCAAGACAGCAAAACTTAAATTTAGCCCGAAAGCAGCAAAATGGGTAAGCGACGAACTCTGGCATCCAGATCAAATCATCAAGACACGTAAAGATGGCAGCTTAGAATTATTAATTCCCTATAACGACCCTACAGAATTGATCAGGGACATTCTTAAATATGGGGAAGATGTCAACGTTATTAGTCCAGAGAGTCTAATCAACAAGGTCAAAGAACGTCTCATTCGAGCATACCAAGCTTATGAAAATTAACATTATTACTGGGCCATGTTTTGAGCCACCACCTGTGTAGACTCAAACATTCATCAAACTAAGTTGGGAGACATAGCTTTGGAACAACTAACCGATCTAAAGGCAATACTGCATTCGAAAAGAGCCAATATTTACTATTTGGATAAATGCCGTGTCATGCAAAAAGACGGTCGCGTGCTCTACCTAACGGAAGCAAAAAGTGAAAACCAATATTGGAATATCCCTATTGCCAACACCACATGCTTATTACTAGGGACAGGCACGTCAATTACTCAAGCAGCTATGCGAATGTTAGCGTCGGCTGGTGTCTTAGTAGGGTTTTGTGGCGGCGGTGGAACACCCTTATTGATGGCTAATGAGATTGAATGGCTCACACCACAAAGCGAATATCGTCCTACAGAATATGTTCAAGGCTGGATGAAGTTCTGGTTTGATGAAGAAAAACGTCTCGAAGCCGCACGCCAATTCCAACAATCCAGAATAGCGTATTTAAAAAACATTTGGAGTAAAGATCGTGATCTCATGGCTGAAGGCTTTAAAGCAGAAGAAACTGACATTTCTCAAGCTTTAGAAATCTTCACATACAAAACAGAACGTGCCCCAAGGATTATCGACCTTCTTCAAATAGAAGCACAGCTAACCAAAAGCCTCTATAAAACAGCGGCAAGTAAAACACAATACGGTAACTTCGTAAGAGACAGAGAAGCCACAGACATCGCTAATAATTTTCTCGACCATGGAAACTACCTAGCTTACGGTCTCGCAGCAACAACCCTTTGGGTTCTTGGGATACCCCATGGTTTTGCAGTCATGCATGGCAAAACAAGACGCGGAGCACTGGTGTTTGATGTCGCGGATCTCATCAAAGACACCCTAGTATTGCCATGGGCATTTATCTGCGCAAAAGAAGGTGCGACAGAACAAGAATTCCGCCAGCAATGCCTGCAAGCATTTACCCAACACAAAGCATTGGATTTTATGTTTGAGCAGGTTAAAACCATCGCCTTAAAAACAGAAGAAGAAACACGATGATGGTCACATTCATTTCCCAATGCGAAAAAAAAGCACTCAACAGAACACGACGAGTGCTAGATGCATTTGCCGATCGGCTCGGTAACAACACTTGGCAAACCGTCATCACTCAAGATGGACTCAACGCCGTCAAGAAACTACTTCGCAAAACAGCTACTAAAAACACTGCGGTTAGTTGTCATTGGATTCGTAGTCGATCGCGCAGTGAGCTTGTTTGGCTTGTAGGGAGCCGAGAAAAGTTCAACACAAACGGGATAGTTCCAGTTAACACAACACAGAAAGAGGTCTTTATGGATATAAAGCAGGCAAAACCCGTTAAGGGAATGTTATATGCGAATACGCATTTACAACCATTAGAAGAGCATTTATTTGGTGTAGGCCACGTGGCAGAGTTACTTTATTTACACTTTTATCCAAATAAAAAAAATCAAGCTAATGCCTCCTTTGCCGCAGGTTGTTTACATGACATAGGCAAGCTAGATCCATCCTTCCAAAACTGGGTAATTAAACCGAAAAATCAAGATTACCTAGCCGAAGATGGTCAACATATTGATGACACCAAGTTTAGTTTTGAAAAGCATCCGCGACATAATGAAATATCAGCGCTTATTTTTCAGTGTTTATCAGACAGAACCAAAGGAATTAGTCAAATAAAGCCATCTATTAAACACGCTATTTATTGGCATCATGCCAAACCTTATCGTCCAAAAAACAAAGATGATTTTGACACTCATGGGAAAATTTATAACAAACTAAAAATCAGTTTAGGTGACAAAGCTCCGTTACTTGTCTCTGAACAATCCATTAGCATGTTGAATAAGGTCTGTGACATAGACAAAGCATACCGCAGTGAAACAAATAGTTTCCTCGAAAAAACATTCATGCAAGAACTAGATGATGAAGTTTTAACCAACTATGAGAACACGCCACAAGCTTCTTATAAAGACTACAGTCAATCTGAGCAGATCAACGATTATCAAGATAAAGCGTTGACTAATGCCAATAATAACGAAATACGTGCTTGCTTAATCACTGCAGATCGCTGGGTTTCAGCGCTATCTCCAAACAAATTATCCCAATATATTAAAAACAAGAACATTCATGATCTTGTAGAAGAACAATTGATAAACAATGTCATTGTAGAAAGTAATTTACCTTCCTATATTCACGATAGCATTAGCCAATTCCCAAACAGTGAGCGCACTCAAAAACAAGCTTCGGTAGCATCAATATTAGCCGAGGATAATGAACATGTGAAAGTGCTAGCAGGCGCTGCAGGATGTGGCAAAACAAAAATTGCACTCGAATGGGCAGGCTTAACCAACGCACAACAAATCATATGGGTATGTCCACGAGTTCAAATTTGCCAGGGCATGTTTAACGAGCTAAAAACCTCTGACACACCTTATTTGCAAGATGCAACGGTTGAAATATTTACCGGCGAATTTAAGTTCACAAACAATTTCGAAACGCCCACTCCAGATAATGAACAATTAACCGGCGATATTGTTATAACCACAATAGATCAACTGCTCAGTAGTGTGATCAGCCATACGAAAGCTGATCGTTTGCTTAACTACCTTAGTGCACACGTTGTTTTTGATGAATATCATGAATACATCAACATGCCCGCATTTAATTTATTATTTGCTGAACTGATCCTTTCTAGAAATCAATTAAAAAATGGTTGCAATGCGTTATTAGTCTCAGCGACACCAAATTATTATTATCTTGAAAAGATACTCAACCTTGATGTTGATTATGACGTAATAGAAATGCCATCTTTTAATCAAAAAAAATATCAGTTCGATTTTGTGACATATGATGAAACAAAAGAAGATCAAACTAATCCCCTTTATCAAACTCAAGACTTGACGACATTCGTCATCAGCAATACCGCTATCACGGCACAAAAAAGTTTCATTAGTAATCTAACCGATGAAAATGCAATATTATTACATTCAAAATACAAAAAAAGTGATAAAAAACAGATTTTCAACAACGTGTTTAATGCGTTTAAACGCGATGGCGGCAGAGATTATGATCTTTTAAGAAGTGGCCCTATTGTTCAAGCTTCTCTCAATATTAGTTGTGATCACATGGTGTCTGAAATAACCACTTCTGAAAACTGTTTGCAACGTATGGGCCGACTGGATCGTTTTGGTCAAAATGAAGACACTAACCGCTACAGAATAGCAATACCTGAAACACTTCATGCAGGAAAACGAACTGGAGCAGTAGCGCATTTTCTTTCATCTTCAAATAGCTTGTCGTCTTCAATAGCCTGGTACACCTTCCTACTAGAGAAAACGGATAACGGTAGCAAAGCACAAAGCATTGCAGACATCTATCAATACTATAAAGAGTTTTACAACCACCAATCACCCGCAATGAATGCTATTGAGCAAGACATGCTTGCTTCAATGAATAAAAGTGTTGGTGTGATAACCTCTAAAATCAGCGAGCCTCAAACCATGATATTTCGCAAAAAACAACAAAAGCAGCGGGCAAAGATCAGCAGTAAGTCACTCCGAGGTGATAGCCGTTTTGTTCAAATGGCATTGTGTAATCTTGATGAAAAAGAAGCTCCTGAATTTATCGAAGGATATGCATACACAGTCCCCACTTTTGAAACAGAAGAAATAGACAATCTGACAGCATCATGTGACCTAATACAAGGTTATGGAGACAGTAGTAAAAACTTGCTGACCTACATGGTGAAAAAACATCACAACATCATGGGAGGGACTAAACCTTTTAAAGATTTTATTCTACTCAATGATGCCAAAGATCCAGAGTTTCCAATTTATCTAAGTTATAGCCCGAACGACTTACTCCCCGTGGGTGGTGAGACCGCAAGGCATAGCTCAGCTATTTACTATGGTGTCTGCGAAAAACAAGCCATAGGTGCAATATCCATCAACCACATAACTCATAAAGAAAGGGATTAAACATGCAAAATAAAGTAATAGGTATTAAAAGTGTCGACTTTAAAATAACTGCTCTTGGGCACGGTGTCGTTAATTGGAATGGGCCTACATCATTAACGGGAGACTCTGGAACAACCGTTGACAATCATACCTTGCCCAAACTACGAGGTTATAGCAATCTATCAGGTAAGGTTAAAGAAGAAACTGGCTACAAATATCGTAAAGAAGCCACAGATATCGATTTCAAAAAAACACCTCTCTACATCAGCCAAAATTGTATTCGACATCATCTATTTAGAAGCCAAGCCTTTGATGTGCACTATGCCAATAAAAATAAGATAGAAGATTTAACAAAAATGCTCGCATCGATAACAGGCTTAGTCCGTGGCTATGTCGTTCCTTCCAGTCAAAATAAGCGCACAAGTCCATTATTAATTGAAGATTTCGTTGACCAACTTGGCAATGGAAACTTCGAACAATTTGGTCAAGCCGGAGAACGAGACAGCTCATCATTCTTCTCCAAAACAACCTTCGGTGATACAAAATACACAGCTTATGGATCTATCAGCATTGAGCAATTGCAATTTATCTCACTCGATAAAAAGTTTGATCGAGAAGCCATGGGCATTAAAGTCGGTCAAGGTGAGGAAGTCGCTGAAACCGTTCAAGAATTTATTCAATCACTTAACTCAAGTTTAAAACCTGCAGCTACTTTTCACGAAAACTATGTTCGCAGCGGCACCATTTTCGAAGAAGGAGAAGTCGGTATTTTATTAAATCAAGATGCCTTAAAAGTATTGATTGAATACACCATCGATCTAATTAGCGATTTATCAATCCGTCAAGCTAAATCCTACATGTATGTTGATAACGTTGTGGTGGATTATAACGACAGTAACAAAATGATGCGTATCAAACGTGATGAAAACAGTATTTCTGTTGAGCCAGAAAGCGAGTTTGCCACCTACTTTTATCAAAAATAAAAATGGATTATAGCCATGAAAATTGAAATCAAATATGAGTCAAGCTGGCGAAACTCTTTTCTAGATGGATCAAATAATGCCCCTTTACCGAAGACCGGAAGAAAATTTATTGGTTCTATGACAAGCCTGAGAAAGAGTGAGAACTACATTCCTAGAGAAGTAGGCCATGACACCGTAATGGGGATATTAAACCGCCTAATAGGAGATCAGCGTAAACTTTACCAATCAAGGCAACAGGTATCTTATTACTTCAAAAATATTGAGCCTTTAGTTACCTTTGACGATCAACCTAGTTACATTAATCAAGAAATGACCTACATAAGAAACATATCCGGCAGCGAAGATCAAAACTCGTACACAGGAATGATTCGAGTCGATGACCCTGTTTTTTGTTCCGACTATTCGGAACAACTATGGGGTGTTCTAAAACTTAATATAGAAGAGTTATGTGACTTTATCCTTGATAAAAAAAATATTACCGCGAAAATAGCTCTCAACCCTTTAGTTATTATTGCCCGACTTGAAGAGCTATTTAAGCTCAAACCCGTTATCAATGAAGATAGAGTAAATGAAGCTTTTAATTATCTAAACGCTAAGTTCTCAAAGTTTAACGGCTTAAATAGTAAAGATGAAATATTACCTGTCAGCCTTTATTGTTCAGCCTTATATTTACAGCTTGAAAGGCTTTCTAACAACTTTGATGTATCTTCAGCAAAAACAAAAGCCGGAGGATTAAGCGGTATTTCCAACAATGGCTTCACAAAAAAAGATTTTATGAATCGTTACACCTCCGGTGAAAAAAAGAAAATTTGGGGAAATCCATATATCCGAAAAGAAAGAATAAAAGGCGTTGGTGAAGTCACCTCCTTGATGAAAAAGGCAGGAGGAACACTTAATATAAACATTGCTGTTGATCGTGAACTCGCGAAAGACTTTTGTGAAAAAATTAACAACGCTGGCGTATCTAGTTTTTACCTTGGAAAAAAAGGGTTAGCTTATGTTTCTGACATTCGAGTTTAAGGGAGAATATTTTGAATTATTATATAGATATTAGATTAAAACCTGATGCCGAAATGCGTAAAAATGTGCTCATGAATAAAGTTTATTCAAAGTTACACAAGGCCTTATTCGATATGGCATCAAATGATATTGGAATAAGCTTTCCTGAAACCAAAGTTTTACTCGGCAAATTACTTCGTATTCACTCCACTGAAAAGCGACTATTGGAATTGAATCATATCAAGTGGCTCGGCGGATTATCTGGTTATTGCGAATGCAGTAATATATTACCGATTCCTTCCAGTTTTGAAAATCGTAAAGTTTCACGCTGGCAAAGTACTATGAGCGAGTCCCATTTGAGGCGCTTGATAAAAAGAGGCTCAATATCTGATGATGAAATAAAAGGATACAAAGCTAAAATGTTTGCATCCCAAATGACCGCACTACCTTTCCTTGAATTAGAAAGTGGCTCTAACGGACAGTTCCATCGTAGATATATACAAATGGGCGATGCTCAAAAGACTCCTGTAACAGGAGACTTCGACACCTTTGGATTAAGTAAACTTGCAACAATACCTTGGTTTTAACCAATAAAAACCAGTTCTTTAAAAAAACGTTAAAAAACAATTAGCTACAACACCGCTATAAATAAAGGGTAAAAACTCTACATTTAAAGTAAGTGACTGTTGTAGCTATTTTTTTGTCTGATAAACTTGGGTTCGCTGCCGCACACGCAGCTTAGAAATGTTTTAGAATCAACTTCGACTAGCAATACAAGTTCGCTGCCGCACACGCAGCTTAGAAAAACACTTATAATAGCCTCCATATACTATACTCGTTCGCTGCCGCACACGCAGCTTAGAAAATGTTCACACAGGGTAACACGGTCTACGCAAAGTTCGCTGCCGCACACGCAGCTTAGAAAATATACAAGTCTATATTTGTAGCAACAGGTAGGTTCGCTGCCGCACACGCAGCTTAGAAATATACGTTTGTGCCTGTTAACGTCCCGCGAATGTTCGCTGCCGCACACGCAGCTTAGAAATTAAAATGCGGTGAGTGCTTATCAACAAAAGAGTTCGCTGCCGCACACGCAGCTTAGAAAATATTTTGTTGCTTAACTCAATGCCTGTGGCAGTTCGCTGCCGCACACGCAGCTTAGAAAACCCTGAACGTTTAAAAACTGGTCAATTGCATGTTCGCTGCCGCACACGCAGCTTAGAAAAGCGGCTATGATTATCACGGGGAGAACGTATTGTTCGCTGCCGCACACGCAGCTTAGAAAAAGTCTGTTGATCGATCAAACGATAATTCGGCGTTCGCTGCCGCACACGCAGCTTAGAAAAGCGTTAACTGGAATTTATCAATTTTTGACGGGTTCGCTGCCGCACACGCAGCTTAGAAATTCTCGCCGCGTATTCCGAGCGCCATCGAATGGTTCGCTGCCGCACACGCAGCTTAGAAAACCAAAGGGCAGTTGACCAACAAACCGAAGCTGTTCGCTGCCGCACACGCAGCTTAGAAAGATGATTGAAGTCACGCCAAGGCTGCGCGACAGTTCGCTGCCGCACACGCAGCTTAGAAAAGTATTAGTTACTGCTGAATTTTGTGATCTCTGTTCGCTGCCGCACACGCAGCTTAGAAAGTTATAGAGTTCTGGTTTAGTGCTATCCATTAGTTCGCTGCCGCACACGCAGCTTAGAAATCAACATCAGGCTCCATGCTTTTAAAGCTATCGTTCGCTGCCGCACACGCAGCTTAGAAAATATCGCTGGCGGGTGTTAAGCCGCTAATTTCGTTCGCTGCCGCACACGCAGCTTAGAAAAAGGGCAACTGATTATCGGCAAGGCTGGCACTGTTCGCTGCCGCACACGCAGCTTAGAAAAACTGAAAACCCAGTTATCGTTGAAGAGATTCGTTCGCTGCCGCACACGCAGCTTAGAAAGAGTGCTCTGCATAAAAGAGGCTACCCCGCTAGTTCGCTGCCGCACACGCAGCTTAGAAAAACGGTTAACGGAGTTGAGTTCGTGTTCCCTCGTTCGCTGCCGCACACGCAGCTTAGAAAAATGTCAGAAAATGACAAAGCAAACATATCATGTTCGCTGCCGCACACGCAGCTTAGAAAGACGTTGTAATGTGGGAAATGTGGGACAATCAGTTCGCTGCCGCACACGCAGCTTAGAAAGATGGAGCAGTTGACAGGCCATGTTTTTGCAGGTTCGCTGCCGCACACGCAGCTTAGAAATCACGCGTCGCAAGGTGGGTGCGATCAGCTTGGTTCGCTGCCGCACACGCAGCTTAGAAATGAATGGTCTGTGTATATTGAAACGCCTGATCGTTCGCTGCCGCACACGCAGCTTAGAAATCTACCGCCAGCGGATCGCGCGAAGCGGTCGAGTTCGCTGCCGCACACGCAGCTTAGAAATGTGGCAGCATGATCGTTAAGCCAAAGGATCAGTTCGCTGCCGCACACGCAGCTTAGAAATTCGTTAGCGTCTCTTTCCAGTTCTTCACTTTGTTCGCTGCCGCACACGCAGCTTAGAAAGGGCATGTAGATCGAAACGACCACTAAAATAAGTTCGCTGCCGCACACGCAGCTTAGAAACAAAATTCCTAAAGCCATCGCGACGATACCGCGTTCGCTGCCGCACACGCAGCTTAGAAAGAAGATTTGGGCGACGTGACGCACATTGTACAGTTCGCTGCCGCACACGCAGCTTAGAAAATCAAGTGCAAGCGTCGTATTCGACAAGAATAGTTCGCTGCCGCACACGCAGCTTAGAAAATATTAGTATTCTCAAAAGTTGAGCTTTTAACGTTCGCTGCCGCACACGCAGCTTAGAAATTAGTGTTTTAAATGATCTCGTCGAATCAACAGTTCGCTGCCGCACACGCAGCTTAGAAAAGATATTCAAGCTGTGGCTCACTGAAAGTAATGTTCGCTGCCGCACACGCAGCTTAGAAATGTCGGTCAAAAAGAAATCGCGGCTAAGGTTGGTTCGCTGCCGCACACGCAGCTTAGAAAGATAATTTTACCCGAGACTGTCGGAAAATTTCGTTCGCTGCCGCACACGCAGCTTAGAAATGATTTGCCGCTTTGCTCGCGTCTTCTGATGCGTTCGCTGCCGCACACGCAGCTTAGAAAATTGTTCAAATTGAGGACACGGATACTCACACGTTCGCTGCCGCACACGCAGCTTAGAAAAGTTAACTGATCAAAATATTCACCTTCGGGACGTTCGCTGCCGCACACGCAGCTTAGAAAGCTTGTTGCAGAGACCAAATCGTACACCGAAAGTTCGCTGCCGCACACGCAGCTTAGAAAAAGTTTTCCTGTCACAAAATAGATTGTCATTAGTTCGCTGCCGCACACGCAGCTTAGAAATGTTTATTTGCTTTTACCTCTTGCTTTGACTTGTTCGCTGCCGCACACGCAGCTTAGAAAATTGCTACACACTCTTCAGCACTCATCCAAGTGTTCGCTGCCGCACACGCAGCTTAGAAATTGAGCTTTTACGGCTTGCAGGACTTTTACAGGTTCGCTGCCGCACACGCAGCTTAGAAAGGTGAAGCATACAATGAGACAATCTCGGCGTGGTTCGCTGCCGCACACGCAGCTTAGAAAATCAAAGTCTGCAATATAAGATATAATTTCAAGTTCGCTGCCGCACACGCAGCTTAGAAAGAAAGATGTTTACGAACTCTATCACTCTGCTGGTTCGCTGCCGCACACGCAGCTTAGAAAATTGTTAAAAAGATTTAAGCCGGCTGGCGAAAGTTCGCTGCCGCACACGCAGCTTAGAAAGTAAATGGACACGTAAGTACTACCGACGTAACGTTCGCTGCCGCACACGCAGCTTAGAAAGGGTGAATATTTCGATCCGCAGCTTGTGAACCGTTCGCTGCCGCACACGCAGCTTAGAAAGTATACGGTTGGCAGTTACATGATAGGACTGAGTTCGCTGCCGCACACGCAGCTTAGAAAATCTAACAACCACTGCCTGCATCGTGCGCCCAGTTCGCTGCCGCACACGCAGCTTAGAAAAGAAAGAGGGAGGTTAAGATCGAAAACATACCGTTCGCTGCCGCACACGCAGCTTAGAAAGACAACATCAGACATTCCGTTGTGTTCGGTTGGTTCGCTGCCGCACACGCAGCTTAGAAAGATTGATTGAGTCTTTTTGTTTGGCTTCTTCAGTTCGCTGCCGCACACGCAGCTTAGAAAAACAGGCCTCCGCCGGAACCTGAGAATAGTGAGTTCGCTGCCGCACACGCAGCTTAGAAAACACTGTCAGTTCTTTCTAAAATTCCAACCACGTTCGCTGCCGCACACCTGTCTCTTATACACATTCTGACGCTGCCGAGGATCTACTCTG
>CAJXQU010000018.1 GCA_913058255.1 uncultured Pseudomonadota bacterium | reverse complement strand
TCAGAGCAATCAAACGTCGGATCAGGAATGATTCGGACAGTTGCATTTGCAATAGCTGTCGCTGTTGCTCCTGTCAGTCCGTTAATGCCCCAAGCCTGGTTGGCGTATTCACCTTCGCCTACACCAGCACCGACCACTAAAAGCAATTTCGCTTCGTGTGACTCACCAACCGCATAGTTTTGCACTGGCCATGTCAATTCACGGGTGTTGATCTGAGGTTCGCTACGCGTTCCATCAAGTGTTGCTGAGTTAGTTACATATTTGAACCCTGCAGGGATCTGATCGCGAATACGGATATTGGTGATTGGAGTTGCAAGGTTGTTCGTCACTTTTATGCTGTAAGGAATAAGTTCACCACGGATGACATTAGTTTTAGGAGTCGATTTAACAACAGTAAGGCCTGAAATCGGGCCCGTTGGATCGAGAGGGATGTGATTGTTGATCACATCAGCCGATGCCGGACTGAGGTTGAAGCTCAAGTAATACTGAGTGCCTGCAGCTCCCAGCGCAGGACAGCTGGCAGGACTATGAAAAGGAGCTGTTCCTGTTGGTGCTGTGTTCTGTGGTTGGACTTCTGCTGGAGCGGGAACCCCACCTACCGTTAATGTGCCTGTACAAGGTGATGGAATATTCAGCGAGTTCGGTGGTAAATAACCTGCTGGTTGAGTAACGGACAAGCTATATACGCCCGCTGGCGCTGATGGGTTTAATAGGTATTTATATAAACCATCTGCTCCAACAACTTGGTTAACATTCGCTGCTCCACCAATCAGATCGACCGCTGGATTAAACCCAGGAGGGCCTGAGAATGTAACGATTGCTCCCGGAACTGGTAGCCGAGTGACAGAGTCATAAACGACACCAGAAGGGTCAAGTGGTAAGTTTTGATCAGGTAGCAGGGTGTTTGCTGTTAGGCTGACATTTTCAATCACACCAAAGATCGTATTACTTTCAGGATGACGGAAACGGATGGTGTAGCCAGTCCCAGGCGTCAAACCTTCAAATAAATAATCACTGTTTGCATCAGTAATGGTCGTTGCTATGACAATACCGTTTTTGACGATTTCAACTGTCCAACCCTCATAGCTAATGCTTGGATCATCACGATCATGCACCTTACCTGAAATGCTAGCTGTTTGGGCGGAAGGTACGATTTCACCAAAGTTGAAACCGGTTCCTTCCACGTCCGGTGTTGTTATTTGAACCCCCGCAATCACATTACTAGGATTTTCTTTACCATTCGCAACGCCCGGAGGTTGCGTTTCTGTGATCGTGTACCCCGAACTATTTGGAAGTGGTAAGTTATTAAAACGATAAAGACCATTGTCACCAGTTACTGCTGTGAAGCTGACGGGAAAACCGTTTAGATCAGTTCCTGTCAGTGTAATTGTGACACCGGCTATACCCGGTTCGGAAGGATCTTGTTGGCCATTATCATCATTATCGTTGTAGACAATGCCGGATAATGAAGCACCAAGCTCACCAAAATTATAGTCTGACGCGCGTGTAGATGATGTCATTATGATGCCGCTGACTTGATCATTGCTGGCTGTTGAACCGCCAACATTACCTGCAGTATCTTTACCATCAGCCCAAGCTGTCGGATGTGTTTCAGTGACTGTATAACCATTGGCATCACTAGCGAGCATGCCTGTAAAGCTATAAGCACCAGTGGCATTAGTCGTTGTAGTTTGATTGACAGGGTTGTTGTTAGAGTCGTTGCCTGACAGTGTCAGCGTGACGCCCTGAATAACAGCTTCGCCAGCATCTTTAACACCATCGTTATTGGCATCGACATAAACAAATCCTGAGATAGCAGTATTAGAATCTGCAAAGTTGTATTCAGTAGCATCACCATCAGCAGGCAAAATAATATCGTTGATCACATCATCGGCAGTATTACTCGGTAGCGTGCCCACAGGCGCAGCATCGATCAGACCAACCGTATCGATATGATCCTGATAGCCAGCAGGCTGAGTTTCCTGCAATGCATAAGTACCCGGACGTAAATCGGCAAAACTATAAGCACCATTGGCATCAGTCGTGGTTACTTCATTCACAGGATTACCCAGATCATCTGTTCCTGTTAGCGTAATCGTGACATTTTCTATGCCTGGGTTTTCAGGATCTTTTGTTCCATCATTACTGCCATCGTTATAAACGAAACCGGAGATTGCTCGTCCTGTCAGTTCACCAAACAGGTAGCCTGTGACGATCGTGTTTAACGGAACATTAATATTAGTAATTACATCAGTGATTTTACTATTTGGAATGATCACACCACTGGAGTTTTCCTGTCCATCAAAGTAAGTCGCGGGAGGTGTTTCAGTTAGGGTGTATCCTGCACCGTTGCTAGGAGCAAGAGCACTGAAAGTGAAAGCGCCAGTACTGTCAGTAGGAAGCGTTAGATTGACAGGGTTGGCATCTATATCCGTTCCGGACAGTGTGACGTTAACACCAGGAATACCAGTTTCGCCGCTATCTTGAACGCCATTATCATTTACATCGATATAAACAATACCAGTCAGGACACTTCCACCTACACCCGTTTCAGCAAACAGATAATTCACACCACCCTGACCTGCAAGCAGAGGAATAGCCGTGATCACATCAGCGCCGACTGTGCCGCCCAGATCACCGGCAGTATCTGTGCCATCTGTGAAGGTCGGGGGCTGTGTTGTTTCTGTAATTGTGTAAGTTCCCGGACGTAGATCAGGGAATATAAATTGACCTGTTGAAGTTGTGTTAACAACGATAGGTGTAATCGTATTGCCTAGGTCATCTGTACCTGTCAGCGTTACTGGAATATTCGGAATGCCTGGTTCACCAGCATCCTTAATATTGTTATCAGGAGTGGCAATATCATTAAAGACAAAACCTGTCAGAGATGATTTTTTCAATTCACCAAAGAGGTAACCCGTTACATCAGAGCCAGCCGGAACGGCAATAGCACTGATAACATCAGTAGTTTTACTGTTCGCAACAATCGTTCCCGCACTGTTGTCCAGGCCATCAAAATAGGTAGTCGGATGTGTTTCGGTTACGGTATAACCAGTCGAATCACTTGGAGGCAGATTGTCGAATTTATAAGCACCAGTACCATCAGTAGTCGCTGATCCTGAGACAACATTTCCATAAAGATCTGTGCCGCTTAACGTAAGTGAAACGTTGTTGATACCCGCTTCGCCGCCACCTTTAGAGCCATCATTATTGTTGTCTTCATATACGAAGCCTGCGAGTGATGATTTTCGTACAGCAACAGAGTTGGTTTTACTGTTATTGGTAGAAACCTGATCAACCGTAGATGTCGTTACACTTGCGGTGTTATTGTATGAAGCTGCAAAGCTGGTAATCTTAACTGGCACAGTGATTGACGTAGAAGCACCATCATTCAGTAGCCCAAGATCACAACTGATCACCCTTTCACCAGCGATACCCGTAGGGCAGGTGCCTTGTGCAGGGACAGCAGGCCCAGTCAGAATCATGCCAACAGGCAGGGTGTCGCCAAGTGTTGTTTCTTCAGAAATATCTGGACCATTGTTGGTGACAACAATCGTCCAATTGAAAGTTTGATTAACATTAACAGTTGCAAACTCAGGAGTTTTACTCGTGACTTCAACATCCGCACGAATCCGAACAGTAGTCTGGTCACTGGCAGTGTTATTACCAGCGAGTGATTCGGCCTCGTTAGAAGAAACGGTAACATTGTTTTTTACAGTAGAGCCAGTGGCCGTTGGAACTGAGTCCACCCGAAAATCCAAATAACGATAAGTGGTTGCGCCTGTCTCCATATCGGGCAGATTACAAGTCATGCTTGTTGGGCTGCTTATAACTGTGCTTTGATTGTTGCAGGCTTGCCCCGGAGTCGCTGGTGTGCAGCTATCACCCTGCAAAGCCTTATCGCAAAGAAAGGTTAATGTCTGACCGGTAGCAGGTGTTAAGGTATCAATAAATTGAATACCTGTGCCATAAGATGGGCCTTGATTAGTGACCTTGATCTCATAAGTAATGATATTATTTGATGCCGTTGCAGAGTCATAGAATAAAGGATCAACTAAGTCCTTTTTCTGCACTAGAATGTCAACTTCAGGAGGGTTAACGACCAATGTTGCTGACTGGCTGTTATTCGGGTTAACCACACCTGCTAGACCATCAGACTCAAGTGTTGATGTTGTTATTGTCGCCGTATTTTCCAGATTTAATGGATAGATCAGGCTCGTGCCGTAATCAGGTCGGATTTTGACCGTGAGGGATTTTGACTCACCGGAGTTAAGCGATCCTCCAGTACATGTAACTTTTCTCGTCGGAACATCATGTGTGCAGACAGAACCTGACAAGGTTGAGCTCGCACTGATGAAGGTATAAGTCATGCCGTTAAGATTGGTGAAAGTGTCAACTATTTCTATGTTGTCTGCCTTAGATACACCTCTGTTCTTGAAGCTAATAATATATGTTGCTTCGACACCTGCTTTGATCGGACCTGATTGAACTTTGCTTTCTACCGCAACATCGGCAACTGGTTCAATTGTTATTGAAGCAGAAGCTGTATTATTTGCACGATTTGGATCACCAACATTTTGTGAAAATGCAGTGGCAGTGTTCGTCCATGGACCATCTTTTATAGGGCGAGCAACAGTAATGACTACATTGGCTGAGGCGCCATTTATAATTGTGCCCAGGTTACAAGTGATAGTTGCACCGATTGAACAAGCTGCTCCCTGGCTCGGCGTAGCTGTGATGGCCGTTACTCCATAATTAGGATTGCTGGGTGCATACATCGGAATTGGATCACTCAATACAACATTGGTTGCATCTGCACCTGTGTCACCTGTGTCATTACGGTTTGTTACTGTCAGCGTGTATGTGAGAGTATTTTCATCATCTTGCAAAGTGCCATCATTATTACCGGGAGCAAGATCCTGAACTACTTTGAGGAGATCCAGATCCGCGGTGCCACTAGTAGAAGTCGTACCACCAGCAGTAACACAATCATTAGCAGCATTAAAATCAAATTCATTTGGAGCTTGTCCTGCAGATGTACTAGTACAAGCTGTATTTTGCATTGCGCCCGTTGCAACAGCTTTTGTTGGAATGGTCAAAACAGGGGTTTGGGCATTTAGTGCAAGAGGGCCAGCATGTGTACAAGTTACGATACCACCGGTGGTATCGTTTGCCTGGTTGTAGCTACAAGTCCAACCAGTTCCTGTGCCTGGTGATGCACTGCTATAAGATTCACCAGCTGCAAGTGTATCTTCGACTTTAATAATATTTGTAGCGTTTCTGGGTCCATTGTTTTTGACACGGATAGACGATGACATCGTGCTACCTTGGGCCACGGGGTTGGGTGTTTTAGATTTTGTGATCGACAGATCAGCATGGTATCTACCAATGTTATAGTTGATTGTTTTTGAATCATTTTCAGGAATTGGATCCTGAGTGGAGCTTACCAAGCTTGCAGTATTTGAATGAGAGGTTCCCGCTGCTGGTATGTTTGCATTTGACGGAGCGGTAGCATTGATTGTGATCGCTGGTGCCGAACCTTGAGCCAATGAAGCATCTGCATCACAGGTAACTGTCTGACCGACTACATTACAGGTCCAGCCTGAACCTGAAGCACTGATCGCCGTGTAATTAGCTGGCAAAGTATCAGTTACCACAACAGCGTCTGAAGACATTGGACCATTATTAGTCACGCTTAAAGTAAAAGTGACGGGTTGCTCAGCGACAACAGGTATAGGTAAGACAGATTTATTGATGGCCATATCCGCTCCAGCAGAGACTTGAACGTCATGCGTTGCTGAATTGTTATTTGCATCACCATCAGCGGTAGTAGAACTGACAGTTGCAAGCGCAGTAAAAGTCCCAAGTGAGCTTCCAGTCACTTGTGCATTAACTGTCAGAGGAGGAGCTGTTGAACCATTAACTAAGGTCGCTGATCGATTACAAGTGATTATTTGACCTGCAGCACTACAACTCCAGCCAGAACCACTACTTGTCGTATAGCTCACCTGTGGAGGTAGAGTAAGAATTACTTTTTCATCATCAGTATCATTCGGCCCACCATTAGCAACATCAACTACATATGCGAAAGTAGAACCACCGCTGGCTGTTGTTGCGGATGAAGCATTGAAAGAAATGGACAGATCAGAACCTCGGTTGACCGTGGTTCCTTGTGTAAGAGAGTCATTCCCGTTATTGCCATCCGTGGCCGACGTCGAAACCGTTGCTGTTGAGCTGAGCGATGCAGGACCAGCACTCGTTGCAGTCATCGTAATATCAACGTTGATCGGAGAGCCGCCAGCAAGCGTTCCGGTTAACGTGCCAAAGTCACAAAGTACGGGGCTAGTTCCTGTACAAACACCTGGAGACAGATTAGTGACGGTGGCGCCTGATGGGATCGTAATAGTCAAGTTAGCGTCAGGTGCATCTTCATTACCGCTGTTCTCCACGGATAACAGATAGTGAAACTCACCACCTGATGTGACTGGGTTTGGGTTGGCCGTAAAACTCGAAATATTCATGTCCACTACGGCTTGTGCGGCGAGTGGTGTTACCAGCAGAATTGAAGTGAGCGTTGCTTTAGCAAGATGTTGAAGATGTTTAAACATGTAGTTTCCCTTTCTTAAAAAATTTAGACTGGGGTAGGCTTAAGCAAGGATGATGCCAGTGAGTATTTTTCGGTATTAATCTTTAAAAAATCATGAGGTTAGGGGTTATTTCTGAGAACAAATATAGTTCAAAAATATTTGAACCATTTCATGTTAACTTTCATGATCTCATCATGTCTTTAATGGACTGACATAACTAAGGTTAGAGCGTACAAGTGACTACTTGTAGTGAGATTGCTGCAGTGTTTTCTAGCGGTGCAGTTTATTTAGAAAAGAAGTTTTGAACGAGAAGGAATGAACCTGATCAGATTTTTAAGCGTAATGACTGTCTTTGTCTGATGGGGAAAAGAACCTTAGCTTGAACCATACTAGGCGCGACGATGCCCATTTGTTCTGAGGAGAGGCTGTATTTATTTTCACCACGAACCCAAATATTACCGAGTCGATCTATTTTTTTAATCCGTTTGATCAAACGGCCATAGATTGGATGCTTAAAAATTATAAGATCGTTGGTGGATAGTTTGCGGTAATAACGAGAGGTGACAACAAAGTCACCCCCCGATAGGGCTGGAGCCATGCTTTGCCCATGTATTTTTACAATACCGATCATGAACTGATCTTATCCTAACTTAGGATATACAACTTGTTGTGCTGGTGGATATGGGCAAGTTGCTGTGTAAGTTTCTACACCTTTAGTTTTCCAGAATGCTTCTGCAAACTCATTAACCAATTTCAATAGTGCTAGACCATTTTCTTGATCAATGGTTTGGCGACATTTAGAACCAGTTAGCATAATGTTGTGTACAAGTTCATGAATGCCTGGAACTTGATCAAATTGTGGTTGTTTGAAGTAATCACCCCAGGTGATGCGAACTTCTTTTTTAACAACTTCAGCATGCTCTTCTTTTTGAGCCACTAAGCGAGAAAGTTTAGCGTGATCTGCAATTGTTAAAGAATCTTTATCAGCAAGTTCTTTAATTTGATCAAGCATACGGATAACAGTCAAAGCAGCGATTTGAGCTGTACTTGGGTCGTAAATACCACAAGGGACATCGCAATGCGCAGAGGCAGTTTCAAAATTTATAGATTTATCTAGCGTGGCTAATATTTTATGTAGCATGATTCTTTTTCCTATTTTTAGTGTGGTTACTTAAGGACAGTCGGTTTATTAACCAGTCGATACCAACTGCTAATAGTACGGCCATAAGGGCTAAGATAATAGAGTGAATAAATGGACTTATCCAGAGGTTTGTCTCAAGTTCTGGGCGCGCTGAAGCAGTTGTCGCAAAAAGAATAGTGCACAAGCTGCTATATATAAGGGAAAAATTTTTCAAGAGATATCTATAAGCGTTATATAAAAGAAAGTTTTTCTAAGGGTTAAATCAAGTGACATAGTTAAGATCAACATTTTTTGAGTTTCTTGTAATAGTCCAATAAGTCATTATCGTAATGTTGTTTTTGTATAAATAGATTGTTGTTTGTCACATAAACCATGAGTGAATCCTACTGTCAGTAACTAAAGAGTGAGCTGTTAGTCATACCCTAAGTTAAAGAGTGTTGGACGTGTAAGCGTAAGTACTCTGTTTATAGCCAAAATTCATAAATATTTATGCTTGACTAATGCAATGAGAATCATTATCATTATTAATAGCTGCTAAGTCAAGATGAATTATTTAACCGAATTAGATTCTCTATGACGAAGTCTCGTAAAACAGACGTAGTAGCTAATGTGACAGTAGAGATCACTCTCTCTTCTCTTCTGTCTTTCTCCAGAGCTCTTGTGGATCATCGGTCGGATGATCCACCTTTTTGAACTTTAAGCTCTGGCTATTAAATATTTTTTTAAAATAATTTGAAATGAATTTTATGCCGTTTATCAGAGAGTGAGTGGAGCACTTTTTAAATTATTAAAAGGAAAAAATAATGAAAACACAACCATTGTCAGCTTCAAGTGTTGAACAAAATAAACGATATTTTTCTACATCAGATATTTTTCAGGGTGGAAAAGAAGTGCTCATTGAACATCACGGTGAGTACTATCAGTTACGTATTACAAGGAATGGAAAGTTAATTCTAACAAAGTAACCTTAAGTTCAAATGAATAGCTGAGAAAATCTTAAAAAGATTAAGCTGTTAATGAAACGTGATTATTAATCCAGCAAGTCATCAAGTTTAGGACATTGAAAGTGAAGAATAAAATTGAATTGGTATTCTATTCAGAGACAGGCAATACAAAATAGATTTTGTAACAGGGTATTAACGGGTTAAATATGAAAGCTAATAATTTCAGTGAGCAGTGTTAGTTATAATTAGTATTTGTGGGACTATTAATGATGATCAAATGCTTGTTTTTCGGGCGAAAGCAACCAGGTTTTTAGTTTCTAGTTTTATTCCTAACTCATCATTGATCGCGTAATTACTTCGACTCGGGCTAGTGCATAGAATAATACTGCCATCTGGTAGCTGGAGATCATAATTAAATGTTTCACCTCGAAACTTTTTAGTGAGTACTCTGGCACGTATTTCTGCAGATTGATCGAAGGTGATGTCGTTAGGACGGATCAGAATTTCGACGTTATCATTTATTTTGAAGCTTTCAGCAGATGTGCAATGTATAACGCCTAGTCCAGTAGCTACTCGATCTTTATCGACCACAATTCCTGAAATAAACTCACCACTACCTATGAAATCAGCAACAAAATGGTTACTTGGTTTATAGTAAAGTTCATAAGCACTATCCCATTGTTGCAATTGTCCAGAGTGCATTACACCGATTTCATCGGCTAGGGTGAATGCTTCGGATTGATCATGGGTGACGAATATGGTGGTGATATCTGCATGTCTAAGAATCTCCAAAACGTCGAACGCAACCTGTTGGCGGAGTTCTGAATCCATGCTTGAAAAAGGTTCGTCGAGTAATAAAACTTCTGGTTTGGGGGCAAGTGCGCGAGCTAAGGCAACGCGTTGTTGTTGACCCCCAGAGAGTTGATGTGGAAATACGTTTCCTGAGTCGGGCAAGCCTACCATTTGTAATAAGCTATTTACTCGACCATTTTTCTCATCACGACTCATACCTTTTAAACCAAAGGCTATGTTGTCATTAACGTTTAGGTGAGGGAACAACGCAAAATCCTGAAAGACCATACCAACTCGTCGTTGCTCTGGCGCTTTCGCCCAGCCTTCATGGCTGACTTCTTTGCCACCAATATAAATTTGACCGGTTGTTGGTAATTCGAAACCAGCAATCGTTCGTAGCAATGTTGTTTTGCCACAACCACTGGGACCTAAAAGACAACCAATTTGGCCACGATCAAGGCTTAAGCTGATGTCCTTAATAATAGTTTTGCCCGAAAAGCTGACGGCAATATTTTTTAGTTCAAGTTGTTTCATGTCCGGGCCGAGATTGACTGATTGATCGACTTAATAAGATAACAGGGATTATACCTGCTACGACGATGGCAAGCGCGGCTGTTGATGAATCAGCTAGGCGTTCATCAGAGGCAAGTTCAAATGCTCTAACCGCAAGCGTATTAAAGTTAAATGGACGTAAGATCATGGTTGCAGGTAATTCTTTTAATACATCGACAAAAACTAATAACAAAGCCGTTAGAACAGCGCCCCGCATGACCGGAATATGAACTCGACGTAATAACTCAACAGGACCACAGCCGAGGAGTCGTCCCGCTTCGTCGATGGAAGGTTTTATTTTGCCTAAGCCGGTCTCTACAGCATGCAAAGAAATCGCAAGAAAACGAACAATATAAGCAAATAGGACAGCGAATAAGGTGCCGCTCAAGAGTAGACCGGTTGAATAATTAAAATGTTCACGCATCCATGTATCAACGCTATTATCAAATAATGCAAATGGGATCATAACGCCAACGGCGATGACGGCTCCGGGGATAGCATAACCCATGCTCGCAAAACGGACTGCAGAGAACGTAAGTTTGGATGGGCGTAGACGTTGTCCATAAGCTAGGAACAAGGCTAGTAAAAGTGTCACAACGGCAGCAATAGCAGCCAGTAAAAAACTATTAAGCGCGAGGGTTCCGAACTGGGCATTGAGCATTTTTTCGGATGTACTTATCGCCCATTGTAGGAGCTGACCTGCGGGTAATATAAAACCAGCGAATAAGGGAAGTAGGCAGGCAAGGAATGCAAAGAAAGCAGAAAAGCCTTTCAACTGATAGCGCGGTAAACGTTTATAACGACCAGTGGTGTGATGAAAACGAGCTTGGTGTCGAGATAATTGTTCTATGACAACTAATATAATGACCATACCTAATAAGAAGGTCGCTAATTGTGCTGCGGCGGCAGTACTATCCAGGCCAAACCAGGTTCTAAAAATACCCGTCGTGAATGTGTTGATACCAAAGTATTTGACGGTACCGTAATCAGCCAATGTTTCCATCATCGCTAATGAAATACCTGCAACGATAGCCGGGCGAGCAAGGGGTAGGGCGACCGTAAAAAAACTACGCCAAACACCGCAACCTAATGTTCGACTAGCTTCTAACACACACACCGATTGGCTGAGAAAAGCAGTACGGGTGAGTAGGTAAACGTATGGATATAAAACCAGTGACAACATACTGATCGCACCACCCATGGAACGAATTTCTGGAAACCAATAATCTCTATATCCAAGATCAAAGGTGTCACGTATCCAGTTTTGCACAGGCCCAGCGACATCAAACATACCCGTGTATGTATAAGCCAAAATATAAGCGGGGATAGCCATGGGTAATAATAAGGCCCAGCTAAAAAATTTACGACCAGGAAAGTCGCATAAGCTTGTCAGCCATGCAGTGGATACGCCCAATAAAAGCGTTCCAAGACCAACACCGATCACAAGGGTCAGTGAATTGAGAATGTAATCTTGTAAGACCGTTGCGCGAAGATGTTGCCAGATATCGCTAGTGGATGGGGCAAATATAAAGCTGATGACGGCCAGCGCAGGGATAGCGAGGATGACGGCTAGCAGTAAAATGCCTGATTGCCATGGATCTAATAATTTTCCTCGCATAAATTACCGTAGCTTATTTCCAGCCAGCTCGATCCATTAACATAACGGCTGCGGCATTGTTGCTGCCAAGTTTATCGATATTCAGGTTATCAGCTTTAAAGTCACCCCAGCCTTTCAACGTTTCGCTGGACTCTACCGATGTTTGCACAGGATACTCGAAGTTAACCTCGCCATACCATTTTTGTGACTCAGCACTCAACAAGTGTTGTAGCAACTTAACGGCTGCCGCCTTATTTTTTGCATGTGCTGTAACACCTGCACCACTGACATTTATATGGGTTCCACGATCATCTTGGTTCGGCCAGAATAGGCTTGTTTTCTTTGCTGCCTGAGCTTCTGACTCATCAGGTGAAGCCAACATTTGATCATAGTAATAGGTATTGATCACGGCTAGATCACATTGACCTGCAGCGACCGCTTTTATTTGGTCACGATCACCACCTTTCGGTTTTCGTGCCATATTAGCAACCAAACTTTCAGCCCATTTTTCAGTGGCTTCTTCACCATTGGCTTCGATCATTGATGCCACTAAAGACTGGTTATAGACATTGTCAGATGATCGAATACAAATACGCTTTCCCCATTTAGAGTTGGCCAAATCTTCATAGCTTGTAAGCTCAGAAGCCTGAACACGTTCGTTGGAGTAAGCGAACACTCTTGCTCTTAATGAAAGGCCATACCAAAACCCTTCTGAATCACGATAGGTTACAGGCACGGCTGCCTCTAGTTCTTGATTAGAAATAGCTTGTAAAACATGAGCTTCTTTTGCGCGGTGTAAGCGACCGGCATCAACGGTTAGGAATAAATCAGCGGGTGAATTTTGACCTTCAGCGACAAGACGTTTTAACAAGGCATCAGCTTTACCTGTAATAAGGTTAACCTCGATACCAGTCTGTTCTGTAAAAGAATCCAGCAATGGCTTAATCAGAGCTTCCTTACGAGCCGAGTAAATATTCACTTCCTCGGCAAAGCTTGTAATACTTGCTGTTACTGAAGCAAGCCCAAACAATAAAACAGTAGAAAACTTAAGCATAAAGTTTACATCCTTTAAATCTTTTTCAATAAGAAAATCTATTATCGCATAGCTGATAATGATATGCATTTGCAATATGTTTATGATCTAGCCTACACATTAATAATGAGAATCTTATTTACTGAGGTTGCTATTTTCATTCTTATTAGTTTGAGAAGTTAAAGAGAGCACTAATAGAGATGAGTCAAAAAAAATCCGGTGACTACTGTGTAACAAATGATAGTGAAGGATGAATTTCGAAGGGAACAAGAAAAGCGTATTAACTCAGTTGCTAAGAATCTTCAAACAGTAACTATCGGCTTGATACTGCTGAAGCATGCACTTCACGAACGTGTCTCGCACATTTTCCACATTGAGTAGCGCAACCTAGCTTTTTACAAATTGTGCTGACAGAACTATTCGGTTTTTGTGTCTCGGCCTGGATATCCTTTTCTGTGACGGCACTACAAATACATACGTACATGATTCAACTCCTACATGGTTATGATAATTATTTTATGCGAATGATAATGATTGTCAATAGTCTTATCGTCATAAGTATCAGAACCTTTAATTATAGAAGTGTGAACGATAATGATTTATATTAATATTATAGCCTTAAAACAATGAGTTATGTGTTGTTTTTATTGTTATATAGCTTAAGCTTCATCCATCTAAGCTGATGATGACTTAGCGGAGTTTATGGATGATTTTTGGTTTAAGCAGGGGAATTACTGATGAAAGATAATGCGAAAGTGACAAAATACCTAAATAGAGTATTGAAAAATGAGTTAACAGCGATCAACCAATATTTTTTGCATGCACGTATATTTAAGAACTGGGGCCTAGAAGAGCTCAACGAACGTACTTATAAAGAGTCTATCGCTGAAATGAAACACGCGGATCAGTTGATCGAACGTATTTTATTTTTAGAAGGTTTACCAAATCTGCAAGATTTAGGTAAGTTGATGATAGGTGAAGATGTAGAAGAGATGCTGGCCAATGATCTAAAGTTTGAAATGGAGAGCCGAACGCTATTACTTGAATCAATAGCACACTGCGAGAAGACTCAAGATTATGTAAGCCGCGAGTTATTTGAAAAAATTCTCGAAGACGAAGAAGAACACATTGACTGGTTAGAAACTCAATTAGCACTTGTCGAAAAAATGGGTATCCAGAACTATATACAAGCACAGGTTGGAGGAGAGTAAGACATGAAAGGTGATAAAAAAGTAATCAAATATCTTAATTCTTTACTGTCAGGAGAGTTAACCTCTGCAGATCTGTATTTTTTACAGTCTTGTATTTTTAAAGACTGGGGAATGGATAAACTGCAGGCTCAGTTTAAGCATGAAATGGAAGATGAGCTGGGGCATGCTGAAAAGTTGATTGACCGAATTCTCTTTTTAGAGGGCGTACCTAACCTAGCAGGTCGTGATGAAATAAAGTACGAGAATAACGTTGAAGACATGCTTAAGTACGATCTGAAGTTAGAATATGAAGTGATTGATAATTTAAAAGAGGCTATTGCTTATTGCGAGTCTTGTGGTGATTATCAAACCAGAGAAATTCTGGAAGTTTTACTGACTGATACTGAAGAAGATCATACCTTTATGTTGGAAACGCAAATCGGCCTGATCGAAAAAATGGGCATTGAAAACTACATTCAATCAAAATCATAAATGAAAGAATATCGAGGGTAGACTTTAACCTGCTCTCGATACTCTTGCTAGTAACTCGGTTATTAACTAAGGTTTTTAAATTGACTTTTCAAGATACGCATTGTTCGTGTCGTTAGTTGTACTTCTTTTAAAAATAAGATTAAGGCTATCACTAAGGATATCATCGCGAAGATGAACAGAGTTAAAATGAGTGAACTAATTCCTTGTGACCAAAAGCTGCTTAGGAATAAGCTAATGATCAGTAAGCTGATCAATAAGCCTGCTGTGGTACAGAAACCAATCGCGTAATTAATAATAGCCATTCGCTTCCATAAAACTTTTACTTCGTCTTGTGATACTGCCTCTTTCTCAGTTTGATTTGAAGAAGATTGTTGTAATTTGAGAATGCGAGAACGATCAACAATTCTTCCTAATCGACCCGACATAACGCCTAAAAATCCTGCAATGGCAGCTAGCAAGAAGACCGGAGCTACAGATAGTTCGATGATGTGGGATAAGTCGGTGATTACGGTTAATGAGTCCATGTGGGTAGTGTCTTATATTATTAATAATGATTGAAAAGTGTAGCACGTTAGATGCGAGCAGAGCTTTAAAAATATTGTTTATTAAACTCGCTAGTGAGTAGTTTATAAGGGTCATGTTTTAGCTTAATTTTTTTGAATTTGAGTCAGTTTGGATAAGCTGTTTGAAATTACTGCTTGCTTGGAAAGTCTTGATAGGTAACCTTTGTGGTGAGTTGAATCAATAATTTCACGAGCTCAATTTTTGCACTTATCTAAAGGCAGCTGATCGAGATCCGTATTCAGATATAGAGCAGCAGGGATAGAATTCGTTTCAGCATAATACGAATCTTCTTAAAAATGGGGCACTCTTTTTTATTCCAACATCAGCTTGATCTTATTGATGGTGTTTAAGTTTCGACCTGTAGCTACTGTGCCTAAGCACTGCTCTAGTTTAGCGACCAGTTTAGAACGGCCAATGCCTTCGGGTGCTGATAGGTAGAAAGTAGTTTCGTTTAAAGAAAAATTTTCACTTGTCGCAATTAGTGACTCAAGTTTTGTGAGATCTAAATTAGGTTTTTTCTGACAAAAGTAGATATGTGCAGATTTTCCTTCGGCAGACTTAAAAGGGTTTTGGTCTGTTATGCGTTCAAATTCAGAACATTCCAATACAATAATTTCAGGTAAAAAACCAAAATTATTTTCGATGATAAAGCCTATTTTGTTTATTTCTTCTTTAATGGCTTGTAAGACAATATTTCCTGTTTGTATATAGGTTTTAATATTTTTAAAACCACTTTCTTCTAGTAAAGGTTTAAGTTCTCTCATCGGGAGTAGGTTCTTTCCTCCCACATTAACTCCTCTTAATAACACGACGTAAGTTTTCATTAGGTTAGGTGGGTTCTTTGTTTTCTACTTCGTGTTCACGACAAATAAGCTGTATATCCGTGTTTTCTAAAGGTTGTTTAACGAGGTTACAAAAGTAAGTTCCATCACTGAGCTTGCTGTTATAACGACAGCTGGAACAGATGCCAAATGACTTCATGTTGTTTGTTTTGATTAGGCCTGTAATTAAGGTGTGTAATCCTTGTTCAATCTCTATCTGTTGTTGCTCTGATAATACTTCGCAAGCGTTAACAAACATTTCTGTTGGAATGGTTGTTTGCAGTAGCTGTTTACCCTTTGCAGTTACTTTTAAATGAGCAGTACGCTTGTCATTTTCATCTGCGTGTTTCGTTATTAGTGCTTTGGTTTCCAAAACTTTGAGTGTCTGCGAAACAGTGCCCTTGGTTTGTCCTAAATATTCGGTAACCGCCATCGGTGTGTCTGAGAACTGATTACACTGTGAAAGATAATGGAGGATCTCAAGTTGTACAGGCTGTAGTCCATAAATTGCCCCAGCTTGTCTGGCACTGACTTTAAGGAGTTCGCTCAAACGCTCAACAGAGTTATAAATGTTAGAAGTGTTCATGTGAATATAGTATCGACCAAAAACTATCTTGACAAGAGGGATTTTATTAAGCTAAAGTTTATATTGTATCGAGTCGATACTATATATCCATTGAGGAGAAGAAAATGAACAAAGCTATATTTTACCATGCAGGTTGTCCAGTATGCGTCAGTGCAGAACAGCAAGTACTTGAAGCGTTGGACAAAAATCGTTTTGAGATCGAACTCGTTCACCTAGGAGAAGATCCATCTAAGATCAGTGCGGCAGAGCAAGCTGGGGTGTTGTCTGTTCCTGCACTTTTGTTAGACGGTCAAGTATTTCATATAAATTTTGGAGCTTCGCTCGCTGCAGTAAAAGGTGAGGAGTGATGAAAACACGATTGATCACTATTATGATCCTATGCGGGCTATCATTTTCTACTTATGCAGATGGTGAGCACTCTGGAGGCATAAAGTCACCTAAGGGAAGTTCTAAGCTTGCGCCGTTCGATATTATTCACACACAGATCACAACAGAAGGAAATGTTGCTACTTTTCATATGGCTGTATCTGGTCGGGCGGGTCTTAATAAACCGAGTCCTACAGGCGAATTAGCTGGGAGTAGGGTGTTTTCGTATGTATGGCCAACATCCATCGATAGTTATGAGGTTGGGTTTGAAAAAGGGGCTGGTATTTTAGCGTTGGCAGTAACCACGCATCCTGATTTTGATGACACGCCACTTTATGATGAAAATCGAGATGGCAATACCGCGAATGATGGCAATATCTGGCATAGTCATTGGGTGGTACTACAGCCGAATGAACGTTGTGGAGAAGGGGCGCTTGGAGTCGTTGATATTCCTAAAGACACCAAACCACGTTTACCTAAAACTTGGCCGGGCTTACCCATTCTTTTAGATAGCCCAGGATGGGATCCTACTTTTTCGGATGAAACCATTGAGGTCCGTGTTCCTTTTGAGGAGATTGATACTATTAAAAGTATTAACTTTGATGGGGTCACAGCCGGTTTGCGCGTCAATCAAAGTGTTCATGCGCCGCTACTGTGTGTGGTGAATGTGATGGATGTTGCTTCTGGAAACTTGAGCCTGCCGGGACAAGTTAATAAGTAATAGTGGGTAGAAGAAAGCTCCCTGTTCAAACCTATGAGCGGGGAGTTTTTTTATTTGAGGCGATCAATCATTGAACAACTGCCTGATCTTTTCAACACGTTTACGGTTTACGCCAAGATCGCTGTAGCCCAACCGTGAAGCCGAGCGTACATGACAAGCTCTGCTATCGATATCCAAAAAAAACTCCAGATCATCTACAAAGCCTAATATGAAAGACTTACACTCGACATGCAGATAGTTTTCGTTAGAGCTGATAATTTTGAATCCACGTTGTTTTTCTAAGATCTGAAGCAACTTTTGCATCTCCATGTCTATTGGCTTATTGAAAGCGAAAGGCGCGATATAGTGAGTTTCAGAATCTGTCAAACTGGATACACAATTGGGAGACTGAGGACAGTCACTAAGACGGTTATTACTAATCCCAAGATGCTCTGGACGTTGTCCGCTAAGAAACATAGCTGTGAATCCTATAAGAATAAAAATAGCAAGAAAAAGTACCGCAGAGATTCTAGTATAGATCAACTTTTTCCTTATTTTAATTATTTATAATGAGCCGTTATTCAGCTCGTTTTAATAGTGGTTTTAATCGTACAACTATAAAGCTTGTTGCTGCCATTGAAACATGATGAGCATCGTTGAAATAAGACCAATTTTCATTGTTGGTGAGGCATTCATTTTCACAGAAAATCTTGTAAGGATGAATAACAATTGCTTTGTGGGCATATTGACTGAAGAACTCAAGAGATTCTTCTTTGATCTCTCTATAGATTAGCGTGGTAATTAAATATCCGCTAATGACAAAGAAGATATCAACACCAACAAAGCCCCCGGAAATAACACTTATGCCGGAATGAAATAATATTACTGAGAGTACTGCGATGGCTCTTAAGCCATCAATGTCTTGTCTATAGTTCAAAATAAAACCAGATTTTAATAAGATCCCCCGTGAGTTCATAAGGATCTTGATATCGGGTAGTTCAACCTCGCCAGCGTCAAGAAGGTTGACTGAGTTTGCTTTTCTCTTTAAGGAGCAGGTGGTTCCTCAGGACGATTGTCTGCGATACCACCGATTTCTTTATCAATAAAGTACAAGCCTTTGCCTTCTATGCCGATCATTTTGATCTTATCGAGTATTGAGCCGATAAGGTGTTCTTCTTCGTGTTGTTCCGCGACATACCATTGCAAAAAATTAAAGGTTGAGAAATCTGCTTCGTCATAAGCGGCTTTCACTAACATATTGATCTCTTTTGTGATCTGGCACTCATGTTCAAATGTCGCTTCAAAAACTTCTTGGACATTTTTATAGTCAGAGCGAGGCTCATCTATCGCGCCGATTAAGGCCATGGAACCCGCTTCGTTGACGTAGTTAAACAAGCGGTTCATGTGCTGCATTTCTTCATCAGCATGCTGTTGCAGGAAGCGGCCACAACCATCTAGGCTGTTGGCATCACACCACGAACGCATTTGTAGATAGAGATTAGAGGAGTAAAACTCGAGATTGATCTGCTTGTTTAAAAGTGTCGTTAGTTTTTTACTTATCATGCTTGCTCCAAGTTTGTTATTGGCGTTTGGTTCTATACTTCAGCCGTAAACGATAGATGATACTAACTGTGGATAAATGGTCAAAGCTTATCTGCAGATTTTCTTAACTTGAAGTGCTATTAAGATGTAGTCATGGTTGGATCAAGCTTTGAAATAGAACAGAATATGACTGTTTTATATAGGATTTATCTTGATCCCAAAACTCCACTCCAAATCATTAGCTTGTGATTTTTGTCTAATGTTCTCCAAAGGAACAATATTATCAGAATCAGAATGTTGTTCTTTAGGAGCACTATTGCAAGTGCTCATACTCTCGATACATGAAAGTAGGAATAGATTCTTTAACAATAGATTCATACCATAACGTTCTGGGTGGAGAAAATCTTGTTGTTCGATTTCCCCATGCTCAAGCATTTCATTGATCCTTGTTAGTGACCATTCCATATAAACTTGTCCTGTTCTCGCGTCAAGAACACGTAAGCGAGGCTGGCCATTCTCTATTTTTGCATCAACCGCGTACTGCATAAAACCTCCTATTTTAAGTAATCTATAAATGAGAATTATTCTCGTTTAATAATTAAAGGTCATAAACCTCCTTATGTCAATCGCATTGATAAGCATTATCGTTAATAGCTCCGCATTCTTTAGAATAAAAAAAGACAATTGGCTTCATGGAGACTATTGCGGCAGGTAAAGCTGGTTTTACAAAAGGAAACGTCAAACAGCAGAAGTCCCATCACACGGTATTTTTATGCCCTAAATCACAATCGTATTGATAATCCTTATCATTTACTGTAAGATTCTATTAATCCTATCGAGGATATTAGGATTTGTTACGTATGTGCTTTATATAATTGGAACAATGAGGTTTTTATGAAAATGAAATTGATCAGCAGCGCGATCGCGCTAACTTTAGGAATGGGCCTAGCAGAAGTCGCTATCGCCGAATCAGCACCGAGTCCTGAAGAAATGTGGAAAATTATCCAACAGCAGCAAGAAACTATCGAAACGCTGAAGTCTAAGTTGGATAACACGGAACAAAAAGTAGTCGCGACAGAAGAAAAAGTCGCCGCTAATACCGTAGCGGTTGAAGAAGTCGAAGAATCTAGTGGTTCGTTGTTAGGCGAGAATACGACTGTTGGTGGTTATGGTGAGCTGCACTATAACAACCTTGACGGTAAAACGGATTCAGTTGATCTGCATCGTTTTGTTCTGTTCTTTGGTCATGAATTTTCTGATAAGTGGCGTTTTTTCTCCGAGCTAGAAGTTGAACATGCGTTGGCTGGTGATGATAAGCCAGGTGAAGTTGAGTTAGAGCAGGCGTATCTTGAGTATGATATTAATGCAACGAATCACGTAAAAGCAGGTTTATATCTCGTACCTGTTGGTCTGATCAATGAAACGCATGAGCCACCAACTTTTTACGGTGTTGAACGTAACTCTGTAGAGAAAGATATAATTCCTGCCACATGGTGGGAAGCAGGTATTGGTTTGAATGGCGAAGTTTCACCGGGTTGGAAGTATGACGTTATGCTGAGTTCTGGTTTAGAAACATCCGCTGCGAACTCTTATAAAATTCGTAACGGTCGTCAAAAAGTGGCGAAAGCGGTGGCTGAAAATGGCGCTCTTACGGGTCGTATTCGTTACACAGGCGTTCCTGGTTTAGAGATTGGTGTCACCGGACAGTATCAGCAAGATCTCACACAAACAGAGGACATCAGTGCAAACCTGTTAGAAGCACATATTGATTTTGAGCGTAATGGTTTCGGTCTACGTGCTTTGTATGCAAGCTGGTGGTTGGATGATGGCCCTGCATTGACAGGCCCAGCAGCAATAGGCGCTGATCGTCAGACAGGTTTCTACATCGAGCCTTCCTATAAATTCCGTACTCCGATTGGTGAAGCTGGTGTGTTTGTCCGCTACCAAGAGTGGAATAATAAAGCTGGCGGTAATGCTGATGACAACGAGCAAGTTGATATTGGTTTGAACTACTGGCCTGTTGAAGATGTGGTCTTCAAGTTTGATTATCAGTTCCAAAATGAGAAAGCTGGCGATCATGATGGTTTCAACCTAGGCATTGGTTATCAGTTCTAGTTGAAAGTCTGAGATCCTTAACCTAAGATTCGGGCACTTTATAGTGTCCCGTTTTGTATGAGACCATACCGCTACAAAAAATAAATAAACAGAATGAAAAAGCAGCTCTCAATAACCCTCTTCCTTTTCAGTTGCCTGCTGATCAATTCAGCGATGGCATTAGATCAGCGCCAAGATATTGATCTATTTTTAAGTGAGGTATTTGCCGGAGAAGCGCCAGATCGACAACGACTGAAATTGGATGCTGATCTAAAAGCCCAGATCAAGAAAATACTGGGACATAAAATCCGAGGCAGCCGGTTAAGATATTGGTTGCAAGACGAGCGCTCGGTTTGGATCCTCGAAGAAATTGGTAAAACAAAACCGATCACGACCGGACTTGTGGTAAATGCGGGTAAGATCGAGCAATTAAAAGTTTTGAAATTTCGTGAAAGTCGGGGCGGCGAAATCCGTTACCCCTTTTTTACGGATCAATTCAAAGGCGCAGGTTTAGATGCACGCAATGATCTCGATCGATCCATTGATGGCATTTCAGGCGCGACCTTATCGGTGAGAGCGATGAAAAAGCTGGCAAGGATTTCTATCCTTTTGCATAAACATGTGCTCAATTTACCGAGCAGGCAATAATGAAGACCTATCGTAAACTAAGAAAGTGGCATCGAACACTCGGAGTTAGCAGTGCGATTTTTGTGGTCATACTGACCATCACAGGGCTCGCTTTAAATCATACAGAACGACTAAAACTAGATCAGAGGTTTGTAGGTTCATCCATCTGGATGGATCTGTATAACATATCTCTCCCGAAAGACCCCAGCAGTTTTGCAACGAAAAACCATCAGGTAACTCTGTTAGCGGATCGACTTTACTTTAATGCTACCGAGTTAGAAGAGCAGGCAGATCAGCTCTTCGGCGCAGTAGAATTAGCAGGCACGGTTATCGTCGCAATTTCAGGTGAAATATTATTACTAGAGCAAGATGGACAGCTGATCGAAAAACTCACAGGCAGTGAAGGCGTGCCAGCTGGAATGGAGCGTATCGGCCTGAGCTCTAAGAATAAGTTGATCGTCTACGCAGCTCACGGTGAATACTCAACTGATCTGGATACGTTGGAATGGTTAGAAAGTCCGAGTACGAGTTCGAATATTAAGTGGTCAACAGAATCAATCATAAATGAGCCACTAAAAGCCAAGTTAGCGAAAGCTTATCGTGGTAAAGGCTTGTCATTAGAGAGAGTTCTGCTTGATTTACACAGCGGTCGCATATTAGGCAGTTGGGGCGTTTATTTAGTCGATGCTGCGGCATTACTCTTTTTGATTTTGGCCATAACGGGGGTGTGGATGTGGTCAAAAACAAGAAAGCAATAATCCGATCAAACGACTGACGCCAATATGACAGCAGCTGCTATAAAAAAGAATAATTTTGATCTTGTTAGATTTTCATTGGCTATTATTGTCTTTTTCTATCATGTGAGTGTCCTTACGCAACTTCCTGAATTGACTGGTTTGGGGATATATTTGAGTGCAGAGTTTGCTGTAGATGCATTTTTTGTTGTTAGTGGATTTTTAATTTTCATGAGTTACGAAAATTCGCCATCAATTAAAAGTTACTTTTTGAAAAGGCTCCGAAGAGTCGCTCCTGCCTATATCGCTGTAATTTTGATCTGTTCTATAGCTTTTTTCTGCATATCTTCTTTTGATTTTAATCACTATTTTTCTTTTGCATGGTTGAAGTACATTGTGATGAATATGGTGACTTTAAATTTTTTACAGCACAGTTTGCCCGGTGTTTTTGAAGAAAATTTTATGTCCGCAGTTAATGGAGCTTTGTGGACGATTAAGGTTGAGGTGATGTTTTATTTTTCTGTACCCATCGTTATCTTTTTATTCACAAAGGTTAATAAATGGCTAGTGATGACTAGTATTTACGTGATAGCGACTATTTACTCACTGACGATGGTCTATCTTGAACAAAAAACAGGCAACGGTTTATATTTAATTCTGGAAAGGCAGCTACCGGGACAAATGTCTTTTTTTATTTCTGGGGCATTTCTCTATTATGGCTTTGATCGTTTCAGTAAGCATTCAACATTGATCTTCGTGGTTGGAGTTTTGGTGTTTACGGCCTCAAAAGCGATGGGCTTGTACTTTTTTTATCCGGCATCGTTAGCGGTCATGGTTATTTATGGCGCACTGATTTTTAAATATGTAGGTAATTGGGGAAGATTTGGAGACTTTTCATTTGGGATCTATATCTGGCACTTTCCTTTAACGCAACTTTTTATTCAGCTAGGTTATTTTGATTCCAACCCTTTCTTGGCTCTTGCTGCGCTTGTGTTGAGCGTTATGTTCGCCGCCTACCTGTCATGGCACTTTATTGAAAAGAAATTCCTCAATCAGAATTCTCACTATCGAAAAGTCGAAACCTTATAAAGCGGCGATCAAGCCTTTAATCCTGATGTGAAGGTTTGCTAGCTCATCAGTCGAATATTTAATGGCTTCACCAATGCCCCAAATGGGTGCAGGCCAAGCAGGATCATCTTTATAACGGACAACATGGTGAATATGCAGCTGTGGGACGATGTTACCAAGCGCGGCGGTGTTCATTTTATCGGCGTTGAAAAGCTCGGATAGCTTTTGCGTTAGGTAGATCGACTCTTTACGTAGCTGTAATTGATCTGATTCTGAAAGCTGAAATATTTCTAAAGTGTCAGAACATTGCGGTACTAATATAAACCAAGGATAGCGGCGGTCGTTCATTAAAAGAACACTGCAAAGTTTGAACTCGCCGAGGTTAATACAGTCTTTTTTTAGTTGAGGATGTAATTTAAAAGTCATAATTGTGATTATAAACGCAATTTAGCATGAGCATGGATGGTTTTCATAGAAAACCAATGTCATAATTCCGGCCGAACAAAATTGCATATGGAGAAGAAGGATGAGCGATATACCTGAAGATTTAAGATACTCAGAAAGCCACGAGTGGTTGATGTTACAAGAAGATGGTTCTGTCCGAGTAGGTATTACGGATTATGCTCAAGCAGCATTGGGTGATCTTGTGTTTGTAGAGTTGCCAGAAGTTGGCGCTACTTATGTTACTGATTCTGAATGTTCTTTAGTTGAGTCGGTAAAATCAGCTTCTGATCTGATTTGTCCATTATCTGGGGAGATCACAGAGGCTAATAGTGAGTTAGAAGATAGTCCTGAGTTGATCAATACATCACCTTATGACACAGGTTGGATTTTTACTTTACAACCAGAAGATGAGAGTGAAATTGAAAATTTGATGGATGCTGATGCTTACAAAGCATTTATCGAAGAGTAATTGTCTATAGCCCACTTTATAGTTCCAACCTAAATCATGGATGTTTCTCATATACTTGATCCGCTGAATGATGCTCAACGATTAGCGGTTGCTGCTGATGCTGGCAACCTGCTGGTGCTTGCGGGAGCCGGTAGTGGTAAAACGAGGGTGCTTATTCATCGCATCGCTTGGTATATAGAAACCAATCAAGCTAGGCCAAATAGTATTCTTTCGGTCACGTTTACCAACAAAGCTGCCGGAGAAATGCGGGGTCGTTTAGAGCAATTGCTCGGCTACTCTGCAGGTGCGATGTGGGTAGGAACCTTTCATGGGATCTCTCACCGTTTGCTTCGTGCACATTGGAAAGAAGCTAATCTCGTTCAAAATTTTCAGATCATGGACAGCGATGATCAATATCGCATGATCCGACGACTGTTGCGGGCGATGGCGTTGGATGAATCAAAGTGGCCGCCACGAGAGGTCCAGTGGTTTATTAATGGTCAGAAAGACGAAGGTTTAAGACCGAAAGATATTAGTAGTGATGATGATTTTCATCTTGAACAGATGGTGCATGTTTATCGAGCCTACGAAGAGCAGTGTGCTCGATCAGGCTTAGTAGATTTTGCTGAGTTATTATTACGAGCATACGAATTGTTTCGTGATAACGAACATTTACGCCGTCATTATCAAGATCGCTTCCGCCATGTCTTGGTTGACGAATTTCAAGATACAAATACCATTCAATATCGCTGGTTGAAATTACTCAATGGCCATGAAGGCAATATGTTCGTGGTTGGTGATGATGATCAGTCTATCTATAGTTGGCGTGGTGCGCAGATTGAAAACATGCAACGTTTTCAGGATGAGTTTCGTGACACTGAGCTAGTGCGTTTAGAACAAAACTATCGATCAACCGCGACGATTCTTGCTGCGGCTAACGCATTGATTGCAAATAATTCTGGGCGGATCGGGAAAGAGTTATGGACGGATGGTGAGGAAGGCGAGCTGATCCCGATTTACACGGCTTATAACGAGCAGGAAGAAGCGCGTTTTATCATTGAAAACGTAATGGACTGGCACCGCGAAGGTCATCGTTTTGATGAAGCTGCCGTGTTGTACCGAACCAGTGCACAGTCACGGGTGTTTGAAGATCACTTGCGACGTAACAATGTACCGTATCGTGTGCATGGCGGTTTTCGTTTTTATGAACGTGCCGAGGTCAAAGATGCATTAGCCTATTTACGATTGTCTGCTTTCCGCAGTGATGACACTGCATTTGAGCGGATTATAAACACGCCAACGCGCGGTATTGGAAACCGTAGCGTCGAAGCGGTTCGCGCTAAGGCTAGAGAAAATAATATTTCTCTGTGGCAAGCAATGACCGATATTCTTGAAAATAAGTTGCTAACAGGGCGTGCGCTAAATGCCTTTCAGAATTTTATCAACCTGATCGACAGCATGACCTTGGACATTGAGAATACTGAAGAGTTACATGAAGTACTTGACGCGATTATTAAGCGCAGTGGCTTGATCGCACATTACAAAAAAGATACTTCAGGCAAGGCCGAAGATCGTATCGAAAATTTGGAAGAATTGGTTACCGCCGCTCAAGAATTTGAAGCACCTCCTACGGACGATGATGAACCTCGAATGGATCCGATGTCTGAGTTTCTTGCTCATGCGGCATTAGAAGCGGGCGAAGGGCAGGCCGATATTTATGAAGATAGCATACAGTTAATGACCCTACATGCAGCGAAAGGTTTAGAGTATCCGTTGGTATTTTTAACGGGTATGGAGGAAGGCTTATTTCCACATCAACGGAGCAAAGATGATATCCGTCAGCTCGAAGAGGAGCGTCGACTTTGTTATGTTGGAATGACGCGAGCGATGAAGAAGCTAATACTCACCCACGCCGAAGTTCGCAGACTATATGGCCAAGAAACCTATCCACAAGTATCTCGGTTTATTCGTGAAATTCCACGAGAATTGATTTCTTCAGTACGATTTGGAAATCCTGAATCATCTTCTTCATCAGATGAGTATTTTGATGAAGAGCCTCACAAACAAGGTCTTGGGCTTGGCCAGCGTGTTTCCCACAATACGTTTGGGCAGGGTGTCATTTTAAATCTTGAAGGGAGTGGTAGCCATACAAGAGTACAGGTGAACTTTGAAGAAGTGGGTACAAAATGGCTGGTTGCAGCCTATGCCGATTTACAAATGGTTTGAGGGGAAAAGTGATGAGAAAGAATAATAAATTTACAGTAGTAGGATTAGTTTTAGCGATGAGCTTGCTGGTCGGTTGTAATGAGCAAACAGCCGGTTCAAGTGATGAGCCGACGAAAGCCAATAAAACGTATAAATGGAAAATGGTGACAACGTGGCCTGCGAACTTTCCTATCTTTCAAACGGGTGCGGAACGTTTTGCTAAAGACGTTAAAATAATGAGTAATGGCCGGCTTGATATAAACGTTTTTGCGGGCGGAGAACTGGTTCCACCACTTGGCGTATTTGATGCGGTTCAACAAGGCCAAGTCGAGATGGGGCACGGTGGTGCTTACTACTGGTCAGGCAAGGTTCCTGCGGTACAGTTTATGTCTACCGTACCTTTTGGTATGCCGGCTTCTGGTGCTGATGCTTGGCATTATGCGGGTGATGGCCTCAAGCTTTGGAATGAAAATTATGCTTCATTTAAGCTGAAGGCTTTTCCATTAGGAAATACGGGGGCGCAAATGGGAGGTTGGTTTAATAAGAAAATAGAATCAACGGAAGATTTAAAAGGGTTGAAAATGCGCATCCCGGGCTTAGGCGGTAAGGTGTTAGCTAAGGCTGGCGGTAACCCTATCCTTATGGCTGCCAGCGAACTTTACACGGCATTAGAAAGAAACACGATTGATGCGACTGAGTGGGTTGGGCCATATCATGATTTACGTTTAGGCCTGCATCGTGCGGCGAAGTATTATTACTATCCTGGCTGGCATGAACCTGGTACTTCTCTAGAACTATTGATCAACCAAGTCGCTTGGGATAGTTTGTCTCCAGATCTGCAAAAGATTGTCGAAGTAGCCGCCGCTGCAAACAATGTTTGGATGCATGCCGAATTTGAAGCAAGAAACCAAGAAGCCTTGCAAGAGATAAAAGAGAAGCATACTCATATAGAAATTCTTAAATTTCCGAAGGAAGTGCTTGCTGAGTTCAAACGACTCACTGAAGAAACACTGTTAGAAGAAGCTGAAAAAGATCCCGCTTTCAAAAAAGTCTATGAAAACTATAAAGCATTTAGTGAAAAAAATGCTGAATTGAAAGCCATAACAGAAAGTATTCATTAAACGAAATTGAGTATTCTTGGTACAGACTGAGTTTGAAAGTCTGTACCAACATTTCTTTTTTATGTTGTTCCTGCCGACAAACTCAAGCCAATGGCAAGTTGATTGAAAAATTTGCACTCTTGAACTGGGGTTGGGATAAAGGGTATTTACTCTACAGGCTTCATTTTACCGCTAGAACTACCTAACCAAAATAGACTTCCCTTGTTGTACTTGTTATTCATCACTACAATCTGCTTAATAATAAAACTTTTGGGGATTGATGAATGAAAGAATGGATAGAGAGATTTGATCTCGGTAGTGCGCAATTACAAAACTTTACTGTAATTGGTCTTGAACTGCTGGCACTGATTATCTTGTATTTTATATTGAGTATGGGGATACGTTTTATACAGAATCGTACTCAAGCCACTGTATCTTTAGCTCGATATGAAAAAAAGATTTCTGGATTTTGTAAATTTTTCAGATTTATTCTTAGGCTTTTATTTTTCTTCTTATTATTGGCTGTTATCGGAATAAATAGTTATCAATGGTACTTAGGACATGATCTGAAGGAATTCACATTTGAATGGATACAAAAAATTCCACCAGGATTCTGGAAAGGCTTAGCGATTAGTTTTGTGAAGGTGGTAGGGCTGGTTATTGGCGCACGTTACTTTATTCGGTTCAATGCTAAATGGATTAACTTTGTTTCAGACAAAGCCGTCAATTTTGATCAGGTTGAAGATAATGATGATAGCGTAGCATTCTTTTTTAAACGCTTAAGCTCAATTCAAAAAGTGGTTGTTTGGTTACTGGTTTTTTATACGGCGAGCTTACTTTTTGGTTTACCACCGGTTGTTGGTGAATATATTCTGATCGCTCTGAAAGTCTATTTGATTACTTCCATTGGTTTGTTGTTAGTTAATGTGATGTCTGTGATCGTTGATACCCTAGATGGCGTAAGTAAACGTTATGCAGAGACTAGCGATCTCATCCATTTTTATGATCGCCTAAAACATATGGTTCCCGTTTTAAGATCGACATTGGAATATATTCTTTATGCGGTGGTTGCAACGCTGGTTCTTTCACAGCTGAATTTTATTTCACATTTAGCAGAATATGGCCCAGGGATTATTCAAGGCATTGGATTATTTTTTATCGGCAGAGTTATTATCGAAGTGATCAACCTATTCATTGATCGGATGACAAACGACGATGATGCATCAGAAGAAGTACGACAAAGGAATGCGACAATATTTCCATTATTCAAGAATATTGTAGGCTGGGGTGTTTATTTTATAATTTTCGTTTTAATTTTACGTGGCTTGGGATTTGATCCCATTCCATTATTGGCTGGAGCGGGGATCTTAGGCATGGTCATCGGGCTTGGCGCTCAATCGTTGGTGAATGATCTTTTTTCAGGATTCTTTATTATTTTTGAGAACACCTTACGAGTCGGTGATTACATTGAAGTTCAAGAAACGATCGGTACGGTTGAGTCTATAGGCCTCAGAACCACAAAAGTTCGTGGTAGAGATGGACAATTATTTATTCTGCGTAATGGCGATATGAATGATGTTGTTACCTATTCACGAAGCTATTCTAATGCCGTGGTAACGGTCGGGGTTGATCATGAATCGGATATAAATAAGGTCTACTCAGTATTGAATAAGGTCGGCGCTGATATCCTTGAAAGTAATGATGAAGTGTTGGAATTAACAAGAATTGAAGGTATCGAAGATTTTAATGGCCCAGAACTTTTGATCCGTACGGTTACAAAAGTAAATCCGGGTTGCCATGAGTTGATTGAACGTGAGTTGAGGATGCGGATAAAAGAAGCATTTGATAAAGATGGAATCGTGATCCCATTCGATAAACGCTATCAGTTGGCATAAGTGGGCATTTGTAAAATACGAAAGGTTTATTGAAAGTGATATTGAAGAATAATCAGAAAAAATATGGACTGATCGCCATTTTTTTACATTGGTTGATTGCATTGGCCACGTTTGGTTTGTTTGGGCTAGGGATCTGGATGAGAGAGCTTGGCTATTATGATGCATGGTATCAAAAAGGACCTACCCTACATGAAGGTGTCGGTGTTTTTTTATTTTTTTGTATTGTGATTAGAATTGTGTGGCGACATATAAGTCCGCCGCCTATGCCAGAAGAGCATCATAAAGTATGGGAGAAAATGGGGGCTAAGCTCGCGCATATTTTGCTCAATACATTATTATTAATTATCGCTATTAGCGGCTATCTAATCGTCACGGCAAAAGGTGAAGCTTTGAGTGTTTTTGACTGGTTTAGTTTGCCTGCAACGTTAAGCAAAATGTCACCACAAGCGGACATGGCTGGTGCGGTGCATCTTTATTTAGCGTGGGCTGTGGTCATTATTGCCGCGGTGCATGCATTAGCTGCTATTAAGCATCATTTTGTGGATAAAGATCGAACTTTAAAGCGTATGTTAAGTCTGTAACTATTCAGGTCATGGTTTAATTAAAAATTAAGGGAGTATTGTATGAAGAAATTGTTAGTCGTTTTAATAGTTGGTCTGATGAATGTGTCTACAATGAATGTAGCGCAGGCTGAAGAGTTTGCTTTGGATACTGAAGGCACGCATGTGTTTATTCAGTTTAAAGTGAAACATTTAGGTTACAGCTGGCTCTACGGACGCTTTAATAAATTTACGGGTAACTTTAGCTACGATGAGACTAATCCTACCGCTGCAAAAGTATCTATCGAGATAGATACGAATAGTGTTGATTCTAATCATGTGAAACGCGATAAGCATATCCGTGATGATGATTTTCTTAATGTAAAAGAGTTTCCTAAAGCAACCTTTGTCTCGACTTCATTTGAAGAAGTTGGTGAAGGAAAAGCTATTCTAAAAGGTGATTTTACTTTGCATGGCATCACCAAAAACATCATGATTGATGTTGAGCATGTAGGCCATGGTAGGGATCCTTGGGGTGGTTATCGTCGCGGGCTTTATGGAACAACAAGTATTAAACCTGCTGAGTATGGTGTTAAAGGTATGGAAAAACTTGGGCCGCACTCTGCAGAATTATTTTTAGAATTTTCTTTGGAAGGTATCCGTCAAGGAGGCCCTCAAAAGATATAAATGATTTTCTTCACCTCCATCAATCGTGATGGGGGTGAGTTTTTTTATTTCCAATAGTTGAAAGTCTACTTCGACTCTATTTCTTTTAAATTTTCTTCTGATCGTCCAAGCAAGCGTTTCAGATCATCTAAAATTAAATAGCCTGAAGGCACTAAAATCAAACTAAGCAGAGTGGCATAGAGGATACCGAAGCCTAAAGAAACAGCCATAGGAATTAAGAATTGTGCTTGCGTACTTTTTTCCCAGATGAGTGGTGCGAGTCCCGCGAAGGTTGTTAGCGATGTTAACAGAATAGGACGGAACCTAGCACTACCTGCAGTTTTAACAGCCTCACAAATCGTTAGCCCTTCTCTGCGGCGTCGGTTGATCCAGTCGACCAGAATTAATGAATCATTCACTACGACACCAGCCAATGCTAAGCAACCCATGAGGCTCATAATGCTTAGGCTTATACCTACTAGCATATGACCCAGAATGGCGCCGACGAGGCTAAATGGAATGACGAGCATGACAACGATCGGTTGTAGGTAGGAACGAAGTGGAATGGCGAGTAAAGCATAGATACAAAATAATGCAAAAATACTACCATACGCGAGGCTGCCGAAAGACTCTTCCTGTTCACGCTGATCGCCTTGGAAAGTGTAACGAACGCCTGGAAATCGCTGCTTAATCTCATCAAGGAATAGAGTTAGATCGGTAGCGATTTTATTGAGATCAGTTTTCTTATCGTCTAAATCGGCCGTGATGTCAGTAGCACGATAGCGGTCAACACGTTGGATGGTGGCAAAGCCTGTACTGGGATTTATATCGGTGACATTGCCGATGGGGATTTCTTTGCCATCTGTGGTGCGAATGCGCATTTTGTCGAGATTACCGATCGATTTTCGTTCTTCAAGTGGATATTTGATCATGACTCGAACATCATCCCGGCCACGTTGAATTCGTTGTGCTTCAGCACCAAAAAAAGCATGCCTAACTTGGCGGCCAAGATCAGAGGCGGTGATCCCGAGTAACTCTGCTTCGGGTTTGATTTTTAATTCGATTTCAGCCTTCCCATCTTCGAGGTTGTCCGAAATATCCGTAACACCGGGATATCCGGCTAGCCGTGCTTGAAGCTCATTACTGACGGTTTTTAGTATTTTAAAATCAGCCCCTGTTAGTTGGATAGCAATAGCTGATTTTTCATGACCTAAGCCTGCTCGAAAGTGTAAAGAACTGGCGCCGGGAATAGGACCGATAGCCTCACGCCACTCATCAACAACCTTATAAGTGTTGATCGGAATGGGCCGGTATTCAGGCGATAATAGTTCCATGCGGATTTGGCCTGACTCGGGATTACCACGGCTATCACCTCCAAAACTACTTGATCCACTCCAACCAAAACTCGCCATAATATTGCTGACAACAGAAATATTACTGCTCGAGTCTGTATATTTTTTTTGTATTTCTTCTGCTGTGGTCAACATCTTGTTGATATGTTTAGCTGTTGTTTCCGCACTTGTACCAGACTGCATGACCAAGCTCGCACGAATGGTTTCGCTTGGAATGTGAGGGAAAAAAGTGTATCCATAACGACCACTGATCACAAAACTAAGAATAACAAATGACACTGCTATAAAAAGTGCAAAGGTTAGGTAACGGTAGTGCAACGCAATGTTTAAAAGTGGACGATAAAAATACGAGATAGTACGTTCTAAACCATCTGCGACTGATTCTTGTAGTCGCGTTAAAAAGCCCGTTTCTTCCGGTGGCTTGATATTGATATGGCTCATGTGTGTAGGTAAGATTAGTTTGGACTCAATCCATGAGAAGGCTAAAACAGGGAATACGATCAAGGGTAATTGGGCAAAAATAGGGCCACGGTAACCTTCCACCATAAACAAGGGGGAAAAGGCTGCGAGAGTGGTGAGCAGACCAAAGGTCACCGGAATAGAAACTTCTTGTGCGCCAGTGATGGCAGCGTCTAAGCCTTTTTTCTTACCACGCCTCATATGAGAGTAAATGTTCTCACCAGTAATAATCGCGTCATCGACAACGATACCTAGCACTAGGATGAACGCAAACAGGCTGATCATATTTAGGGTTGTTCCCATGATGGGCATCAAAGCCAGTGCACCCATAAAGCTGATCGGAATACCGATACAAACCCATATAGCAACCGACAAACGTAAAAATAGCGCCAAGCAGAGAAAGACGAGTAGCCCACCTTGCCAAGCACTTTTCATTAATGTTTGCAGACGTTGCTTAACAATACGCGAACGATCACGCCAATAATGCAGTGCTACTCCTTGTGGTAAGTAATGATTTTTTTCAGCAACGTAGTCACGTACTGCTGCGGCAACTTCGATGGCATTTTGTGAACTCGTTCGGAACACTTCGATCATTAATGCCGGCTTCCCATTAAATAAGGTATCTTTAGCTTCTTCCTCAAAGCCATCACGAATGGTTGCTATTTCTCCGAGAGTTACCTGCGTTCCATCATCACGACTGAAAATACTAATTTTGGAAAAATCATCAATATTGTAAGCTTGACCTTTAGTACGTAATAAAATTTCGCCAGCATCCGTTTTGATCGAGCCAGCGGGTTGATCAAGCGAGCTTTTTTTCACGGCATCAACGACTTGATCAAAGGTTAAACCGTACCGATCGAGTGTAGACTCGCTAACTTCAATGGCCATTTCATAGCTACGAACACCACTGAGTTGTACCAGTGAAACTTCGTGTAATGCGGCAATATCATCGCGAATTTGTTCGCCCATCTTTCGAAGCTCTTTCTCGGGCAAGTTGGCTGTTAGTGCAACACCAATCACTTCTCGGCTATTGGTTAAGACGTTGTAACTCGGTTTTTCAACATCGGCTGGGAAGCCAATAATAGAATCGACACGGTTTTTGATATCATCCAAAACTTCACGAGGTTCATATCCTTTGTCGATCTCAATCGTGACACGGCCAATACCTTCAGAGGCGCTACCATAAAGCTTTTTTATTCCGATCAAGTCTGCAATAGCTTCTTCGACCCGGATAACAACGGCTTCTTCGATCTCTGTTGGGGAAGCGCCTCGATAACTTAGAACGACAGTTACGAAGTCACTTTCAAAGGTAGGAAAAACTTCTAAGGGGATTTTTTTGGCTGCACTCCAAGCTCCGAGCACAAGGATAACAACCATCAATAAATTGGCTGCAACAGCGTTACGAGCAAACCAAGCGATCATGCCATGCATATCAGTATCCTTTTTAAAAGAGATGAAAGGTCAAGTTTCATCCTATGCGCTATTAATCTTTAACGTCTACGTTTGAGTTATCTTTCTCGGTGGTTAAACGGATTTCAGATCCTTCAACAGCATAAGGAATACTGGTAGTAATGATTTTTTCCCCAAGCTGTAAAGCGGTGCGAGTAATAATATTATTTTTATCTTGCCAGAGTATATCGACAGTTCGACGTTGAATTTTATTATCTTGATCGGCAATTAAGAGGCTACTTGTTCCAGTCAGAATTGAGCGAGGAAAAACAAAAACGTGATCTAAATTCTGCCCAGTAATTTGGGCTTGAACAAACTGACCTATTTTAAGAGGAGGTCGGCCATTGGCATTTTTACGGTACGGGTCGTTAACCTGAGCGATTACAAAAAGTTGACGGCTACTGGTGTCAATGGAACCTTCGGTGCGGACAATATGGCCTTCCCAGTGGTAGGTCTTTCCGCCTAGTTTGGATGACAGACTGACAACAGGGCCTTCTTGATTGGCAACTTCGCCGCGATAACTTTCTGGTAGATCAATAAAGGCTTGTTGTCGATCTGTAAGTGGCAATCGCACTTCGACATAATCTGTAGCATAAATTTTGGCGAGCACGGAACCAGGGGAAACATATTGGCCGACATCGGCTTGTTGTTCTAATATTCGTCCGGCATAAGGGGCGAGAATTTTTGTGCGGTTTAGATCCACTTCAGCACGTTTTACCCGAGCCTGAGCGGAGGCAAGAGAGGCACGTGCATTGACCAGTTGTGGCTTACGTAAAACTAATGCATCGGGTTTGCCTGACATTCCCAACTTTTCCCAATCACTTTCGGCTTGTTGTGCTTGCGCGATTTCTTCACTCAGGGCTAGTCGCATTTTCGCAAGATCGGCTTTGGCTGATGTTAAGGAAAGCTCATAATCAACAGGATCAATTCGTAGCAACTCTTCTCCCTTTTCAAAAAAACCACCGGCTCGAAAATTATTACTAATGCTGATAACTTGCCCTGCAATTTGCGGGATCAAGGTGCTTTCAGTGCGCGGCGTAATCGTGCCGCGAGTCTTGAGCAAAACCTGATATGTTTGCGGTATAGCCTCCATGCTCTCGACAAGCGGCACAGGTTTTTCAGACGGATAACGCTTGGCTTCAGGTGCCGTATCCAACAGGTGTCTGCCGTAATAGATACCGACGGCCAAAACAGCGATCGTGAGAAAAATTTGAAGTAATATTCTAAGCATGTGTTTGTTATTTCTGCGTGTTGTTAATTAGTCTTTTTCGATTGTTGTCGAATCTGACTGTGTTGATAAAAATTCACCACCTAACGCTAAGTATAAGGCAACTCTATTGTCGAGACGTTCCCTTGAGGTGCGTAATAAACGACTGCTGGCATCAAATGCTCGACGCTGAGATTGTAACAGCGTGATGATATCTGCAAGGCCTCGTTGATAATGAGACAAGGCGAGTTCCGCGGCTTGTTGTGCCTCATTAGAGGCCCGTTGCAGTTGTTCTAACTGTTGTGAAAACTGGTCCTCTGCGGCCAGCGCGGTTTCGACTTCACGGAAGGCTTGTAGAGTTGTTTGTGCATAACTGGCCCATGCTTCGCTATGTTGGGCTTTTGCTAACGCACGTTCGGCATCGAGCCGACCGCCTTCAAAGATCGGTTGAGTTATTCCTGCCAGCAATGTCCAAACCAAGCTATCCCAATCGAGTAGTTGATTTAGCTCAGGGCTGCTAAGACCTCCGTTTGCAGTGAGACGAATAGTAGGCAGTCGATTTTTACGTGCTTGTTCTAAACGTTCTCCAGCAGAATTCAAGCGATGTTCTGCTGCGATCAGATCAGGCCGGCGGCTCAATAATTGTGCTGGTAGGCCGACAGGAATGGCTTCAATAAGTGTGGGTAGCTGGTTGGTTGATTGAATTTCTGCAGCAGGATATCTTCCGAGCTGAACATCCAACTGACGTAAAAGGCCATCTTTCGTTTGGCGCCGGCTAGTGATTTGGTTTTCTGCCGAGGCGACTTCGGATCTTGCCAGTCGAACATCAAGCGCCGTATTTAAACCGCGTCGATAGCGTTCCTCGATGACTTCCAAACTTTGTTTAAATGTATCGGCATTTTGTTGAGCAAGCGATTCTTGTTGGCTCGACTCTGTAATAGCAAACCAATTGAGCGCTACATTGGCCGCTAAGGAAAGCTGGGCGGCATTAACATCAGCAGCAAAAGCGTGTTCGTTTTCAATGGCTGTTTGGGCAGCGTTTGACAAGCGGCCCCAAACATCGACCTCCCAACTAGCGTTAACATCTAGAGAATAATTATTCCTAGAAATTTGATTAGCGCGTTGCCTGGATACATCTGTGCCAGCCGCGACGCTGGGTTTTAATGGGGCTCCCGCGATAGTGGATTGTGCTTGTGCGGCTTGCCACCTTGCGTGCGAGGCTTTGAGTGTTAGGTTGTTTTGTATGGCCTCAGCAACGAGTTGGTTTAATAGGGGATCGTGTAAATCATCTAACCAGTTTTGTGGTTGATCAAGTTTAATAATCGCGCTTTCGGCTTGCCAGCTTTCTGGTATTTTGAGCAAGGTCTGATCGGGATTATCTTTGATAATGCTATCCGTCACGCAACCAGAACAGAGCATGATTGCTATGCTAAGAGCGGATTGTTTAATGAGTGACATCAGCTTTCCTTTTAATGAGTAGTCTTTATTAATAGACAGCTAAGCCATTCTAGCAATTTAATGCATGGAAGGAGAAATAATTTAAATATGGTTGATAAGGGATAAGCAACAATGAATAAGAGGAGGGTGATGCCTATAAATTGAGCGAGCAGCGGTGGCATGCCGAATAACTTTCCAATCTCAGCAAATGCACTGGGAATGAGACTAGGGTGTTTTATGATGATAAATCCTGTGGCTGCGAGGCTACTGTATTTAAACAATTTTCCGGCAAGTCCTGATTTCAAAAGGTGAGAACCGAACAGGGTCGTTTGCCGTGTAATATTTAAAGATTTACCTGAGTGTGCAACTTGTCGGCTCGCGCGTAATAATTTTAAACTTCCAGCAACCGCTAAAACATCGACCCCGGCCCAGAGAAAATCGTCCATTGAAATTTCTTGATCGGATACATAGCGTGTTTCTAGGTTTTTAACACCACTAGAAAAAAAGGCACTAAGGCTTTCACTAAAACGTTCGGTTTGGATCCATTCGAGTTTACCGTTGGTCGCATCGATGTGAAACTGGCCTAAAAAATCATAGCCTTCTATTTCGATAAACTGGATTGCATATCGGGCTTGTTGTTCGGGGCTTAACTCTCGACGAGGTGATTGCTCCATTTCATGCCACCAACTTTTTATCTGGCTAACTAGCTGTTTCGTATCATCCCTGAGCTTAATTGTTTTTATTATGTCAGTGGAATTAAAGTAATTGATCACTGGAATGATCGTTTCACCGTATTGGCGCAATATATCTATAAAGACAGGTTCTGATCCAAATTGGAGTAAGACTTGACGTGTTTTTTTGGGAAATTTTAATAACGCAACTTGAGTTTTTAGGAGAAGGATTTGATCGTCTGAATAATCTAATAGAACAGATTGTAGCTCGATGCTTTCATGTTCAATCGTTGGGATGGAGTCATTCAAAAGATGTTGAGCTTGAACTCTGATTAATTGCTCATCAAATGATCGGGCAGGCCATGCTGTTTTGATCAGTAAGCTAAGGCAGAGCGATAAGGTGATAAGCAAGCCGATTTTTTTCATAAGCTTGTATCACGTCTGATAAAGCCGTAGAGATCGGCAACAACTTGAATTGTCGTGTTGGAGAGCATCATTTAGACAAGGATATGGCAAGCATCACATTTGCCGATACCGTGCTTTACCTTGTGATCAAGCTTGTTGTTGCAGTTTGGACATTGAGAAGGCTCATCATCGTCAACATCAAAAAACCACCAGTAGTAGCTAGGATAATATTGGGATAATTGTTTCGCTATTCGGATCCCTTCAATGTTGACTTGTCCATGTTTATCGAACAGCTTTGCCCTCGCATAGCTTTCATATTCCCCTGAATCTAGCCACAATGCATAGAGCGCTTGGTAGGATCGAAACCAGCTTGCGATCTCATCCACAAGGGGTTTTTGTAAGGTTAAGATCGCTGGATCTATTTCATTCTTGCAATTGAAACAATGTATAGGGTTGTCAGTAAGTAGATCAACCAGTATTAAGCTCGATACGCTTTTACACGTACACTTTTCAATATCAACTCGTGGTCTAAGTTTGTTGTAGCTATTCATTGAGGTTCATTGTTGTTTATGTTGAGTGCTTACTTTATGGTAAAACACGCAATTGAGAAACTGTTCTGTTTAAACATACCTGCTTTATAATGATCACGCACATGAGAAAAATTATTCACATCGATATGGATGCCTTTTTTGCATCAGTCGAACAGCGCGATCATCCAGAGTATCAGAACAAGCCTCTTATCGTTGGAGGTGATCCTGGACGACGCGGAGTGGTTGCGGCCTGTAGTTATGAAGCCAGAAAGTTCGGTATTCATTCAGCCATGCCTTCCTCTCGAGCGAAGCGACTTTGTCCAGATGCTATTTTTGTTCGACCAAACATGGATGCGTATCGAAAAGTTTCTGAGCAGATCAGAATAATTTTTCATCAATATACCGATCTCGTTGAGCCACTGTCACTAGATGAGGCTTATCTTGATGTGAGCGATAGCGAGTTGTGTAAAGGCTCGGCAACATTGATAGCGCAAGAGATAAAACAAGCTATTTTTAAAACAACAAATTTAATTGCTTCGGCCGGAGTGTCTTATAATAAATTTCTCGCCAAGATAGCCTCGGATATGGATAAGCCTGATGGTTTGTACTTGATCAAACCTGAACAAGGCGAAAAATTTGTTGAGCAATTAAACATTGGAAAGTTTCATGGGATTGGTAAGGCGACAGAAGCGAAAATGAAAGCCGCTGGCATTCATAATGGAGCTGATCTGAAACAGTGGTCTGAAGCAGATTTAACGTTGCGATTTGGAAAAGTAGGGACACATTATTATTTGATCGCACGAGGAATTGATCACCGTTCGGTTAACAGCACGAGAATACGAAAATCGTTGGGCACCGAGCATACCTACGATCAAGATCTGGATGATGCTGACTTCATGCAGGAAGAGTTGAAAAGGCTTATTGAGAAAGTGAGCGAGAATTTAATTGAAAAAAAGCTCGTTGGGCAGACGTTGACCATAAAAATCAAATACGATAATTTTGAGCAGGTGACACGCAGCTATACATCAGAAACAAGTTTGAATACAACGGCGATGCGATCACTATTACCCGAGTTATTATCAAAAACGGATATTTTTTCTCGCAAGGTCAGGTTGCTGGGAGTCAGTGTTTCTAAGCTATCCGAGCAGGATACGAAAATTACAATATCTCAGGGTGAGTTGTTTGTGGTTGAAGAAGTATCATCAGAATGATTCTTGGCATATAGAGGACTTCTAATGTCTCACTTAAATAAGATGGATAACGTAGATGTACAAAAGGTTTTTCAATCCTATCCAGAAAGCTTCAGACAGAAATTATTGTTTTTACGAGCGCTTATTTTCAGCACGGCGTCAGAAATAGAAAGCGTTGGAGAACTAGAAGAAACACTAAAATGGGGGCAGGTTAGTTATCTAACCACAAAGTCTAAGAGTGGTAGCACCATCCGAATAGATAAGCATGGCTCAGATGTACAAAAGTACGCAATTTATTTTAACTGTCAGACACGTTTAGTTGATACCTTCAGAGAAATTTATGCAGAAGAATTCAATTTTGAAGGTAACAGAAGCATTGTTTTTGAGTTGGACGAAGAGGTGCCTGTTCAAGCCTTGAGGGACTGCATCTCAATGGCGTTGACTTATCATCGGAACAAACAGTGATTATTTCAATTAGACTTAAGAACTATTGTTAGCGATTAAGCTGTCGTGAATGTAAGGCATAAGTATTATTTGATTGTGAACGGATGAATCCATCATCGTTCATATTCCCAAAGCAAGGATAACAGCCTAAGATAAAACTGTTTATAAACAGATTGTTGGTGTATAAATTATTATTGCTATAACTAGACTATAGAGAGAAGTGAACTCATGTAGCCGGTAATATTAAGGCTGGCGGAACTGTCTCGAAGAGTATCTAAAACAGTTTTACGATTAACACGGTTTCTTAAAGACCATTCAAACGCTATAATGCAGTTTCTGTGTAAAAGTTAAACAATTTTAACCTGAGGAGGCTACCCATGATCCAAATGAAACGACCTGCATTACTAACAACATTATTCCTTTCGGCTTTTTTGATGGCTGCATGCTCATCAGACAAGGGTGAAGAAGCTGCCAAGAAAGCAGCAGACGTTAAAGATATGGTAACTGAATCAGCTAAAGAAGTGGCCAGTACTGCTAAAGAAGCGACAACTGAAGCGGTTGAAAAAGCCACGGAGACGGTGAAAGAAACCGCTGCTGAAGCTACTGAAGCAGTGGCAGAAAAAACAGCTGAAGTAGTTGAAGAAACTAAAGCTGCAGTCACTGATAAAGCTGAAGCGGCTATAGCTGCTATTACTCCAGATGCAGTATCAGGCAAGGGTAAAGAAATTTATGATAGTGCTTGCTTTGCATGTCATGCGGAAGGTTTAGCTAGCGCACCGAAAGTGGGTGATACAGAAGCGTGGACCGCTCGAATTGCGAAAGGTAGTGAAGTTTTATATGAGAATGCTATTAATGGTTTCGTGGGCAAAAAGGGTACTATTATGCCTCCTAAAGGTGGTCGTGCTGATCTCTCGGATGATGATATCAAAGTAACGGTTGATTATATGGTTTCAGAAAGTAAATAAGACCAGCATTCAGCAAGATTAAAAAGGTGTGAGGTTAATTCTCACGCCTTTTTTTTGCCTTAAATTTCTGCTTGTTAGAGTCTACTGACAGCACGTTGTCAGTACGCTCCCGCTAGAATAGACACTCTATTAACCGGAAAGGAAACAGAAATGACAGATCTATCAAGTACACATGGCGCATTTAGTTGGAATGAATTGATGACAACAGATATCGCTGGGGCTAAAAAATTCTATGGTGATCTACTAGACTGGCAGTTTGAAGATATGAACTTAACGATGCCTTATACCCTGCTCAAGTTAGGCGAAGAAAAGGCAGGTGGAATGATGGCGATGCCTGATGATGCACCTCCCGGAATGCCGTCAATGTGGGGATCTTATGTGACGGTTGATGATGTGGATAGCATCAGTAAAAAAGTAGAAACGCTTGGCGGGAAGATTATGCACCCACCAACGGACATTCCAACAGTGGGACGCTTTTGTGTGATTATGGATCCGCAGGGCGCAATACTGACATTGATCACTTATTGCTCAGAGGATTGCTCACTCTAGGAGCTTGTTGAGAAAAAACTGATCTTTGTAATGGGGATCAGTTTTTCTTGTTCTGATCTTTTAGGTTAATGGTTTTGTAGATTCTAGCTGACAGTGTGCCGTAATCGAGATATTATTTTTATTATCAATAGCCACGGGAAACATTGTGAAAAAAAAATACTTTAGCAACGACACCTTTAAGTTTCTGAAAGAGTTGGAAAATAATAATAATCGCCCTTGGTTTAATGACAACAAGCAACGTTATGAAGATCTCGTTCGTACGCCTGCTTTAAATTTCATTGAGGATATGAGTGATGCACTTCCTTCTTTAACACCGAGGTTTCGAGCCATTCCAAAGAAAGTCGGTGGATCACTGATGCGAGTGTATCGCGACGCACGATTTTCAAAAGACAAAACACCGTTTAAGATCAATATTGGTATCAACTTTCGGCATGAGTCTGCTAAAGATGTCCATGCACCAGGGTTTTATTTACATATCGCTAATGAACAGTCTTTTGTTGGAGCGGGGATCTGGCGGCCAGAAAGTAAAACATTAAAAAAAATACGTGAATGCCTCGATGAGAATTCTAGGACTTGGCTTAAGGCTAAAAATGATAAAGCATTTGCAGAGTTTTTTACTTTTAGAGGTGATTCATTAGCAACGAAACCCCGTGGCTATGATATTGAACATCCTTTGATTGAAGATCTTCGGCGTAAAGACTTTATCGCTTTACATGATCTGAAAAAAACAGAAATAACAGCGGATGATTTGTTAGAAAAAACACTTGAAAACTACTCAAAAGCAACCCCTTTGATGCGCTACCTCTGCTTTGCTGTTGGCCAACCATTTGATTAAAAAGGCGTGTTAAGAACATGACTTTTTATAACAAAAGCAATCGGTGGTGTGATCGTTGACCATGCCAACAGCTTGCATATAAGCATAACAGATCGTAGTGCCGATAAATTTAAAACCACGTTTTTTTAAAGCTTTACTCATGGCGTCAGACTCTGCCGTCGAAACAGGAACATCTTTAATCGTTGACCATTGGTTTATGATTGGTTGACCACCTACAAACTGCCAGATGTAGTCACTAAAACTTTGGCCTTCAGCTTTTATTTGTAGCATTACTTTAGCATTCGTCACAACACTATTTACTTTTAACTTGTTACGAATAATCCCTGAGTTTTCTAATAAGCTGCTGATTTTTTTATCATCGTAATGAATTATTTTTTCTGGATCAAACTGATCAAAAAGTGCTATGTAATTGTGGCGTTTATGTAGAACCGTACTCCAACTGAGCCCAGCTTGAGCACCTTCTAAGATCAACATTTCAAAGAGTTTCTGATCATCATAAACGGGAACTCCCCACTCTTGATCATGGTAATCAATATACAGCTGGTCTTCTTTTGGAACCCATTCACAACGATGTTTAGTCACAGTCTATATTCCTCTTTTGTAAGTCGATGAGATCATTTAATGTTCGCCCTGCTTGTTGCGGATAGTTAGTTTCTAAAGGTGTTATTTTTTGCATACGATCAAGGCGAAAAATCCGAAAAGAATTTCGTAATTCGCACCAAGTGCCCACTGTCCAAACGCTACCCCAAAAAAATAACCCTAACGGCCAGATAGTTCTGGTTGAATACTCACCATCTTTTCGTTGATAGTCAATCTGCGTCTTTAGTTTATTCTCAATAGCAGTTCTTAACTCCGCCATGGCTATCCCAACATCAGGTGAAATTAGAGTCATGGGGGCGAATAAATGTGAATTTTCAAACTGCTGCTTTAATGTATTAGGTAGAACGGACTCGATTTTATTTGCAACCCGATTAGCGGCGCGAGCGAGCCCAGGATCTGCCCAGCTTTTAACTAATCTGGTACCCAAAATGAGTGCTGCGATCTCTTCATTACTAAACATCAGTGGAGGCAGATCAAAACCTTTTCTGAGCACATAACCAACGCCTGCCTCACCTTCTATGGGAACGCCTGATAGTGATAAATCTTGTATATCTCGGTAGATAGTACGTTCAGAAACTTGCAACTCTTCAGACAGCCATTTTGCGGTTGTAATCCGCCGCGTTCTTATGAACTGTACAATTTGAAAAAGCCGATCTGCGCGTCTCATATAGTGAATGAAGTAGCCTGAAAGCTAATAGCTTACAGTAAGGCTACTGACAACATTATGTCAGGAGTCATTTTTAAAATTTAGTTTTAATTTCAAAATCATAATTTTTATACTGGGCGTCATTCCTTCTCCGCCGGACGCTAACCAGTTTGTAATTTGTTCTGGTGAGAACCAGTCACCTGTTTCCACTTCATCGTGATCAAGCTCAAATGGGCCATTGTGAGTAGCTGTGTAGACTTGGCAAAACTCCATACCATTTTCAGGACGCGCTGTGAGAAGAAATTGCATTATAGGTGGAGGAGTTAATTCTACCCCGAGTTCTTCTTTAGTTTCCCTGACGATACACTGATCATAGGACTCTCCAGCATCAACATGCCCCGCAGCAGATGAGTCCCAATAGCCTGGAAAATCATCTTTGTGCTTAGAACGCTTTTGAAGGAATAAATCGCCCTGTTGATTGTAAATCAGTACATGAGCCGAACGATGGCGTAGACCTAGGGCATGGATGTCTTGTCGACGAGCTTGACCGATCACTTTATTATTATGATCGACAATATCCAATAGCTCTTCTGCAATGAGTTGCTTCATAGAGTCCTGATTATTTTGTGCAGTCTTTTTGATAATACTCATAAAAATGGATAAGATTTTTGTTGAACAACAATGGTATTATCTAACGTAAGATGACGGAAATAAACAACATAAATATTCAAGTCGATACGAACTACCTTGAATCACAATCGATACCTGAAAATGATCAATATGTTTTCAGCTATACCATTACGATTGAAAACACGGGCAGTAATGCAGCGACATTATTAGACCGACATTGGATCATTACTGATTCGAATGGCAAGGTTGAAGAAGTTCGAGGTGAGGGTGTGGTTGGTGAACGACCTAAGCTTAAGCCCGGCGATGCATTTCAATATACCAGCGGTGCTGTGCTTGAAACAGCAACTGGTTGCATGGAAGGTGAATATCTTATGATGAGTGAAGATAACGAACACTTTATGGCTTTAATCCCAGCTTTTACACTAGCGGTCCCCAATAAACTTCATTAGATCATTTCAACGATTTTTGAACAGGTATAAACGAAGCTCTACAACCTCTATAAATTGATTAGTCTGCACATGCTGTGGATATATTTAATTTTTTGACGTTTTTTCTATACTACTTAGTTTTATTATCACGATTATAAACGACTTCTTTTTATCCAAAGATACGTTGTGTGACCATTCACTTTACGCAAAGTGGGAAAATATTCCGATTAGGGTTTCTTTTAACGATTTGTTTTGTAATGGATCTAAACAGAGCACCTTTCAACAACACGACTATTTCCTTTTAAGAATTAATCATTCAATATTAGCGGCATTGTTTCTTTTCAGTTTCTACCTATACTGTGTTCCATTGTAGCGCTGAGAAGATTTACAAACGTGATTTTCACATCTCAGAGCAAATAGAATTTAATACTTTTGGAGTAATATTATGAAACTACGAGCATTGTTACCTTTGTTCTTAATGACTGTAACGGCAGCGATCCCTGCTTATGCAGAGCCGGCAGCCACTGTGACTAACCAAGGAACTATTGAAAGACTGGATGCATCAGAACCAGTAACTATCGATCTTGGTTCTAAGATTGCGATTGTTTTCTACTACACCGATGCTAATGGCGATCGTTTATTGGTTACTGCAATAGGCCCTAAAGATCCTGATTCGAAAGAGGCTGCAACACAGCAAATCATTAAAATGAGTGTAACGGGAGAGTATGTAATCAACATCGAAAGTGATGATAGTGATGCTGAGTCAGGCAAGTTATCCGCTTACTTTGAAGGAAGCCAGTTAATCGTTGCTTTTGATAAAGTTTAAATTTGACCCTCGTCGGTTCTAATTTCCGACAATTACAGCCCTCCAACATCTATAGAGGGCTGGTTTTTTTTATTACAAAATCCATCCTCTGTATTTATACTTAAATAGTAGTTCCTACCACTTTACCTTTTGGACCTTCTGTTAGAACAGAAAGAGACTAATTCTTCTGATCATGCAAAATAGGGTGACTGAACATTCGCCTCTAATTGTTCTCTGTTGTAGCCGAGTTAAATGATTAAGATTTCCCATCCCCTAACCCTTTGGCTTAACCTATTTTGACGAGCCGCCTTTACATAAAGTCCATATATTTTAGTTTTGCCTGCGAATTTAGCTGATGAGAATTTTCTCTGTCTCTTATACACATCTGAGCTGCCGACGATCTACTCTGTGTAGATCT
>CAJXQU010000017.1 GCA_913058255.1 uncultured Pseudomonadota bacterium | reverse complement strand
CACAGAGTAGATCGTCGGCAGCGTCAGATGTGTATAAGAGACAGTTATTCCTGTGATTATCGTATTGGTACTCGCTATTTAGATGAGCCGATCCTTGATAATATAAAGTTTCAGGCGATGCAGATCCCTTTTCTACGGGATTTATTGCGGTCGGACTCGATTCAGATCAACAATAATCTTACGGTCGATAATTTAAAGCCGGTTTCTACTTTCCTCGGTAAGTTGGGCAACCCTGAGCTTGGTGGGCTAAGCCTGAGGGAGTTTAAGAAGCGTCAAGCCCTGCACCATAATGCGGAGCTACGGACTATGCATGATGTGCCTGGCTTTATTGAGAAGGCGCATGATATCTATGGCTATGATCATTTCATAAATGATGCCGGTGGTAGCTTGTGTGAGTTGGACGATGATGAAACTATCGAGTTGCTGGCTGAGCACACGTTATTTATCTATATCCAAGCATCGAAAGATAATGAAAAAGAGTTGATCCGTCGTGCTGAGTTGAATCCAAAACCATTATATTATCGTGAAGAATTTTTAGACGAACAGCTAGCGCTTTATTTGAAAGAGAAAGAACTCGAGTATGTTGCTCTGATTGAACCGGATGATTTTGTACGTTGGATTTTCCCCCGATTATTTTACGCTAGAATTCCACGTTATGAAGCGATTATAGAAAAACACGGCTATACCATCTCGGCTGAGGACATGCTGACAGTTGAAAATGAGGGTGACTTTTTGAATCTAATAGAGAAGAGTTTGTAACCAATGCCTTTAGTCGCGAATACGAATTTACCCACATTTGAACGTCTGAAGCAAGATGGGGAGACTATTTTGCCTGCTGATTTTGCATTAGAGCAAGAGATCAGAGAGTTGCATATAGGCTTGTTGAATATGATGCCTGATAAGGCTTTGCAGGCAACCGAGCGACAGTTTTTTCGTTTGATTGGCGAGAGCAATCAGATAGCTCAATTTTATGTGCATCCTTTTACCCTAGATGAGCTGGAGCGCAGCCCTGAGGGGAAAGAGCATGTCGAAAATTATTACTCAACCTTTGATCAGATTAAAGAGAAGGGTTTGGATGCATTGATTATTACGGGTGCTAATGTTGCCGAAAAGGATCTATCCAATGAAACATTTTGGAAGCCTTTGGGTGAAGTTGTTGAGTGGGCCTACGAAAATGTCACCTCGACACTTTTTTCTTGTCTGGCGACACATGCTGTTTTGCAGTATCAATACGGCCAAAAGAGAACGGCTTTGCCAGCTGGCAAGCGTTGGGGGGTTTATTCGCACGGAGTGAAAGATCAAAAGCATCCTCTCGTCGCTGGTGTGAATACGCGCTTCGATGTTCCTCACTCGCGTTTTAATGAGGTTTTTCGTGAACAGTTTATCGAGGCTGATCTTAAGATTTTAGCTGAGAGTAGGGAGGCAGGGGTTCATCTGGCAGTTAGTCAGGATGGCTTTCGACAGGTCTTTTTTCAAGGACATCCAGAATACGACGAAATCAGTTTATTGAAAGAATATAAGCGTGAAGTTGGTGATTTTATTAGTGGTGATCTAGAACAATATCCACCATTTCCTGAGAATTATTTTTCATTGCGGAATCAAGCTATTCTTGATGAGTATCATGCGCAGATCTTGATCGCTCGTGAGAATGGTGTCGAAGTACCAGAATTTCCTGAACATCTAATCATCCCTAATATAGATAATACTTGGCATGATACAGCTGAAGCGGTGATTAATAATTGGATCGGAAAGGTCTACCAATTAACAAATAATTTAAGACGGTTGCCTTTCATGGAGCATATTGATCCCAAGAATCCTTTAGATCTATAAACTTCTCATCCTGTCTTGACGCCAGTTTAGAGTGATGATTGTTGTGGGTCGTTGCAATGTCTAATTAGGAGCTTCAATTTACTCTCTGTTAAGCGAGAACTTCGTTAATTAGTTCTAATTTAGGCGAGTAAAGAAGTAAAGCAACTCTTGGGGCAAACGGTACCTGCCAACACTCGTATATTAGAAAGGCCTCAATTTCCTATTATAAGTTAGTGATTTTAGACTTCTGACACTCCTGTAAGTGACTTTAATTTAAGCGTATATGGCTGCAACGCAAGGTTTTATGGGGTAGTATTAAAGACTTTCATGTTTAACGGTTTTAACTCAGTTTAAAGGCTCGCTTCGATCATAGTGAAGGTTTCCCACACGCGACGCTATTTATGAATTTAGCTGGGGAGCTTGGACTCTGGTTGCACAGTGATAGGTGCCTATTTGAGATCTTATCTAAGGTTTTAAAATCGTTAACATTGACTAAGCTTTTGATAAAAGCCAAAACGTTAGTTTTACTCTGTACCGAGTTCTGGGTTTATGGCAAAGATCTCGTTCGTTTTGTCTAGTACAAAAAAGACAAAGAACCCGTTAGGTCATTCGTGGCATTAATGACATGTTTAATAAAGGATAAGAATGAATGGAACCGGTTAAAGTTGGATTATTAGGATTGGGCACAGTCGGGGGAGGAGTTGTGAATGTTTTGCAACGTAATGCTTCGGAAATCTCTCGTCGTGCAGGTAGAGAAATACGTGTTACTCATGCGGTCGCTCGTACGTTGGATAAAGATCGTATTTGTGGTGTAAACGATATTGAGCTATCAACGGATGCTCATGCGCTGGTGAATCATCCTGATATAGATATTATTGCGGAGCTGATAGGTGGCACTGAGCTGTCTAAAGAACTGGTTTTAACGGCGATTGAAAACGGTAAACATATAGTCACGGCTAACAAAGCCTTGATCGCTATTCATGGCAATGAAATTTTTGAAGCTGCGCAGAATAAAGGCGTGATGGTTGCTTTTGAGGCGGCTGTTGCGGGCGGAATTCCTATTATTAAAACTTTGCGTGAAGGTTTAACAGGCAACCGCATAGAATGGTTGGCTGGGATCATCAATGGAACTGGAAATTTCATCCTTACAGAAATGCGCGACAAAGGCCGTGATTTTGCTGACGTTTTAAAAGAAGCGCAGGCGCTAGGTTATGCCGAAGCTGATCCGGCTTTTGATATCGATGGTACAGATGCCGCTCATAAATTAACGATTTTGGCCTCAATTGCGTTTGGTATCCCGTTACAATACGAAAAAGTTTATAAAGAAGGCATCGACAAGATCACGCGTGAAGATGTTTTTTATGCGGAACAATTTGGGTATCGCATTAAGCACCTTGGTATTGCGAAAGATACAGAAGTGGGTATCGAGTTGCGTGTACACCCTACGTTGATCCCTGAACGCCGATTGATCGCAAATGTTGATGGCGTCATGAATGCTGTGCTAGTTAAAGGTGATGCCGTTGGACCAACATTACAATACGGAGCTGGGGCGGGTGCTGATCCAACTGCTTCAGCTGTCGTTGCGGACATAGTGGATGTCGTTAGAGTATTGACGACTGATCCGGAAAACCGTGTGCCGCACCTTGCTTTCCAAGCCGATTCATTGTCAGAAACTCCGATTGCTGCAATGGGTGACATAAAAACGGCTTATTATCTGCGAATGGATGCGGTTGAGCGTCCAGGCGTGTTGGCCGAAGTCACCGGAATTTTTGCTGAAGGTGGTATTAGTATCGAAGCTATCAGACAGCAAGAGCCAGCCGAAGGGGCTGGGTTTGTGCCTATCGTATTTCTAACTTACATCGTAAGGGAACAAGCGATGAATGAAGCAATCAGTTTGATCGAAGCTCTGGATTCTATCAATGGTACTGTCACACGCATTCGTGTTGAGCATCTAGGTTAAATTTTTTGGAATAAAGTATGAATTTTATTGAAACTCGGGGTAATGATGGTGTTAACCCTATACAAGTTAGTTTTTCTGAGGCTATTCTTTCGCCAATGTGTTCGTTTGGTGGAATTTATGTGCCTGAAAAATTTCCTCTGCTAGGATTAGATTTTCTAGAAAAACATCTGTCGACAAGCTATAAGGATCTGGCTCGAGATGTGTTAGCAGCATTTAAAATTGATATTGATCAGGACGCTATCGAACAGGCATTGAGTTTATATGATCAATTTGATGATCCAGCCGATCCAGCCCCTTTAGTGAGAGTGAAAAACGATCTTTATGTCAGTGAGCTTTATCATGGACCTACTCGTGCCTTTAAAGATATGGCCTTGCAACCTTTCGGCTCAGTGCTCTCGGCATTGGCAGAAAAACGAAATGAAAATTATTTGATCTTGGCGGCAACGAGTGGTGATACTGGGCCTGCGGCACTAGATACCTTTAAAAATAAAAAGAATGTACAAGTCGTTTGTTTGTATCCTGAAGGTGGAACTTCGGATGTCCAACGTTTACAAATGGTCACTGAAGATGCTCAAAACTTGAAGGTGATCGGTATTCATGGGGATTTTGATGATGCCCAAAGTGCATTAAAATCCTTGTTGAGTTCTGAGAGTTTCAATAACAAATTAAACGAGAAAAATATTTCTTTATCTGCTGCGAACTCGGTTAATTTCGGACGCATAATTTTCCAAATTATTTATCATATTCATAGCTATCTTGAGCTAGTGCGTATGGAAGCGGTAAGCATGGGGGCGAAAGTTTATTTGGATGTTCCCAGTGGTAATTTTGGCAATGCGCTCGGTGGTTATTATGCGAAGAAAATGGGCTTGCCGGTTGAGAAGATCATTATCGCTTCGAATTTGAACAACGTTTTAACGAAGTTGATCAATGAAGGTCAATACGATATACGTGAATCCGCTGTGACACCGACAACATCACCTGCGATGGATATTCTTAAATCTTCAAATGTTGAAAGAATTTTATATGATTTTTTTGGTGCAGATCGAACCAAGGAATTAATGCAAAAACTTGATCAGGATAAATATTATCAACTGAAAAGTGATGAGCTTGAAAAACTTAAAACAGTTTTTTCTGCTGACTTTTGTTCTGATGAAGAAGGTAAAAAATATATTCAAGAAACCTTCGAATCGGGGTATTTACTGGATCCTCATACTGCAACTTGCTTCAAAGCCTATGAAACTTGTGCTGAGAAGCCATTGAATACAATAGTTTACTCCACCGCTGAGTGGACGAAATTTTCTCCTACGATTGCTAACGCGCTCACGGGTGAAGTTGGAACAACAGATATAGCAGCGCTGCAAGCGATAGCGAAAAAGGCGAGCATAGCCATTCCAACGGTGGTGAGTGATTTATTTGAAAAGCCGATCATGCAAGCTACAGTGATTGACAAAGTTGATATTGAGAAAGAAATTTTAAATTTTTTAGATTAATTTTTTTATAAAGTCTTTATTCTTTACTGAGGCCGGTGGTATTGGATGGAGGAAGCACCGAATAATTTCTGAACTCAAGGTCACTATCCATCAATTAGCCAGAGGTTTCTAGCAAGCTTAGAGTTTACTACGCTAGTCCTCACTCTCAATTTTACAGGTCTTCTTTCCTTAAGGAGGGAGTCCTGTTTTATGAACTATCGATAGATTTTCCTATCCACCTTCCAAATACTCTTCTTTTTAAGTGATGAAGGCATAGCTTATGCATCACTTCTTCTTTTAGCTGTCTAATTTCACTTTACTACAACGTTTTTCTATGCCTTGCTCAGGTTAAAGGTTCTAGAGGAATTACCGATAAGTACTAGACCACAAACAGTCAAAGGGGCCTGAAGGGCTAATTTGTAACATGAAATCATTCTTGATGAGAAACTATATTGCTTTATTAGTGAGTTCAATTGCTATGGGAGCACTGGTCTGGTTGAAAGCAGATAGCATTACTTTTTTAGTATTGGTGACAACAGTATTTGCCTGGATTTTTTCTAGTTTGAAGACGGTTAGTAAGATGTCTCATGTTGATGAAAGTAGTGCTTACAATTTGATAAGTGAGACTATGGCCGATCCTGAGCTAGCGACTGTGATAGGGGATATTAACCACCAGCTAATTGAAGAGTTATCAAGTTTGCAGGGATCGTTTGAGCAGGTAAGACAGCTGGTTCATCAGTCGGTGATGGATCTAAGTAAGAGTTTCAATGGACTTCATGATGATAGCCAGGCACAGGGACAACTAATGCATAGTTTACTTAATAATATGAGTGAACATGCAGATGAAGTTGAAAATGATCAAATTACACTAAATAAGTTCGTTTCAGAAACATCAGAGGTGATGGATTATTTTGTTGGATTTATGGTGGACAGTTCCAAAGGTAGTATTGATACCGTTACAGGAATTGATGAAATGGCAGATGAAATGGATGGCATCTTTCAACTACTTACAGATGTGAAGTCAATTGCTGATCAAACAAATTTATTAGCTTTAAATGCAGCAATTGAGGCTGCGCGCGCGGGTGAAGCTGGTCGAGGTTTTGCTGTCGTAGCTGATGAGGTACGTAACTTATCAGTTCGATCAAATCAATTTAATGAACAGATTAGGGCAAGAATGGAAGCGGCACAATTAGCCATAGGATCTACTCGAGATCTTGTTGGTAAAATGGCATCTGAAGATATGACTATCGTTGTTACGGGTAAAGGTCGAGTAGAGAGAATGATGAAAGATCTACAGGAAATGGAAGCCGCTGTAGAAGTATCGGTTGCAGACGCAACATTATTGTCAGATAACATCAGTGAGAAAACAGATGTAGCTGTCCGAAGTTTACAGTTTGAAGATATTGTACGGCAGGTTATTGAACATGCTGAATTTCGGGTGGAAGAAATAGAAAAATTTATTAGCAGCTTTAATAATGAATTAGTTTCACAAACAGGAACTGACTCATCAGCAACAGTTTTAGCGCTTAGAAGTAGTTTAGAAACATTCGTTGAATATTCTGCAGACGCTCCAGAGAGCCCTGCAAACCAAGACTCAATGTCAGAAGGTGACATTGAATTATTTTAAGTTATACAAGGAGCAATACCTATGTCAGTCTCAGCACAATCTATCGGTGATGGTAAAACGATGAGAATCCAAATTTCGGAACGTTTTGATTTTAATATTCATAAAGACCTACGAAATGCTTATAAAGATAACCCATCGGATTATAACTATATTGTCGATCTTAAAAATGCTTCCTATATGGATAGTTCAGCATTAGGAATGTTGTTACAACTGCGCGAACACGCAGGAGGTAGTAAGGATGCTGTTACTATTTCAAATGCAGATACCAATATCAAAGAAATTCTAAAAATTGCCAATTTCGATAAGTTAATGATGGTTGAATAATAACAATAATAATCAACAAGGATTTAGTGATGGAGTCAGTAATAAGTGATGACGGGATTCGCAATATAAATCTTTCTCTTGAAGAAGATAAGGTTGCACCGGAAGCAAAAAATAGTATTTCAACATTGATGTTGGTTGATGATGACTCTGTAAACAGAATTGTTCTCAAGGGAATGCTGACTAAATATGGCTATAATGTCCTTGTTGCCGATGATGGGCATAAAGCGGTTGAAATGTCTAAAAAATATCAACCGGACTTAATCCTGATGGATGTCATGATGCCAGTCATGGATGGTTATGAAGCCGCAGAGTTAATAAAAAAAGATTCACCAGATACGTATACTCCTATTATGTTTTTAACGGCGATTACTGATGAGGATGCGCTAGCTAAATGTGTCGAATCTGGAGGCGATGACTTTTTATCGAAACCTTACAGTCCTGTTATTCTTAAAGCTAAGATTGAAGCATTATTAAGAATGAAAGAACTGTATAGAGAGAAGCAGGTTCAGTATGAAGTACTAAGCTTTCGTGAAGAGGAAGCTGCCAGCGATCTCGATATTGCAGAAAGAATATTATCGAAAATAACTAAAAGTGAAGCCTTTGATGTAACCAACATTAATTATTATTTATCGCCGATGGAACAACTGAATGGCGATATTATTATTGTGTCACACAAGCCTGATGGTGGTCAGCTCTATATGTTAGGGGACTTCACTGGGCATGGGCTTGGAGCTGCAATTGGGGGCTTGGTTGTTTTTGATGTGTTTAAAACGATGGCAGCAAAAGGTTTTTCAGTTGCACAGATAATTTCAGAAATAAACCGAAAATTAAGAGAGGTCCTTCCAACGGGACGTTTTCTTGCTGCAGGTTTTGTTGAACTTGATGCTGAACACACTATTGCATCGGTTTGGAATGGTGGTTTACCAGACATTTATTTTAAAAATAGTCAAACTGGCATTACGCATAATTACCCTTCATTACATTTACCGTTAGGTGTCGTAGAGAGTCATGAACTGGATCTTATGACAGAAACCATACGATTGGCTCATGGCGATCAGTTTATTTTATATTCTGATGGCTTAATAGAAGGGGAAAATAAATCAGGTGATTTTTTTGGTTCTGAACGCTTAGAAGAATGTATTGCGAGTGAAAATTCTTCTAAGAATATTTTCCCAAGCATTATGAGTAAGATTGTGGAGTTTTGTCAGGGGCAGCCGCAAAGAGATGATCTATCTATTCTAGAAATTTATTGTGATCCAACAAAAACCAGTTTAAAAGAAGACAAGATAGTGACTAAATCATTACTGCCAGCATCAAGCTGGAGTTTAGATTTTTGTGTGAAAGAAGATGTTATTAAGCAAGCAGAGATAATTCCATCATTGGTTCAAATGGTAGTCGATATTCAGGGGCTACATTATTATCAGAAGTCACTTTACTTAATTATGACCGAGTTATTTTCGAATGCACTGGAGCATGGCTTACTCGATCTCGATTCAAGTTTGAAAGTGACACCAGATGGGTTTGAACAATATTATAAAGCACGTAAAAATGCCATAGATGGACTATCTGCGGGTTCAATTACTTTTAACCTTAAGCACTCACCATGTACGGAAGGTGGAAAGTTATCGTTACGAATTACGCATGATGGAGATGGTTTCGATGTTGAATCAGCTCAGGCATTGATGGATATAGGCTCAGAAGAAACAGTTGACCTGCATGGAAGAGGGATCAAGCTTGTGAAGTCATTAACTGAAAGGCTTGAGTATGAAGATTTCGGAAAGACAGTAGAAGTCGATTATATCTGGAAAGAGGAATAAACATGTCTAAAAAAATTTTAGTGGTTGATGATAGTCGTTTATCAAGAATGATGATCACTGCGATAATTAAAAACAACTACCCAGATTGGGAAATCTATGAAGCGGAAGATGGAGATGCAGCTTTGAAAATCTGTGAGTCTCTGGATATAGATATTGCGACTTTAGATATGAATATGCCGGGCATGGATGGTCTTACGTTGGGAGCTAAGCTAAGAGAGCTATATCCAAATGCAAGGTTGTCGATGTTGACAGCTAATGTTCAGGAAGCGACACGTAAAAAAGCGGATGCGGCTGGAATTGGGTTTATAGGCAAACCGGTAACAGAAGAACGGGTTCTTAGTTTTCTAGAGCAGGAGGGATAAGTCATGGTTTTTCCCTTATCAGAAATGGAAAAAGATGCATTTTCAGAAATACTAAATATTGGTGTTGGACATGCAGCAGCATCATTAAGCCAAATGGTTGGGCAAGAAATAAGGTTATCGATTCCTGTCGTTGAGATTATGGATCGTGAAGAAGCGGCTACTGTTTTAGGTGGCGTGCAAAATAACTCAATAACAGGGGTAAGGGAGAAGTTTGCGGGAACGTTTCAAGGAGAAGCTTTTTTATTTTTTCCAGAAGAGAATAGCTTAGAGCTGGTTAAGTTATTACTTGATGAAGATCTTCCTCTTGAAGTATTAACTGAAATGCAACAAGAGGCTTTAACAGAAGTTGGAAATATTATTTTGACAGGCTGTCTTTCGACACTCGCTGATATTCTTAATGAAGAAATTTCAAATGAAGTGCCTGAGTTTTCTCAAGGTTCAGCAAGAGACATTTTGAAAAGTCGAACTGAGAGATTGATCGATAAAAAAATTCTTTTTTTAAAAACAATGATTTTATTCAGTATAAAAGAGCAAGACATTGAAGGGCATGTAACATTTCTGATGGATTTAGAAGAAATGGATGTATTTAGAAATACGGTTGCCCATACTTTTGGAATGGAAGTAGAGCTTTAATTCATGAGCCAGAAGGATCGCCTTTTACAAATAGATGAAACGGCACTTAATGTCGTTAATGTGGGGATAATTATTCTCGATTCAAATAGCCATGTTGTTCAGTGGAATCATTGGATGGAAAGATATAGTGGTTTTGACAAAGACTTTGTTTTAGGAAGAACTATAAAGTCAATATTCCCTAGTATTGAAAATATAAGATTATTTTCTGCGATATCACAAGCAGTTGATAGTGGTAGTTCTGCCATTTTAGCACAATCTATTCATCATTCCCCATTGCCACTTTTTTGTGAGACTAAGAAAGAAAAAATACAACAAGCTATAGAGATTAAGCCTTTAAAAGTTACTTCAGATAAAGGTTTTTATTGTCTGATTCAGGTTTCAAATGTGGATTCAGCCGTTAGGCGTGAGGGGCAACTGCGTAAAAATACACTGGAGTTATCTCAATTATTACGTGACCTCTCTAACAGTGAAAGTCGAACTAAAGCGATCGTTGATATCTCAGGTGATGGTGTTGTCGTGATAAATGATGAAGGTTTGATCCAGTCACTAAACTCACGTGCAGAAGAAATTTTTGCTTGTACACAAGAAGATATCTTGAACGAAGATGTTTCTCAGTTTTTTTCAGCGGCTTATGCTGAACAAGTACCAGCTTTTATTCGGAAGTTTGCTCGGCATGGGGGCTTGATGCAGGCAGGCACTTGGCGAATGATGGAAGCCATGCGCAGAGATGGTGAAATCTTTCCGATCAATTTAAACCTGACGACAGCAAAACTAGGTGATAAAAATCAAATTATTGGGATTGTCCGTGATTTGAGCGAGCTTGAAGAGTCTGAAAGGGCGTTACAAGAAAGCAACGATAGCCTACAAATGGCGCTGAATTGTGGCGATCTTTGGATGTGGGATTTATCTGTTGAGACGGGTACGGTAAATCAGGAACAAATGATGCTCAGGCTCGGCTATGAGAAGGACAGTTATGAGAATGACCTATTAGCTTGGAGACAGTTGGTTCATCCAGAAGATTTTATTGGTGTAAATGAGGAAGTTCAACAGCATATAGACGGGAAGACGAGTAGCTTTTGTTCTGAGTATCGATTATTAAAAGCGGATGGTGAGTGGTTGTGGGTTCATGACCAAGGTCGAGCTGTTGCTCGTGATCATCAAGGAAAAGCCCTTCGAATGATTGGTATAAATCAAAATATTAATCGTAGGAAATTAGCTGAAATTGAAGCTAAAAAAGCGACTGAAAAAGCGCTTGAAGCTGCTAGAGTAAAGTCAGATTTTCTAGGCAATATGAGTCATGAATTACGAACTCCGATGAATGGTGTGATGGGTGTTCTCAACCTTTTACAACACACTGAACCGACAGATGAGCAGGCAGAGTACATTGATGTCGCTAAACGTTCTGCTCAGTCTTTATTAAAGATGATTGATAGTGTGCTCGATTTTTCTAAGCTTGGAGCTAAATCAGTCGAGCTGGAATTAATTAGTTTCGATCCCGAAGAAATTTTAAAAGACGTCGTTAAATTACTGTCAGAGTCTGCTAGTGAAAAGTCAGTCTCATTAGCATATTTTATTGAAGGCTATGCGCTCAATAACCTGATGACTGATCCTGGTAGGCTAAGGCAAGTTTTGTTGAATTTGATTGGTAATGCAATTAAGTTTACAGATGAAGGACATGTTCAAGTTCATTTGCTCAATACTGACAGTGGTCAGTATTTATTTGAAGTAAGAGATACTGGTATCGGCATAGCTGAAGAGCGGATTGATATTATATTTGATGCGTTTGCACAAGGAGATGTTTCTATCACTCGTAAATTCGGTGGGACGGGTTTAGGGCTTGGAATCAGCAAAGAACTGGTTGAATTAATGGGTGGAAAGATCATGGTTGAATCAGAAGTTGATCGAGGTAGTGTTTTTTCCTTTACAATTGAGAACCATAATCAAGAGAACGTTGAACTCCACGCTGATAAGGTAGAATTTATTTAGCTGCTACTTCGCTACTTATTCAAGTTAATGACTATCATTTAAAGGTTAGATGTGAATACTGCAACTCATAAGATTCCTAAAAGACTTGGAAAATATCAAGTCATCGAAAAACTTGCGACAGGAAGTATGGGGGTTGTTTACGAAGGTTATGATCCCATCGCAGAACGTCCTGTAGCGATCAAAGTATCTTTATCTGAACACATCAAAGATAAACAACAAGCACGTCGTTTTAATGAACTCTTTGTTCGTGAAGCCAAGACCGGTAGTTTGTTGCACCATCCGAATATTATGGAAGTGTATGACTGTGGTGTTGATGAAGGTCGGCATTACATTGTAATGGAGCTAGTTAAGCATGCGCGGACATTAAAAGATTATATTTCTGAGGAAGAGCTACTTTCACCAGAGGAAGCGCTGGATTTAATTATTCAATGTGCTGAGGGGCTGAAATATGCTCATGTTGAAGGTGTGATCCACCGAGATATTAAACCTGCAAACATTCTTGTTACCGAAGATATGCAAATTAAGATCGCAGATTTTAGTATCGCCTTTGTCACTCAGCAAAATTTTGAGATGACGATGCCGACAGGTTTTGTTGGTTCACCTCGGTATATGTCTCCTGAGCAGGTGCAAGAAGATATCATCACACAACAAACAGATCTGTACTCGCTAGGCATTGTCATGTACGAATTATTGACAGGAAAGCATCCGTTTGAGGCAGAAAGTTTCTCAAGATTGATCTACAAGGTTGTGAATGAAAACCCACCAGATCCCTTAGTTTATAAGCCAAATATGCAAAAAAATCTCGCTAGCTATATTTTGCATGCTTTGAAAAAAGATCCGTCCAAGCGTTTTAAATCTGCAGCAGAGATGAGTAAGTATCTTCGACGCGTCTTTCCCTCCCAAAAAGGAAAAAAACTTGTTGAAGAGAATGTAGAGCCAAAGAGTGATGTAGTTTTACCTATGGTTTCTGAACAGAATTTAGAGCTGTTAATGATGATTCAAAGATTAGGGATTTTTTCTGATCTTGAAGAGGCTGATTTACGATTGATCTGTAATGATTGTTTAAGACTCAATTTCAACGATGGTGATTTAATTACGCAACAAGGTGAGCGGGATGATGGTTTATACATTCTTTTTACAGGAAAACTATCGATAGATGACATTAATGTTGGAGATAGTTTTGGTGAAGTCGCTTGCCTTTCGAGTATGGCGCATCCTACTTCGATCAAGTCCAACGGCAAGACGGAAGTGCTACAGATTAAGAAAGAATTAATTAGCCAGTTATCATTTTTGTCACAGGCTGTACTGTATAGAAGGTTAGCTGAAATGGTATCGAAACGACTTATCAAAAAAAATAATGAAACGTCTGTTTCAGAGCTTTCCTAAACGAACTTTTTTCATTAACCCTTCCGTAGAACAATCATGCTGCCCAGGATTCTTTTGGTGTAGATCTAACTTTATCTGATCCGCTAATTGTTTACCTAACTCTACTCCCCATTGATCAAACGAGTTGATTTGCCAGATAACACCTTGGACAAACACCTTATGTTCATAGAGTGCGAGAAGAGCACCCAGAGTGCCTGGATTTAACTCGTCATAAAGTAATGTATTACTAGGTTTATTACCCGCTATGATCTTGTGTGGGGCCAGTAGCTCAATCTCTCCAGCATTGTGACCAGAAGCCTTAAGGGCTGCTTTTATCTCTTGCAGAGATTGTCCTCGCATCATTGCTTCTGACTGAGCGAAACAATTTGCAAGTAAAGTTTCATCGCGATCTTTGGAGCTGGTGGTGCTGTTTAATGCAATAAGAAAATCAACAGGAATGAGGTGCGTGCCTTGATGAATCGATTCAAAGTAGGCGTGTTGACAATCGGTACCAGGCGATCCAAAAATCATGGGGCCTGTCGTGTAGTCTGTAGTCTTTCCTGAACGTGTTACCGATTTACCATTACTCTCCATGTCCAATTGCTGTAAATGCAAAGGGAGCTGTTTTAAACGGTCGTCATAAGGGATAACAGCATGGCTATGGGCACCATAAAAATTACTATACCAAATACCCAATAATGCCAGGATTGTGGGCATATTTTGTTTAAGAGGGGCTGTACGGAAATGTTCATCCATGCGGTATGCGCCAGCCAATAAGGCTTCAAAATTTTTCATGCCAATTAATAGTATGGTGGATAATCCAACAGCACTCCACAGAGAGTAACGACCACCAACCCAATCCCAAAACTCAAAAACATTATTTTGATTAATACCAAAGGAACGTGCTTTTTCCGAGTTCGCTGAAACTGCAACGAAATGTTTAGAAACGGCTTTTTGATCGCCAGCGGCTTCAAGAAGCCAAGTTTTAGCAAGCTCTGCATTAGCGATAGTCTCTTTAGTCGTAAATGATTTTGAGACGATGATGAATAAGCTGGTTTCTGGATCAAGCAGGTTGAGTACAGGGTTAATATCCGAACAGGATACATACCAACTACTTAAATCCTTTTGTCCATATTCAGCGAGAGCATCAGAGACTAAAACTGGACCTAAATGAGATCCACCGATGCCGATATTTATAATATTTTTGATCGGCTTCCCTGAGTAACCTAACCACTTTTTATTGCGAACATCTTCAGAAAAAAGTTCTACCTGTTTCATGACTTTTCTGACAGCGGGCATAATATCTTCATTATCAACAAAAACAGGGCGATCAGTTTGGTTTCTTAACGCGGTATGCATCACTGCCCGTTGTTCTGTGAAATTGATTTTTTCACCGGAGAACATGAATTGTTTGAATTGATCAACTTCACTTTCTTCGGCAAGTTTGAGCAAAAGATCGAACGTTTCGGCATTAACTCGATTTTTAGAGTAATCGAGAAATAGATCATCGGTTTTTAGTGAAAATTGATCAAAACGATCTTGCTCATGAGTAAATAAGTCTTGTATTTGGAGAGCATGAAAGGATTGAAAGTGACGTGAAAGTGCATTCCATGCGGGTAGTTGGGTTAATTTCATATTATTATGTATTCTAGACACTAGGTAAGATTTAATGGCAATTTTGACAGTTGCGCTGTCATATAACAAGTGTATGCCAAAGAGACGTTTGGTCGAGCTCTCATTGAGTATGAGTATATGGAAAAAGGGGGCTTGAAGTGAGTGAAAAGTTTTTAGTTTTTCGTGAATACCATTGAAGTTAAATACTTTTTTGCCGTGGCGTTAAAAATGGTGAATAATAGGCTTATGGATAATAGTGAAGATGGTCACCAAGTAGAAATACCTGAGGGGCAAGATCGCCCTACTGATAATGATAGCGCTTCTAGAGTAAAGAGTGTTAACCATAAACTTCCGGATAAAGCCGCCAAGCTCGCAGAAAAGCTAAGTAGCAGCGATCTTGATCCGACACGTCTTTATCTCAAAGAAATAGGTTTTTCATCCTTACTAACTGCAGAGGAAGAAGTGGAGTTGGCTCGTGGTGTCCAGCGTGGTGATATGGCCGATAAGAACCGAATGATTGAAAGCAATCTTCGTTTAGTGGTCAAAATTGCCCGAAGGTATTTAAACCGTGGGTTAGCACTCTTAGATTTGATCGAAGAGGGAAACTTGGGCTTGATCCGAGCGGTTGAAAAGTTTGATCCTGAACGAGGTTTTCGTTTCTCTACCTACGCGACTTGGTGGATACGTCAAACGATTGAACGTAGCATTATGAATCAAACCCGAACTATCCGCCTGCCTGTCCATGTTGTAAAAGAGATTAATACTTATTTAAGAGCTCACTATAAACTTTCTCAAACGATGGATACTGAACCAACCCCTGAAGACGTCGCGAAGCATCTCGACTGTGCTGTAGAAGATGTTGAAAAGATGTTGGGCTTGAACGAACGTGTTATTTCTGTAAATGTACCGGTGGCAGGTGAATCTGATCGTTCATTGCTGGATACCATTCCTGCTAACCATAATTCTGATCCAGAAATTATGTTACAGACGGGTGATATTCAATTTCATTTAGATACTTGGCTGGACAGGTTAAATAATAAACAACGCTCAGTGGTAGAATATCGTTTTGGTTTACATGGGAATGATGTGTATACGCTGGAGGAAGTTGGAAAGCTGATTGGTGTTACACGTGAGAGAGTTCGACAGATCCAGCTTGAGGCATTGAAATGTTTACGCAAACACTTAGAAAGAGAAGGTTTATCAATAGAAAACTTATGCCCTGAAGAGTAACGACTAAAGGTTTTAGCAGCTGAAAAGCTGAAAAGTAGAAAAATTATTCAATAATTAATCCCGCGGCAACATTTCGTCCCTCAGCGACGAGAATGGAATAACATCGGCAAGCTGCGTATGTATCCATGATTTCAAACCCAATATTTTTTGAAATGATAGTTTGTGAGATCTTTGCTTCAGGAAAATATAATTTCTTACCCGAGCCTATAATTATTATTTCTGGGTCAAGTTCTGTTATAGCATCAAAATCATTCACAGTAAGCTCTGAAAAATGTCTCGGTCGCCAATTAGGAAGCAGTTTCTCTGGCATTATAATAAAGCTGGTTATGATTAATTGTTCGTTAACCTTAATGCCAGAATCATCGTAACCTTGGATTATATTGATTGAGGGATTGGGGGTACTCTCTAATTTCATTTCTCACCAATTGAGTTTAAGACGGGTGTACTTTTTTTTAACTAGCAGTAAGATATCAGTTTTTTAACAAAGACTCATCACTAATACTCATTATTACTTAATACTTTCAAAGAGAAAATACTATGAAAATAATACTTCTGGGCGGACCAGGTGCTGGCAAAGGAACTCAAGCAGAGTTTATCAGTGAAAAATTTAATATCCCTAAAATCTCAACAGGGGATATGTTACGCGCTGCAGTAAAGGCAGGAACTCAGCTGGGTAAAGAGGCAAAAGTAATTATGGATGGTGGTGGTTTAATCTCAGATGAAATTATCCTAGGTCTCATCACTGAACGTGTCGTTGAGAAAGATTGTGAAAATGGATTTTTACTTGATGGATTTCCACGAACGATCCCACAAGCAGAGGGACTTGGAAAGATTGGTGTACCGATAGATTATGTCGTTGAAATACGTGTTGATGATGAAGAAATAGTCAAACGGATGTCAGGTCGCCGTGTGCACGAAGGTTCTGGACGGACTTACCACACTATATTCAACCCTCCAAAGGTTGAAGGTAAAGATGATGTGACAGGGGAAGAGCTTGTTCAAAGAGATGATGATCAAGAAGAAACTGTTCGTAAAAGATTAGATATTTATCATCAACAAACGGAACCGCTAGTTGAATTCTACTCAAAAAGATTTGAGAACAGTGAAAGCTTAGAATATTTTTTTGTTGATGGAGTCGGTGATGTTGAGGAAATAAAAGATAGGATTTTTTCTAAATTAAAGTAGATAGATCAAAAAAAAATATTAAAGTCATTAACCGTAAATTATATTGATATTTTACGCTGTAAATTAATATGTTATAGTGCGCACGTTTCCTGTTAAATAATTTGTGATCGAAAGAGGTGTCCTTATGGCGTTGGCAAAAAAGAAAGTGGCTAAGAAAAAATCTACAGCTAAGAAGAAAGTTGTTGCTGAGAAGAAAGTTGTAGCTAAGAAAACTGCGGCCAAGAAAGGCGTAGTTAAAAAAGCAGCTACGAAGAAGAAAGCAGTAGCTAAGAAAAAAGTGTCAGGTCGTGGTGCTGCTCTTACTGAAAAGCAACGCGAAGTGAGAGCTGCGAAGCTAGCAAAGCAACAGATTCAACGAGCTAAGGTTCGGCGTCAGACAACTTATAAGAAGGCTCTTGCTGCATTTATCAAGAAGTTTGATAAAGACTACGAGAAGATGTTGAAGGACACCGAGAGAGCTAAGCTACAGAAATCACGTGCCCGTGCAAAAGCTAGAAAGGCTGCTGCAAGAGCAAAAAAAGATAGTTAGTTTATTATAAATATAAGCCTGTTTGTTTAAATAGATAGACTTATTTATGATAGATGCTCGACAAAAACCCGTTTGAAAGCGGGTTTTTTTATGGCGCGAGATTACATATTCTACCTGTAATTCCTCTTTATCAGTTTTGGTTTCATGAAATAGAATAAGCTGATAATCATTAAAAGGTCAGTATAAATATTGTGGCAGTGACAACTACTCGGAAGAAACGAAAATCGACACGCAAAAAATTGGGTGGTTCTCGTCGTTTTCGTAAAAGAAAAACGACTGCGAGGAAGAAAAAATCCAAGCGTTGGGGGAAGGGGTGGATCCTTCACTTGTTAGTCATAGGCGTGCTTTTTGTCTCGGCTTGGATCTTATGGTTAGATTATTCAATTCAACAGAAATTTGATGGGCATCGATGGGCATTACCTGCTCGAGTATTTGCGAGGCCGCTTGAACTCTTCCCAACGAAACAAATCTCACTGCAAGATGTAGAGAGTGAATTAAAGATTCTGGGCTATCGTCGAGTTTTGTCTCCTAAGGCTCAGGGAGAGTTTTCTGCTAATGAGCAGGTCATTAATGTACATACTCGAGGGTTTTCGTTTAGTGATGGCAAAGAGCCAAAACAGAAAATTTCCTTACAGTTCTCTGACTCAGAAATTCTTTCAATTAAGCGTATCGAGGATAAGCACTCGGTTGTTTTAGCTAGAATTGAACCCGTTGAGATTGCGAAAATATATCCGGCACATCACGAAGATAGAGTGATTGTTAAGCTTGAAGATGTTCCGCCACTTTTAGTTAAAACGCTTTTAGCAACAGAAGATCGACGATTTTATGAGCATCATGGGATAGATCCGAGGGGAATTGCGCGTGCTATTTTGACAAACATCAAAGCCATGAGAATAAAACAAGGGGCGAGTACCCTTACTCAGCAATTGATCAAAAATCTTTTTCTTACAAATGAAAGAAGCTTCTGGCGAAAAATAAATGAACAGATCATGGCTGTACTGCTTGAATACCGTTATGAAAAAAACGAAATCCTAGCAGCTTACTTAAATGAAGTGTTTTTAGGACAGGACAATCAGCGTGCGATACATGGATTTGGTTTGGCGGCGGAATATTATTTTTCTGCACCATTAACGGAGTTACGTGTTGAACAGTTGGCATTATTGGTAGGAATGGTTAAGGGGCCGTCTCATTACGAACCGCGTCGCCATCCTGAAAGAGCAATAAAACGGCGTAATATTGTCCTTAATAGTCTTACTAAACTCGGTGTGTTAGAAGCAAGTGTCAGCCAGCATGCGATTGAAGCAGGGCTTGGTGTTACGCCGCGTAGGTCATTAAGTCGGTCACGCTATCCGGCATTTACTGAGTTGGTTAGAAAACAGTTAGTAGAAAATTACGATGACGAAGATTTACGTAGTGCAGGCTTGCGAATTTTTACAACGCTTGATCCTATATTGCAAGATAAAGCGGAACGAATACTTAAAGATAAACTTGCGCACTTGGAAACGTATAAAAATTTAGAACGAGGAAAACTTCAAGGGGCGATAATTATTACGGATGTAAATAGTGGTGAAATACAAGCGGTAGTCGGTGGACGTGATAAAAATACGTTGGGAAGTAATAGGGCGATTACGGCATCCCGCCATGTAGGTTCACTTATTAAGCCCATTATTTATTTACAGGCATTGGAAACCGGGAGTACATTAGCTACCTTGATTAAAGATGAAGAAATTGTTTGGGAAACAAAAAATCAAAAAGCATGGCGTCCTGAAAATTACGATAAAATTTTCCATGGTGATGTGCTGCTGATCACAGCTTTGGAACATTCATATAATGCTGCTACGGTTTGGTTGGGTAGGCAAATTGGGCTTGCATCGGTAGTTGATCGTTTGAAATCTTTGGGGTTAGAAAGATCAGTACAGGCATTTCCTTCTTTACTCTTGGGTGCTGTCGAACTGTCGCCATTAGATATCAGTCGGGTTTATCAGACCATCGCAAATGATGGCTTTAGTATCAGACCAAGAACGATCCGCTCCGTTCTTACACAAAACAACCTACCTTTGCAACGTTATGAATTAAAAATTGAACGAGCGATTAAAGCTGAGCCGGCTTACTTGTTAAAATATGCGATGACAGAAATTGTCCGTGAAGGAACGGCAAAATATGCTGCGGAAAAACTGACAACTAGTTTACCGCTGGCAGGGAAGACAGGTACGACAGGTGAGCTAAGGGATAGTTGGTTTGCTGGTTTTGATGAAAGTACGTTAAGTGTTGTTTGGTTAGGGCGAGATGATAATAAGTCATCAGGATTGACAGGCTCCTCAGGAGCATTACGAGTCTGGACTGACTTGATGAAATCTATACCCGTGACTCCTATCGATTTGACAGCACCCGAAAATATCGAATGGTATTGGGTGCATCAACAATCGGGTAAACTGACGGAAAAGGAATGTACCGGTGCTACGCCTTTACCGTTTATAAAGGGAACCGCTGTTGCAGCTTATGAAAGCTGTAGTAGAACAGTGGATAAAGTTAACCCAAGTAGTAAGAAGGGATCGTGGTCAGAAAATATATTTGATGGGTGGTTAAATTGAGAATTATATTTTTATTTAGGAGTGCTGTTCTATGCTGTGTAATTCTATCGGTATCTTGTACTTCATTTCAAGCAACGAAACAAAAACCGGCAAGTAAAGCACAGCCTCCTCAAACTGCTGAACCTCCAGTCAAAGCAACACAGCAAGAAACTTCCCCGACTGTAGGCGCATCAGCCTTAGAATTATTAGAAGTTGCTAGACAGCAAGCTGAAGCAGGTCAAGGTGAACAAGCAGCAGCGACTTTGGAAAGAGCTATTAAGATAGAACCGAACAACCCATGGTTATGGCATCGTCTTGCTGTATTAAGAATGCAACAAAAGAAATGGTCTCAATCAGTAGAGTTAGCAAACCGTTCCATTGCTCTATCAAAAGGGAATAACCGATTAATTGGTGGTAATTGGTTAGTTATTTCCTTAGCTCTTGAAGGAGCGGGTAATCATGTTGCTGCAGGTAAAGCTAAAAGAAATTCTAATGTTTATCTTGGTAAGGAATAAGTAGGTATTGATTCGGGAAATATGACGTGTATTGAAATATAAAATGTAGAGCTAGTCATGGTTATTATTGGCCTAGTGTTTTGTCTTTTAAGCTATATGCAAAGGCAATCACTTCGGCAACAGCAACGTACAAGGCTTCTGGGATTTGATCGCCAAGCTCAACGGTTGCTAACAACTCAATCAGCTCAGGTTCTTCTTTTATCGGGATATCATTTTCAGCAGCGAGGCTGAGGATCTGTTCTGCGACTAAGCCTTTACCTTTTGCAGTGACACGAGGTGCTGACTGTTCATCATAATTAAGTGCAATGGCAATATCAGCTTTCATATTTGTATGTCTATTAACTCGTTGTAGTTTGTTTGAGTATCCTGATCGGGTTCAGGTTTTCCCTTATAACATTTGATTTCTGGATCAATAAATTTCACATCGACTAGTCTATCTTTTAAAAGATCTAAATTATTTTGAATCAGTGAGAAGGTTGATTCTTCTTCAGCCCAAAGACTGGCTTGAATTTGTTCACCACCGAGCATAAGTTTTGCGTGAATGGGCCCCAGCCCATTAAGATCGAATGATAGCTTTATTGACCATCGTTTATTTGATTCAGCCCCATTTTTTTGTGTATCTTCATCTTTCACTTTCAGCGAAAATATATCTATTTTTTCATTTTCTTTTATGGGAAGCTCTAATAAAAATGCTTGGTTATTTTGCTCTTGGTTTGGTAAAGAGTTGAGTTGATTTAGCTGGATTCTAGCTAACGCAGATTCAACATGACGCTGTAAATCTGGTAAGGCCTTGCTGTCAGCCAATAGAGATAATAGTTGGTTTTTATCGATGTTTGGTTTTTGTTGAAAATTCTCATTTGAAAGTTGTGTGGCCAAACGTAATAATCTAGCTTTCAGATCACCTTCGATACCGTTAGATAATTTAGAATTTGCTAGCCTATTTAAATTAGCCTCAAGAAAGCTGCCACTCTCCGCTAGCGCTTTCTTAACCCCTTCAGGGTTCAGCATGTCCATTCTAGAACTGAGACCTGCATGCAGAGTCTGGATGGCTTGATGGATAACTTGAGGTAAGCGTTGATCAGTAGAGTTTAGCTGGTTTAAATTAGAAAAAAAAACTGACAAGGGAGCTTGTTTGGGGATCACTTGTCTGAGTGCGGCCATGCTTGTTTCTTTGTTAATTTTGGTAGTGTCTATTAACTGTAATAAAGGCTGTGAAGTGGTTTTGACTACCTTCAACTGAACTTCTGCGCCCACTGGCAGCCTGGTGATTGAGCTAGCATTTGAATTAACTTGGGCCGTCAGTTTTGCGTCACCAATTTTTAATAACAAGCTGCCATTTGTGAGTTGTTGAAGAACGTTACCTTTTATAATCTGTCCTGTAACCCATGTTTTAATGGAGGATTGGGGGTTTTCCTGAGCCTGTGCTTGAGTTTTTACTGAATTTTGTGCAGCTGAACCATCAGAACTTATCTGGCTAGTTGGTGCTATCTTTGATGGGCTAATCATAGGCTATTTATCGGCTGATTGGCATAATACTTGATTGCTAAATTAGCATGAGAAATGAATATGAATGAGAGTAACAAGTGGTTTGTAAAGCGAGCTGATCAGGTTCAAGGGCCTTTTACACTCAAAATTCTCGTAAAATTGGCCAAACTTGGACGCTTAAAACCCTCTGATCAGTTGAGTGATAATAAAGAGAGTTGGCGAAAAGCGGCTCACTTTTCTACGATTTTCCCAACTGAAGAGTCGGAGCTATTACTTAAAGATGAGGAACGAAGTGGTTTAGACCGTCGTGACGAGGCTAATGCAGAACAAGGCACATCAGATAATATGATGGAGCGTCAAAGTGTTGATCGTCGCTCAGAAGAAGCTGTTGAAGACATCGCGCGAAGGAAAGGCCGAACACGATTGTTAGAAGCGATTAAGAGTAGTCATAAAGAGGATCATTTTCCACTAATAGCAATACTCGCTTCAGTTATCTTTATTGTCATCTTCGCGGTTGTTTTTACACCTTCTGAAGATGAGGTGTTGATTGATTGTAATACAGCGGCAAAACCTGAAGTTATATGGGATAACTGTAACTTAAGTAATTTAAATTTCATTAATAAAGATCTCTCTAAAGCTTCGATAAAGAATGCCATTTTATCGGGTGGAAAATTTGATCAAGCTAGATTAGTTAAAGCCGATTTTTCATTTTCTGATCTGAATAAAGCCAGTTTTAATAATGCTAATCTTAACAATGCTATTTTGATTGGTGTCGATCTTCAATCTGCAAATCTAAATTCAGCTTCATTACGAGACACTAATCTTAGCTACGCGGATTTACGTGGCGCGAAGTTGAAAAATGCGGATTTAACTCACACGATTTTCGATAAAACAATTTGGGTCGATGGTGAAATTTGTGCTGCAGGCTCTGTGGGTCGATGCGTGAAAGAATGATGTAGTTTCATCAACATTAAAGACATTTCTGAATTTGCCGAAATAATGGTTACGATTTAACCAATACGGAGTGCCCCTCAAGGCAACGAACAAGGAAATGTACGTTAAGTATTTTAAATTTAAAGGAAAACCTTTTGGAATCAATCCTGATCCAAAGTTTTTTTTCAACAGCAAAACTCATAAGCGAGCACTGTCTTGTCTTGGTTATGGCTTAGGTCAAGGACAAGGTTTTGTCATCATTACAGGTGATTCGGGAACCGGTAAAACAACGTTGATGTCTGCATTAAGCCACATGCTTGCAAACACTAATATTATTACTGCAAGCATCATAAATACCCAGTTGCAAGACGATGAGATGTTACGTTATGTGGCTGCAGAACTTGGTTTGCCTTTTGAGGGAGTGAGCAAGGTTAGCCTTTTAAAATCAATCGAAGTCTTTTTTTCTAAATGTCTCAGCAATAATAATCGTGTAATTATTATTATTGACGAATCTCAGAATATTTCCGATTCAGCGATAGAAGAGTTGCGAATGTTAATGAACTTGGTTAAGGGGAATGAAGCTGTTTTGCAGTTTGTTTTATTTGGACAGAACTCATTAAAGCAACATTTACTTTCTGATTTATTTGAATCAATTCGACAAAGAACAGTGGCATCGTACGAGCTTACTAACCTTGGTGAGGCAGAAACTAAGGCTTATATAACATTGAGGCTCAGAGCCGTTGGTTGGGTTGGTGATCCTGAAATTTCACCAGGAGCATATCTTGCTATTTATGAGAGCTCTGAAGGGATACCTGCTAAGATTAATATGATTTGTGGAAAGCTTCTTCAGGCTGCGAGTGTTAAAGGATCGCACTTGATTATTGAAGAAGATGTGCAAAATATTGATCGAGAAATGAATCATAATTTTTCAGATTATGCTTTTTCTGGATCATTAGTGGAAGGTGTTGTCGATGCGATAATGGGACAACGTATGAAGAAACTGGCTGATCGTAAGTCAGTAAGCAAAGAATCATCTGAGATGAGGAGTGAACCTACTCACTCTGTTGATAAAGTTAAACCTGATAGCGATGAGACATCCTCAGTTGAAATTGTAGATGTCGAATCAAAGCTAACAGAGACTTCTCTGGAGAGTGCTTCTCAAAAAATGAAACCTGCGTCAGATAAGATATCTGAACTTGAGATACCAGAAGCTATCGCGCCAGAAACCACACAAGATCTTGTGTTTGAAACACATGAAATAACAGAACTTGAGTTGTCAGAGACTCTCGAACTCACTGCACCTGAGTTACTTGTGCTAGATGAGACAATTGGGTGTGTAGAAGAAGAAACTTTACGTTCAGATGTTGACGAAATTGTTATAACTGAACTAGGTGATCCAACGGCACAGGAGATGGGTGAAACATTTGAGATTGAACAGAACTCACTGGACGATGATGTTGGGTTAACTGATGTCCAAATCCCAATCCCGGAGGCTATGGATAACCCCGAATCGATTATCATATCTGAAGCAGATACATTAAACCTTGGTGCGATAGAAGCTATTGAGCACGAAGGAACGTTTTCTGTTGATACAGACGATCTATCTGATGAAAGGTTTGAGTTTGTTGCAGCAGACTCTTTTGATATGGAAGAGTTAGAGTCCATCGTGGCATCTGATGCAGATACACTGGAGTTAGAGTCAGCAGAACTTCTTCAAGATGAAATTTCTATCCAAAAAACAATCGAGTCATTAGAAGTCCCTGCGGTTGATGATTTAGAACTTATCGGCCTTGATGAGAGTGAAGATAGCAGTGATACGATTCCTATGATCTCTGAACAAGTTTCTTCTGAGCAAGCTTTTATGGAGACAAGCGAACTGCATGACTCAGGCGAAGTTGATACTGAAATACAAGAGTGGTTACAGAAGAAAAAAGAAAGTGTGAACGGCTCTGAACGAATAAATAGGGTTAATCAAACGGGTGAAATATCGGTAAATGATTTTGAGAGTACTTTAGAAGATCACAAATAATATTTTTTTATAAAAACTAGCTTGAGAGTTTTCTAATATTTCAGTATTGTCATTAAAAATAATATTCTGGAGTTTAAAGAATGACAGTCAAAAAGCCGAAGTTAGGCTTCCTTGGCATAGGTTTGATGGGAGAACCTATGACACTACGATTACTCGATGCAGGCTATCAGGTCACAGTTTGGAATCGTTCCTCAGAAAAATTATCGACCATTTTAGGTAAAGGTGCCATCCAAGCAGATACTCCACGACATGTCGCAGAGCAAGTAGATATCATTATGTTGTCATTAGCGGATACTGTTGCTGTAGAGCAAGTTGTTTTTGCCGCTGATGGTATTTCTGAAGCTAATGGAGAAGGAAAACTGTTAGTTGACTTATCGAGTATCGAACCCGAAGCAACACGGCAGTTTGCGCTGAACTTAAAAGAGAAGTCTGGAATGGAATGGTTAGACTCCCCCGTGTCAGGAGGTGTTGTTGGTGCGGAGCAGGGAACACTCGCGGTCATGGCTGGTGGCAGTAAAACAAACTTTGATCGGATGCTCACCATTATGCAAACACTCTCGCAACGTTTCACTCATATGGGAGATGTTGGGGCTGGACAGATTACCAAAGTCTGCAACCAAATGATCGTCAGTTGTAATGCCTTAGTCATTGCTGAGGTGATGGCTTTAGCTAAGAAAGCAGGTATCGAAGTAGAAAAAATTCCAGGAGCCCTTGCGGGAGGTTTTGCCGACTCAAAACCGTTACAAATCCTTGGCCCTCAAATGGCAACAAATTCTTTTGAACCAATAAAATGGCATGTACGAACCTTGTTAAAAGACCTTGATACAGCTGTTTTATTATCCAAAAATGAGTCTAGTGCAGCGCCTATGACTGCCTTGGCAGCACAATTAATGCGGCAACATGGAAGCAATGGCTATTTAGAAAAAGATCCGGCAACACTTGTAAAATTGTATTGACAATAATCATATGAAAAGAGGGAGTAAGCATGCTTAAATTTAGTGCAAACATTTCATTATTATTTACTGAACATCCAATTTTAGAACGCTTTCAAGCAGCAGCAGACTGTGGTTTTAAGGCGGTAGAAATCCAGTTTCCTTATGACGAAGATGCAAAGCTGATAAAATCTGCTGCAGATTCGGCCGGTGTCGAAATTGTCCTAATCAATGTACCCGCAGGCGACCTTATGCAAGGTGGTAAAGGCTTAGCGGGTATGCCAGGAAAAGAAAAAGAATATCAACAGGCGCTGGATCTTTGTGTGCAATACGCCGAAATCATAAAGCCACGTTGTATTAATGTGTTAGCCGGCCGTGAGGAAAATTCTGATTTGCATTATGACTGCCATCGAACTTTTATTGCAAACCTTAGACACACGGCTGAAGTGTTAGATCAAATGGGTATTACTACGGTCTTTGAGGCTGTTAATCTACATGATACACCGAGCTTTTTGGTACACAATCTTCGTGAGCAGATCGAGATATTAGAAGAAGTTCAGCATCCCAATGTCATGCTGCAATATGATATCTATCATATGCATAGAATGGGTGAACATATCTGTGAAAATATTTTTGAGCATGGTCATATCATTGGCCATATTCAGTTTGCAGATGCGCCAGGTAGAGCCGAACCAGGTACAGGGGAAATAGATTTTACTGCCGCTTTTAAGGCGATTGAAGATTCAGCATTTAACGGCTGGGTTGGCGCTGAATATAATCCAACGGCTGGGACAGAAGATAGTCTAGGCTGGTTATAATTCTTTATTCATTCCAAGCGGCTTCTGGTAGATCCATACTGAAGACAGCAGGTCTGTCAAAGGCATTAATACGAAGCATCAGCCCACCACCAAAATCGTCAAAGTCAGGTGATTGAGTGACGTTTAAGAAAGCGCCAACCTGTATCCAAGGGTTAACTCGATACACAGCGGAGAGTTGGCTGTCGAAAGCTACACCATGGCTGTCGTCGCCATTCAAAAGCGGCCCAGTCTGAACTAAAGGGAAGGCGAAGGCATTGTCTTCAGATGAAGATTGATAACCTAGTGAGGCTCGACCTTTGATAATGTATTGTTTGGCTTCTTCTGTTTGAAAATTTATTTCACCGCCCAGTTTATGAAAGGCGTCTGGGCTGAAATATCCACCATGACCATAGGTAAAGAAACTGCGGTTTTCATCGAAATGCTCAAAGCGATAAGCTGGACCTATTGTTAGATATTTAAAACCATTACGAGCAATGTTATAACCCAGAGAAGCCCAAAGTGCATAGTGATCATTATCGGCAACCTCATGGCCATCTAGATTACCGAAGAGAGCTCCTGAGGTTAAAGTCCATGAGTTAAGAATTTGCTGGTGTAAATCGAACTGAATTCCTGTATCAACGACTCGTCCCCACTTGTTGCCTGAAACAGGATCAACAATTCCCGAAGTGGATAAGATTGACTCTTGTTTATTTTTTCTAAAAAGCTTCAGGTTATATTTATTTTCGCCATTCTGACCTCGCTGCCAGTCAATGCCAAGATCACCCGTAAGCACACCGCCCAACTCACCACCCAATGGTGTTGTCCCGATAGAAAAATGTGGTGATATATCAGTCTCATAACGGTAACTCAAAGTTGGTTCAATCAACAAAGATTCTTTATCGGTAGTTTCGAAAACAAAACTATTTACCAGTTGATCTGCATTGCTACCTAATCGAGCATTGTTAGCGACAGCTCCACTATCGAGATTAAAAAAATCAAGACTTACATGGAAATGATGTCTTTTTATAAATGCTCGCCCTGCTAATTCCATACCGATAATATCCAGTTGTCCAAGGCCTTCTGAACCACTCCGGTGACGAGCATACGGCGTTAAAGAAATGGCAGCAGTATCTATGTTTTTTAATAACGGTAAGGTTGAAACGCGGGTGTGCTCCGCTAGAACAAACTGATCTTTATAGTAATATTGTTGTGCATGATGGTCAGCAAGGTTATCTAATAGAGGTCCGCCTATTTCATTGGCTAGCACCTCTAGTTGTTGTTCTTTATCTAGTGCTAAGAGGCTTGTTGCTAAGCCATCGGCACTTTGTTTATCCGGATGGTTTCTGTAGAGTTTTTCAAAGTCTTTTGCAGCAGCTTCTCTATCGCCTAATTGATATCTATTCCAAGCGATCAATTTATCGGCTTCTAGGCTAGGTTTAAGTGCGGCACTTTGCTCAGCCAGAGTAAGGCTCTGTGTATAGTTTTGTAATTCGTATTCATGAGCTGCGCGTTCGAGTAACAGATCACTGTGTAATAAAGTAATTTCGTTAGACTTTTCTTGCCATTGTGATGTGAGTTTCTCAGCTTCTTCAGGTTTACCTAGATTTTGTTTTACTAGTGCTAAGCCATAGGCATTATCTGCGGAAGGACTCCATGCTAAAGCACGCTCAAACCAGAATAATGCTGAGCCAAGATCACCTTTTTCTAAGTAAGCCCAACCAGCAGCCCCCGCCATTTCTCCATCTTCAAGTTGGATAATTCTGTCAGCAATTCGTATGATTTTTAATTCGACGGAACGAAAGTTTTTTTCTTTTAACGCTACGCCTATCCAACTCTTATAAAATAAATAATATAAGTCAGAAATTTCGTCTCGAACATTCGGCTGGTTCGAAGGAATTCGGGTTGAACTTAAAAATGATAAAGGGCCACAATCCTCAGCACCAAGAGCTCGTACTTTTTCATACTCTCGAATTTCGATTGAGCTTAGTAGTAAACCACGTGCACTATCGATTTCCGCTTGCTGCCGGTAAAGTAATTCAAAACGATCTGCTGCGAGTTCGGCCTCAGATAAATTATAGAGGCTCCAGGCTTCAAAGGTTTGCAATGATCGTTTGGTATCTTTTTTAATTGAGGTCGAAGCTCTCTTTAGTGCGACTTGTGCGGTTTTTAAGCTGCCTGAGTAGTCATTGCGATTGTATTTTTTAACGGTTCTTTCTAAGGCGATCTGACTGGCTGTTTTTCTTGGAGCAGCTGGTGCCGTAAATTGCACTGTCGGTGCAGCGAATAAGGTTGTCATACGAGGTTCTTGATCCTGCCATTGCAGGATAATTTCTTTTGATTGTTCAAAATTTTGGGAGTCGCGTAAGGCTAGTGCAAGGCCGTAGGCGGTTTCTTTTTCAGGTTGCCACTTCAGTGCATGGCTAAACCAATTCTTCGCTAGGAGAGGTTGTTTTCGTTGGATTTCCCACCAACCTAACAAGCGTGCCATTGTTGTATCTTTGCGAGCAATGATTGGCTCTTGTAGATATTTAGCTGGAGCTTCTGCTTCTCTATATTGCTTTCTATCCCAGGCATCTGTGAACCAACCACTGAAAAAATCATAACGAAACTGATCGAGTTTTCTTTCTTCAAAATTGCTGTGTGAATGCGCTGATTCAAGCTCGATTAGCGCACGAGTTGAACGATAAGTTAACTGTGTTGAAGCACGTTGAAGTGTGATCAGCCGGTGTTCAGAAGTAGGGCAGTTTGCAATAATATTTTGGTAATAAGAAAATAATTTCTGTTTTTCACCAACAGTATCTAGTGCATTACCGGCAGACCACATGTGATCGATATCAGTACAGGTAAATGATGCGGGATAGTCTTTTTCGTATTGCAGTATTAATGCATGGTTATTATCTGAAATTGCTTGGTTAATTTCACCATGGATCTTAGCCGCCATAAGATCAGCTGGTGGTTGCCAGTCAGGATAAGTGTTTTCAAACCGCTTGATCATTTTATTTAATTGATCATATTTTTTATCGGATAAAAGACGCCATAAACTGCGTTCATCAATATTGTTACCTTCCTGTTTGAGCGGTATAGGTTCTATCCCAGGATAGCTAATATTGTCATATTTTGATGCTTCATAATCGCGTAGAGATTTTTCTTCATCAGCGAAAGCATTTTGTGTTATTGATAAAAGGACGAGGCTACTGACTAATAGCAGTGCGCTCGAGGATTGATGATTAGTTTTTTGTTTCATGGTGTTGCGTTTCTTCGATTGCTTGACGGGTTAGCATGACTAGCGAAGCGCTGTAATAGTCTTGATCTTCTGTCACATGAGGTTCTGTCGTTTTCAGCTCGCCATCAGTTTGGGCGGCATTGGCGAGAGCTATAATACCGGTGAAACCCTCTGAAGCTTGATATGGAGCGACACTATCATCTTCTAAATTGATCCATGCCGGTGTTGATTGCAAACGTGAAAAATGGTCAGATAAATTTTTGTAAGGTTCTAGTAACTTTTGTTCAGAGATATCCGCCCAAAACAACGCTAATGGCACGCGGATCGCATCATAGCTAAAGCGTGGAGGGAAGTCCTCACTCAACTCTACTTGGCCAGAAGGGGAGAGAACGATCCAGTCGGACGGTAGTTCCCATTGGCCAAATCGTGTTTTATTGATCAGATCGATACCACTGTTATGTAATTCATCCCAAGTTGGGCTTGGGTCAATTTGTGCGAATTCTTTAAAGGCAGGGAATATCCAGTAAGACAAGTTTAGTAATAAGTGCTCGTCTTTTTCAAAACCTTCACTGCCGGGTAAGAGTACCGTCATTCCGGCATGTCTACGTGTCATGAACTCTCGTGTGTGTTTGACGATAGTGATAGCAGTGTTCGTATATTCAGATTTTCCCCATTTTCGACCGGCTCTTGTTAGTGCCCATGCAATGTATAGATCGCCATCAGTTGCGTTATTAAGATCAGAGATGGGTCGGGTAGTATTATGTGCATTCCAACACCAAGCAAAGAGAGGATCTTGACGGATTTGTAAATTCTCTTTTGTCCAATGCCAGATCGTATCGAATGCTGCTTGATCATTGTTTTTCACTGCAAACAACATTCCCCAACCTTGTCCCTCAGAATGGGAGTTGTTGTTATTTCCGGTATCTATGACACGGCCATCTGCGGTGACAAACATGCGTTTGTAGAGCTGCCAGTCGGAACTCAAATGTTGGTCAGCTTTCTCCACGTCATTGGTTTGAACATATTGTTCAAACTGGACGAGGAGCAAGCTGATAATACCGACGATGGCAGCAATCAACAGATAACTCCTATATCTAGTCCTCAATGCGGATATCAGATCCATGTCGTCTTACAAATCGTCTATTTAATAAGACTCGTGTTAACCATGCGAGCAAGAAGATCAGGACGAATACACCCGCTATCCACCACCAAGGGTTATCAGAAATACGGAAGCGCATTTTGTCACGTACGCCTGCATCACCCAGATAGAACTTACTTGCTATCTCTTGAGTGTTCATCGAAGCAGTTTCATTGGTCCAGAGCGCAACATCACCCGATAAGTTAGACCAAAGCGTAGGTTGTACAAGTGCTTCCATATAATGGTGTAATTTTTCGCCAGTTTCAGCGGTGAAGACAGTCACTGATCGTTCTGCATCAAACGGAGATTGAAAAGCCATTGCAACACCATGTGCTTGCGGGCGAATGTTTTGTTGTATACGAGCTTTAAATGGCTGAGAAGGTTTTTTATCTTTTCCGCGACTCAATACTTCTGATATGTTTTCAAAGAGGCCGTGAGGCTCTTTTTCACCTTCCAGTTGCTCAGAGACGGGGTAAGGATAATTACTGGCGCCATTTAATTGGATGGGAGCAGATGCCATAAGTTTTGCATCGAGGCTATCGAATGGCGCAACGACAATAATCTCACGATCATCTTCTGGAATTGTAAACTGAAAATCAGCATCGACAACCGGTCCGTCGGCAACCTGTGCTAGTTTTGCCATGAGAGTCCACGTTGCAGCGATGGTTTCGTGATCGTTAGATAAAACGGCAATAGTCATAGGTTCTGGTTTACCATTTCGACGATATGGAAAAGCTGTGCTAGAGAGCAGGCTCATATCAGGAAGACCGACATACGTTGTCGCGAATGGAAACTTGATTATTGATGTGCCATAGACCGTGAACTGTAAATTTCGATCATTAATCGCAATACACTCTCCACCAACACTCGAAATCATCGAAGGTTCAAAGAGGATTCTGTTGCGGCCAGGTTTAAATGCACGTAACGGTATTTTTATATCGTAGCCCTTGAAGACCGCGCCATTAGAATTTTTTAAGGCAATAACGCGTTCGAAAGCATCATTAAGTTTGATGTTTAAAACAGAATCGTCACGAATTCTAGCGCCATAAGAAAAATCTAAAAGTAAATTTACATTTGCATCTTCAGCGGCATAAAAATCGGCAGGAAGATCGAAAATCATTTCAAACTCATGATAGCCAGCACCTTCAACGGTGGTTGTTTTTAGACCAAGTTCTTCTAATGTATAGGAGCGATCCGTTTTCACAAATCGTTTACGACCAAATCTTGAGTGAGCTGGAATATCAACCGATTTAATTAATGATGCGCGCGCGTCAGTATATGGGAAATTAGAGAAGTTTAACGCAATTGCTGCACGCTTTACTTCTTCAGGAGTTGTTCCTGAAACGACTAATACAAAGTACTGGGGGTTAGATGTTAGAGGGAAGATACCAATATATGCATCTTTAATTTCAGCGATAGCTTCCGTTGAAAGGTAAGGCGTTAGCTCATCGCGAGTTCCAAACAGAACATTATCGGAACCGGATAAGTTTGTTTGATCTAAGCCTGAAAGCGAGTCAACGGTTGTCGTTTGATCAGTCGAGTTTAGGTAAGTCGTTGCTTTTTTTGCTGTTATACTTTCAAACAGAGGTGAACGATAAGAATGGTGTAAACCAATGCTTTCAGCTATTAAGGCACCGATAGCTATGTGATTCTCGTTATGCTGCTCGGGCATTAAGAACCGATAACTTTGAGGGTTTCCGATAGCAGGACCCATGACTTGTTCAAGTTGTGAGAGCATTACATCGACAGTTTGTAATTCACCCGTCAGTGTTAGCTCAGAATTGAAAGTATCGATTTCTGTCCATAATTCTGGTGCAGCGGGATCTTCGCATTCCAGCGTGTAATGTTGGGCAACCCAAATGGTGAGGTTATTGAAGCCTGATGTTATTAGCTCTGCAGGGAGATCTATAGCCACTTCAACCTGAGGTTGATCAGTACGTAAAGGCAGTTGCGCCACAGTAATGTCATTAAGCTTAACTCGTAATTGAGAACGTTCTTGAAGCAATGAAATAGAGTTAGTGAACTTTAGCTTTAACTCGGCTTCGGTAACGCTAATTCGGTTTGATACTGGAAAATAGATAGCATGTTGGTCGTTCGATTTACGCAACACAATTGGTTTTGGTGTGGGCATAAAGTCCATTAATGGATAATTAAATGATCGTATATTGTCGCTGGTTTCCTCCTCTTCCTTTAGCGTACCTGAGAATGGAGCAGTGTCGGAAGGTAATAAACCTGACCCTTCGACTTGTTCTGGCGAAATAGGTGTTTGTTCCTCCGCAGAGATCGGCTGAGATATCACAAATAAGCTAAAAGCTATATTTAGACAAACAGTTTTGAAAGTTGAGGTTTGAGTTAAATTCATTGGTTTCATTCTCATTTCTCTCCTCAGCTAGAGGAATATTGTATTAGTGTGATATTTAAATAGAAAATCATGGTTGTTATGTTTTTTCGGGTTGATTAGAAAATGGTTTTTTCAGTAATAACCATAAGTTATCAACAAGGTATTTCATGTGCATTTTGGAATGTTTTAGCCCCCAATACACTAACAAGAAAATGGCTTCAATCTTGCCCACTTCTTCAGGACGATGTTCCCAGTATTTGACCCATCGGTCACTATCGCCATGAACGAATCCTACAACCTCAGCTTTTTGTTCTGCATTAGATGAGACGAATTCGAGACCAAGATGCTTGCCATCCTCTTCAGATTTTACCGACTTAATTTCAACGGTGAATTCACTGATTTTTTGTAAAGCTTTGTTTTCTATAATGAGTGTTCCAATCGTCCCTGGGATTAACATTCGATTCAACGAGTTATTGATAGAAACAGAGACACCACCAGTAGAGATGTTGTCGACAACACATAGAATTGATGATTTATGAATCTTCAAAGTGGCTGTTTCATGAGTATCTATTCTCGGCTTTGCTCGACGTTGGCGGAGTTCGGCCAAAACACCGAATGAAGCCAACATGAGGAGTAAATTGATCACATGCCAAAATGCAACTAATAAAACGAGTGTCTGTTCCTCTGGGTAACTCACAAATCGATAAATCCCAAAAATAAGAGCGATAATTTGAATAACAAAGAAATAGTAGAAAGGTGTTGCTAAAGGAGAAATAAAATCCTCATCAAGGTGTACACCTTTAGGTGTTACTACAAATTTTGGAGCACGCGGATTTGAGATCGTTTTGATTAATCCTTGCAAACTGAAAATAGATTGCAGTGTTTCATAAAGTAACGATACAAACGGCCACCGTACACGACGGAACAGGAAGCTGGAAAGTTGTAATGATGCCCAATAATGCGGCAATGTATAGGCGATAATTTCAATGGTGCTGGCATGATAGATTTGCAAACCAAACAATAGATACATCATTGGAGCGACGAAGAAAATAACGCGAGCAAAAGGAAAAAACCAATATAAGCAATTAGAGAGGTAACAGATTCTTTGTGAGAAGGTTAGTCCTGGTCGAAAGAATGGATTCTTGAGTAACATGATCTGAACCATGCCTGTTCCCCAACGGAGCCTTTGCGTAATAAAAGCGGTAAAACTTTCAGGGGAAAGACCTGAAATAAGTGGATGACTAACGTAAAGGCTATTGAACCCTTTACTGTGTAAGTCTAGTGCAGTTTCTGCATCTTCGGTAACGGATGTGGTTGAAAATCCACCTATCTCATCAAGGCAGGTTCTTCTTAGTACTGCGGCAGAACCCGCGAAAAGTGAGCCGTTCCAGTAATCCAAACCTTTCTGCATGAGTCGATAAAAAACTTCGTTCTCACTAGGCATACGCGTAAAGACTTCGAGATTTTTTTCAACTGGATCCGGATTGATAAAAAAGTGAGGTGTTTGCACAAGAAAAAGTTTTGGATCACGCTGAAAATGACCAACGGTTTTCTCTAAAAAATCGGCAGCAGGCACATGATCAGAATCGAGAATTACTACTAAGTCGCCATTAGTTTGAGAGAGGGCCGCATTAATATTGCCGGCTTTATGATTGTCGTTGTTGTCTCTGGTTAGATAGCTGACATCTAATTCTTCGCAAAGCTTTTTCATACTCATACTACGAATACGGGCGGTGATCGCTATTTCAGGATCTTCATTCTCAAGCTTATCTCGAGTACCACCATCATCCAATAGGTAGACAGAAACATGTTGTGGTTGTAAGTATCGAACTTGTTGAGCTGCCTGCAAAGTGACTTCAAGCATTTCATAAGATTCGTTGAAAGTTGTAATGAAGATATCAACTGTCGGTAATTTTTTAGGATCTTTATTGATCGGAACGATGGGTCGATTGATAGGCTCAATACAAACAAACATACCGAGTAAGCCAAGAATTACGGCAAACAGTTCAGCAATGTACAACAGCATCATTGGAATGAAATCGAGCGGGTCACCCCAGCTTAAGGTGTCAAATGTGCGCCATGATATATAACGTAGGCTCAGAAAGCCGATGACGCCTAAGTAAACGACTCGCATGAAGCCATGTTCGCATCGCTTGCGAGCTAAAATAAGAAAAGCAATCAGGCAACCAGCAAGCCAAAATTGTGCAGAGACATCCACGACTAAACCGGCTGCTATGAGCAAGCCAAGTAGTATGAAAATCCATAGAAATGTTAGCCCGGCCATCCCCTTATTCTTAGGGGTTTCAGGCGCGACAGTTTCTGACACAGACATCAAATCCCCCCATGGTTATGATGTGTTTAAGAATGTATTCACGTGAACGACACAGTCTATAACATTCTTGCTTAACTGTCATTTTGCCTACCGATAAACTCGTGTATTCTGTGTAATGATCGAAGCAAAATTCTCTATAGAAACCATTCTTAAAGTTATCCTTTAAGAGTGATTAATTATAGTTTTCAACTGGGTAAATGATAAATGAAAGAAGTTAGATCACTAAATTTTAACTATGAGATCCCTGATCAAATAAAATTTGAATCAACGGCTGATGGTTTAGTCCTTATAACGATCGAGAATCAATTTTCTAAAGCGAGCTTCTCTTTACAAGGCGGGCATTTGTTATCCTGGCAACCTAAAGGACAAGCAGATGTCATTTGGATGTCTGATGAGGCAGTGTTTGCTGAGGCTTGCTCTATTCGTGGCGGTACACCGATTTGTTGGCCTTGGTTTGGTGCACATCCAACAGAAAATAATTTTCCTGCTCATGGTTTCGCTCGTACGAATAATTGGGAAGTGATCGAAACAAAATCATTATCAAATGGTGAAACTTATTTATTAATTAGATTATTACAAGAAGATATTAATGTTGAACATAAAGTTAAGGGCGCGGTGCTAGAGTTAGAAATAAGAGTTGGTGAGCAGCTTAACATGGCTATGTTGACAGCTAACACGAGTGAACAGACGATTACTATTGGTGGAGCTTTTCATACCTACTTTAGAATTAGTGACATTGAAAATGTTATTATTCAAGGCTTTGAAGGGAACACCTTCATTGATACTTTAGATAATTGGGTAGAAAAAACAGAAGCAGATCCTATACGAATTAATGCTGAAATTGATCGGATATATTTTGATAGTCCTGACAAGGATTGTTTGATCGTCGATACAGGCTTAAAGCGTAAAATAAGGATTAGTAAGCAGGGCAGCCATTCCAGCGTGGTTTGGAACCCTTGGATCGATAAGTCTATTGCATTAGGTGACATGGGCGTCAATGGCTATCGCAAAATGCTTTGTGTTGAATCAACTAATGCGGCTACGGATATTATCGAAATTGTGCCGGGAGGCGAACACCGTATGTCGGTTTGTTACCAACTAGAGTCGTTATAAATAAGTAAAGCTCTTGGCATTATTTCCGCTAACGTTTGCATATAATATTATTCTAAAACCATGGGATATTTATGCTGACCAAAAGCATTTTCGTTGCGACTCTTATATGGGCGATATATTCCTATTGGATCGATAGCCGGCCTGTGATTGTTGATACGGATATTCCCACGATTTTTCCTCTGAGCTCTCTAGGAGAGCTTTCGATCAACAAGCAGCCAGTGCAAAAAAAGATTAATTCTAAAGGTAAGGTTTTTCAGTACTCGGAATTTAAAATTACACCTTTAGCCGAGTTTCAGCTTGCTGCGAAGGTTTTGTCTAGCAAGCACTATAGTCGTGGCCTAGAGTCTAATTTATCTCCTGTTGATCTGGCGTTGGGTTGGGGGCCAATGTCTAAAACGGATGTTATAGATAAGTTTTCGATCAAACAATCTAACCGTTTTTACTTCTGGCGAACTAAAAACTATCCAATTCCACATGATGCTGTTATATCGAATAGTGCGAATATGCATTTTATTCCAAGCAATGCAATGATCGATAAAAAGCTCAAAAGTGTCAAAGCAGGGCAATCTGTTCGTTTCAAAGGTTATCTTGTTCGGATTGATATGGATTCTGGCTGGCGGTGGATCAGTTCATTATCACGAAATGATTCAGGTAATGGCGCTTGTGAATTAATACTTGTGGAAGAGTTTTCAATTTTATAAATCATCTTACGATGGAACCTTTTGCTTGAGTGCTTTTCTATTAGTGCAGGGAAAGTAAACACAAAGGTAAATATTATGAAATGGACTACAATTTCTTCGCTACTATTTTTATTGATCGCTGCACCGGCTTACAGCGCCTCGGAACAAACTGAAACTGCCATTCTTGCGGGGGGCTGTTTCTGGTGTGTTGAGTCTGATTTTGAAAAACTCGAGGGGGTTACAGAAGCGATTTCTGGATATACGGGGGGGCATACAGATAACCCAACGTACAAACAGGTTTCAAAAGGTGGCACTGGGCATATCGAGGCCGTTAAGGTTGTCTATGATCCCGCCATTATTAGCTATGCACAAATTCTGGATTATTTTTGGAAACATATAGATCCTACTAGGGATGATGGCCAGTTTTGTGACACTGGTTCACCGTACCGGCCTGCAATTTTTTATACGGAAGAGCAGTCATCTCTCGCTAAGGTGTCAAAAGAAAATATTGTAAACACCAAACCTTTCAAAGCTCCTATAAAAACTGAGCTGATCAAGGCTTCAACGTTTTTTCCTGCTGAGTTATATCATCAGGATTACTATAAGAAAAATCCTTTAAGATATCGCTATTATCGACACGGTTGTGGGCGTGACAAACGTATTGAACAACTATGGGGGGCAGAAGGTAAAACGAAAAAGCATTAAGCTTTTCTGCCGATCTAAACTATATTTTATTATAGTGCCCCAGAAAGATGTTTAACATTCGGGTGTTCTGGTTAAGATTGAATAACTATTGCTGAGACATCTCTGCAGAAAATGGTTGATCACTCGATTCAATTTATCATTGCTAGATGAAGTGATAAGAGGGTATGGCTTCATGTAAATATTGATGATTGCCATACCTATAAATATTTGAACTACCTTTGAATATTTAGTCACTTCAGATATCGTGTTATTTTTATAGAAGAAGGTATATAAAATGAATGATGAAACAAAAATAAAAGCAACGGTTCAACTCTATATCGATGGGGCAGTCACCGGATCTAGCGAAGTGATGAAGCAAGCTTTTCATCAAGATGCGACGGTCTTCGGGTATCTGCATGGAGAGCTTTTTGCCGCGCCGATCCAAGGGCTTTTTGATTGGGTTGATGAAATAGGGTCTGCTAGTACACTTACCGCTAGGATTACTAAACTTAGTATTGTGGGTACGGTTGCGAGCGTCGAATTAGATTTGAAGGACTGGAATGGTGTTCATTTCACGGACATTTTTACTGTTTTGAACGTCAATGATGACTGGAAGATAATGAATAAGGTTTTTCATGCACATGATGGTTAAATTTTATTGGTGCTAGAGAGTTGTTCGAAATCGGTTCTAATGGTTTTGCTGAAGGTGGTCTACTATTAACTATAATTATAAAAAAATAGAGGTAGAGAGCAAATGTCAGCACAGATTGATAGTTCTACAGCGTTTGGTGGATGTCCACACGATTGTCCCGATACCTGCGCGATGGTTTATGAATTGGAGGAGGGTAAGCTTGTCGGTGTAAAGGGCAACCCTGATCACCCGATGACGAGAGGCGGCCTGTGTGTAAAATTAAACGATTATGAAAAACGTCATTATCACCCTGATCGTTTGCTATACCCTATGCGCCGAACAGGGCCTAAAGGAAGCAAAGAATTTGAAAGAATCAGTTGGGATGAAGCATTAAATACCATTACTGATAAATGGAAAGCGATCATTGCTGAGTACGGCCCTCAAGCAATCATGCCGAATAGCTATCTTGGCCATCAAGGATTAGTGCATGGTTTAAATGGCGGAGATGCATTTTTCAACCGAATGGGAGCAACCGTTACTGAACGTACGTTTTGTGGTGAAGGCTCCTGCACAGCTTGGTTATCCACCGTTGGTCCTACAGCGGGGGTTGATCCAGAAAGTTTTATTCATTCAAAATACATCATCATCTGGGCCTGTAACTCAGTCAGCACCAATCTTCATCACTGGCATATTGTCCATGCTGCGCAAAAGCAAGGCACTAAAGTGGTGGTGATCGATGCCTTCGCATCAAGAACAGCGAAAGAAGCTGACTGGCATATTGCGCCAAAGCCAGGCACCGATGGCGCATTAGCGATGGCGATGATCAATGTGATCATTGAAGAAAACTTGGTTGATCAGGATTACGTTAACAATTATACGGTGGGTTATGCGGAGCTTGCTGAGCGTGCGAAAGATCGAACGCCTGAGTGGGCGGCTGGCATCACGGGCATTCCTGCGGAAGATATTAAAACGTTAGCCAGAGAATATGCCAATACTCAGCCGGCAGCGATCCGCTTAGGAGTCGCTCTAGAAAGAAGTTATGGTGGTGGGCAGACGATCCGAGCGGTTTCTTGCCTTCCCGCGCTGACCGGTGCTTGGCGTCATGTGGGTGGTGGTGCATTGCAGTTTCCTGTTTGGGAGCATCCTTATAAGTTTGATGTAATTTGTCGTCCTGACTTAATTCCCGAAGGCACACAGGTTGTTAATAACCTACAGGTTGGCCGAGTGCTCACGGGTGAAACTAAGCTTGAAACGCCGATCAAATCAATGATGGTTTGGAACACAAACCCCGTCACTCAAGCTCCAGAAACAGATAAGATCGTTGAAGGTTTAAAAAATGAAGAGCTATTTACTGTGGTAGCGGATCATTTTATTACTGACACAGCTGCTTATGCAGATATTGTTCTACCAGCCTCTATGGGCGCAGAAATGGAAGATATGATCTTGTCATGGGGCCATCTCTATCTTACTTATAATGCAAAGTGTGTTGAGTCTCCGGGAGAAGCTATTCCTAATAATGAGATCTTTCGGCGTCTGGCCAAACTCATGGGGTATGAGGAAGAAAACTTCAAGTGGTCGGATTCTGAATGCTTAGAAAATTATGTCGATTGGGATTCTCCAGCTTGCGAAGGTATTGATTTGGACTATATGCGTGAGCATGGTTTTGCCCGGCTTACCGTTGGAACCAAGGATGATCGTGCGCCACACAAAGAAGGCAACTTCCCAACAGCATCCGGTAAGTGTGATCTTATGCTGCCAGAAGGGGCCACTAATTTTGTCGCGGGCCCATTTAGACAAATGTATGAAGGTTTTCAGCCTGGTGAAGTGCTGGATCGCTTACCTGACTATGTTCCTTCTCGTGAGACACTCGAAACGAATCCTGAATTGGCAAAAAAATATCCATTGAATATTATCTCGCCGAAGAGTCACGGTTTTTTGAATTCATGTTATGCGAATATTGATAACAAGATAAAAGGGCAGGGTGAGCAATTTGTTATGCTCAATGCATTCGATGCCGATCAGCGTGGTATTCATGAGGGTGATAAGGTACAGGTGTTTAATGATCGTGGTGCGTTTGAGGGAGATGCGAAGATCACCGATGATGTCAACGCGGGTATCATAGTGGCTACCTTAGGTTATTGGCGTCAGCTAAATACTGGGACAGTCAATAGTATTAGTTCAGCAGAATTTGTCGATATGGGGCATGCGCCGACCTTCTCGGATAATCTTGTCGAGGTTAGGTTAGCGGGTTAAAGGATATAGACAACTCAAAGTCACTTACCCTGTGTTAAGCAGCGCAGGGTAAGTTTATAATCTTTCTATGCTTGCGATTAAACAGGATCAGGCCAAGAGCGATGCTTTGGCGGATAAACTCAACCTCCCTTTAGAACAGAACTGTTCTGAAACACCGACAATCCTTGTTGGTTATCAAGACGATAAGTTAGCACTTTTTCCTGTAGACAGCGGCCCTGTATATGTCGATTTTGTCGAAGGAAAGCTGGCTCATCGCCGGCAGTTTGGTGGCGGTAAAAAGCAACCTTTAGCTAGAGCGATTGGCTTATCGAGCAAAACCACGCCGAGTGTGATCGATACAACCGCTGGGATGGGACGTGATAGTTTTGTGTTAGCTAGTTTAGGTTGTCAGGTGACCATGGTTGAGCGATCAGCGGTTGTCGCGGCACTTTTGAAAGATGCGATTGAGCGTGCATTGCATGATCCTGATGTTTCTTTCATTGCAGAACGTTTGTCAGTCGTTTGTGCTGATAGCGTTGAGTATCTTGCGGACTGTGAAACTGCAGATGTTATTTATCTTGATCCTATGTATCCAGAAAAACGCAAATCGGCGGCGGTTAAAAAAGATATGCGAGCCTTGCAGATGTTAGTAGGCCCTGATCTTGATAGTCATAAATTGTTGGAAGTCGCATTAGACAAAGCTAAACATCGTGTTGTGGTGAAAAGGCCTAAGCAAGCTGAGGTGCTAACCGGAAAAAGGCCGAATACGGTGATCAGTAGCCCCAATACTCGTTATGATATTTATTCTATAAGCGCCTTTTAGTAGAACGGTTTGACGATAAAAACCAGTTTGGCATAGCCCTTGCAATTTCTCTTGAAAGTTTATTATTTGGAGAAGAAAGGATGCAGGCAATATCAGGTTCAGTTGGTCTTTCACTTAACTCAACAGATACCAGTATAACTACAGGCTTAGGTTCTGAGTTAGGTGGAGATATGGCGTCAGGGCTGGGTTTTTTAGCAATGTTTGCCACTCAAGTTAATCCCGCTACAGCTAACTTAGATCTTGCTGCATTGGTAAAAGGTCAGTTGCAGGGAGGCGAACCGAGCGGCAATCTTTTTCCTCAAGGATTGCCCCAAAACTTGCCTCAAGGGGCAATATTGTCTGAACTATTGCCGGCTGGTGGACTCGATCAAATCATGGATAGTAAGTTATTGACGAACATTAATAATGAGGCAAAAAACTTATTGGAATCTTTAGGAACCACTGATACTGAAGATAGTCGCTTTTCTCAACTGCAAGAACTTGCGAGTTCAGCATTACGTAGTAAAAGTGAGCAGGTCAGTTCTATGCGTTTTGGGGCAATCACCAGCCAGTTAGGTAGCCAGAGTTGGGGGGATGAATTAGCTACACGCGTGAAGTGGCAGATCGGCCAGGAAATTCAAGAGGCGAAGCTGAGTTTAAATCCTCGAGAGTTAGGTCCTCTACAAGTCAAAATAAATATCATTGATGATCAAGCGCATGTGCAGTTTATGGCATTACACGGATCGGTTCGTGATGCGGTTGAAGATGCTCTTCCACGATTACGTGAAATGCTCGAGGAAGCTGGGGTGGTGTTGGCTGATGCGGATGTTTCACAACAATCTCCAGAGCAGAATCAAGGTTTTTTTGCTGAAGCTGAGTCTACGAAAGACCAGTTTGTAGAAAATATCAATGATGACGACGAGTTAGAACAAACTGTTAAAGTGATTAGAGCTGGAGTGGGCTTGGTCGATGCATTTGTCTAACAAAATAAATCAATCATTTAAGAATGTTTTGTTAAGTAATCTCTGATACGCAGAGATATCAAAATCAAGATGACGTTTGATGTAATAGTCACTCAAAATTCGACATTGCTGCTCATAACGAAAGCCACTTAAAGATTGCTTTTTAGATAAGGCTTCATGAGCATATACCTGCTGTCCGTAACGAAAATGTTCAGAAGCTGCAATTAATGATGACTGAAATCCTTGTGTTTGGTTAGCCCAAATGTGGCCAACCTCATGCACCAGTCGCGCCATTTTTAAATAGTTATTACTAAAGTCTTCAACGTAATACTCCTCTCGAAAAACGATATGCTTTCCTAAGACAATAGCGGCCATTGTCGGTGGCAGATTGGCTGTATTGATCACGATTTTGGAGTAATCGACTTTTTTACCAAAGACACTTTTTAATTCAATTATTTCTTGCTGGTTTAATGCACGATCTGTTTTATTGACATTTAAATAAAATAGACAACTGATCATTATAACTATTAAGAGAATAAATAGGGTTAGGTATTTTAGGGCCTTCATGTATGAATCTATTATATAGAGTTGCGCGTAGAGAATCAGTCAGGCAGCATGGACACCTTCATTACTGTAGATAGAAATAAGAATGTCTGACGCCCCTATTTTTGGAACACTCTCTTCAATTGATCTGTTTGCGTTAGGCATTAACCTGTTACTGCTTATTTTTACACGACAGATTGTTACTGCTTTTCGTCCAGTTAAAGATTCTACATCTGTGAACTCTAAGGTATGGACCTTAAGGCTGATCAACTTCATTCTGTTTGGAGTTTACTTCTTCCAACTCTTTTTTGGTGGTTGGACATCACAACTTTCTAGAACGGGTTTGACCTTACTCATCGCATATATGGTCGTTAATTTTTTACATATTCTTATCATTCGTAAGTATGGTCGCACCAAAGAAATCGATGGGACAGAATACCGAGTTGAAACTTATCAATCGGAAATTTTCAACCTACTGATACTCATCATTTCTTTTATTATCGTCCTTATTGTGGTGATCAATATTTGGGGTGTGACGGACTGGTTTAAGACAACCAGTGTCCTTGGTGGTTTATTGATCATCTTGTTTTCAACCAAAGATTATTGGGCTCCAGACAATATTAATGGTTTGATGCTACTTTATAATGGCGATGTAGAGCCTGGCAGCATTATTAAAATTGCAGAGCTTGACCTAGTTGCCGTGACAATAGAAACAACGCTTACTCAAACCAGATTCCGAGACTTACGCACTCGTCATGTCATCGTCATACCTAACTCTAAGGTTAGAAACTCAAAGATTGAGGTTTTAAGCCGGAGCCCTGCTTCAGGCTTGATGCGTTATGTGGATTTCAAAATTGGATATGGCGTAGCTACCGAAGAAGTTGAAGCATTTCTTACTAATGTTTGGCTCGAAGCTTGTGAGAATGAAAAGTCCATCAATCAAGAAAAGCAGGCAAAGATCGTGATTGTGGAAAATGGTGATCATGCTGTTGTTTGGAGACTAGCATACTGGGTAAAAAATATTTACTGTTTGTATGATGCAGAGTTTGCTATCAACCGCTCAGCCTATGAGTTGTCACAACAGAGTGATATCGCATTGAACACACCACTCACACATGTAATGGATACTATTTCGTCAAGCTAAAAAACTGCGAAAGGGAAAAGTTCCTCATAACATCAGGATAGAATGGTGTTTAGTGATATCTGCCTGCTAAGGTTTTGAAGCTGTTCTTGGTAGAAATCTAACTTTATTTAATATTATTAATTTATTTTAAGACTACTCCATTTCGATGGAGAAATATTTGGAGAAAGGTTATGAAATGCATACGACTCACCCCTTTATTATTGGCTCTATCTGCCTTTTCTGCATTCGCTAATGATTACCCGACATTAGAGCGGGTGGATAGTGTATTAACTTGTATGGCTAAACATGGCGGTCAGACGGTAGAAAATATGTATGCCTGTTCATGCAAGATTGATGTCATTGCGGGCAAAGTGCCTTTTGATCTTTGGGATGAAGCTAGAACATTTAAGGCCTATAAAAGAATGCCAGGTGAAAAAGGTGGATTGTTCCGAGACAACGCTAGAGCTGATGAAGTTGTGCCCCTGCTAGAAGCGGCTGAGAAAGAAGGTGAAAAACGCTGTTTTGTTGGTGTGAAACATCAGAAAATAAAAATAGAGAATGGCAAAAAATAAACATTATTTTTTTAATAAATTAAAACACTTAAACTTTCCTAAGCAACCACAATAATTTGAGCTTTCATAAACTTGTACTCAAATTATTGTGGCATATAAATAACTATACTTTTAAATATTTTAAATTAGCTTTACTTTTTTCTTACTTAAATTGTGCGGTGCGGTAGAATAAAGGTTAATAATAACAAAGTGTTATGCTTTTTTTTTAAATCCGGATTTTTGATGGAAAAGCAATATGAGATTTTCCTAAAATAAATATTGATAGTTCCCATTATTTAGTTATAATTAAGTTAACTGTTAAGTTTCCTGAACTCCAAAAAAGTACTTATTCAGGGCATTGAGGACAGATAGAAGTAGTAAAGAATGAAAATTTTTTTGCGACACTGTAATCCTTATTGACGGCTTTCTTCTCTGAGTCTGAACCGCGCTTCAGCGTGTACTGATAAAAATATTTTCTTTCTTAAAACTCTTCTAACGGCGTTGCCTCTAGTTCATGGCATAACTGTTTTCCACTCAATGGGATCTTTCTGGTCTCGGATCCATTGAGAAATAAAAATAGAAGAATAGAGACCGAAATTGTTAACAGAAAATTAAAATATAAGGAGGAGGTCATGAGAAAATCATCGTTAAATCGATGGCTTCTAGCAGGTGCAGCATTAACTATGTCAGCATCAGCAATGGCTAACGAAGAGTTACTTAAGTTACAACAAGATCCAAACTACTGGGTTATGCCTAGTGGTAACTACGCTGGGTGGCGTTATTCTGAGTTGAAGCAAATCAACAGTCAGAATGCTCACCAAATGCAGGCTGCATGGACATTTTCAACCGGTGTTCTGCGTGGTCATGAAGGCGGTCCTTTAGTATTACCTTCAAGTTCAACCGGTCTAGATGGAGATACCCTGTATATCCATGCCGCTTTTCCTAACAATGTTTTCGCTATCGATCTAGATACACTAGAAATCATTTGGGAATATATCCCTGTACAAGATTACGATGAAACTGTTCCAGTTATGTGCTGTGACACAGTTAACCGTGGTCTAGCCTATGCTGATGGCAAAATCTTCTTGCAACAAGCAGATACTGTCTTAGTCGCTATGAGTGCTAAAACAGGAGAGAAAGTGTGGTCTGTTAAAAATGGTGATCCTAAAAAAGGT
>CAJXQU010000016.1 GCA_913058255.1 uncultured Pseudomonadota bacterium | reverse complement strand
TTTTTTCTTTCAACGCCTTTTTTTTTTGGGGGGGGGGGGGGATTGCCGTCTTTAAATGGTATGGAAAAATATTTGATTAGAACTAATCCATGCGCTAAATTTTTCTGATAGTCTACAATTGAATAATCACATTCTATCCCTCCATACGTAGGAGAAAATAAATGATTTTTGAAGGGCAGTGTTTATCAGCAAATTATCTTGACGAAGGTATCGTTGAGCTTAACTTTGATTTACGAGACTCATCCGTGAATAAGCTGAATAAGGCAACAATCAGCGAGCTAAAAGAAGCGGTGGCAGCATTGATTAAAGAAGGTGCTTCTATAAAAGGCTTACTATTAACAAGCGCAAAAAAATATTTTATTGTCGGTGCCGATATCACAGAGTTTCTAACCTGGTTTGAATTACCGGAAGTACAATTTGAAGCAGAACTGATCGCCATACATAAAATTTTTGCAGCACTTGAAGATCTACCTTTTCCGACAGTGACGGCGATCAATGGATTAGCTCTTGGCGGTGGCTTTGAGCTTTCTTTAAGTACTGATTATCGGCTGATAACGACACAGACGAAGGTTGGATTGCCTGAAGTTTCTTTAGGCATTTTTCCTGGCTGGGGTGGGAGTTTTCGACTTCCACGCTTGATCGGATTAGACACATCGTTGGAATGGATTGGCACGGGTAAACCTCAGCGGGCCGATGTTGCTTTAAAGCAGGGTGCGGTAGATACGGTTGTTGAGCCGGAAAAATTAAAAGAATCAGCAATAACGCTTTTACAGCGATGTATTGATGGCTCGCTGGATTATGAGGCTAGACGACGAGAAAAAAGAGAGCCTTTAAGCTTAGGCCAACTTGAACAACTGATGTCATTTGAAACCGCGAAGGGTATGATTCTCGCTAAAGTTGGGCCACATTATCCTGCACCAATGTTTGCTCTGGAAGCGATGCAAAAACATGCGAGTTTACATCGAGATGAAGCGATGAAGGTGGAAGTCGCTGGCTTTGTCAAAGCAGCGAAAACAGAGGTTGCGAAAAATTTGGTCGGGCTTTATCTCAATGATCAGGCCTTGAAAAAAGAGGCTAAAGTGATGACCAAGAATGCTGCAGAGATCAAACATTCAGCGGTATTAGGTGCCGGCGTTATGGGAGGTGGTATCGCCTATCAAAGCGCGCTAAAGGGTGTCCCGATTGTGATGAAAGATATCAATCAAGCCGGAATTGATCTTGGCTTGAGCGAGGCAAAAAAACTGCTATGTAAGCGTGTTGAACGCGGTCAGATGAAGGTCGGGGTAATGGCTGATACCTTGAACCGAATCAATGCGACTCTAACTTATGGTGATGTGGCAAATACCGATATTGTTGTCGAAGCAGTCATTGAAAATGTCAATGTCAAGAAGTCGGTTTTGGCCGAGCTGGAAGCGATCGTTAGCAAAGAGACGATCTTAGCTTCTAATACATCGACTATATCTATCACGGAATTAGCCACCGCAACTAAGCATCCTGAACGTGTTTGCGGCATGCACTTTTTCAATCCCGTACCGGTAATGCCTTTAGTTGAAGTTATCAGAGGTGAGAAGACATCAGAAGAAACGATCGCAACAACGGTGGCTTATGCCCTGTCGATTGGAAAAAGCCCCATCGTTGTCAATGATTGCCCCGGCTTTTTGGTTAACCGTGTGTTATTTCCTTATTTGAATGCATTTGAAGAACTGGTTCGTGATGGTGCTGACATCTTGCAGATTGATCGGGTGATGGAAGCTTTTGGTTGGCCGATGGGGCCAGCATATTTGATCGATGTTGTTGGTTTAGATGTGTGTTGCCATGCCTCTGCGGTATTAGCAGAAGGTTTTCCCGAACGTATGGCGTTGGATTTTACGCCAGCAACAAAGCTTCTTCATGACGCGGGACGTCTAGGCCAAAAATCGGGTAGTGGTTATTATAAATACGAAGCGGATAAACGAGGCAAGCCGAAGAAAACGGTCGATGAAACAGTCTTTAAGATAATCAATCAAACCGTAACAGCTGAACGTGAGTTTTCTGATCAAGAAATCGTAGAGAGAATGATGCTTGCACTCTGCTTTGAAGCCATCAGATGTGTTGAAGATAATATTGTTGATTCACCTATTGCGGCGGATATGGGATTGATTTGGGGGATAGGTTTTCCTCCTTTCAGGGGAGGAGCACTGAGATACGTAGACGCTATCGGAGCCCAAGAGTTTTGTGCGATCGCAGATAAATATGCTGATCTCGGAGCTGCTTATCATCCCCCCGAAATGCTAAAAACTATGGCGAACAATAACGACCGTTTCTTCGGTTAAGGGAGTATATAGAAATGAGACTTAATCCAAGAGATGCCGTTATCGTTGATTGTGCGCGTACCCCAATGGGGCGTTCAAAAAATGGAATGTTCCGAGTGACGCGCGCGGAAGATCTTTCTGCGCACCTAGTTGATTCATTGCTTGAGCGAAATGAAAAACTGAATCCTGCTGAGATAGATGATGTTATTTGGGGTTGCGTGTATCAAACCTTAGAACAAGGTTTTAACATCGCACGAATAATGTCATTAATGACACGTATTCCAAACAGCGTCCCGGCGCAAACAATCAACCGACTTTGTGGCTCATCGATGCAGGCCTTGCATGATGCGGTGCTATCAATTCAATCAAATAACGGCGATTTTTATTTAATTGGTGGTGTAGAACATATGGGCCATATTCCGATGACTCATGGCATTGATCTCAATCCAAAATTTACCAAACACGTGTCGATGGCATCCAATGCTATGGGTTTGACAGCGGAATTATTAGGCATGCAACACGGCATCACGCGAGAACAACAAGATGCGTTTGGGGCACGTTCACACCGATGTGCGCATGAAGCTTCTGAGGCTGGAAAATTTACAAATGAAATAATCCCAACACCAGGACATGATGAAAATGGCGTGCCGATGATGTGTTCGTATGATGAAGTCATTCGACCTGAAACAACGGTTGAATTATTGTCACAACTACGCCCAGCATTTAATCCCAAAGGCACCGTCACAGCAGGAACATCATCGGCATTATCTGATGGAGCATCAGCAATGATCGTTATGTCTGCCGAGGCTGCAAAAGCTGCAGGTGTTGAACCCATTGCTAGAATAGTATCGATGGGGATAGCAGGTGTTGATCCAGCCATTATGGGTTATGGTCCCGTGCCCGCTTCACTAAAAGCATTGAAAAAGTCTGGGTTAACAGTCGCTGATATTGATGTCTTTGAATTGAATGAAGCTTTTGCTGCACAGTCGTTACCGGTGATTAAGGATCTCGGTATTTCCGATGTTATGGATGAGAAAATAAACCTGCATGGTGGCGCAATTGCTTTAGGTCATCCTCTCGGTTGCTCAGGTTCACGCATATCAACAACCTTAATGAACGTGATGAAAGATCAAGATGCGAGATTGGGTTTAGCGACAATGTGTATTGGCCACGGGCAAGGTATTGCAACAGTTTTTGAAAGAATATAGTTTTATTTTTGACTGTAGCTTTCAACTTATAGTTCAAGCAAGTCCATGGGATGTGGTCTAGCCAGATCCCATGGGTTATTGAATTTGAAAGGCTTCACATTAAATTCAAAACTGTCTTTTGTTTCGATATCTTTTTGCAATGTTAAGAGTGTATTCATACGCTCATCTAGTCCTTTCCGTTGAGCCATTTTGAGCGCTTTCTTTATTGAATGGCTCGCAGATGATTTCTTCCCAGAAGAGAGCTGAACTGAAGCTAAGGCGACGAGTGCATCGATCCTTTCTGTCCCATTGGCCGATGTTGAAAATTCTCGTGCTAACTCCGTCGCTGTTTTTATATCACGACTTTTTTTATCCGGACTGGTTGTCAATAACCCGATCAGTTTTTGCCTAATTATTTGATCAGAAGGAGCTAAGTTAATAATATCTTTTAGTGACTGAGTTGCGGCGTAATAATCTTTATTTTTAAGTTGAGAATTAAACAGCAACTTAAGAGCTGGGAGTTTTGCTTTTTTGTTAGATTGTGCTTCTTTTACCCATCTATGAGTTAATGTTGGTTGATTGGATATCAGGCCTAAGGCAGCGAGTCGTAAGTAGGGCGTTTCATAAACGGGGTCAGTTTTAATGGCAAGTTGGTAATGTTTTTTAGCTGTGTTGTAGTTAGCAGATCGAGCATATCGATCTCCCGCCTCAATATAAGCGTGTGAAATTTTTGTGGCGGTGTCTTTTCGCATAAATTCAACGTTGGAGAACCCCGTTGATTGATTGAAAAGAATGAAGGCGACAGGTAGTAGAGAGATAAGGAGTTTTGAACTATTGTTCAATGAGATGTCGCGCCAATGACGAATCCCAACTGCGGCTAGAATACAAAGAATAGGTGCCGCCGGTAAGCGATAACGTGCTGAATAATGAAACATGACGCAAGCAAAAATAGTTACTAACACGATCAGTATTTCTGGTGTATAACGATGCAAGTTTTTACTGAAAACAATCAAGCCTAATAGCGCTAGTCCCATCAGCCAAGGTAACTCAATGGGAACACTTTTAGCCCATTGATAGAGCCCATGATCTTGTTCTAAAGATAATACTGAAATGTTGTCATAGTCTTGTGAACTGAGAAACCAGTAGAACTTTTTGGCGAGTAAAGGAATGCTTTTTTCGGGCTGCTCAAACATGAAGTCTAGTGCCTGATTCTTATAAAAAGCATCCATATTTTTCCAACTATCAACCTTACCATCCTTCAAGCCTTTAGATTGTGCATAGATGCGTTCAGCGTCCTCATACATATGCTGGCGATCGGTTCTTATGCCGTTGATCGGTGTGATGATCCCGCGAGAATTTTTGTTGTTGCCCTGTAAAAGATTAATGCCCGCATTGGCGCTGACTAGAATAAACTCACTATCAGCTTGATAGTTATGGATGGTTGCTGGGCTGATGATCAATAAACCTGCTAATAAACCAACGGCGCTATTGAGAAGCCTTTTTTTAGTTGAAAATTTTGTATTGAAAAAAAGCCAGAAGGCATAACCGATTAACAATAATTGGGAAGGAGGCCAGGCTAAAATTAAGAGACCAATGAACATTCCGGTAATAAACACTTGTCTTAATGAATGCGTTTCTTGATCGGATAAACGAGCCCACAAAAACCAGACAAGACTGACTAGAAATAGTTGTGTCGAATCGGCCATAACTTTTGTGAAGGCCATGGTAGGCTCTTCACAAAAGGCAAATAATCCCACTGCAACTAGTGCGGTTGTTTCTCCAAATCTTTTTTTGCAGCCTAAGGCTATTAATAATATTGAAGCCAAACCTAACCATAGTTGAATAATAAAAACGGTTTCTAAGCTTCCTCCCGCCCAACGAATTAAACCAAGCAGATAGGGGAATAGTGGCGCAGATAAAAAGGGAGTTGTTTCGAACCAATGTCCAGCGGCTTTAGATCCTGCCATGACCCAGTAGACCCAGTCGTCGGAAAAGAAAGCTTTTGAAAAAGGGTTGTCTGTTATAAATTCATTGAATATTAAAACGCGAGTGGTCGTGGCGGCGATGAATATTAGGCTTAACCAGAATAAGAAAAAGTATTTGTGATTGGGTTTGTAGATTGAGGTCAAACTGATTCTTTCCAGTGGTCAAAAAATTCAAGGAATAGATCCTCTGAGAATTTCTTATGTTTTAATAGTGGCGATAGGTTTCCTGACAACTGGAGGTAGCTTTTTGTCTCGGTCATGTCAATATGTGGATAGTCGTCAGTCATCGATTTCTATGAGAATTTTTCGATCGGTTTGTGCTGTATAAAGCAGTGGATTAATTCCATTCACCGTCGGATCGCTGGCAGGGTTATATTCCAAATTATATAGGGGATTCGAGAAAGCATTTTTTTCTGTGATCAGACTCAGAGCATTTGTTCCGATCAGTAAAAGTAGCAGTATGCTTCGCGATCTCATATTGCTCATTATACGGGGACTGATCAATGCTGCAATTTTCCATAGAGTTTAGAGTAGAGACCCTCATTTTTGATCAGTTCATCGTGCCTGCCTTCTTCAATGATATGACCATCATCAAACACGTAAGCACGATCAGCTTGTTTAACGGCTGAGAGTCGATGAGCAATGATTAGCGTTGTCCGATCGTGTAAAAATTCTTTTAGGGCTTCGTGAAGCTTAGCTTCGGTATTGGCATCTAAGGCCGATGTTGCTTCGTCTAAGATCACGACTTGAGGATCACCCAAAATCATTCGTGCGATGGCAAGCCGCTGACGTTGACCTCCAGAAAGACGTACACCTTGTCGACCAACAAGGGTATCTAAGCCATCGGGCATATCTGTCACGGTGCGATATAATTGCGCGACTTCCAAGGCCTTCCAGAGTTGATCGTCTTGTAGCTCACGACCAAGTGTTAGGTTCATTCTAACCGTGTCATTAAACAGAGCCGGGTGTTGTAACACGGTTGCGACATGACTACGAACGATGTCGAGACCAATTTCTGAAGTGGCTGCATCGTCAAAAAAAATTTCACCTGAATCTGGTGTATAAAGGCCAAGAATGACTTGCACCAATGTTGATTTTCCACCACCAGATGCCCCGACTAAGGCGACCTTTTCACCGGCCTTTATCTTGAGGCTGACGTTATTAAGAACCTTATCTTCAGCATAAGAAAAATTGATGTTTTTTACTTCCAGACCGACAGTATGTTTTTCAGTGAAGGGATTTTTTAGGTGAGGATATTGTGGTTCGTCTTTTAGTGAGACAAGTTGGTTGACTCTAACCAAGGCTGCTTTCGCAGCGAACCATGAGTATTGAATGCTGAGAATTTCTTGTACGGGCCCCATCATAAACCAGAGATAACCGAAGACGGCGAGCATTTGACCAATGGTGAGATCGGAGTAGACCACCATAAGCATGCTGATCGCACGAAAGAGATCAAAACCAAATAGAAAAATCATAAATGATGCGCGGCTGGCAGCATCACTTTTCCAAGAGAATGCAGCAGCATGGTTGCGAATGTCGAGTGCGGTTTCTGCAACCCGTGCTAGATAATGTTTTTCTCGATTGATCGATCTGATCTGCTGAATGCCATCGAGTGTTTCTGTGAGTGATTGTTGAAATATCTCGAAGGCTGAGTTTTCTTTTTGTTTAAGTAGTTTGACCTTTTTACCGAGCCGCGTCGTGAAGTAGATCACTAATGGATTTAATAGCAAAATAAAGAGTGCGAGCTTCCAATTCATCCATAAAAGGATGAAGGTCATGCCTATCAATGAAAGAATGGCGATTAAAAACTTGGCTAAAGATGTACCGATAAAATCATCGATCACATTGAGATCGGTGACAAAATGGGAGGTTACGGTGCCGCTACCGAGCGTTTCATATTCCGACATGGCGATTCGTGATAATCGACCCAGCATTTGTTTACGGATGCGATAGACCACATCTTTTGCGACAAGAGAGAATCGACGAGATTGTAACACGCCCATCAGTACAGAAAAACTGCGTAAAAATAACGAAACGATCAACACCGTAATGATATACAAGCTTGGCCCATGTAGGCTTGTTGGAAAGCAGTTATCGATCATCTCTGTGAGTTTGCCGGGTTGTTCGAGCAAGACTTGATCAATGAGCAATGGCATTAGCAACGGTAGTGGTACGCTAGCAGCAGCGGCCAGCAGGGCAAGAAGGTTCGCGATGATCAATTCACGTTTATGCTCGCAAGCAATGTCGAGAATATAATTCCATGTGTAGGTTTGGGTTTGCTTAATGTTATGAACCCTTTTTATTTTTTAGTTGTATTCTGATGATGGCTGAGATGGCGATCAAGAACCAAACAGTATTAATTCCGACAGAAGGGAGTGCCCCATAATAGTAGGCATTGATTCCAACGAAGATTGCAGCGATTAGGTTTAGAACTTGAAAACCATAAGTTTGTGCTTCAATTTTTCCATTTGAAACAAGAAAAAATCCAGTGACAACCATGATGGAGCCAATCCAACCACAGATATTGAGAGCAAGTTCCATTGGTGTTTCTCATGAGTTTTAGATAAATCCTATCTTATCTTGATGTTTAGAAATAGTCTCATTCAAGATTAACTTAAGGTAGGTTTATGCCCATTGAGAGCTAGGCATAAACTTTTTCGTTAGTTACGGGAGACACTACCATTTTTTCGGTAGAGTTCCCTTCGGATGTTCGTACCAGCCAGGATCATCATAATTACTGAGCTGATCACGAACCTTGATCACGGTAAACATGCCACCCATTTCGATCGGCCCAAAAGGACCATCACCCATCATCATCGGCAGAGTATTTTCTGGGCCTGTCATATGTTTGCCATGCATCGCGTGTTCGGCCATGCCGTCTTCTCCCATTGCCATGTAGCCGGGTAATAATGATTGGATGCGTTGACTGACTTCGGACTGATCAACGCCGAGTGTGTTGGGAATATCATGCCCCATTGCATTCATAGTGTGATGAGACTTGTGGCAATGAAACACCCAATCACCAGGTTCATCGGCAATAAATTCAACATCACGAGTGCTACCGACAGGTACGGGGACGGTAGTTTGCGGCCATTGGCCAGCTGCGGGGATTTGTCCTCCATCCGTGGCTGTGACTTTAAAAGCAAAACCGTGTAGATGCATAGGGTGCTGATCCATGCTCAAGTTTCCTAGCCGTAACCGAACGCGCTCGCCGGTTTTAACCACCATGGGTTCAATGGCGGGAAACACCTTGCCGTTCATGGTGAAGATATTAAAGTCGAGCATCACGGCGGGATCGGGTCGATAGGTGCCAGGATGGATCGCCCACTCATGTAGCATGATGGCAAAATCGCGATCAACGTTAGTGACCTGCTCTTTGGGATGAATAATAAACATGCCCATCATACCGACAGCCATTTGCACCATCTCGTCTGCATGAGGATGGTACATAAAGGTTCCATGTTGACGTAAAGTGAATTCATAGGCATAGGTTTCGCCGGGCTTGATCGATGGTTGGGTTAAGCCGCCGACACCATCCATTCCATTGGGTAAAAAAATGCCATGCCAGTGAACAGTTGTGTGCTCTTTGAGATTATTAGTAAGGAGTATTCTGACGCGATCACCCTCGGTTGCTTCGATGATTGGTCCGGGGGTGCTGCCGTTGTAGCCCCAACATTTAACCTTCATACCCGGAGCAAACTCTTGCTCACACTCTTCAGCGATCAGATGAAACTGTTTAGCACCATTGACTATTTCCCAAGGAAGCTTACGACCATTTGAAACAATAACGGGTTTAGGGGGTGAGTTGCTGGAGAATATTTTCTTAGATTGATCGGCAGCAGCTTTTGTATTGGTGAAAAGGGTTGTCAATCCAGCTAGCAAAGTCGTGGATAAAAAGTGGCGTCGGTTTAACATGATTAGTGCCCTCCATGTTGTTGCATAGGTTGGTCGTTTGATATTTTTTCGGGTAGTTTTTGGGGCATACCGGTTCCTTCGAAACGTAGGTTGCCACCGACAGCCTGCTCCAGATCAGCTCTAGCGATCCAGTAATCACGCACGGCATGGATATAATCTTGATAGACTCTCATTTCGTTTTGACGGCTGGTTAAAAGGTCAAAGGCGCCTAGCAGCATGTAGTTATATTGTTGTAGGCTGAGCCGGACGATCTTCTCTTGCAAAGGGATAATAGTGCTCTGATAACGCTGAGCCATCATCTGAGAAGCTAACATTTTTTGTTGAGCTAAACGGATTTCGGATTGAACCTCCAGGACGAGAGCCGACAGCGTGTGTTCACTTTTTCGTAAATAAGCATTAGCCTCAGCGATCTCGGTTTGGCCCTGATCAAAGATCGGAATCGCTAAAGACAACGCTGGGCCAATAGAGCCAGCTCCATCACGTTCACGCTCGCCAGTGATACCGAACTCCGCATCAGCCAGCAAGCGCCAGTTTCTGGTGGTTCCAAGTTTCGATGCAAACGTTTCAACTTGCTTTCCTGCTGCGGCTAGATCAAGCCGTTGCTCGATGGCGAGTTGAGCTAGATTGTTGAGATCAGGCTGGACACTCGGAACGGCTTTTAATGATGAGGGAATACTCCAAAGTTGAGTATTGTTAAGTCCTAATAATTGAGCGAGAGTTTCTTTTTCTGCAGAAACCGTCAACGTATTCTGGGCTAATTGTAATCGTGTGGTTTCGTATAAGGCCTGTTCCCGTAGCAGTTGCAGTTCATCGATATTCCCTGCGGTATAGAATTCTTTTGCTAAGTCAAAAGAGACTTCATAAACACTGACGATCTCATGGAGAACAGCGACAGATTGCTGTGAAAATTGCAGACGGAAGTAATGTTTTTTTACCTTCGTAGCGAATCTTAATACCTGATCGGCAAGCTCTAACTGTACTTGTTCAAACTGCTGCGCGGCAAACTTTTTACGTGCAGGAAGCATGAGTAGATTGAGAAAATCTCCGATCAAATCAAATTCCAAACTGGCAGATGATGGTGGTTCATTTGGGAATTTAGCTGAAAATGAAAATATCGGATTCTTTAATAAGCCGGCACGCACAACTTCAGTTTGAGCGATCCCCAAACTTTCATAACGTGCCTGTAGATTCTTATTGTTAAGTAGGGCGATCTGAACAGCTGAATCTGCTGATAAATCCTTGCTTAATAATTGTTTAATTTGTTCTTGAACCGCTAAATCTTCTTCGCTGTTTTGAACCCAGCGGATCTGTTGATTGAGACGATTTGAAATCATTTGTTCGACTTGCTCAAACCCAGCCTTTGGTTGGATCTGAGCACAGCCAGTAATAAAGCTGACAGATGTTGCGAGTAATAGTACTGAGTGTATTTTGGACATAACTTCCTCCTAAAAAAATGAATAAAAGAGAGGAGGAAGCGTTTATTTCAGCTGGATGGTGTACCGCTTAACAGGAAGGAATAATGATTGATCGGGTGGGAATTCTCGGAAGGAAGTTATGGTGTTCTTCTGACGATAGGTAAAATCGTTAATTGCGACTAGGGTATATTGATCACAGGTTTTAAGCTCATTTTTTTGAAGCTTATGGGTGTCCTGAATGGCAGGATAATTGGAGCAGTCACTGATACAGAGTGATTCGGTATCTATATATTTAGGTGTCTGCTGCTGAGCCTGATCAACGCAATGCGCATGAGATATTTCAGGCTGTGTTTGTTCGGCGAATGCTAAACAATGCTGACAGTAGATCGAAAGCCAAGTAAATAATAAGGTGGCGATCAGTCCCTTTCCAACGATTATTTTGCGATGATGATTATACTGCATATTGTTGTGACTATTTTCTGAACAATGAGTTTCTTTGTGCTAACAATAGGTTAAATTTCTTTTAATGCATAGAAGAAATGTTGGTTTGTTTAGGGACTAGGGCAAAAATAATGAACAGTGCTCCCAATGTGTATGCGACTAAATCCATCACATCGAATGTTGATCCAATGATAATGACAGCAACGTTTATATCTTGTAGTCCGAGTATTTCAACGATATTAAAGTACTGAGAAATTTCAATACTATAAGCGAATAACAGAACGCCTAGGGTTAATTTTATGGGCGAGATATCAAGCCAAGATTGCAGAAAATAATAAAGAAAGACAACGACTAAAACATCCCCCAAGAAAGGCCGGACGAATTGATCGTGTACATAGATAGCAATGAATGCGAGGAGTAGGAAAAGAGCCGTGGCGGTCAAGGCATATTTTAGTTTAAATCTGATCATTGTTTTTGCTCAAATATTGTTGACCCAATAAACTGGGTTTGTTCGCTATTTTTATACCTGCGGGACTGATTTGACTATGTATTCGAATGCAATTTTTTCAAAAATAAGTATTGATAACATCACTTTACTCTTCTAAACGTCCTTCTCTCATGGTATTTCTATAGATCAATCATTTATCTTTATGTTTTTATACTAATAAGTCGGATATGCTCATCAGTGCAATATTAAGTATAGATTGATAAGTCCTAAAATAATAAATCCAAAAGGAGAATATCATGAACGAAAATGAAGAAGCTTACTGGAATGCTAATGTAAGTCTCATATTAAAACTACTCGCTGTGTGGTTTGTCGTTCCATTTCTTGGCGGAATTGTCTTTGTCGATGTCCTTAACTTAATTCACCTAGGAGGGTACAAGCTAGGCTTCTGGATTGCTCAACAGGGTTCAATTTATTTATTTGTTGTGCTTATCTTTATTTATACGAAAAAGATGAGTGACCTTGACGATCGGTTTGAATCAGAAGGTGACAAGTAATGGAGTTACAAACGTTAACTTATATTGTTGTTGGGTTTACTTTTGCTTTATATATCGGTATTGCGGTATGGGCAAGAGCAGGTTCAACGAAAGAGTTCTATGTTGCCGGTGGCGGCATTCACCCGATAGCCAATGGTATGGCGACGGGTGCAGACTGGATGTCTGCTGCATCATTTATATCAATGGCGGGTTTGATCGGCTTTTCTTATCAAGGCTACGGCGGTTCTGTATTCCTCTTAGGTTGGACGGGAGGCTATGTGTTGTTAGCAATGCTGCTTGCGCCTTACCTAAGGAAAGGTGGGAAATTTACGGTACCTGAGTTTATTGGTGATCGTTATTATTCAAAAACCGCTAGAATTGTCGCGGTTGTTTGTTTGATCATTGCATCGATCACTTATGTTATCGGGCAAATGAAAGGCATCGGTGTTGCTTTCAGTCGTTTCTTAGAAACCTCGTATGAAATAGGGCTGACTGCCGGTATGGTCATCGTTTTCATCTACGCTGTTTTAGGTGGAATGAAAGGGATCACTTACACGCAAATTGCTCAGTATGTTGTTTTAATCTTTGCATACACAATCCCAGCCATATTTATCTCTATGAACTTGACCGGTAATCCAATTCCTCAACTAGGCTTGGGTGGCACACTTGCTGATGGAACATACTTGCTCGATAAACTTGATCAAGTTGTTACTGAGCTAGGTTTCTCTGAATACACCACTTCAACGAGAGGCACCACATTAAATATGTTTATGTATACCTTGTCATTGATGATTGGTACAGCGGGCTTGCCTCATGTGATCATGCGTTTTTTCACTGTCCCAACCGTTAAGGATGCACGACGTTCTGCGGGTTGGGCTTTAATCTTTATCGCTATACTTTATACAACGGCGCCAGCGGTTGCCGGCATGGCACGATTAAATCTAATGAATACACTCGAGCCAGCTCCAGGTGAGCATCTTGTTTATGACGAAAGACCTCAGTGGTTTAAAAACTGGGAAGTAACCGGTCTTTTGGAATTTGAAGATAAAAATAGTGATGGAAAAATTCAGTACAGTGCTAACAAAGACACCAATGAAATGGTTAAAATTGATAATGATATTTTGGTGTTAGCAAACCCAGAAATAGCCCAATTACCTAATTGGGTTATCGCATTAGTTGCGGCAGGTGGTTTAGCCGCTGCACTATCAACCGCTGCCGGGTTGTTGTTAGCGATAGCATCAGCCATTTCTCATGATTTGATGAAGGGTATTTTCACCCCTAATATATCTGAACGGAAAGAGTTGAATGCTTCTAGAATAGCGATGGCTGCCACCATTGGACTCGCCGGTTATCTTGGATTTAACCCACCAGACTTTGCTGCTGGCACTGTTGCGCTAGCTTTTGGTTTAGCGGCATCATCATTATTTCCTGCGTTAATGTTAGGTATTTTCTATAAGCGTATGAATACTGCGGGTGCTGTTGCAGGTATGCTTTCTGGTATCGGTGTCACCCTGTTTTATGTCTTCCAACATAAAGGGATCATGTTTGTGAAAGGAACAGAGTATCTTGGCGATATGAGTCCTAATTGGTTTATGGGAATTGAGCCAAATGCATTTGGTGCCGTAGGTGCTCTTGTTAACCTAATCGTTGCACTCATTGTTTGTAAAGTGACTCCACCACCGCCCAAAGAAGTGCTGGAGTTTGTTGACTTTATACGATCGCCTGGTGCAGCAGCAACGGCATCAGAACATTAAGATCTAAGAACCCGTTTAATCGGTTTTTTTAGAGAAACCTTAGCTTAGGGATTAAACGATGTTTTTTAAAAATAAGCACGTCATTATCGCAATGATCGTCGCACCTATTTTAGCCGTCATTAGTTACTACATGGTTGACCAAGTTGTTAAAGAGCGACCTCATACAGCCATTAAAGGTAACAGCTACCCATTGCACGCAAAATCAAACTGCCGGTACACCAGTGGCGAATGTGATTTGGTTAATGAATCATTTAAAGTGAAATTAATTGTCGAAAAACAATCACAAGAACACATTTTGAAGTTGATCAGCAGCCATCCTATTGAGGGAGTTAAGGTTGGTTTTTCTGCAAGCTCCACTCAGGCTGAGAGTGTGGTTGAAGCAGTGAACCCTAGCTCGATGCATGCTAGCAATGATAAGTATCTCGACTGGTCAATAACACTTCCCAATAAACCGAACCCTGACACAAAACTTATTATTGCAATGTCAGTAAATGGGGTACGGTATTATGCTGAGACAAGAATGACGTTTAGCGATTATAAAACATCTTTTAATAAGAACTTTAGAAAAGACAAATAAAAAATTATAAAAATAACATTTGAGATAATTAACTATGTCAGAAACTACTCTTTACCCAGTAAAAAAAGGAACTGCAGCAACAGCACATATAGATGAGCAGCGCTATTTGAAAATGTATCAACAGTCGATAGATGACCCTGATACATTTTGGGCTGAACAAGCGGATGAAATGCTGGACTGGTATAAAAAGTGGGATACGGTTCAAGCTGTTGATTATCTCAAGGCTGACATCCGTTGGTTTGAAGGCGCTCAGCTAAATGTTTCGTATAATTGTATCGATCGACACCTAGCTACAAAAGCCGATCAAATTGCGATTGTTTGGGAAGGTGACAACCCAGAGAAAAGTGAAAATATTACATTTCAACAATTGCATGATCGCGTTTGTCAGCTATCCAATTATCTGCGTTCGGTAGGCGTCAAGAAAGGTGATCGTGTTTGTCTTTATATGCCAATGATCCCTGAAGCCACATACGCGATGTTAGCGTGTAGTCGTATCGGTGCCATTCACTCTGTTGTATTCGGTGGTTTTTCACCGGAAGCACTTCGTGGTCGGATTAATGATTCAGAATGTAAAGTTGTTATTACTGCCGATCAAGGATTACGTGGTAAAAAACCAATTCCATTAAAGACCAATGTCGATGAGGCATGTAAAGAAACACCATCGATCGAAAAGATCGTAGTCTGCAAAGTTACCGGCGGTGATGTTGCCTGGAATGATGATCGTGATGTTTGGTATAGCGATGTTGTTGATCAGCAAGCAACTACGTGTGAACCAGAAGTGATGGAGGCAGAAGATCCACTCTTTATTCTTTATACATCAGGTTCAACAGGCACGCCAAAAGGCGTCATGCACACAACGGGAGGTTATCTACTCTATGCAGCACTGACGTTCAAATACGTTTTTGATTATCAGGAAGGTGAAACTTTTTGGTGTACGGCGGATGTTGGCTGGATCACTGGACATACCTATTTGCTGTATGGGCCATTAGCCAACGGGGCGACAACATTAGTGTTTGAAGGTGTGCCTAGTTATCCTGATGCAAGTCGTTTCTGGCAAGTTGTCGATAAGCATCAAGTCAATATTTTTTATACGGCACCAACAGCACTTCGAGCATTGATGGGGGCGGGTGATCAGTTTTTGGAAACAACGGATCGTTCCAGTTTACGCATATTAGGATCGGTCGGTGAGCCGATCAACCCTGAAGCTTGGGAGTGGTACTACCATAAAGTTGGTAAAAGCAACTGCCCGATTGTTGATACCTGGTGGCAGACTGAAACGGGTGGCGTCATGATCGTTCCTTTACCGGGCGCAACGGCTGCGAAGCCAGGTTCGGCGAGTAAACCATTTTTTGGAATTGAACCAGTGTTGCTGAATGATGAAGGTCATGTTCTTGAAGGAGAAGCATCCGGTAATTTAGCGATTCCACGTTCATGGCCGGGACAAATGCGTGGCATTTACAATGACCCTGAACGTTTTCACGAGGCTTATTTCTCAATGTATCCAGGTTATTATTTTACGGGTGACGGCTGTCGGCGTGATAAAGATGGTTACTATTGGATTACAGGTCGAGTTGATGATGTTATCAACGTATCTGGACATAGAATGGGTACCGCTGAAGTCGAGAGTGCATTGGTTTTACACAGTGCCGTCGCCGAGTCTGCGGTGGTTGGATATCCTCACGAAATAAAAGGGCAGGGTATTTATGCCTACGTTACCTTGATGGCGGGGCGGGAATATACCGATGAGTTGAAAGCTGAGCTGATCAAGCATGTGCGAAAAGAAATTGGCCCTGTGGCAACACCGGATATCATTCACTGGGCGCCAGGCTTACCGAAAACACGATCAGGTAAGATCATGCGTCGTATTTTAAGAAAAGTAGCAGAAAACGACTTTAATAGTTTAGGAGACACCAGTACCTTGGCAGATCCCTCTGTTGTTGAGGATTTGATACAGAGTCGATAAAACGCATCTCTAAGGTCTTAAGGATCTCAAGCAGGTATTGAAGAAAGTGACCTGCCTATGCCTGGTTACTAAAGTGGGAGGTGCATGGATCAGTTAGAGTTTAATCTACGGGATGCCACAATCCCGTAGATTAGTTAGAATGTTAGTGAGTACTTGTCTTAAATTTCCTACAAAAATATCAACTAAAGTTTAGCTTTTCTCCCTTATTACATCTTCTATATAGTTCTAAGAATAAATTAGTTTTTATATTTTATAGCCGCCGTTTCATGCTTGTCTCAGACATAGAGCATAGTTATGCAGCAAGAGTTATTTCCTTACAAATAGTGTAGTAGTTTATTGATATTATTCTAATGATGACCAAGCTGCATGGCGATCTTTATACTCAAGAACTTACCCTATTCCTGTAGTATTAATCAGTCATGAAAATAAGGATGAGATACGATGTTAAGCATTCCTTTTTTAAGTAGGTGTGATTAGCAATACTGGAGAGGTATTTAACTGTTTTATAAAAGTTTATTTATTGGATCGAAATGAAGAAAAAAATCATCGCTACGGATTTTCCGAGGGGATAAGGAAGAAACTTCTCCGTAGCGATGTGATCAAAAGGCGTGAAATACACAGAGTATTGTAAACGCTGATCGTTAGTAATGAATGGGCCACTCTTGTGAGAGAGCAGTTTAATTTGAGCACGTTTTAAGGCGTTGGAGAATGATCTAGATCAATTTTGAATTAGTTTCTATGGGAGGCCGATAAAACAGCTTGCGAAAAGCGATCTGCTCCGACATAGTCTGGTTCTATGGATAATGAATTTTCTCTGTTGGCACTTTTCATCCTCGGACTATTCAGCTCTTTCCACTGTATCGGAATGTGCGGTGGAGTGATCGGGGCTTTAACGTTTGGATTGGAAAAGAAGATCCGCGAGAACAAGCTTCAGCTGATTGTATATATTGCTGCTTATAATCTAGGTCGCTTAATCAGCTACTCATTTGCAGGCATTTTGGTTGGTATGATTGGGGCTACTTTGGTTGGCTCTATCGGCATGGGAAAAGCGCATGATATTACCCGTTATATGTCGGCTATTATGATTTTTGCGGTAGGGCTTTATGTGGCCGGCTGGTTTCCTTACTTTTCTCGTTTGGACAAGCTAGGGGCAAAGTTTTGGAAGCGAATCCAGCCATTAGGGCAGCGATTTCTACCTGTAAAAAAACCGTGGCAATCGTTGGGTTTTGGATTGGTCTGGGGTTGGATCCCTTGTGGATTAGTCTATTCAGCCTTATTGCTAGCAGCGCTTGGCGGAAGCGCCAGCAATGGTGGAATGGGCATGCTGGCTTTTGGTTTAGGGACATTACCCGCGGTGGTGGGAGCGGGTTTGATCACTGGTGGCCTCAGTCAGTGGTTACGAAAACCACGAGTTAGGCAGCTGTTTGGTGTGCTCATGATCGGTTTGGCCGCGAAGACGCTCATGGTGCCGATGGATCATTCTGCACATATGGGGCATGACATGAATCATAATTCAACTACAGAGGCGGGAACCAAAATGAACAATACGCAAGAAATGCATCATGATCATCATCTGGTGGGGAAGGGCATGAAGCGTGGTGGATAAACTAGGGTTCTGATTCTTCGCTCTTTTCATCAATTTTCGGCTTATCATCATCCATCAATATCCGATGGGCCGGGCCTTCCATATCATCGAACTGGCCGGATTTAATTGCCCAAAATAACGCCCAGATGATCGCTCCGATCAAGACCAGAGAGAGTGGGATTAGTAGATAAATTACTTCCATATTACGTAGTCTTCTTGATTCTTAGAGCATTCGAGACAACCAGCAAAGAACTAAGCGACATGCCGATAGCGGCCATCCAAGGTTCTAGAAACCCTAGAGCAGCGAAGGGTAATGCCAACAGATTATAAGCCACTGCCCACAGCATATTTTGTTTGATAATCCTGACAGTTTTTTCCGCGACGTCAATCGCTTTTATGATAATAGGCAATTGATTTTTTAGTAACACTAGATCAGCATTGGAGCGCGCAATTTGAGCACCAGAACCCATGGCGAAAGAAACCTGAGCGCCAGCTAGCACCGGGGCATCATTCACTCCATCACCGATCATGGCGAGAACGTCTCCATTTTGTTGCTGTTTTTTCAACTGTTCTAATTTGTCGTCGGGTTTTAAGCCGGACTGAAAATGGCTGATGTTCAGTTGCTGGGCAATGGAATTAACGGCGACAGCAGAGTCTCCAGAAAGTAGCGAGACTTTCTTATTTTTATTTTGCAATTCAGCAATAGTTTTATCTGCACCCGCTCGTAGTCTGTCTTGTAAAACAAAAATGGCGAGTAGTTGTTTCTGATCAGCCAGTAAGATTAATGAAGCACCTTGTTGTTGATACTCAAGAAGCTGATCGGTGGACAGTGTTGCGTGCGAATGTTGGTTTATGTGAGCAATATTGCCGATACAGTATTCTTGCCCATCGATATTAGCCGTTAAGCCAGAGCCTGGTGTGTTGATGACATTGTGAATTTCAGTGATCGTTGTGTTTTTTGTAGAATAAGTGAGAATAGATTTTGCTATAGGGTGTTCTGAGTGAACCTCTAAAGCACAAGCAATGTTAAGACATTGTTGTTGATCTTGATCGGTAAATGTTTCAACGTGAGTTAGTGCTAACTTTCCTTCTGTTAATGTTCCTGTTTTATCAAAGATAAAATGATCCGCACGCGATAGGGTTTCTATGGCATGACCGCGAGTCACTAAAATGCCAAGCTTCATGAAGGTGTCGGTGGCGACGGTCATTGCTGCTGGCGTTGCTAGGGATAGTGCGCAGGGACAGGTGACGACCAGCATAGATAAGATAATTTCAAACCAATGAGGATCACCATTTATCCACCAGTAAAACCCGACGAGACTGGCTAAGATCAGAATCGTAGGAACGAAATAAGCAGCGGCACGATCAGCGAGCTTTGTGATGCTTGGCTTCTCCATCTGCGTCCGTTCCATCAAGCTGGTTATTCGAGATAATAGGCTATCTTGGCCAATGGCATCGATGATAACTTGTAATGGACTTTCGATATTAATACTGCCACCAATCACAGCATCACCTTTGCGTCGCGTTAATGGCAGACTCTCTCCACTAAGCAAAGACTCATCTACACTGGAGCAACCCATGACAATATGACCATCAGCAGGAATCGTTTCACCAGGTTTAACTAACACACGGTCACCAATATCTAATCTTGCTACTGGGATAAGCTCTTCAGTTTGATCTTTCAAGCGTAAGGCTGTGGCTGGAGTGAGGTGGATGAGATCTTCGAGTGTTTCAGTCGCTCGTTTTCGTGCGATCAATTCTAGATAACGAGCGAGCAATAAGAAGAATGTGAACATGACAACTGAGTCATAGTAGATCTCGCCGGAGCCCATGATGGTTGTTTTCAGGCTGGCAAAAAAGGCGATCAATATACCAATAGAGACGGGCACATCCATACCCAATTTGTGTTGTTTTAGATCGCGCAATGCAGGATCGAAGAATGCTCTAGCGGAAAAAACAACCACAGGTAGAGTGAGTAGGAAGCTGATCCAATAGAAAAAATGTTGGTACTTTTCTTCTGACTGCGCAAAGTCACCGGTATAAAGCGCAATAGCCAGCATCATCACCTGCATACCTAACACACCTGCGATGCCTAGACGTTTTAGAAGTAGCTTCTTTTCATTATTAATGATCGTCTGATGCTGTTCCGGATCATATGGATGGGCTCTGTAACCGATCGCATAAATCGCTTTGAGAATGTCACTGAGCTTAGCTTGATTGTCATCCCAACGAACCTGTAGGCGTCGGGTGGAAAAATTTGCTTGAACTTCGATCATGCCCGGTAAGGTTTTTAAATGCTGCTCGTTCATCCAGACGCAAGCGGGGCAGGTGATGCCCTCTAAGATGAGCGCTGCTTCATGTTGATGCTCGTCGACGTCAGTGACAAAGCTTTTCTGTAATTCGGGCTCATCGTAGATAGAGAGTTGTTGTAGAAAATCGGGCAGTGCTTCTTCGGCCTTAGCTGCGGAGGCGGTTCTATGTTGGTAGTAACTTTCTAAGCCAGAATCAACAATAGTTTGAGCCACAGTTTGACAGCCAGCACAGCACATGGGTTGCAGCTGTTTATTGATCAATACTGACAAGCTCAAACCAGAAGCGACAGAAAGCCCGCAGTGGAAACATTTTTCATCATCCATGGCCGTTATTGTGCCAGATCGTAAGACCAACAACCTATTCAGTGACTGCAATGAAGCAACATTTGATCTAGATCAACATATGATTTTTTCTGTCATCGATAATACATAAAAAAATCAAAAGCTGATCTTAGTTATCAAATTTATCATGGTAAGCGAGGTTTTGTTTGAGGGTATTAAATATCGATAGTTTAAAAATGGGAGTTAAAAAATGAAACCGATAAACAAAAGTTTCGTTATTGGTTTATTGCTCGCCTCAGGCGCAACAAGTTTTGCTGCTCAAGCTACAGGCACGGAAGCTGGTGATTGGATCGTTCGTGTTAGAGGGATCAATGTAAGTCCTAATGATAACAGCACACAAGTTGATGTTCCTGCGCTGGGTGGTTCTGTGGCAGAAAGTTCCGTCGGTGTAGGTAGCAGTACAGTTCCTGAACTGGATATTACTTACATGCTGTCTCCAAACTGGGGTATTGAGTTGATCTTAGGGACATCGCAACATGATGTAAGTCCGCAGGGTTCAGCTCTGATAGGTGCTTTGAACGGTCTTCCTCCAACAGGAACAGGTGGTCGTGACGTGATTGATGCGTGGGCACTACCGCCAACATTGACATTTCAATACCATTTTATACCAGAGTCTAATTTTCGTCCGTATGTTGGTGTTGGTTTGAACTATACAATTTTCTACGGCGAAGATGTAACGGGCCCTCTTGCGGTTGATGGTTCAACTGTTAAGATGCGGCCCTCTTTAGGCTGGGCTGCTCAAGTCGGTGCTGATTTTGACCTAGGAAATAGCGGCTGGTTTGCGAATATTGATGTTAAATATATTGATATGGATACGCGTGCAGAGTTCCGAAATACAGCCGTTGGTGATGTTAATGTTGATGTTGAGATTAACCCGGTTGTTTACGGGATTGGTATCGGTCGGCGTTTCTAGTTTTGGTGTGGAATACAGTGCTTGGGTGATTAACAGAGAGAGTTGAAGTCGGAACAAGATTGGGCCGTTATTGCCCGAAGATTTGAAACAAGATTTTCACACAGATAGTAAGAAACAGTATCGCAATAATCTATTGAGAGGAAGCTAAGAGTGACTTCTCAATATCAAATATAGCGTTTGTTTTTAACTATAATGACTGTGTGCCAGTATTAAGTGCTGAGTGAGAACAATACTTTATCCAGGGGGGCCTAAATGGCTACTGAAGAAACATATAATTATAAGGTCGTGCGGCAATTTGCCATAATGACTATTGTTTGGGGCATTGTTGGAATGCTTGTTGGTGTGATAATCGCTGCACAGCTAGCGTGGCCAGTACTTAATTTTGATATACCTTATCTAACGTTTAGTCGATTGAGACCATTGCACACGAATGCAGTGGTATTTGCATTTGGTGGCTCAGCTTTATTTGCGACGTCTTATTATATTGTCCAACGGACATGTCACGCGCGTTTATTCTGTGACAAATTGGCTGCATTCACTTTTTGGGGATGGCAGACAGTTATTGTGCTAGCAGCCATTACTTTGCCTCTAGGCATAACAAGCTCGAAGGAGTACGCCGAGTTAGAATGGCCTATTGATATATTGATTGCTGTTGTTTGGATATGTTACGCGATTGTTTTTTTCGGCACGATCATGAAAAGGCGTATTAAGCACATTTACGTAGCTAATTGGTTTCTGGGCGCATTTATTATCACTGTCGCGATGCTGCATATTGTGAATAGCGCGGCGATCCCAGTTTCGATGACGAAATCTTACTCTGCTTACGCTGGTGTTCAAGATGCGATGATCCAATGGTGGTACGCGCACAATGCGGTAGGTTTCTTCCTAACGGCTGGCTTCTTGGGCATGATGTATTACTTCATTCCTAAGCAAGCAGAACGTCCTGTTTATTCCTATCGTCTATCTATCGTCCATTTTTGGGCGTTGATTTTCACATACATTTGGGCTGGGCCGCATCATCTTCACTACACAGCATTACCAGATTGGACCCAGTCTTTAGGCATGGTGATGTCTTTGATTTTATTAGCACCTTCCTGGGGTGGCATGATCAACGGAATGATGACCTTATCAGGCGCTTGGGACAAATTGAGAACGGATCCTATTCTTAGATTTCTGATCATTGCGGTTTCATTCTATGGGATGTCGACTTTTGAAGGGCCGATGATGGCCATCAAGACGGTTAATGCACTTTCACATTATACGGACTGGACAATAGGACACGTACATTCAGGTGCGTTAGGTTGGGTTGCCATGGTAACCATCGGTAGTTTGTATTACTTGATCCCTCGCTTATTTAATCGTGAAATTTATAGTAAACAATTAATTGAAGTTCACTTTTGGGTTGCAACGATCGGCGTTCTTCTTTATATCGCTTCTATGTGGGTGTCTGGAATTATGCAAGGTCTTATGTGGCGTGCGATTAATAGCGATGGCACATTGACTTATAGCTTCATTCAAACTGTGGAAGCAATGCATCCGTTCTATATCATCAGAACATTAGGTGGTCTGTTATTCCTAATCGGAATGTTGATCATGGCATTTAACGTTTGGAAAACAGTTAAGGGAGCAACGCCTGCTGTGGCGCGAATTCCTGAACCGGCCATGGAACATTAAGAAGAAGGAGAACTGAAATGGCTTTTACACATGAAAAAATAGAAACCAATATAGGACTGATGATCATATTGATAGTGCTTACCATCAGCATTGGTGGTTTGGTACAAATCGTTCCATTGTTCTTTATGCACTCAACAACACAGCCAGTAGAAGGCTTAGAACCTTATTCTGCACTGCGTTTAACCGGGCGTGATGTTTATGTTCGTGAAGGGTGTTATCTCTGTCATTCACAGATGATTAGACCTTTCAGAGCCGAAACGGAGCGTTATGGACACTATTCATTGGCGGGAGAGTTTGTATATGACCGTCCTTTCCAGTGGGGTTCAAAACGAACGGGCCCGGATCTTCACCGTGTTGGTGGCCGATATAGTGATGAGTGGCATCGTGAACATTTGATGGATCCTAGAGCGCTTGTTAAAGAATCGGTTATGCCTGGCTACCCTTGGCTAGCGGATGCTCCTGCGGATGCTTCTATTATTCAGAAGAAAATGGAAGTAATGCGAACGTTAGGTTCACCTTATACGGATGAACAGATTGCAAATTCTCCAGCTGAACTTGAAGGTAAAACTGAGATGGATGCCTTAATAGCGTACCTACAAGAGTTGGGTACCGCTGTGAAAATGCGTCGGTGATCGGAATGGAATTTTTACACGCATTTCAATCTTTTTGGACCGTCTTTGTGTTTGTTGTTTTCGTAGGGATCATTATTTGGGCTTGGAGCGACTCAAATAAAGCGGAGTTTGAAGAAGCTGCGCGGATCCCACTTGAAGATGATGAAGATGTGGTGATAACCACAAGTAATAAGGAGAATTCTAATGGCTGATTTTGTCAGTGATTTTTGGAGCTGGTTTGTCATAATCATAACCGTTCTGAGTATTATATTTTGTTGGTTTATTGTTTTAACCCAAGCCAAAAAAGGACAGTTTAAAGGTGAGGTTAAAACAACAGGCCATATTTGGGATGAAAATCTGCAAGAAATGAATAACCCAATGCCACGTTGGTGGTTGATGATGTTTTACATCACGTTGGTGTTTGGAACGATTTATCTTGCACTTTACCCCGGGCTAGGTAATTTTCAGGGGTTACTAGGTTGGAGCCAAGCGAATCAGTATGATCGTGAAGTCGCAACGGCTGAAGAAACGTATGGCCCCTTGTTTAACCGCTATCTTGAACAGGATCTAAAAGTAGTCGCGGCTGATCCTGAAGCACGAGAAATGGGAAAACGGCTTTTCTCAAGCTATTGCATACAGTGCCACGGTTCGGATGCGCGTGGAGCAAGAGGCTATCCAAACTTGACAGATAATGACTGGCTATACGGTGGAGATCCTAAGACTATCAAGACATCAATTATGTCTGGTCGTTCTGGAATGATGCCTGCTTGGGGCGACATCATCGGTAATGAGGGTGTCTTTAATGTTACGGCCTATATTGAGTTTTTAAGTGGTAGAGATATTGACGCATTGGTTGCAGCAAAGGGTAAAGAAGTCTATGCGACGACCTGTGCTGCTTGTCATGGTGCCAATGCTCAAGGCATGCAAGTGCTGGGCGCTCCTAACTTGACGGATAAAGTCTGGTTACATGGTGGTTCTAACAAACGCATCATGGAAACAATTAGTGCTGGTCGGCAAGGGGTAATGCCTCCACATGGTGAGTTCTTAGGTGAAGCAAAAGTTCACTTATTAGCCGCTTATGTGTATAGCTTATCGTTAGATACTGAAAAGTAATACTCGTTCAGATCTGGGTGGGATAGACTCTCGCTCAGGCTGGACTACTTCTTTATTTATATTAGGTTTTGTTAATATTTAATATTTCATATTTGATCATTTGATTATTCATTTATAATCAGTAATGGGTCAACCAATAGGTGTTAGATATGTCAGAGCTTAAAAATAATAAAAACGATCTTTCTCACGTGCAAAAAATCATCATTATATTGTGGTTATCTTTTGTTATGGCAGGTATTGCTACAGGGGTATTTTTCTCCGTAATAGATCCTGAAGCATTGAGAGGTTGTGTGACTTTTCCCGTAATGAGCCGTATGGGAGTCTATACTGTCGGTTTTTTACTTTTTTGGTTATTAACAGCAGCATCAAGTTTATTAACAAGCTATTTCTTGCGAGGAAAGTAGCTTTTGGTATGTAAGTTAAGAGAGATTCATGAGCCATTTAAAAGTAAAAGTTGATCAGAAATTAAAAGACGAAGAGTCACTTGCATCTAATGTAGGGCATCAGAAAATTTACTCGAAGGAAGCTAAGGGAAGGTTTGCTACCTTGCGGATCTGGGCAGTCTTTGCATTACTCGGTCTATTCTACGGATTACCCTGGTTGCAATGGGATGGTCGACAGGCTGTACTGCTCGATCTTCCAGCACGGAAATTTCATATTTTTGGTCTAACACTCTGGCCGCAAGACTTTATATTTCTCGCTTTTCTATTAATCATTGCTGGAATGGCCTTATTCTTTTTTACCACATTAGCTGGACGTTTGTGGTGTGGATATGCTTGTCCTCAAACAGTTTGGACAGAAGTTTTTATTTGGATTGAACGCTGGGTTGAAGGCGATCGCAATAAGCAAATGAAACTGGATAAAGCTCCGATGTCGGCAAAAAAGTTTCGTATAAAATTCACGAAACATGCGGGATGGATAATTTTTTCTGCTTTTACAGGCTTTATCTTCGTATCTTATTTCACACCATTAAATGATCTGGCTCATAATCTTTTTATATTTGAGTTAGGGGCTTGGGAAGTTTTTTGGATTTTCTTTTACGGACTTGCGACTTACGGAAATGCCGGCTGGATGCGTGAGCAGGTGTGTATGTATATGTGCCCATATGCACGCTTCCAAAGCACTATGTTTGATAACGATACTTTGATTGTGGCTTACGATGAAAAGCGTGGTGATCCAAGAGGTGGTCGTAAAAAGGATTCTGATTATAAAGCTGAAGGTTTGGGTTCGTGTATTGATTGTCATTTATGTGTACAAGTGTGCCCGACAGGTATTGATATTCGTGAAGGTTTACAATACGAATGTATAGGCTGCTCTGCTTGTATCGACGTGTGTGACGATGTCATGGAAAAAATGAACTATGACAAAGGACTGATTAAATATACAACTCAAAATAATGTTGATGGAAAGCCAACTAAACTATTTCGTCCAAGGATCGCCGTGTATGGACTCATCATGCTCGGCTTAGTTCTCACCTTCATCTATTTAATGGCTGCGCGGGTTCCGCTCCATCTAGATATTTTGCGTGATAGAAATGCTATCTTTAGAGAAACAAACGAAGGTTTGATCGAAAATGTTTATACTATTAAATTGGTTAACATGGACGAAGAAGCACACGAATTTTTGCTGACAGTCGATGGTCTTGAAGGATTAAACATGGAATTAGAGCAGGAAAAAATTGTAGCACAAGGTGGAGAGATTTTAGATCTACCTGTCAGGTTACAGATAGATGAAGCCGATCTAAAACAAAGAAGCACACCGGTATTTTTTCATTTTCAGTCGACGGATAAAGATGGACTAATGATTGAAGGTGAAACACGATTTTTGGGGCCAAGACAATGATGAAAAATGAACCTGTATCTTGGTACTCAAGTCCTTATGTTTGGTTGATGATTGGTTTGCCATTGACGGCGGTTGTGGCTGGGGTCTATACGATCTACCTTGCCGTAATCTCTGATGATGGGCTGGTGTCCGAGCATTACTATAAAGATGGGCTCGTTATTAACCGCATCTTGAAACTTGAAAATGCAGCTAAAGAACTAAACTTATCAGCAATGGTCAACTTTGACGAAGAAGCTAAAAAGTTGAAAATAATGCTGACCGCCAATCCTCAATTTATTTATCCGAAAGAAATTAAAGCGAGTTTTTTGAATAAAACACGCAAAGGTTTTGATAAGGAAGTTAGTCTAACGTTGGGTAATGAAAATATTTATTCAGGCGAGTTACCAACATTAGTAATAGGCCAGTGGTATGTCGAAATAGAAACAGATCAATGGCGGATTTTAGAAAGCTTAGAATATTGAGATTTACACTGATATTTTTTTACTTTTTAAGATAAATATCTGTGATTTAGAATATTCAAGCATCCACTTATTAAGTGATTAAGAGATCCTTGTTTGAAAATGTATTTGCACAATGATGTCTTTTGCGAAATTAGCCCATGAGGTGATATTTGTGAAGACTAAATTGTGTTTATCGAGCATGGATACGATTTGTAATGGTCATGGTCTATTTGTTGAGAAACTCTGCGATAGTTTGATAAGTGTGTTCGATTATTGTTGGATTTAAAACCTCAAGATTTAAATAACAATGAATCAAACCTTTGCCCTCATGGTAGTCAGTTTTTACATTCGCAGAAATTAAATTGTCATGGAATAACTTGCCTTCATCGACGAGAGGGTCGAGTTCAGCCGCAAGAATTAAAGTTTCTGGCAAGCGACTTAGCTTGGATGAAAATAGTGGGCTGGCATTTTTACGATCAGCATTTGATTCAAAATAGTTATCAAAGTACCAGCTGACTCTTTCAGTCTCTAATAAATATCCTGAAGAAAATGTTTCATAGGAACTTGTGCTAAAGGTGTAGTCCAAACTTGGATAGATTAGAATCAGTTTTGAAAAGTTTATTGCTTCATTATTTAAAGCAAGAGTAGTGGCCAAGGCACCACCGGCACTATCACCTGCCAATGAAATGCTATGCATGTCTACCTTGAAGTTTTGGATCAGAGTATCAAGTTGATCGAGCATCGCCTGACAATCATTTAGACCCTGTGGATAACGAAACTCGGGTGACAGGCTATAGTCGATAGTGATGACAAGATGTTTACTTGTATCAGCAAGGCGTCGTCCAATGGGATCGTAAGCATCAATATTGCCACACATGTGGCCACCGCCATGTATAAATATGATGATTGGTTTTGTTTGATCTGGGGCGGGATCATAAATGCGTACAGGAACGTTTCTATCGGAATAGTTGATATTTGAATCGAGAATGTTTTTCACATCGACATTCGGTAAAGAAAACTGTTTAAAGGCATTTATCCCAACACGAGCAAGCTCGGGTGTAATTTCGATACCGCTTTGTTTTCGGGCGGCAATAAACATGTTTGCAGATTCTAAAAATGCTTTATATTCTGATGCTACTTTTTTCATACGTTCAGTTTCTTGCTACAGATCCTGAGTAAATGGGATAGAATCCAACGATAACATGTTAATTGAGAAGAGAGCACTTATTTATGTTTATTCCTGAAGCCAATGAATTTTCAGTTCCATTCGACCAATCTTTCAAGATAGCGGGGGCAAACACGCTACCTAAAGGCAAGTTTGATTCTGATAAATTAAAAAAAACCTTAGCAGGCTATTCTAAGACAATGGGAGAACTGCAGAGAAAGCTGTATGCACATGATAAACACTCTTTATTGTTGATCTTTCAAGCCATGGATGCAGCCGGAAAAGATGGCACGATCAGAGCTGTGATGAGTGGCATTAATCCCGCTGGTTGCCAAGTCTATTCATTTAAGCAACCGAGTTCACAGGAATTAGATCATGATTTTTTATGGCGTTCAGCCACACGACTACCTGAACGTGGGCGAATTGGGATTTTTAATCGTAGTTACTACGAAGAAGTGTTAGTCGTCAGAGTTCATCCTGAATATCTCGAAAGCCAAAAATTACCCGAATGTTTTGATCCGGACTCAATTTGGGAAGAACGGTTTGAGTCGATCTGTGATCATGAGAAACATTTGGCGAGGAATGGGACGGTAGTACTAAAATTTTGGTTAAACGTATCAAAAGATGAGCAAAAAAAGCGTTTTCTTTCTCGACTTGATAATCCAGAGAAGAATTGGAAATTCTCCATCTCAGACATTAAAGAACGTGGTCATTGGGATCGGTATATGGAATCGTATGAGGACTTATTGAACAAAACGTCTAAACCTTGGGCGCCGTGGCATGCTATTCCAGCGGATAATAAAAAGTGGATGCGTGTTCAAGTGGCGAAGATTATTACTGAAACTCTTCAGTCTTTAGAGATCGACTATCCGACCGTTAGTGAAAAAGAAAAAATGCAGTTTGGTGAAATGAGACGGCAATTAAACAATGAATAAAAAATGGGGAAATAGCGTATCCTCCCTTAGGCTACGCTATCCCCCCAGATAAGGGCTGAAGAGTCGAAGTTAAATCTTAAGTTTTTATTTACCGGTATGCCGTTGCTTACGTGCAGAAAATATTTAGCATGAGGATAAGGTTCTTTGTCTGAACAAAAGCTGAATATGGAGTTTTAAGGCTTCTGTTTGCGAATATTAGCTTTTCAGCTATGATGAATAGAAATGACCCAATAAGGCGAATGCGCATGGCTTCATTACCTTCCTCACAAGAAACTCTTATTCCGGTTGATCCCAGAAAATTAACTGCTGAAACTACCGTTGCTTGGGAATCCTTTATTCAAAATGGTCAGTTTTCGGGTGATAAGCCCCGTCCTGTTATAGCAAACAGCTGGGAGCATTGCCGAGAAATTGGACTTGACCCTGAGGCAATGAGCGCACCTACCGCGCTAAGTTTCGAGCGTTTAAAAGAATACATGCAGAATCATGAGCTGGGTCGTTGTGGTGTTGATATATTGGATAACTACTCAGACCTTTTATCCGATAGTGACCATGTGCTGGTACTTGCCGACAAGCAAGGGCAAATGCTGCATAGCGTCGGGCAAGTTGAAACACAAAGGCAACTAGAGCGAATTAATTTTATGCCCGGCGCATGTTGGTCCGAGGAAAAAGTTGGTCCCAATGGTATTGGAACCGTATTGTCTCTTGGTCGACCAGAGCTGGTTCTTGGCCCAGAACACTATTGCCAAGGGTGGCAATCTTGGGTTTGCTATGGAGCGCCGATCCGAGCGCCAGGCAAGGAAAGTATTATTGGTGTTGTTGATATAACTGGACCCGCTCGTTTTGTAAAGAATGAGAGTTTAGCTTTAACGATATCTATTGCTCGATCTATAGAGCAAGTACTCGAGATCCAGCATTTTAAGATTCGTGAGCAGCGACAAGCATTGCTAGATAACCTCGAGCGCCAATGGCCACATGAAGGATTGTTATTATTGCATTCGGATGGTGATTTTCTTGATCTAAACCTCCGTGCTTCACAAATGTTGAGCCTTGATATTAGAAGTTCAACAAAAAAAATATTGGCAAAAAAGCTCCCTCAACTGTGGAAAAACCTTCAACCAGCACTGTCGATAACCGAAGGTTTCAATGACTTCATTTTTTCTGCAAATGAGCAGATAGAGTTGCAGTGTCGGATCGAACCAATACAAACAACAAACCGAGATTCTGCATGGGTTTTGGTCTTAACAGAAAGACGTCAAAAACAACAAAAAACGATCTCGACTTGTGAGGAGAAGAAGTATTTTACCTTTGAGGACATCAAAGGAAACTCAGTTTTTTTACAAAAAGCAATTCGTTTGGCTAAGGCGGCCTCACGCGATAAGCTTAAAAATCCCGTCTTATTACAAGGTGAAACGGGAACAGGAAAAGAACTTGTTGCCCAAGCTATACACTCAGCTTCTGATCAATCTTCGGGACCTTTTATTGCGATAAACTGTGGTGCATTGCCTGCAGATTTGGTTGAAAGTGAACTGTTCGGTTATGAGGGCGGAGCATTTACGGGTGCAAAACGTCATGGGATGCCGGGGAAATTTGAAGCTGCTAATGGGGGAACGATCTTTCTTGATGAGATTGACTCAATGCCCGTATATGTTCAGGTGAAATTATTACGAGTTATAGAAGAGAATGCAGTTACACGGATAGGTAACTATCAGGCCAATCCCGTTGATTGTCGGATTATCACGGCATCTGGACAAAACCTTCGAGAACTTACTGAAGCGGGAGAGTTTCGGCTGGATTTGTATCATCGTGTTTCTGTTTTAGAAATTGATTTGCCTGCGTTGCGTGATCGAGAGCAAGACATTACGCTTTTGACTGAGTTTATAACGGAAGAAGCCTGTCAATCTATAGGACGAGAACCATTGAGGTTGTCAGCCGCAGTCGAAAAGGTTTTGATGGAATATAGCTGGCCAGGGAATTTACGTGAACTGTACAATTTATGCCACCGATGGGCACTAACGGTAGAAGGCTCAAATGTTACAATAGAGGATATTCCTGATCACTTTTTACAGGCAATAAGCTTTGTTTATGAACAGAATGAAAGCTTAAAGTATTTAGGTAACGACTTAATCGAGCAAACGCTTCGAGAGTCAAAAGGGAATGTTTCTCAAGCTGCGAAGAAACTTGGAATTGCCCGATCAACGTTATACCGAAGGCTTAAAAAGTAAGTGATAATCATACACACAAATTCTGTGTAGCAAATAGACCTACTTGTTGCAAAATGCAACATAGGGATGACTTTCTACGATTTTAAGCAGCGTCGGACTATCAGTAAAAGCCGAGTGTAACTATCTGTAATAAATCGAGAATCATCCTGCATTTTTTTTCAACACCCTATCTGGCATAGTCTCTGCTATAACTACTTAGTAAACCTCGGTTCTGTTTTTCATTAAGAACATCGGGAGAGGCTGGTTAAGGCAGATCTCCTTATTTTTGTATGACATGAGGAATTAAGAATAATGACAGCTAAAAATATTTACCCAGTTCCTGCTTCGTTGATTGATGCACATATCAATGCGGAGCAGTACGAATCAATGTATAAAACTTCCACGGAAGATTCGGATAACTTCTGGGCGCAGCAAGCGACGGAATATGTAACATGGTCAAAACCCTGGTTCAAGGTTCAAACAAACGATTTCAAAAATGGTGATATCCGCTGGTTTGAAGGTGGCAAGTTAAATGTAAGTTACAACTGCCTAGATAGACATCTTGAAACACGAGGCGATCAAGTCGCCATTATTTGGGAAGGTGATTCTCCGGATGAATCTTCTGAGATCACTTATCGACAATTGCACGAAAAAGTATGCCGTTTTGCTAATGCGATGAAGGCTCGAGGCATTGGAAAAGGTGATCGTGTAGCGATTTACTTACCAATGATTTCAGAAGCTGTTGTTGCAATGTTAGCTTGTACAAGAATTGGTGCTATTCACTCAGTTGTTTTTGGTGGTTTTTCATCTGATGCGTTAAAAGATCGTGTGCAAGGTGCAGAGTGTAAAGCGATCATCACCGCTAATCAGGCACTCCGTGGTGGCCGTGAAGTTCCATTGAAAGAGAATGTTGATGTCGCTGTAGTGAACTGTCCTTCGGTGGAGACTGTTTTTGTTGTGAAAAGAACGGGTTCAGATACCGTTTGGAATGATGACCTTGATGTTTGGTGGCATGAAGCCTGTGCGAATGCATCTGCTGACTGTGAGCCAGAGGAAATGGATGCAGAAGATCCATTGTTTATTCTCTACACATCAGGTTCAACAGGTAAACCCAAAGGTGTTCAACACACAACTGGCGGTTACCTTGTTTATTCTGCGATGACCCATAAACTAGCTTTCGATTATCGTGAAGGTGAAGTTTACTGGTGTACAGCAGATGTTGGTTGGGTGACTGGTCACAGCTACATTGTTTATGGCCCACTTTGTAATGGTGCTACGTCATTAGTATTCGAAGGTGTTCCGACGTATCCAGATGCTGGTCGTTGTTGGGATATTGTCGATAAGCATAAGGTTAATATCTTTTACACGGCTCCAACAGCGATTCGTGCATTGATGGCGCAAGGCGATGAGTATGTTACTCGATCTTCTCGGTCAACCTTGCGGATCTTGGGTTCAGTCGGCGAGCCGATCAACCCAGAAGCTTGGAGTTGGTATCACACAGTCGTTGGTGATGAGCGTTGCCCGATTGTTGATACTTGGTGGCAGACTGAAACCGGAGGTCATTTGATTACACCTCTGCCTGGCGCTACACCATTAAAACCGGGGTCGGCAAGCAAGCCTTTCTTCGGTGTCGAACCCGCTTTGTTGGATGACAAAGGTGAAGAGATCGAAGGAGAAGGTGAGGGAATACTCGTTATTAAACGTGCTTGGCCGGGAATGATGCGCACTATTTATGGCGATCATAAACGTTTCTTCGAAACCTATTTGTCTATGTACCCGGGATATTACTTGACTGGGGATGGGGCACGTCGTGATGCTGATGGTTATTACTGGATCACTGGCCGTATTGATGATGTTATTAATATATCGGGCCACCGAATGGGTACTGCTGAGATCGAAAGCGCATTGGTCTTGCATCCAACGGTAGCTGAAGCTGCAGTCGTTGGCTTCCCACATGAGATTAAAGGGCAAGGGATCTATGCTTACGTTACCTTGATGGCAAATGAAGAATCATCGGATGAACTCAAGGCTGAGCTAGTTAAGCATGTAAGGAAAGAGATTGGTCCCATTGCTTCTCCAGATTTCATTCAATGGGCTCGAGGCTTACCGAAAACCCGATCAGGTAAGATAATGCGGCGAATTCTGAGAAAAGTAGCTTCTAATGAGATTGATACTCTGGGTGATACTTCGACATTAGCGGATCCTGCCGTTGTCGATAACTTGATCGAAAATAGATTGGTTCAGAAATAAATAAAACAGCTAGTCATGTTTTGATGCTCAGAACATGGTTATTAAATTAAAAGTAAGTGGCCATTTTAGAGCCAGTCATTACAAGCCGAACATTGGCTAATACAAACCTAAAGGAGGTTGTATGATTTACGATAAACCTGAGTTTAAAGGCCAATATGAAAATTATATTGGTGGTAAATGGGTCGCGCCAGTTAAAGGTGAATATTTCGATAATAAAAGCCCCGTTGATGGACAGGTCTTCTGTAAAATTCCTCGATCAACAGAGGAAGATATAAATTTAGCAATTGACGCAGCAGATGAAGCGAAAGATGCATGGGGTAAAATTGCAATAGCCGCTCGTGCAAACATCTTGCTAAAAATGGCTGATGCTATTGAGGCAAACCTAGAAAGATTAGCAATTGCTGAAACTTGGGATAATGGTAAAGCGGTGCGAGAAACACTAGCCGCTGACGTACCTTTATGTGCAGATCATTTCCGTTATTTCGCTGGTTGTGCGCGTGCTCAAGAAGGTTCTTTGAGTGAAATTGATGAGAACACAGTGGCTTATCATTTCCATGAACCCCTCGGTGTTGTTGGCCAAATCATTCCATGGAATTTCCCATTATTGATGGCTTGTTGGAAGTTAGCACCCGCATTAGTTGCAGGTAACTGTGTCGTTATGAAACCTGCAGAGCAAACACCTGCATCTATCTTAATTTTGATGGAAGTTATCGGTGAGTTGCTGCCACCAGGCACAATCAACATCGTTAATGGTTTTGGTGCTGAGGCTGGTCAAGCATTAGCAACAAGTAAGCGTATTGCGAAGATTGCTTTCACAGGATCAACGCCTGTTGGCTCTCACATAATGAAGTGTGCTGCAGAGAATATTATCCCGTCGACAGTAGAGCTTGGTGGTAAATCACCAAACATTTATTTTGCGGATGTGATGGAGCAAGAAGACGAATTCGTTAGCAAGTGTGTAGAAGGTGCCGTACTTGCATTCTTTAATCAGGGTGAAGTTTGTACTTGCCCTTCTCGTTTGTTGGTTCAGGAATCTATCTATGATGCATTCATTGAGAAAGTTGTTGAGCGAATCAAGCAGATCAAACGTGGTAATCCTCTAGATACTGACACAATGGTTGGTGCTCAGGCTTCTCAAGAGCAGTATGAGAAAATCTTAAGCTATATGGAAATTGGTAAAGCTGAAGGTGCTGAGCTTGTAACCGGTGGTGGCGCTGAAATATTGGAAGGCGATCTTGGTGATGGTTTCTATATCCAGCCTACAGTGATGAAAGGCGATAACAAGATGCGCATCTTCCAAGAAGAAATTTTTGGACCATTCGTTTCTGTAACAACGTTTAAAGACGAAGCTGAAGCATTAGAAATCGCTAATGATACTGAGTTTGGTTTGGGTGCAGGCCTTTGGACTCGTGACACTAATCGTGCATACCGCATGGGACGTGGGATCCAAGCGGGTCGTGTATGGATGAACTGTTATCACCTGTATCCTGCTCATGCAGCATTCGGTGGTTACAAAAAATCAGGTGTTGGCCGTGAAACTCACAAGATGATGCTTGATCATTATCAGCAAACTAAAAATATGTTGATCAGTTACGACATCAACCCATTAGGCTTCTTCTAAAGCTGATGAAACTTTGGAATAGGTAAACAACTTATTCTTAAGACTAAAGTAGCAAAACAGACCACGGCATTCCAAGTATAATACTGAGGCCGTGGTCTGTATTGTTTAGCTTTGAAAAACTGTTCGTCACATTAGTTCCTGGTGACACACTTCGAGCAAATCCTATATTTAAGAATCTAGTATTATAAATATTAGATTTGAAATACCACTTCTATAACAACTATCCTTGAAACCGAGGTAATAAAATGGCTCTAAAACAAGTTCCTGCGGGGAAGCAACTCCCTGATGATTTTAATGTAGTAATTGAGATCCCTTTACGTGGTGATCCAATCAAATATGAAGTGGATAAAGACACTGGCGCAATGTTTGTTGACCGCTTTATGAACACTGCAATGCACTACCCATGTAACTACGGTTATATTCCAGATACGCTTTCTGATGATGGCGATCCAGCTGACGTGCTCGTCGTGACAGGCGTTCCCATTATCACGGGTTCGGTTGTTCGATGCCGTCCCGTTGGCATGCTCGCTATGACTGATGAAGCAGGTGAAGATGCAAAAATTCTTGCTGTTCCAGTTGATAAGCTATCAAGCATGTATAAGGATATAAAAAATCCTGATGATTTTCCTGAGATGCTCTTAAATCAAATCACTCATTTCTTTGAACATTACAAAGATTTAGAAGAAGGTAAGTGGGTTAAGGTTGATGGTTGGAAAGATGCTGCTACAGCACGTGAAGAAATCATGAGCTCTTACAAGCGAGCACAAGAAGAAGGCTAGATAACAAAAAGCGGTGGCTGAAATCCTTCTTTCAGTCATCGTTCGTTTTCCATTGGCTAAATCTGCTCCGGAAAGCTCCTCAGATAATAAATAATGATTGTTCCAACAACCATAATCAGTGTTGCCATGATAAGAGCATAATTATAGCTGCCTGTTGATTGGGCGATCATTCCGGATATGGCAGGAGCTCCAATTTGAGCCAGCCCATAACTCAAAGTGAGCTTCCCCATTAGTTTTGCTGGTTTAGTCGGATAAAAGCGACCGGCCATTGTCAGTACTAAGCTAACAATTCCTATCATCGTTGCACCATATAAGCCTGCACAGAATAAAACTGAGAAAAGGCTCTCTTGAAATAACGGCCAAATTATACTGACTGTTAACAAACAGTATGCGATGAATAAGGAGTTCATTGTGCCTATTTTTCGTGCGAGTCTATCCCAAATAATACAGGCTGGAGTTGCTGCTAGACCAACAATGAAAAATGCTAGCCAGCCTTGACCTTGTAGGGAAGGTTGCCGTTCTACGATTGCGACAATAAAGGTCGCACTTACAACATAACCTACACCGGCACAAAAATAAGCAGCAAGCATTAGGTATAAAAACTGTTTGGAGGGTGGAGAGTCTACGAGCTGCTTGTCTGTTGTTTTAAGACTCACTTGCTCTGGTCTGGGCAACCAAAACCAAGCCGGTATAAACAACATCAAGCCTAGTATTGAGAGGACGAACCATTGCTCACTCCAGTTGAAATTGTTTTCGAGTAGGTGAAGTATCAGTGTAGAAATTGCGATGCCCAAACCCAGACCACTAAAGTGTATACCTAACTCGCTGCGATGATTGTGGCGCATTAGCCAGTTTAAAAGTAAGCCTGAGCCAATTAATAACCCAGCAGCGCTGCCGAGTCCTGCGAAAAATCTTAATACAGACCACAACAGCATATTCTCTGTAAAAGCCATTGCTGCAGTCGTGATAACAGCGAGGATCAAACCAATTCTGTAGATGGTATCTTTTAATTTGAGATCACTGATAGTGGTCGCTAAGAGTGCTCCTAAAAAATAGCCGATGTAATTATAGGTGGCTAACCAACCGCCGCTGACGTCATCTAACCATGTTTCACTCTGCATCACTACGAGCATGGGAGTGTATGCAAAGCGCGCGATACCAACGGTTAGGATGAGGCTACAGATCCCAGAAATAAGAACTTTTAAGCGACTAGTCTGTTGCGACACAATTTTAACTTCTCTATCAAGACTTGAGTAAATACAGACTAAGAACTACAAGATAACATAGAACAACCAGCCCGCTGCCTTGCCCATTCAGGGCGTTTTGCTGCGTACTGCTCTTTATCAATTTGTTCATCATAGGGATGACGGAAGAGCTCGAGTAAATCGTTCACCATAGAAAAATCTCCTTGATCCGCTTTATCGATAGCAAGCTGCGCCAGATAGTTTCTAAATACATACTTTGGATTGGTTGCATTCATCGTTGCACGGCGAACACTTTTTTTAGTCGTATTCTGACAGATTCTATTTCGATAAGATCGAATCCAGTCAGCAATTCTCTTTATAAAACCCTGCATAACTTGATCGGGCTCGTTGAGAATGTCTTCTTGGTAGTAAGCATCGAGAAAAGGTTTGATTAGATCCTCATTTGTGAATGTGTTGTTTTCAAGATCAGAACAATCAATATCAACAAGTTTACGGAAGAAGATAGTCATGTCAGTTTCGACAAGACTCAAGATCTGAAATAGCTCACTAAAAAGATTATTATCTGATTGAGGTTTATATTCATCGAGTCCTAATTTTTTAGTCATCATTGCGTGCCAGCCTTGATCAAAGCATTTTTCATATAATTTCAAAGCTTGTTGTAGAGGTTCAACATCTTCAATCAAAGGATAAATCGCATTCGCCAGTTGCCCTAAATTCCAATGTCCGATCTGTGGTTGATGACCATATCTATAGCGTTTATTGATGGCATCGGTGGTGTTTGGAGTCCAGTCCGCATTGAAGTCTTCAAGCCAGCCGTATGGCCCATAATCGATGGTTAGACCAAGAATGGACATATTATCGGTGTTCATCACGCCATGCACAAAACCTACACGTTGCCAGTGAACGATCATTTCAGCGGTTCGAATACAAACTTCTTCAAACCACTTTATATAGGTTTCTTTGTTAGGTTCACCGAGGTGTGGAAAGTCATTTTTGATGGTGAAATCGGTTAGTTGTTTGAGCTGCTCGAGTTCTCCGCGAGCAGCAAAAATCTGAAAATTCCCAAACCGAGTGAAGGAAGGCGCAACACGACAGACGACGGCCCCCAATTCTGCTTGTGGCCTACCATCGTAAAACATATCGCGGACGACATCTTCTCCAGTGAGAGTAAGACTTAGCGCACGCGTAGTAGGAACGCCCAAGTGAAACATCGCCTCACTACACAGGTATTCTCTAACCGAAGATCGCAGCACCGCTAAACCATCGGCAGTACGTGAATAGGGTGTTATGCCCGCACCTTTTAATTGTAAAGTCCAATGTTCTCCAGCAGAGTTTAGAACCTCTCCGAGATTGATCGCTCGCCCATCACCCAACTGTCCTGCCCAGTTACCGAATTGAAAGCCTCCATAACATTGCGCGTAGGACTGCATACCTTTTAACGAATCATTACCAGTAAAAATTTGTGAAAATTGATCTGATCGACAAGTTTCTTCATCTAGGTCTAGCAGAGTAGCAACTTCTTTTGAGTAACTGACAAGTTGTGGAGCCTTTACCGGCGTAGGTTTCACTTTGGAATAGAATGCCCCTTTCACTTGGCGAGGATAGTTTTCAGTAATGGGGTCTGCGGTAAGTTCGTTATAAAAACGATTATTGAAAGTGAGATTTTTCAGGGAGTTCTTATTCATAATTTTAGACATGTCTGATTACGTATCTAAAATAGTAGCATAGCGTGGAATCTATGTTTGAACACTACAATCACATGACCGAAATACTCGTTCGCAGAGAGTCATTAATTTAGAGAATATCTAGGCATAATGTTACATACTTACTCTGTAAACGAGACCACGGTATACTCAATTTCATACAAATTAAATCAATAACATATGCACTATAAAGCATGTTTTCAGAGCGATGCAATATGAAAAAAACACTAATGTGTACTGCGATAATTACAGGTTTACCAATGCTGATGGCAATGGCAGATGTTCAGGCTGCCGATTCTGCATTGATTGAATTACTAAAAGTTCTACATGAAGACGGTACTTTGTCAGATATAAAATACAAGGCAATTGTCCAGCTGGTTGAAGAAGAAAAGGCTGCTAAGGCCATAGAGAAAGCACCCGCTCAAATGAGTGTAGAGACTGCACAAGTAAAAATCGCCACAAAAGGTAAATTGGAAATTGCCTCACCGGATGATGAATTTAAAATGCGCATTGGTGGGCGAATAATGGTTGACGGTGCGGTTTACGATGATGACATCGCGGCATTAGGCAGTGGATCAGAAATGCGTCGAGCTCGTTTATTCGCGCAAGGTAGCTTATGGAAGGTTTGGAATTATAAACTGCAATACGACTTCACTGGAACGGGTAAAGCTGGGATCAATGATGCTTATATTCAATATTCAGGGCTGCCATCAAGTAGCATCAAAGTTGGGAATTTTAAAGAACCTTATAGCTTGCAAAACATGACCAGCTCAAAGTATATGACATTCATGGAGCGTGGACTCCCTCATCTTTTAACACCTGGACGTAGCATCGGTTTAGGTTATGGAGCGACGGGTAGCAACTGGACAATCAATGTTGGTTTATTTGCACAAGGTATCGATACAACGGCAGGCGAGAATGATCAGAGTTATGCGCTTACAGGCCGCGTGACTTACGTACCTATTTTTGTGAAAAATCAACAGGCGTTGCATTTCGGTGCAGGCTATTCTTATCGCAACCTTGATGATAAACAGACCTTACGATTTCGAGAAAGACCAGAGTCTCATATTACCAATGTACGTTTGATCGACACGGGTAATTTTGATGCAGATTCTTTGCAAAGATTTAATGTTGAAGCGCTTTGGATGCAAGGGCCATTTGCAGTGCAGGGCGAATACTCACGTGTGGATGTTGATCGAGTAATTGCGGGCAATTCTGATGTCGGTTTCGAAGGTTATTATATCGAAGGATCATGGTTCTTAACGGGTGAAAGTATTAACTACAATCCGAAGAAAGGTGCTCTAGGTAAGATCGCACCCAAAGGAATTTTGGGTAAAGGCGGTGTTGGTGCATGGCAGATTGCCACACGGTTTAGTCGTTTAAACTTAACGGATCAAGATATTAATGGTGGTGAAGAAGATAACATTGCGATCGGTTTAAACTGGTACCCAAATTCGAATCTGAAATTCATGGCTAACTATGTAAGAGTCTTAGATGTCGATGGTGGACCTAATGCTGGCGATGAACCTAGTGTGTTTAGTTTACGCGCTCAAGTCGAGTTTTAATAAAGAGAAGTAACATGAAAAGGTTCTTGAAAAAAAATCTATTTAAACAAGCACATTATTTATTAGTAATCACAGCACTGACGTTTGGCATTTCAAACTCATGGGCTGCAGAACACTTACGCCTTGCGACCACAACGAGTACAGAGAACTCTGGTTTATTAGCAGTATTAAATCCAGTGTTTGAGGAAAAATATAATACAAAAATAGATGTTATTGCTGTCGGAACGGGTAAAGCCATTCGACTCGCAGAAAATGGTGATGTTGATATTATTTTAGTTCATGCACCGGATGCTGAAAAGAGGTTTGTAGATGCAGGTTATGGTATTGATCGACAGCCTGTGATGCATAATGATTTTGTTGTGCTTGGCCCTAAGGCTGATCCTGCGGATATTGCATCAGTCGTTCGCGTAACGGATGTCATGAAAAAAATTGCCTCTTCAAGATCAACTTATATATCTCGAGGTGATGATTCTGGAACCCACAAAAAAGAAAAGTTAATATGGAAAATGGCCGGTATTGAACCAGCCGGCGGATGGTATCTAGCTGTTGGGCAAGGTATGGGGGCGGTGCTAAAAATCGCTAATGATAAGCAGGCTTACACATTAACCGATCGAGGTAGCTGGTTGGCGTATCAAGATAAGTTAGATCTTGTCATTGTTAGTGAAGGTGATGAGGTTTTGTTTAACCCTTACCACGTGATCGCTGTAAACCCTAAACGACATGCCCACGTCAAATATAAACTAGCCATGGACTATATAAAATTTATAACGGGTGAAAAAGGTCAGGGCATCATTAAAAATTTCAAGATTAAAAGCGAGTTGTTGTTTCACCCAGATGCTTTAATCGAAAAAATGGCAAATTAGTTTTTGCAGTTTTTCATTTAGGTTTTACGACTCTGATATGTTTTGAACAGAGCCGTAAATTTGAGAGAGCAATATTTATTCGTCGATATAAGGGTTTCGGGTTCCTTGAATGATCTGAATAATATTATTTCGACGTTTCTCTTCGGCATCAGAAGGATCGGCTTTATGCCAATCTAACATTAGATTTTTTTGACGTTTAAATAACTCAATACCATGTTTATCGCTCATGTATAAAACTGCACGAGCAATATCTCCACGGACTCTTTCTCTAGGTTCTGCACGATGTGATTTTCGATCAAGCTCAAAGTCACATTTGCCATATCTTCGTTTTTCACCCTTAACAATCCCAAATGCGTAGCTACTACGGTCACGATTGATTTTTTCATTAGCAGGATAAAGATTGTGTAGATCGGCTTCGATCAAATTAAACCGCGTGCTGTTTCGACGGCAAGTCTTTCGGTCGCCACACTTTAGTTCACGCATGACCCAACCCATAGGAAGAACATGTTCGACATTGATATTTCTAGGGTGGCGAGATCCAAAATTTTGTCCGCAGTAAAGTGTTTTGCCTCCGTGTGGATAGACTTCAGACCAAAACAGTTTTTTTGCCTCATAATAGTTCTCAATAGGTCGTTCGGCATTGCAGCCAGAAGAGAGTAAAAACAAGCAAGTAAAAAATACGGTTCTATATATCATTATGAGCTCCTTAAAAGTGGGGCTAGTTTGGCCGAAAATAATGGTTGACCTTAATAAATGTTTATAAAAATAAGAATAACTCATGATTGTGCTCGATGGTGATCAAATTACAAGGCCTAATTTGATCAAAGGAAGCTTGATCTAGATCAATAGTTCCATTTCATTTAAGGCATAGATTCTATTAGTAAGCACTTATAAATAGAGGTGATAGTAATGGAATTGTGGATGAATCTTCTTTTTGGGAACCCTATTGGTCTTTTGTCGATGATTGTACTCTTCGCAACATTGGGGGTATTTATTTTTATTATTCGGATGTATATCGTGAAGTCGGCTGAAAAGCCTCAAGGTAAAGTTGGAACTAAATATACTGAAATCGACTTAGACAGTAAGCTTTAGTAAAAACGACCGGCTTTCACCATACGCTTTTGCCAGTAAGGTGAATTTAAATCCGAAAATGAAACGCTTTTTCCAGAGGTAGGGGCATGGATAAATCGCCCTTGTCCCGCATAAATACCCACATGGGAAATCTTGCGCCAGCTTAAGCGAAAGAAGATAACGTCGCCAGGTTTAAGTTCTGAATGAGAGACTGACTGGGCGGCACTATATTGAGCGGCGGCTGTTCGTGGTACGTTTATGCCTGCGTTTAAATGTGCAAATTGTACGAGTCCACTGCAATCAAACCCTGAAGGGTCTTGCCCACCATATCGATAAGGTACACCAAGGTAACTCTGAGCGATATTGAAGATTTCAGCCCCTTTACCACTGCGCAGGCTAGGAATAGTTGTGTTTGAAGTGGCTTGGCCAGAGTCCGTTCTACCATCTATGATAGGCGCATTCCTTGTTGGAGCGCTAGAGCAACCTGAGAAGATGCTTATCGCAAGAACTATGAGTGTTAGTCGCTTCAAGTTTATCATCAGAACGTGAATGAAATACTGATTGAGCCGAAGTTATGACTGTCCTTTTGCTCAGCGAATTCACGAGTTCTAAAGACCTGAGCATATGAAACCTTAATACCTTCATATATCGCACTTGCGCCAAGAATAAGATCACCTACGAGATAGTTTTTTTCAACATTATGACTATCGGAAAAAGTATTTCCATCTAAGAAAATATCACGTAAGACAAGCCGACCTGTGACAGCAGCAAATGCATGAACACTAAAATTTTGGCGCTTAGATAAGCGCGGATCACTACTGTCGATAGGGGCATTGGTATCGCCACCAGGGCGGATCAACGAGGTGCCGAAGTCTGCCGGAATATTCCAACCAATACGTGCTTCAGCGCCTAAATTACCATAGGTGTAAACGGTTCCAATGGCTCCACCGGCATGAGCAATCACGTCATACCCCCAGCGTTCATGGAAGTTTTTTGGACGAAAGCGACGTTTTTGTTCGTAAATAACAGCAAAGGCTGGCTCATTATCTAATTGATTATCCCAACCTTTTGCAGTCAAAATATCACGCACTTTATGGACAAAGTTCTGTGTATCTTCAGCCAATGAGTAAGGCCCCACTATGCCGATTTGAAGCTCTAATGAGTCAAGCCTTTTTTTCGTTTTTGTGTGGAAGCCCGTACCGAAATATAACCAGCCACCATACGGTCGATCGGTTGAAATAAGATCGGTTTCTTGGATGTTCTGAGGAGTAAAAATTTTCTGACCAAGGGAAAAGTTAATATTACGCTGCAAATTATCATTACCGATCTCATCATTCACAAAAGGTAAGTTATTGGCCCACCAGACGGTCCAAGGCCGAAATCTATCAGTATCTCTGAACTCGGTTAAATCGGAGGAAACAAGACTTAATTTGATACCATTGGTATAGTTCTGATCAGTGTCTCCAAATAGATCGTTTTCGAACTGAAGGCTGAATGTCCAAGAACTGTTCTCGGAATCTACATCCTCTGCGCTAACCCTAGCTGAAACGAGAAATAGAAGGATGACAAAAATATGACGCATTTATACTAAAAATTCCTTATTAAACAATATATTTGCTATTAAAGTTATAGTAAAAACTAAAAAATATCAACGCAGTTTATTAGCTAAAGTGTAAATTATGAAAAAAACTGAAATGCCCGATCCTGAACAAGCACTTCCCGGTAGACAAGAAAAGATGCCCGTTCCCGATACTCATTTTGTCAATGGGCATGAGTTAGCAGTTCCTTTACCAGATAAGTTTGAACAAGCTATGTTTGGTTTAGGCTGTTTTTGGGGTGTCGAGCGTAAATTCTGGGAACTAACGGGCATTTATTCTACTGCTGTAGGGTATGCAGGAGGGTTCACGCTCAATCCTACTTATGAGGAGCTTTGTACAGGAATGACAGGGCATACAGAAGTTGTTTATCTGGTGTTTGAGCCAAAACTGATTAGTTATGAGCGGCTACTAAAAATATTCTGGGAATCACATGATCCCACTCAAGGAATGCAACAAGGGAATGATGTTGGAACGCAATATCGATCAGCGATTTATGCTTATAATGATGAACAATCTGAGTTAGCTATTAATTCCTTAAAGCATTTCCAGCAAAGGTTGACTGTGGCAGGTAAAGGCATGATTACAACGGAAGTCGGTAGTGCTCCGGAGTTTTATTATGCTGAGCCAGAACATCAACAATATCTGGCTAAAAACCCAAATGGATATTGTGGACTTGCAGGTTTGGGTGTGAGTTACGTCGAGTGAGATGTTTTTTAGGAAGGTGATACAGCTTCCTGATCCCGCGGTTCTTGATTATAACTATTTACCCAAATGGAAAAGTCAGATGTCGATAAAGGTTTGCTAATGTAATAGCCTTGAATTTCATCACAGCCCAGCTCATTTAAAAGGGTTAACGTTGCTTGATCTTCTACTCCCTCAGCTGTAACCCTAAGACCCATGTTATGTCCTAGATCAATCGTTGATTTTACGATGACGGTATCGTTTTCGTTATCAAGCATGTTCATGACGAATGATTTATCAATTTTCAACTCATGCACGGGTAACTCACGTAGTTTAGCCAATGAGGAAAAGTCAGTACCATAATCATCAATGGACAAGTTTATTCCGGCATCTTTTAGCTCATTGAGTAGTTGCAGGGCTAAATCAGTGTCTCGTAATACGGTACTTTCTGTGATCTCCAACACCAATTGAGAGGGGTGGACTTGGTGTTCGTTGAGCAGGCTCAGAATGTATTCTGGGAGTGCTTTATCTAGTAAGTCGATAGCTGATAAGTTGACACTCATCTTTATTTTTATATTTTGGCCATTCCAACTTCTACATTGTTTAATAGCCTTTTTTAGCACCCAGTAAGTTATTAGGCTGATATTTCCTGAGCGTTCTGCAATGGGGATAAACTCATCTGGAGGCATAAAACCAAGCTCAGGATGAACCCATCTGATTAAAGCTTCGACACCGAACAGCTTATTATTCTTAGCATCAACTTTTGGCTGATAGTGCAGTATCAGCTGCTCTGACTCTACCGCTTTACGGAGATCTCGGATGATTGATAGTTGTCTTATGTGACAGTGATCACTACTACTGTCAAAGACAGCTACTTCAGAGAAGCTTTGTTTAGCTTGATCCATTGCGAGATGGGCTTGTCTTAACAGATCAACTGCATCACTCCCATTTCCTGGGTATGAGACGATACCAGAGCAGACAGATAAAGTGATAGAGGTAGCATCTATCTCGATTGATTCAGATAGTCGCTTAATTAAAGCGGAAGTATAGTGAGCGGCAGAGACGTCATTTGAGTCTTCTAATAAAATGAGAAACTTATCACTATTGATTCGAGCAATAGAGTCTGAATCTCGAACGTGATTCAGAATTCGTTTTGCAACCTCTTTTATTACAGCATCACCATGCGCATGCCCGAAGGCATTGTTTATGTCTTCAAAGTACTTCAAATTGAGTAAAATTAGCGAGAATTTTGAATACACCCGATTGGTTTGACTGATCGCAGATGTGACTCGATCAGTCATCAAAACGGAGTTTGCGAATCCTGTTAAATAATCATAGTGTGCATGCTTTAGTATCCGTTCTTCGCGTTTAGTAATACCCACTTGCATGTGATTGAAGGTTTCTGCGAGCTGACCAATTTCATCAGTACTATTGATGATTATTCCTGTTTTAAAATCACCTTTAGCAATACGGCTAGCAGCTAATGATAGTTCTTTGATTGGCCTCGCAATTTTTTTGCATGAGAATATATACGCTGTTATGGCAACTGCGAAGATAATCGCGACTAGAATGAATAAAAGATTTGCCGCAATCGACATTTTATTGATAATACTATCTGAGTTTTTTTGTGCAGAAATCGCTAATGTTTCGGTTAAATGGTCAATTTGTTTGAGCATAGCATCTGATGTAGTAGACAAGTCGACAAGATGCTTTCGAGCGACGTCCCAATTTACAGGCTTTAAGGTCATCGTTTTATGAATGTCTGCTAGATGTATCGCGAACGTATTAAAATACTGATTCAGAATCGTATTGTCGCTCGAAATTTGTTCTAGCTCACGACGAATAGCCTCCGTTTTCATTGTCGACTGTGCGTTATATTCACTGCTGGACATGGTATATCCGTATAATGAGTAGGCATTAAGTTCAAGTTGCTTTAGGTCACTAGAAATACTACGAATAGTTCCAAGCTTAGGTAGTGTCTGTTGAACAAATGTTCTAACTTTATTTTCAACCTCATTATTAGTGCTGATCAATGGAAAAGATGTTATCAAGGTTGTTGTTAAAATTGCTGCATAGCCCAAGAACATTTTATTACTGATCGAGCTTAACCATTTTTTCATGTGAAAATTACCATACCCGTAAGGCTTTTTATCGAATATTATATTCGACTATATTTTTCCTCCATAGCGGCATTTCACAAGAAATCTTTAGTATTTTAAAGTCAATGATATTACTCAAACAGCTTTTTTAGTCGTGAGAGGTTAGCGAGGAAACTATAGAGGGTAGGTTAAATACGATAAGCAGCTTGCAATAAACACGTCGGCTTATTGCAAGCTTGTATGGATATAAAATTAGTCCTCAGCCCAAAGCTTTTTCCACCAAGGTGTTGCAACTTCAGGATTAACCGGTTCAACGGGTTTCAGTCCAGGGATCTCTTTACGAATATCATTAATGTCCCACTCTGTAAGATGAGCTAGATTTTTGATCTCTTGTTGCTGACGTTTCGGCAATGCGCTTGTTAGATATTCTTTTGCCTGAGGGCATTTCTCCTCGCCGTTCCAAGGGTGGCGGATCACGTAACGACCTTGAAAGTTTTCTCTATCCCCGGTTTGTTGAAAGACTAAATCTTCTGGAAAATTTGCCTTGTCATAGCGCACATGCAAGCGCGTGATAAACACATCTTTAGCCTGCGGCATAACACGTCCCTGCGTAGGTTTAGATGTCGTAGGCTGGTTATTGTTTAACCAAAAAACACCCAGCTCTTTAAGCTCTTTATCGGATAGCGGATCCGCTGCACAAGGGTCACACCAGTTCATATCCCAAGCATACTCAAGAAAGACCGCACGATTATTTTCTTTTTTAACCTGGCTCCGAAACATGTCCATATAAAAGTTTCCAAAGTCATCTTTTATATAAGGCGGAAGCTCAATTCCTGTCGGCATTTTAACCGTACGATAATTAGTGGTTTCAACACGACCTTTTTTCGTTAGCGTATAAACATAAAGCTCCTGAGCACCATCAGCATTCAACATGCCCAATCGGAGTGGAAGCATAAATTTAGGACTTTCAAATGCCACTTGTAGCGGGCGTAAATTCGCAAACCCCAACTTCGCCTGTTCTTTTAAATTTACCTTCGCAACAAAAAATTTCATGCCCTGTTTTAAATAACTATTCACCACAGGCTCCGCACCTTTAGGGAGCTTATAATCATTTTGTTTTAGCCAAGTTACCAATCCATCACTTTGTTTGGCTGACAAGATCAGAATGTCATATTCACCGACTGTATATGAAGCCTCGATGGTGACACCAAGATTCTTAGCTTTACTTTTAAACTCAGCATCAGCCATAGGCGAAGCGGACATTTCCATTACTTCCATTCTACGCAAAACCATACAAGGATCTTCATCAAAATATTCCACCAAGCGTGGTGCAGAATAAGCATCAAGATGATCAAGAATCGCATTCTCTGTCACATGAATTTGCTCGCGCTCTAACAAGGAAGGAACAGGAATGACCATCGCAAAGTCAGAAACATCGCCTTTAAAATCATTGCTCATGGTCAACACGGTTCTGTCACCATCACGCACCATCGCAACCTGTGAAGCCTCGTTGAATAACTTACTATCGGCCTTCGCAACATAAAATCCGCAAAAAGCATGACTGACCGCCGGCAGAAGAACTAAACTGGCAAGACTAAGTAGCGATATTATTTTTTTCATAATGAACTCCTTGATTATGAATAGGTAAAGAGCGTGGACTGGGACTCGGTGCACGCCATTGGAATTTTTCATCGGGTAAAAAACGATCGATGAAAGGGGTTATTAAACAGCAAGCGACTAATGAATAAAGCAAGCCATTCGGTTGATAAAGCACAAACTGAACAAAGCCTGCACCGAATGACACCAGTGCAGAAAAAAGGATTCTTCCAGAACGAGAGTTCGGTGTCGTCATTGGATCTGAAATCATAAAAAAGGCAAAAATCAACAAGGCTCCACTTTGTAATTGATGTACTGGAATAGTCAGCGGATCACCTAACCACAACGCCCGACCAAATAACAAGGTCGCGTAAAAGAATAAAAAGGCCAGCGTTATATCAGAACGACGCGAACGGTTGATCACAACCATACCCAAACAAGCGATAGACAAAAGAAAAAAAAGCTCACGGCCCCACTGCCCAGAAGACACCCAAGCCGAATCGAAACATACGATCAAAACCACCAGAGAAAAATTAGTCGGATTAAAAATATGTTTGTTTTTCCAACGAATAACAAATTTACTCGCAATAGCAATGAACGCTGCAAGTGCTGCGATCAAAAGTGTTTCGGTTCGTAATAACAAACACAAAGACAAGCTAGAGATCAGCGCACTGCGCGGATCAAACTTAGGCAGCTTTAAAGCCCGCGTAAAACCAAACTGAGTAAGCTGCGCCGTAAAAAGAATGACCGCAGCGGTAGCCGCTCGCACCTCAAAGTCCAAAACAAACAAGCCATAAGCTAATAGAAAACTTAAGATAGCGATTTGATAATACCGTGGGTCACTACGCATGGTTTGCACCTATAAAAACGAATTACAGACATTAAACGTGGATAATATAGGAAAGGGGTTAAATGGGAGGTTAATGTTTTTAACTTACGCGAAAAAAGGGTCACGCGAAAAAAGGGTCAGGTCTTGTTATTTGCCTTCAAGATCCGACTCACTCGTGAATAGTGTAA
>CAJXQU010000015.1 GCA_913058255.1 uncultured Pseudomonadota bacterium | reverse complement strand
GCACTTGAAGCCGCATCTTTAGTTGCATCTACAGCACTTGAAGCCGCATCTTTAGCAGTACTTGCAGCAGAATCTGCAGCATCTTTTGCTTTATCACAACCAGCAAAGATCAGTGCTGCAGAGATAAGTAGTAAGGAAATAATTTTTTTCATGGCTCCCCCTTTGAGAGACTTTATAGTTAAAAGATAAATTTACTGTTCTTTAAGTTACAATTTAGGGACAGTTACTCCTGTTTGCCCCTGATACTTACCATTTCTGTCTTTGTAAGATGTTTCACATATCTCATCCGAACCTAGGAATAAGACCTGTGCAACTCCTTCATTGGCATAAATTTTAGCTGGAAGCGGCGTTGTATTGGAAAACTCCAATGTAACATGCCCCTCCCACTCAGGTTCTAGTGGTGTAACATTGACGATTATACCACATCGAGCATAAGTAGACTTGCCGAGGCAAATTGTTAATACATCACGCGGGATACGAAAATACTCAACAGTTCTTGCTAAAGCAAACGAATTAGGAGGAATGATGCAGACATCTGATTGGATGTCCACAAAGCTATCAGGATCAAATGCCTTAGGATCAACAACGGCTGAATTGATGTTGGTGAATATCTTAAATTCATCAGAGCAGCGGATATCATAACCATAGCTCGATGTACCATAGGAAATGACACGGCCATTCTCACCTTCTCTGATCTGATCAGACTCGAAAGGTTCTATCATGTTTTGTTCGGCCACCATGCGGCGGATCCATTTATCAGACTTAATACTCATTCTTGAATCTCTTATTTATTTTCGATAACGATTTTAGGCATATTTAGCGCTAAGTTTTTGGGCTTTCTTGAAACTTGAGCCGCCACTTGTCGGGCGACTTCTAAGAATGTCGCAGTGATCGGTGAGTTCGGATCAGAAACAACGGTGGGTTCGCCATTATCTACGGCTTCTCTTACTTGAGCAGCTAAAGGGATCTGACCCAGTAGCGGAACATCATAACGTTCAGACATCGTCTCGCCACCACCCGTTCCGAAAATGGCTTCTTCATGACCACAGTTTGAACAAACATGCGTACTCATATTTTCGACGATCCCTAATACAGAAACAGAAACCTGTTCAAACATTTTTAAAGCTTTATTAGCGTCGATCAAAGCAATATCTTGTGGTGTTGTGACAATAACGGCACCCGTGACAGGAATCTTCTGACAAAGAGTGAGCTGGATATCACCGGTGCCAGGTGGTAAATCAATGATCAGGTAATCGAGGTTATCCCAGTTAGCATCATTGATTAACTGTTGCATGGCTGATGTCGCCATCGGACCACGCCAAATGACAGGAGTATCATCAGAGTCCGTCATATTTCCCATAGAAATACTTTGAATTCCGTGACTTTGTAACGGGTCAACTGTTTTTCCATCTTTAGACTCTGCTTTGCCATGCGCACCGAGCATGGTTGGTAAGCTAGGACCATAAATATCGGCATCCATCATGCCCACTTTTGCACCCTCTTTGTGCAGGGCTAGCGCAAGGTTGACGGAAAGGGTTGATTTACCTACACCGCCTTTACCTGAACCAACGGCAATGACGTTCTTCACACCTTTAAGAGCATTTACATTCTTTTGAAATGCATGAGCTCTAATTTTTGAACTGATATTAATAATAACGTCGGTAGCAGAGGTGTACTGCTTGATAAGAGCGTTCAGGTCTTTAGATATCACATGTTGAATGCCTTCAACGGGTATTCCCAACTCAAGTTCAAGTTTGATGAGGTTTTCGCTGATCGATAAATCCTTAACCAGGTTTCCTGAGATCGGGTCAATTTCGAGGTAAGGAACGGTATAACTGGATAAAATAGAGTTAACCAGATCTTTTGATATTTCAGACATAAAAATAGTTTCTTAACGTTTAAATAATGGCGACATTCTACACCAATTACTTTCATGAGCGCGCGTCGACGTGATACCTTAGGCACAAATTTCAGAATAGTTTAAAAAATGACAAAAAAACAACGAAAAATCTTAGTTACTAGCGCGCTTCCCTATGCCAATGGCCCGATCCATCTTGGACACCTTGTCGAATATATTCAGACGGACATCTGGGTTCGTTATCAGAAGATGCGTGGCCATGTTAGTTATTACGTATGTGCGGATGATGCACACGGTACGCCGATCATGCTGCGTGCTCAGCAAGATGGTATAACGCCAGAACAATTGATTGAACAGATCAGCGATCAACATCAACGCGATTTTGCTGATTTTTCTGTGGATTTTGATAATTATCACAGCACGCATTCATCAGAAAATAAAGAGTTAGCCGAAACGATCTATCTTAAATTAAGAGAAGCGGGTCACATTGATCGTCGAGTGATTAGTCAGGCTTATGATCCAGAAAAAGAAATGTTCTTGCCCGATCGCTACATAAAAGGTGAGTGTCCTAAATGTGGTGCTGATGATCAATATGGCGATAATTGTGAAGTCTGTGGAGCGACGTATGATTCTACAGAATTAAAAAATCCTAAGTCTGTGGTCAGCGGAGCAACGCCGATCGAAAAAGATTCTGAGCATTTTTTCTTTAAACTGACCGATTTTGATGCAATGTTAAAAGATTGGATGAAGGCCGGGCATTTGCAACCGGAAGTCGCCAACAAGCTGGAGGAATGGTTTGAGATCGGCCTGAACGATTGGGATATTTCACGTGACAAACCCTATTTTGGTTTTGAAATTCCAGATGCGCCGGGTAAGTATTTTTATGTCTGGCTGGATGCCCCCATGGGTTATTTTGCTAGCTTCAAAAATCTTTGTGAAAAGACCGATGGATTAGAATTTGATGATTATCTTACGGCAGATAGTGATGCTGAGCTGTATCATTTTATTGGTAAAGATATTATCCGTTTTCACGGCTTATTCTGGCCGGCGGTTCTAGCCGGTTCAGGTTTTCGTACACCAACGGCGATCTACGCGCATGGCTTCTTGACAGTGAATGGGCAAAAAATGTCAAAGTCACGTGGCACGTTTATCATGGCGCGTACTTATCTTGAACATCTTGATCCTGAATATTTACGTTATTATTTTGCTGGAAAATTGAGTAGCGGTATCGATGATCTTGATCTGAGCATGGACGACTTTCAAGCGCGGGTGAACTCGGATCTGGTTGGTAAGGTCGTGAATATAGCAAGTCGCTGCGCTGGCTTTATTAGTAAACGCTTTGACGGCAAACTCGGTGCAGAAGTCGAAAACTCAGAACTGATCACAACGATGGTCAAGGCGGGAGAAAGCATCGGGCTGGCCTACGAAGGTCGTGAGTACTCGCGGGCGATGCGTGAGATTATGAGCTTGGCTGATCAAGTTAATCAATATATTGATGATAGAAAGCCTTGGGTGGTTGCTAAGCAAGAAGGTGCTGATGCGGAGCTACAAGCAATCTGTACTACGGGTTTAAATTGCTTCAAAATTTTGATCAATTATTTAAAACCAGTACTGCCCGTGATGGCAGAAAAATCAGAGATTTTTCTGAACATAGAGCCGATGACTTGGAATACAGTTGATCAGTTGTTAGTTGAACACCCGATCAATAAATTCAAACCATTGATGACGCGTGTCGAAGAAAAACACATCAACGCTATGATCGAAGATAGCAAACAAACAATTCAGGTCGCGCAACAAAAAACAGTGTCTGAGGTGTTGGCTAAGAACCCGATTGCAAATGAAATTAGTTTTGATGACTTTGCGAAAATTGATCTAAGAGTTGCAAAAATAATTAAGGCTCAACATGTCGAAGGTGCCGATAAGCTATTGCAATTAACATTGGATATTGGTGAAGAGCGTAATGTTTTTGCGGGTATTAAATCAGCCTATCAACCCGAAGAGTTAGAAGGAAAACTGACGGTGATGGTAGCGAATCTTGCGCCAAGGAAAATGCGTTTTGGAATGTCTGAAGGCATGGTATTGGCCGCTGGGCCTGGTGGTGACGATCTGTTTGTGCTGCATCCTGACGAAGGTGCAAAGCTCGGTATGCGAATAAAATGATCATGGGTGTAGAACAGAGTGCGAGTGTTGTTTTTCTTAGCGCTGTTCTGGTTAATAATTTAGTTCTGGAGTCGCAGTTAGCGCTTTGTCCACTATTAGCAGGATCACGTAAGATTGATGTTGCCGTGGGGTTAGGACTCGTTAGCGCAGTCGTAATGACAAGTGCTGCACTGATCGGTTATTTGCTCTATCACTACTTATTAGTGCCGTTTGAATTGATAAGCCTGAAACTGATTATCTTACCGTTTGTGCTCATTCTTTTACTGCAATCTTTGTATTGGTTATTAAAAAATAAGTCATCAGATTTATTTGAACGGTATGGGATATTCTTACCCTTATTGATGCTCAATTGCTCAGTACTATCCGTGGTCTTGTTGACGTTGGAGAGTGTAAAATCCATTTGGATGGCATGTGTATTTGGTCTTGGAATATCTGTGGGCTTTGGTCTTGCGCTGATCTTGTTTGCAGGCTTGCGTGAACGACTGGAGTTGGCTGATATACCAGAATGGTCTCAAGGTATACCGATCAACTTGATTAGCTTGGGTATTTTATCCATGGCCTTTTCAGGCTTTTAACTCTGGATACATTTTAAGAGTGTACCTGTCATGATTAAACGAACACTAAAAAATAGTAAATAATGTATGCAGCTAGTTGATCATATTGATGCACTATTGCCACAGACACAGTGCGGAGAGTGTAACTACGATGCCTGTCGGCCTTATGCTGAAGCGATCAGCCAAGGCCAAGCGGAGATCAATCAATGCCCACCGGGAGGTCAGTTCGTCATAGACCAACTGGCGAATTTATTAGGCCGAGAATCCGTACCGCTGAATCCTGAACATGGGGTGTATCGACCTTTCCGGTTAGCCGTAATCGATGAAGATCAATGTATCGGTTGTACAAAGTGTATTCAGGCTTGTCCGGTTGATGCCATTATCGGTGCGACAAAACAAATGCATACGGTTATTTCCGAGTTCTGTACGGGCTGTGAACTTTGTCTACCTCCCTGTCCAGTTGATTGTATTGATCTGGTCTTGCCACACGACAATGATGACCGAGCATGACTAGTTTGTATCGATTTCCCGGCGGTTTAAAACTTGAGAGTTTTAAACATCTAACGTCTGATCAGAAAATTGATTCACCATTTATTCCTGAGTATTTGATTTTTCCTTTGGAACAACAGATTGGGACAGCCTCCATTCCTGTCGTCGAGATTGGCGAGCAAGTTTTAAAAGGGCAACGGATCGCAAAATCAGGCTCATATGTCAGTAGTAATATCCATGCTTCAAGTTCCGGAATAATTGATGACATTGGTCAATATTGCAGTAAAGAAAGTGGTTTATTAACTCGTTGTATTGTTGTCAAAACCGATGGTTATGATCGTTGGTTTGAGAAAATGCCTGTACTGAATTATTTAATGGCGACAGCTGAAGAGCTTGAAGCAAGAATTGGCGAAGCGGGTATTATCGGAATGGGAGGGGCTGGATTTCCTTCTCAAGTCAAAGTAATCGAAGCAGCTGATGAAAAGGTAGAAACACTCGTCATAAATGGAGTTGAATGTGAACCCTACATTAGTTGTGATGATCACGTTATTAGAGAAAGTGCTGAGGAAGTCATCGCGGGTTCGAAAGTTCTGCAAAAAATAACGGCTGCAAAAAAAGTTTATCTAGCTGTGGAGTCTGATATGCCAGAGGCATATACGAGACTTGTTTCCGCAGTTGAAAATGATCCATCGGCATTAGATTTTGAAGTTGTGAAAGTTCCTACGATTTACCCTGCTGGGGCGGAAAAACAGTTGATCAGAACGCTTACTGGAAAGTGGGTGCCTGCACATGGCTTGCCTATTCAAACAGGAGTGTTAGTGCTGAACGTTGCAACAACGGTCGCAATTTCTAGGGCTGTTCTTTTAGGTGAGTCACTGATCTCGCGAGTAGTTACCATCGCTGGAACAGGTGTAAATACACAAAATATCGAAGTTTTAAATGGTACAAAAGCTGGGGACCTATTAGAACATTGCCTAAAAAAAACACTATCAGAACAACGGATCAGTTTTGGCGGCAGTATGATGGGTAAAAGGCTTAAGTCCACAGAAGTACCTATTCTTAAAAAAACAAATTGTGTTTTGTTACGGCCTGAAGTTGAAGAGCAAACTGAGTCGAGCTGCATTCGTTGTGGTGATTGCGTTGAAGTCTGTCCTGAACAATTACAACCGCAAATGTTGGTTGCACTGGCAAAGTGTTCAGAATATGAATCACTCAAGGATTATCGATTATTTAACTGTATAGAATGTGCTTGTTGCGATCATGTTTGTCCTAGCCATATTCCGCTAGTAAAGAACTTTCAGCAAGCAAAATATCTGATAAATGAACAGAAAGCGATCGCTGCACGAGCAGAAATAAGTAAAGCAAGATACCTTGCTCGTCTTCGTCGTTTAGAACGAGAAAAGAATGAAAAACTTGAATCAAAACAGAAAAAATCGAGACAAAGTTTAAAAAAGGAAAGTTTACAAGATGAAGTGCTCGCTGCTATTCAGCGAGCAAAATCTAAGCGTAAGAAATGAGAACCAAAAACGGGTCAGTTATTAGTAAGCATTTTTTGAGTTAACGAATACGAATAAGGTCCGCAGAGTAATCTTAATATCTAGCAACATTGACCAGTTGTAGATGTAATATAAGTCGTGTTCCACTCGTCTCTTTATTTTTTCTTCGGTATCAGTTTCACCACGCCAACCATTGACTTGCGCCCAGCCTGTGATACCAGGAATGACCTTATGTCGAACGGCATATTTAGCTACTTGCTCTTGATAGAGCTTGCCAGCAGCTTTTGCGCGGGTTGCATGTGGCCTTGGCCCAACAATCGACATTTCACCTTTTAGAACATTTATGAATTGTGGTAACTCATCGAGACTGGTTCTTCGTAGAAAAGCGCCTAGTGTTGTTATACGAGGGTCATTTCTGGTGGCCAGTTTTTCTGCATTATCATCTTGCATATCAGTCCGCATTGAACGGAACTTTAGCACTTCAATCAATTGATTATTAAAACCATAACGCTTTTGTTTAAAGAAGACTGGGCCTGGGCTATCGAGCTTTATGCCGATGGCAATTAGTAGCATGATAGGAGCGATCAGTATTAATATAATTGTTGAAAGAGTCTTATCAAAAATCATTTTTCCAACGTAATCCCAACCGGATATTGGTTTGTCTGAAATGTTTAAAACAGGCAAACCACAGTAATGGGAATAGGAATGGTTTAATAAGGTGAAACCTATCATGTCAGGAGACAGGCGAATATCGACAGGCAGGACTTCAAGTTTTTCTATGATTTCCTGCATCCTTTCTTCAGCTGACCACGGTAGTGCGATAATGACATCATCCACTCGATGTTCTTGCACATAGTCGATCAGATCATCAACATTACCCAATACAGGGCTACCTTCAATGTGCGATGGGACACGAGAAAAGCGATCTTCAAAAACGCCGATGACATGCATCCAGGGTTCTTTCATTTCATTGATAACTTCCAACAATCGGATGCCATGTTCTTCGGCACCGATCACAGCAATGTTACGAGAAATCTTTTTATCAGCTCCCCATTTCTGGAGTGTTTGATAGACCCAAAAACGCAATAAAATGATAAGGGTTAATGAGATGAGAAACCAACTAACAGCCCAGACTCGAGAATATTCATCAGTAATTTTTATAACAAAGGCGAATGTCAAAAGAAGACTGAACATGGTAGAGCCTAGAAACAAAAGTTTACCGACCCGAGCTAGCGGACGACCTAAGGACCGAAAGCTGTAAAGCGCTGTGTTATAAAAGCAGATCAGTATTAATAAGTTATAAAGGCCCATCGCACCGAGATACAGAGATAGGACTGTATGAGCATCGGCAGGGAGGTAAAGATGAAAAATGATCAGGCCTGTCGTAAAAATTATGAAAGTATCCAGTGCGGCGACGCTGCCAGAAACGATGCGTGGAGACAATGAAACACTATGTTTTAAGCCTTGCAAGTGAATTTTACTATTAGGTTTTGGAGGTGCGTCACTATTACTTTTGTTATATTCCATGAGTTGTTCTGATATCCTTATATTTAAACTTATTGTTTCCTTTCTCTCTTCTCTCTGAATAGCAGGATACATTAAACAGCGAGTACGGCAAAACCGGCAATCTTAATAAAGTGTAAAATCATGTGTTAACAAATGAGTATATTATGTTTATTGGCACTATAATCATCGAATGTCGCATACAGAGCCAACGTTAGCCTTAGCTGCAAATCTTAAAGTACTTCACTGTTTCCGGCTTCCTAAAGGAGGTGTGTTTAGGCATGTCTGTGATTTGATTCGAGGGCAAAGTGAAAAAGGCCTCTCTGTTGGAGTCGTTTGTGACTCTGAGCTTGAGGATGAATTTGCTGATCAGATGCTGACTGAATTAAAACCTTACTGCTCTTTAGGCGTTGTAAGGTTACCGATTAGCAGAACTTTAGCATTTTCAGACTTTTCAACTGCCCGAAAAGTGTCGGCTCTGTTTCGGGCAAAAAAGCCAAATATTATTCATGGTCATGGTGCAAAAGGTGGTGCCTATGCTCGTATCTTGGGTTCACGCCTAGGAATCAAATCAGTGTACACACCGCATGGTGGGTCACTACATTATGCAGCAAACTCTCCAGCAGGGATTATTTTCCTCAATTTAGAAAAATACTTAAAACGTCACACCAATGGTTTGATCTTTGAAAGTAACTACAGTGCCGACACTTACGAGACGAAACTAGGAGCTTTACCTTGTGATCGAAAAGTTATTCATAATGGCTTGAGCGAAACTGAGTTTGATCAATGGACAGGTGACAAGACTGAGTTTGATTTTGTTTTTATCGGGGAAATAAGAAAACTCAAAGGTATTGATACATTGTTAGAGGCGGTTTCTATATTAAAACAAGCTCGGTCTTTGACAGTTTTACTGGCGGGTTCTGGGCCTGACGAAGCTTATTTTAAGCAACGAATTAAGCAATTAAATATTCAACAACAGATTACGATATCTCCACCGATTTTTCCTGCAACAAAAGCTTTTAATCAAGGTCGATGTGTTGTGATACCTTCATTGGCAGAATCTTTTCCATATATTGTTTTGGAAGCGTTAGCGGCGGGCGTACCTCTCATTACCACAAATGTTGGTGGTATCCCTGAAATTTTTGGTAGCTATGACGCTAGATTGCTTAAGCCTTCGGATGTCGATGCATTGGTGGCATCAATGTCAAAGCAAATGAATGAACCTAAAAAAGCTATTCAGGATTCGATTGAGCTAAAAGAGTATGTTCGTACGCAGTTTGGTCTTGAAAAAATGCAAGTAGCCATCATTGATTACTATCAACACATATTGGCAAGCTAATCACTGACGTTCAAGGAAGAAATAAAAATGACTCCATTAAAAAAACTGGCAATGAGTAGTGCATTGGATGTGCTCTATTATACACAGGCCTATCGTTTACTGAGTAAAGACTGGAGTGGTGTTGGCGTAATTTTTACTCTGCATCATGTTCGATCGGATGCTAATAAAAATGATTTTTGTCCCAATAGAATTTTAGAAATCACTCCCGAGTTTTTAGATGCCACGATCAAACAGGTTCGTAAATTAGGTTATGATATTATTTCTTTGGATGAAGTCGAAGAGCGGTTAACAAATAAACAATTCGATCGTAAGTTTGCAGCCTTTACGCTTGATGATGGTTATCTTGATAATCTCGAAATTGCATTACCTGTATTTGAAAAAAATAAGGCACCATTCACCGTTTATGTGTGTACTGGCTTTCCTGATGGTGAGGTTTTATTGTGGTGGGATATTCTCGAAGAAATTATTAATAAAAATAGTCATATCAACATGACCGTTGCTGGTCATATTTTCGATTTTAAAACAAAAACGACAGCCGAAAAATATGCGGCGTTCAATGCGATCTATTGGACACTGAGAAAGCTTCCACATGAAGAGCAATATGCCGAAGCGGAAAATATGGTCAAGCAGTATAATGTTGACTGGCAAGCTTGGTGTCGTTCATGTTCGATGACTTGGGATCAAGTACGTGAGTTGAATAAGCATCCGCTTGTTACTATTGGCGCACATACGATTAATCACTATGCATTACGGAAATTATCGGTTGATCACGTTAAAGAAGAAGCGGGTCGAGGACGAGAAATTCTGCGCGAGCAACTGGGTGAAATTCCGAAACACTTCGCATATCCTTATGGTGATGCCGGATCAGCCGCTCGTCGTGAGTTTGATATCATGCAAGAACTAGGTTTTGTTACCTCGACGACGACGCGTAAAGCAGTATTGTTTCCTGAGCATGCAGAACATTTACAGGCTTTGCCTCGAGTCTCTTTGAACGGTGATTATCAAACTCAAAAATATGTACGATTATTTTGTAGCGGTGCGCCGTTTGCGTTATCAAATAAGTTTAAAAGGTTGGTTGTCGACTAGTCTTTTTTCTTGCGTGCGCGCGGATGAGCTTGATCATAAACTTGGGCCAGCCGTTGAAAATCTAAATGTGTGTAGACCTGTGTCGTACTGATATCAGCATGACCAAGCAATTCTTGAACAGCACGTAGATCACCTGAAGATTCAAGAATATGGCTGGCAAAAGAATGGCGTAACATATGCGGGTGTAGCGAACTTTTTAGATCTTGTTTGACTCCCCAATGACGAAAACGTTGCTGTATGGAACGTACAGAAATTCGTTTGCCATTCCTATTCAGAAAAACGGCATCATTTTCATCTTTTGTAAACTTCTCCCGATGTTTTAGCCAGCCTTTCAATGCTGAAATTGCTTTTGTGCCCACAGGGGCGAGTCGTTGTTTATTACCTTTCCCCAAAACCTGAATTTGAGCATTGGCTAGATCAAGAACGGTCATATCCAGTCCGGCTAGTTCGGATACACGTAAACCTGAAGAGTACATCAACTCCATCATAGCCAGATCTCGAATTGAAGTAGGGTCATCCGCCTTAATCTCTAACAGCGTGTTGGTCTCGTCGACGTTCAAAACCTTCGGTAATTTTCGTGGTGATTTAGGTGCCTTGATCACATCTGCTGGATTAGAGATATGGAAGCCTTCATTAATCAAGTAATTAAAAAATCGCCGAATGGATGACAAGTTACGTTGCAAGCTTCTTCCGCTCACTCCTTGTCGATGCCGAGTAGCAATAAAACGTCTAATCTCAGCTATTCCAACATCGTGCCATGATGTTAGATTGTGTAGGTTTAGAAAAGTGATTAATGATTCTATATCACGTTGATAAGCCGAGCGCGTATTTTCTGAAAGATCAGAAAGTTGTAATAAAAAAATATTTAGTGGTGGTTCAAGGCTCACTGAATTATTTATTAATTTTCGATGTTAGGATTGACATGAGAGTTCAAGGCAAGCGTCACAATGTCAGCCATCTGCGTTAAAATTTCAGTGCCCATATCTTCTTGGTAACGTTCAGGGTTTTGGCTGCCGATGGTGAGTAACCCTGACCAGTCGTTTCCAAATAAAGGGATCAAAACCGATGAGCCATACTCTGGTAGTTCATCAGCAAACATTGTTTTATGTTGATCTTCTTTAAGGCGGCCACAGAGTGGTTTTTTTTGCTTAAATGCTTCAGTAAATAAGTTTTTTTCGGGCCAGTCTAACCCCACAAACTCAGTCTTATTTTCAGAATGCTCAGCAAGGATTTTAAGAACAATCTTGTCGGCTTTGAAGTCTGAGACCAGCGTCCTTTTTATACAGGCGATTAGAGATGCTAAATCGGTGGATTCGATGAGTTTTACGGCTAATAAATGCAAACGCTCATTGAGCAAACCATTTTCAGTGGCGATTTCTACGAGGTCTTGTAACTGATGTTTGTATTGACGAACTTGTTCTCGTAATACAGACACTTGACGTTCGACGAGTGAAGTTGCTACTCCAGTGGCATGTGGAATGATCATTTCTGATAGTAAATCAGGATGTTCTACTAATAGACTCGGATGCTCTCGCAAGAAGTTAACAACCGCTTCTACACCCTCTGCGTTATCTTCAATGGTCATAGTTTTTTGTACGCTCATAAATTGACAACTCCTTCAAACACGTTTGTTGCCGGTCCTGTCATTAAGACCGATTGTTCTTCTCCAGCCCAGCTAATTTCTAGCTGTCCTCCAGGTAATTCGACGGTTACATTACTTTCTAATAGATTTTGAATATTACCAGCAACAACAGCGGCACAAGCGCCAGTGCCACAGGCTAAGGTCTCACCAACACCACGTTCAAAGACACGTAAACGAATATTGTTCCGATCAATTATTTGCATAAAACCGACATTGACTCGTTCTGGAAAAAACGTATGTGATTCAAGTAAGGGGCCTAGCTGTTCAACCAATGCGGTGTCGATATTTTCGACGAGAAGGACCGCATGTGGATTACCCATCGACACGGCAGCAAGTTCCAGCGTTTCACCTTCAACATTGATTTGATAGAGCAGGGCCGTTTGATCGGCTTTTATCGGTATAGTTGCAGGTTCTAAACGCGGGGTTCCCATGTCGACAAGCACTTGACCATCATCTTGACAATAAAGTTTGATCACGCCATTTGCTGTTTCAGCAATAATCTCATCTTTGTTAACTTGACCGCTAGATTTTAAATAAACAGCCGCACAGCGAGCGCCGTTACCACATTGTTCTACTTCACCACCATCAGCATTAAAAATCCGATAATTGACATCGGCAGTTGGGGATGATGGAGGTTCAAGTAATAGCAATTGGTCGCAGCCAATACCGAAATGACGATTAGCCAAAAAGCGGATATTTTCAGTCGTGAGTGTTACAGGATTTGTTATTGCATCGATGACGACAAAATCATTGCCGAGGCCATGCATTTTTGTAAAAGGTATTCTCATGTTGATATGATAGCGAAAACAGCCGCTTAATGCTTGTGGTGGTTGTAGATTATCGGGACAATACCCCATTATGACCTTACGTATTTTTGAAATAATTTTCCCTATTTTTGCCATTGTCTTTGTCGGTATGTTTTATGGTAAGCGCTATTTACCAGATATGAGCTTACCAAACCGCCTAAATATGGATGTTTTTATTCCTGCATTATTATTTGGCGTCTTGATACGACAGGCCGAAAATGCAGGGCTATATGTAAACTTGGCGATTGGCGCTGCACTCGTGACAATCATTTCAGGTGTTCTCGCTTGGCCTGTTGCTAAACTATTGAAGATTGATCCGAAAACGTTTTGCCCGCCAATGATGTTCGGTAACTCTGGCAATATGGGACTGCCATTAACGGTGATGGCATTTGGAGAAGAGGCCTTTCCTGCCAGCATTGTTGTTTTTCTAGTCAGTACCTTTTTGCATATTTCCTTGGGAAGTTACTTATTGGATCGACGATCTCACATCCTACAACAGCTATTTTCGCCTATGGTGCTTGCCGTCATAGCCGCTATTTTAGTGAGCGTGACGGATTTTCAGATCAGCGAAACGGTTATGAAACCAATCGATATGTTAGGAGAGATCTGTATTCCACTAATGTTATTTGCGCTTGGAGTTAGGCTGGCTGATGTCGATCTATCTGAGTGGCATCTTGGATTAATTTCGGGCATTTTAGCTCCCGTAATAGGTATCGTAACTGTTCTGATAGCATTACCGTTTATAGAAATGACAAAGATGCAGCAAGGCGTTTTATTTATGTTTGGGGCATTACCGCCCGCTGTGATGAACTTCATGTTTGCAGAACATTATGATCAAGAGCCAGCACGAGTTGCCGCTATTGTTTTGATCGCAAATGCATTTTCACTAATCTCAATCCCATTAGCTTTAGTGTATGCTTTACCAAAATTTGGATGAAAAATAAGATTATGAAGGGAAAATTAGTGCGGTGGCGATTTCTTGCCATATTCATCAGTTCAACACTCGTTGCTTGTAACTCTCAATCTGTTCGCGATGTTGCTATTGAAGATAAGCAGATTAGGCAAGAACGAGCGGCGTTGAATTCATTAGCCATAAAAGCGGACACTTATTATTCACGAGGTGAGTACAGCGAGGCAGCGGCTCTTTATAAAAAGCTGGCAGGAAGATCAGAGTCTACAAGTTTAAGTCAAGATTATTTACTTAGAACAGCCGATTCTCATGCGCGTGCTGGAGAGAATAAGTCAGCCAGAGCTGGGTTAAAAAAATTAAACACCGCAGACTTTAATAAGGAGCAACGCCTTCTTTATAAAATTGTTCAAGCTCAAATTGATATTAATGAGGCAAGAGCAAGAGATGCGTTTGGTCTGTTGCCTCGTGATGCGGCAGGGATGAGCCTAGATACTCAAGTACGTTTGGGGATGGTTCGTGCTGATGCTTGGTTAGGACTAAAGCGTAATATTGACGCGGTAATGGAACGAATCGACGTAGATCCATTTATTACTATATCGGAAGAGAGAACCTTGAATCATCAATGGATCTGGAATCAGCTTCAGAAGATGCCACGCCAAGATATTTTTTCACCCCCGTCAGGAATGACGCAAGATGATGCTGGCTGGTGGTCTTTAGCTGCTATTGTCAAAAAAGGTAACTACCAAGGATCAGAGGTTGCAACGGCTGGAAGCCGGAGTGAGCTTGATGTTTGGAAAGAGACATACCCCGGGCATCCTGCGACAGAAGATATTCTTTTTTTTATCGAAAGTGATCCATCGACACCAGATTCAAAAAATGGCATGTATACAGGGACAGTCCTAGAGGGAACGCCTCGAAACGTGGCCTTACTACTGCCATTATCTGGCCATTATGCAAATGCCGGTCAATCGGTGCTTAGTGGTTTCCGTAGTGCAGCCAATAATTCATATGCGGCGAATGTGAATTATAAGGTCTATGACTCTGCAGATGTCTCACATACATTGTCAGATATTGTGAATCAAGCCGTTGTTGATGGTGCTGAAATGATAATTGGGCCATTACAAAAATCAGTTTTATCTAGCTTGATTGCGACAGCTAATGTAGGTGTACCGATTTTGGCTTTAAACACGCTTCCAGATGGAACGGTCGGAATGGAAGGCTTGTTTCAGTTTGGTCTGAGTCCTGAAAATGAAGCGGCTGAAGTTGCTAGACGAGCTATTGTTGATGGTCATTATCGAGCCGTTGTTTTAGCCTCAGAAGATGCTATCGGCGAACGTATTGCAAATGCCTTTATGGCTGCCTTAGAGCAAGAAGGCGGGCAGGTGGTGGCTTATGATTCTTTTGAACCAAAATCAAACACGATCAGTCAGGTGATGAAAAATTTACTTCGCGCGGGTAGTTCTGACCCCTTATGGGAAGACGTGCGTAAAGGCACTCAACGTCAGTCAAATAATCAACAGCAGATCGACATGATCTTTTTCACAGCATCACCACGAGACTCAAGAATTGTTCGACCTATTGTTCAATTACATCGTGCATTTGATTTACCGGTTTACACCACTGCACGGGTTTATAATCAGCCGGATCTTGCGATGGATAAAGATCTTGAAGGCCTAGTCTTTTGTGATATGCCAAGTCGATTATCAGGAGATTTAAGTCAGCGACGATTATCTGCGTTGGGCACAGATGCTTATTTGCTGGTGAATGAGCTACATGGCTTGACTAGCTCACCGGGCACAGAAGTACCCGGTAAAACTGGCCGATTAAGCGCAAGATCATCAGGTCAGATCTGGCGTCATCTTGATTGTGCGGTATTCAAAAAAGGTGAGCCTAAGCTGCTACCTTAATTTTAAATAACCTCTGTTGTATCCGAGCTGAGGTTATTTAGTGAGCGTGGCCACCTGGTCCATGGACATGGCCATGTTCAAGTTCTTCCGCTGATGCTTCACGAACATCGACAACGCTCACATCAAAGTGAAGTGTCAAACCAGCAAGTGGATGATTGCCGTCTACAACAACTTCATCCCCATCGATATCAGAAACCGTGACAACAGACATCTGGCCATCAGGTGACTCACCTTGGAATTGCATTCCAGGTTGAATATCGGCTTCGGCAGGGAACATATCGCGAGGTACACGTTGGATTTGAGCAAGATCTTTTTCACCATATGCTTGCGCTGGTTCAACGGTTACTTCGACCTTATCACCAGCCGCTTTACCTAGTAATGCAGCTTCCAAACCTGGAATGATGTTTTGGCCATTGTGTAGGTATGCAAAGTTTCCATCCGAAGATTGATCGATGACGACGTCTTCATCATCTTTTAGAGTGTAGTCGATTGTCGCGACTGAATTCTCAGCAATTTTCATAGTGCTCTCTTAGTAATCATTTAGTTAGTCGGTTATTTTGAGGGGCTTACCATACAGTTTTTCTTTTAACCGATCAAAGTCAGCAGGGTTTAGGTATTGAAAAACCTCTTTTCCGCGTTTTCTGAGGTTGAGGATGATACCCAATCCCAGTGGTGGATAAATAAAGTGGCTGATCTCTTCATCGATTTTGATGATCTCGGCAGGTTCACCAAATCGTAGTTTGATCATCTCAGCATCTAAGCGAACCGATGTTGGTGTATAACTAAGACTTTTTACTATCTTGTTAGATAACGTTGCTATAACTTCGTTAGAAAGCGTTAGTTGATAGGAGCCTGATGGCATGACTTTACGCCGGAGTGCAGATTTTTCTAACACTTTGAGTTCCTTTTCCGTTAGATCAAGCTCAAGAATAACAGTGCTGATAATACCGCTTAGATCAATTTTTTCGAACATGGCTTCTAATGAAAAAGAAGTATCTTGATCGCGAAACAGACTGATCTGAGGCTGTCTTTTTACGTGAGTTTGAAAGTCATTGAGCGTACTTTTGCCGAGTGTTTGTGAGAAAACTGTCGAGCTACCATCAGGGTTTATAGTGACCATCCATGGCAGATCAGTGAGCCTTTCTGTAGAACGATTTTTTTTATCCGCTTGTTGATAGAGGATAAAAAATATACCGCAAATAATAAGCAGTATGATGATTATTTTTTTCATTTATTAGATTCTTTAAAAAAGAGCGTGTACTGGAAAGAAGCTGACAATCCGCTACACGCTGATATTACTTAATAATTAATGAGAGAATAGCAACTCACCATCTTGCAGATCGACCTTAATGGTTTGTCCTGAAGTGAAGTTGCCAGCCAGTAGATCTTTCGACAAAGGTGTTTCCAGATATTGTTGGATGGCCCGTTTTAAAGGACGTGCTCCATAGACAGGATCAAACCCAGCTTCACCAAGTTTATCCAAAGCTGCTTCGCTGATCTCAAACTCTAGGTTTTGCTCGTGTAAACGATCACGTAACAGCTCAATCTGTACCTCGGCAATCGAACGAATTTGTTCTTTGCCTAGCGAATGGAAGACTACCGTCTCATCAATTCGATTGATAAACTCGGGTCGAAAATGCTGTGAAACATTTTCCATTACCGCTTTCACCATGTCATCGTATTGATCATCGCCGGTCATTTCTTGGATCTTTTCCGAACCTAAGTTTGATGTCATAACGATGACGGTATTTTTGAAATCTACCGTACGACCTTGGCCATCAGTTAAGCGACCATCATCCAAGACCTGCAATAAGATATTAAAAACATCGGGATGAGCTTTTTCCACCTCGTCCATTAAAATCACTGAGTAGGGTTTACGGCGAATGGCTTCAGTCAGATAGCCGCCTTCTTCATAACCAACATAACCCGGAGGTGCACCAACTAATCGTGCGACGGAATGTTTCTCCATGAACTCTGACATGTCGATTCGAACCATCGCATCCTCGGTATCGAAGAGAAATTCCGCCAACGCTTTACATAATTCTGTTTTACCAACGCCTGTCGGGCCCAAAAATAAGAACGAACCATTAGGTCTATTCGGATCAGCCAAGCCTGCACGCGAGCGTCGAATGGCATCGGCCACCGCCATTACAGCTTTATCCTGACCGACAACACGTTTATGCAAGGCTTCTTCCATGCGTAATAACTTGTCACGTTCACCTTCGAGCATTTTTGAGATAGGGATACCTGTCCACTTAGACACCACCTCCGCAACTTCTTCTTCGCCGACCTTATTGCGTAACAATTGCATGTCCTGCATTTCAGCTTGCGCCGCCATATCCAGTTGCTTTTCTAATTCAGGAATGGTGCCATATTGCAGTTCAGACATTCGATTTAAATCGCCCGCTCGATTGGCATTTTCATATTCTAAACGAGCACGTTCCAGCTCTTCTTTAATATGTTGAGAGCCTTGCACAGCCGCTTTTTCTGACTTCCAAACTTCTTCCAGATCAGAGAATTCGCGCTCCAGCTTTTCTATCTCTTCTTCTAATGTTGAGAGTCGGTTAATTGAGGCTTCGTCTTTTTCTTTTTTCAGCGCTTCACGTTCGATTTTGAGCTGGATCAAACGGCGATCAAGCTTATCCATTGATTCTGGTTTGGAGTCGATCTCCATACGAATGCGGCTACCAGCCTCATCGATTAAATCAATGGCTTTATCGGGTAATTGTCGATCAGTAATATAACGGTGTGACAAGGTCGCAGCGGCGACAATGGCAGGATCAGTAATATCGACACCATGATGGACTTCGTAACGTTCTTTTAATCCCCGTAATATCGCAATCGTATCTTCAACCGAAGGCTCATCAACCTGTACCTTTTGAAAGCGTCGTTCCAAAGCAGCATCTTTTTCAATGTATTGACGGTATTCATTAAGCGTTGTTGCACCGACGCAATGCAGTTCTCCACGCGCCAACGCAGGTTTAAGCATATTACCGGCATCCATCGCGCCTTCGGCTTTTCCTGCGCCAACCATGGTGTGAAGTTCATCGATGAATAAAATAATTTGACCTTCTTGTTTGGACAAATCGTTTAATACAGATTTCAGACGTTCTTCAAACTCGCCACGAAACTTTGCTCCCGCGATCAAGGTTCCCATATCAAGTGATAATAGACGTTTGTTTTTCAAACCTTCAGGCACTTCACCATTGACGATCCGTTGTGCAAGGCCTTCAACGATAGCAGTTTTACCAACACCGGGCTCACCGATCAAAACAGGATTGTTTTTTGTGCGACGCTGTAAAACCTGAATGGTGCGACGGATTTCATCATCACGACCAATCACCGGATCAAGCTTGCCTTGTTCGGCACGTTCGGTGACATCAATGGTGAATTTTTCCAACGCCTGACGGTTTTCTTCGGCGTTAGGATCATTCACAGCTTCGCCGCCACGGATGGTATCAACAGACTGTTCCACCGCTTTCCGATTCGCCCCGGTGCCTTGCAATATCGGTGCTAATGCATTTTTCTTATCATCTAAAACGGCCAACACAAAAAGCTCGCTCGATATATATTGATCCTTACGTTTTTGTGCGATTTTGTCAGTTAGGTTAAGCAAACGTTCCAAGTCTCGTGAAAGATGCACTTCACCACCAGCCCCTTCAACACTCGCCATGTGATCCAGCGATTCCCCAAGCTTAGAGCGCAAGCTATTCACATTAACGCCAGACTGTGCGAGCACGTGGCGTACAGTACCACCTTCCTGATCCATCAAAGCGGTCAATAAATGTAATGGTTCTATAAACTGATGATCTCGCCCTAATGCAAGACTCTGTGCATCGGCCATCGCCAGCTGGAATTTTGTCGTCATTTTATCGGGTCGCATTGCAACTCTCCTTAAAATATAAATATATGACTCTATGATGCGGCTTGATCACAAAATTTCAAGCCCGTGCAGCCTAAATTAGATAGAATGTCGGTGATGAAGACACCGGCTTATATTTTTGATCAATCCAAGTTTACCGCACGACTTAAACAATTTTCTGATCTACGACAAAAAACACGTTTTAAATTACTTTATTCCGTAAAGGCGCTGCCGTTTCCAGCTTTGTTAGAAGCCATGTTGCCGTACGTTGATGGCTTTTCAGCAAGTTCTTTATTCGAGGCAAAACTTGCACGAGAAGTGCTGCTGAAGAAAGGACAAGGGAGTGTTCATATAACCACACCCGGTTTTCGTGCTGATGAAATAGCAGAGTTGATAGAGGTTTGTGATTTTTTGAGCCTTAACTCTCTGAACCAGTGGCAGAGATTTTCTGAACAACTCGCTCACTCACTCAATGCAGGGCTTCGAGTTAACCCAAGGCTCTCTTTTCTTAATGATGATCGCTACGATCCATGTCGAGAATATTCAAAATTAGGAGTTTCTATTGAGCAGGTTGAATGGCTTGATGGACTTTCCGGCTTACACTTTCACACCATGTTTGGATCAGAAAGTATTGAGCCATTAATCAAAACATTAGAAAAAATTGAACACGTGCTAGGCGATGTTTTATCGAAATTAGACTGGATCAATATCGGTGGTGGCTATGTGTTTAATGATCCTGCCGTCTTTGAGCAGTTTGAAACAGTTATCATCAAACTGTGTGAACGTTATGACCTGACAGTCTACTTTGAACCGGGCAAAGGCATTATTAATGATTCTGGTGAACTGCAGACTCGCGTAATTGATCTGTTTGAAAGTGAAGATAAGCAGATCGCTGTGTTGGATACTTCAGTTTGCCATCATCCCGAAGTATTTGAATATCAAATGAGACCAACCATAAAGCAAGCCAATAAAAGCACCGGATATTCGTATCTATTGGTTGGTTGTAGCTGTAAAAGTGGCGATCTGTTTGGAGAGTACTCATTCGATGCTCCCTTAGAAATAGGCTCACAACTCAATATCAGCGATGTAGGAGCTTACTCATTTGTAAAAGCCAGTCGGTTCAATGGTATCAATTTACCGGATGTATATATCAAGGATTTAGATAGTAAGTTCATCGCGATCAAGAAATATAGCTATGAAGCGTACCGGCAGTATTTATGTTAGATAAGATAGTTTCGTACGCTTCAAAAAGGGCTTAAATTTACCAACCCCTAGTCGCTGCCCCCCGAAGATTAATAGCTATCACTTATGCCGACAGCCTCAAGCTATGCCTGATCCGGCCGATATATATCATGATATGGAAACCAAAATAACTATACATGGAGTAGGGTTTATGCAATTAAACATTGTTAATGATCCGAGATCCAAACAAAAATGATACTGCAACAACTTACCGATCCGCTCGTCATTATATTGGTGATTGTAGCTTTCATTGGCTTGTCTGCAAGTTTTGTACAGTCTCGTCAATTGAAGAAAGCTAAGAGAATGATCGCTTCTCTATTGCCGGAAGAACAGAGTTCAAAGTCAGTAAACCTGACCGAATCTGTGTCTTCATTGGTGAAATATATTCGAGAAAAGCTTAAGACGGCGAAAAATTTACGTCAAGATGCTGAGACTGAAAATAAGTCGATCGTGTATCAGCATAAAAAACTCCGTTCAGTACTGGAAGTTTTCCCAGAGGGCATCGTCATTCTTGATCAAGCGGGTACCGCGAAGTTTGCTAATCAAAAATTGCAATCGTTGATTGGTGTTGAAACGAGTGAGGTAGTCGGCAAGCAGGCTCACGACTGGTGTACGAATCAACAGGTTTTAAGTTTATTGGTGCGGTATGAAGGTAACGTAACGCGTCTACGCAGAACTGAAACGGTGGAATTTACACCTGAAGATCAGAAAGAGAAAACACTAGCGGTCACTGTGTCACCGATTTCATTACCATCTAAACCTGAAGTTACCATCGGGATCTTGATTTTATTCCGTGATGTGACTGCGGAATCAATGGCAAAAAAATCACGTGATGATTTTATTGCGCATGTATCGCATGAACTGAAGTCACCATTGAATATTATTAAAATGCATAGCGAATTGATGCTTGATATTGGTGATGATGAACAACAGAGAATTACCAGTATTAATGTGATTAACGATGAGATTGATCGTGTCTCTAATATGATCACCGATCTATTGAATATTACTCGCTTTGAAGTAGGAAACGTCAGTATCGATCGTAAAAGAATACGCTTCCGTGACTTTCTTATTGATGTTTTTGAAAAAATGCAACGTGCTGGTGATGAAAATAACATTAAGTTTAATCTGAACCTGCCGCAAACATTAAGTCATTTATCTATCGATAAGGATTTATTTCGTGTCGCTTTAAATAATATTTTATCGAATGCTATTAAATACAATAAGCCTGACGGGCTCGTGACAATGGAAGCCGAAGAAAATAATGATTCGATAATAATAAGGATCAGTGATACCGGAATTGGTATTTTAGAAGAAGATCAGAAAAAGATTTTTGAGAAATTCTATCGCTCAGATGATGATGACGTGACTAATCGAAACGGTCATGGATTGGGCTTATCTTTAGCCAATGAAATTATAGGATTACACAGTGGGAGTCTGATTGTAGAGAGTGAGAAAGGGAAGGGGACAGTCTTTACTCTTGAAATTGGAAAAACATCGACCCTGCTTAAAGAGGCGGTTTGAGTGAGGAGGAAAACTAAAAATGAAAACTAAAAAAGTATTATTAATTGATGACGAGCCACATGTTTTATCCGTGATAAAACATTTTTTGGTTAAGTCGGGATACTCTGTTGAAACGGCAAATAATGGCTTGATGGCATTGGATAAAGTCAATGAGGTTATGCCAGATATTATTGTATCTGATATTCAGATGCCAAAAATGAGTGGTCTGGAATTTTCACAACAGTTCAGAAATGACTTTCCTGAAAGCGAGACATTAATCTTAATTATGACATCAAGAACTGAGCGAGATTTTAGAGAACAAGCTGGTAGCTTAGAGAATGTTGAGTTCTTTGAAAAGCCACTCAGCCCAAGAAAGCTTGTCATTAGACTTAATGAATATTTCGAAGAATTGGAGTGTTTAGCCTAAATATGGATAAGTTAATCGACTTTGATCTAGATAGATATGTAAGCCTATTCGAACATTTAACAGGGCAAGAATGCAAGCTTGGACTATTTGACCAAAAAGGAAATGAACTTGGTGAAAGCGTTGAAGTCGAGATTGGTGTTAGTCGAGAAATTGACTGGGATAGCTTGTGTTATAAAGCACAAAAAATGCAATCTGAAAAAGGTGAGGTTGTTTGGGCTGCCGCGCTTTTCCTTGGCGCAGAAGATCAACCTTTTTGGTTGAAACTAACGTTAACAGAGGCAAGCAAAACATTAACGACTACAATCGAAGAGCTGCTTAAGCCTATCCTTGTTGATATTGCACATTATATTGCGGTTGATTATACCAATCATACTTCCATAAGCGGACTCTCCAACGAGCTGGCATCTCGCTATGAAGAAATAAATATGGTTTATGGACTTGATGATATTTGGGTAAATAGTCATCAGTATGATGAGATAAAATCATATAATGAACTGTTGAATATGAGCATGGAGTTTTTGTCAGTGGATCTCGTCGCATTGTTGATCCCTGGAGAAGATATTCGTCTGCGACACTCATTAGATGAAGATCTTCCTGAAGTGGAAGAAACACTGGAAAGACTCAGTAAAAATCCTGTTATTTTTCATGAATCCGCTCACAAATCTATTGTGGTTAATCGTGACTCTTATTCAGAAAATACACATCATGAACCTCTAATACCTTATAAATTAATTGTTTCTAGCGTGATGAATATAGACAACTCTATTGCCGGTATTGTTGTCTTTGCAAATAAGATGGACCGTGAGCATTATACTAATACTGATAGACGGTTGTGCGAACTTTTGGCACGAGAAACAACAAAAATATTTCAGTCAAAACGTGATCCTATTACCGGTCTTTTGAATAGGAGCAGTTTTGAAAGCAAACTTGATGAGCTCGCTACAAGAGATGATGGTGCTTATCATTCTCTAATATACTTTGACCTTGACCGTTTTCAAGTAATTAATGATACATGGGGGCATTCCGAAGGTGATCGTTTACTTAGACAAGTGACCGCTTTACTTCGATCTAAGCTTGGAAAGGATATTACCTTGTCACGTTTAGGTGGTGATGAATTTGGGATTCTTCTTGAAGATACGTCAGGACAGGTTGCCGAAGGAATCGCGGAAGGTTTACGGCGAGCACTCCAAGAAATTTCATTTATATCAAATGATCAAATTTTTGAAATTTCAGGTAGTTTTGGAGTCGTTGAAATTGATCCGGACATGGAAGTTGCGATTGATGTTTTAAGTGCTGCGATAGTTGCCTCTTCCATCGTCAAAGAGAGAGGAAAAAATGGCGTTAAAATCTATCAGCCAACGGATACGGAAATGGCTGAACACCGTGATCAGATGTATTGGGCGAGTCGAATAAAGAACTCTCTTAAAGAAGATCTGTTTGAAATTTTTGGACAAGCAATCACTCCTTTATCAGATCCATATGGTGAAGCAAGTCATTATGAAATTCTAGTTCGGTTACGTGAAGAAAATGGTGATATGGTTGCTCCAGGGCGCTTCATTCCTGCGGCAGAACGTTATAACTTGATGCCTTTGATTGATCGTTGGGTATTGGCAGAAACACTCAGTGTATTGAGTGATGTCAAAGAAAGCCATTTGACTGATGATATTTCTGTTTCAGTTAATATTTCTGGACAGTCACTCACGGATGAAGGTTTTCTTAAATATGTTGTTTCAACCATACTTGATAGTGAAATTGAGCCTGAAAGAATTTGTTTAGAAATCACTGAAACATCAGCGGTGAGTGATCTAGCTAGTGCGCTGAAATTTATTGAAACTTTAAAAAATATTGGTTGTAGATTTGCCCTAGATGATTTCGGCAGCGGTATGAGTTCATTTGGTTATTTAAAAAACTTACCTGTCGATTATTTAAAACTCGATGGAATTTTCATACAAAACATTGTTGATGATACCGTTGATCGAATCATGGTTAACTCTATTCATCATATTGCACAAGCAATGGGTTTAAAAACGATTGCGGAGTTTGTCGAAAACGATGCCATCGTTGATGTGGTCTCAGAAATTGGTATCGATTACGCGCAGGGGTATGGTATCGATAAACCCAGCCCATTTATGGAAAAAATCACTGGAAAGACTCAGGTATTAATGGCCTAGATCATGCAAAAGGTACTCACCGATCGAGTTGGCATTGCTACTCGCTTGCTCCCCAGTGAAGGTTTTTCTGATCTAGCTTCTTTAGAACCTGTTAGAGAAGCCGTTGCGGGCTGTCTTGCCCAACGCGAAAATTTGTTGATCATCGATTTAACGAATGTTCCTACCCTTAATAGTTATGTGCTCGAATTACTACTTGACTCTCAAGATGAGTTAGCGCGTCGAGGTGGAGGATTAACACTAACCAATGTCAACAGCATCAATCAAGATGTGCTGCGTATCACGGGAGTTAATGACTATGTTGACGTCTTAAATACGACGCAGAATGATCAGATTCTAGCTCATGGGTCGACGACCGGTTTGCAAAACTTGCGACTTGGCGATTTGCTTATCGGAGCAGGGCTCGTCTCTGAAGAGCATGTTGATGAAGCTGTCCGTTTACAGTCTGAAACTGGTAAGCGTATGGGTGAGATCATGGTCGAACGTGAGTGGGTTTCTGAAACAGAAATGCTGAAAGTTCTGAGCCAACAGCTTGACGTTCCACACACGTATTTACGAGCCGGTGTTTATGATCTGGCTATTACAAAAACGATTGATCATGCGTTAGCCTCGCGCTTAAAAGTACTACCCTTGTTTAATATTCGTGGCGTACTGACACTTGCCACATCTGATCCGCAAAGTATACCGAGTTTCGATGAGGTTGAACGTACCACCGGTTTGATTGTTCAGCCAGTACTCGCGCGTGGAGAAGAAATTGAACATTGCATCAACGAAGCCTACGAAGGATCCGTTGAGATTGATGCCTATGTTGGCGATCTAGAAGAAGACTTTGAGCTGATCGATCAAGAGCTCAATAGTGATTTTGCGAGTATTGATGAGATAGCCAATGGCAGCCCTGTCATCAACCTAGTCAATGCGGTTATTCAACGTGCGATTCGTGATGGGGCCAGTGATATTCACATAGAGCCTTCACGCAATAAAACCCGGATCAGGTTACGTGTTGATGGCATCTTATACGAAGTGATGACAGCTGCTCTGGAAATGCATCCAGCTTTGGTTTCTCGACTCAAAGTCATGGCCAACATGGATATTTCTGAACGCCGTCTACCGCAAGATGGGCGTATTCAAGTTAGCACACGGGGCAATGTTGTTGATCTGCGTTTTAGCTCCTTACCCGGCGTAAATGGTGAAAAAATCGTACTTCGTGTGTTGGATAAAAATCGTAGTATTTTACCCATAGATAAGCTTGGCATGAGCGAGCACAACACTGAAATTTTCAGCCATTTACTGACGCGTAGTCATGGTCTTATCTTGGTTACGGGCCCAACGGGTAGTGGTAAAACAACCACGCTATACTCTGCCATCGAGCACCTTAATGATACTGAAAAAAGTATTGTTACGATTGAAGATCCAGTCGAATATCAGCTTGATATCATCAACCAAAACCAAGTGAAGGATAAGGTTGGTTTAACTTTTGCTAAGTTATTGAAGCATGTCTTGAGACAAGATCCTGACATTATAATGGTCGGTGAGATCCGTGACCACGAAACGGCAGAAATTGCCATTCAAGCTGCCTTAACAGGACATTTGGTTTTATCTACTTTGCATACTACCGATGCGATCGGAGCCGTGACACGTTTATTAGACATGGGCGTTGAACCGTACTTATTGTCCTCGGCTTTAGTGGGTTCTGTTGCTCAACGTCTGGTTAGAACCGTCTGTCCAGATTGTAAAACGACCTTTGTCGCACCACCCGAATTGAAAAAAGAATTTGGTTGGAGCGAAGACGAACATGTTCACTTATCAAAAGGACGCGGTTGCACAACCTGTTATGACTCTGGTTACAAAGGACGAATGGCGGTACACGAGATCGTCAAATCAGACTCAGCCTTACAAAACCTGATGATGAAAAACCCGAGCCGAGATAACCTGAGTGAATATATAGAGAACGCTGGTGTTGTCACCTTGTTTGATGACGGCATGGAGCGTGTCCATAAAGGTGACACGACGATCGAAGAAGTTAAACGGATAATTTCAGCAGATTAACTTCTTGCTGAGGTGATATTCATATGGCCATAGATTTTACAGACACAAAAACCGAAAAATCAGATACAAAATCTGATCCGTCAGCGAGTAAATTTAAATTATTCTCTGATGGAAAGCTAACGGCGAATCACCGAAAATTCTTTACGGAACAACTGGCTTTATTGATCGAGACAGGTAACACACTGCATGGCAGCCTAGAAATTCTTGAGACCCAATCCGATCATGCTGAGCTGAAAGCCATGATCCTTGATCTGCATGAAAGGGTTACCAAAGGGCAAACTTTTGCCCAAGCACTTGGGAACCATAAAAAATTATTTTCACAAACCTACATCACACTGATCGATGCAGGAGAGCAGGGCGGGTATCTCGTCACCGTTTTAGGCCACCTACTAGAAATGGAAGAAAAACGTGAAGAGCTAAAAGCGATGATGGTTTCAGCCTTTACTTACCCGATTATCTTGACAGGGTTCTCTATACTTGTTGTTGTGTTCGTCTTGACCTCGATCTTTCCAAAATTCACTGTTTTGTTCTCTTCATCGGGCACACAATTGCCAATGATTACGCAGGTCTTGATGAGTGCGAGTGATTTTATGATCAACTACTGGTGGGCATTGCTGGGGGTGGTTGTCATGTTGGGCTTCTATCTTAAAATGCTTTTTAGTCAGCCAAACTTTCGACGTTGGTTTGATTACACCCTACTAACTGCACCGGTAGCTGGGGCTCTATTCACACGGCTCTATTTGACACACATGATGCGGCTACTCAGCTTGTCCTTAGAAAATGGCGTGTCATTAATCGATGCTCTGACAATCTGCAAAGATGCAACCCACAACCAATCATTCCAAAACTTCGTTGAAAAGTTGGTGAGTAATGTCAGTGAAGGTAAAGGTTTAGGTCTAGGTTTTAGAGAAACTAAATTCGTCCCAACTCTGATCAAGCAAATGATCCAGACGGGTGAAGAATCAGGCAAATTATCACTGGTAACGGGCCGAATCGCTGATTATTATCAAAAAGAATTGGCTAAGAAGCTCTCAATGTTATCGAAAATTATCGAGCCAGCAATGTTGTTAGGAATGGGAGTTTTCGTCGCACTCATCGTCAGCGCACTTATTCTACCGATCTTTAAGCTATCGAGCACGATGAACTAGATGAGCTTTAAAGCGTATTGAGCAGGGATAGGTTATGGTGATGAAGGATCTTACTTAAAAGCAAGATCCTTCATAAAACAGCTTGTTTAAGCGTGTTGTTTTCTTTTGAAAGTAGCTAAGCCAGCAAGGCCACTGATCATCAGCCATAATGCGGCTGGGATAGGGACGCTTGATACGTGTGATAATTCGTATTGGGCTGTATCGGTAGTCGGTACTACCCAGGTGCCACCATCAGTGCCTTGGACTAATGTGTTGCTTCCAGTAAATGAAGAGACTGCCCAACTCCAACTATCTGAAGTACTAATGACACTGAAATCATTAATGACAGCTAACCAGTAATCAACGCCGGATGAAAGGGTAATGTCCGTTCCTAAACTGGCTTGATAGGTATATATATCTCTGCCGAATATAGAAAACCCCCCAGTACCTGCACGGTTAACGGCATTGCCAACGTCGATGTCTAATACCGAGGCTGACAGCTCTGGGGCTCCGCTGCCGTTATCAGCAAATACTCGGAGTGTGAAATCATCAGCGCCTGGAGAGGTGACAAGCGAGCCATACGTTCCCAGCCAGCTGATAGTGTTTATCGACTGGGTCGCAGCACCGGACAGAGTGAATTTGTTGGCTCTCCGAGTGGTTGTTCCGAAATCGCTGACAAATCTACCTACAGTAAGCGAAGGGTCAAGGTCCTGCGCATAGATGACCGTGGCTGACGCATTGGTTGATAGCAAAAAGAGTGACAAGATTACGGAGGTGATGGAGGTGATGGAGGTGATGGAGATTGATTTTATCATGTTTAGTCCCTATACAGATGAGTTAGAACATCTTGATTTATGTTTTTTATTATTATGAGGAATATTTAATCACAGCTTAACCATACCAGTAAAAAGTTGAAGTTGTTAGTGGAATTCTCATATTATTACATTGTGCGATGGGGCGAAAATACGGGGTAAGCGCGCCCTGTCTAGCTATTGACGCTTTCTATGGAGCTTGAGGTTTTTATAAGGGTCGGTTCTAAGCTAGCTTGTGTGGCCTATTAATATAATAGAAAGGGTTGTGATACTTCGTTTATGTAATAGTTATGTATTACTTAAAGTAATTCCTGAAGGAGTCGATAATGTCAAGTAACGAATTATATTAATGTTACATAAAAGGTGTTATTTATGAAGTTATCGATAAAAAGGGATCTGCAAAAAGGTTTCACGTTGATAGAGTTACTCATCGTGGTTGTTATTTTGGGAATTTTGGCTGCAGTGGTTATTCCTCAATTGAGTGGTGCGACGGATGATGCGAGGGTTGAGTCTTTAAAAACGAATCTCTCCGCCATGCGATCGTCCATTGCTCTTTATAAGCAAGACCATGGGGACTACCCGGGCGTTAAGCTTGCAACAGGTGGTGGTGGCTGTGCGTCAGGCCCAGGTGAAGGTCTTGCAAGAACCGCTTTGGCATTCGCGGAACAATTGACACTGTTTACCAGCATCACAGGCGCAGCTTGTTCTATGAAAAGTGCGACTTTTAAATATGGCCCATATCTTACTGTTTCAACAACGGGTGTTGCTGGCATACCTAAAAACGCGATTACAGAAGTAAATACCATTGTTTTTCCAACAACAAGTGGAAACTTAGCGATGGTTTCAGCAACGACTGACAGTTCCGGTGGTTGGCTCTATGATGAGTTGACAGGAAAGTTCATTGCTGATGATCACTCAGGCACGCCTTTTTACGATTCTTACTAGGGGCACGAATCTATCAGAGTTTGTCGTGTGAAATGCAAGATCAAGGTGGCTTCACCCTAATAGAAACACTGATTGTGCTGTTTATTCTAAGCATCATAGCCAGTGTTGTTCTACCTGAGTTATCTAGCTCCAATCCGGCCCGTTTAGATTCTGCAAGCAATGAGGTTGCTACGGCCTTGAGATTTGCTCGAGACGAGTCGATTCGTACGGGGCAGGTGCATGGTGTGCATCTTGATACGGTTACGACGCGGCTTTATGCCTTTAAAGCCGGGACGGGCGCTAATCCGTTGACTGGTTTGTTAGTCGATTATCATCCACATTCTAAGCAACCATACGATTTTCTTTTGTCGGACAATTCGTCTACAAAGGGGGTGGGCTTTTCTTCGGTTATTCCCTTGTTTCACTATTATACGCTTGCTTCGAGTGTGTCTTATGTTTTGTTTGATGAGGAAGGAACGCCATTTTGGCGTGACTCCGTGTCAGGAAACTCCTTTATTTTAGAGTCAGCAAACATTGATATGAGCTATGGGGATCTGATCCAGCAGGTGGTTTTAGAGCCTGGTTTTGGGCGGGTCTTGACGCCATGAGAAAGATAGGTTCATCTTCAGGTTTTTCTTTGATCGAGGTCTTGATCGCCATTGTGCTACTGGGTATTACACTTGTTCCGGCGATGGAAGCGTTGCAAACCAGCATCAAAAGTTCTGAAATCGGTAGTCATTCTTTGCGCCAACATTATCTGCTATTTGGCAAGATGGAAGAGGTGCTGGCAGATGATTTTGCCACGCTGGATGCTGCAGCCACCGTCGCTGGAGCTTATTCCACGCTGAGTTCTTATTCAGATGTCAGTGGTACGGATCCTTTAGCGGTTTATTTGTCACGTTACGATGTTGATAACGCCGATGCCGATGATGATCCTTATACGGGGGTTGATGAGGTGATTTGGGTTCGGGCGGAATATCAAGGTAGTCCGCTAAGCTTTGAGACATTGGTGTTACCCGATGCGTAGCCCAAACTATCAATCAATGCTTATCAAGCGCTCGGAAAGAGGCTTCACCTTGGTCGAGATTTTAGTTGTGGTGGCTATTTCTGGGCTGTTGATGCTCTCCTTAGGCAATGTGATCGGTAATGTTTCTAATACTCAGCAGGTGGTTGAGCAAAAAACGGAACTTGAGCGCGAAGCTGCTTTTGCCATGCGTCGGATCGTGCGGGTGGTTAGTCGAGCTAGCTGGATGACAATGAAGAAAAATACGCTGACCAAAATTCACTATGATTTTCGTCTCGATCCCGAAAGAGATATGGATAAAAATGGTTTTGCCGATGCCGACGATGATGAAGATGGCCAGGTTGATGAAGATGGTTTGGGCGATATGAATGGTGATGGCGCATCAGGTGTTTTAGGCGTCGATGATGATGGCGATGGCTCTGTCGATGAAGGCAATAAAGACGATGATGATGAAGATGGGGTGGTAGATGAAGACAAGCCTGAAAAACTTCATTTAGACTGGAAAAATGGCATCTTTAAACAAGATGAGAAACTGTCATTTGATATTTCAGGTAATGGGACTGTCGGTAATGAAGATAAGCTGGTAACCATCATTTCTGAGCGGATCACAAGCTTCACAGTGACAACCCCCACACAAACCGGACGTTATGCCATTGTGCAGGTCGGGTTGGTGTTGACCGCAGATGATGGTGTAACAACCACAAGCTTGAACACGAGCATTCGGCTGGGTGGGCGATTATGAGCATGCGAAGGGATAGGCAAGGCTTTATTCTGCTACCGGTAGTTTTGATCTTAGCGGTCATTGGCTCAATTGCGTTAATGTTAAATCAAAAAAGTGTTGTTGCTCTAAAACAAACGGCAGCGATCAATGATTTTGAGCAAGCTCGGTATGTTGCTGAGGCTGGACTCGTGATGGCAGGCCAAGCATTGTTACAAGATGACGATTGTGCGGGATATTCTGTGGCTCCAACGGGGAGTTTTAATGGTCGCAATTATACGGCTTCGGTGAGCCCTGATCATGGCTCGCCTGTGATGCTTAATATTACTGTTGAGCAGGAGGGCGGTGTTAAGCAGTTTTCTCGTGAGGTGAGGATGTTTGAGACGATTGAGCAAACGCTCAATCCAACGAAAGGGACTCATATACGATCAACCGATAAGTCAACGAATTATAGTACTGAAGAGACATTACATGTCAATTATAGTGCTTTTTTGCCTGATCGTATTGGGCTTTTAGAATTCGATTTTTCGAGTATGACGGTGGATATTGACGCGCTTGTTTCAGTCAGCCTTGAATTACATTTATCGGGTGCTCCTGATAGTAGTAATAGCGATGTTGATGTGAGCATTTTACGTTTGAAGAAAGAATGGGTGGAGGACGAAGCAACCTATAATGAAAGAAAGGCTGGTGTTGTTTGGACTAACAGTGATCTTGATTTCTCTCCTGCGGCGGTGACGAGTGTTGACGAGGGTGTGATTGGATGGAATAGTTGGGATGTTAAAGATCTTGTCACCGGTTGGCTTGATGGAGCCTATGTCAACTATGGCTTTGAATTATGGGGAGAGAATGGAGTCACAAATAACCTTAAGTTTATTAATAAAAATCATAGCGATAGCACCAAACACCCCATATTGCGCATAAGCACATTATGTGAGTGTGGGCATACTTGCCCATAAGATTTGAATAAAAACTAGAAAATAGAGACAAGGTGATTGCGCGTTTGTTTGAGTCGAAAAAAAGATCACTGTCGTTAAGCGGATTTTAACCATTCATTCTCATGAATAGGCCGCTGTATGCAGTGAAAGTGTTTTTATCAATGAACGGCTTCAGCTTTCCAGATATTTTCCGATAACTATAGTTGGACACGAATATTTTGGGAAAGAGAACACATGTTAGGGACTCTCCGTACTGGCCCCATTGGACTAGACTTTGGGACGGAAGCATTAAAAATAGTACAGGCAGATTTTACTAAAAGTGGTCCGTGTGTTCGTTCGGCTGTGTCTATAGATTATCCCATCGCTAAAGACGAGCTTTATGCGTCATCTGCTGAACTAAAGAAGCTACTCCGCGAAGCGCGTAAACAAGGTGCTTTCAAAGGTCGGCGAGCTGTTGTTGCAATGCCGCCAGAGAAGGTTCAGTTTATTTCATTAGAATATAAGCATACCCCCGGACAAGATGTTGACGAGGTTGTTATTGGAGCGATAAAAGAACGTTTTGGTGACAGCATTAACAAGTCCGTTATAGATTACTTGCACATTAGACCTGAACATAAAGATCAGGTTGATCGAACCGCGCTCGTGGCGGTTGCCGAGCAAAAGTCGGTTATCGAATTCTTAGACTATTTAAGCAAGGCAGGTTTGAATGTTGTTCGACTAGAGATTGGGCCGGTGGCAATCAATCGTTTGATCAGCGCCATGCACCCCACACAAAACGACAAGGTTGTTTTAGCCATTAATTTTGGCATTGACCGATCGTACGCAACCGTCTTATGGGGACGCCGCCTATTACTCGATCGTTCATTATCATTTGGCTTAAACTCAGCACTAAAGCAAGTGTCAGACGCTTTGGAGGTTTCTCAGGATGAAGCCGAAAATTTATTAGAGCGTCACGGGGTTCAGGTGGTTAACAATATTTTGGCTGGTGATGATTTATTTGAACCAGGAATTACGGCTTCACTGACGGATATATTGAAACCTTCGTTGTTAGAATTTTCTTCTGAAATAAAACGTTTGATGCTGTATGTGGCTTCGCGAACACGTGGGCGAAATGTGTATCAAGCTTATATTTTTGGAAGTGTAGCGGCTTGGCCTAGTTTTGATAAACTTCTCGCTGAAATGACAGGACTTCCAGTTAAAACGACACGACCATTTTATGGCTTGAATACCTCTCATCAAGCCGAAGAAGTTAATGAACAATCTGGGCATTTGGGCATTGCGGTGGCTACTGGTTTGTCGTTAAGTGGGAGTGAAACCAGTGCGTGAAATAGATCTTATTCCTGAAAGTTATCGGCGTGTGCAAAAAGCCAAACAGATGTTGATAGGTTTTGGTTGTTTGTATGCATTGTTGATCGCGCTGATTATTGCTGGGAAAATATTTTTAAATGCGAATGTGACCAAGGTCAACGCACAGATAACTAGTCTGGAAGAACAGAAAAAAACAATAACAACGCAACATGATGAAATTACAAAGCTAGAAGGTGAGCGAGCGATAGTGCAGAAGCAAATCGCATTTGTTGAGCTTTTACAAAAAGGCGGCGCGGCGGGTAAGACATTTCAAATTTTTGATCGCGTTTTGAACCCTACGGTTTGGATGGAGGAGTGGAGTTACGAAGCGACGGCACTTGGAAACGAAAACCCTGATCAAGAAAAATTAATGAATATAAAAATTAAAGGTAAAGCTTTAGATCACGCCTCATTATCAGCCTTTGTCGAACGTTTATTAACAGAGCCAGAAGTCCATGAAGTGGTTGTTCTTAAATCGGCGATGCTGAACAAGTCAGATAGTCTTGTCAGTTTTGATATGGAAATTATGTAATGTTAGATGAGCTGACAAAAACGCTGACTCCAAGACTGATGTTTTTACTATTAGCGGCAATTGCTGTTGTGTTGGTTTTGGGTGGTTTTACGAGCCTATTTAAGAAGCCAATGAAGTCTTATAAGTTACAGCAAGTTCGTTATGAGGCTCTAAAAATGTTACCTAGCGATCCTGAAGCTGGGAAAAAAGAAATGCTCTCATTACAAAGTGAAATCACCAGCTTGAACGAGCAGCTAACAAAAACCGGGCATGAAGTTCTAAAAGGTACAAAGCCATTAAAGGTGATCGCAGACTTGGGTAACTTTGCAAAGCAATATGAAGTTCAGTTACTTAATGTCGCGCCGGGTAAAGAAAGCCAAGGTGAAACCTATACAGAGATTCCTTTTCAGATCGAAATGAGTGGTTCCTACGGGCAGTTATTTAAGTGGGTTTACTCACTTGAGCATGCGACAACGCCATTGTTTGTGAAACGATTTTCGATGAAAGCAGGTGTTAATCCTGAGGAACGAGAGTTGCGTTTATCACTGGCTTTGATCCAGCCATTAGAGGAGCAGTGAAATGCTAAAAAATAGAGTTATTTTAAGTCTTATTATCTTTAGCTTTGGTCAGCAAGTCATTGCAGAGAATTTTCTGGCACCTGACTTGCATACTGATCCTTTTGTAAACCCGCTCACACAACAGTCAACAGAGCCTGCCTCAATGAATGTAGGTGAGCAAAGGGAAGAAGCGCCAACATCGAAAGGAACGCCACGGGAGTCATTTCTTTGGCAGCCAGAATTAAGAGGCATCATCCTTTCGGATGATATTTCAATCGTTAATATCGGTGGGGATATGATTGAGGTTGGTATGGAGTATGAAGGTTTTAGACTGATCAAGGTCAAGGGACAATCTGTTGTTTTTGAAAAAAATGGAAAAAACTTTTCTATCTCGATGGAAGAGACAAAATAACCAAACAAAACTCTTTAACGAGAGGCTTTATCACGTCTTATTTCTGATCGTCTATCTTGCACTACCAATACAACAAGCCGAAGCAGAACATCAAGAAGGCTTAAAAAATCATAACGTTCAGACGGCGACTTCTCCGAAAGATAGTTTGTCCAAAACAGTAACAATTTCTGTCCGCCATGCTGATTTAGCAGAAGTGTTTGAAATGATGTCCAAACATGGGAGAGTCAATATTCTGTTGGCGAAAGGTGTTCAAGGCCAAGTCTCAATTAACCTTTACGAAATAAACCTGCATGAAGCGATCAAAGCCGTTGCGATAGCAGCAGGTTATGCTGTCGAAAAATCAGGAAACACCTATTTCGTCGTGACCCGTGATGATGCCGGAAAAGAGATTGTGGGAGGTTTGACGCAGGTTAAATCCTTCAAGGTTCAATACAGTGATCCCAATGTAGTTTCAACCATACTCAGTGATCACCTTTCTCGTTATGGAAAAATTACAGCACTGCCTGAGCGACGTTTAATCGTCGTCGAAGATATTCCTGAATTCATGATCAAAATTGAGTCCTTATTAGAAGAGCTTGATAGCCAGCCTGCACAGATCATGATCGAAGCACAAATTCTAGAGATTAAATTAAACCGAACAGAAACCTATGGAATAGATTGGGCCAGAATGTTTTCTGTGGGAGGAGGAGAGTTTAGTACGTCGGGCTTAGATGGTCCGGGTGCAGGTCTGTTCTTTTCGTTGACAAATTCTAATGTGAATTTGGCTTTGAGTGCGCTGAGTAACAAGGGCAGAGTACGAACGTTATCATCACCCAAACTTTTAGCACTAGAACATCAAGAGGCTGAAGTTGTGATCGGTGATCGCATTGGATACAAAGAATTAACGACGAGTGGCAATGGTAATCAACAAACTGAAACGATTAAGTTTTTAGATTCTGGTGTCATCTTACGGGTGACTCCTTTTGTTGATCGTAGTGGCAAGATCATGATGCAAATCCATCCTGAAGTGAGTAATGCGACGGTGACCGATGGCATCCCCTCATTACAAACTACTGAAGTTACAACACAACTACTGGCGGCTGATGGAGAAACTATTTTTATTGGTGGTTTGATCAAAAATAATGCTGCCAATGCTCGTCAAGGCATTCCTATACTAAGTGATATTCCATTACTTGGATATGCATTTCGTAATCAAGAAGACACAGTGACGAATACTGAAACAGTCGTGATGATCACACCTAGAATCGTCAAAAAGAATGGTGGTATCTATCGTTCATCCGAAAATATAAATAAAGATCGTATTGAAGATCTTGATATTGAGTTAAAGAATGAAGGTAGAGAGGTTAATAAAATCTTTAAAAACCACGAGCCAATAGGGAAGAAAAACCTTCCTTTTAAGCTCTAACAAACAGATTGTAAAAACATGGCTTGCTTATTGCTTGATACCTTTATTATGAAATCTATATGGAAATTAAAATGCTAAATCGCTTTAAATCAAAAGCTATTAATAGCGCTTGTTTATCAATTTGGCCAACCGGCGATGCAGTGGCTACGGCCGTTGTTAAACCTAATAAAAAGGGTTTGCCAATACTGGAGTCATGCGAATATCACCCTGTCAAGAATCGAGCAGAACTCATCGATACGGTGAAAAATATTTCTGAGACTAAAGAGTATGCAAAACTTCGTTGTGTAAGCTTGATGAATTCTGAAGCCTATCAACTACTCATGGTTGAAGTTCCTGATGTTCCTAAAGATGAAGTCATCGAAGCCATGCGCTGGCGAATTAAAGACTTGATAGGGTTTCCAGTTGAGCAAGCTGTTATCGATGTTTTTGACATACCTGATCAAAAATCTAGTGGCGATATGGTGTACGTAGTTGTAGCCAAAGAAGAAGTCATTGCTAAGCGAGTTAAGCTGATGCTTGGGGCTGGGTTTGAACTCAGTTCAATCGATATTATGGAGCTAGCAATGCGAAATATTGCTAGCTACTTGCCTGAAAATGAACAAGGCGTAGCAATGGTTTGGCTGGGAATGCACAGCGGATCAATTACATTGACAAAAGAGAGTGTGTTGTATTTTACACGTCACTTAACGGGATCTGAAAAATTATTTGGTGCTTTATATTCCGAGGCTGTGACGGCTGAAATGGAAGGTTGGTTAGATACTGTGATTATTGAGATCCAACGTACTCTGGATTTTTACGAGAGCCAGTATCATGAGCCACCTGTTTCTGGTGTCGTGTTGGTACCGTTGATAAAACCTGTCGAGGGATTAACAGAATATCTATCTAGTCAACTTGGTATTCAAGTGCGATATATTGATCTTGAAAACCTTTTCGAAATGGATGCAAACATGGATCGGGAAAAAGTTGCTTTATGTATCCCTGCCATCGGTGCTGCATTGAATCCACCTGAGTTAACCTCATGAAATTAATTGCACAAAAAGTAAATTTATATCAGGAACAATTTCATCCTGAAAAAGAAACTCTAACGATCACAAATTGTTTGTTTGCTATCTTTATCGTTGTTGGAGTTATTGCAGGTTTAAGCTGGAATAAAGTGATGGAACTCCAACACATAGAAGAAGAAGTGTCAGGCTTAAATGCTAAAAATGACACAATGATGGAACAGCTATCGACACTAGCAATTGCAAATAATAAAAATAAAAATAAAGCTGTCAAAGAAGATGAAATAGAAGGTAAAGAAACAGAGCTGAAGACACGAAGAGAGCTGCTTGGATCACTTACCGAACAAAAGTATGGCAGTACTGATGGTTTCTCTGAATTTATGGTCGCGTTGTCAAGACAGCATGTGCAAGGTGCATGGATAACGGGGCTTTCTGTCAATAGGGGCGGTGAAGATCTTGCTATTACTGGTAGTTCTTTGAAGCCAGAGTTAGCACCTATTTATTTACAAAAGCTTTCTAATGAAAAGATTTTTGCTGGAAAGTCATTTGCGATGTTAAACCTACGTCAGAAAGAAAATATTAGTTCAGCAGTTTCTCAGAGCACTTCAGATTCAGAGAAAATAGATTTTATTTTTAGAACAGAAAATGGCAGTGTGCCTGTTTTTGAGGATGTCAAATTATGAGCTCCTTAACAATTAAAAATCGCATTAATGATTTATCTGCAAAAGAAAGAGTCGGAATCATACTGGCCGTAAGCGTTGTGCTCTATGCCATCTGGGATTTCACATTCATGCAGCCCATGGCAGAAAAACAAGCGTTGCTTAATAGTGAACTGGATGAAAAAAATCAGAAAGTAATGACGCTTTCACAACAGGTTCAAGATTTGATCGATTCTGATCAAAGCCCTCTCTATATAAAAAATAGACAACGATTAGAATCCATCATTTCGCAACTAGAACAGACTGATCAAAAGCTATTAGCAATTACAAGTAGTTTAATAGCACCCGATCAAATGGCTAAAGTGTTAGAAACAGTATTGACACAATCAGAAGGTTTAACGATCCGCCGTTTAGATGGATTGGGAGCTAAACCGTTTCCTGAGAGAATAGAAAAGCCAGAGCTAGAAAAAAATAAGGCGTCTTTAACAGAACAGAAAAAAACAGAAGTTATTGAGGAGCAGTTAGCCTGGCGTCATGGATTACAAGTGGAGTTTAGTGGTAGTTATCTTGACACGCTTGAATATTTACAATCACTTGAAGAGCTTCATTGGAAGTTTTACTGGGATAGCGTTGAGTTAAATATCGATGAATATCCGAATGTAAATACGGTAATAAAAGTCTACACATTAAGTCTTGATGAGGAGTGGATCGACGTATGAAACTACATATGAAATGTATTAGTTTTGGTTTGTTATTTAGTACAAGTATTTTAACGCATGCTGCAACAAAATTAATTGATCCAACACGTCCAGCGGACTATGTAGCACCGGCAACTGTAAGTAGCACTAATAATAAACAAGATACGATCAGCTCTCAGAAAGAGGTTGAACCAGAAATTGAGTATCGGCTTCATGCAGTGAAAATCGGTAGGTCATCAAGCATTGCTATTATCAATGGTGAGACTGTCTCTACAGGGCAAACGGTGGGATCAGCAAAGGTACTTAAGATTTTTGCATACTCTGTTGAAATGATGGCTAATGGAGAGTTGTTTACAATTTCTTTGTTACCTGACTCTATTAAAAAACGCTCATCGAAATGATGGAAAAAATGATGAAAATGTCTAAATTAAAAAAACTTTCTACAGTCCATATGCTGTTAGCGATCTCAGGGTTATTAATCTCAGGTTGTCAAAATACTTCACCGCGAGTCGATACGATTGATGAGATGGATCAGATCTTAGCTGAAGGGGCAAATCATGTTCCTGCTAAAGGAAAGACTTCTCAAGCTACGATGACACAAGCGGAGGTTAGTAAGGCTTTGATGCCAGTGATACAAAAAGAAGTGCTTCCGGTTAGAGCTGAAAAAATTTCAAATAAAGATAGTCAGCGTTTTGATATTTCTGTGAGTAATGTTCCTGCCGATCAGTTTTACATGAGCTTGGTTGAAGGTACAAATTACAATATTGTGGTTCATCCTGATCTAGAAGGAACGATTTCTTTGAACCTAAAGAATGTCACCATCGCAGAAGTCATGGGAGCTGTACGTGATGTATATGGCTATGAGTTTGAGCGCACAGGTTATGGTCTGCGTGTATTACCCAATGCATTAGAGACAAGAATTTTTCAGATTGACTATTTAAATGTACAACGATCAGGTGTCTCATCGACATCCGTTAGCTCAGGAACCTTAGCTGACTCTGGAAGCTCAGGTGGTGGAGAATCTAGTTCAGGCAGTAGTTCTGATTCTGGTAGTAGCTCGTCTTCAGGCTCAAGTAGTACGGGAACACAAGTTACAACCCAGCAGCCACTAACGAGTTTTTGGGATGAAATAAACCTATCCGTCCAATCTATTATCGGTGGTGAGGATGGCCGCAGTGTGGTGATCAGCCCACAATCAGGTATGGTCGTCGTTAGAGCGATTCCGAATGAATTACGTGATGTTGAACGTTATTTAAAAGCGGCAGAACTTATCTCTCAACGGCAAGTTATTTTAGAAGCAAAAATTTTAGAGGTTGAACTTAACGACAGCTTTCGTAGTGGTGTTAACTGGCAAGCTTTGGCCGGATCATTTTCTGCAGGCGTGACGGGTGGTGGAACATCGTTGGAAAATGATGCGGGTTATAGTGACCAACGTGGTGTTGGTATTGGTAGCTTTCCAGTTTCAAGTTTTGGTGGTGTGTTTTCACTGGCAGTTAATGGCAGTAAGTTTTCTGCATTTATAGAGTTACTAGAAACTCAGGGGAGTGTCCAAGTTTTATCGAGTCCTCGAATTTCTACCATGAATAATCAGAAGGCTGTTATTAAGGTTGGGCGAGATGAATTTTTTGTTACGGGTGTTTCCTCAGACTCATCTAGTAGTGGTGGTGGAACAAACCAAACAGCAGAAATTGAATTGACGCCATTTTTCTCAGGTATTGCATTAGATGTAACGCCGCAGATTAGTGCAGATAACAGCGTCACATTACATGTGCACCCATCGGTGAGCCGAGTTCAAGAGCAGCAGAAATTATTGACGGTGAATGGTGCGCAACAAGATCTGCCGTTAGCAAGAAGCACTATCAGAGAGTCTGACAGTATTATTCGTGCACAAGATGGTCAGATCGTTGTGATTGGTGGTTTGATGCAAAATGGCACCGATGATAGCGATGCGAAAACACCTGGTGCGGGCAATATTCCTTTGTTCGGAAATTTATTCAAACATAAGGCTCGTTCTAAAACGAAAAGCGAATTAATCATTTTATTAAGGCCCACCGTTGCTGATAGTTCGCGTGCTTGGGCTAACGCACTTGGTGATTCACGTAACAATATGAATGAAATACGCCAAGATGTTATCGATTGGAAACAACCTTCAAATATTCCTGAGTAATTTTTTGAGAACTCAATAAGCTTATTAATATGATGAGAATAAGTTTATTGAGATAAATTCTTTTAAACTTTCGTTCCCTCTATGACTAAATAAATATTGGCATGACTAATGCTTAATCTTTAGTAGAAAGATATCATTTAGGGATGGAGAGGATAAGAACTATGTATTTACAACACTTTAGATTAAAAGCACTACCTTTTGGAATTACCCCAGACACGTCATTTTTTATGAACCGTTCAGGTTATCGTGACGCGTTAAACGTCATGAAAGTAGCTTTGGATATGGGAGAAGGTTTTCTAAAAGTTACCGGTGAAGTTGGTACAGGAAAGACGCTTTTATGTCGTGCATTACTGCATAGTCTCGGTGATGAATATGTCACCGCTTATGTGCCCAATCCATATTTAACCCCAGAATCATTATTTTTAACGATTGCCGATGAACTCGGTATTCGTTATACGCCGAATATTAAACAGCATGCGTTGTTAAAACGTATTACCTGGTCGTTGTTAAAAATGCGTAAGGAAGGCAAACGTGTTGTCTTGTGTTTGGATGAGGCACAAGCAATGCCGATCGAGACCCTTGAAACATTACGTTTGTTGACGAATCTAGAAACTGAAAAACGAAAGCTTATTCAGGTCATCTTATTTGGGCAACCAGAGCTTGATGAGGTGCTATCTGAACCTTCGGTTAGACAACTTAGACAACGAATTACATTCGCCTATGACCTAACGCCTTTAAATCGTGAAGCGATGAAACGTTATTTAGATCATCGTTTGAGTGTGGCGGGTTATGCCGATGGCGATCTGTTTGATGAAGATGCGCTCGATTTACTTTTTGCCGCGAGTCGAGGAATACCACGCTTAGTTAATATTCTTGCACACAAGGCTATGATTGTGGCATATGGAATTGGTGATCTCATCGTTACGCGCAAACACATGCGAGTCTCAATTGAAGATACTGATGATGCACGTCGCTGGCATGAAAAGTCTTCAAGAAAAAGAGATACATTGATGCGATGGGCTTACGGAACATTTGGCGGTTTTGCGCTAATCGGTTTGATTGCTGCGGCGATGAATTCGACTGACGTTATGGCATTTATCAAATGAGTTTTGTTAATGATGTCATGTCTGAGGAAGCTGATCGAAAAGGGCTTATCCTTTTTGAAGATTACTCTATTATCAAGAGTATCGATCTGCCTCCTATACATGACAATGCTAATGTGAAGAAAAAATATTGGATTAACTTTTTGTTAGTCTTGATAGCGATCGTTAGTGTTTTAAAATTTGTTGATCAACTGCCAGTAACTGATCGAAGTATTGCTCAAAATACCACTCGTCAGCCCGCTGACATAGTAACGTTGGTTGCGCCAGAAAAACCTATTCAAATTCAAGCAGAGATTGAACCAATAACAAAGGTTACGTCGATCGAAAGTTCCACTAAGGTGGCAATTCCATCTACAAAAAGAACGATAAAGCCAGTTGCCGAAACTCAATCACAGGCCGAAATTAAACTCAAAAATACACAGGTCGAGTTTGAGGCAACAGCAAATGAGCGAATCTTGGACTTGTCCAAACAAAAAGTAATTTTTCAAAAGAAAATAGTCACAGAGCAACTGATTAACAATCAAGATGCAAAATATCAACACGCTCAGCAATTATTGAGGCAGGGTTTGATTGCTAAAGCTATTGGCGAGCTGCAACAAATATTAGTTCAGAATGAAAGTTTGCTTGAACCTAGGTTGCTTCTTGCATCAACACTGTTAGAAAACAAACAAAAGCAATCGGCAATAGATGTCTATAAAAAAGGTCTAATAGGCGACCCTAATGAGGCACGACTTGCTCAACCACTTGCACATTTATTGGTAAATGAAGGACAGCCTCTTCAGGCTTTACACATTTTAAATAAAGCGGCTCCAGATCATCGTGTTGATCCAGAATATCATTCTATGATGGCGGCTTTATATCAGCAAAGTGGCAAGCACGAACAAGCAATTGCGGTTTATCAAAAAATTCTAAATCTACAAAGTAATAATGGAAAATGGTGGTTAGGACTTGGAATTTCGTTAATGGCAAAATCACAAAATAAACAGGCCCTCTCAGCATTTGAATGGTCATTGCTAGATGAACGTGTGCCTGTGGCTCTAAAACAGTTTGCCGCACAAAGAATTAACGACTTAAAAAACAGGGGAAGTTTGTGACACAAAGAAAGAGAATTCGCCTTGGTGATCTGCTCGTTGAGAACAGTATCATTTCTCAAGAGCAATTAGATAATGCTTTAGCACAACAAAAGACAAGTGGGCAAAAGCTAGGTAAAGTTTTGATTGAAGGCGGCTATGTGGTCGAGGATGATTTACTACGGTTTTTGTCGGCCCAGTTGAAAGTACCGCTAATCGATTTAACTCAATACCCATTAAGGCCCGAAGTTGTTAAGTTAATTCCTGAGATCCACGCTCGACGTTTTCGTGTTTTGGCTTTGAGTAATGAAGAAGATTCGGTGTTGGTTGGGATGGCTGATCCAACGAATATTTTTGCTTATGACGAACTATCCCGAATTTTAAAAAAGAATTTGATCGTCGCGGTTGTTCGTGAATCTGATTTATTAAATTCACTTGATAGGGCGTATCGACAAACTGAACAAATTTCTGGATTTGCTGAAGAATTGCAACATGAACTTTCAGCTAATGATGATTATCTCAATGAATTAGCTGAAAGTGTTGATCATTCTGATGCTCCCGTCGTTAAATTATTACAGTCTTTATTAGAAGATGCGATTCGTGCACGAGCATCTGATATTCACATTGAACCGGGTGAAACGGTGCTGCGCATTCGCCAACGTGTGGATGGGATCTTACAAGAACAGATTATAAAAGAAAAACGTGTTGCGAGTGCTCTAGTGGTGAAGCTTAAGCTCATGGCTGGTATGGACATTTCTGAGAAACGTTTGCCTCAGGATGGTCGATTTAGTCTTCGTGTACATAAAAGAAATATTGATGTGCGATTATCAACGATGCCTATTTATCATGGCGAGTCGGCGGTTATGCGTATCCTGGATCAAAGTGAAGGTATACCGGATCTTAGTTCGCTTGGAATGCCCGATACGATGCGACAACGTTATGAATCTATGGTCAGAGCTCCGAATGGCATGGTGTTGGTAACAGGACCAACGGGTAGTGGTAAAACGACGACGCTTTACAGCACATTAAAATTATTAAACAAACCGGAAGTTAAAATTATTACTGTCGAGGATCCGGTGGAATATCGTCTTCCTCGGATCAATCAGGTGCAAGTTAATACTGAAATTGATCTTACATTTGCCCGTGTTTTAAGAACAATTTTACGACAAGATCCGGATGTAGTTCTCATCGGCGAAATGCGTGATGCTGAGACAGTTCAGATTGGGTTACGTGCAGCGATGACAGGACATATGGTGCTATCGACACTGCATACCAACGATGCGATCAGCACTGCGACACGTTTAATGGACATGGGCGCGCCAGGGTATTTATTGGCAACATCATTGCGGGCGATTATTGCGCAGCGACTTGTCAGACGGGTGTGCGATGGTTGTAGTGTTGAATACGAACCGAATACTGCAGAAAAGAATTGGGTAAAAAAATCGGGTGGCGAACAGCATCAATATTTTACAGGGGTAGGCTGTCAAAAATGCCATCAAACGGGTTATTCAGGTCGAATTGCCGTGCAGGAATTATTAACCATTGATGAAGAGTTAGCTCTTGCTTTGGCTTCTGGGGATAATGCTAAATTTATTCAGTCTGCAAAGCATTCAAAAAACTATCAGCCTCTAGGTGTAGTTGCTTTGGAATTTGCACAAAAAGGTATGACGACGCTAGAGGAAGTGATGAGAATTTCTGCTGAGATTGATCTTGATACTGAGATTGTAGACGAAGATGAAATATCTTCTCACTTAGAAGCTGAACAGAGTGATTCAGCTGAAATGCCTGTATTAGAATTGATGGAACCCGATCCTGTTAGTGATATTGAAAGTACATCAGAGCGGACTTTTAGCTTCAGTGATAATAACTTATCATTATCGATAATGGATGATTAATGGCTATTTTTGAATATAAAGGACGAGATAATTCGGGCAATTTGATCAGTGGTGATATGGAAGGTGGATCTGCCAACACGATTGCTTCGAGTTTATTGAGTACAGGCATTACACCGATCAATATTGAGGAGAAAGTTGAACAAAAAACAGTTACTGCTCAAGTCGCTGATTTACTTAAGAGTAAAAAACCGCCTGATATTTCAGAGATGGTTATGTTTTCTCGACAAATGTATGCCTTACTTCGCACAGGTATTCCGATCAATCAGGCTATCGGTGGCATTGTTCGCTCTGTTCGTAATGAATATTTTGCAGAAGTGCTAAGAGAGCTCCAGGTCGACTTGGAATCTGGGCAAGAGATGAGTACATCCATAAAGCAGTATCCTCGTATTTTCCCACCCTTGTTTGTTGCTATGGTCGGTGTCGGTGAAAATACAGGCCGCTTGGATGAAGCTTTCTTACAAATATCACACTATATGGAATACGATAAAGAAACGCGAATGCAGATCAAAAGCGCGTTGCGTTATCCGACATTCGTCATCATTGCTATTTCAATTGCCATCGCCGTGATCAATATTTTTGTGATACCAGCCTTTGCAAAAATCTTTGAAAGTGCCGATGCTGAACTTCCTTTAGCAACCCAGATACTAATGATGACATCGAACTTTTTTGTCAGTTATTGGCCAATAATACTAGTGACACTGGTTGTTTCAACTTGGGGGGTAAAGGCTTGGGTGAAGACTAAGTCTGGTCGCTATCGATGGGATAAGACCAAGCTTAAACTCCCGCTCGTTGGCGACATTATTCTGCGTGCGACACTCGCACGTTTTGCTCGTTCATTCGCGATGTCTGTTGGTGCTGGTGTGCCTTTAACCAAAGCTCTGACGGTTGTGGCAAAAGCAGTGGATAATCATTTTGTCGGGGAGAAGGTCAAAGATATTTGTAATTCAGTCGAGCGAGGTGGAACCTTGACTCAATCAGCTTCTGAAACCGAATTATTCACGCCGCTTGTGTTACAAATGCTAAGTGTCGGTGAAGACACTGGGATTGTGGATGAGATGATGCTTGAAGTCGCAGGGTTTTATGAACGCGAAGTCGAATATGATGTGAAAAATCTAAGCTCCACTATCGAACCTGTGTTGATTACAGCAATAGGTATTATGGTGCTTATTCTTGCTTTAGGTATCTTTCTTCCTATGTGGGATCTCAGCAGCGTAGCCATGGGTGGTTAATTCGCTATAATCTTTATTTTACCCGAGTTTCGGGCAAGGTATTGATTATGGTTTCAAAGCTTCTTGAAATAACACTGTCATCAAACGTCGATCATTATGCGGTTCTGGGTAATCCGATCTCACACAGTCTATCCCCACAAATTCATCAACAATTCGCTGAGCAAACGGATCAGAATCTAAGGTACCAAGCGCTAGAAGCACCGCTCGAACAGTTCCAAGAGATGGTTGAGCAGTTTCGTTTAGCGGGAGGAAAGGGCCTAAATATTACTGTGCCTTTCAAACAGCAGGCTTGGAAACTTACGGAACAACGCAGTGAATTTGCTGAGCGTGCCGGTTCGGTTAACACACTTTCTTTTGACCAAAATAATCGAATCATTGGTGATAATACCGATGGGTGCGGGATGGTCAGAGATATTCTTGTCAATCTTCAACAGACGATCAAAGGCAAACGTATTTTACTACTCGGAGCAGGTGGTGCTGTACGAGGTGTGGTCGACCCCTTATTTAAGGAACAACCAGCATCCTGTGTGATAGCCAATCGTACAATTTCAAGAGCGGAACAGTTGGTGGAAGTTTTCTCTGATCTAGGGGATGTTTCAGCGACTGAATTTTCTGATCTGGCAGGCAGAGAGTTCGATTTGATCATAAATGGAACCTCGGCAAGCCTTCAAGGTGAGCTGCCACCATTACCTAAAAATATTTTGGCCGAAGCTGGTGTCTGTTACGACATGATGTACTCAAAAGCACCCACAAAATTCGTTGAATGGGGACGGGAACAAGAGGCGGTTTTAGCTGTTGATGGGCTGGGAATGTTGATAGAGCAGGCCGCAGAGTCATTTCACATTTGGCGTGATGTCAGACCACTAACTGATTCGGTAATAAAGTCATTTAGATCTTGACTTATGCACATAGCATCAAAAATTTAACAATTGGTGAGTTTATCTAAAACTTCTCCTGTGGATAGTTCAGAAAGTAACGTAAGTCATTGATTTTCTAAAATTATAAGTGCTGGTTAAAAAGTAACCGTTTTAATAAAGGTGTAACAATTGCCGTGGTTGTCGTCACTTTGACGCAGCTTATTCACAGAGTTATCCACAGCTTCTGTGGGTAAAATTATTAAACTATTAAAGACAAGGGCTTAGCTGTTTTATGTGAATTTTTTCACACAAGATACCCTTAAACTAACGTGTAAATTGTTCGACATATGTCGGTAGCCAAGAAACTACTTTTGGAAAACACACTAGTAAAAGAAGCGTGGCGATTTGGATGAGCACAAAAGGGATAATACCTCGATAGATCTGCTGGAGCTTTATTTCTGCTGGGGCGACGGCTTTAAGGTAGAAAAGCGAAAACCCAAATGGTGGTGTTAGAAAAGATGTTTGTAGATTGATAGCGATCAAAATAGCGAACCAAACGAGATCGACACCCATTAAGCTAGCAATAGGAGACAGAATAGGTACAACGATAAAACAGATTTCAAGAAAGTCTAAGAAAAAGCCAAGAATGAAAATGAGGAGCATACTTAGAAGGATAAACGTCCAGGTACCGCCAGGCAGATCGGTAAATAAGTTTTCGACCAATTGATCGCCACCCATTCCTCTAAAAACCAAACCAAAGGCCGTTGCACCGATTAGGATCAGAAAAACCATACTGGTTAATTTCGTTGTATGTTGAGCGGCTTCAAGTAGATTTTTTATTGATAAGCGATTGTGTATCGCAGCAAGAATCAGTGCACCAAGTGAGCCATAAGCTGCTGACTCTGTCGGAGAGGCAACGCCGCCAAAGATTGTACCTAACACTGCGCAGATTAAGAGCAGAGGTGGAAGCAAGCTCTTAATGACACGCAAGGTAAGGTTCTCGCTGGAATTGCTCTTGAGAGCCGGTGCAGCTTCTGGATTACGCCAAGCAAAGTAAATGATGTAAATAATAAATAAAGATATGAGTAATAAGCTCGGTACAACGGCACTCAAAAATAGACGGCCTACATTAATGCCCATGACATCGGCTAGCAAAATCAAAATAATACTAGGGGGGATAATTTGACCGAGTGTTCCGGATGCAGCAATGGTTCCGGTTGCTAGCTCAGGCGAGTAGTTGTGTTTGAGCATAGCGGGCAATGCGATGATCCCCATCGTCACAACCGTTGCACCAACAACACCGGTGGTCGCAGCAAGCAGGGCACCAACAATGACCACAGATAAGGCAAGACCACCACGAATTTTACCGAATAGGAGTCCCATCGTTTCTAACAGGTCTTCAGCGAGCCCTGATTTCTCCAAGACAATGCCCATAAAGATAAAAAGAGGAACTGCAGATAAGGTGAAGTTGGTCATTACTCCCCATATTCGAAGGGGTAATAACTGAAAGTAATCAAAGCCAAGAAAGATGGTGCCGAATAGTGCGGCGATTGCTCCTAGTGTAAAAGCAACTGGATAACCGATGAGTAAGGCCAGCATGACACAAGCAAACATGATGAGAGCCCAGACTTCCATTGATAACATCATGACTGATTTCCTTGTGTTGATTCATTCTTATTGTTTTTTATAACAATAAAAATTTTATCTAAAATATCTGCGATACCTTGTAATAAAAGTAAGAAGAATCCAATGGGAACCATTGCTTTTAAAATCCAACGAAACGGTAAACCGCCAGAATCGGGAGAGCGCTCATTGATCAAGAATGAATTTTCAACAAACGGCCAAGAGCTGATGATGATTAAAAGGCAGAAAGGGATCAGAAAGAACAGTCCGCCGAAAATATCGATTAGTGCACGGTGTTTATCGCTGAGTCGTTGACTGCTATAGATGAGATCAACTCTGACATGATCTTGGTGCTTTAGGGTATAGGATGCGCCGAGCAAAAAGACAATAGCGAAGAGGTGCCACTCAAGTTCCTGAAGGGCAGGAGAGCCACCTCCGAGGAGATAACGCATCGTGACGTCGTAACTGATAAGCAGAACCATGAAAATAACCAAAACTGAAGTTAACTTACCTGTCAACTCACTGAGAGAATTTATTTTATTTATTATTAGTGAAAGTTTCATTGTCAATCGATTTATCCTTCAAATTTGTTAAAAAAGTTATTGACTTATACACATAGAATTTTTGTATTGAAAATAATGTTAACTTGCTATCAAAACTAATTGTAAAGAATTAAGAACTTCTTGTATCTATATGAATATTAAAACAAAACTCTATTTGTTTGTTTTTTGTTCGATCTAACTCAAGTGTAATAAACATAAGGCCTTTGGAGCATTGAACCTAGTTTATTAACAGAGTTATCCACAGCTTCTGTGCATAAAAGTATTATCTGTTTGCACTCAATGAGTTAGCAAAATTTAACAATCTTTTAACGCGTATCCTTTATAAGAGACATAAATTTTAGTGGATAGTTTGACGCTCTACTTGTTGTATAAGTAATTTGTCAGTTTTACGTACTCTTCCATTGTAATCGTGTCCGAACGGACTTTGGGTGAAAGTCCTACGGATTCTAGATCGTTATCATCGGCTAAGTTTTTTAATACGTTGTGAAGCGTTTTTCGTCGTTGACTAAAAGCTTGTTTGACCACTGTTTGAAACAGTAACTTATCTTTGAGTGGCAGCAGCTCTTTTTTAGGCACTAGACGAATAATGCTCGACATGACTTTCGGTGGTGGATCAAATGCCTCTGGTGGTACATCGAATAGAAACTCGGTCTCACAATAATATTGCAACATAACGGATAGTCGTCCATATTGACGTGTTCCGGCTTCAGCAGCCATACGATCGGCGACTTCTTTTTGTAGCATGAAGGTCATGTCAGAGATCACATTAGAAGCTTCTAAAATGTGAAAGATAAGAGGTGTTGAAATATTGTAAGGAAGGTTTCCGATCAAGCGGATCTTTTTATTTTTCTTTTCCATCGATTGAAAAGAAAAGTTCAGTACATCAATTTCATGCACGCGTAATCGATCAGAACTAAATTCGTTGCGTAGTCTAGCCGCAAGATCGCGATCTAATTCGATAACATCAAGGTTTTCAACTTGAGATAGTAAAGGGCGGGTTAGTACGCCTGTACCAGGGCCAATTTCTACTAGATGCTCATCTTTTTGTGGAGCGATGCATGAAATTATTTGATCAATAATATATTGGTCATTTAAGAAATGTTGTCCAAACCTTTTGCGAGCACGGTGTTTTTCGGGTTTTTGATCCATATTATTGTTTCGCCATTTCAATGGCCATTTCTATTGCTGAACACAGGCTGCCTTCGTCAATGTCACCTGAGCCGGCCAAATCCAAAGCCGTGCCGTGATCAACGGATGTACGAATTATTGGTAAGCCGAGTGTAATATTCACCGCATCACCAAAACCTTGGTGTTTGAGTACCGGTAAACCTTGATCATGGTACATGCTCAACACCACGTCAGCTTGTTCCAACTGATGAGGTGTAAAGGCAGTATCGGCAGGTAAGGGACCGCGGACGTTAATGCCTTCAGCCTTGAGCTTATTCAGTGCTGGAATAATCGTGTCGATCTCTTCCATACCAAGATGACCACCTTCACCTGCGTGCGGGTTGAGACCGCAAACAGCGATACGTGGATTGTCGAGCTTGAATCTTGTTCGAAGATCATGATCAAGAATTCTTGTGGCTTTTAAGATCAGTTCCTCAGTAATCATCGCCGGAATAGCGGAAAGAGGCGCATGAGTTGTGACGAGGGCCACACGTAATTGCGGTGTGGCTAACATCATAATTGGATGATGACCACCCGATTTTTCCGCTAAGTATTCAGTGTGCCCAGTAAAAGCTTGACCAGCATCATTGATAATACCTTTATGTAAAGGTGCCGTTACCATCGCATCAAACAACCCATTCACACACCCTCGACAGGCTGTGTCTAACGTGCTGATCACATATTGCGCATTGGCCTGATCAAGTTGACCAGCAATGACCTTGTTGGACACGGGTAAGGGTAATACTTTTAATTGTCCCAGCTGGTGTGTTGCTGATGAACTTGGATCAAAAGGTAGAATGTCGAGCGCTAAGTTACGCTGTTCGGCGCGCGATTGAATGACTTCGGGATCACCAATAACAACAATGTCAGCATCGAAGTTTTTGTGCGCGATTAAGGCACAAAGATCAGGGCCAATTCCGGCAGGTTCACCGGAAGTAATGACAATACGAATAGGAGTAGACAAGGTTAAATTTTCTTATTTAACTGTAAATTAAGTTTAACGATATTCAACGTAGGCTTCATCACGGAGTTTGATCAACCAAGATTGATGTTCCTCCTCAACCTTACGTTTTTTTATAGCTGCTCGAGCTCGAGCATCGATAAGTTCTTCTGTTCCATCGTGTTGACGACGGCCTAAAACCTGAACTATGTGCCAACCGAACTGACTCTTAAAAGGTTCGCTAAACTCATTATCATCTAGTTTCGCCATTTCTTTCTCAAATACAGGAACCATTTTCCCAGGGCTTGACCAGCCTAAATCACCGCCTTGAACAGCTGAATTCTTATCGTCCGAGTGTGATTTAGCTAATTCGGAGAAGTCAGCTCCAGCTAATATTCTTTCTTTGAGTTGTACGAGTCGTTCTTTGGCTTCGGCTTCACTGATCAAATCATTGGGACGAATTAAAATATGGCGAGCATGTGTCTGTGAGATCATTTGAATATCAGTATCAGAAGAACGTTTACCTATTAATTTAATGATGTGGTATCCACTGTCATTCTTGAGGATCTTACCTAGCTCACCTTGTTTTAACTCTGGGACAGTCGAGCTAAATAATGAAGGAATTCTATTAGCTTCCATCCATCCCATATCACCACCTTCGCTCGCATTCCCAGCATCAGAAACCTCAATGGCTATGGTTGCAAAGTCAGCACCAGCCTTAAGTTTCTTCATAACCTTATTTGCCTTAGCCTTGAATTCTTGACGTTGGCTTTTATCCGCTTCTTCTGGAACAGCAATCAGAATGTGTTGAATTCTAAATTCTTCAACATCATTACCTTGTTGTGACTGCTGTCTCTTATACACATCTCCGAGCCCACGAGACAGGCAGAAATCTCGT
>CAJXQU010000014.1 GCA_913058255.1 uncultured Pseudomonadota bacterium | reverse complement strand
TCTACACAGAGTAGATCGTCGGCAGCGTCAGATGTGTATAAGAGACAGTCCTTATATATATTGTTTACCGATCAGTTGTATAGTGCTTCAACATTTTCACACACATTAAATATGTCAGTATCAAGTAAAAACCGTTCAGCGGAAAAAAAGACTCATAATAGCCTCTCCTCCCTGCTTGGCGCATCAACACTAATGTTCGGTTGCCGACTATTAGGGGCCGCGCTAGCCTTCCTCACACAATTGCTACTAGCAAGATGGATGGGAGCATATCAGCTGGGTATATATGTTTACGCCTTTTCGTGGATGATCATTCTCTCGACAGTGATAGGCATTGGTTACGAGTCCGCTTCGTTCCGAGTCATAGGCCAAGCAATCAGCGACAAACGTTTTGATTTAATCGATGGTTTTATTTTACGTGGTCGTCAAATTCTTATTGGAATCGGCATACTGGCCGTCATCATACTTGGTGGTGTCATCTATTCTTTTGATGGAGTAGTTGATATTGACTATAAAAATACCCTATTGATAGCCATCTTCACTATTCCGGTTTATTTGATCGCCGTTTTTCATGAATCTGTCTCCCATGCATTTTCATGGTTTGCCTTGATGATCTTACCCAATACGGTGATACGCCCTTTAATTTTATTAGGATTTGTCGCGGTAATTTGGTTCTCAACCAATAGTCTCGATGCAGAAACCGTCATGGCATATCAATTACTCGCGATGATTATCGTCGTTGCGGGTCACTTCCTTTTTTTCAAAACCCATTTAAAAAGGACATTGGGTAATTCTAAGCCAACATTTCAAACACGTTCATGGATCAGGATTGGAGTGCCTCAATTGATCCCTGTTTTATTTATCGGCTTCCTTGCAGAAATCAATGTCGTCATGGTCGGTTTTTTTCTACCCGCTGATCAGGTCGCAATTTTTAGTATAGCTTTCAGAATAGCCATGCTGATCAGCTTTATGATTTACGCTGTCGATAGTATTTTTCGCCCAAAAGCAGCTCTGTCTTTTGCCGAGCAAGATATGCCTGCACTACAGAAACTAACCGCTCATAGTACCCAACTAATGTTCTGGCCAGGGCTTATCTGCATCATTGTTTTTATAATTTTCGGGAAATTTATTCTAGGTGTTTTCGGAGAAGAGTTTGTTGCCGGCTATGAAGTCTTTGCCCTACTCGCTTTGAGCCAGCTGGTCACTATTTCGATTGGCCCTGTTGCCAGCCTTTTAAACGTCACAGGTCATCAAGACTATAGCTTGATGGTGTTTGGCTCGGCCTTAGTTATCTTGTTAATTTTAAACGCTATATTTATCCCTTTATTTGGGATGATTGGTGCGGCTATGGCGGTGATTTTAGTCACTATTTTCTGGAATTTGTGGATGCTTACTCTAGTCAAAAAACACCTTAAAATTCATCCAACAGTTCTTTCTTTTGCCCGCGAATATAAGTAAAGCTCTTAGCTCAAATTAAGGAGATACTATTTTTGTCGTGTGATAAACAAGGGCGTTTCTCCAATATCTAACAAACCTTCAACTAACGAGTACGGTGTTCCTACCGCATCAGTGATAATAGCGGTTTCTAGATCAATATTATATTCACTTAATGATACTTGCAGAGAGCTTTTATCTTTTAGGTTTTTCTTTTTCCAAACGACATAAGTAGTTTCAAGCAAGTCGTCAAAAACATAAATTAGCAGATCGTCTTCTCTAGGAATAAGTCCCTCAGGTTTTTTATTTTTTAGCTGACTGTACATTGCTATATAGGCAAGATAAACCGGCTTCGGATAACCCCAAAAATCGATCATTCCGAAATGGTTCTCGGCATATTTTCGATCAGATTCTCGATCAATATAGTTATACCAAAAGATCTTTTCGACACCTTCCTGCAGCGCTACCACATGTACCTTGATCATAAACGCGGCGGCACGTTGCCTAGTGAGACCTTGAACTGAAACACCTTTTTCTTGATTGTTAATAGGGTAACCAAAAAAGTGTTTTGGATGATTTCCGTGATGCGGAGCTCCGACTTCAGTAAACCAGATCGGCATATTCTGTTGAGCTAGTTGCATCTCTTCTCTGACTGCTTGCAAATAACTTTTTAGCCAACTTTCAGCCGCTGCAAACTCTGGCCATTGATAAGGATGTAACGATAAAATATCAAAATTTTGAGCAGCCTGACTGTTAAGAAAGAGTCGAACAGGTTCCATCTCTAGCTCTGCAATTTGATAAATCAATTTAATTTCTGGATTTACAAAGTCAGCCGCTTGTCGAACTGCAAATGACTTTGCCGACAAGTTATCCCAATAATAAGCTTGTTTAAAGTTATCCCGTAGGTTTTCCTCTATGCCCAGCTCCCAAACTTTAATTCGCTGATCGGCCTCAAAATACTCAGTGACTTTTCTTGTTAGTTGTTCCAACTGAGCCAACGAAACTGGAGACCTATCATCGCTATCCCACTCATCTTCAATAATCAGCGGTAGTTCGTGAAAGTAGGCTTGTTCGATAGAACTATTCTCTTTATTCCATTCTGATGCTTGAGCGGTTTTCCAAGTCATTGTTTTTATCCAACTCGGCATATATGGATCTTGTCGGTTCGTATGTACGGTTCCAAACCTGCCGTTTAAATCGTCACTACGCTGAGGAACTGGGTTTTGTTCTCCAATACCGAAACCATACACGAGCTCTTCACCTGGCCAACGATCATTCAACTGGATTTTATATTTTCCTGGTTTGAAAACTAGACCATAGTAACCACTCACTGATGAAGGCGATTGCAACCTTAGAGGTTGATTTGAATTGATAGTCAGCTTTCGTAGTGGCGACAAGGCTTTGCCAGAGAAGTCACGCCAATAATAAGCCACAGACAAACCTTCACGAGTAGATCGTGCCGAAAGCTCGATGGTAAAAGCCTTTCCTTGAGGATGTATATGGAATGGAACCGGATCTGCCACGGTTATCACGACTTTCTCACTGGCAGAAATATTTAAAGAAACTGACCATAAAACGGCCAGCATGATTTTTTTGATCGCACACTTCACTTCACTATCCCTACTTTCAGTCGATACATAACAGATTAGAACACTTTATTGCGCAGTATGTCCCCATTAGATAACGAAATTTTACCACATCGCACGACAAGCCTTAAGTTTGTTTGGCTTTTGATCGCCCTTAGTGGCTTTGTCATGTTCGAGCCATCCCCCTTTGAGCTTTTGGGCGCGGCTCTCATCTTTATCTCTTTTGGGACAGGGATGAAGATCCCAAAAGGCATCGGACTCGCACTTGCCTTTTGGGGGATTTTTTTAGTATTTAATATTATTGCTGGTATACAGTCTGTTGATCCTGTGGCCTCGATAAAACCCATCAGCATACGTTTTTTTCTAGTCTTTTTCTGGCTGTTTCTAACCTGCCTGATCTATGAAAACCCTCAACGATTTCTACCGATAGTATGGAGCGGTTACGCTTTCGGTACTTTTATAGTAGTTCTAATAGGGGCACTGGCCTACGCTCGACTCATACCCTATGCAGAGCACTTTCTATTATTTGATCGCGTCAAAAGTACCTTTAAAGATCCCAATGTTTATGGGCCATATTTAGTACCCGTTTTCATGCTCTACTTGTCGAGGTTAGAAAGCGGAAAAGATAGCCACTTTTTGATGAATGTATTCATGCTTGGAACACTATCGGTTGGCTTATTATTAGGTTTTTCACGTGGATCGTGGCTGAATCTTGGCCTCGCCATGATGATTTATCTTTCTATCCGGTTTTTGACCTTGAAAGAAAGTAAAGAGCTTTCTCGGTTGATCCTAATGGGAGCACTGGCGCTTGTCGTAGGCTCATTTCTGATCGGTTGGTTAATCTCTACTAGTGCAATCAGCGAGCTCTTTCAAGAACGTGCCCAAGTAGTGCAAGGCTATGATGTCAACGAGCGATTTGCTACCCAATTGAAAGCCGTCAACGCTATCTTAGAAAACCCTTTTGGTATTGGTCCTGGCTTAGCTGACATCCAATTTGGAATCGTGCCACACAATGTTTACCTTTACATATTCTCTGAGTGCGGTTGGGGATCTGGTACAGCTTATCTTGCATTTGTTTTTTTTACTATTTGGAAAGGCTTTCATTTCTGCATGCGTCGAACAGAAGTTCAACTGACCGCTTTAGTCGTCTTTTCAACCATTGTCAGCACTCAACTACAAAGCTTCTTCATCGACAGCACACATTGGCGGCATTTATATATTCTCTACGCAATGATGTGGGGCGTAATGTTGGGTTATGACAAAACAAAAACTTCTTTTCAGAGGTAAAGAAAACCAGCTTGTGGACGCTATAAAGGTAAATAAAATTAAGTAAGACTTTCATTAAGGTTATCGACACATGAATAAACGAAAAACATTCACTTTGGCACTTCTAACATTAACAGCAACGTCAGTCATTGCCGAAGATGTTAATTATAAACCCGAAACAGTCACATCACGATTTCGTGAAGAAGTAGCACCATTAGGAGCACGAGCAGGAGCGTTTCGTCTATACCCTAGCCTAACCTTATCTGAAAAGCATAGCGATAATATTTTCGCCACCAATACCAATGAAGAGTCTGATTTTATAACAGTAGTTAAACCATCATTAAATATTGAATCTCTCTGGGGTCGTCATTTTTTATCCTTTCATTCCGATGCAACGATCGGTCGATATACCGATAATGAAAGTGAAGACTATGAAGATTATTCTGTTGGCTTTGATGGCAATATCGAAATGAGCCATGCTCAAAACCTCTCTGGTGGTTATCAATACTCGCACGAACATGAACAACGGTTTTCACCAGATGATGTCTTAGGTGCTGCCCCGACAGAGCTAGATGTAAATTCACTATACGCAAACTATGAACATCAGTTCAACCGTATTTCTGTCGTCGTTGGTGGTGAGTATCAAGCATTGGATTTTGATGATGCACGCTCGACTACAGGGACTATCATCGATAACGATGACCGCGATCGAGACCGACGAGAAGCCTCATTAAAGCTAGGTTATGATTACCTGCCGGAATACACCACCTATCTTCGAACCACGATCAATCACGTTGATTATGATGACACCCTAGATGGCAATGGTTTTAATCGTGACTCAGATGGCTATAGTTTTTCCGTAGGAACGGACCTCGATTTATCTGGCGTATTATATGGCAACGTATTTGTCGGATATGAAGCTCAAAATTATGATGATGCAGCACTCAATGATGTTGATGGCTTAACAGGCGGAGCATCGCTGACTTGGTTACCTTCACAAATGACAACCGTGACAGGCTCCATCTCGCGCGCCATAAAAGAAACGACACTGGATTCAGCTTCAGGTATTTTCTCAACGGAAGCTAACCTCATCGTTGATCACGAATTACTTCGTAACTTATTGTTACAAGTAAGGCTCACTGTTGCAGATGATAATTTTGAAGGACTCAGTCGTAGCGACGAGTATTTCAGCACTGGAGTTGGTGCCACATATATGATCAACCGTCATTTCTACCTACTATTAGATTATGACCATCAGCAAAGGAACTCAGATTCTGTAACAATTATTAATGATTTCTCCGAAGATATCTTTTCACTAGGCGGTCGTATTCAGTTATAGTTCGGCTCTAGGTTACGGACAACCGGAGTATATAAAGTGAAAAAAAGGATGTTTCATCGTCTTGTTTTATTGTTAGTCATTAGTGTCTCTTCGCTACATGTCACAGCAACAGAATCCACAAGTAAAGCCGCTCAGTATCAATTAGGTGCTGGCGATAAGATCAAGGTTATAGTCTTTGGTCATAGTGATCTGTCTGGAGAATTCCAACTTGATGGTAGCGGGCGAATTTCTCTGCCCTTGATAAAAGAAATTCAAGCGTCTGAATTGACCGTGGCCGATCTAGCAGCGGCGATCACGTCAAGGCTATCGCCTGACTATCTCATCGATCCTAAAGTCAGTATCGAGGTTCTCAATTATCGCCCGTTCTACATCATCGGCGAAGTAAAAAACCCCGGTCAGTACTCTTATGTTAGCGGCATGACAGTCCTTACGGCTGTTGCTCTCGCTGGCGGATATACCTATCGAGCAAAAAATAGTAAAGCGTTAATTACTCACGCCCAACATTTGCGAGAAGACAAACAAATTGCTCAACAGGACACCGAAATTCTGCCTGGTGACGTAATCGAAATACCTGAAAAATATTGGTTATTTTGATCTAACTTTCCAGAATGATAAAAAATATGAACTCATACGACAAAGGTAAAATAATTCCCCGTTCAATTCGAAAAGTGAACAGGGATTACACTCAAGCATATAAATTAAAAATTCTTGAGATGGGCGCTCGTTGCAAGAACATAAATGAGTTCAATGCATTGCTTCAACAAGAGAAACTTCATTCTGCTCAGCTTTCAAAATGGTGGAAGGAATTTTCTCATCAGCTAGCCTTTGAACAAACAATCCATCAGACTTCAGGAAGCACACCTCTTGCCTTGTCATCGATAAGCCCTCAATCAACAAATGGTAATCACCACCATTCATCTGAATCAACTATCGATCCTCGAGAAATATTAGCAAAACTATGGCGCCGGAAGTGGTTAATGGTCATCACGATGCTAATGTCTATGCTCCTCGTGTTTGTATTCATTAAGAGTGTGACACCAAGCTACACTTCCAAAGCATTAATCATGATCGGCAATCATGATGCACAATTAACGGTAAATAAGCTAACGCCTTCCATACAGGTTGATACCGGTACAATGCAGAATGAGTTAGAAATACTTCGTTCATACAGCATTGCTGAAAGAGTAATTAAAAAGCTCGATCTTGATCAACTTTCTGAGTTTAATCCTGCGCTAAAAGAAAAAGGGAAAATTTCTAATTTTTTAGAAAAGTTGAAATCTAAAACTCAAAAAGCAGTACAACGAGAAATAGATAGTTCTATACCGCACCATAATGTTCCCGTAATAGAAATATTTTTGAAAAAACAGAAGTTGGCATTGATTGGAGAGTCTCGTCTGATTGAACTAAAATTCACATCAGAAAATCCAAACTTATCGGCAAAAATTGCAAATGCAATATTAGATATTTATCTAAATGATCAAATCGAAAGAAAATTCTCAGTCACTAACAAAACAAATACTTGGCTAAACCAACGTGTGGACTCTCTCAGACAAAAAGTTAAAGATGCTGAAACTGATGTCGAAGAATATCGTAAGTCAAAAGGACTATTATTAACCACAAAAGGAATCACACTTAACAATCAGCAACTATCAGAACTTAACACTCAACTTGTCCTTGCCAGCACCAATCGTGCTGAAAAAGAGGCTCGTTTGAACCAAGTTAAAGATCTGACCAAGAAAAACCTTGGTTCCGCAGCTGAAGTTCTTAATTCAGAATTGATCCGAAAACTAAGAGAACAAGAGATAGCACTTCAAAGTCAGCTTGCCGAACTATCAACTTCATATGGTGGAAAACACCCTAAGGTTTTGAACATCCAGGCTGAGAAAAAGAACCTGCAGAAAAAAATCTCGACAGAAATGAAGAAGGTCATTCTCGGTCTTAAAAATGAAACAAAAATTTCGCAAATTCGCGAGCAGCAATTAAAAAACCAACTCGCTGCTTTAGAACATAAATTAGCGGGATCCAATACTCAAGAAGTTCAACTAAGAGCACTAGAACGTGAAGCAGGGGCAACACGGAAACTCTTAGATACTTTTTTAACTCGCTACAAAGAAACCACCGAACAAACTAATCTAGATATACAACGAGCGGATGCAAAGGTTATTTCTTACGCAACACCCGCAAGGAAACCTTCCTTTCCAAAAACGCTACCCATTCTTTCTCTAGCATTGTTTGGCTCAATCTTACTCGGACTACTCAGTGTCTTTATTCGAGAACTGTTTGATAGTGGCTATCGTAGTGGAATTCAGGTTGAAAAAGATACTGGCTTACCTTCGTTGGGTCTAATCCCTAAGTTAAGCGTTTTCCGATCAAAACTCTCAACACCTATTGATTATGTGCAAAAATTTCCAGCATCACCTTTAAGTGAATCTATCCGTTCAATCTATACGAACATGGTTTTCGGTAAGAATAGTAGTCACACAAATAAAATCATCCAGTTTACTTCGGCTTATCCCGGCGAAGGTAAGTCGACCATAGCTCAAAGCTTAGCCATACTTAAACGCCAAGCAGGATTGAAAACTATTTTGATTGATGCAGACATGCGTAGTCCTTCTATACATTCATCTTTCAAAGTAAGAGCTCAACCTGGTCTAGCAGAGTACTTATCCGGAACTGCAGCAGTTCATCAAGTGATTACACAGCATAAAGAAACAGGGGTTTATCTCATCACAGCAGGTATCGCAAAGAAAAGTCCGACTGACTTATTACCATCACAGAAAATGGATGATTTACTTTCCGATCTAAGTGAAGTCTTTGATTTAATTATTATAGACTCACCTCCTGTTTTAGCTGTCCCTGATGCTCGCATTCTCTCAACAAAAGTTGATCTTACGGCCTTTATCGTGAAGTGGGCAGACACTCGAAAGTCTGTCGTCCAATATGCCTTAAAACAGCTTGCTGACTCTGGTTCAACAAAAACCAGCACCGTATTGAGCATGGTTGATGCTAAGAAACATGCTCAATATTCTTTTGCCGATTCAGGTGTCTATATGGGCAAACTTAAGCAGTACTATATAGAAAGTTAACTCGTTAATAGTTATTTATGTTCTGTGTATCTCTCTAAATAAACCAGAGAGATCATCGCTAAAAATTAAATATATTTAATACCTTTGTTTAAGAACAGCTATGATAGTTTCACTTTCAGGTTCTGACGAAATCTTTCTGATTTTCTTTCTGGATTATTTTGCCTTCGTCGTCTGAATTGATGCAGAAGATCCGTTCGGTTACCTCACTGCTGAAACCTTCCAGAACATATCCGCATGATCATTAGAGGTAAGCACAGACTTGCTCCTCAATAAGTCTTGCTGAACAAAATAATACTCATTTAATAGCCATTATTTTAAAAAAATCAGAACATCTATTAACAATGCATTGGTAATCACGAAACCGAGCATGAAGGGGATAAAACAAAAAGACCCATCATTTATTATTTAGACCACAGCGAGCCTGATTTTGAAGAGTTTAAAGATTGCCTTTATGACTTTATGTGGTTGTTTTTTTGTTAAAAATTTTTACAGGAAATCAAAAAAACAATGAGATTTAGAACCTCTGGCTAGTTCAAGAAAGAGCTCTTCAGAGGTTCTAATTTTGAGATTTCCATTTACATTTTCACTTATGCTTTTTGTCAGGATCTCTAACTTCTTCCATCAACAACCGAGCAAAACGTTTGACCTGCAAATCATAAAGCGCAAGTTCGCCCCCAGTTTTTATCGCAAGCATTGCTAAACGGCCGATTAACATCAGCAAAAAGATAGCAATTATCCAGGCAATGAAATACGTTATTCGTAGCGACTCATCATTAACTTTGCTTCCTGCAGCTACTATTGGCTCATCGATCAGCCCTTCTTTCTCCTTCGCTTGTCGCGGCCGCTTCGAGGAAAACGAACCTAAAGCCTTATCTAAATGTGAACCTTTTTCAATAGAATCTGCAAGTCGTTCAATACTCTGTGGTGCTTTGTACAAAGCCCAAACTTCAACAATTAACTTTACGCCTAACCATAACCCCGCAATCAGCATGAACACGCCCATCAATCGTACGAAAAATGACATAAAATCTGTTGCTGCTGAAGATGTAGTTTCTTGGTTCATAGTATTTTTTCTTTCCGATCTGATTTCATCTCTGTCATCAGATTTAAATTTGAATTGAGTCATATGTTCCCTTTTCAGTTTCGGAGACAATTTTTGGGTCGTATAATACATTGAAATGACAATACTAACCAAAAACCGTGGTTTTCAGGCAGCATGATAGAAGAATACCTTCTCCCAAAATAATGCTGCGATTCCTACTCACTCGTATTGGTAGTGCGCTACTGGTGATGGCCGGCGTTGTCTGTATTGTATTCTTTTTGCTACATATGGTCCCTGGAGATCCTGTTGAGGTTATGCTCGGTGAATCTGCCCAACCGGCCGATAGAGAAGCTTTGCGGCACGAACTCGGTTTAGATCAGCCAATCTTAAGCCAGTTTTACACTTACATATCAGCGCTCAGTCAGTTTGATTTGGGAACATCACTACATTCTAAAAGAAGTATTTCAGAAATTTTAGCCGAAAAATTACCGGCAACTTTTGCTCTTGCCCTCGCAGCTCTTTTAATCGCGGTTCTAATTGCTCTTCCTCTGGGAATGTTGTCTGCTGTCAAAAAAGACACCTTGATCGACCGTGGAGCGATGGGCTTTGCGATGCTCGGCACATCGATACCCAACTTTTGGATGGGACCAATCCTTATCCTAATTTTTTCTTTATGGTTAGGTTGGTTTCCCGTCAGTGGCAGTGACCATCTTAGTTCTATCATCTTACCCGCTTTAACCCTAGGCACCGCACTCGCCGCTATCTTGTCGCGTATGGTGCGATCAGCGATTTTAGACATTCTCAACCAAGACTTTATCCGCACAGCCAGAGCAAAAGGTATGTCTGAATGGCGTGTAATTATGGTACACGCTTTAGGGAATGCTACTTTGCCGATCATCACCGTTTTAGGATTACAACTTGGCGCTTTACTTGGTGGTGCAGTGATCACGGAGACCATATTTTCATGGCCTGGAATTGGCCAACTCACCATAGAGGCGATCCAGCAAAGAGATTACCCTGTCGTCCAAGCTTGTGTCCTCGTCATCAGTTTAATTTATGTCCTAGTAAATACTCTAACGGATCTTGCCTATGGTTGGCTCGACCCACGAATTAGGCAAGTTTAATGAGATCCCAGTCAACAAGCTTTTGGCTCGCATCAAGCATCCTTCTTTTGTGGTGCCTTGCTGCCTTATTTGGACGCCATTTAGATCTAGCCCCAAACTCCGTCAATTTAGAAAGGATCCTGACACCGCCAACATTACAGAACTGTTTTGCTTACGATGACCTAGGTCGATCGATTTTTGATCGTCTCATTATTGGCGCTAGAACTTCATTTTTTGTTAGTCTCTGGGTTGTCAGCTTATCGGCTGTTTTTGGAACCCTCGTCGGAACAATCGCAGCATGGCGTGGCGGATGGTTCGATCTAGCCATCGTCCGTATCATTGATATTTTTCTGGCTTTCCCCGGTATTCTTCTCGCGATTGCACTGGCAGGAATATTAGGCCCCGGGATCAATAATATTATAATCGCCCTTACCGTCGTCGGCTGGGTTGGCTTCGCGAGACTTGCGCGGGCACAGACCTTAAGCATAAAAAAACGTGAACACATACAAGCCGCAATCGCTCTTGGTACGCCAACTCACAAAACTCTCCGGCGCCATGTCATCCCTTTAATCATGGCTCCGTTGATCATTGAGGCCACCTTCGGCATCGCAGGCGTCATCATCGCTGAAGCAGGTTTATCCTTCCTCGGGCTAGGCATACAACCACCAACGGCATCCTGGGGAACGATGATCAAGGACGGCACTCGATACATGTTAGTTGCACCACACATGGTTTTCGCGCCGGGGTTAGCCTTGTGTCTCGTCGTTTTGTCAGTCAATATGCTGGGCGACAAATTACGCGATTGGATGGACATTAACGAATGAACATAATCTTAGGTCGAACCTTATGACGCTTGGCCCCTTGATGCTCGATCTTCTCGGCACAGAAATGTCCGCCGAAGAAAAAGAAATGATCCACCACCCTCTGGTCGGCGGTATCATTCTTTTTAGTCGAAATTATGAATCAGTAGAGCAGATCTCGGCCTTGATAAAAGAAATCCAAAAAGATCGCCACACCCGTTTAATTGTTGCCGTCGATCACGAAGGGGGGGCAGTACAGCGTTTTCGCAAAGAGTTCACTCGACTGCCGGCCTGTGCTGAATTGGGCAAAGTCTTTGATCAAGATGCCAATAGGGCATTAGAACTTAGCTATGACATGGGCTGGGTGATGGCAGCCGAATTAAGAACGGTTGGCGTCGATCTGAGCTTCGCCCCAATCCTTGACCTCGGCGGTTTAAGTCGAGTGATCAATGATCGCGCCTTTCATAAAAAGCCAGAGACCATCGCTCGACTAGCCTTCGCATATCGACACGGCATGCATGATGCTGGCATGTCCGCTGTAGGCAAACACTTCCCCGGCCACGGTTCAATTGAAGCCGATTCTCACCATGAAATTCCGGTCGATGAACGATCATTTGATCAAATTGAAGAACATGATCTCATTCCATTTAAAAGAATGATCGAGAATGGTTTGGAAGCTATTATGCCTGCCCATGTTATCTATCCTCAAGTAGATGAGCTACCCGCCGGATTTTCTGCATTTTGGTTACAAGAGATTCTGCGGAAACAGTTAAAGTTTCAAGGAACAATTTTTTCAGATGACATGAGCATGGCAGGTGCAGCTGTTGGAGGTGACTTTGTAGAAAGGACAAGAACAGCTCTAGGAGCTGGGTGTGATATGGTTCTGATCTGCAATGATCAAGCAGGTGCTATCCAGGTACTCGATCATTTAGGTGATTATAACGAACTCGTCTCACAAGTTAGGTTGATCAGAATGCATGGACGAAATAACATAACTAGGGAACAATTAGAACACGATAAAATGTGGCAACAACGCGTCACAAAACTTAATTCACTAAGCTCCGATCGAGAATTAGATCTCGGTGATGACCAACTATTATAAGCACAAAAATTTATGAAAAAACTCGTCTCTCCTCTTTACTACTTTTTAATCTCTATTAGCATTTTTGCTATTCAAACGGCTCATGCCGAAATGGTTTGTGAGCCTTTGGCCTTAGCCGAGCCTGAACAAAAAGTTCCCCTAAGGCATGCCCAAGGCTTGCTCTGGAAAATCACAAGAATCGGCCTACAACCGAGTTACCTCTATGGCACCATGCACTTGCCCGATAAAGAAATCACCACACTCGCTCGGCCTGTTCTCGAAGCGTTAGACAATGCATTGAGTGTGACACTTGAAGTAAAGTTTGATGTTAATACCTTTTATGAGATGTCAAAGGCGATGAACTATTCCGATGGTTCGACGCTCAAGAGTCATATCGGCGACGAGCTCTACAACAATGCTCTACCCCTACTAAAAATCTATGGTTTCAACGAAAATATGGTAAGCACATTAAAGCCTTGGGCCGCTTATCTTTCTCTAAGCATGCCTCCCTCAAATGGCGGCTTGCCTTTAGATATGGTCATCCTCAACCGAGGGAAAAAATTTGGTGCGAAAATTTATGGCTTAGAAACCCTCGAAGAACAGCTAGGGATCTTCGATAATATGTCAGAAGATGATCAAGCTCAGTTATTAAAAGACACGGTTTGTAATTACGAACGATTCCAAAATGACGTTAAAGAGATGAAAGAGCTCTATATAAAACATGACCTAGCAGGGCTTGCATCTATGGTGGATAAATATGAGCCTGATGCGAAGGATCGTTACAAAGATCTCATGGAGAACCTTATAACAAAACGTAACCATAGAATGGTTAAACGAATGCAAGATAGACTAATCGAAGGCAACGCTTTTATTGCTGTCGGGGCATTACACTTACCCGGTGACGAAGGTATTCTTGGCTTGCTAGAAAAAGATGGCTTCCTTGTCGAATCTATTTACTAAGTCATAAAACCATTAAAAGAAGGAATACTGTTTCATGTTCGAAAACTTAGTTCATCAAACAACAGATTTTTATAACCATGGTCCTTGGGTTGTTCAGCTTTGCATTGTTATTTTTCTTGTTTTATTGGCAACTTTCATCGAACACAAATTTCTCGATCGTGTTCAGCGAAAATTAAAAACTACCGGTACACATTGGGATCATGCTTTTGTTGAAGCGTTAAGAAAGCCTCTCGTATTTTTCTTTTGGGTTCTTGGTATTACAGTCATGCTAAAGATTGTAAAAATCCAAACAGGTTTCGCACTTACCGACTCAATAAAGCCGGTAAAAAACATGCTGGTCATCGTCTTAATCAGCTGGTTTCTTATCCGGTTTATTCGGATCAGTGAAAGTAATATTATTGATAAACGTCAAAGTAAAGGTATAGCCTTCGATCGAACCACGATCAATGCAGTGACCAAGCTATTACGTCTCATGGTATTTATCATCAGTGCGCTAGTCATCGTCCAAACTCTTGGCTTTAGCATCTCCGGCGTATTGGCCTTTGGTGGTATAGGAGGCATCGCGATTGGTTTTGCAGCCAAAGATTTACTATCCAATTTTTTCGGTGGATTAATGATCTATCTGGATCGGCCATTTAATGTCGGCGACTGGATTCGTTCACCCGATAGAGATATTGAGGGAACTGTAGAAGAAATTGGCTGGCGACTAACTCGAATCCGAACTTTCGACAAACGTCCGCTATATATACCAAATGCGATTTTCGCGAATATCTCTGTTGAAAACCCATCACGTATGACGAATCGTCGTATCAAAGAAAATATCGGTGTGCGTTATGAAGACGCCAATAAAATGGATGCTATTATTAGTGATGTAAAAACGATGTTACGTGAACATGATGATATCGATACACGTCAAACCCTCATCGTGAATTTAAATAAATTTTCACCTTCATCATTGGATTTTTTTATTTACACCTTTACGAAAACAACTAATTGGATCCGTTATCACGAAATAAAACAAGACGTGCTTCTAAAAGTCTTAGCTATCATCGATAAACATGAAGCAGAGTGTGCTTTCCCAACATCAACATTGCATATTCAAAACAACCAACAAATCCCCAGCTAGAGAGAAACTATAAATGCAGCTTTTAAAATCCGTCGATAAGGTCGTCAAATTTGCGTTAGAAGAAGACATCGGTGCTGGCGATCTAACCGCGAGTCTTTTGTCTGCAGACTCCCATTCAAAAACACGAGTAATCACTCGTGAAGAAGCTATTGTTTGTGGTACTGCTTGGTTTGACAGCGTCTTTCAACAATTAGATAAAAATGTCAAAGTTGAATGGCTCGTGAAAGATGGCGACCTCGTGCAAGCGGAGCAGGAGCTCTGCCGACTTGAAGGGCTAACGAGGCCTATTCTAACGGGCGAACGCGCGGCATTGAACTTTCTGCAAACCTTATCAGCGACAGCAACTTCGGCATACCGTTATTCTCAAATTCTGGAAGGTACTTCGACAAAGTTGCTCGATACCCGCAAGACAATTCCAGGTCTTAGAGAAGCACAAAAATATGCTATCAAAATGGGTGGTGGACACAACCATCGTATCGGTTTATTTGATGGCATTTTATTAAAAGAAAATCATATTGCCGCTGCCGGCTCGATCACAAATGCCGTTATCGAGGCCAAAAAAAGATACCCAGAAATCCCTGTTGAAGTCGAAGTGGAAGGTATGGAGGAGTTGCAGCAAGCCATTGAAGCCGGAGCAGATATCATTATGCTCGATAACTTCAGCAATGAACAAATGAAAGTTGCCGTGACACTGACCGCAGGCCGCTCAAAACTCGAAGCATCGGGTGGTTATGATAATGAAAGTTTACGCGCAGCAGCTGAGACAGGAGTAGATTTTATTTCTGTCGGTGCACTGACAAAACATGTTCAAGCCGTCGATCTTTCAATGCGATTTATTGATTAAAGAAAGATCTATCGTGATGAGGGCAAGTATCGCAGCTCTCAAAGGCTTAAAAGCCCATTTGAGAGTTTACTATAATCTGGTGTCAGCTACTGCTCATTAGCCATTCTTACGGGCTACTACCCTTTAGTCTTTTCATAGCCTTGCTCTGATGCTAAAAAAACCAAGCACATACCTATTGAATATCCTTTTCGAGCTGAGGGCCGTCATATAATGACACGCTCAAGTTGTAATATTACACAAAAGTATCATTCATTTTTGTTGCTTGTTGATATAACTTTTCACCTGTCTCGAAAATCTCTTTCGACCGGATAAATCGCCACAAAGTAGCTCATCGCTTTAGGATCGATCACCTTCAGCAATCTTTTATTCGAGTACTTGTTTAGCCATTTCAAATTTGATGATTAGAGGACTTCGGGAAGATTGACTCGTTGCTTGACTTTATGTACTTATGTACTCGAAACCGCCTGATATTCAAAATAAATCAGCCCTTATTTCTGACTAAAGGGCTGATCATTATTAATTAATAAAAACTTATAGTTTACTCTTAACTATCTCGTAAATATCATTCGTATCTTTATCAGCCGTCGCCATGATTTTTTCTAGTTCGGCTAACCTTTCTTCAGAAAACGCCTTATCTTTGATACTACCGGCGTTAATATAAACATTTAATGCCGCACTTTTCAGACCTCCATAAGCAGCCATAACAGAAACACCCGCATCACTAATCACATTAACATTACCTTTCTCAGCTGCTGATCGGCTAACAGAGATCACTTCCGCACACGCTCGCGCGCAGTTTAGAGGTACATCTGTAGCTTCACGCAAAGCAACCTGAATCGCTTCACTTCTTACCGTTTTTTCTTCATCCGTTCCTTTTGGAAGACCGTACGAACCCATTAGCCTGTCGAATACTTCAACGTCTGCAGCAATCATATCTGTGAGGCTTGCTCGCAAATCTTCAGCTGTTCTTAGAGTTGATTTCATCTCCTCTTCAACGTCTTGATATTTCTCTTTATCAACAGTCAAGTTACATACCATGCTTGTCAGCGCCGCTCCTATAGCACCTAACAGAGCAGCTGCACCGCCGCCGCCAGGAGTAGGAGCGCTACTTGCTAATTGATCTAGAAATTCTTGTATTGATTGATTTTTTACCATTGGCCGACATTCCTCCGCGCCCGTTTTAAAGTTTTATTGAATTTCCGAGTATAAATCAGTCACTCAGTAGGGTCTATGTGAGAGCTTGTTACAAAGGTAATGTTGGGTTAAGTTTAGTGTTCCAAACTTTCTAATGTCTGGTTAAAAGTGCGATGAAGTCAGCTTAATTACCCAGATCTATAAACAACTATAAAAATGAGGACAACCTTAAATGTCTAAAAATCTACTATTCCACCTAGATACCGATCCAATGCCCAGCGTTTTTGATACCGTCGTTGCATATGACGGTGGAGCTGATCATGTTCAGGGCTATGGTGACATCACGCCTGATAACGTAACACCATTGATCGAAGGCACCATATTCACCCGACCACCTAAAGAAAAAAAACACACTGCCATATTCGTTAGTGGCAGCAATATGGTTGCTGGTGAAGAGCTGTTCAAATCTGCTCAGGAAAAATTCTTTGGTAACTTCCGTGTGTCTATCATGCTCGATAGTAATGGCTCAAATACCACAGCAGCGGCGATGGTCGCTCTTTTAGAACATGCGTCTGAAAATTTAAAAGGCAAACGTGCAGTCGTTTTAGCCGGAACCGGACCTATTGGCCAAAGAGCTGGGGTTATGCTCGCTCAAGAAGGTGCTGATGTCATCTTAACATCGCGTAGCAAAGAAAGAGCTGATCAAGCCTGTGCGGATATGAATGCCAGTTTTGGTGTTGATATGACAGGTGCTGAGGCCTCTAACAATGAAACATTGGCATCAACCCTTGAAGGAGCTCAAATTGTTTTAGCGTGTGGCGCTGCGGGTATCGAGCTCTTATCCGAAGAAATGTGGAGTGAAAACCCAACCATTCAAATGATGTCTGATGCCAATGCAACACCTCCCCTTGGTTTTGGTGGGATCAACATGATGGACAAAGGTAAGCTTTATCATGACAAACTCGTATTTGGTGCTATTGGTGTCGGCACATTAAAACTCGCATTACACAAACGTTGCATTCAGCAACTCTTCGAAGCGAATGACCAAGTGTTCGATGCGCCTGAAATATATAGTCTTTGCAAAAAAATTATTGTAGAAAAAGGCGGCTGGTAACCCCTCGCTCAACGATCAAACTCCCTCTGGTGTCATACATCAGTCAGGGGGTTTTTCTTTTTTTGTTTGTCATGCGAGAATACTCGGCATGAATACAAAAAACCTACTCATACTCATCATCTCATTCACTTTACCCATCCTAAGCTTGGCCGCTTCTTTCGAAGAAGGTAGAGAGGCATATCTTGCTAAAGACTACGAAAAAGCACTTTCAATATTAAAACCTAAAGCCAATCAGGGACATGCAAAAGCTCAGGAAACGCTTGGGACCATGTATGACTTTGGTCTCGGCGTTAAAAAAGATACCGCAAAAGCCATTGAATGGTTTGAAAAGGCCGCAGCACAGGGCAATTCTTTTGTGCAACATGACCTCGGAGTAAAGTACTTCAAAGGCATAGGCATCACACAAGATTACGACCGAGCAGCTGCTTGGTGGCGTATGGCAGCAGACAATGGTGTTGCTGAATCCCAATACAATTTAGGCCTAATGTACGCAAGAGGCCTCGGTTTTGAAGAGGACAGTGGCATGGCTGTAAATTGGTATTCAAAAGCCGCTTCGCAAGGCCATGCAAATGCACAATATAGCCTTGGGGTGATGTATTCTTTTGGGCAGGGTGTACCACAGGACTATTCCAAAGGTCTTTCATTCTTTCAAGATGCTGCCGAGCAAAACCTCCCCCAAGCTCAATACAATCTAGCCGTGTTGCTCGAAAATGGACGGGGTACTGAAGTCGATCTACCCAGTGCAAAAAGATGGTACCAAAGAGCTTCCGAAGGTGGTATTGAGCAAGCAACGGAAAGACTAGCTGCTTTTAACAAACCTAAAGCTCAACCTACACCGGCAGCAGCCGTTAAAAAAGAAATACTTCCGGCGACAAAACCACCCGCTGCAGTAGAAGAGTCCAAGCTTGTAACAACATCCATCCCGATGCCAGAACCAGCTACAATAGAAGCCCTAGAGATTCCTAAAACTAAAAATTCACAAAAAGAAGCATCCACTCAAAAAATTACAGTAAAAACACTTCCCAAAAATCATCAGGTTATTTCAGGTGCCGTTATTGAAAAGCCCGTGGCTTCAGAAAAGAAAAAAGTAGTTGCCGAAAAGCCAGCCTCTACACCGGAGAGTATTCTTGCTAATAAGATCAAGTCGAAATCAAGTCCAAGACTCCACAATACCCCTGAAGGTCTCGATGAGAAGTGGATCATGTCACAGCCCCCTAAGAACTATGCTTTACAAATGATAGCGTTTAGCAGAGAAGAAAATGCAAGACGCTATATGAAGAACCTTGATTTAGACGGTGTCAGAGCCCTTTATAAATCATCCATGCATGGTAAAACAATATATAAAGTCATTTATGGAAGATATGATGATCATAAAGCATCTTTGAAAGGCCGCCGAGAACTTCCGAAAAAATACAGAGATGCCAAACCTTTTCCAAGGAGTTTTGAATTTATTCAAAATGACATCAAGGAATAAGGTGAACTGATGCCTGCATTCAACGAGTTATTAACCTCAACACCAGAAAAGATCGTTGATCTGTTCTACTCATCTGGGGTTGATATGGCTTCAACCAGCGAAGAAGAAGCCGCGGAACTTTTTAAATTAAACCCAAGCCAACTTATTTGTGCTCTTGGGTTTAATAAAAAAGTCAGAGAGTTAATGGATATCATTTTCACTCTAGGGAATGAGTCCATTGATAGTTTTCTAAATAAACGGAACCGAATTTTTATAGCCGATACCTACCATCAACTATCACTCAAGCAGGTTTTATCTATTTACGATTTAGTTCTAAATACCCCAGAACAATCAGGTAGTTTCATCAGTAAACTCTTCGCAAAAAGAATGGAGATCCTTGAACATAAAATAGAAAAATCGGTGAAACCTAAGTTGATAGAAAACTACCGAGCCGAGATGAAAACTATCTACAAGACGGGAACCATTCCGATGGATTTCATTGACTTACGTTTGCAAAACCCCGATAGCGGTTTCCGCGCGTTACTAGATGAAGTCAGCCTAATTGTCGATTCTAAGGCACTATCTGCAATGGAAGTTTTTATTCGAAATTCGATCCTTCCTGAAGAAAAGAGACGGCTTATCTCCAAAGGTTTAATTCCGAAAGAGCTCATTCAAAAACGACTTGAGTTCACCGATTTAGCAGCCTCGGAACGAGATATGTTGGAAAGCTATCTATATGAAGCAGATTAGGATTCAGGGTTAATAAACCAAGAAAAACCTCATTCATTATATTAAGTCCTAGAAACTTGAAACTTCAATTCTCTAAACTTGGTCTTAAGTTTTAGGAAATACCTTACTCATCTGTTGAAAGCAAAAAAGCATCGATCAACATCAAGATTGCACCAATGAAGATTGCACTATCAGCAATATTAAAAGTTGCGTAATGCCATGTATCAATATGGAAATCGATAAAGTCGACAACATACCCAAACCATGCTCTATCGATTAAATTACCAACAGCTCCACCCAAGATTAATGACAGCGCACTCGCTAAACAAATATTAGTCTTAGGCAATCGCATCAACCAAACGGCAATAACAATCGATACAACACTCGACAAAATTACAAAAAACCAACGTTGCCAACCGCCTGCATCACCCAGAAAGCTAAACGCAGCGCCAGTGTTATGAGCTAGAATTAAATTTAACCACGAGGTAAGCTCCATAGGAGGCTGAGACGCTAAGCTCTCCGACACATAAAACTTACTCAACTGATCAATGATAACAACCACAGCCGAAAGCCAGAACCAGCGCATCATAATATCTCCACTTAAGCGAACGAACGAAGTTCGCCATCACCAGTGACATTTTCAACACAACGCCCGCAGAGTTCAGAATGTTCTGAGTTTTGACCAACATCTTCACGATGATGCCAACAGCGCACACATTTGTCATGTTCAGATGCCACAGCGACCAGCTTCAACGTCTCTAACTCTGTCGTTACAGCACTTTCAGGTGCTTCTGACAACGGATGCACACGGGCATACGAAGTGATAAACACAAACCGCAGTTCATCTTCAAGCTTCGTCAGATCCGCATAAAGTGCATCATCGCAATAAACATCGATTTCAGCATCCAATGTAGAGCCAATTGCACCCTCAACACGCAAGCTTTCCATCTCCTTGCTTATCGCTTCACGAACGCTGATCACCTGATGCCAATAAGCTTGATCAAACTCCATTGTTTCAGCCAGCTCATTCAGCGGCTCATACCATGTTTGTAAGAAAACAGAATCGTCGTGTTTCCCCGGGATATGCATCCACAACTCTTCTGCTGTAAAGCTCAGGATTGGAGCAACCCAGCGCGTCATCGCTTCGATGATATGATAAAGTGCCGTTTGAGCTGATCGTCTCGCATGGCTATCGCCTTGTGTGGTGTACTGTCTATCTTTAATGATATCTAGGTAGAAGCCACCCATTTCAACGGCACAAAAATGATGTAGTTTTTGATAAATTACATGAAACTGAAAGTTTTCGTAGGCTTCAATAATCTCTTTTTGAACCTGAGCAGCATGTTGAATAGCCCAACGATCAAGCTTGACCATTTCGTCGAATGGAACACTATTTGTTTCTGGCTCAAATCCATCTAAGTTTGATAGCAAGAAACGAGCAGTATTTCTGATCCGTCGATAAGCATCCGCGGTACGGTTCAAAATTTCATCTGAAACGCTCATCTCTGCGCTGTAATCAGACGAAGCAATCCATAAGCGTAAAATATCAGCACCTAAGCGATTAATAACCTTTTGAGGCTCAACAACATTGCCCTTGGATTTTGACATTTTCATGCCCTTCGCATCCACTACAAAGCCATGCGTCAACACATTTTTATAAGGAGCACTATCATTCATAGCAACCGAAGTTAATAAAGAAGACTGGAACCAGCCACGATGTTGATCAGAGCCTTCAAGGTACAAGTCCGCAGGAAAATTCAAAGCATCATTCTGCTGCAATACACATTCATGCGTGACACCGGAATCAAACCAAACATCTAAAGTGTCCGTCACCTTGGCATATTGCTCAGCTTCATCACCAAGTAATTCTTTTGCATCCAGATCAAACCAAGCATCAATGCCTTCTTGTTCAACTCGTTCTGCCACTTCAGCAATGAGTGTTGATGTATCAGGGTGCAGCTCTTGCGTCTCTCTATGAATAAAAACTGCGATAGGCACGCCCCAAGTACGTTGACGCGAAATACACCAGTCTGGGCGGTTTTCGATCATGCCCTTAATACGTTCTTCACCCCAGTCTGGCATCCAGTTCACATTACCGACTTCTTCAAGTGCTGTTTTACGTAAATTATTGCCATCCATGCTAACAAACCATTGTGGCGTTGCACGGAAAATTATTGGTGTTTTATGCCGCCAGCAGTGTGGGTAACTATGGTTCAAGTTTTCATGATGCAGCAATGCCGTATTCGCTTTCAGAACTTCGATAACCTGCTCATTTGCAGCAAAGACATGCTTACCCGCAAACCGTTCAGTATTCGGTAAGAAGCAACCATTGTCGCCAACGGGATTATCAACCGTCAAACCATATTTCAAACCCACAGTATAATCATCCTGACCATGTCCTGGCGCAGTATGAACTGCACCAGTGCCCGCATCCAAAGTGACATGGTCACCCAGAATAATCGGCACTTCACGATCATAAAATGGATGTTTGAGTTTCAAACCTTCTAGCTCAGAACCTTTACAATATGCAATGACTCGATGGTCTTCGTAGCCATATCGGATCATCACATCCTTGATCAAACCTTCCGCGATCAGGATCCTTTCAGCACCATGATCACCATCACATTGCACCACGGAATACTCAATCTCAGGATTGATCGCTACAGCCTGATTTGCGGGCAAAGTCCAAGGCGTTGTTGTCCATATCGCCACCGACATACGTCCTTCACCATTACGGCCATCGACGTGTTCGCAACGACTCAACAAGGCTTCTTCATCCAACACATCAAAACGAACATCGATTGCTGGAGAAGTCTTATTTTCATATTCAACTTCAGCTTCGGCTAATGCTGATCCGCAATCCGTACACCAGTGCACCGGCTTCACGCCTTTGTGCATATGCCCTGCTTCGATGATCTTACCCAAACCACGAATGATATTCGCCTCGAACTTAAAGTTCATCGTCAAATAAGGATTATCCCAATCAGCGAACACTCCTAACCGTTTAAAATCTGTACGCTGCTTATCGACCTGCTTTTGTGCATATTCACGACAAGCTTTACGAAATGTCTTTGCATCGACCTTATGGCCAGCCTTTCCAACCTTTTTCTCAACCATCAGTTCGATAGGCAAACCGTGACAATCCCAACCCGGTATGTATGGCGTATCTAAATCATTCAATGATCGCGACTTAATAATAATATCTTTCAGAACCTTATTGACGGCGTGCCCAATATGAATGTCTCCATTCGCGTAGGGAGGGCCATCGTGCAGAATATACTTTTCCTTACCCGCCCGTGCTTCACGGATCTTCTGGTAAAGGCCTTCAGACTCCCATTGTTTGAGCATCGCAGGTTCACGGTTAGGTAAATTGCCGCGCATAGGAAAATCTGTTTTAGGAAGATTTAGAGTTGGTTTGTAATCTGAGCTCATTATTAATTTATTTTCGCTTATTAACTAATGGGTATAGTAACTTATGGTTCTAAAAAATATTCTTTCGCCTTGTTGGCATCTATCGTAATTTGTTCTTTAAGGCTTTCAAAAGAATCAAACTTCTTATCATCCCGCAACTTCTGCAAGAACTCCACCTTTATAGACCGACCGTATAAATTACCGGAAAAATCTAGTAGGTGTGCTTCAAGCAAACTTCGAGTTCCACCGAGTGTCGGTTTACTTCCAATATAGGCTACCGAAGGTTGATCGGGCAGCCCTTCAATAACAACCTTCGCCACAAAAATGCCTTGCAATGCCGTCTTCATGCGTTGCAACTCAATATTTGCCGTTGGAAAGCCTAAAACTCGCCCTTCTTTTTTTCCATGCGTAACACGACCACTTATACTGTAATTGCGACCTAACAGTCTCGCAGCAGCATCAAGATCTCCAGACGCTATTAATGCTCGTATTCGGCTGCTACTGACTCGAGCATTCTCAAGCAAGAAAGTCGCCGATTGTTCGACAGTAAAATCATATTGAGCACCTAACTCGCAGAGTAAAGCATAATTCCCTTTCCGACGTTGACCAAACCGAAAGTCATCACCAATCAACAGATGCTTTACTCCAACCTTGCCTAGCAAAAGGTCAACAACAAAATCGTTCGCCGACACGCTCGCCAGCTCAGCATCAAAACGTATGCAGATCATCCGATCAACACCGTGCTCACGCAATAACTGATACTTTTCACGCCAACGGGTCAAACGTGCAGGAGCATTGTCAGGATCAAAAAACTCCATCGGCTGCGGCTCAAAAACCACCACAGTGACAGGTAAGCTTAGCGCATCCGCACGACGGCGTAATTGTTGTAAAACGGCCTGATGCCCCAGATGAAAACCATCAAAATTACCGATCGTCGCGACGCACTCCTTGAAGCGAGACTGCAGATCGTTGAGGTTTCGAACAAGTTCCATCTTTTGGCCAAGTCAAAAAGAATGGATTATAGCGGAGACTTAGCGATTGTTGCAGAAAAATTAATTTTACAAGTTAATGTCGATTAATTTAAATATTCACAAAGAATGGTCATCATAAAAACATAAGGCATCAATGGATGTTAATCTAACCTCAATCATCACGTTGATAACAATCGATATATCATTCGTTCGTCACTTTTTTCCTGCGAAGACTTATTCTTAGCATGGTCTAAAAAAGAAAATAATAGATCGATACTTTCATCACAACTCTATAGTTGGCAAACTTCCCTCATCAAAGAGATTGGAAGCTATTCAAAAAGTACGGTATCGACTCTCCTAATAAAGTGATTTTCACAACCTTGGGAATAATCCCTATTTATCTCTGTATCGACATTCTCTTGCAACACATTCTTTCTCGACGGTACGTTACCCCTTATTTAGATTCCAGCTTTTTTATTTCTCAGCCGATTTAGAAATATAGTTTTCAACCGAAGATGCTGGCAACATTCCTGGCTGCGCGGCTTTCAACTCACCTTCTGGTGAAAATAATAGATAAGTAGGGGTTCCGCGGAATTGTTCGTCAGTCGCCGCAAAGTATTTATCACGAACTTCTTGTTTATCCGTCACCATCACATGGTATGGCAACGAGTATTCTTTCTTATAAGATTTGATTAAATCTACGTTCTCCATACCATCGATAGAGATAGCGACCACTTCAGCATCCTTGTCTTTGTGCTCCATATGAAACTTTGCATACTCTGGTTCTTGCTGCTTACAAATGCTACACGTTGTTTCCCAAAACATGACGAGTGTCCACTTGCCCTTACCAACATGTTCTTGAAGACTACCTAAGCTCCCATCAAGCTTCTTCAGCTTCATGCTGGTATCGAACTCGCCCGCCATCACTGAAGAAGACAACAATAAAAATAAAGTTAATATGATTCGTTTAATAGACATTTTTTACCTTCCGTTTTAACGGTTTAGAGCATGTTTCCGCTCACAAGTTCATATCCCGCCATCTTACTCCGAGAATAAATAGGAGCCCCACATAGACACCTCCACCTATTGCGATCCATTTAGCCAGTTGTGCGGTGCGCTCCAAACCAGACCATCCTTCCCACTGTCCCAGCTCAGGCACGTTAAACCACAGTATTAAAGCCATCGCTAATCCTGCCATGCCTATCTTGAACAATAGCTTAATCCAACCAGCTTCTGGGTGATAAACATCTTGCTGCCGCAGACCGCGATACAACAGCCCAGCGTTGAGAAAAGCAGATAAGGAGGTTGCGAGCGCTAAGCCTGCATGAGCAAAAGGAAACACTAATATGACGTTAAAGATCATATTCGCAATCATCGCAATGATGCCAATTCGAACAGGCGTTTTTATATCTTGCCGAGAATAGTAGCCGGGAGCCAGAACCTTGATCAGAGTGAAGCCCAACAGGCCGAATGAATAAGCAACTAAGGCTTTACTTGAAAACTCAACATCCTGCGCAGAAAATTCACCGTACTGAAATAAGGTGCTAAGCATTGGCTCAGCTAAAAATGCCAATCCTAATGCTGCTGGCGTCCCTATGACGAACACCCAGCGTAGCGCCCAGTCGAGCATTTTCGAAAAATGTTCTTTTGAACCTTCCGCATGCTTCTCTGACAGACTGGGCAATATAACCACACCAAGCGCAATCCCAAAGACACCGAGCGGAAACTCCAGCATTCGATCAGCATAGTAAAGCCAAGACACGCTACCCGTGATCAAGAACGAGGCAATCAGGGTGTCGAACAATAAATTAATTTGTGACACGGAAACACCAAAAATGGCGGGGCCCATCAATTTAAGAATCCGTCGCACGCCCTCATCAGTCTTTTTTAAACTGGGGCGAGGAAAAAGTTTAAGCTTCATCAAGAAGGGAAATTGAAATAAAAGCTGTACTATGCCGCCGAAGAAAACCCCCCAAGCTAACGCTTTAATCGGCTCCTCCAACTGTGGAGCTAACCATATCGATGCACTGATAATACAAATATTGAGAAACACTGGGGTGAAAGCCGGCCCAGCAAAGTGTCTATAGGTATTCAGCACACCACCTGCTAGTGCCGTCAAAGAAATAAACAGTATGTAGGGAAAAGTGATTCGTAATAATGAAACGGTCAGATCAAACTTTGCTTCATCCTCAATAAACCCGGGAGCAAAAATTGAGATCAACAAAGGAGCTGCCAACACTCCAAGTACGGTTATAATCGTAACAACTAAGCCTAAGGTACCCGCAACACTGTTGATCAGCTGATGTGTTTCATCATGTGAGCGTTTCGTCCGGTATTCTGAAAGTATCGGTACAAACGCTTGAGAAAAAGCACCCTCAGCAAATAAACGGCGAAGGAAGTTTGGAATCTTAAAAGCAACAAAAAAAGCATCTGCCCCCACACCGGCACCAAAGTACTCGGCGATGACCCGATCACGCACCAGCCCTAAAATGCGCGAGATCATCGTCATAACACCAACTATGGCGGTAGAATGTAGTAACTTCTTGCTCATTTTTTAAAGCTCATTGCGAGAGTATATAGGGTCAAAGTGGCTTAAAAGTGGCAAGAAAGCTGTTTCCCTATCATTATTTTCTTAATATATTGGGAGTAAAAAATACTCCGAGAGTTCGCGGCTAAGTTATTGTAATAACGGTTTTAATGCAATATTTTATCGAACAATTGATAGGAACTATACAAAACAAACTATTTTCCACAAAAGTATTACCCATTACCGACACATAGGCGTTGACAAAGGTAGTCAAAATCAGCATAGTTACGCGTTTTCATATCGGCCAGAATTAAAATGGCCTCTCGTCTCAGGAGACAGAAAAATTGGCAAATACAGCACAAGCGAGAAAACGCGCCAGACAAGCTGATACACACTACGTTCGTAACTCTGCACAACGTTCTAGATTTCGTACTGTTCTTAAGAAAGTTCTCTACGCGGTAGAAGGCAATGACAAGGCAGCGGCAGAAGCGGCATACAAAGAAGCTGTTCCTGTGATTGATCGCATGGCTAACAAAGGCCTGATCCACAAGAACAAAGCAGCTCGTCATAAGAGCCGTCTTAACACTAAAGTAAAAGCGTTATAAGAATTCTTTATCTTCCTAGATCGTTCTGATCTAGGAAGATTATAGAACCACCATATTATCTCGGTGGATCAATTCTGGATCACCACAGTAACCAAGAATTTCTTCAAAGCTTTCACTGGATTTCCCAATTACTTTTTCTGCATCCAAAGTGGAGTAGTTAGTAAGACCTCGTGCGACTTCATGCCCTTCAGATGTAACACAGGTAACTAATTCACCACGATCGAATTTCCCTAAAACCTCTTTCACACCAACCGCGAGTAAACTTTTACCTTTATCTTTTAGAACCTTAACCGCCCCATCATCGAGCACCAGCTTGCCTTTAGATTGAAGCCCTCCAGCTAACCATCGTTTTCGTGCAATAATAGGCGCTTGATCTGGTATTAATAATGTTCCCAACTGCTCGCCTGCTGCGACTCTTTCAAGCAGATTTTCTTCATTTCCAGAAGCAATGATCGTTGCCGTACCTGAGTTAGCAGCATGTCTTGCGGCTGTCAGTTTTGTTCGCATGCCTCCCCTACCCAAAATACCACCTTCACCAGCCATAGCATCAAGAGCTGGATCGCCAGCTTTGCCTTCATGGATAAGGTGTGCATCAGCATTGCTACGAGGATCTGCGCTATAAAGCCCTTGCTGATCCGTCAGTATCACAAGTAGATCAGCATCGATTAGATTAGCAACCAACGCCGCTAAGGTATCGTTATCACCAAAGCGGATCTCATCCGTTGCGACCGTATCGTTTTCATTAACAACGGGGACAACTCCTAGATCAATGAGTGTTGTCAATGTACTTCGCGCATTGAGGTAACGTTTGCGGTGCGCAAGATCGAGGTGAGTTAATAAAATTTGAGCCGTTTGAACGCCATAGTTTTGAAAGCAGGTTTCGTAGGCTTGAACGAGCCCCATTTGCCCCACAGCCGCTGCTGCTTGTATTTCATGTAGAGTAGAAGGCCTACCCGCTAGACCGAGGCGTGAGATCCCTTCTGCTACAGAGCCTGATGTGACAAAGACGACCTCGATACCAGCCTCAATTTGTTTTGCTGCTTGAAAAACCCATTTGTCGATAGACTCAAGGCGCAAACCACGGCCTTCATTGGTTGCTAGGGCACTACCTATCTTAATGACCCAACGACGTGTACTTTTAAGATCTTGTCTAGAATTTACGGCCATTTTTACTTTCGCTACTCTTCTGTTTCTTTCTTTTTTTGGTCAATTTCATCCAGACGAATTTTTATCTTGTACATAAGCTCTTTACAACCCTCACCAGAAACCGCTGAGACATTATAAACTTCACCCGTCCAGCCTAATTGCTCAACAATTTTATCCGTCAAAATCTTACGATCGTCTTCTAACATCAGATCAGTCTTGTTTAAAACCAGCCACCTTTCTTTATCAAGCAACTCGGGGCCATATTTCTCTAACTCTTTTTCGATAACACGAATATCTTCGACAGGATCATTACCGACTTCTTCCGAAGCGATATCAACAATGTGTAGTAATAAACGAGTACGACTCAGATGTTTTAAAAATTGAATACCAAGACCTGCTCCTTCTGCAGCACCTTCAATTAAACCAGGAATATCAGCAATAACAAAACTCTCTGCGACACCTAATGAGACAACCCCTAAATTAGGGTGCAGTGTTGTAAAAGGATAATTTGCCACTTTTGGTCTTGCGGCAGAAACCGCAGAAATTAGAGTCGATTTACCCGCATTAGGAAGTCCCGCCAAACCAACGTCTGCCAGAACCTGCATCTCTAAACGTAGATCACGTTCTTCACCTTCAGTTCCTTTGGTGATCTGTCGAGGTGCGCGGTTCGTACTACTCTTAAAATGAATATTGCCTAAGCCATGCACCCCACCTTGGGCTACGAGCAGCTTTTGTCCTGGCTCAGTTAAGTCACCGATCAATTCACCAGTGTCTTCATCATAGACAAGCGTACCAAGAGGAACAATGACAACCTTGTCTTCACCCTTCCTCCCATAGCACTGTTGCCCCATGCCCGTTTGCCCCTTACCTGCTCGATAAAGACGTGCATGTCGAAAATCAACCAGTGTATTTAAACCTTCTTCAACGTGTAGATAAACACTGCCACCATCACCACCATCACCACCGTCGGGACCACCAAATGGAATATTTTTTTCGCGACGGAAGCTCAAGCAACCATCACCACCCTTTCCTGCTTCTACCCGAATTGTTGCTTCATCTACAAATTTCATTTGATTAATACCCTAACATGCCTAATTTAACGGTTACAGAGTTTATCTTCCCTGATCAATATTTAAAAATCTCACCCATAAAAAAACCCCGTATAAAACGGGGTTTTTTTATGCAACTAAAGTGAGTATAGCTTATGCAGAAGCAGGAACTATTGTCACGAAAGTACGGTTTTTAAGACCTTTTACTACAAATTTTACATGCCCTTCTTCTTTTGCAAAAAGTGTGTGGTCACGACCAATACCAACATTCTCACCAGCATGGAAATGCGTTCCACGTTGTCTTACCAGAATGTTTCCAGCGTTTACTAACTCGCCACCGAAGCGTTTTACACCAAGTCGTTTCGATTCCGAATCGCGACCGTTACGAGTACTACCACCTGCTTTCTTATGAGCCATCTATATATCCTCTTAAATCTACCTTATTTCTTTTTGCTGAACTCAGTTTCACCACCAGCGGCTAAGATTTTTGCTTGTCCTAACCAGTCTTCGCGATCGATACGTCCTTTGAAGCTCAGCTCGCCATCTACTTTTTCTATATCTTCAGCGGTGAACTTTTCGATCTGGCTAAAGTGGTAGATGCCCAAGTTGTTTAATTTTTCTTCCAGTTTTGGGCCAACACCAGAGATTTTTTTCAAATCATCTGCTTTGCCTTCTGGAGCGCTTAAAAAACGAACCGCTGCTGTATCTGCTTTTGCAGCAGGTGCGGCCTTCTTCGCCGCTGGTTTTGCTGCCGATTTAACTTTAGCTGGAGCTGCTTTCTTCGCGCCACCTGTTGCTGAAATACCTGTGATTTCTAGCTCAGTGAACGATTGACGATGACCAGCTTGCTTACGATGATGCTTACGTCGCTTGAATTTGATAATTGTGATTTTCTTGCCACGACCTTGCTGCTTAACTGTCGCAGAAACGTGAGCGCCTTCGATTATTGGAGCGCCAACAGTGATGTCTTCACCATTACCTAGCATCAGAACGTCATCCAACTCTACAGTTGTACCTTCTTCCGCATCCAGTTTTTCAACGCGGAGAATGTCCCCTTCGCTGACCTTATATTGCTTACCACCTGTTTTTATTACCGCGTACATGTGAACCTAACTCCAAAACTGAATTGTAATGTATGAATCAAAGCCGACTGATTTTACGGAAAAAACTCGTGGCTGACAAGGAAAGTATGTAATTCTTACTCAATTTTCTTAATATTAGCAAAAAATAATGGTAACTGAGTGAACATGTTGGCAGAATAGTAACAGATATGAGCCTAATACCCTTACGCAAACAAGCAGAAATTAACACTATCGATGATATACGGGATCTAATAGCGGATGATATGACGTGTGTTAATCGCTTAATTCACGAAAGTCTTTACTCTGAGGTCGCTTTAATAAACCAATTGGGGCATTACATTGTCAATAGCGGAGGTAAGCGTCTGCGCCCCTTGCTGGCCTTGCTCAGTGCACGAGTACACGGCTACCATGGCACTGACCACATAAATATAGCGGCAATTATCGAGTTTATTCACACCGCGACCCTCTTGCACGATGATGTTGTCGACGAGTCATCTATGCGTAGAGGAAGAGAAACAGCCAATGAGATTTGGGGCAATGAAGCAAGCGTATTAGTTGGGGACTTTCTTTACTCACGTTCATTCCAAATGATGGTAAGCCTAGAGGATATGAAAGTGATGTCTGTTCTAGCGAGTACAACCAATACGATCGCTGAGGGTGAGGTTATGCAATTGATCAATTGCAACGATCCCGAGACTACGGAACAACGTTATTTAGAAACCATTAGGCATAAAACTGCAAAACTATTTGAAGCTTCGACAAGACTAGGCGCTGTTATCAGCAACTCAAACTCTGCAAGAGAAGAAGCTGCAGCAAGTTATGGAAGGCATTTGGGCACGGCCTTTCAGTTGATTGATGATGTTCTTGATTACAGCTCTGATGTGGGAGAACTTGGTAAAAATATAGGTGACGACCTCGCAGAAGGAAAGCCAACCTTGCCACTACTTTACGCAATGTGGAATGGGACAGAAGCTCAAAGCCTGTTGATCAAGAAAGCAATAGAGACCGGCGGAAAAGATCAACTCACCGAAGTTATGGTTGCCATTGAAGAAACCGGGGCGCTAGCCTATACAACGGAATGTGCAAAGCTTGAGTCTGAAAAAGCATTAGACAACTTAAAAGATTTACCGCCTTCGCCTTACAAACAAGCCTTAACAACACTTGCACACTTTGCAGTTAGTAGAACTTCCTGATTTTCAGGAAGCTGGTTCAGCTAGCTAATTTACTACATTCGTAGTTAAAAGCGATATTACAAAGTACTTGTTTTTAACGACTCTTAGTCTTGGAGACTACTCTAGTCACTGCTGGTTTATCATCTCGGTCAATCAGAAAACACCTTGTGAGCGAAAGAGGCTATTAACTTACCCTCTATAGCGTTTATTCTAAGCTAGAATATACCGTTATACTCATCCAAAACTCAAGATCAAGTTGGTTATTTTAATTTTAAATAATCAGTAAGGTACTGGTCGAAAGGAAGCTGCTCGATGGCTTCTAGTGAGTGCTGCTCGTTGATTGACTGTTTTGCCATTTCATCAAGCTGCTCAAAGCGAATTTGTGGTGCAGCCAAGTCAGAGAAATATTGTTTATGCTCTCTCGATTTTTCCATCGCAAAATCAAAAAATGACTTCCCCGATGTGTCCATGTCCGTGCTCACTTGTGCCGATGGCAACAAGTCATTATTACTAACTTTCGCAAGCTGGGCTTGTAACGCAGATGTATAATCGTGACCAACTTCACCATCGAGCATCGCGCAAACATCGTGCATATTATTCAGGATCTCTTTAACCCAATCATGCAAAAGAACGTTTTCACCATCTCTCGATAGCTTGAGTTCAGCATTACGTCCAGAGCAAGCTGTAATTGATTGGTTACGTTCAAACTCTTCTCGTTCATTGGCTTCCATTGCTGGGCTTTCTTGTAATAAACAGAAGATAAGTAATGCTTCCATGAAATTAAGTTGCTGCTCATTCACTCCGATGGGGTCAAAAGGGCTCACATCAATCGCACGTATCTCAACATATTTTATGCCGCGTGAATCCAGAGCATGCGATGGCGTCTCTCCTGACTCGGCAATTTGCTTCGGTCTAACGAAACTATAATATTCATTCTCTATCTGCAAAATATTGGTATTCAGCTGTCTATATTCACCATCAACAACGACACCCATTTTTTCATAATCCACATTAGGTGTCTTGATCGCTTCTCTCAAACTAGCAACATACTCATCCAAAGAGTTATAACTCACAACAATTCCATCTTGGTTGCTGTTCTTATAACCGATATCACTCATACGCAAAGATGTCGCATAAAGTTCGCTGCACGAAGAACAATCAAATGCTTCAAACTCTTTGAGTCGCAACTTAATGAAAGAACTACAAACTGAAGGAGAAGCGCCAAAAAGATAAGAAACAATCCAACCTACTCGCTGGAAATTTCGGATCATTCCCATATAAGACGCTGAGATAAAGTCTTCTAATTTACTTTCATCTTTCTCAAGTTGTTGGAATACAGGCCAGAAATGCTCAGGAATAGAATAATTGTAGTGCACCCCCGCGATAGCTTGCATGGCTCGACCATAACGATGAGACAAACCATGTCGATAGATATGCTTCATTCGACCGACATTGGAGCTTCCATATTCCGCAATTGGAATACTTTCATCACTCGTTAGCAGGCAAGGCATGCTCGTCGCCCACAGCAACTCTTCGTCAATATTCGTATAAATGAAATGGTGTAAATCAGTCAAAAAGCTAAGTGTATCTTTAATATCAGAAAATGGTGGAGTTATCAGCTCTAGTAAAGCCTCTGAATAGTCCGTTGTGATATGAGGGTGAGTTAAGGTTGAACCCAAGGATTCGGGATGAGCGGTCTGAGAGATATGCCCTTTAGAGGTAACCCTAAGACTTTCTTTCTCTATCCCTTTTAACCCACCTTGGAGTAAGTTTTCAACCTTATTTTTGGACAGCGTTTGCAAACGCTCTTCTAGTTTTCTATACAAAGAAAGATCCTGCGCAAATTGTCATAATGTTCATCCTACTAGACCTTAATTCAAGAAGATGACGGAGATAATAACGGCACAAAATACATGAAAAATGACTGCAAGGATACAGAGGAAACAACCCTCAAGTTCCTAATGTCACGTTTTTAGTTACTTATAGTTTTTAAAAAATTGATCATCCGAACTATCTGGACGTGGACGAGTCCCATTAAAAGCTTGTTCAAGAGCCTCGTGTGCAATCTTTTTCACTCGTTCTAATTTAAGCTTTTGTTCCGTCGTTAAATTTTCTCGATCGAGATTAAACTGTTCATTTGACGTAAACCAGTCAAGAAAATCATTCCGTACACTGTTTTCATTATTACAGGCTTTCCCAAGAGCTTCCTGACTCTCTTGACTTTCTAGTTTTGCGAGAGACAACTCTTCTTCAGCATGAAGTTTACCTTTTGCCTTATCGCTCTCATTACTCATCGACTCTACATTAACTAAAAGAGGGACCTCCGAAGGCTGACCATTATCAAGCTGTACCGTTGCTTTTTGCGCACGCAAATCATTTAGTTGTTTTTGAACCTGACGTAAAGAAGCTAAGGCCTGAGCCTTTTCTGCCTGAGCTTTTCGTGCTTTTTCGATCACATTCATCGCCTGTTTTTTTAATTGCAAACGTACCATTTGAATCGTTTTTTGCTGACGTTCTCTGTACTGTGCATGTGCCACTTTAAATGTTTCAACGATCTGCTTTGTTTCTAGAGCAGCAGCCTGACGAACCTCTTCAATCTCCACACTCCTAGTTTTCTGACGCTCCAAGCCGGTAGAAAATTCCGTCAACTGCTCACGCATCTTTGTGCGCTCTGTCGCTAATTGCTGCTCAAATTTTTCACGACGTGCTAGCTCATAAGACTCCTGCTCTTTAAGACGATTTTTAATCGTTTCTAGCTCATCAGAAACGCGTTTTAGCGTCAGCTCTTTTTGCTCATAATTTTCATTGTCAGAACCAACGCGCGCTCTTTCTTTCTGAATATGACTTTGTGCGCTTTCGAGCTGCTTTCTGAGCAAGCCCAGCTCACTGTCCCCCTCGCTTTTAGCTATCTCATGTGGGTTCGCTGTGGGAATGCTATCTATATGATCCATTTTCTTGCGAGCTTCAATCAAAATCCCAAGATCTGCAGTAGGAGTTTCATTTCCTAACCATTCTTGAGCATGTTGATTCTCCGTTGCAAACATAGACTTCAAGTCACGAATTCGTTGATCCACCGCTGAAATCTGCTCGCCCATAGAAATGCCAATAACTGACTCTTCATTCTGAAGCCCTTCCGATACGAGAGTCACCTCTTCACCATGATCATCTCTTAAAGATTCTGCAAGGTTACCATTCCAAGCTTCACTCATATTAATTCCTCTAGAATACTGCTGTATTCCTCCTTTCAAATAAGAAACCTCTATGCCGTTAGCACTTAAAAGTTTTGCTGCGAAAGGACTTCTTACGCCTATATCGCAATAAAGAACATAGGTCTGTTCTTTAAAAAGCTTACCTTCACTTTCCTTGAGTTGCTCCTGCTCCAGTGGCAAATTTGTACTACCCGTAATATGGGAACGTGAAAATTCATTCACAAAACGAATATCTAACCAAACAGCTCCATCACGAATTTTTGCAGCAGCAGCAGTATAATCAATGCCATTTTGTGTCGGTAAATTAAGCAGCTTCTCATAGTCACTTCGAGCTAATCGCATCAGGCGACCTTCTTCTGAAGTTATCGTGACAGAAGTCGTACGCTTCTTCCCTGTGAGTAATGCCTCCTCACCGAAATAACCACCCATTTCAAGCTCGGCCAAGGTTATTCTGTCACCAGAATCATCGTTGTTTTTTGAAACAACACACTGCCCCTCTCGAATAAGATAAAAGTACTTGCCGGGCATATTCTGCGTAATAATTTGATCATTTTTCTTGACAAAAATTTCATCAAAATAATCAAATAAATGATGAATATTCTCTGAAGGTACTCGCGCCATTAGTTCAGAACTAAGTAACTGATCAGTCCATTCAGCACGCTCTGAAACATCCGCTCTATTTTCGCAACAATCAAGTATGACTAATCGTTCCAATAAAGCACGTTCAACCATAAATAAAACGACTCTAGTGTTTGCTACAGCAGAGAATGAACGTGTCATATTCAATGCTGCTTTAGCATCATCCGTCCCTACCGATACTTTTTTTACAAATTGATTCTGTTGATAAAGATCAACCTCGCCTGATAGCATGAAAAACAATCTTTCACTGTACTCACCTTGTTCGAATAAACTATTTCCACCGGGGATCATGATAGTTTCAGATAGACGTATCAGCTGTTTCTGAATCACCGCAGATAAACTGCTAATGGGTGTCAGTTGGAGAATCTCACTTTGATACTTCAGTTCCGCTTTATCATTCATAGTTATTCAATACGTGTCAGGCATCCATGTCTGGGATCAAATCACTTTTTAATTTGATGATTTGATCTTTAATCTTTAACTTCCGTTTTTTCATCCGCGTAATTTGCAACTGATCAGGCTCAGAGTCCTGTAAGAACTTAACAATGGCATCATCTAAATCTCGATGCTCATACTCTAGTTCTATCAGTGTATTTTTAACTACCGATAGCTTTTTCTTTTCCAAGGGATTCTCTCATTTTTGGCTTACCTGACAAAAATTACTCTGCATTTTATTATCGTTTTTCTTAAAAATCTCTCAAGAAGCCTATTCTAACAATATTCCTGGATGCATACATTCGCTGTAAAATATGTGCAAAAGCTATGATAACAGGCATTGGAAAATGTGTAGAGTTTACCTTCCAATCACCAATAATTCTGTAAAAGATGGCAACTTGAAACACAATACTACAAGATAAACTACTCTTGAAAATATCTTTAATATAAAAATCAAAGCCTTACTGGTTAATAATTATATTTTCCGTTTTTGTCCCAGCCCTAACAAAGCAACAATTCCAGAAACAAATAACCATACCGCAGGAGGAACAGGAACGGGAGAAGCTGCGCCTGCAAACATCAAGTTTTTAATTCCAATATCATCCGGGCGCGAATCTTCATTAAACTCCAAAAAAGAGAAAGGAGTATCAGAGACAATACCGATGAATTGTACATCGTCAAAATTATCGACGTACTTTCCTTCATCTATTGAGGTGCTTGGGTCATTGAAATAGCCTGGGATAATAGGCAGCTCGCCTGTACTCTCCTGAATGCTAAAGATTTCGCCATCGCTGTCAGTGATGCTTATCGACTCACGACCATAGCTATACAGTCCTCCGTCTGAAGAACCACCATTAAATGTTGTATCGATATACTTTCTGTTATTTACGATCTCAAAAGCAAAGGCATAAAGCGCAGGCCCACTAGTTATCTCTATACTGAAATCATCGTTATCCCAATGATACGGATCTCCAGTCACAGCCTCACCGGTATCAAAACCTCTGAACTTACCAATAGACAATACATCCGTGAAAGCATCCACCTGATCAAAATCATTCCGGTTGATTCTATCGTTGTAAACGACATGCGCCTCAACTTCGTCACCAATAGTATATTCACTGCCATGATAGTGACGGGAAGAAGACGTAACGGTATCTGATTCAAGTGCACTCACTTCAAAACTCCACTTGAAATGAGTTTCCGAGCTATTAAAAACGGCTGTTCTGCCTAGATCAACGTTATTCCCACTATTCCCCCAATCCATCCGCTTTGACTGATAATCTGGATCAGAGCGTTCGAGTGCTGGAAAGATATGAGGAACAATAGCCGCTATATTGGTGTAATCCGTGACAAAGACCTCGTGTTCAAGCTGACGAGAAAAAGTTGTCGTCATATCCGTTTGCCAAGTTTGAAAGTCTGTCGAAAAAAGAATCGCCGCATGGGCTGATGAAGTGCTAACCATCATTAAAAGTGATAGAAAAGCTGTGCTCAAAATCTTTATCTGCATAATCCCTTCCTTGGGCTTCAGTATCGTTCGAGCTTTTATTCTCTATTCAAAACGACCGTCCAGTCAAATAGCTCGCATTACACCAATGCTGCACCAACCAATTGATTTTATTTATATTTTATCATTTCACTTTTCGCCACAGCTGATAACAACTGTTTCTTCTACCACTATTTAACGAATAATTTTATCCGAAATAGCATCTATAATACTTGAAGGCTCAGCATTTCCAGATAAGGAGCCTCTTAAAAGATAGTCTAGTTGATCGTTAAACTGCATTTGAACTTTCCATGCCGTTTTCAAGGATGGTTGGCTGGCAAGATTTGCGCTGGTCGAAACGATAGGCCCGGCTAAATCACATAACGCTTTACATAGAGGATGCGCAGAAATACGTACTGCGAGACCACTATGCTCACCTCGCAACCAGTAAGGACATTGAGCCGAAGCAGGCAAAACCCAAGTTGAGGGGCCTGGCCATGTTTTTAAAATTTTCGTTTTAATAAACTGATCAGGAATGCATATCAATGATTCAAGCTGGCGTAGATCCGACGCGATAACAATCAGCCCCTTATTGATCGAGCGCTTTTTTATACTGAGAATTTTTAAAACCGCTTTACGATCCCAAGGATCGGAACCGAGACCATAGACGGCCTCGGTTGGATAGGCAATGACACCACCACTTCTTATGATCTCAGAAGCTTTTTTTAAATGCCAGCTAGATTTTTTTTTACGCAAACTTAATCTTAGACTTTTAGTAATTATTCCTTGGCTTTGGCCTTAGATTTCGCTTTAGTTTTCGCTTTAGTTTTCGCCTTGACCTTAGCTTTCGTTTTAGCCTTACTCTTGGCCTTCGCTTTTGACTTCGTCTTAGCTTTGCTCTTTGTTTTAGCCTTGGCCTTAGCTTTGCGTTTTCCACGCCCTTTTTCTGGCGCTTCTTCGATCATTTTTATAGCTTCTTCTAAAGTGATCGACTCAGGTTCTTTGTCTTTAGGGATCTTCGCATTCTTTTTGCCATCCGTTACATAAGGACCATATCGTCCTTTCAGAACCTTAATTTCAGTTCCTTCGAACTCCTTGATATTCTTTTCGGCATCTTCCTTTTTCTTCAGCTCAATCAATTCGAATGCTCGCTCAATCGTAATCGTGTAAGGATCATCACCATCGCGAATAGAAACATACTTATTGCCATACCGAACATATGGCCCAAACCGTCCAACATTGGTTGAAATAGCATTTCCTTCTGCATCTTCACCCAGATCACGAGGTAACCGGGTTAGACCCATAGCTTCTTCGAGAGTGATGGTATCGAGCTTTTGACCCGCTTGTAACCCATAAAATCGCGGCTTTTCATCAGCTTCTGCGTCACCGATCTGGACATAGGCACCGAAACGTCCCATACGAACCGTAACAGGTTCGCCCGTTTTAGGATCAAGCCCTAATTCACGCGCCTGATTGGCCTCTTTGCGAGAAACATTTTCTTCTTTGTCTTGCAGTTGTTTTTCAAAAGGTCCCCAAAACTCTTCAAGAACAGGAATCCATTGTTTTTCGCCTCGAGACACCGCATCCAAGGTATCTTCCAGTTTTGCAGTAAATTCATAATCAACATATTTGGAGAAGTGATCGGTCAAAAATTTATTAACGAGCCTGCCCATATCTGTTGGTGTAAAACGTTTTTTCTCAAACTCGACATATTCTCGATGAAGTAATGTCGAAATGATAGAAGCATAAGTCGAAGGCCGGCCAATATCATACTCCTCCAACGTTTTAACCAAACTCGCCTCAGTAAAACGCGGAGGAGGTTCAGTGAAATGTTGATCGGCCAAAATTTCGTTTACGGAGATGATTTCGCCTTCTTTTAAAACCGGCAGTTTTTTCTCATCACTATCGCCCTCATTGCCGTCATCTTTACCTTCAAGATAAACCGCCATAAAACCCGCATCGGCAACAGTAGAGCCACTCGCGCGGAAGTTATTACCTTCCCCACAAGCGAGATTTACACCAACCTGATCAATCGTCGCATGCTTCATCTGACTGGCCACAGTCCGTTTCCAGATCAAATCGTAAAGCTTGAACTGATCCGCACTAAGATATTGCTTCATATCTTGTGGCGTACGCCGTGCTGATGTTGGGCGCACTGCCTCATGAGCCTCTTGAGCATTTTTAGATTTGCTCTTAAAGACACGTGGTTCTGCTGGGATTTCTGTTTTTCCGTAGCGTTCTGAAACAAAGTCACGGATCTCACCAATCGCTTCTTGTGCCAGATTGATCGAATCCGTTCTCATATAAGTGATCAAACCAACAGAACCACTATCGATCTCGATTCCTTCATAAAGCTGTTGCGCTGTTCGCATAACCCGTTGCGCTGTGAAGCCCAGTTTCCGCACACCTTCTTGTTGTAAGGTCGATGTAATAAAGGGGGGTGAAGGGTTTCGCTTTCTTTGTTTCTTTTCAACAGCACTGACGACTAACTTACCGCCTGACTGTTTAATTAATTCGTCTCTGATCTCATGAGCATTCTCAGCCTCTGTGACAGTAAACTGCTTAACTTTTTCGTTTTTATAAAGATTCAGCTTTGCACCAAAACTTACACCACCATGCGTATTCAGTGCTTCGATAGTCCAATATTCTTGAGGATCGAAACGTTCTATTGCTTCTTCACGTTCAACTATCAATCGTAATGCTGGGCTTTGTACTCGACCAGCGGAAAGCCCTCGAGCAATTTTTTTCCATAATAAAGGTGAAAGGTTGAATCCTACGAGGTAATCCAGCGCTCGTCTGGCTTGTTGTGCGTTAACCATATCCATCGACAATTCACGAGGAGACTTGATTGCTTCTTGGATTGCGCCTTTGGTGATTTCGCTGAAAACAACGCGATAAACATCTTTATTTTTTAATAAATTCTTTTCTTTCAGGATCTCCGCTAGGTGCCATGAAATGGCTTCCCCTTCGCGGTCCAAATCGGTCGCGAGATATAAAGCGTCTGCTTTTTTCATCGCCTTGACAATGGCAGCGACATGCTTGTTATTCTTATCGACTGTTTCGTAGTGCATCTCGAAACCATTTTCCGTATCAACCGCCCCCTTTTTCGGAAGCAGATCACGAATGTGTCCATAAGAGGCAAGGACTTCAAAGCCTTCGCCTAAATAACGTTTAATTGTATTTGCTTTGGCCGGTGACTCGACCACGACTAGATTACTTGTCATACGAAATTTCTTTCAGAATTTATAGTTCAGGTGATTAATGTATTATGCCGTTATGCTCTTCCATGACTAGATCTTCCATCCAACCAAAGGCTTCTTCTTGTCCTGGCTGGTTAAATAAAACCATCAAGACAACCCATTTAAGTTGTTCCATATCTATCATGCTTGATTCCAGAGCCATCACTCGGTCTAGTACCAATTCACGGCTATGGTGCCCCAACACACCAATCTGTTCAAGGAACATTAAAAATCCTCGACTGTCCACATCAAGCTTACGCTGCTCTTGGCTGGTATAGACTCGAATCGAATTACTTTCAACTTTTTCATTGAGTGGAATGCTGTCTTGTTGTGCTGCCAAGCCTTGCAACCACTCAAAGGCCTTGCCGATTTGTTGATCGTCAAAACCTGATTCCTTTAGCTCTAAACGTAACGAATCTTCCTCAATAGAAATATCATTATCGTCATCCATATAGTGTTCAAAAAGGAAAATTAAGACATCTAAGACTGTTTGCTTCATCTATTTTTATTTCTTTCTTAAGTACATTCCGCCAACTTGAGAACAAACATGCCCTTCAAGTTCTAATGCCAACAGAATGGAGGAAACATCGCTAGCCGTCAATCCCGATCGTTCAACAATCTCATTTACTGAGACAGGATCAAAGCCCAAACTATCCATAATTAACTTTTGTTCATTACAGAAACTATGAGTATCCATTTCACCTTCAGCACTGTTTCGGTCTTTCTCAGGGTAAAGTGTGGCAAAAACTGGCCCAAGTTCTTCAATAATATCCTCAACTGACTCCACTAGCTTTGCACCTTCACGAATAAGTGCGTGGCAACCTTTAGCTTGCGGATTTCGAATTGAGCCTGGTACCGCAAACACTTCTTTACCCTGCTCCATTGCAAACCTAGCGGTAATCAATGAACCACTTTGTTTGGCCGCCTCTACCACTAGAGTTCCTAGCGCTAGCCCACTAATCACTCTATTCCGTCGTGGAAAATGATCTTTCCGTGGAGCTGCCCCTGGGATAAACTCCGTGACAATGGCCCCCGTTTCCACAATCTGCCCAGCGAGCTTTAAATGGCTTGCAGGATAGATTCTATCTGGCCCGGTCCCCAGTACAGCGACGGTCCTTCCGGTTGAAGCTAAAGCTCCCTCATGCGCGGCAGCATCCACACCTAACGCTAGGCCGCTGGTTACAACCAAGCCCATATCAACCAAGATTCGAGAAAATTCTCGCGCTATTTCCAAGCCGCCCGCTGTTGCTGACCGGCTCCCGACCATCGCCAGTTGCGGCATTGAAAGTAAATACGGGTCGCCATTCACATACAAGAGTACAGGCGGGTCTGTTATTTCTTTTAATAGAGAAGGGTAGCGAGGATCTTGCATTGTGATGATGTGGTGCCGAGGATGAGCTTCTAACCAAGCCAGGTCCTCATCTACTTCAGGTACAGCACCTTTAATCTTTTCGATAGCTGAAGATGATAAGCCCGTGTGTTTTAGCTCTGCAACTGAAGAATCAAAAATATGTTGAGGACTTTCAAACTTCTCGAGTAGACCATTGATCGTCTTTGGCCCGAACCCCTTAATGCGGTTTAGAACTAGCCAGCTGGTAAGACCTTCCTTTTGTTCGTCTGAAGTTTGATCTTTTGTAGAGGTAGCGTTCGTTGCGTTATCCATATTGCGACGAATCATAGCTGAGAACCTGTCATTCAGACAGGTCTCAACTGTGATAAAGGTTAAAGACTTTCGTCTATATTGCTTTTGAAGGGCTTATGGAAGATGAACAGCATCATAAATATGTGCTGGACGTTCAAGATCCATCACTAATGCATAACTGACCTTGTCGAAGGTACGAAAAATCATCAGATAACCGATCAGCTCTTCAGGAAGCTCCACAATCTCAGTCAATTTTTTAGTATCAACCTTTGTTACTTGTTTGGCTCCAGAGGCATCTTTTGGATCAATCACGACTTGATCACGCCCCGTTCTCAGCTTTTGATCCTGTGCAATCGTGTCACGTACAAATCGACCACTCTCATGAATGGACAATACATGCCCAGCTTCCAAACCATGCTTAGCGCCTTGGTTCAAAACAACAATTTGATATTGACCAATTTGTGAAACGCCATCCACAACCGAAATAATTCGACCATCCACTTCATGATCTGGCGCATGAGGAATAAACTGTTCACTAATTGGGTCTTCTTCCGGCAGCAGTCGATCACCGATCAGAACTTCGCGTTCTGAATGAGTAATCAAAGCCGTCGCAGGATCTCCAAAGCGTTGCATCTGAGCACCAGCAACATACAAAGCTTCGTAGCCAAGAATTTCACCTTCCTTTGCCCCTTCAGCAGGAACATCGCGATAAATGTCACCGCTACGGAAAATCATATAACGATTCCTTTCTTCCAACGGCTTAATACCGCGAACATAAACCTTGTTCTCAGCACCAGCAATCAAATGTTCATCTTGGCTAGCTAATACGTAAGGAGCCAAATCTAAAGTATTGGCTTCCACCACACGAGGGCGCGATAGAAACGGACGAATGACCTCTAAAGGTATCGGTGGAATAGCATGATCGTTCATTGAAGAACGAACTCCAGGAGAAAGCTTTACGTTTCGTCCTGCCGATCCAAACCTCAAACATGGCTTACCATCACAAAAAGCGAGTTCTAAAACATCTCCAGGGTAGATAAGATGAGGATTACGTACCTGTGGGTTTACTTGCCAGATCTCTGGCCACAACCAAGGGCTCTTTAAAAATACCGCTGAAATATCCCACAAAGTATCGCCTTTTTTCACGACATATTTTTCTGGATGATCTGCGCGAAGCTCCAGATCAGCTGAAAAAACTGTGAAAGAAACACAACACATCATTACAAAACATAAAAATTTTCTATACATTTCAGAACCCTATTTGAAATCTATTTAATGTAGCTTATCGATATAACGACGAGCTAAAAACTAATAAAATTGACGATAAGCTTATCTCAAAGTCTAATACCTAATGTTAAGCAAGAAACATGCACAAGCGTTTTGACAATAACTTTAGCCATTATTTTTTGCTATACTGCTGATACGTTTAACACTATAAAGTCCTATGCCCATACTCGACATACTTCATTATCCCGATCCAAGGTTACGGCTAGTTGCTAAACCTGTTCAGACAGTTGATAGCTTTATACATCGGCTATTAGACGATATGCTTGAGACAATGTATGGCGCTCCAGGTATCGGTCTGGCAGCGACACAAGTCAATGTTCAGCAAAGACTCGTTGTTATCGACCTTAGCCCTGAACAGGATTCTCCACTCTTCCTGATCAACCCTGAGCTCTTGACTCTTGATGGCATAGGGGAGATGGAAGAAGGTTGCCTATCGGTGCCTGAGACACATGAACTTGTGCAACGCGCGGAAGAGATTACGCTGCGTGCATTAAACCGCGACGGTGAATCCATCGAAATGGAAGCAAATGGTTTGTTGGCTGTCTGTATTCAGCACGAAATCGATCACCTGGATGGCAAGCTATTCGTCGATTATCTTTCAACACTCAAACGCAACAGGATCAGAAAGAAGCTCGAAAAACAGTTACGCCAAACCGGCTAATCGTTTTTACTCATTCAATTACATTTATACACCAAGGCTTCATAAATGACCGCATCACGTTTACGCATTGCCTTTGCCGGCACCCCAGATTTTGCAGCTGTCTCTCTTGCAGCATTAATAAAGGCCGATCAACACGACTTGATCGCCATTTACACCCAACCAGACAGGCCAGCAGGTCGTGGACGAAAGATCCAAAAAAGTGCAGTAAAAGAACTGGCTGAAGCCCACAACCTCACGGTATTACAACCCCTTTCTTTTAAAGCCCCTGAAGCATTAGAAGAATTACAGTCACTCAATCTTGATCTGTTGATAGTCGTCGCATATGGTCAAATTCTTCCACAAAGTATTTTAGACACGCCTCGTTTAGGTTGCATCAATGTACATGGATCACTATTACCTCGCTGGCGTGGCGCGGCCCCTATTCAAAGAGCAATTGAAATCGGCGATACCGAGTCAGGTGTTACCATCATGCAAATGGCCCGAACTCTCGATAGTGGCCCAATGTACTTAAAATCATCTTGTTCTATAGAGGCCTCTGACACCGCTCAAATATTGCATGACAAGCTCGCAAAACTTGGGGCAAAAAGCCTATTTGAAACCGTCTCCGCATTAGCGGATGGCACCGCTACCGCAGAGGAACAAGATGAAGAGTTAGTCACTTACGCCGAAAAAATCACAAAAACAGAAGCCGCTATAGACTGGCAAGACTCCGCCATGGCTATTCAACGCAAAGTGCGTGCTTTTAACCCTATGCCAGTCGCACATGCTGAGTTATTTGAAAAAAACATACGGGTTTGGGATGCGACTGTTACAGCCCCAGAAACATCTCCAACCGAGAAGCAACCCGGTGAAATCGCAGCCATCTCTCGTGATGGAATTGACGTCGTCACAGGTAAAGGTTTATTGCGGATTACACAACTACAAATGCCCGGAAAACGGCAAATGTCCGTAGCCGACTTTGTTAACGGCAATCCCGACCTTGTTCGCAGCATCGGCTAAAATTAGATAATGAAAAAAAATGCCCGACTAACTGCAGCTGAGATCATCGATTCCGTGTTAACCAAACATCGTTCGCTTTCCGATTGTGCCCCCCCTCTGCTTGATCAACTAGAAGACCCACGAGATCGAGCATTTGCTAATGAATTAAGCTATGGCGTTTTGCGCTGGTATTATCAACTTAATGCCGTTCTTAGCCCGTTATTACGCAAACCGTTTAAATCTAAAGATAGTATTCTAAAAGCTCTCTTACTGATCGGAGCCTATCAGATTAGTCATATGCGAACACCTGAACACGCCGCAGTGTCTAGCACTGTCGAGGGCGCGAGACAGACAGGCCGACCTTGGGCCACCGCTTTACTCAATGGCGTGCTACGTAACCTGCTTCGTCAACATGAACAGCTCTTATCTACCGCTAAGGAATCATTAGAAGCGGAGTATAGTCACCCTCAATGGTTAGTCGGAAAAATCAAAAAGAATTGGCCTGATGACTGGCAAGAAATACTAAACCAAAATAATCAACAAGCCGGCATGTCTCTGCGCGTTAATGCTTTAAAAGAAAGTCGTGATGATTATCTCGCGACACTGAATGAGCTCGGTATCGAATGTGCTCGATCCGAGGTCAGCACTGACGGTATAAAGCTACTACAATCCATCAATCCAACAACACTTCCCGGGTTTATGGAAGGGCATGTCTCAGTGCAGGATCAAGCCGCTCAACAAGCGGCAGGATTACTCGACCTCAAACCAAATCAAAATGTCCTCGATGCCTGTGCCGCCCCTGGTGGGAAAACAGCACACATCCTAGAGAAAGAACCTAAGCTCAAAGCTTTAACCGCTTTGGATATCACTGAGAAGCGAGTCGCGTTACTTAATGACACGCTCACTCGTCTTGAATTATTGTCTGAGAAAGTCAACGTAATTGATCACGATGTCTCAGAAACAGAACAATGGTGGGATGGTCAATTATTTGATCGCATCCTACTCGATGCACCCTGCTCTGCAACAGGCGTTATCCGAAGGCACCCTGATATCAAGTATCATCGACAGCCAGATGATATAAAAGCCCTCGTCGAAACACAGCGAAAGATCCTCACTGCTTTATGGCCCTTACTTGCCAGCGGCGGTCAGCTTGTATATGTTACCTGTTCAACCTTAAAACAAGAGAACCAAGATCAGATAACTTGGTTTTTATCCGAACAAGAAAATGCTTCGGAAAGCAAGATTTCAGCTCCATGGGGACGTGATCTTCCTCATGGAAAACAAATATTACCCGGAAACGAAGGAATGGACGGATTCTATTATGCCTGTCTACTTAAAGCTTAAATCACCGCGTACACGCATTCTATTGAGCTTATTAATAGGCTTCTTTGTGACTTCACTTTACGCCACAGAAATAACTGTTAATAAAGCGTCATCCAAAATCGTTAATGAAATATATGTCGTCAATGCAATTTTCAAGTTTAACCTTGGTAAAAAACCGCTAGAAGCACTCGAAAATGGTATTCCGCTCACTTTCTACATTGAAGTGGAGTTTGAGCAACCAAGATCATTTATGTGGGCCAAGGAAGTGATTCGACACAACCATAATATGCAGCTCGAGCACCTTCCCCTGAGTGAGCAATATGTATTAACAAACTTAGCCACTAAGGATCAATTTAGTTTTAAATCTCTCGAAGATGCACTCTTAAAGCTGGGTCGAATTTCGAAATTGGCTATTACAGAAAAAAAACGTATCCCATCCGACAAGCCTCTTATCGGAAAGATCAGATCAGGACTGGTTATCGAATCCCTTCCGGCCCCAATGCGGATCCAAGCCTGGTTATCCTCTCAATGGCGTGCATCAAGCGGCTGGCATGAATGGGAAATACAGCCATGATCGGGTCTCGCCGCTCATTACTGATCACCTGTCTAGTATTTATATCTATGTTAGCAACCTTGATCTCCATGAGTAATGCTATCAACGACTCTAAAGATTTTGGTAAATTATTTTCTTATTTATTAATCACTAACTCTTTAGGATTACTCGGCTTAGTTTATCTGATAGGCCGCAATATCAAGCACCTTTTATCTCAGCTCAGAGAAAGAAGGCCTGGCGCTCGCCTAACACTTAGAATGGTCACAACATTTATTTTATTGGCGATCATTCCACTTATTATCGTCTACTGGTTTTCAACTGACTTTATCCGCCGAGGTATCGATAATTGGTTTGATGTTCGTATCGAAAAAGCCTTGACTGACTCTTTGGATTTGAGCAAAGAAGCCATCGGTCTACGCATGCGTGAGCTGCTAAAAACCACTGAGAAAATAGCCGAAGATATTACAGAGTCAACACAATCCAATATCAACATGAACGCTCTAGATCTGAGTAATTTACGAGGCGTCATACCAACTACCGTTATAAATAACTTTGATTTTGATCCTTCAAAGCTAGACAGTATGCGCATACGGAATGGTGCTGAGGAATTGGCTATTCTCAACAAAAAAGGTCGAGTTATAGCAACAAGTAGCACACAAATTGATATCGTACCGAACATCCCTGGCGAGTCTATCCTTCTACAACTTAGACAAGGTCGGAACTATATTGGGCTTGAGCCCATTAGAGATTCCGGCTTGTTCATACGCGCCCTAGTTACAATCCCGAATAATCTCAATAATAAAACCCGAATGCTACAGGCTCTCTACCCAATCGCCACACATATCAACGAACTTGCAGAAAACGTTCAGGGTGCCTATGCCGATTACCAAGAATTGGCTTACTTGAGAAAACCATTACAACTCAGCTTCACCATGACTCTAACATTGGTTCTACTGTTTAGTATTTTCAGCGCCGTTTTAGCAGCCTTTCATTCAGCAAGAAAGTTGATTGCACCAATTCAAGATCTCGCTGAAGGCACACGTCGCATCGCAGCGGGAGACTATGGAAAACAACTCATCGTCTCGAGTTCTGATGATCTTGGCTTTTTGGTCCAATCATTCAACGAAATGTCATTAAAAATTGCTACTGCACAACATGAAGTGGATTCTCAACGCTCCTACCTCCAGGCTGTGTTGGGCAAACTATCTTCGGGAGTCTTAACTTTTGATTCACAACTTAAATTAAAGACTGCTAACGTAAGTGCGAATCAAATTCTGGACACCGACCTGGCTCCATTCCAAGGGGGACGCCTAACTAAGCTTCCTGAAGAAGAAACTCAGCTGATTGCATTTTATGAGTCTATTGAACCGCAACTTTCTCACCATTCTGGTGACTGGCAAAAACAAGTCGTGCTTTTCGGAGCTTCAGGGAGACAAGTACTGATGTGTCGTGGAACCGCTTTAGATAGCTCTGTTGAACAAGGACATGTGATCGTCTTCGATGATGTCACAGCACTCATCCAAGGCCAGAAAGATGCAGCATGGAGCGAAGTAGCTCGCAGGCTTGCTCACGAAATTAAAAACCCACTAACCCCCATCCAGCTTTCAGCAGAACGATTGCGGCATAAATACCTATCAAAGATGGAAGGTTCAGATGCTGACACGCTAGATCGCTTAACCAATACAATTATCCAACAAGTCGGCACCATGAAGGATATGGTTAACACATTTTCTGATTACGCTCGTCCATCTCAGATAAAACCTGAACCGTTAAATGTGAATCCAATGATCGAAGAAGTTGCGACACTCTATCAACAGATGAGTAAAAAAGTAAACATTGAGCTCGAGCTTGATAAGGCTCTGCCTATCATTGAAGCAGATCACAATCGGCTCCGACAAATACTCAACAACCTGCTTAAAAATGCGATTGAAGCCACTGAGGATGTTCATCAGCCCAGAGTTAACGTCCTATCAAAAACCATGCAGTCTTCAGGTCGTGATCTAATAGAAATACGTGTGATTGATAACGGTTCTGGGTTTCCAGATGATCTAATGGATGAAATATTTGAACCCTATGTAACAACGAAGTCGAGTGGCACAGGACTTGGTTTGGCCATTGTTAAAAAAATCGTAGAAGAACATGGCGGTATTGTCCGCGTTGAAAATAATAACGATCAAGGCGGGAGCGTTATTATTAGATTGCCCATTGTGATGGAAAACCATAACGTTCACCCGATAAATGAAGCAAGGAAAAATATCATATGAGTTCAGCCCATATACTTGTAGTTGATGACGAGCCAGATATCAGAAGTCTCTTAAAAGAGATTCTTGAAGATGAAGGGTTCGATGTTTCCGTTGCAGAAAATGGCCAAGCAGCTAAAGAAGCTCTTCGTTCACGTCGCCCAGATCTAATCCTTCTCGATATTTGGATGCCTGATATCGATGGTGTCACACTACTGAAAGAGTGGAAAGAAAACGGAAGCTTCGACTGTCCAGTAATCATGATCTCTGGCCACGGAACCGTCGAAACAGCTGTTGATGCAATTCGTATCGGCGCATATGACTTTATCGAAAAACCACTCTCCATAGCGAAACTACTGATCACTGTTGCGCGTGCTTTAGAAACTTCGTCCTTAAAGCGTGAAAATATTGATCTGCGGAAAAAGAAAGAAATTCCTCTCGACCAAAGTTTCGGAAAGAATCCACTATTAATCAATCTTAAATCCCAAATCGAACGAGTCGCCAATCATGACACATCGGCTTTGATCTCTGGCCCAACCGGTAGCGGAAAAGAAAAATTTGCACAATACCTGCATGATTGCAGTCCACGTTCTTCGAATGCATTTATCTCAGTAAATGTCGGTGGCTTAGCGGTAGAGAACCCTGGAGTAGAATTGTTCGGTAATGAATCGAACGGCGAGGTTCACTTTGGTTACCTTGAACAAGCGAGTGGTGGTACCTTGTTTATGCAGGATATTTTAGACATGGATCTCAGCACTCAAGCACGTTTGACAAGTGCTTTAGAAAGTCAAACAATCCTTCGAGTCGGCGGCCATGAGCCCGTAAAAATTGATGTTCGTGTAATAGCATCAACACGACATGATCTGCAACAGAAAGCCCATGAAGGCCTGTTTCGAGAAGATCTCTTCTATGCCTTAAATGTAATTCCTCTACATGTTCCATCATTAAAAAAGCACGCAGAAGATATTCCTGACCTATTAGACTTTTACGTACAATATTTTGTAGAGCAAGAAGGCCTACCTTCCAGAAGATTCACTTCTGCATCCAAGAATAGTCTGCGTAGTTATGAATGGCCAGGCAATACTCGAGAGCTAACAAATTTAGTGCAACGATTATTAATATTAGGCGGCAATGATAACATCGACATCAACGAAGTTGAGTCCGCATTAGGCATAACATCAAACGCACCTACCGCTGATATTATTCCTTGCTTTACTTTACCCTTAAGAGAAGCTCGAGAACAATTTGAAAGAAGTTATTTTGAGTATCAATTAAAATTAAATACAGGTAATGTTACTAACGTAGCATCACATGCAGGTATCGAGCGAACTCACTTGTATCGAAAGCTTCGTGCTCTTGATATTGATCCTAAAAGAATAGCGAAACAGCTCAAGAAAAATTAAGAGACAGTTTGAATTAACCATGAAAATTATTATTCTTGGAGCCGGTCAGGTCGGTGCTTCCGTAGCCGGCAGCCTTTGCAGTGAAGCAAATGATATTACCGTAATTGATAACAATCCGGTCTGCCTGCAGTCCTTACAGGATCGCTTTGATCTACGAACCATCGTCGGTTCAGGCTCTCATCCAGGCACCCTAGCGAGAGCAGGCGCACAAGAAGCAGACATGATCATTGCTGTAACAAGCAGTGATGAAGTCAACATGATTGCATGCCAAGTTGCTTACACACTCTTTCATACACCGCTGAAAATTGCTCGTGTCCGTGATGCTGAATATTTGAAGTATACGGAACTTTTCAATCAAGAAGCCTTGCCTGTTGATGTATTGATCAGTCCTGAACAAAAAGTCACTAAATATATCGAACGACTAATCAGTTATCCTGGGGCTCTTCAAGTACTCAATTTTGCAGAGGGTAAAGTTCAACTTGTAGCAGTAAAAGCTCATTATAGTAGCCCGATTTGCGGTCATGAATTACGCGCGCTCAAAGAACACATGCGCGGCATTGAAACTCGTGTGGCAGCCGTTTTCCGTAAAGGACGTTCTATCATTCCGAGAGGCGATACGATCATTGAACCGAATGATGATGTATTTTTCATCGCTGCACCTAAACATATCAAAGCTGTAATGCGAGAAATGAGTCGCGTTGAAAAGCGAGTGAAGCGGATCCTACTCGCAGGTGGTGGAAATATTGGGACAAGGCTAGCAAAATCATTAGAGAAAAAATATCGAGTCAAACTAATCGAGTTCGATCCGAATAGAGCAAAACAAATAGCAGGCGAGCTCCAACACACAATTGTACTCAATGGTGATGCTGCCGATGAAGATCTATTACTGGAAGAAAATATAGAAGAGACCGATATCTTTTGTGCATTAACCAATGATGATGAAGTGAACATCATTTCATCGATGCTGGCAAAACGACTCGGGGCCAAAAAAGTCATGGCACTAATTAACCGAGCAGCCTATGTTGATCTCGTTCAACAAGACATTATAGATATTGCCATATCACCACAACAGGCAACGATAGGAAGTCTCCTTGCCCATATTAGACGTGGCGATGTTGCTGTGGTCCACTCATTAAGAAGAGGAGCAGCTGAAGCTATTGAAGCAATCGCACATGGGGATGCCAACTCTTCAAAAGTTGTCGGTAAATCTATCGAAAATATTAAATCTCCACCGGGAACCACTATTTGCGCAATTGTGCGTGGTGAAACTGTCGTTCCAGTGCATCATGATACTGTTATCGAAGCTGAAGATCATGTCGTTATCATGGTGACCGATAAACGTCATGTTCCTGAAGTTGAAAAACTATTTCAGGTTGGGGTGACTTTCCTTTAGTGCGTCTCATTATAATACAAAAAATTCTAGGCTTACTACTTGCTCTTTTCAGCCTAACCCTGGCACCCCCAGTTTTAATTTCATTCTTTACAAATGATGGTGCTCTGCAGGCTTTCACCATTGCGCTTGGCATTACCCTTTCATTAGGTTTGGTGCTATGGCTTCCTGTCAGAAACAAAAAACAAGAGTTACGGCTACGCGATGGATTCCTCGTTGTTGTTCTATTCTGGACGGTGCTCGGACTCTCTGGTGCCATCCCGTTCACACTAGCTGAACACCCAAACATGTCCTTCACTGACGCCTTCTTTGAATCACTTTCCGGCTTAACAACTACTGGTGCAACAGTCATCGTGGGAATAGATAATCTCCCAACATCTATTCTTTATTATCGACAGCAATTACAGTGGCTTGGTGGAATGGGGATCATTGTATTGGCAGTCGCTATTCTGCCAATGCTTGGGATTGGAGGAATGCAACTATATCGTGCTGAAACACCCGGCCCGATGAAAGATAATAAACTCACACCAAGAATAACGGAAACAGCTAAAACCCTTTGGTTTATCTATCTAGGCTTAACCATAAGCTGCTGTCTAGCTTTCTGGCTCAATGGAATGACTTTCTTTGATGCGATATGTCACAGCTTTGCCACCGTCGCAATAGGCGGTTTTTCCACTCATGATGCAAGCATTGGTTATTTTGATAATTTAAACATTGAAATAATCGCTATCTTTTTTATGCTTATCTCTGGCATAAATTATTCAATACACTTTCTAGCATGGCGATGGAAAAGTATTAAGCCATATATTTTCGATAGCGAGTTTATTGCCTACATCTCCTTCATGGTCGTTACAGCATTGATCATTGTCAGCTATTTAGTCTTTCACCATATTTATGAAAATGCTGATCAAGCGGTACGAGAAGGAATTTTCCATGTTGTTTCAATCGGTACAACGACAGGATTTGTAACGACCAATTTTCAAGCTTGGCCAAGCTTTCTTCCATTGTTGCTATTACTTTTAAGCTTCTCCGGAGGCTGTGCGGGCTCCACAGGAGGTGGAGTTAAGGTTATACGTATTTTGTTGTTGTTTAAACAAGGCATGCGAGAAATCAAAAGACTCATTCATCCAAATGCGATTTTTCCCATAAAGTTAGGTAACAAAGCAATTTCAGATCAGGTTATAGATTCTGTTTGGGGGTTTTTCGCCGCTTATATTGCGGTATTTACGATAATGTTATTGATCCTAATGGCTACAGGAATGGATCAAGTAACAGCCTTTTCAGCTGTTGCAGCCTGTATTAATAACCTCGGTCCAGGTTTAGGTGATGTTAGTGCCCATTACGGTGATATTAGCGATACTGCAAAGTGGGTACTAAGTATAGCAATGCTACTGGGGCGATTAGAGATATTTACCTTACTTGTACTACTCTCACCAGTGTTCTGGCGCAGTTAAGTTCTCGTAGAAAAACTATATCGATCTTAAGACACCTTCTGGTAGTTTGTTACAAGGATTTTTCCTTTTGGCGTCACAAAACCTTCTTCATTGATATAACCTAACTTTCTTGCAAAAGTATATAAACTCCAAGGTGTATTCTCCGGTATATAAACAACACCATCCCCATAATCATGGTCAAGAATTGATATCAACTGTGCATCTGTAGGATTTTCTTGTGTAAATATAGGTGCGTTATTCATATACTGCCTCTCCTGTATACATATACAATAGAAACATTAATGTTAACTGTCAAGTAGTCTTGGCAAACCTATGTTTTAACAGTTATTTATAAATATGCTTTCGAGTTAAATAGTCTTTAGATCCCATTTCTTGTAAACGACTAACTGTTCTTTTAAACCCCTTAGATAATCGCACACCTGTGTAAAGATTCTCAGGTAATGTTTCAGCAGATAAAATTATCTTTACATTACGGTCATAAAACTCATCTATCATCGTCATAAAACGCTTAGTGTTGTCATCTCTAGAATTATTCATAATCGGAACATTTGAGATCAGTACTGTTTGGAAAGTACGTGCAATTTCAATATAGTCAGAAGCACCACGTGGACCATCACAAATAGCCGAAAATTCAAACCACACGATCCCAATAGAATGTTTGATCGTCTCTATGCTACGTCCTTCTATAGAAATAGTATTATTTGGCTCCGACTCCTCTGATATAAGGCTATAAAAGCTATCTGAAAGGCTCTCATCTGCCTTATAACCTAGGGGCCAGTGATAGATCTCCGCTTTCTCAAGCAATCGGTAACGATAATCAACGTCACTATCGACATTCACAATATCAGTATGCTGCTTGATTAACGCTATTGCAGGAAGAAACCTATCCCGTTGCAGACCTCCTGTATATAGCTCGTCAGGATGTTCATTCGACGTTGCAACAAGAGTGACACCACGTGAGAATAACTCTTTAAAAAGATTCCCTAGTAGCATTGCATCAGTGATATCTGAGACATGAAACTCATCAAAACAGATCACCCGAAACTTTTCAGCATACCGATCTGCGACTACTTTAAGAGGATCCTGTACGTTGTTAAGTGTCTTCAACTCTTGATGAACACCACGCATAAAACTATGAAAGTGGATTCGAGTTTTTTCAGTGAAAGGCAAACAATTAAAAAAGGTATCAACTATGTACGTCTTACCTCGCCCAACACCACCCCAGAAATAAACCCCTTTAAAACGAAGCTTTGCAGGCTCCGCATTAGAACTAACCAACATATTAAAGATACTCTTTTTGTGAGTTTTCTTAATAATTGGCCTACATAAGTCATCAAACAACCTCTGCATATGTTCAACTGCATTACGTTGAGCCTCATCTTCTTGAAACCCCTCCTTCTTTAAATCCACCTCATAACACTGGATAGGCGATAAACGATTAAAATCCAAAGCACAGTACACATATATTGATAAGCCTAAGACTATACCAGCAAAAGTCCAACAAACGGGCATAAAAAAACCCTGCAACAATAAAGTAACAGGGTCTCGGTATTAAAGCTTGGCAGTGACCTACTTTCACATGGGATCCCCCACACTATCATCGGCGCTAAGCAGTTTCACTTCCGAGTTCGGGATGGGATCGGGTGGTTCCTACTCGCTATTGCCGCCAAGCAAACTTGTGCGTTTACTGCTTAATATTCAAGCAATAAACAGTCATTTAGGAAGTAATCAAAGAGTATATTGGTATCGTGTAGCTAACGTGTGTCAACTTATATCAAATAACTTGAGTGTTATATGGTCAAGCCTCACGGTTAATTAGTACTGGTTAGCTTCATGCATTACTGCACTTCCACACCCAGCCTATCAACGTTGTAGTCTTCAACGAACCTTTAGGGACTTAAAGTCCAGGGAGATCTTATCTTGAGGGAGGCTTCCCGCTTAGATGCTTTCAGCGGTTATCCCGTCCGTACTTAGCTACCCGGCAATGCCACTGGCGTGACAACCGGAACACCAGAGGTACGTCCACTTCGGTCCTCTCGTACTAGAAGCAGCTCCTCTCAAATCTCCAGCGCCCACGGCAGATAGGGACCGAACTGTCTCACGACGTTCTAAACCCAGCTCGCG
>CAJXQU010000013.1 GCA_913058255.1 uncultured Pseudomonadota bacterium | reverse complement strand
TAATGCAGCCCCGTCTCCACATCAAAATACTGCCCCGGAAACCGCACATTCACCTGAACACCAGCTAGCTCCTCTGCCGCCGTCTCACCAAACGCCTCTCCTTCCCAACGCCAGATAATGTTCTCATTCTCATCCGTCGCCAAGCGGCTCGTCATCAGGTGGTCACTGTGTAAATACGTCAGAGTGTCTATCCCACCATCGCTGTCTATCTGCGCCAGTGCCTGCATGCCTTCATTCCACAGATAGTCTTTTATCAACTCACCCGTCTCTGTGCTCTCGCTAATAAGATAACCCATCGGGTCATAATGATAAACCGTGATAGACCGTGTGCTATCACTATGATGTATTATCTTCTGTGTCCGTTGGCCTTGTGCGTTATAAACATATTCGGCTATGAGTATGTCCGCTTCAAGCAGCTGGTAGAGACGTCCAGCATCGTTGTAGATAAGCGCCCGGTTCGCCATGCTCGTCACCGTGCCGGTGCTCAAGGTTTCTACGCTGGTGAGCTGGTTGCTCTCTGCTTGATAACGATAGGTCGCGGTTAAACTATTATCGTCGCGTTGTTTCTGTACCCGGTTGTCGTTTTGGTCATATTCGTAAGTGAATGCGCTCGTCGCATTAATAGCATCGCTGATAAGTCGGTCTAGTGCATCATAATCGTAGCCATTATCTTCTACATTCGTATCGATGTTTAAGATATTGCCGTTCTTGTCATACTGATAAGCACGTTGGTCTATCACCGTATCAAGACTATCCTTTAGCTGTTGTTCGCTGAGGCGGCCTTGCAGGTCATAGCTTCGGCTGTCTATCAAGCCGTTTCCAAACGTGCATTGGCTCATTTGATGGTCACTGCGATATTGGATATCTCTGACGATGGTCTGCGGGCTGCCATTGATGCTGGCCTCCATCTGGCTGAGGCGACGTACGCTGTCCCGTTGCAAGGTCACGACGCGGCCACTCGGGTAGGTCATCGTTTCAATCTTATTACCATCGTCATAGGTGTAGCTGGTTAGGTAGGTTTGACCCAACTCCGTATGGCTCTGCTCCGTTAGGTTGCCGTAACCATCATATGCGTAGTCTGTAGTACCCGATTCATCGGTGAGGCTACATGTGCGACCTAGTCCAAAGGCGCAGGTATCGTAGGTATAAGTAATGTTTTCATCTTTACCGGCAATACTGTTGGGATAGTCGATTGTTTTTAACCGCTCTAGTTCATCATAGCCATACGTTGCGCTAATACCACGGCCATCCGTCAAGCTGCTGATGTTGTTCGCTAGGTCATAGCTATATATACGGGTGCCGCGGTCGGCGCTACGCTCTGTCAGGCGACGGCCTAAAGCATCATAGGTGTAGTCCGTCACGACACCATTCGGCGCGGTGACTTTGGTTATGCGATCCAACTCGTCATATTCATACCCTGTCACACCCGCAAGACGATGCGTTGTGCTGCTCGGTCGGTTGACCGGATCGAAAGTCGTGCTGCTCGACTGGCCATTCGGGTCAATCAGCCCGACCAAGTTACTTTCAGCATCGAGTGTCCGTTGGATCACACTGTTTTCAGTGTCACTGTGTGGCGCGTGGCTTTCAATCATGCGGTTACGCTCATCGTAAACCCGAGTAAGCGTCAGTGCTAACGTACCATCGGCATCATTCGAGTCGGTACGAACAATATTACCGTGTTCGTCATAGACCATCGTGATGCTTTGATTGAGGTTGTCGGTGACCTGCGTTAAGCGGCTACGTTGATCGTAGCTATAGTTTAAGGTGACTCCATCCGGTGTATTGACCTGTTGGATCAAGCCATTCGGATGGTAACGATACGTTGTGACGCGAATGTTTCCCGGGCTGCCGGCAGGTGGTGTCTGCGTTATGGTGCTAAGCAAACCGGCGGTATTGTATTGGTATTCGGTGAATAAACCATTGGGCCTTAAGCTATCTTTCAACAGGCCATTGGCAAAATAATGCATCGTGGTGGTGTGACCAAGGTGGTTGATGATGCTTTCCACGTTCCCCGTATTCGCATGACGATTGATCGTCGTGCTGTGATTATTTGGATTGGTGATGGAGGTCACTAAACTATACGCATCGTAAGTGTAGCGTGTCGTTGCGTTATTGAAGGCTTCTTTTTCTGTTAAGACATTACCATTCGCATCAAATGTTCGGGTAATCACGGATCCATTCGGGCGAGTGGTTTCAATGGCATTACTGTCAGCATCGCGTAGGTGACGTATTTCTCGACCAATGGCATCTTGTTTTTGAATGAAACGGCCATGGCTGTCTAGTTGTTGAGTGCTTCGATGTCCACGCCCATCGGTGTGTGTGGCTTCTACGGTGTCCGCTAGGACTAGTGCCGCTGGCTGCGCCTCAGTACCTGTGCCACTTTCCAAATCAATCAGCCCGATGCGATTTTGAGCAGAGGCCTGACGTACAGTGCCATCTGGCAAAGTGCCATCAATGACCCGGTCAAATGCATCGTACCGATCAGTACTGCGATTACCTTCTTCATCGGTATGCGCCACCATCAGGTGGTTATCATATTCATAGGTGCGTTTGCTGCTATCAGGATAATTGACCTGCAACAAATTACCGGCTGCATCGTAGTTGAAAGTACTGATACGTCCGGCTGGATCGGTGACGCTACTGAGTTTACCGCTGCTGTAACTTAACTGTGTCTCAAGCCCTACTGGATCAATTAATGTTGCTAACTGACCTTCAGGGGTATAGTTATATTGGCTCGTGTTGCCATTGCGATCGGTGTGACTGCTGAGAAGACCATTCGAGGCAAACACCATCTGTACGCCATTTTTTTCGGTATGGGTGTAGCTGCCATCCGCATTACGTACTAACTGTGCAAAATCACTGTTGGGTGGGTTGTATTGATCGACGATGGTGGCATCCTGTCGATAATTTACCGGTTGTCCGTGGGGTGAAACCAATAAGATACTGTTGTCTGTATTATTATCAACATTAAGGGCTAGTCGGTAGAGCCCACCCAACATCCAGCCAGCACCAAACGCTGAATCCTGTTCGTTGATCACCATCATGTTGCCATTGACGACATTACCAATGTGCGTGGAGGGATAGTTATTGGTAACTTCCAGACTAAAAGGGTACATGCCCGTCGGAAATTCTTCAGCATCAAATGCCAAGCCACTTCTAATAACTTCTCCGGTTGGGAGCGCACTGGTATCGATAAAGGTTTCTTGTCCCTGAATCACTCCGGCGACGGTTAATGAATAAGAGATCGTTGGGGGTGCCGCAGAACGGGCCCGAAGGCTAATATTGGTCGGCACGATAGGTTGCGGTTGTGCACGATTGGTTTGGTATATAAAAGTCAGAGAACGCGCCGCTTCAAGCGAACGATAAACTGGCAGACTAAAACTCTCTGTCATTATGCCATCACTTAAACTAAATGATGACGCGCCCGGAACCTCTGGACATTTTGGACAGGTGTCTGGATCCGGTAATGCCGGTGTATCTGGGCTTAAAGGGGCTGCAGGTGCAGGTAAATGCCAGTCGGCTTTGCGAATACCGCCTTCTATCGTTTCTATATGCTGTCCATCACTCGTCACTCGTCCCTTACCGACAATTTCAAAGACACCAGTATCAGGATCAACTGACCATAGATCGGTCTCGGTACCCGCTGGTAAATTATCTAGGTTGGGGAATGTAATCGGAACCGGTGTGGTAAAGCTAACGCCAACAGGCTGTATTGTTACCAAAATAGCCGGATCTAGGAAGGAAGGCATTTGTGCCGGCGTAAGCTCCCGTGGCACTAATGAAACAGACAGCTCTCCGGTAAAGGCATTGCCATCTTCAAACATTGCCGTATTGGGTGGCACTGTCAACGTTACATCTAATGCCGTATTTTCAACAACCGTTGTCTGAGTAGGATTGACCTGGTTCATACTGTCCATCGCTAAACGTGGCAGATAGAATGAGCGATCAATCAATGTATTAACATGTGCTATTAAGGGTAAACGTTCACGAAAAGACGCATAACCTGAACCATCTGGTGCTGCTGTCGCTTGGCTATTATCGATCCATAAGACTTCAGCCGTTGCAGGGATATTATCTAGGGTGAATGCACCATTTGTGTCGGTAAACACCTCAATATTTGTTCCAATAAAGGTGACACGACTGTTGATAATAGGTAAGTCGATGCCTGTATCGGCACTGTTGGCATCAACAATACGCCCGCTTAGGCGAGTTGTTGCATTGCTATCAATGGCTGGAACAGTGATCGTAATAGTCTCTTCTGCGGTGAAACGTCCATCCGAAACGATAAAGGTGACTTCAAAACTACCCACCTGCTCTAACGTAGGTTTGTAGATGAATTCTCCGGTACTGGCATTAAGTGACATACCTTCTGGTAACGGTAATGGATTGATCGCGTAGCTTAGCCGACCGCCACTGGTGTTGTTACTTGTGCCAACCAGTTTCAAAACTGCCTCAGTGCCCAATGGAACAATCAAATCACCAACGGAAGCTAGACCCGGTGGTCGTATATCGGTTGGATAATCAACGATGATATTCCATGACTGGCTATCGATATGATTAATATTCTGGCCATCATCAACATTGACCGTCACCGACACTGTTCCGGCGGTTAGCGGTAACCAGCTAATAAGGCCTGTTCCTGGCTGGATCTGCATGCCCAATGGCGCTCCTGCCAAGGAATAACTGACCGTATCATTATCAGCATCTGTTGCCTCAACCTGATAACTATATGCTTGATCGACTCTGGCGGTCGTAATTGGAACAGAGGTGATTATTGGTGGTTGATTAGGCGAACTAACAGAAAGCATATAGCTTTGACTGTCTCTTGCTAACGCATCCTCAACACCAACGACAACTGTAAAATTGCCCACAGCGGTCGGGGTATATTCAATAAGCCCGCTAACCGAATCAATGGTCATACCTGCCGGGCCGGTATTTAATCTCCAGATCAAGGTATCACTATCTGCATCATCAGCAGTTGCCTGATAAGTATAGAGTTCCTCTGTAAACGCGGCCACAATCGGTGTCGATGTGATCACGGGAGCCGTGTTATTGTGAACGGTTAATGTGAAACTTTGCGTGTGGCTACTCCCTTTACTATCTTCCACACGAACACTGATATTGAAATCACCGATCACATCAGCCAACCAGCTGATGAGCCCTGTATCTGCAGAAATACTCATACCCGTTGGCGCAGCATCTAAATAGTAGGTTAAGAGATCATTATCGATATCTGTTGCTTCTACGTCATATTGATATTGCTGATTTTGAGCAATAATAATGACTGGCGTACTGACGATTACAGGCGGATTGTTCGTGTTATTGTCATTGTCGGATATTCGAGCAATAAACGCATCCTTTGAGCCGCCACCGAATAAGGGTTGTAAAGCATTGTTGACGGGGAAATCTTTTTTAGATTTGGTCGTTCCCACAATATAGGCACGACCATTATTGTCGACTGCTATTCCATGAGGTCGATCATCTTGCTTACCACCTAGGTAACTCGAAAAAAGAAGTGTATTACCATCCATACTGATCTGACTAACGAAAACATCACTTTTCCGATTGCGTATTGGCTGTAATGCGTCAACCAGAGGAAAGTTATCCGAGTATGTTTGGCCCGTAATCCAAATGCTGCCATTAGGTCCTCGTGCAATAGCCTGTGCCTGATCTTTTTTATCACCACCCAAATAGGTAGAAAAAACAAAACTGTCTCCATTCGCGCTTATGCGACTGACGAAAGCATCTGCTTTGTTAGCACTACCTTGGCCTAACTGCGTTTGTAGCGCATTAGCTGTCAAGGGAAATCCGACTTTCGAGCGTGTCCAACCTGTAACCACGGCGCTGTTATCACTCAGAACCGTAATTCCTTTAGCAACCTCATGCTTATCACCACCAAGGTAGGTCGCGTAAACCAGCTCTTGCCCGTCAGGACTCAACTTGGCAACAAAAGCATCCTGCCCACCACCAGCAAAGTCAGGTTGTACTGCATTGACTGTTATCGGAAAATCTCGTTTAGATCGCGTCCAGCCCGTAATATAAATGGCATTTTGATCATCAATAGCAATCGCCTTTGCTTTATCGGCTTTTTTGCCACCCAGATAAGTTGAAAAATTGTAAGCTGATCCATCGTTTTTCAGTTGTGTAATAAAGACATCTTTAGCAGAACCTTTCCTTTTATTCTGCAAAGCTAATTCCACAGGAAAGTCATTTGAACGTGTCACGCCGGTGATGGTGGGTTCATTATTTGATGTCAGTGCAATCCCCATAGCACGATCATCTTTACGACCTCCAAGATATGAGGCATAGCTGATCTGACTACCATCGATAGAAAATTTAATCAGATAGGCATCTCTGGTACCGCCACCAAAAAAAGGCTGAAGCGCGTTCACCAAAGGAAAGTCATTTTCAGATCCGGTTGTACCTGCGAGATAAACATGCCCTTGCGAGTCTACGGCAAGGCCGGAACCAGCATCCGTATCATCACTCTGATTCCATTCTTCGCCTTCATCCTGGCTACCACCAAAATAGGTCGCATAAATCAGGCTTCCACCATCGGCACTCACTTTGGCGACAAATGCATCTCGGCTGCCGGACAGCGTCTGCTCTATATTTGATATTGGAAAGTCCAGTGAGTGTGTCGTACCGGCTATATAGGCATTGTGATTGTCATCAACCACGACTGAAAATGCCGCATCCCGTTTGCTGCCACCCAGATAGCTTGCATAATCCAGTACCGGGTCAATAATCAGAGGGCTATCCAAATTATAGTCCGAGACATCGAAACCGACCGTGTTATCGGCAAGTAGTTGATATTGACCTTCTATAAAGGTTCTTTGATCACCATTTTGTTGATAGACAATCGGTTTTTGTTGGATCAACACGCCATGGCCCGTATCCAATTGCAGATCACCTTTGGCTGTCAATTCAACCGTTTTAACGCCCTCAAAACTCAGTTTGATCGCTGCCACATCAGCACCGGGTTGAACGATAAAATCATATTCCAGTTTCTGAGTAGCTTTTATGGCCGTTTGAGGCCCTTCTTTCTGTACTTGATCGGCATGATAACGAACATCAATACCCGCATATACTTCCTTACTGATGACATCCGAATAAATCGGCACTTCCGTCTGCCACTGGGCTGGATCACGCCCTTTGAAATAATTAATCTGTCCTGAAAGCTTTGTACCACCGATAAAACCGGATGGTGATTTGGCATCCATATAATGCATTTTTACGCTACTGAATACTTCACCATTTGCGATACTGGGATTTGTATTTTGTAACTGTAGTTCAGCACCTTCCGAGCCAAGCAACAGTACGTAACCCCTTCCTCGCGCCAAGTACTCAATATCATGATCCGCTACCTGTCCAAGATTCTGCTCAAAATGCATTGGCAGTTGTTGGTATTGCTGCTCAGCAGGCGTGCTTATGTTTCGCTCCACAACATTGGAAGGAGTGGCAGTAGTGACTGAACGATTAGAAAGAACAGAGGGATCCGCTACAACAGAGGCATCACTTTTGTTTAAATGGCCAGACAAGGACAAACTTACCACACCGGCTATTAAGACTATTGCGCTGGTAATAACCTTAATAGTCATAGCACTTGATGACATTTTTTGATGACTTCTTGTCTCTTTGCCAACTAGGGACATGTGTGTTTCTCCGTGTACTTTCATTTAAGCGATCTCTCTTTGTCGTGATGACATAATTAATAACGTAATTGATGAATCGTCAGAAAAACCTGATCATCAGACAGAGCCCTTTTTTAGTTAACCGCAATGGTGTTTGAAGGTTGAGTATATTCCTTGCCTTCTGGTGTAATAAAGGTCGTCATAGAAAGCCCACCCGGTGTTGTATCCAGACGGATCTGCGCCACTCGCTCACCATTGGTGTATTTCATAAAGTCATCCTGCATTGCTATAGTGACGGTATAGGTCATAGTAGCTGACAAAACACTTGGACCATCAGGAATATCAATAGAGGCACTGGCTGTTGCGGAAGCTTCCGTGCCGGAGAGTGCTGAGCTCATAACAGTAGTAGACTCCACTCCGGATGAAGGCATTCTCGCGGGGGTAATCTTCAGTGCAACAGTACTACCAACGGGTACTCCCGTTGTCGAAAAACCTACTGCCACAGGATTAAGAGTCGTCTTTGGAAGCACGATATCCGCATTCCCTGTTGGTGATGTCGGTGCTGAAACACCCGCTACAGTGGTGATAGAGAGTGTTGGTAGTCCTGCTACAAAAACATTACCCGGGGTAGGAGAGAAAGAAAACTCTGGATCAGTGTGGGCTGTACGAAACAGATGTTCTGCTTCTATACGAATCCTCCCCGGCAAATCGTGGGAGTCTGTAGCATGCCCTGCCCTTATAGAACCATTACCAGCCACTGTAGTGGCAACAATTCGAACCCCCCCTCCAGAACCAAAGCCTCCTTCCAGTCCGACGGAAGCTCCTGACGCGATACCTGACGCTCCACCATCAGCCTTGATAAGTCCGGTATCACTAATTGTCAATGTCGTAGTAGAGGCGATAAGGATCGCACCACCACCACCACCACCGCCTGAACCGCTTAAGATATTGCCGCTGCCGCCACCGCCACCAGAACCTCCGATCAAAGGCAGAAGAGTCGGCGATCCGTAAACTCCAGCGTAAAGCGCAAAGCCTCCATCTCCTGGTTCAAAACCTGCTTCACCGCCCCCCGGTCCAAGACCTGCACCTCCATTTCTATCAACAAAGAATTCTCCACCCAGACCTCCTAAACCTCCATCATATCCACCCGGTCCACCAATACCTGCTAGACCATCATCAGTTAGATCTCCATCTCCTGCACTGCCTATATCAGGACTATCACCGCCACTTACATCAATAGTCCCATCAATTAACACATCCCCACTAGCCAATATAGTGACAGGTGTATTTGTAATATTTTTTTGAAATGTCACTGTCACACCAGCAGGAATATTGACCGTGGTGAAGTTAAACACGCCATCCGACGGTAGTTGTAGTTGAGTATTTTCCGTTGGGTTAAATGCACCATCGGCACCGGTACTGCCGCTGTCAAATGCTTGACTTAAGCCGGACATCAAGCTCAAGCCTAATCCCAGAGCCACTGCAAGACTGGTCTTTTGTTGCTTTGGTTTAGTAATCATTGTTCGCCTCTTTATTTGTGTTGTTGTCATGTTTGTTATGGATAGTTTCATAAACCGACTCCGGTTAATTAGTGATGTTGAATGTGTTGTCCGGGCTGGCATTTGCAGAGCCTGTCCCAGCGGGTGTTGTGATCGTTATGGCACGCGTGCCTAGGGTTGCATTGGCATCAATGATTATTTCGACCGTCAATTGTGTACCTTCAAGATTGACGGTGGGCGCACCAATGGTCAGATCGGTAAAAGGAGTGACGTTGACACTGCTGGCATCGGTAAGGTTGATGCCGTTAACGGTCAGAATAAACGATGTCCCTCTGGGTTCCTGCTCGGGATTCAGCGAATAAATAATCGGTAAGTCACCCATTATTTTTATCTTAGCATTGGCAGATCCTGCGAATGGAACCTCCTCCGCTCCGGCCATTAATCTAACCAGACGCGTTGTCAGTGGAGCTGTCTCGGCAACATTTAGTGTTACGCTGACCTGCATACCATCGGCTGCCGCACCCAGAGTCCCTGTTTGGGTAATACCATCATTCGGCTCAATGATCACATCGGTGACCGCATCGAGAGCATGACCTTCTACGGTTAATAATGTTGTCGTGTTGCCGGGGATTAATCCTGGACTAACTTGAAAGATATTGGCACCTAATGCCACACCCAGCATGGGCGCTGCGAGTAGAGTTTCATTATCATTTCCGGCAGGTGTCGATAGTGATTTTTCGATTCCCAGTAATGGCGAAGTGATCAAAAGATCCGTTGTATTATTCGTCGCAGATATCTCTTTCTCGATACCTAGCAATGGCGCGGTAATTAAATGAGTTGTCGTTCCCTGTTCTGAACCGCCCGGGGTTAAAAAGATGCCTAATGGTTTTGAAAATACATTGTTATCGCCAACGGGTGGAGCATAGGGTTCGGTGATATAGACCGGCGTTTCGTAATCAAGCGTGACTGATGAGGTGATGGTCAGTGAGGTAACACCCAAAGTACTTCCTGTGATAATAATACTGACAGCTTCGGCAGGTTGTGTTTGTCCCGCAGGAATAATAACCGTTGCTGGACTGACTGTTGCCAAGCTCGTATCTGAAATAGCCAATGAAAGCGTTTGATCCACGAGTTCAGCTACCGGTAAAGTGATTGTAATCGGAACGGCATCTCCCAGATTGTTGACAGCGATTGGTGAGGGAGTAACCAGCAAGGCTAGTAAAGGTGGAAGAATCGTTATTGTCGAGGTGTCGCTTCCCAGTGATGTTGTGAAGGTTAATATTTGCGTGCCTAGGGGAACGTTACTATCGACAAGAAAATCGAATTCTACGGATGAGCTTGTTGAAGAAAGGTTAGAGGCATCTAGTCCAGGATGATCGACACTTACCTGTGCATTCTTAACATTGGTACCGGTGGCTGTCATTCTTAATGTTTGGCCAATATGAATTTCTGAAGGCGATAATAATTGAATAACTGGAGGCGCTGTACTGACATCTGAGAGTATGGAAATGATGTTTCCGGCACCATCGTACTGATACTCAATAACCTTTCGAGAATCTGCAGAACAGATGTTCATGCATAGAATAAAAAGTAACATGCATAAGCATGCATAATATTTATTTCCTAACAAAACCCCTTCTCTGTTCGTCATGATATTTTTTATTGCTTCCCTTAATATTGCCTACTTTTTGAAATGCTCATTTTCTTCTTGCTCGATTAAAATTCATTACTCGCCTAAGCTCAAGTTAAAGAATGTCACTGTAGGAAAAGTAACATCACCTGCAACACTAGTTTACTGTTTGGGGATGAATAAATTATTTTATGATGTTTTTTTTTAAATTTTTAATGTCAATGGATCCATATTTTTCAAACTAGATACACCTTCTTCAGTAGTTCAAAAAAAATCGAATGCCGTAACCTAATCAACTTAACAATTCAAAATATCTAAGGTATGTTCTTAGACCTTGCAGTAGAGCCTTCCCCCTCACTCCTTAAATTTTCGCAGCAATCTTCCCCAGAGAGTTTAATTGCTTTGGTAGTTCTTATTCGATCAATGAATGACTGTTACACCAATTCCATTGAAGGATATTCTCCCCCTATAACGGTACAAAATAATAAAAACTTTAAAAACTTATTTTATGTGCATATTCTTGCACTCGTGTTTGTAACATTTGGTTATGTTGTTTAATGAGTTTTATTGTCTTGCAGAAAAGCTAAAGAGCTTATTGATTTGGGTGCATCCTACTTGGTGTTTCTTCAGATAAGGGTATCTGATGAGAAAAAAACACTAGATTTAACTGAGTTGTTAAATACTATTTATCGAAACAGTTTCGATTCAAAGCGTCGAGTATTATTATAAAGTCGCTACCTCGAACAGTTCCATTTTTTTCTTAAAGTGCACAGAAATAAGCCGTGTAGTATTTCTATACTACATGGCTTATTTCTGTCTTATGCTTCAAGTGTTTCTATTCAATAAATAACTAACTGTCGAACAAGTTCTATATGCCCGAGTACTTCGGAAATTTCAGCGTTGATCGAATCTTTCGTTTCTTGCTTCAAAGATGGATCATCTCGCGTTAATACACTAACTGTCGCAGGATGCACAAAGAGATCTTTTGTGTGATAACACTCAACGGGGGCTTTGGGTAGTGCACCATCATGATGATAGTCTTTTTCCAAAGTCTCATTTGAAATAGTACCGAGCATGTCTTTTAGCAGTAGTGTCTTACTCAAATATTCATCACACTGTGGCAAACGAAATCTTGCACTTTCAATAATGGTTTCTGATAAAGCGAGTAATGTATTTGCTCGCTGATTAACCATCGCTATAGTCAGATCAGTTGAGTCCAAACTATTAACAAGTTTCTTAGCTTCAATCTCATACTCAGCAAGCAAGCCTGCTACTTTTGACAGTTTCTCACGCTCTTTTATGTCTGTAACTTCTGTTTTTTTTACATTTTTAAGCTCATTGTCTGACATGGCAGTACTGGCATGTAGGTTTGGTGTCATGAGGATAAGGCTAAGTGCCGTTGCCTGTAGTGATCTCTTTATCATAGTTTGAGCCTTTATCATTGAGTAAAAATATTATGCTAATGATAACGATTTAGATTCATAATTGGAAGGGTATATATCAAGAGCTATAGCTAACGTGGTCTTAGTAGATGTTCTTCACTGTATCAACAGTGAAATAGAACCGTAACTAGGTAAAAAATCACTTGTCGGAACACATTATAAATGACCTCACAGAAATATGAGATGGAGCCATTATGTTCGACGCTAGTCTCGTTGATTGTTGTTTATGCCGTTAAGCTAGTTATCAACTAGCTGGACATTTATAAAATTTCCAATACTGTCACTACTTACGAACAGATCGAAAGGCTAGCTAAACCCATTAATGGAGAGAGTAGATGGCTGATACATTCAAAGCACTCGTTGCAGACAATAAAACAGGTGACTATCAAGTTGAATTTCGCGATCTTCCAGAGCAAGAACTTCCAAGTGGCGAAGTCAGTATTGCCGTTGAGTATTCAACGTTAAATTATAAAGATGCTTTAGCAATCACCAACAAAGCACCGATCGTGCAGAATTTTCCATTAATTCTGGGCATTGATCTCGCCGGTAAAATTGTTGAATCAAACCATAGAAATTTTAAATCTGGCGATGTTGTTCTCGTCAATGGCTTTGGTTTGTCAGAACGCCACAATGGGGGCTATACACAACGTGCTCATGTGAATGGTGACTCTGTCATCCATATTCCAAAAGGATTAACCACAAAAAAAACAATGGCGATAGGTACTGCTGGATATACGGCCATGCTCTCCGTTATGCGCCTACAAGAAGGCGGTGTTAAACCTGAAAGTGGCCCTATATTAGTGACCGGTGCAGTCGGTGGTGTCGGTAGTATTTCTATTTCATTATTAAAAAAATTAGGCTATCAAGTGATCGCCTCAACTGGACGTAAAAATGAAACTGAGTATCTAAAATCATTAGGCGCAGATGAAGTTATTGATCGGAATATCCTATCAGCTTCCGCCAAGCCATTACAAAAAACTAAATGGGCTGGTGCGATAGATTCAGTCGGCAGTCACACATTAGCTAATGTCATCGCACAAACAAATTACAACGGTGTAGTGACGACATGCGGCCTTGCGCAAGGCGCGGATCTACCGGCCACAGTGATGCCATTTATTTTACGTAATGTCGCTTTGTTAGGAGTCGATTCGGTGAACACTCCCATCGAGCGAAGAGTAGAAGCATGGAACCGTTTAGACAATGAATTAGAGACTAAAAAGATTGAAGAGATAGCACGTGTTGTTGCATTTTCAGACATTATGATCCATGCAATATCACTATTGGAAGGAAATATACGTGGTCGAGTTATTGTAGATATCAATCAGATATAAACTTTATATATGGAACAAATCTAACCAATATAAACTTCGGAACGTTAAGGTTGAAAACAACTTTTCTGAAAGTGTTTTTCTAAAAAAATCGACCGTTATTTTTATATAATATGATCTCATTTATCCACATAAATAGATTTTCTGATAAGCTAATTATCATCAATATATTCTATATTTAAACCTAAGCTTAACCTCATATAAAATGCTTGCAAAAAAATTAAATGAACCTATTCGAGACAACTCAGACTAAAGCCCAAAAGTATCATAAGCACTTGCAAACTTCAGCCTTTTAGCATGGTTATAACTAAGCATCACTTTGTAATTTTTTAAGCAACTCATCAATCAGTGTATACCCAGCACCCCAACCATGATCCATATTCGTCATTGCGGTTTTAAAGCAGCTAATTTCAGCTTCACTGGCATCCATAGGAGTTTGAGTAAGCAACACTTTAGTTTGATCATTCACTGCTTCGAAGACCACTGTCGTTAGCAATAAATGAGGCCAATCTGCCATCATTGGATTTAGAGTTACATTCCATTCTGCATCCGTGCAGGAATAGTGATGCCAGACCATTTTTTCTGGTGCGGTCACTTCTTGAAAGATAACCTTTTGGAAATTAGATATTGCCCCCCACTTCATTTCATTGAGCCATAATCCACCGGGCTTTAGATCAAACTGATGAACAGTGGTCTCAGCGCCGGGGCCATACCATTGATGCAACATTTCGGGATCTGTCCATGCTCTCCATACTAGCTCTCGAGGTGCATCAAAGATTCGTTCTAACTGATATTCGGGTAGTTCGCTCATGTTTTTCCCTTCAACTCTGCTTGTTTAATTTTTAAAAATAACCGTATCAAATTGAGAAAATTTCGTTCTCCTCGATTTAGAATCTTGAGATGTTTTGAACTGGCAGACTAATTCATCTAAAAAGGTTCATAAATGTCAGAAACTGACTCTTCCCTTCGATCAATCACGAGAAAAATAACATCTGGATTTTCAGATACTTGACTGTAGCTACTTACTTTCATAACCATACGATTATATACGAAATAATTCTTGTCAACTACTTATCTAAACAGGAAGTTTAAATACTCAGCGCTGTCAGTTTTTATAATATTTAAGATAGAACGAACGAGTAACTTTTCAGTCATTTACCACCTGTTATACATCAAGTATAACCGATGGTAAATTTAAATATAGTTAAACAAACTCAACTCTTGAGTCTTAACAAAGGTTTGCTGAGCAGCTTGTAAAGTGGTTTGCAGTTGATTTAGTTTCACCGCAGCTTCTGCAAGATCAACATCATTTATATTTGAGCGTTGATCAATCAAGGTATCCGTAATTTGGGCATTTATTTCTTGCTCAGTACTGATCATTCCCATTCGGCTTGCAATGCTATTTCTAACCAGCGTGATGTTATCTTTCGCTATCGCTAGATCGGGTGTCGCGGTCGTCACTGCTGTTTGTATAGAAACAGGTGTTGCTAGTGGGTTTGATAGTTCTGAGATCACTGATTCAACAATGGCAAAAACGGATCGCCCTGCTCCCGTATTTTCAAAAACTTCCTGGCCCGAGTTGCCATCCGTGACACGTCGTCCATCAGCAATTTGTATGCTTCGTTGTCCGTCATTGCCTGTGTATGCTACGTTTGTTCCTGAATCATCAAATGGCTCGGTATCTGTGGTCAGTCCGGCGTATAGATAGTCACCGTTACCGTCTCTGACATTGGCCAGATCAACCATTATATCTAACTCATCCTGTAGTTGATTCGCTAGCTGCGCTCGCGTTGAAGTATCTTTACCAAGACCACTGGTAATTAGACCATTAATCCGACTAAGTGCTGTGTCGACTGCATCTAAAACAGTCTCAGATTGATCGAGTCGGTTATAGGCAAAATCACCATTCGTATTGTATTGCTCATTGCGTTCTATCGTTCTGTTTAATTCGACAAGCTTCGTGGCTGCCGCTGGATTATCAGAAGCCGAATGAATTTTGGTTCCTGTTGCCAGCTCAGTTTGTAGCTTGGCAATTTCTGAATTTTGGCGAGATAAACCCGCAAGGTTTGATGAATAAAGTTGATTAGTTGAAACTCGCATAATCTATACTCCTTTATAAATTAATCTATTTATCGAATGGCCTGAAGCAAGGTTCCGAACAACTCATTCCCAACCGTGATCACCCGCGCAGCAGCTTGATACGCTTGTTGGTATTTGAGTAGATCAGCAGCCTCTTCATCGAGGTTAACGCCTGATACGCTTTCACGCGCCGCAATCGCATTCTCATGAACGACTTCCATCGCTGCTAATCCTGTTTTCGCTTGTTTTGTTTTTGTACCGATATCACCGATCAACTGACTATAAGCATCAGTGAAACTAGCGTTGCCGCCTTCCATCGTATTATTGATCTGTAGATCAGCCATCGCTAGCATATTCGCATTATCACCGACACCGACAAAGGGATCGGCAGCCGCAGCAATTTGACTTGGGTTCGATAGTGCTACCGTTATTTGTGAGGCCACATCTTTCATTGGTTGGATAAGAAAACTATCGCCAGCCGCCGCACCCGTTGTCACCGTAATATCGAGTCCATCCACATTCAATGCAGGGCCAGCACCAAGGTTTGTTTGAGTATTATCAGATAATCGTGTCGCAGTGTAATTTGTGCCATCAAAGCTAATTCGATAATCCGATGTTGTCAGTTGGTTAACTTGTGCGGCATTAAAGTCGACCGTCATCGCGCCCGTTACCGTACCTTCACCCGCCGCAACTGGAGATGGAATCGTAAAGAGATCACTGCCTAAATTTCCCGCAAGATCACGTCCACCCGCTTGTAAATTATTAAATTCAAGTGCAACACCTGCCGCAAGTCGGCCTAATGAATTTCTAGTTTCGTCCAAAACTTCTTCGCGAACATTGAATAAGCCGCCAACTTTGCCTGACGTAATGCCGTCCGAAATAACAACGGTTGCTGAACCTACCTGGTAGGCTACTTCAAGTTGTGACGGTTTATTTGGGTTTACTTGTGTAGTGAGATCAACACTTGATGCTGCGCTGACTAAAGATTGCCCACCCGCAGTCATAACATTAACACCACCGGTGCTTTGTTTGGTTGTCGTAATCCCGATTAAACCAGAAAGCTCAGTTAATGCTTGACCAAGCTGATCCGTCAAGGTGTTTGAACCATCACTAGTCGTACGCCCGTTCATTCGCGTGAGGCCTTCATTGATCTGAGCTATTTGACTGGTTAGAGAGTTAATCTGACTAACATCAGCACGTAACTCCTGATTGATACCTTGGTTCAACCGATTAACTTGATTATTTAAGGTATTAAATTTTGCGGCTAATGACTCTGCTGTTCCTAACATCGTTTGTCGTGTTGCTAATGACGAAGGATCATCCGCTACAGCATTAATAGAATTAAAAAAATCCTGCATGCTCGGTGACAACCCAGCGACATTATCAGCCAACACATTATCGATCTGAGTCGAATAACTGTTATAACCAGACATCGTGCCAACATTGGTCGCACTTGTTTTAACGTTTGTATTTAAAAACTCATTGGCCACACGTTGCACGCTATCAATGTTGACACCATTGCCGATCGCTAGCCCACCGATAATCTGATCTTGTTGAGCAGAAAGGTTTACTCGCTGGCGCGAATAGCCCGGAGTATTTACATTCGTAATGTTATTCCCAGTTGTCGTCAATGCGCGTTGTGCTGCATGTAACCCTGAGATACCTACTCGTAATATATCGCCCATTTTATCTAATCTCCGTTGCTATGCTCTTAAGCATTTCCTTTCCATGCACTTTGCAAACTCTTTCTTTCTAAGATATTCATTACCTTATTTGCATAATTCGGATCAGTTGCATAACCCGCTTGCTGCAATCCTTTTATGTAAGCTTTACTATCGTCGGCACTCTCAACAGCACTTTCGTAACGAGATTGATTTTTGATAAAATCGACATAGTCATCAAAACTTTCTGTGAATGATGGATACGAACGAAATGCCGAGACTTCTTTTTTCGCAACACCGTTTCTATACTCTAAAGATCCAACATTGACAGAGTCACCTTCCCAAGCATGGCTCGCTTTTATACCAAATAAATTATGGCTGTTTGAACCATCATTATTTTTGATCACCTTCTTACCCCAACCTGTTTCTAAAGCTGCTTGCGCGATCAATAAAGCGGGATTAACGCCAATCTCTTCAGCTGCACGTTCCGCATGAGGCCGCATGGTTTCAATAAATTCTTCAGGCGTATCAAAAACTGATCGTTCATAACCTTCCATTTTATTAGGCTGGCTAACATTCGTAATTGATTCGCGTATTCCTTGCTGTTGTTTCACCTGCTCATAAATGGAACTTGTATTTCTTTGTAATGTGTTTTTATTCAAATCAACAATAGGAGTAACAGCTTCTTTTCCGAGTTTCTGTTGTGTCACTTGCTCCGTAGAATTAAAGGCATTTCGTATAGTTCCACTATTTAATACACCCGAATAATTATAGGGGTGACGATAATGCTGTGTTGAAGGCCCAAAACCTTTTACACCAGCTTCGACTGTTGGCATTTGATGGCTATCATTTGTTGGCGTATCTTTCTTACTCTTCATCTTTGTTAGCTGAGCTTCAATTACCTTCGCTACACCAAAATCACCACGTTCAGAAATATCTACCGCGATCTGTTTATCAAACATATCTTGATACATTCGCGAACCATCGTTTTCCATCAAGCCATCGCCACTACTGGCATCACGTAAACTTTTCAACATCATCTCTACAAAGGTAGATTCAAACTCTTTCGCAACCTGTTTAATTGCTTCAGGTGATTCCTCACGCGCCGCCGCCTTTAAATTAGCTAAACCATTAAAGTCGGTATAAATCCTTGAGTTTGTCGATTCCGATATCATAAGTATTCCTAAACAAAATTATTTTCTAAGTAATGCTTAGCCTTTATGCATGCGCTATGCCAATCAGCCATAATCACTATAATTCAATGACTTATGTAGATTCAGCTGATAATTACGGGCATATCCTTGCCGGGCGGCAATAGAATGTAGGGAGGGTAATCAAAAACTAGCAATCTTTTACAGTTCGTTTTCAGAACATTATCTAAACTTACATTTTATGCTGTAACACTCTACACTTGATTGGAAAATTTCCAGTGGAATAGCACCAAGGAACCTAGATGGAAGAAGAATTTCTACTCAGTAAATCAACCTACAAATGGTCAGTACGTTTATTTAGCCGACTTGAAAAAATGCTGGGTGTAAATATCCACATGCATCAAGAACAGAACAGCGTAGAACAAGGAGACATTTTTCTTTTTAACCATTTTGCTCGCTTTGAAACCTTCATCCCACAATATTTAATCCATAAAAGTACCGGAGCCTACTGTCGCTCTATCGCTTCTGCCGAATTCTTTAAAGAAGACGATGCATTCACAAGCTACATGATCAAGCTTGGAGCTGTCCCCAATGATCGCCCCAACCTTTTACCCTTTATGGCGAGGGAAATTCTACGCGGCCATAAAGTTGTTCTGTTTCCTGAGGGTGGTATGGTCAAAGATCGATCCGTCATCGATGATAATGGCGAACTTAATGTCTACTCACGAACAGCCGAAATTCGTCGTAAGCATCACACCGGGGCAGCCCTATTAGCCGTTGCACTTGAAGGATTCAAATCACAGATAAAACTCGCTGAGCAGCAAAACGATACGCATCAACTGGAAAGCTGGCGAGAATCATTACAGCTCGATAGCATTGATGGCTTACTCGCCGCCGCACATAAACCCACCAATATTATTCCCGCTAACATTACCTTTTATCCTATTCGTATAGAAGATAATTTTCTACGTCGCACTGCAGAGATCATTAACCGAAAAAAACTCAGCCCACGTGCCGCCGAAGAAATAATTATCGAAGCGAATTTGGTGATGAAAAATACGGACATGGATATTCGTTTAGGTGCTCCAATCTCACCCAATGATGTCTGGCGTCGGTTAGATAAGTCCGTGCTGAATTTTTTAAACAAACGCTGTAAGCAGCTTGAAGATTATTTTTCTTTTGAACCCATAAAAAATAAATTACTTCGTCGTTTAATAAAGCGAATCAACCGAAGATGTATCGAGAAGTTACGCGATCAATACATGCAATCGATGTATAAACTGACGACGATCAACTTAAGTCACTTAGCATCCGCAGCTATTTTCAAATTAATCGATAATGGTGAAGTTATTATTGATGAAAAAGATTTTTATAAAATCCTTTACCTATGTATCAAACAAGCTCAAAAAAATGAGCATGTTTTTTTACATCGAAGTTTACGTAACCCAGTCTATTATGAAAAAGTCATTCAGGGTCAATCAACAGGCATATTAACTTTTTTGCATAATGCCTTAACCTCTGAGTTGATAGAAAAAAAAGATAATCGGTTTCGTTTTACTGAAAAGCTATTGCATGAACACGGCCTAGATCAAATCCGCTTACAAAATATAATTGCGGTTTATGCCAACGAGTCAGCTCCCATTCAAGAACTTTCTGCCTCAATAGAAAAAGCCATCACAGAAGAAGCCCATATTTCAGAGCAAACATGGGCTAGATACCGCTTTAATGATGAGCATGTCAGCTTTGACTGGCATAAAGCATACTATTCAAAACCTCGCCATCAAGTCATTAATGATCAACAAACGGCTACCTTCTCAGGAAAACCTTATCTATTCATGCCCGAAGATCGACAAAAAATCGGGGTTGTATTAGTCCATGGACTACCTGCTTCACCTGCTGAACTGAAAAGCTTTGCAGAGCGACTAGAACAAAGTGGTTATGCTGTCATTGGTGTTCGTTTAGCTGGGCATGGTACTTCGCCTTGGGATCTAAAAGAAAGAAGCTGGCCGGAATGGGTTGAGTCTGTTCGACGAAGCTATAACATTTTATCGACATTTTGTGACAAGGTATGTCTAATAGGATTTTCTACAGGCGGCATTGCCTCATTATTACTTGCTGCTGAAAATCCTGAAAAACTTGCCGGTGTAGTGACCGTCGCTGCACCTGTTAATTTCAATAATAGCAGTATCGCATTTGTGCCCATTTTGCATGGTTTGAACAAGCTCTTATCATTGATCCAGTCTGAAGAGAGCACCAACCCTTTTCGCGAAAGTGACTCTGCACACCCAGAAATTAATTATCGCCATATTCCACTAAAATCTTTATACGAGCTACGCTTAATGATAGATGCCATGAAAAAGTGTTTACCTGATGTGCTATGTCCAGCCTTAATCATACATGCGAACAATGACCCTATTGTAGAAAATAGTAGTGCTCAGGTTATTGAAGACCATATTGGATCGAAGGTGGTTTCAGCCATCAAAATTTCTTCTGATCGACATGGTTTGATCCTTGAGGATATCGGCGACTGCCAGACTCATATTATGTCTTTCTTGACAAGACTATCTGAAACAGAACAAGATGTGCCTTTACATATTTCTCAAGATGAATATGTATAAACTATAGTTAAAAATCAGTATCATTATTTTAAGGGGATTATGGTGTTGTTATTTTTTATCGTTTTTTTGATTTTACTCATCACATTAGCTTTTTTTAAAGCCAGCTTAACTAACACAACCATTTCGATCGTTGCGTTTCTTTTTCTAAGCAGTATGTACGCCTGTGTTCCCATGTTGTTGCTCATACCACTCTGGATTATTTCTCTGCTAATTTTGATCACATTAAATATTGATTCAGTCAGAAAAAAATACTTAAGCAAACCCGCACTTACTCTGTTTCGAAAAGTGCTCCCGCCACTTTCATCAACAGAAAAAGAAGCCATGGAATCCGGTGATGTCTGGTGGGATGGCGATCTGTTTAGCGGTGATCCTGACTGGAATAAACTATTAAACAACCCAAAGCCAACTCTCTCCACTGAAGAACAAGCCTTTCTAGATGGCCCCGTCGAAATCCTCTGTAATATGATAGATGATTGGCAACTCACTCACGTCGATAAAAATTTACCGAAAGAAATTTGGTCGTATTTAAAGAAAGAAAAATTCTTCGGCATGATCATCACAAAAGAACATGGTGGTTTAGCCTTCTCAGCCCTCGGCCATTCGACTGTCGTAATGAAGATAGCAACACGTAGTCTAACCGTTGCTGTCACCGTAATGGTTCCTAATTCGCTGGGCCCCGGCGCGCTACTACAAATTTACGGTACACAAGCACAGAAAGATCACTTTTTACCAAGGCTCGCAACAGGCAAAGAAATTCCCTGCTTTGCTCTCACTGGACCTGATGCCGGCAGTGACGCAGGGGCAATGCCAGATTACGGAATAGTCTGTCGGCAAGATTTTGAAGAGAAAAAAGATGTGTTGGGTATAAAAATAACGTGGGAAAAACGCTACATCACCCTCGGCCCTGTGGCGACGATTTTAGGACTTGCCTTTAAACTTTATGACCCTGATAAATTGATCGGCGATCAAGAAGATATCGGTATCACTTTGGCTCTGATCCCTACGAAACATAAAGGCGTAAAGATTGGACGACGTCACATTCCAATTGACGTACCATTCCAAAATGGCCCCAACTCCGGCACCGATGTTTTTATCCCCATGGATTGGCTAATCGGTGGCCAAGAATATGCTGGCAAAGGTTGGACAATGTTAATGGAATGTCTAGCCGAGGGCCGTGGTGTTTCTTTACCCGCACTCAGTGCCGGTGCGGCTAAGCTAGCCAGTCGTTCGTCTGGTAACTACGCCATTGTGCGCAAACAGTTCAACACATCAATAGGGCGTTTTGAAGGCGTACAAGAGGCATTAGGACGAATAGGTGGTTTAACCTATTTGATCGAGTCAGCTCGGACAATGACACTGGGGGCACTTGATCAACATATTAAGCCTTCGGTGGTCACAGCAATTATCAAATATCATCTAACCGAGAGTATGCGTACGATTGTCGATGACGCGATGGATATTCATGGCGGCAAAGGCATCATGATGGGGCCGAGTAATTACCTCGGTCGCGTCTATCAATCTATTCCTGTCAGCATTACTGTCGAAGGCGCGAATATTCTTACCCGAAATATGATGATTTACGGCCAGGGTGCAACACGTTGTCATCCATTTGTGCTAAAAGAAATGCTTGCTGCAGGAGAAAGTGACGACAACGTAGCACTCGAGCAATTTGATCAAGTTCTCTTCAAACACATGGCCTTTACGCTTAATAACAAGGCTCGCGCATTCGTTTTAGGTTTAACGAATGGTCACCTTGGTTCAACCCCTAATCAGGGCCCCGGTAAGCGGTACTATCAACAACTAGGACGTATGAGTGCAGGCTTGGCTTTCATCTCAGATATTGCCATGGGCTCACTAGGCGGAACTCTTAAACGTCGTGAATTTATCTCTGCACGTCTCGGCGATGTGTTGAGTTATCTCTATTTAGGCTCTGCGATCTTGAAGCGATTTGAAGAGCAAGGCCGGCCTAAAGAAGATGAGGCTCTAATGTGTTGGGCCAGTGAATATTGTCTCTATAATATTCAGGAAAGTTTCTATGGACTGTTTAATAACTTCCCAATATCATGCTTAGGCAAATCATTACGCTTCCTTATTTTTCCTTGGGGAAGAAGCTTTAAATATCCATCCGATCAACTCTCTAGCGAAATATCTACCATGCTCACCACGCCCTCAGAAACGCGTGATCGTTTAACGGAAGGTATGTTTATCCCAGATGATGAAACTGAGCCGCTCGCTCAATTAGAAAAAGCTGTCGAACTCATGATTGATGCTCAGGCCATAGAGGAAAAGATCATCAAGGCCAGAAAGTCTGGTCAGATTTCAGAAGTCCCAGGCGAAGCTCTCTATCAAACCGCACACTCAGCAGCAGTTATTGATGCTGACGAAGCCGAGCAAATGGAAGCGATGTTACAAGCCCAACGCAACGTGATCATGGTTGATGATTTTGATCCGAAAGAAGTTTGAAACAATCGTTCTAGACGGAGAGCTCTATAAATGAAAAAGATGTCCGGTCATTCGGTATTTGTCGTTGATGGCAGTCGATCACCTTATTTAAAATCGACTAGCCCCAAACATGCAATGCTTGCGTCTGAACTCGCGATCAAATCCGCATATCCTTTACTCGCTAGACAACCCTTTTCACCAGAAGAACTAGACGAAGTCATTCTTGGCTGCACCATGGCAGGTCCCGATGAGGCCAATATCGCGCGCGTAGTTTCACTACGCTTAGGTTGTGGCAAAAACGTTCCAGCCTGGACTGTACAACGCAATTGTGGATCGGGTATGCAAGCCCTCGACTCTGCGGCGCGCAACATCGCCAGTGGTCGTGCCGACCTTATCATGGCTGGTGGCGCAGAATCCATGAGTCACGGCCCTCTGCTTTTTCCACCGAACATGACAGACTGGCTCGGTAATCTCGCTAAGGCGAAAACTCCACAGGCCAAAGCCAAGATTTTAGCCTCGTTCAAACCCGCAAACTTAAAACCAATTATCGGTTTATTACGGGGACTTACTGATCCAACTGTGGGGCTAAACATGGGCCATACTGCGGAAATTCTCGCCGATAAATTTACAATTTCTCGACAAGAGATGGATGAATTTGCGGTCGCTAGTCATCAAAAATTACTCGCAGCACATGAAGCAGGACGTCTAAGTGAAATAGAAACTATCTACGATTGGGAAGGTCATGTTTACCATCATGATGAAGGGGCAAGAGCCGACTCTTCCGTTGGAAGATTAGCAAAGCTAAAACCTGTTTTTGATAAAAAATTTGGCATGGTCACACCCGGAAATAGTTCTCAAATTACCGATGGTGCCGCTTGGTTAATGCTCGCCAGTGAAAGTGCCGTAAAAAAACATCAACTCAATGTCATGGGGCGGATCACGGATTGTGAATGGGCGGGTAATGAACCTCGCGAAATGGGACTCGGGCCAGTTCACGCATCAACGCCATTATTGCAACGAAATAAATTAAACCTCGATAGCATTGATTTTATCGAGCTCAACGAAGCCTTTGCTGCACAAGTGATCGGATGTTGTCGAGCTTGGGCAAGTGATGATTATTGCAAAACCGAACTTGGCCTAAAGTCAGCCTTTGGTGAAGTTGATCCAAGCAAATTAAACGTCGATGGTGGCGCCATCAGTGTCGGCCATCCCGTCGGTTCCAGTGGTGCGCGTATTGTGCTGCATTTACTGCATACGCTAGAACAAAGAAATGCAACAAGCGGCTTGGCCACACTCTGTATTGGTGGTGGTCAAGGTGGCGCTATGCTGGTAGAGAGATCATAACAATGAGCGAATTTACATATTATAAAAACTGGCAACTAATGGTTGATGAAGAAAATATCGTTCATCTCTCCATCGATAAACTCGATGCTTCAACCAATGTTTTGTCGTCCGATGTTATGCGAGAACTTGATCTAGCATTAGCAGAAATAAAAGCCACGCAGCCAAGAGGCTTGTTGATCGATTCGGCAAAAAGTAATGGCTTTATTGCTGGCGCTGATGTCGCTGAATTTAAGCAGATTAAAACACGTGACCAAGCATTTGAGTTTATCCGTTATGGTCAAGGTATTCTCGATAAACTCGAGGCCCTTCCATTTCCGACCGTCAGTCTAATCGATGGATTCTGTGTCGGTGGTGGACTAGAGCTAGCCTTAGCTTGTCGCTATAGGGTTGCAACTGAAGATAGTCGAACTCGAATGGGGTTACCCGAAGTAAAGCTCGGTATTCATCCTGGTTTTGGTGGCACCATGCGTCTGAATCGACTGATCGGTGGCATCGCAGCAATGGACTTGATGTTATCTGGCAGAACGGTTCAAGCTCGTAAAGCTAAAAAGCTCGGCATGATCGATCACCTTGTACCCAAGCGTCACTTGCTCACTGCTGGTCTTAACATGATCAAGGATCAACCTGAACAACAAAAGCTCAGTTCGTTAAAAGCCCTTGCCAGCAATAATTCCATTTCAAGGCTGATGTTAGCCCGACAGTTTAGGAAGCAAGTCGCAAAACATGCAAAACAAAATCAGTACCCCGCTCCCTATGCCTTGATCGATCTTTGGCAAAATCATGTCAGTTCCGATTCAGACATGTTGACTGCCGAAGCAGAATCTGTAGCTGAATTGGTGATCAGTGATACCTCAAAAAATCTCGTAAAGGTTTTCTTTTTACAAGAACGCATGAAGGCCTTGGGTATTGAAAAAGACTATATGACCAATAAGAAAAATCCAGGGCATATTCATGTTATCGGCGCAGGTGTAATGGGTGGTGATATTGCCGCCTGGTGTGTTGTTCAGGGTTTTACGGTGACGTTACAAGATCAAAAACCTGAACTTATTGCGCCAGCTTTGAAACGTGCAAAGAAATTATTTACTCGGAAATTTAAACAAAAACATTTACTGATGAGTGCCTTTGATCGACTACACCCCGATCATAATGGTCTCGGTATCGAAAAAGCCGATATTGTCATCGAAGCTATTGTAGAAGATATAGACATTAAACAAGACTTATACAAAGCCATCGAACCGCGCCTAAAAGCGGATGCCATTCTTGCTACGAATACCTCAAGTATAGAATTAGAAGCGCTCAGTAGCTGTCTGAAAAATCCACAACGGTTGGTTGGGATCCATTTCTTCAATCCCATTCCGAAAATGCAGCTGGTCGAGGTGGTTTCTGGAGAAAATACTGAACAAAAAACAATTGATCGAGCCATTACATTTGTTCGTAGAATTGATCGTTTACCGCTACCAGTCAAAAGCTCACCGGGTTTTTTAGTTAACCGTATCCTTATGCCTTATCTATTAGAAGCCGTAGAATTGTTGGTTGAGGGAAACTCTGCAGAAACCATTGATCAGGCTGCAACTGATTTTGGTATGCCGATGGGCCCCATTACATTAGCCGATACCGTTGGCCTTGATATTTGTTTATCCGTTGCAACTATTTTGGGTGAGAAAATGCACATTTCTGTCCCAGAAAAACTACAACAAATGGTCAAACAAAATCGATTAGGCAAGAAAAACAGAAAAGGTTTTTATGACTATGATGATAAAGGAAACCCAATCAAAACACCGGGTAATATAAAAGAACGTCCAACCGCACTATTGGCCGATAGAATGGTGTTAAGAATTCTTAATGAATCGATGGCCTGTTTAAGAGAAGGTATCGTTGAAGACACAGAGCTGCTTGATGCAGGTATGGTTTTTGGGACGGGCTTCGCTCCTTTTACCGGCGGACCAATGAACTACCTGAACCATCGTGGTCGTGAGGCCACTTTACAACGCTTAAAAGACCTTGAGGAAACTCATGGCTCACGTTTCAAACCAGACCCCGCTTGGTAAGCTAATCTCATTATCAATGATGAGTGATAGCATATAACAGTAATCAATAAGGATGTCGCTATGAAAACAGATACTATTCCTGTCTCTAACACTTCTACACTTCCTGGGTTATTCAGAGAACGTGCGCGTCGTTCACCAAGTAGTATCGCATATCGTCAATATGATCCTACGACACAGAGCTGGCTAGATTATAGCTGGCAACAAACCCTAGATGATATTGCCCACTGGCAAGCCTCTTTCGAGAAACATGATTTACAGGCTGGCGATCGTGTTGCCGTTATGGCCCACAATAGTCATGAATGGGTAGTATATGAACAAGCTGCACTCGGTTTAGGGCTTATCGTTGTTCCCCTCTACATTAACGACAGCGCCGATAATGTTGCCTATATTTTAAACCATGCAGAAGCAAAAATGTTATTCATTGATGGCGATGATCAATGGTCAGAAATTTCCAAAGAAGCTAAACAGTTCACAACCATAAAAACGATCTTGTCGCTTAAACCTACCACAGGGATCTTAGATGAAAGATTACTAATAATTCATGATTGGTTGCTGACAGAAAAAACTTTTTATTTGAAAAAAAATGATGGGCCCCCGAGTGCAATGGCGACCATTGTTTATACCTCCGGAACAACGGGAAAACCCAAAGGAGTCATGCTCAGCCATCAAAATATCTTAACTAATCTAGCATCCTCTTTAGAAACTGTTGATGTTTTCACTACTGACTTATTTTTATCATTTTTACCTCTATCGCATATGCTCGAAAGAACAGCAGGATATTACTTACCTATGATGAGCGGAGCGACCGTTGCATTCTCTAGAGGAGTACCCGTTCTGGGTGAAGACCTACTGACAATTAAACCGACAATCTTAATTTCAGTTCCACGTATTTATGAAAAAGTTTACGCTAAAATAATGGATGGTCTTGATCAAAAATCCCCAATCGCGAGAGGATTGTTTTATCAGGCTGTCGATGTCGGCTGGCATCGTTTTAATTACCAACAGGGGCGAGCCTCATGGCATCCAAAATTAATACTCTGGCCACTACTAGAAAAAATAATTGCCCGTAAAGTCACTGAAAAATTAGGTGGCCGACTTCGTATAGCACTAACAGCAGGCGCAGCAATTTCACCCAAAATAGCTGAACTATTTATAGGTCTCGGCGTTCCAATTTTGCAAGGATATGGACTAACTGAAACTAGCCCTGTCATTAGCGTTAATACATTGGAGTCAAACGATCCTGCCAGCGTTGGCTTAGCTATACCTAATGTTGAAATTCACAAATCTGAGAAAGGAGAACTAATGGCGAAAGGCCCTAACGTTATGTTAGGTTATTGGAAAAACCAACAAGCGACAGATGAAGTCATTGATCAAGCTGGTTGGTTTCATTCTGGCGATAAAATTGAAATGAAAGACGATCATATTTATATTGTTGGTCGCATGAAAGATATTATTGTTTTATCCAATGGTGAAAAAATTCCACCAAATGATATGGAGTTAGCCGCGTCACTTTACCCCTGCTTTGAACAAGTTTTGATTATCGGCGAAGGTCGTCCCTTCCCTACCGCACTTATCGTCCTTGAACCAGAGCAATGGGCAAAAGAAGCTAAAAAATATCAGTTAGAAGGTCTTGCATTAAATAATAAAAAAGTAGAAAAATTTCTAGTCGATAAACTAGCTCAGCTTCTCAAAGACTTCCCTGGTTATGCAACTGTTCATCGTGCAGCTTGCACACTAGAACCTTGGACTGTTGAGAATGCAATGCTCACTCCAACGCTGAAAACAAAACGGAAAATTATTCTGGAAAATTATGCCGAAACAGTGAAAAAATTATATGTAGGACACTGATAGTATATAAATACCAGTGTAGGTTTAACTTAAGAAAATTTTTAGTTATAAAATAAGTCACGCTAACGTGATTATTTCCAAGCTATCAAATATTAATCGGTCGCCCTCTAAACAAGCCCACGATAACCCATTATTGCCATCGCAGCTATTGCCGACAAATTCAGTAATGTCACACGTTTCACAGCATGTGAATATAATACTTCGCAACCATAGATCATGATCATCGTCTTCACGACCATAATCCCAATATCTTTAACCTGTAAATATCGTCCACCAAAAACAGCCATTGCGAGAACACCAAACACAATCAGGTAGTCCATAGGTGAAGTTTGAAATTTTTTCTCAACAGAGTAACGAACGATGAGCGCGATCAAAAGTGCAAGAAATGCTGAGAAAGCTAAATCGAGTTTAAGCAATGAGGAAAAATCATTAGAAAAAGTGGTTAAATAACCAATAAAAATAACCGCTATATAAACCCCGCTGCTGAGGAACAAACCTCTGCTCTTAGAAAGCATGAAATCTAAAACCATCACAGCAAAAAGTATGACAGCAATCACTCCGAAGTCGCTGGAAACAGACTCAACTGCAAGTGCTCCAATCACAATATAAAGAGGTAACAAGATACCTATTACTTTCAAAGCTAGTTCGGTAATATTAATCGTATGCGTCCTAAAATATCGAATAGTCAAACCAATTGGTGTCGCTGGCTGCTCAGCGGTACTCGTCTTCCATCCTGTTCGTTCAGCATATGTCAATAAACTCAGAATAGTTGCTGCCGTTACGACATATACGCCAATGATTAAGAGATCACTTTGATAACGTAAGAAAATAGCACTTATAACTAACAAGGCCTGAATAGAATAAATAATAATCACGGCTTCATAATGCTCAAAACCAAGATCGAGAATCCGGTGATGAATATGGTTTCTTGATGCTTTAAACCAATTCATCCCACCCTTAATTCTTAAGAAGAGCACCGCTAAAATATCTATTGTTGGTAAGCCCAGTAGTAGCAATGGCAGCGCAGGGCTTAGAGAAGCATGATCAACTTGAGTAAGGTGGATGACTAAAACAGCCAGCGTAAAACCAAGGAAAGTACTACCCGTATCTCCCATAAATATATCTGCAGGATGCGTGTTATAGCGCAAAAACCCCAAAATACCACCAACAGAAGCTGCAGCAATTACCGCAGTGACCATTCCGTCAGCCACATAAGCTAAGTAGGCCATAATAAGAAAGCTTAAAAGTGACACCCCCCCCGCTAAACCATCAAGACCATCCGCATGATTACTGGCGTTGACCATCCCGACAATAGCGATAAAAGTGAAAGGTTTTCCTAGCGTCGCAGTCCAACCTTCCAAACCTACGAATGGCGGAAACTGAACCCACTGATCACCGTAAAAAACGACAACACCAGCAGCCAAAAATTGACCAGCAAACTTTGTGAAATGCCCCACATCATGGGTATCATCCAGCGCACCGAAGCAAAATAAAATCATCGCTCCAATAATATAAGACGTGATGAATGGGCTAAAGTCTATCAATGTCAAAATAGGAATGATCGCACCGATAGCGATCCCCCATCCTCCAACTCGAGGAATAGGTTTTGTATGAACTTTTCGAGGATCAGGCTTATCTATAAGCCCAAGTTTTGCAGCAAAACGCCAGACAACAGGTATGATCAACATACTCAGAGCCATAGCGAATACTACCGCAACCATGGGTATGGAAATATGAAGAGTGTTGTTGAGTGCTTCTGACATCAATTCCTAGCTTGCAAAATCATAAAGAACTTATACTTTTAACGCTTAATGAGCCTTATCTTAAAACAAAGCCTCATTAAAAAATCAAGCCTTTCGTTTCCTTTCTTTAAAACCTAAAGATTGATGATAACTGTTTCGAAATAAAATACCTCAATAACTTTTGCAAACTAACTAATCTACTGTTAAAAAAATCATCTCCAATACTCACGACTGTTTCAAATCACCAACTACCTTTCAAGCTTAACCAACTAATCATCTCATCTTCCACCGTTGAAAAATGTAATGGATTATGAATGTACTGCGCTTCAGCCAATATGCTAAAGCCTCTTTTCAATGGAAAAGTAAATGATGTCTTAAAATTTATTTCTCTTCCTGATGGGGTTAGTTCGAGTGTTCTATTCTTGTATATCAGCTCATTAGTTTCAAGATTGACACCGACAGGAGCACCAAAACTAATGGCTCCCGATTCCGAACGTAACGGCTGAGAAATACTTACGTGAAATAGACTTGAGTTCAACACTGGACGATACAGTGAAAAACTCCAAGCTGTAGCTAAAGGCTTTTCATTTACGGTAATAAAGTTTGGAACATCGAGTTGTCCTTTAGCAAATTCTAAGCGACCCGCTCCTGACCATTCTCCAATCAGTGGGCCGTGCCAATTTAAGGCGTAGTAAAGAGTCGTTCCCTGTTCATCCTCACCAAACCTCCCTGCAAGGCTCGAGCCTAAAAAACTAGCCCTTTCATTCAGAACACCAACCTCAGCAACAACTGAGTGCTGCCCCAATCGTTTTTCTAAGTTAACCGCTCCAACAGTACCCTTGTCACTGGAGTTTGAAACAAACCCCATTGTATAGTTTTCATTGAAATCATACCCTCCAGAAATCCAGTTCTGCTCTCCCACTAAACTATGAATACCTCCATATAGATTTACTGGATTCTTCAAACTACCGGAAGATGGACTTGAGAACCCTCGGCCAGAACCAAAATGAAATGCTCCAAGATGCATGATAATTTCTACATCTGTTTTATTTCCCTTTTCTCGTTTCCAATCCGTGCTATCCATACCTAAAAGTTGATCACGCCAAACTCCTTTTTGCCATAATTTATTTTGATTGATCGAGAGTTTAACCCGTGCCTTTTCTCCCCTATAATCCACAGCAAAACTTGAGGATGCATAATTTTGATCAATGCGATCAGTATAAGACTGAAGAAGCCCTACTCCCCGTGCAGCAGCATTTACTTCTTGAACATATTCATTCGTTCTAAAGTTTCGTTTATATTTATCTTGAAAAACAAGATTTACAAATGCCCCACCCTTTTCCGCCCAGTCACCTAAAGCACCTTGAGGAGCCTCAAAAAAACCAGACAAGTCAACCGCGACAGCCTGACCTTGAAAGCTCGCTCGAGTCACACCTACAGGTGAAAAAGCCGTCGCTAGATTAACGATGCCTGCTCCATAGGTATCATCTACACCAGAAGCACCTAGATCCGTCGCTGTCTCTACTAAAAGAGAAACGGCATCTTCCGGTTGTAATGTCGGATATGCATCTAGCAATAAAGCTATTGCAGCCGATACATAGGCTGATGAGAATGAAGTTCCACTAACCTGAAAGTAATCACTTCGAGAACTTGGATTCGCAGTATCTAAGCCTGTTGTTATTACATCAACCCCAGGTGCAACTAAATAAAAATTTCTAACCGCTCCTGATCCAGCTCGATTGGAAAATGATGCTATTAAATTGTTTTGATCTGAAGCACCTACAGCTAAAGCTCTCCCTAATGCCTCAGCAGCACCTGCAAAGTTGGCAGGAGCATCTGGCGTCAAAGCATCAGGATTAATAATATCGGCTGTCGCTACGTTATTATCATGATCGATGAGCCCGTAATCATTGCCTGCAGAAGCAACAATAATCACTCCCGCTTGAACAGCCCTTGTTAACGCCGCTTCAAATGCAGGCGAGTTTGTTTTCCCTCCCCCCAAAGAGATATTAATAATCTTAGCGCCATGATCAACAGCGTAGTTAACCGCTATTGCCAAGTTAGCTTCTGCAAAAGCACAACCACTAGCGCCATTTCCACAATCATCAACGGAAGGGTTTCCTGTCGAACGTTCATTAGCACGTATTGCTAAAACAGTGCTTTCATATGCTAAACCATGAACTCCACTGTTATTTTTAATTCCGGCTATAACGCCCGCGATATTAGTACCATGTCCGTCGGTATCTGTAAGTGGTTGAACCTGATCAATTATATCGATTGAATTCACATCAATTTGTCCACTTAAGTCGACATGATCAGCTAAAACCCCTGAATCAATAACGGCTACCACGATACCATTTCCAGTAGCTCCCCTAGCATAAGCAGCAGAAGCATTCATTGCATTGAGAGCATAATTATGAGCATACTCGGTCGTTTCAAAATCTGAAGGGTTCGCAATAAGTGCTGGAGGAGATGGGTATGAATAAATGGGATCTACAGAAACAGTAGGGCTTTCGCCACCACCACCTCCGCCACATGCAGAAAGAAAAAATCCTGAAGTGGTAACACCAATTAATATAAATATATTAGTTTTTTTCATCACATCTCTCTTTAGATGACGTATCGTTTTTATACAAAATAGTAGCCAAACTACTTCGCAACAATTATGCCATTTTTAAAGCGAAGCGAATAAAGTCCAAAACTATAATTCTTGCGTGATAAAGAAAGAAGGACAAGCGTTAGGAGCGAGCTTAACCACTCCTAACGCTTGTATCTTTAAAAATAGATTTAGACTAGTGAGAAAATAACCAAGGCGTTAATAGTTTCTGTCGCTCTTCATATGCTTGAATGTCTTCAGAGTTCTTTAATGAAAGACCAATATCATCTAGGCCATTTAAGAGTCGATGCTTAAGAGCTCCATCAATCTCGAAAGTGATACTTTCATCTGATGGGGTCGTAATACTTTGTGCTTCTAGATCAATATTGAGTTTGTAACCTACTGTTGCTTCTACTTCTTTAAATAAACAGTCGATTACTTTGGTATCAAGCTTGATCAGCAAGATCCCATTCTTAAACGAGTTACTGTAAAAAATATCGGCAAAGCTCGGCGCAATAATGCAGCTAATTCCATAATCATAAAATGCCCAAGGCGCGTGCTCTCTTGATGAGCCACAACCAAAATTATCTCGACCTAACATTATTTGAGTATTTTGATAGCGTGTTTGATTAAGCACAAAGTCAGGATTTACCGGACGCTTACTACAATCTTCACCAGGCTGTCCCTGATCAAGATAACGCCACTCATCAAACAAGTTTGGTCCAAATCCGCTGCGCTTGATCGATTTTAAAAACTGCTTAGGAATAATCGCATCAGTATCGACATTGGGCCGATCTAAAGGAGCCACAATTCCATTTAGGGTTGTAAATGCTTCCATTATTTTGATTCTCCATTACCAATGTCTCTAACATCGACAAAATGTCCTGCTATCGCTGCCGCTGCCGCCATAGCTGGGCTCACTAAATGCGTACGTCCACCTGGGCCTTGTCGGCCTTCAAAGTTACGATTAGAGGTTGATGCACAATGTTCCTGCGGTTCGAGTCTGTCTGGATTCATGCCTAAACACATAGAGCAGCCAGGTTCACGCCATTCAAATCCAGCATCAATAAAGATCTGATCTAGACCTTCCTGTTCCGCTTGCGCTTTCACTAAACCAGAGCCCGGTACCACGATCGCCTCAGTAACATTCTCTGCCACCTTACCTGTTTTTGCTATTTCGGCAGCTGCGCGCATATCCTCGATCCTTGAATTCGTGCATGAACCAATAAAGACACGGCTGATACGAATATCAGTAATCGGTGTGCCCGGTTTTAGATCCATATAGGCCAATGCATTGGCCATACCTTCGGCTTTGACAGCATCAGGCTCTTGCGTTGGATCAGGCACCACATCAGAAACAGAAACCACCATTTCAGGTGAAGTTCCCCATGTCACTTGTGGGCCAATATTTTCAGCTTCTAGCTCAATAATGTTATCAAAATTAGCACCTTCATCGGTGTGTAAGTTATTCCAATAAGTAACGGCTTTATCCCAATCTTCACCTTTGGGCGAATAAGGTCGATTTTTAACGAATTCAATCGTCTTATTATCCACAGCAACAAAACCTGCACGGGCTCCCGCTTCGATCGCCATATTACATAAGGTCATCCGACCTTCCATCGACAAGCTTTCAATAGCTTTACCAGCAAACTCCATAGCGTAACCAGTACCGCCAGCGGTTCCAATTTTGCCGATGATCGCGAGGATGATATCTTTTGCAGTAATCCCTTTGCCGACAGCTCCATTGACTTTTACGAGCATGTTCTTTGATTTACGCAAAATTAAACATTGAGTTGCCAGTGTATGTTCAACTTCAGATGTCCCGATACCAAAGGCCAATGCACCCAAACCACCGTGAGTGGAAGTATGAGAATCACCACAGACAATCGTCATACCTGGCAAAGAAGCACCTTGCTCTGGCCCAATAACATGAACGATACCCTGCCTTGGGTCGTGAATATCAAACTGGGTGATATCCCACTCCGCACAATTGGAATCAAGCGTATCTAGTTGTAATTTTGAAATCGGATCTTTAATCGGCTCAGAGCGATCGGTCGTCGGTACATTGTGATCAGAAACAGCCAGATTCGCATCAATACGCCAAGGTTTGCGACCCGCTAGCTTCAAACCTTCAAAGGCTTGTGGTGAGGTCACTTCGTGGATCAAGTGGCGATCGATATAGATGAGCGAAGTACCGTCTTCGTTCTCACGAACGACATGAGCATCCCATAATTTGTCATATAAAGTTTGAGTGGGCATGGACAACTTCCAATTTTTATAAAAACAGCCGAACATTATAACACTACAGCCGAACGACTGTACGCCCTTTTGTTCCGCCGTTGAGCATTGTCCTAAAAACCTCATTCAACTCGTCTAACCCAACTTCATTAACAGACAGTTGTTCAAACTTTTGTGGTCTCAGATCAGTCGCTATTCGTTGCCAGATTTTATGGCGTAATAAGGTTGGACAACCCGCTGACGTTATACCCAAAAGACTCACGCCTCTTAAGATAAAAGGCATTACCGACGTTTCAAGCTGAGAACCTCCTGCTAAACCAACAGCAGTAATACTCCCCCAAGGCTGAACAGTTTTCGTTAACCAGCTAAGAATGCCCCCACCGACATTATCGATCGCGCCAGCCCATAAAGGCCGCTCCATCGGGCGTTTTGATAGTTCAAGCATATTTCGATCAACAATATGACTTGCACCAAGACCTAATAAATAATCAGACTCATTAATCTTGCCCGTCAACGCTGTAACGTCATAACCTTTCGATGACAGCATATCGATCGCAAGACTTCCTACTCCGCCTGAAGCGCCGGTCACAACAACAGAACCTTGCTCAGGTGTTTGGCCATTTTGTTCCATTTTGTGAATACAAAGCGCAGCAGTAAAACCCGCAGTACCGATGATCATTGCTTCTCGTGCAGTCAATGTCTCAGGTAATGGTATGACCCATTCAGCCGGAACACGGACATATTCAGCGTAACCCCCATCATGTGAAATACTCATGTCGTAGCCCGTCACAAGAACCTGATCGTCCGTTTTAAAGCGAGCATCACCTGAGCTTTCAACCGTGCCAACAACATCTACACCACCAATCAAAGGAAAGCGACTAATAATTTTAGCAGGGCCATTTGCCGCTAATGCATCTTTATAGTTGACGCTAGAATACGCAGACTTGATAACCACCTCTCCAGCAGACAATTCATCAAGTGTCGCAAGCTCAACTCGGCCAGAAATACCCGCTCCATCTTTACGGATCCGAAAAACACGAAATTTTCCCATATAATCCCCTTTGATATTGAGGTAGACTCTTCCCCTGTTCACGTAGTATTCACTTCAATAGAAGAATAATACGCTCAACTCTTCAACAGGAAAGGACTAATGTTAAAAGTAAATTCATTACTCACCATTCTATTTTTATTTTTATCTAGCGCTGCCCATGCCGACTTTAATGATGGTGTGTTCGCTTATGCTAATGGTGATCATGAAAAAGCATGGCAGACCATGATGCCTTTAGCGCAAAATTCTAATCACCCTTACGCGCAATATTACCTTGGTGTGATGTTCGCTAAAGGTCAAGGTGTGAAACAGGATGATAAAGAAGCTGCTCAATGGTATTTGAAAGCCTCAAAACAAGGTGTGAAAGAAGCTCAATATCGCCTTGCACAAATGTACTCCAAAGGCAAAGGTTTACCACAAGACTACGAAGCTGCTTATGCTTGGTTTAAAGTCGCTACACACCTTAGCCACAAAAAATCTAAATTAGCCTTAGGGCCAGCAAAAGAAAAGCTCACCGATGAGCAGTTTGCAGCTGCACAACAACTCGCTGATGATTACATTGATAAATATGGTGAAGCGCCTAACCTTGATAAAAAGTAGTATTCTACCTGGGCAGTTTAGACTAGATTAAGCCTCTTGAAACAATAGGTTAAATCGTTGTATTAATATAGCTTCCGCTAGATACGGATTGTTCCGCCCCACCCATTTGCTGAATGAAACTATCGAGTATGACCCTGCTACCAGGATTGACCGATCGAGAATGTTCTTTATCGATTTGTTCTCCTTCTATCACTCGTCCCGTATGCTCTATCGGCGCAGCTTCCATCGTCGACTCTTTTCTGCGACCATCTGAACGTAACTGTTGATAATCATTAACCTCTGGTTGCTGTTCCAAACTCTGTAGTGAAACACGAATACCCGGAGTATTTTCCCAACGAGATCTTCGAGCACTTCCGTCTGAACTTTGCTCAGCAGTACTCGCAGCATTAAATGCTGTCTGTTGCGATCTATGCACTCCTGTCGAAATTGACAGACTACTCACAGAATTTATTGTGTCGATACGATCCATATTTAGTTAGAGTACCGTATATCTGAACAAGTTTGTTGTTCGTTAGCCATAAGATACAAAGATTTGACTATGTTTAACTCAAGTAGCGGAGCTCATGCGAGATGTCCATATACCATTCCAGATGTACTAAACTATCAAGAGATATAAACACGATAATCAATTACAACAATAGAAACCAGTGACCACTTTTGACTTAACACTACTTTTTGCTGACATTTGTAACAGCACTCAACTCTACGAGAAGCTAGGCGATCAACCTGCAAAAGAGTTGATATTAGATCGTTTACAATCGGTAGAATCTATTGCTAAAAAACACAACGGCGTGGTTGTTAAAACGATTGGCGATGAACTTCTAATCCGATTTGATTGCGTACAATCAGCCGTAGAAGCCGCTTGTGAGATGCAACATACCTCGCGAAAACAATTCCTCCAACAAACTGATTTAGAAAAACGCTTAGAGATCCGAATCGCATTGCATTGCGGACCTACTATTATGGAAAATAATGACGTGTTTGGTGACTCAGTCAATGTCGCGTCGAGAATATCCATGCTAACCAAAGCCGGACAAATCCTAACATCCAAAGAAACGGTTAAATCACTCCCTGCACTGTTACAAGAACGCTCTCGTCATATAGATAGAATTAACATTAAAGGAAAGTCTGAAGATATTGATATTTATGAAATATTTGATATTGAAGATGATGTTACTCAAATGACCGTAGGTATCTCAAGAAAAGCAGAACAACTAGCATCACTACACATCCAATATCAAGATCAAAAACATATTCTACATTGCCTTCAAGCACCATTTACGGTGGGTCGTAACGAGTTTTGTGATCTTGTCATTGAAGATGACTTGGTTTCACGGCAACATCTCACTTTTGAGAGCAGACGCGGAAAGTTCTTTATTGTTGATCTAAGCACGAATGGAACGTGGCTTAAGAACGAACGAGGCCGAGAAATGTTTCTTCGGCGAGAGGAGATCTCGTTACCGGTTAGTGGCGATATCAGCTTTGGTAAATCCTTTCGTGAATGTCCAAAACACGTGCTCAACTTTAAGATCACTCAGGAATAGAATTGCCTTATGAACTTTACTTCCAATTCTTCAGCGGTAACACATATCGGTCATGTGCGTAGTCATAACGAAGATGCTTTTCTCGAAAAACCAGAAGTAGGCTTATGGGCCATTGCAGATGGGATGGGCGGTCATGAAGCCGGAGACTTTGCCAGTCAGTTGATTATCAATTCACTTGATGATCTAAAAATAAACATTTTAGATCAATCATTTATAGAGGAAATTAAATCTAGTTTATATGAATCAAATAGCCGCTTAATTGAGCTTGGTGAAAAACACGAACGCATCAATGGTAGTACTGTCATAACAATGGTTCTAAATGGCCATACCTGTGACTATATTTGGGCTGGTGATAGTCGTTTATATTTACTGAGAGATAGTAAACTCGTGCAATTAACGAAGGATCATTCTCAGGCAGAGATCTATGTTGAGCTGGGCATGCTTTCTCGGGATGAAGCTAATAGTCACATTTCAGCAAACTTATTAACTCGCTGTATTGGAACCGATGATTCTCTTCAACTCGATTTTGGCAGCTCTGATCTGATGCATGGCGATCGGTTCCTTCTAAGTTCTGATGGGCTCGATAAACACTTATCACATCAAGAAATTGAACAGATCCTTATTGCTCATGAACGTAATGAGGCTTTAAGCAAGTTGATCACAATGACGCTAAAAAAGGGTGGATCAGATAACGTAACCGTCACGATTGTTGATATAATGAGCCAATGACAACAACCAACCTTGATCACAATACTGATCCGCAAGAAATCAATAAATTCAGTAAAATGGCTTCCAGCTGGTGGGATCCCGAAGGTGATCTGAAAACGCTACATCATATAAATCCTGTTCGCTTGGGCTATATCGAAAAATATTCAGAAGGATTGACCCATAAAAAGGTCGCTGACATTGGTTGTGGTGGTGGTATTTTAGCTGAAAGCATGGCCAGTAAAGGAGCCATAGTAACCGCAGTGGATGCCAGTGAAGAGGCATTACAAATCGCTCGTTTACACCAGGTGGAAACTAACTCTACCGTCAAATATATTCACGCCACAGCTGAAGTATTGGCCGATCAACATAAGGATGAGGCAGACAAATTTGATATCGTGACTTGTATGGAGCTGCTTGAGCATGTGCCCTCGCCTGAAAGCGTGATCGCCGCATGTGCAAATCTGGTCAAGCCTGGCGGCTTTGTATTTTTCTCGACACTCAATAGAACCTTAAAGGCTTATACATTTGCGGTATTAGGCGCAGAGTACATTCTCAACCTGTTACCCAAAGGCACTCATCATTACGACAAATTCATCCAGCCCGCAGAGATGGCAAATAGCATAAGAAGCCATAACCTTGAGTTAAATGATTTATCAGGAATGTCATATAACCCATTGACAAATAAAGCTGAACTCACATCAGACATTAAGGTTAATTATTTAATGTGTGCGCAACGCTCTGCACTTACTAACACATGATAAAAGCCGTTTTATTCGACCTTGATGGTACTTTCGCAGATACTGCACCCGATCTCGCAAATGCACTGAACTGCGTCCGTCAAGAAAAGGGGCTATCCCCATTACCGCTAGAGAGTATTCGCCTAGAAACCTCCAATGGTGCAAATGCCTTGATTAAGCTTGGCTTTGAAATAGAAACGTCCGCTACTGATTTTTCTAACCTGAAAAATAGATTACTCGATCATTATCTTAATAATATTGCTGAATATACAACACTCTTTGCAGGTATTGATGAGCTGATCAAAAAACTAGAGGAGCGCAGTATTACGTGGGGAATCGTCACCAATAAACCGATGCGTTTCACTAATCCATTAATGGAAAAACTAGGTATCTCCGACAGAACTCATTGTATTGTCAGTGGCGACACTACCAGCCACGCCAAACCCCATCCGGAATCATTGATCTACGCGACCAAGCTATTAGGGATTTCGCCTCGTGATTGCCTCTATATCGGCGATGCTGCACGAGACATCTCTGCAGCCCGAAATGCTGGTATGCGTTCTCTGATCGCGATGTATGGTTATATCGGACTAGACGATCAGACCGATCAATGGGGTGCAGATGGAAAAATCGATCATCCATTAGACATTTTGTCATATCTCTCATCTATAGAATGATTACATTGGATTTCTTAAACGAACTCTAACCCTTCTAAACGTATCCGGATCTATATTATCTCTGAGTAAGATCAATGATTTTTTGCGCCTATCAGGCAACTGAAATACTAACACCGTCAGCCAAGGTTGAACGAGACAGTCCGGTAACAGTTCTGCCTTGATAGCTTCTTTCCCTGCTATACTGATTAACCATGTATTATCTTTTCTCAACTCAGCACTCTGAATTGATGAGCCAATATGCCAACAATATTCTCTCAAGCTCTGGCACAACCAAACGCTAACGATAATACAAACTAGAAGTTTCAATATTAGTGGAATAGGTAAAACCAGTAATAAAATCAGCGACGCTGATGTAGTCAGTGTCATAAAAAGAAACAATATTTTTGAAAAATATGGTGTAATAACAAGCGTTATCTTAAAAGGATTCATGTAAATTCTTAATAAGCACCGTGTGGTTAATGACAAAGACTTGAAATAAGTCTCTTATAAAAAGATACTACCTGACCTGTCGGCAAATTTCGTGGTTTATAAATAATTATGAATAATAAAAAACAACAAGATAAAGAGAGTTTGCAGACTGATTCTAAACTATCCAAGGAAGAACAAACGCCCGTAGAAGCTCATCAAAAAGAGATAGGCGGACGAACTCAAGGGTTGGAACCTACGCGCTATGGTGACTGGGAATTTAAAGGTCGCTGCATTGATTTTTAATCATCAACTTTAAAAAGAGATAAAGGGGTAAGTATATATGGCGTCAAATAACCGACCGTTATCGCCGCATCTGGATGTCTATCGACTACCATTGACAGCGATTATATCTATTAGTCACCGTATTACTGGTGTTGGCCTATCTGCAGGAACCTTGTTATTAGCCTGTTGGTTAATAGCTGCTGCGACAGGGGTTGAGTCTTACGACAAGATCAATGCTTTTCTAGGTTCTTGGTTTGGAATGGTCCTGTTATTTCTGTGGAGTTTTGCCTTCTTTTTTCACCTGAGCAACGGTCTCCGTCATCTATTTTGGGATACAGGTAGAGGCTTAGACAAAGCTGATGTCGAAAAATCTGCAAAGGCTGTCATCATTTCTGCAGCTGCATTGACAGTCTTAACTTGGTTTATCGCGCTTGTTGGAGGTGCTTCATGAATATGAACTCACCTCTTTCAAAAGCACGTGGTCTAGGTTCAGCTAAAGAAGGTGCCCACCATTGGAAAGCACAGCGTCTAACCGCTATTCTTATGCTGCCTTTGAGCATCTGGTTTATCTGCAAACTCATTTGCGTTGCAGGTGGAACACATGCTGATCTCGTTGCTTGGCTTCAACAACCAATGTCTGCAACACTATTAATTCTCCTGCTAGCCAGTCTTTTCTACCATATGGCTCTCGGTCTACAAGTCGTCATTGAAGATTATGTTCAAGCGACTGGAGTTAAAATCACACTTTTGCTTATTACCCAATTCGGTTCAATTCTGTTCGGTCTTGCCAGCATTGTTTCTGTTTTGCTAATTGCTACTGGAGCCTAGATAAATGTCAGAAGAATACAAAATAATTGAACACCAATACGATGTCGTCGTCGTCGGTGCCGGTGGCGCTGGGTTACGAGCAACATTTGGAATGGCTGAGAAAGGTCTAAAAACAGCCTGTTTAACGAAAGTATTCCCAACACGAAGTCACACCGTTGCTGCTCAAGGCGGCATGAGTGCTTCACTGGGTAATATGAGTAAAGATAGTTGGCAATGGCATATGTATGACACCGTCAAAGGCTCCGATTGGTTAGGTGACCAAGATGCGATCGAATACATGTGTCGCGAAGCCGTTCCTTCTGTTATCGAGCTAGAGCACTACGGTGTACCCTTCTCTCGAACCGAAGAAGGCAAGATCTACCAACGTCCCTTTGGTGGCATGACAACAAACTTTGGTGAAGGTATCGCTCAGCGTACTTGCGCTGCAGCTGATCGAACAGGTCACGCGATCCTCCACACGCTCTATCAACAGTCGCTAAAGCATGATGCGGAGTTCTTTATTGAATACTTTGCGCTTGATCTTGTGATGGATGAAGATGGAAGCTGTAAAGGTGTTCTCGCTTGGTGTCTTGAAGATGGTTCATTACATCTCTTCCGAGGTCATGAAACAGTCCTCGCGACAGGCGGTTATGGACGTTCATACTTCTCTTGTACCTCTGCCCACACCTGTACAGGTGACGGTAATGCAATGGTTCTGCGTGCAGGCCTGCCATTACAAGATATGGAGTTTGTCCAATTTCACCCAACAGGCATCTATGGATCAGGCTGCCTGATCACTGAAGGTGTGCGTGGTGAGGGTGGTTACTTAACCAACTCCGAAGGTGAGCGTTTCATGGAACGTTATGCACCGAATGCGAAAGATCTAGCCTCACGCGATGTAGTTAGTCGTTCTATGACGATCGAAATCCGAGAAGGTCGTGGTGTAGGTAAAGACAAGGATCATATCCATTTGCACCTTGAACATTTGGGTTCAGACGTTATCAACGAACGTCTACCAGGAATCGCAGAATCTGCTGAAATCTTTGCGGGCGTAGACGTTTCAAAAGAACCTATTCCTGTTATACCAACGGTTCACTACAACATGGGCGGTATTCCTACCAACTATCATGGTGAAGTAGTTACTTTGAAAGATGGTGATCCTGATTATGTCGTAAACGGCTTAATGGCTATCGGTGAAGCAGCTTGTGTATCCGTACATGGTGCAAACCGATTAGGCTCAAACTCATTACTTGATCTCATCGTTTTTGGTCGTGGTGCAGCAATCAAAGCGGCAGAAAAAGTAACTGCAGGCACACCACACTCACCACTTCCAGAAGGGACAGTCGATAAATTAGTCGCGCGTTTCGACAAAACTCGAAACGCGAGCGGAACTCAGCCAACAGCAGAGATCCGTGGCAAGCTTCAACGTACAATGCAAAACAATGCCGCTGTTTTTAGAACAGGCGATGTCATGCAAGAAGGTGTTGATGAGCTGAAAAACATATGTGACTCATTTGCCGATGTACAAGTATCTGATCGCTCAATGATCTGGAACACTGACCTCGTTGAAACCTTAGAGTTAGAAAATCTGTTGCAATGTGCGAGCGTTAGTATCACCGGCGCATTAAATCGTGAAGAGAGTCGTGGTGCGCATGCGCGTGAAGATTTTCCTGATCGTGATGATGAGAAATGGATGAAGCACACACTAGCAAGCTTGAATAACGATTGGAGCGTCAAGTTTGAGTATCGACCTGTTCATACCTACACATTGACGGACGAGATCGAATACATCGAGCCAAAAGCGCGTGTTTACTAAGCTGAGCCCACACTAATTATAGGACATATGACATGGTTGAATTTACACTTCCAGAAAATTCGAAAATTGGTACCGGCAAAACCGTAACGGCAGCCAATAACGCAACAAATAAAAAAGTCTTCAAGATCTATCGCTGGGATCCAGACAATGGTGAAAACCCACGCATGGATACCTTCGAATTGAACCTCGATGATTGTGGCCCAATGGTGTTAGACGCCCTACTCCACATCAAAGATGATCTCGATCCGACGTTAACACTACGACGCTCTTGCCGTGAAGGTATTTGTGGATCTTGTGCAATGAATATTGATGGCCGCAATACATTGGCCTGCACCAAAGCAATCTCAGATATTAAAGACGACGTTAAAATCTATCCACTACCGCACATGGCTGTCATTAAAGATTTGGTCCCTGATCTGACGCATTTCTATGCTCAATACGCATCAATCAAACCTTGGATGCAAACAGAGAGTCCAACCCCACCCATTGATCAGGAACGACTACAGTCGAAAGAAGATCGTGCGAAGTTGGATGGTCTTTACGAATGTATTCTTTGCGCATGTTGCTCCACCAGTTGCCCAAGCTACTGGTGGAATAGCGATCGTTATCTTGGCCCAGCAGCCTTGCTACAAGCCTATCGTTGGATTGCAGACAGCCGTGATGAAGCGACTGGTGAACGTCTGGAAGAACTCGAAGATCCTTTCAAACTTTACCGATGTCACACCATCATGAACTGTACTGACACTTGCCCGAAAGGCTTGAATCCAGCAAAAGCTATCGCTGAGATCAAGAAAATTCAGGTCGCAAAGGGTGCCTAATCAAGAAACTCAACAACGTGACCATAATCGTGTCCGGTGGCTCTGCCGCCGTGGCATGAAAGAACTAGACATCGTTATGAACCGATATCTAGAAAATGTTTACGGCACGCTTTCTGAGCAAGATCAGCGACACTTCAAAAACTTTTTAGAATTAGAAGATCCAGATATTTATTCTTGGATTGTGGGTCGTTCTAACCCTAGCGATCAACACTACTCAGCAATTATTAAACAGCTGCAAAATATGTTTGATAAACCAATAGGCTCTTAAATATCAGTGAATAACCTTAGTCATAACGCTTCAAACGCCACTTACCTAATAAAACTCGATCAATATGATCTCATTGCAGTTAATGGCGAAGACGCTCTAGATTTTTTACATAACCAATTCACAAACGATCTAAAAAAACTACCTAATAACATGAGTTCCATAACGTCATGGTGTTCAGTTAAAGGTCGTGTTTTATACACACTTAGGATCTGGCCGACAGCAGAGGGTTATTTACTTCTGCTACCAAAAAATCAAACAGAGTCATTTCTTAAAAAACTCAAAATGTTTGTTTTTCGTTCAAAAGTAACAATCACAGTCCTAGAAGAACAACACGTTTTCGGTATTTTTGGGCATCAAGCTGATGATGTTTTATCGATCGAAGCAGAGCTAGTAGAAAATCAAGTTTTACTCTCTGACGATCAAATTATTATAAAACTCCCTGCTCCAACCTCTCGTTATTTACTTATCAGTTCGAATAGAAGCCCTTCCTTCGCTACGAGTTTAGTTGAAGAATCCACAAAAATAGATCAATGGAACTTGCTCGATATTGAAACTGGCCTCGTAGAAATTCAGCCTGAAACAGCCGATCTGTTTTTACCGCAAATGCTCGATCTTGAACGTCTTGGTGGGCTTAGCTTTCAAAAAGGCTGTTATCCAGGCCAAGAGATTGTTGCAAGAGTTAAGTATCGTGGCGAAGTCAAAAAACAGCTCTACCGTGCTCAAATAACATCCCATGAGAATATTTCTGCAGGAACGTCATTAATTCATTCCACAGACAATAAGGAGCAAGTCTCTGGTCATATCGTTAATGCCGTTCAATCTGAGAACCCAGATCAACAGTCAGCCCTCGTAGTCATCAATATAAAGGAGGCTGAGTTGGCGAATATCACTGTAAAAGATCAACCTAACGCTACCTGCTCTATCCAGCCTCTTTCAGAGATCTAACGAATACCATTTCCTACGAAAGTTCTCTACTTACCGATCCTTACACTTTTTTTTGACAAAACCCCTTTATTTTATGATAATGAGAATCATTATCAATTGTTAGGTAGATCGAAGGATATTTTCCTATTATTTTAAATGTAATCCAGTCACGTGCTTTTAATTATCGTGATAGTATAAAATTTCATCAATAAGAAGAATTTAAAGATTCGCAATCGAGCCGCTTTTGCCTTTTCTCATTAAAACTAAAATGACTAACAAAAAAACATCAATAAGTCTCACCCTACTCATATCAATCTCACTCGGTACCGTTTCTATTAATGCTCAATCTGAAGAACCTGTTCAGAGGGCTTTGGATATTCGCCTTGAAGGGCAGCAAGAATCCATACAAATCCAGCAAGAAATAGATCAATTAGCTGAACAAAAGCTAACAATGGTACAGGAATATCAACAATCCACAGTGCAAATCGGTGATCTACGCGTCTATAACGATCAGTTAGAAAAACTAGTCGAAAACCAACGCGAAAATTTAGCTTCTTTTGATCGGCAATTACAAAATGCTAAAGAAGCTCAACGAACTATCGTTCCGATGCTGCTGAAAATGGTCAAGGTTTTAGAGAAATTTATTCAGCTTGATACACCATTCTTAGAACAAGAACGCACCATGCGGGTGGAAGCTTTAAAAGATATGCTCGAAGATCCAGCGGTTACCACCTCAGAAAAGTACCGCCGTATTCTTGAAGCCTATCAAATCGAAACGGATTACGGGCGGACCTTAGAATCTTCCACTGCAGAAATTCAACTTAATGGTGAAACAAAGTCTGTCGAATTACTCAGAGTCGGCCGTGTCGCCCTACTCTTCGCAAGCTTTGACGGTACAGAATCGGGGCTATGGAATAAAGAGACAAAGCAATGGGAAGTTTTATCTCATGACTACAACACTTCCATTAATCGAGGCCTACGCATTGCAAGAAAAGAATCACCGCCTGATCTAATAAAGATTCCATTAAAGCTCGAGAAGCTGCTCACAAAGCAGAACCGGCCAGTTGGAGGTGAAAAATGATCAAGCAACTATTTCTAACCTCAGCATTGGCATTAACAACACTCGTGAGTAACGCTGCACCACAAAGCCTTGACGATCTTCTTAATGAAGTTCGTCAAGGTCGCGCAGCTGAAAAAATAGAAAATTCCGAACGCTTACAACGCTTTAGAAATAATAAAAATCAACAAGCAGCATTACTCAGCAAAGCAACAACAGCTTTAAAAAGTGAAGAAGCACGTGGTGAACTATTACGTAAAGAATACGAAGAAAACCAGCTGAAAATTGAAGAACAAGAACAGGTTCTATTTGAAAGCGCTGGCGCCCTCAGTGAGCTACAAGGCGTCACGCGGCAAATGGCACGGGACATTAAAACCGTTATCAGTTCATCTTTGGTTTCGGCCGAAAAACCCAATCGCGTGGAAACGCTTGAGTCATTAGCCAACGGTAAAGAACTACCAACGCCTGATGAACTTCAAAACCTGTGGCAAACCATTCTAGAAGAAATGATAGAGTCGGGTAAAGTCTCTCGCTTCAAAGCAAAAATCGTCACTATTGATGGTGAGGAAGTTGAAAAAGAAGTGACCCGTGTAGGGACATTTAATGCCTCTGCCGATGGTAATTTTTTACGTTACCTACCTGAAACAGGACGGTTGATCGAACCACGTCGTCAGCCACCTTATCGTTTTCAAAAGCTAGCTCAATCACTTGAAGACAGTGCTGGCGAAGAATTACTCCCCATGGTTGTTGATCCTACCCATGGTGCAATGCTTGCCCTACTAGTCCAAAAACCTGACTTGAAAGAACGCATCCGCCAAGGTGGCATCATCGGCTACATAATTATTGCACTAGGACTTATCGCACTACTCATCGCCCTCGAGCGATTTATCGTTTTATGGATGACCGGTCGAAAGGTTCAAAACCAGATCAAAGATAAAAATCCTGACGAAAAAAATCCGTTGGGCCGAATCATGTTGGCCTACACCAATAATCCTGATGTCGACGCAGAAACCCTCGGTTTAAAACTTGATGAAGCGATTCTGCGCGAACTACCAAAGATCAAGCGTGGTCTTCGTACACTGGCTATTCTAGCGGCGGTCGCGCCTTTGTTAGGTCTGCTCGGTACGGTGACCGGTATCATTGAAACATTCCAATCGATCACCCTTTATGGAACTGGTGATCCAAGACTCATGTCAGGTGGTATCTCGCAAGCATTAGTGACAACGGTATTGGGTTTGGTCGTAGCCATTCCTATCCTATTATTACATAGCTTTTTATCAGGTCAAAGTAACCAGTTAGTACAAATACTTGATGAAAAAAGTGCTGCGATAGTCGCTAGAATCGCGGAGAAGCGAAGTGCATCTGTTTGATGGATTACACCGACTAACCGATAACGGTGGTGAAGTCTTGATCACTATAATGGTGATCTCAACCATTATGTGGACTTTCATCGTCGAACGCTATATCTACCTGTACTTCATACATCCACGCAGGCTGCGCCAGCATGTGGATAATTGGTCATCAAGACAGGAGCACAGTTCTTGGATGGCACGCAATCTACGTGAAGGACTGATTGGTGAAATTAACGCAAGCTTACAAAAAAATCTACTACTGATCCAAACGCTAGTTGCCGTTTTACCCTTGCTCGGTTTACTAGGAACAGTCACAGGTATGATCTCAACCTTTGAAGTCATGATGGTGTTTGGAACCGGTAATACACGTGGCATGTCATCCGGGATATCTCAAGCACTCATTACTACCGCAGCAGGATTAGTCACATCATTGTCAGGTTTATATTTTAGCTCACAACTACAAGCTCAGGCCGAAACTGAAACAAACCGAATTACAGGTTTATTGGATTAATATGCGACGTTCACATACAGAAGAAAGTAATAGTAGCGCAGAGGTGAATCTTACCCCCCTGATCGATATGGTATTTATTTTATTGATCTTCTTTATCGTTACCTCCTCCTTCGTCAAAGAATCTGGTATTGAAGTAAACCGTCCAAGCGCACAAACGGCGGAACGACAAGAACGAGCCAATATTATCATTGCTGCAAATGATAAAGGTGAAGTGTGGATCGATAAACGCAAGGTCGATGTTCATACCGTACGAACACACATTGAAAGGTTACGTGCTGAAAACCCTGAAGGATCGGTCGTTATCCTAGCCGATGAAAAATCACAAACAGGGATCATGGTACAAATTATGGATCAGGTCAGACTCGCTGGCGTTGAAAACGTATCTATCGCCGCAACATCAACAACAGGTCCAGAGTGAAGCCATTCCTTAATTTACCGTTTAGTTTTCTGCTAGCACTGGTTATAAATTTACTCCTTTTCCTCGCTATACAGAAATTAGTACAGCCTGAGCACTCCGCAATATCATTACCAGAAATGGTAACGATGATTGATTTCGTACGTTTGAAAAAAAATGACAAGGTAGCTGAACCTAAACGTCATGAGTTACCTGAAAAACCAAAACCTCCGAGAAAGCCACCACCTCCAAAGCAGCAGCAACTCGATCCTGACAAGCCTAAACCAAAAAAGGTAAAGCTACCCACTCCTGAAGTTAAGCTGCCTTTACAAATGACCAATGGTCCGCATTTGGGCGAGTTTCTCAAAAAACCTAGACCAAAACCTAGGATCAAGCAGAAGACCGCCCCCATACCGGAACCTGTCACAGAGGCTGAGCCTGTTATTGAGCAGATTTCTGCACCTGTGGAGACCATTGTAAAAGAGACAGAACCTGCTCCAGTAGAATCACCTGAGCCTAAAGTTGAAACCGATGTTGTACCAACCTATCGTTCAAAACCAAAATATCCACCACGAGCAATGCGTGCGGGAGTCAAAGGTATTGTTACCGTTGAGTTTACGATTACAACGAAAGGTAAGGTTACAGAACCGGTGATCATTAAATCAAACCCTCCACGGATCTTTGATAAATCGGTACTGAAAGCTATTAAACGTTGGAAATTTAAACCTAAATTAGTCGATGGCAAACCTGTTGAGCGACGTGCCAGACAAGACATAAAATTCAATTTTAAATGATAATAACTATTCGCCAACTGACATTTATTATTACGATGAGTCTACTCGCATCAATGCCCATCCTTGCGAAAGAAAATAGTCAGTATTTGTTATCTGAAAAAAATTGGGAGTCACTTTCAGAAATCAATCAACTGCTAGATTCTGGTCAAGCTAATGCTGCAATCACTAAACTCATTACTCTATTACCGACAGTTCAAAATAAAGCCTATGATACGGCGGTAACACAACAAACACTTGGTCATGCCTATAGCACTATTAACGATTATCCTAAGGCAATTGAGGTCTTTCGTAGGGCTTTAGATACCAATGCCCTGCCCGATAATGTCAATCATGATTTAAACTTCAATCTCGCCCAGTTACTGATATTAACTAAGAGCTACCAAGAAGGTCTAAGTTACTTTAATCGTTGGGTTAAATCAGAATCTAATCCTAGCCTTGATGCCTATATTCTTGCTGGTACAGCACATTACGAATCAGATCAGTTCAAAAGCACCATTCCTTATGCAAAAAATATCATTACATTAAAACCAAAGTATGATGAAACTTGGCATCTGATCCTTTTAAACTGTTACCTAAAATCTAATCAGTATCAAAATGCAGCTGTGCTATTAGAAAAAATGCTACACATTCAGCCTGAGAATAAAATTTACTGGCAACAACTACTCGCCACCTGGCAGCATGCAAACAATGACCAAAAAACATTAGCGACGATGGAGTTGATGTTTACCAAGGATCTATTCAGTCCTGAAGAAACCAAACAACTGATCAATATGTACCTTTATATGCAAATGCCACACAAAGCAGCAAAGCTTTTACAGGCACAGCTAGAAGCAAGCAAATTACCAAGAAATGCGAAAAATATGGAGCTGTTAGGTGACTGTTGGTTACAAGCTAAAGAAAAGCGAAAATCGCTCGATAGCTTAAACTGGGCTGCTAAACAGTCGGGGGACAGCAACCTTTTTTACCGGGTTGGACAGATCTATTTTGATTTGGAAAATTACCCGCAAGCGATCAAAAATTTACAAACAGCTATCACGAAAGGTAAACTGACGCAGTTGGATTATGCACAACTTCTTTTAGGAATAGCCTCATTCCATGAAAAAAACTACCCTCAATCGATGAGTGCCCTTCAGCAAGCATTGCACAATAAATCAACCAAAGTTCAGGCTGAATGGTGGCTGCAGAGAATCAAAGATCTAAAAATATAATTACTGATCTTTTACCCTACAAGCTCTAAATCCTAAAGCAAGCTGCGAACAATACCCTACATTTTGATCACAGTTCTAGCTCTTGACGTTTTCCGTAACTGTGAAATACGCTCCTTACCCTCTAAGTTACTCAGCCCTATCTTACTGATTAACTCCTAGAGCTCATCTTCTTTACATAAATAATCCAAAGCTAGTTAAACAATTTTTGAATCATTCGATACTAATAAAAAACCTACCGAACAACTTTTATATATTCACCCACAGCCTCTCTAGTCGAACCAACAATAAGTCTTCTGTTTACTCCATCAGCTGACTCCTCAACAAAACCAGAAACCTCAATTAGCTCACCTGTAATGGCCTGTCCAGTATAAGTAGGTGTAAAGCAAATTACTTTTTGAAATTCTGAGTTATCTATAAAATAAATACTGGGCGAGTCAAAACTATATTGATCATTGATAACTTCAGCTGTGAGTTTCATCAAGCCCTTCTTTATATAGGTATTATCATCGTCAACAGCCTTGGTTAAAACTAGACTTATATCAAACTTTACTCCTGCAAAAATAGCCTTATTAAACTTTCGCTTTTCATGCCAGACGTAATCTTCAAAGCATAAACTGCAAGCACGGCGGTCAAAAGAATCTTTCCAGAAATACTCATCCAGCGCTGAGAGTTTATTTTTATCTATCAATTTTTCTATGAGTTTACGAGCTTTATGGAAAATAACTCTATCGTAGATAATCAAATCAATATCAGAATCCTTACCCTCAGCCCCGATCAGAATAGATCCAGTAACACCGAGTGTGTTAAGTGGTATTCCATTCTCACTCAATAATGTTATCAAACAGACCAGTTTGTTTTGTAGAGTAGTTGATTGATTACTCAACAACGTTTGAAGTTTTACTTTTGCTTGATGATGTTTTTCTATTCTATTGATTGGTACCCCGTGAAGATCAGCATCAAATACTATCGAATGGTATAGATACTCAGGGTAATGGTGCTCTAAAAGGCTAATAGCCTGCTCTGTGGCTAGTTTTTTCCTTATATGTACACCTTCAGGTGAGATGTACGATTTGTATCTAAGGAAGGCCAATGAGCGACCTTCCTCTATATCATCCGCTACTACCGCAAAAAATAGACCTTCTTCAGTTTCGAGAAAATCTTTCTGACGAATTACTAACGAATTGTTTTTTTTCAAAGAGCCTCAGAGTTAATCTCAACTTTTGCATTTTGTTTTAGTGAGATAACAAAATCTTGCCATACGCTAGTGCTCCGTTGCTCTTCTAACTGCTCAATCGTTTTCTTTGCATCCTCACTCGTCCCAGACCATTCAACATCGGCATCAATAACCTTGTTTACACCCACAACAGCATAATCACTTATACCGTCAGTAAAACCTTTATAGATTGGTTTATCATCCGCCGGACGCCCAAGCTTGAAAACAGTACGCAGGATCGAGCGCTTAACATTAGCATCATCTCTAATAACGGCTTCTGCTCTAATCCATTCGACAGAATTTTCTTTCGCTATTTTTTCAAGATCTACCCCTTCATTTAGCTTAGCTAACACAGCTTCTCCAGACTCTTGAGCTTTTTCTTTCGCCGCTTTCGTTAAAAGGGTTGTTTTAAGCACTTCTTTTACACTATCGATATCTTTTACGATAGCCGCTTTATGATCAAAAGCTCTCAAAACAATTAATCGAGTATCAGAAAGTTCTATCGGCTCGCTATTCGCTCCTTGCAGTACTTTCTCACTAAAAGCAGCATTCAAAATACTCGGACTTCTTGTTAGTTCCTCACCTTCATCTCGAGTAAAAGATTGCGTTTCTTTTATTTCAAAATCTAAAGTTTCTGCAGCAATATCTAGCGAGTCTTGATTTTCATAAGTCAAATTTTGTAGTTCATCAGCGACTTCAAAATACTTCGCCTCTGCCTGCTCTTTTCGATACTCAGACTCAATCCCTTCTTTTGCTTCTTCAAAAGTTGATGTCTTCGTAGGTTTGATCTCAACAAGCTTAATGACGTGATAACCTCTTTTACTTCTGACAACATCACTAAAATCACCAACACTCAAGCTAAACATCGCTTCATCAAACTCAGGATCCATTACACCTTTTGAGACAGAGCCTGTTTTACCAACTTCATCTTGTGCACTTAACAAGTCCGCATGTTGTTGAGGGATATCATCAAAATCAATCCCCGTCTTCACTAACTCAAGTAGTTTACTCGCAGACTCATTTGCTTTTGATACTTCCTCAGCTTTTGCATCAGGAGTTAAAGCTATAAAAATATGCTGTGCCACACGCTGTTCTTCTATAGTATATTTATCAAGATTAGTCTGATAAAAATCTTGAAGAATACCCAGATCGACTTCTACGTTTTTAGCCAATTCATCTATAGAAAGATCAATATACTTAATTCTCACAGACTCATCTGTTTTATAATTTTCTTTATTTTCTTCGTAATACTCATTAATCTCTGTATCACTAATTTCGATATCTTGCTCGAACTGAGCCGATGTTATTGTCGTATAGACAATATTTCGAGTCTGAGCTTGTAATTGACCAATTCTATTTTCTTCTGACGCTGTTATAAACTCACTATCAGTCACTGCTAAACGCAACTGTTCTTGAACCATATCACTACGCAACTGTTGTTCAAACTCAACGGGACTACGACGAGATTGTAAAACTTTACGCTCGTAGACTGCATTCGAAAACTGACCAGATTCATCTTGAAAAAAATTCATTGATTTGATCATTGATGAGACTTGCTGATCACTAACGCGCATACCCGATTTTTGCCCTAGCTGCAGCAATACTTCTTGATCAACCAAAGCACTTACAACTTCTTGCTTTAGGCTATCTTGCTCCATGCTATTAACATCAAAATTATCACCAAACATTTGTTGCAAACGTTCTTGATAGTTTTGTAATGCATTTTGATATTGCGGTAGACTAATATCTTGACCATTGACCTTAGCAACAGAAACATTAGAGCCACCATCAAGATAGGAGTTGATACCCCAAAGGGCGAAAGGGATAGAGATTAAACCTACAACGAGCCAGGCTAACCAGCCTTGAGAATTTTCTCGGATGCTTTGTAGCATGAGTAAAAACCTTTTTTTATGAAGTATAAAAAAGGGCGCTCCTTTAAAAGGAACGCCCTTTAACATTAATGGCGGAGCGGACGGGACTCGAACCCGCGACCCCCGGCGTGACAGGCCGGTATTCTAACCAACTGAACTACCGCTCCATTATTATGTTTGGTGGGTGCTGAGGGGATCGAACCCCCGACCCTCGCCTTGTAAGGGCGATGCTCTCCCAGCTGAGCTAAGCACCCAGAAAGCGCGCTAGTTTAATGCATCTTTTAAAGCTTTGCCAGCTTTAAATGCAGGAACTTTTGATGCTTTGATTTTGATAGTTTCACCAGTACGTGGATTACGGCCAGAACGTGCTGCACGGTCGCGAACAAGAAAAGTTCCGAAGCCTAATAAAGCGACAGTATCGCCATTTTTCAATGTTTCAGTGATTGCTTCAACTACAGCATCAACTGCCCTAGCTGCAGATGCCTTTGATAGGTCTGCGGATTCTGCTACAGCATCTACTAATTCTGATTTATTCATTTTATATCCCCTTGTTTATTGCACCAATAAATTATGCTTATTTTCGCTAGTGCAGAACTTCTTTAACCAAGCCCCCGAGAGCGAGCGGAATTTATACCAATTGCCCCTGTTTACGTCAAGCTAACGTAGCAAAATATACATAAATAAATTGTTTGCCACGAGCCAGCAATTATGTACTAAATATCGTACATTCTTATTAATCATTGTAAAATCAATCAATAAGATGTCGTTCCATATTTGAATTATTAGACTTAAAGTTTCAGTCTAAATTTTAGCTTTTTATACATAAAAATAAAAAGAAATGAAAACTTGGTAAATTTCTCAGGTTTGAAAAAAGTAAAACCTGCTAAAAAGTGCATCCACTAATGTGTTCTGAGTGTATCTTCACCCTTTTTTTCTTCCGTATTTTCCTTATCAACAACCTTTTCAGTCTCATCGATTAACAAGGGCTCTGGCATAGCTTGTAAGGCTATTTCTAAGACTTCATCAATCCACTTAACGGGTTTAATCTTTAAGCTTTGCTTTATATTATCAGGAACCTCGGCTAAATCCCTTTCATTTTCGTGAGGAATAAGAACTGTTTCTATTCCACCACGCAATGCTGCCAGTAATTTTTCTTTTAGACCACCGATAGGAAGAATTTCACCACGCAAGGTAATCTCACCAGTCATAGCAACACTAGCTTTGACTGGGATGCCTGTGAGGGCCGACACGAGAGCCGTGCACATTCCAACACCCGCACTGGGTCCATCTTTTGGAGTGGCACCCTCAGGTACATGGAAGTGAATATCACTTTCGGTATAAAAATCCGGTCTAAGTCCAAGCAAATGGCTACGACTCCTAACGACGGTTACAGCGGCCTTAATAGACTCCTGCATGACATCGCCCAGCTGCCCGGTAAAAGTCTCCTTTCCTTTGCCTGGAACTATAACTGACTCAATCGTTAAGAGCTCACCACCAACTTCTGTCCATGCGAGTCCTGTAACCTGTCCTACTTGATCTTGCTCTTCGGCTTTTCCGTAACGAAAGCGTTTTACACCTAAGTATTTCTCTATATTCCTTGATGAAACTGAGACCTTTTTAGTTTCTGATTGAGTCAAAATTTGCTTAACTACCTTTCTACATATTTTGGCAATTTCTCTTTCTAACGATCGAACACCTGCTTCACGCGTATAATAACGGACTATGTCCCTTATAGCGTTCTCTGAAATAGTTATTTCACTACTATTAAGACCGTTATTTTTTATTTGTTTTGTAAGGAGGTACTTAGTCGCGATATTGATCTTCTCATCTTCGGTATATCCAGAGATACGAATAACTTCCATTCGATCTAATAGCGGCGAAGAAATATTTAAACTATTTGCTGTGGTAATAAACATGACCTCTGATAAGTCGTAATCAACTTCTAGGTAATGATCATTAAATGTGCTGTTTTGTTCTGGATCAAGAACTTCCAAAAGTGCCGAGGCAGGATCACCTCTAAAGTCGGCGGCCATTTTGTCTATTTCGTCCAAGAGGATCAAAGGGTTACGTGTACCAACCTTGGCCATGTTTTGTACAATCTTACCAGGCATCGAACCTACGTACGTTCGACGATGTCCACGTATCTCAGATTCATCACGCACACCACCTAATGACATGCGAACAAATTTTCTGTTCGTTGCACGTGCAATTGAACGACCTAAAGAGGTTTTACCAACACCTGGTGGGCCTACAAGACAGAGGATCGGGCCTTTTAATTTTTTAACTCGTTGTTGGACTGCAAGATATTCAAGGATCCGTTCTTTAACTTTTTCTAAACCATAGTGATCATCTTCGAGAATAGATTCCGCTTTTTCAATATCTCGGCTAACCTTGCGACGTTTTTTCCAAGGAATACTCACTATCCAGTCTAAATAATTTCTAACAACGGTTGCTTCGGCAGACATCGGCGACATCATTTTGAGCTTTTTAAGTTCAGAGGTTGCTTTCTCATGAGCCTCTTTACTCATTCTTGCTTTTTTGATCTTACGTTCTAACTCATCCAGATCACTGCCGGTTTCGTCTATTTCACCGAGCTCTTTTTGAATGGCCTTCATTTGCTCATTCAAATAATACTCACGTTGGCTTTTTTCCATCTGCCGTTTGACTCGACTACGAAGTTTTTTCTCGATCTGTAACAGATCGATCTCACCTTCCATTAGCCCAATTAAATGTTCAAAGCGCTGAACAACGTTGATAATTTCTAAAACTTCTTGTTTTTCTTCAAGCTTCGTCGACATATGCGCCGCAATCGTATCCGCGAGACGATCAGGCTCTTCTATACTAGTGAGTGAAGAAATTATTTCTGGAGGGATTTTCTTGTTAAGTTTTACATACTGCTCAAACTGCGAAGTCACTGAGCGCATAATAGCCTCAACTTCTCGCTCATCAACAACGGTATCTTCGATCAGTTCAACAGAAGCTGAAGAAAACTCTCCATCGTTATTCATGTTAAGAAGGCGAGCACGTTGCTCACCTTCAACAAGCACTTTAATTGTGCCATCAGGTAGCTTTAATAACTGCAGTATGTTCGCAAGCGTACCAACAGTAAAAACATCATCAACGTCAGGATCATCATCCCCAGCATTTTTCTGAGCAATCAAAAAAATCCGTTTGTCGGTTTCCATCGCTAACTCAAGCGCCTTAACAGAACGCTCACGACCGACAAACAAAGGGATTACCATATGTGGATAAACCACAACATCCCTTAAGGGTAAAAGAGGAACACTTATTGTTTCAGTATTTTTCGTATTGATAATTTGAGCCCACTTTTATTGAATTTTTTTATTCAGATGCAGCTTTTGGTAAATCAGAATCCTCGTATATCAGGATAGGTTTAGACTCACCTGTGATAACAGTTTCATCAACCACAACTTTAGTAACATTTTCCATCGAAGGGATATCGTACATCGTCTCTAAGAGGTTTTGCTCGATAATTGAACGTAATCCACGTGCACCCGTTTTTCGTTCCAACGCTTTCTTTGCAACTTCAAGTAAAGCCTCTTTACGGAATTCTAGCTCAACACCTTCCATCTCGAATAATTTAGAATATTGCTTACTTAAAGAGTTTTTCGGTTCAACAAGTATTTCAACCAACTGCTCCTCTTCCAACTCTTCCAAAGTCGCAATAACAGGTAGTCGACCAATGAATTCAGGGATGAGACCATATTTGACTAAATCTTCTGGTTCTACTTCATTAAGCAGCTCACCAACGGTACGAGTTTCATCTTTACTTTTAACTTCAGCTGAGAAACCGATACCACCTTTTTCAGAGCGGTCACGAATAATTTTGTCCAAGCCTGCGAACGCACCACCACAAATAAAGAGAATGTTTGCTGTATTAACTTGCAAAAATTCCTGCTGAGGATGTTTACGACCACCTTGGGGAGGAACAGATGCAACTGTACCTTCGATTAATTTCAATAAGGCCTGTTGAACACCCTCACCTGAAACATCACGGGTTATTGATGGATTGTCTGACTTACGTGAAATCTTGTCGATCTCATCAATATAAACAATGCCTCTTTGAGCTTTATCTACATCATAGTCACATTTTTGGAGTAATTTCTGGATAATGTTTTCAACATCTTCACCAACATAACCAGCTTCAGTTAAAGTTGTCGCATCAGCCATTGTAAAGGGAACATTAAGCATTCTGGCTAATGTTTCCGCAAGTAAAGTTTTACCACTACCCGTAGGCCCGACTAAAAGCACATTACTTTTTGACAGTTCAACTTCATCTTTTTTAACATCAGTTTCAAGTCGCTTGTAGTGGTTATACACAGCTACAGACAAGATCTTCTTAGCATGTTTTTGACCAATTACATATTCATCAAGCAGCTCTTTAATCTCATGTGGAGTCGGTAATTTACCGCCAGTACCACTGACTGTTTTTTCTTGAATTTCTTCTTTGATAATGTCGTTACAAAGATCCACACATTCATCACAGATGAAAACGGAAGGTCCCGCAATCAGCTTTCTAACTTCATGCTGGCTTTTCCCACAGAAGGAACAATATAATAGTCGGTCACTATCATTCCCATCATCCTTTTTATCGTCGCTCATACCTTACCTCTAAAACTGTTCTGATGAAATAATATCACCTGTAAATATTGTGAGACAGTTTTTATTGACTAATCTTCAGCAACCTGACTGCGACTTTGCAAAACAGTATCGATCAAACCATATTCCGCAGCTTCCGCAGCACTCATAAAGTTATCTCGCTCAGTGTCTTTTGCGATACTTTCCATCGACTGACCTGAATGAAATGCCATTATGCCATTGAGATTCTCACGCATTTTCAGGATCTCTCTAGCATGTATATCGACATCTGTGGCCTGACCTTGAAAACCACCCAATGGTTGGTGAATCATAACTCGTGAGTTTGGTAGAGCATAACGCTTTCCGGCTGCGCCACCTGTCAGTAGTAATGCACCCATACTGGCCGCTTGACCTATGCACATAGTACTAACATCAGCTTTAATGAACTGCATAGTATCGTAAATAGCCATACCTGCAGTCACAACCCCACCTGGAGAGTTTATATAAAAATGAATATCTTTGTCAGGATTTTCTGATTCCAAAAACAACATTTGAGCAACGATTACATTAGCAACTTGATCTTCTACGGGACCAACTAAAAATATAACACGCTCTTTTAAGAGTCTGGAATAAATATCGTAAGAACGTTCGCCGCGAGCTGACTGCTCTACGACCATAGGGACTAGGTTCAACGCTTTTGTTTCGTTACCCAAGCTTGTTTGTGTTTGTGAGCCATATACTGACATATAATCATCTACCTCTTAATTCTATTCTGTGGATTCAGGATTCATCAAGGCATCGAACGTTATAGGATCAGGCGTTATTTTCGCTTTATCCGTAATCCAGCTGACTACTTCTTCTTCCAAAACCATGCTTTGTATGTCAGCTAATCGACTTTTATCCGCGTAGTAATGTTGTACTAGCGCTGTCGGATCTTCGTAATTAGCAGCCATTGATTCAACCATAGTTCGTACTTGAGCAGGGTCTGCTGTCATTTCGTTTGTCTTAATTATCTCTGACATAAGCAATCCTAATGCCACTCTTTTCTTTGCTTCAGTGACAAACGTATCTTTATCAAGAGAATCAAGCTGTTCCGCAGGCAAACCCTGTTGAGCTAGACGTTGTTTTGTTTGTTCTAATAGCTGTTCGGTTTCACCGTTGACCAACGACTGAGGCACTTCAAATGGGTTTTCGTCATAAAGTGCGTTGAAAACGCGACTTTTAGCCTGATTCTTGACGCGTTGCGTACATTCTCTTTCCATATTCTCACGGATATTAGTTTTGAACGCATCAACACCCCCTTCTTCCACACCGAACCGCTTAAAGAACTCATCATCTAACTCAGGTAGCTCTGGTGCAGAAACCTTGTTAACTTTGACTTCAAAACGAACAGGTTTTCCAGCTAGCTCTGTATTTTGATATGGATCTGGAAACTCAAGTTTCAAGCTAGTACTGTCACCTGCTTTCAAGCCAACTAAGCCTTCCTCGAAACCATCGATAAATCGTTTACCACCAATGACAATATCAAAATCTTGAGCTTCACCACCTTCAAACTTTTCATCTTCGAGGTAACCTTCAAAATCAATATTAACCTGATAGTCAGACTCAACTTTACGGTCAACCTCTGAAAAAGTTGATTGTTGTGAGCGTAAAGTTTCTACCATTTTATCAACGTCGGCATCTCCCACTTCACACGTCGGCAGATCTAGCTCTAACTGTTCAACTGGCTTAATTGTGACTTCAGGATAAACTTCAAAAACCGCTGTATAAGAAAGGCCTTTCTCAGAATCATCAGCTTCTGCTTGTTCTATAGAAGGTTCACCAGCGGGTCGTAGTTTTTCTGCTTCAATTGCTTCCATGTAAGTGGAGCGCATAACTTCACTGAGAACTTCAAACCGGACTTGCTGACCATATCGCTGTTGAATGACTCTGACAGGAACCTTACCTTGACGAAAACCATCAACTCGAGCTGTCTTAGTTAAAGATTGCAGACGATTTTTAACTTCGTCTTCGATACGTTCTTCGGGTACATCAACCCGCATGCGGCGTTCCAACGCCCCTGTAGATTCAACAGAAACCTGCATTTAATCCTGCCTCAATGTTTGTTTTGTATTATTCAGAAATATAAATTATGAAATGGTGCGAAAGGAGAGACTCGAACTCTCACGGGTTACCCCACTGGTACCTAAAACCAGCGCGTCTACCAATTCCGCCACTCTCGCACAAGCCGCATACTATACCATCACACTTTACAGATGAGAACATCTAATTTGGTATTTTTATCAGACGAATGTTCTATATCACTTTTTTTGCTATGGACTTAACATTTATAACTCATTCAGTTAGAGTTTCGTCCTTTAAAGAGCATCACCCATGTATACAATCAGAAGAGTAAGCGGTAATCCGTAAATATAGATATGACACTAGTAATTCAAAAGTATGGTGGGACTTCCGTCGGAACAGTTGAACGTATAAACGCTGTTGCTGATAGAGTCATTTCTCACAAAAAGAAAGGCCAGAATATTGTTGTTGCTGTCTCAGCGATGAGTGGTGAAACGAATCGTCTTACGGCACTGGCCCAACAAATAACGGAACAACCCAGAGGACGCGAGCTTGATGTACTCCTATCGACAGGAGAGCAAGTTACTATTGCACTCTTATGTATGGCTTTAGAAGCTAAAGGTTATACAGCAAAATCCTACACGGGTGGTCAAGTTCGAATTTTAACAAACTCCGTACATAACAAAGCTCGTATACTCAGTATTGATGAACAGAAAATCAAACGTGATCTTGGAGACGGACACATCGTAGTTGTCGCTGGTTTTCAAGGGGTCGATGAGCATGGCAACATCACCACATTAGGCCGTGGCGGATCAGATACAACAGCTGTAGCCTTAGCCGCGGCTCTTAAAGCCGATGAATGTCAGATCTATACTGATGTTGATGGAGTCTATACAACAGACCCCCGCATAGTACCTGCAGCTAGACGCCTAAAATCTATAACTTACGAAGAAATGTTGGAGATGGCTAGCCTAGGCGCAAAAGTTTTACAGATTCGATCGGTCGAGTTTGCACAAAAATATAATGTCCCAATGCGTGTACTCTCCTCTTTTGAAGATGGCGAAGGCACATTAATTACTTCCGAGGATAACACTATGGAACAAGTCATGATCTCAGGGGTTACTGCTAACCGAGATGAAGCAAAAGTCACATTACAAGGTGTCCCGGATGAACCCGGTGTAGCAGTAGCAATACTTGGCCCAGTTGCAGATGCAGGTATCGAAGTCGATATGATCATTCAAAATGTTAGTGCCGATGGAACAACAGACTTCACCTTTACTGTTAACCGAAATGATTACATTCAAACACAGACAATTCTCGAAAAAGTTAAACACCGCTTAAATGCCAGATCTGTTGACGGTGACGAAAAAATAGTAAAGCTATCCGTTGTTGGTATTGGTATGCGTTCACATGCTGGCGTTGCAAGTAAGATGTTCAAGGCACTTTCTGATGAAGGAATCAATATTCAGATGATCTCGACTTCTGAAATTAAAATTTCTGTTGTCGTAGAAGAAAAATATCTTGAATTAGGAGTCCGGACACTTCATTCAGCTTTCGGACTGGACGAAAGCTAAAACTAAAGCAATACTATACGTAAAAGGGATAAGGGGATTGCTCGTTCTGAACGAAAAAAATCTATCGTAAAAACGCTGTGGAGTATATAATGCTACACGTCGCATCTCACTATACTGATAATTATAAAAGAACGACCAAATTTAAGAATGGAGCTAGAACCAAATGCTTATATTGACAAGGCGAGTTGGCGAAGCACTAATGATAGGCGATGAAGTCACTATCACTGTGTTAGGCGTCAAGGGGAATCAAGTGCGGCTCGGTGTTAACGCGCCTAGAGAAGTAGCTGTGCACAGAGAAGAAATTTATCAACGCATTCAAGACGAAAAGGATGATAAAGAAGGCAACTCTACCCCAAGTGGAGAAGCAGAATAAGTTTACTTAAAAAAAAGTAAATCAACCCTTTACCAAAGCAATTAATACAGGGTATCCTACGCACCCCGTGGAGAGGTGGCCGAGCGGCTGAAGGCGCTCCCCTGCTAAGGGAGTATACGGTTTATCCCGTATCGAGGGTTCGAATCCCTCTCTCTCCGCCATTTAATTAGTAATTAGCAACTAATTAACCGTTGAAATGCTTGACTAAGATTTATCTAAGTCTAGAATACACAACCCAATCAGAGCGCCCGTAGCTCAGCTGGATAGAGTACCTGGCTACGAACCAGGTGGTCGGAGGTTCGAATCCTTCCGGGCGCACCATTTTCTTTATTGAAAACAGTGGTTTAAACTAACACCCTCGTTCTACACTTTTCCTAATTGTGCCAAGTTTGTGCCATCCTGTTCAACTCCCATAAGCTTATTTACATGCTCTGACGAAAGATGTGCATATCACTGTACCATTTTCTGACCTGACCAACCTCCAAATTCTTGAAACACATTCATCGGGGTTCCCATTTAAATATGCCAACTAGCCCATGTATGACTGTAATGGCCAAGTAATCTTGAAGTAACTTTAAGCCACTTTTTTCAATGCTGCTGTTTTCTTCATCGAGATAATGTAACCCAGTTAAGAATGTAATCCTTTGTAGTTATAAAAATAGAGATAACTTTCTACTATGCTGAAAGGCCGACGCATGGTTTATAAACGGCCGCCAAATGACAAGGTCTTTTTTCATAGTGACCAAGGTTCTGAATGTACCAGTAATGCTTTTCAAAGTGCACTAAAAGAACATGGTCTGGCATCCAGCATGAGTCGTGCCGGAAACTGTGTTTAGATAATGTGGTTACTGAACGTTTTTTCAGAAGCTTGAAATCAGAGCGCGTGAACTATGAGTGAATTACCATTGATTATATAAAAAAGATCAAGCATCTTTGATGATTATACCATCTCTTAATTGAATCAAACGATCCGCTTCCTTAAAGTAATTATCATCATGAGTTACAACTATTATTGTTTTACCGCCAGCTCGCAATTTACCCAGAAGCTCTGTATAAAAATAATGTTTAAAATCTGGGTCAAGCTCTGCTGCAGGCTCATCAAATAAACAAATAGGTTTAGGTTGCAAAACAGCAATAAGAATGGCTAGACGCTTTTTCTGGCCACTGGATAATGCTTCTACTGATAATGGTCTTCCTAAAACAATTATATTTTCCAAACCAAAATCACTTAACAATGCCTGTTGTCCCCAGTGCTTAGCAAAATCATTGTCTAAAAGGGTTTCTATATGATATAGGTCAACGGCGTTATAGAGATGAAAATCACTGAACACTGTGGAAAATTGCTCACGATATTCAGCTAGCTTATACTCCTCCAATATTTCTCCATTCCAGATAATCTGGCCTTTTTCTGGCTTATATAAACCACAAAGCAACTTTATTAAAGTACTTTTACCACTACCGTTGCCTCCGGCAATAAAAACAATCTCTTGTTTGTTAATTCTTAAATGAAAAGGCCCTATGTATTTTTTCTCTTCAGACTGTTTTGTATCCGCTTCAATATAGGAAAAACAAAGGTTTGTTAATTCTATATGGCTAAGTGGTTGTGGAACCATGCGATTACGTAGTGGTGATTCTGTTTCTAATTTCATCTCCAACTCAACCTGGGCAATTCTGTGCGCAGCAATATTCGCCTTCATTAATAATGGAAAGGTCATCATAATAGTTTGTATCGGTGTGATCAGATAGATGATGGAAAGAACGTTAGATAAAATGGCCTCTGGTGGCAGGCTAACCCACAACGGGTAAACAAAAATAAGCGCTGTAATCAGAACATATATACTCCCATACGCCCAATTCCCAGCAACAACTTCCTTTACTTCTGCCGTAACGGTTAACTCCATAAGGTCAACAACTTCAGGGTTAATATGCTCACCAAGAAGATCTTGTTTTGCATTCATTTTTAATTCTTTAAACCCTATGATGAGATCGCGAAAATGGGACAGAAGCGTTGCTTCATGTTGCCTCAATCGTTCAAATAAAGGTTTCAGCTTAGCTAACACGAGCAGCATCGCAATTATACCAGCACAAAAAAAACTCAATATCAATAAACTAACGATAAGACCTGAAACCCAGCTAATGTAAATTACAATCGCAAAGACCAGTACTGTACTAGATAACAAGAGTGGCAAATTATTTAAAAACATCGATAAGCTTTGAATATCTTGAGTGAGTAAAGCCAGCAGCTCCGCTTCACCACACTGCTCTTTACAACGCAATGAACTCGCTAAGATCTTATCTGATAAATCAACTCTTAATTGTTTAACAATCTTATTACTAATTTTGGAAAAATAACGTTTATGTACATACTGTGATGCGAGGATTATTACGATGGTAATAATAAAACCATAGATTAAATAGCGATTAGCTTGTCCTTGAATAGTCACGCTGTAGTTAATCAGCCCTAAAAAAAGTGCCCCACTACCCCCACTAATCACACTGATTATGGACATCAGTACAAACTGACGCTTATAGGCTTTTATTAAAGGATAAATATATTGCATGTTAATACTTTACCTTATTCGAATAATATTCCTGAGAGATCTGCTTTGCTTTCATGATATTTTTTCTCCTAAATACTGGTACAGCTTATTTGCAATCACTTCCACATGAGGTGGTGTCATCATCTCTCCATGCAGACAATCTATCTCGTGAATGACCATATCTGGTGTCAAATAAGATTGCCTTTTTTTCATAGCCTCTACTTCCGCTCTATCATTTGGTAAATTCTGCGTAGCTATAAAATGCGTGACCTGTTGATCATATCGACTAGGTTTATAACGTTGCATAGTCCCTTGTGATACCTGCCAAGAGTGCGCCATACGTCTAGCGTATTCAAGATTAAAATCTGTAGAAATCAACCCACGTTCTCGGGCAATATTGAGAATCCGAATCAATCGGCTCTCTGGAGCTAAGTCCTTAAGTTCTTCTGGAACAGTCGAAAGATTAAGAAGCCCTAAAACTATAGCCGTCACAGTATCTAAGCTAGCCTCAATATCATCATCGTCTATCAATTCCCCCATCGAATCATCAATAGAACTATCCAATATTGCTAGTAATTCCATTTCTTCTCCTTTTTGAATTAACTGTTGTGCCATCTCATAAGCAATGACCCCTCCAGATGACCAGCCCAATATATTATAAGGTCCCTGCGGCTGTATTTTAACCATTGCTTCAATGTAATAGGCAGCCATTTCTTCTATTGATTTATGAAAATTTTCATTTTCCTCCAACCCCTTCATTTGTAATCCATACACAGGTTGTTCATCATCAAGTTTTTTTAATCTTTGCGCTAGCCTTATGTAACAATGCGTAATGCCCCCGCCTTGATGTACACAAAATAAAGGTGGTTTACAGCCATAAGGCTGGATAGGCACAATTGGTAAGCTAGATTTAACATTATCAGACTCATCCATTAGCAATTTGGTTAACTTTTCAATTGTAGGTCTCTCAAAAATAGCTGAGACGGATATATTTATATCTAAAGACAGTTCAATTTTTGCTCTTAAGCTCATAACTAACAAAGAATGCCCTCCTAACTCAAAGAAGTTATCCTTCACACCAATCCGTTCTACCTTTAAAACACCTTCCCAAATCGCTACCAGTGTCGCTTCCGTCTCAGTTCGTGCACCAACGTATGCCTCCTTCGATTCAAGTGTCACCTCTTGTTTCACCAATTGCTTCCGGTCAATCTTCCCATTGGATGTCAACGGAATGTTATCCAATTCAATAAATGCCGTTGGCAACATATAGTCCGGTAACTGTTCAGACAGGTACGCTCTAAAATCAGGCGCCTCTTCGGTCGCCCCTGAAATACCCTTCGCTAAGGTATAGTAGGCTATCAATAACTTACTATCCCCCTGCTCTTTCACTATCACAACGCTGCTTTGAACCACTCGGTGCTCATTAAGCTGACCTTCAATCTCACCAAGCTCAATTCGGTATCCCCGTACCTTCACCTGGTCATCCATGCGGCCCAAGTACTCAATCGTCCCATCCCCTAACCAACGCGCTAAATCACCACTGCGATACAGTTTTGTTCCTTCTTCAAACGGATTATCAATGAACTTCTCATCCGTCAGCTCAGGCTGGTTTAAGTAACCACGTGCTAA
>CAJXQU010000012.1 GCA_913058255.1 uncultured Pseudomonadota bacterium | reverse complement strand
AACCCGATATTAATCAGATGGTGCTATTGTGAAAGTTAACGGGACAGCAATGATAGGATATATAAAATATATCCTTAGTATATTGAGGATATTGAAAGTGCATCAAGTTTTATTGATAGTTAGTTGCTGCTACTGAATCGGAAGGTAGGTAAACAAAGCTTTTAATTCAGAACGATTGATGTAATAGCTACTTAAAAAACTTCAACTTATTTTTATAGCTTTTATCTATTGATGTCATAGAATCAATTGTCTTAAACTATTGTCAATGGAGTGTTAAAGTTCAAAATGTCTTAAGTCAATTTGACAAAAAAGATCAATGAATTGGAGTCAATATTATGAATGATAAAAACAGTGATATGAATAAGTGCCCAGTTTTGAGTGGAGGGCTTGGTTCGGCAGGAACGAGTTCTGCAAATCAACATTGGTGGCCTAGTCAGCTAAATGTCAAAGTATTACACCAGAATACGGTTGAAGGTAATCCGATGGGTAAGAGTTTTAACTATGCGCAAGAGTTTAAAAGTCTTGATCTTGACGCATTGAGAAAAGATCTTAATGTGCTAATGACGGATTCCCAGAGTTGGTGGCCTGCCGATTATGGTCATTACGGGCCACTTTTTATTCGTATGGCTTGGCATAGTGCAGGCACCTATCGTATTGGTGATGGTCGTGGTGGAGCAGGTTCCGGCAGCCAACGATTTGCACCACTGAATAGTTGGCCAGATAATGGGAATTTAGATAAAGCACGCCGATTATTATGGCCAATAAAGCAAAAATATGGCAAAAAAATATCTTGGGCCGACTTAATGATTCTTGCGGGGAACTGCGCTTTAGAATCAATGGGCTTTAAAACGAAGGGATTCGCAGGAGGACGTGAAGATATTTGGGAGCCAGAGGAAGATATTTACTGGGGACCTGAAACGGAATGGTTGGGCGACCAACGATATACTGGAAACCGTGAACTTGAAGGTGATTTAGGTGCTGTTCAAATGGGACTTATTTACGTAAACCCAGAGGGGCCTAACGGTAATCCAGACCCTTTAGCATCTGCACGAGATATTCGTGATACGTTTGCTCGAATGGCGATGAATGATGAAGAAACCGTAGCGCTTGTTGCAGGCGGTCATACCTTTGGCAAAGCACATGGTGTTGATGCTCCTGATCAATATGTAGGTCCAGCACCAGAAGGTGCAAGTATTGAAGAGCAAGGTTTGGGTTGGAGTAACACATTGGGCAGCGGTAATGGTGTTAATACGATAACAAGTGGTATTGAGGGTGCATGGACGAAGAACCCTATCAAATGGGATAATGACTTCTTTGATATTTTGTTTGGTTATGAGTGGGAGTTAAACAAGAGTGGCGCAGGGGCAAACCAATGGGTGCCAACCGACGCCGATGCCAAAGGCACCGTGCCTGATGCTCATGATGCTTCAAAAACGCATGCACCAATGATGACTACAGCGGATCTCGCATTACGTATTGATCCTGATTATGAAAAAATCTCAAGACGTTTTCATAAAAATCCAGAAGAGTTTGCAGAGGCGTTTGCAAAAGCATGGTACAAGTTGACTCATCGAGATATGGGGCCTTATGCGCGAGGTTTAGGTTCACTGGTTCCCGCTGAGCCTGAATTGTGGCAGGACCCTGTTCCTGAGGTTGATCATGAGCTGGTCGATGAAGATGATATTTTTAGCTTAAAAATCAAGGTTCTTGAATCTGGTCTAGCTGTTTCTAAACTAGTTTCAACCGCATTTGCATCAGCAGCTACATTTAGAGGTTCTGATATGCGGGGCGGTGCAAATGGTGCCCGTATTCGCTTAGCACCCCAAAAAGATTGGCAAGTAAACAACCCTGCTCAACTTGCAGAAGTATTAGCAGTGCTTGAGGCGATTCAAAGCGAGTTTAATGCTGCTCAGTCAGGAAGTAGGAAAATATCTTTGGCTGATCTTATTGTTCTTGCCGGTAGTGCTGCTATTGAACATGCTGCTAAGGAAGCCGGTAGTGTTATAACAGTGCCTTTTACGCCAGGTAGAACAGATGCATCATCTGAACAAACCGATGTTGAGTCTATTGCAGTACTTGAGCCAAAAGCGGATGGTTTCAGAAACTATCGAGCAAAGGGGCTGAATAGATCAACCGCTGAACTATTGCTTGATCGTGCTCAGTTGCTAACGTTAACGGCTCCAGAGATGACTGTGCTAGTGGGAGGCATGCGTGGGCTTAATGCGAACTTTGATCAGTCTGCCCATGGGGTTTTTACGGATACGCCTGGAACCTTAACGAATGATTTCTTTATTAACTTGTTGGATATGAGTACTCAGTGGAAAGCGGTTTCTCAGCATACCTATGAAGGTAGTGACAGCGAAACAGGAGAGCTTAAGTATACGGCTACTGAGGCAGATTTGATTTTTGGTTCAAACTCAATACTCAGAGCGATAGCAGAAGTGTATGCAGTAACGGATGCTAAAGAGACTTTTATTAACGACTTTGTTTCAGCATGGGTCAAGGTTATGAACCTAGACAGGTTTGACTTAGCTTAGCTCTAACTTAAAATCTAAAGTACCAAAAGCAGCATTTCAGTTAGGATTGAAATGCTGTTTTTTTATCTTAAATCTGCTGTTCAAAGCGCGTTATATTTTTCTTTGAAAAAATGTTTTTTAAAATGATGATAAACGTGGTTGGATATTTAACTATTAGTCTGCTTTTCTTGAACTCTTCCAATTAAATATGCATGAACAATACTAACTACCCAAACGAGAACGATAATGATAGTCGCGTTACTGAGCTGGCTATCCCCTGTGTTGGCCTGCTCTGTCACTAGGCTCATAATCGTTGTGATATCAGGTGATATTTCTCCACTTTGTATTCTTTCGACAATCTGAAATGCCTGCTTCGTTATACTGCTGATAATAAAATAGCCCGCGATTGTGGCAATACTCATGAAAACAATAGCCATAGGATAACGCTTTAAGTAAAGCTGCCCACTGCCTGGATAAATAAATGTTGATAATAGTGCTGCTTTTAGTGACTTTGTCATGATATTTTTTTATCAAACCTTAGGAAGTTTTCTTCATTCTCTTGTGAATGTGGTGTTCTGCTTATAAGCATCCGTTATTCGTAACACTAACCGTTTTATCGACTCTAACTTTAAACATATTATCGAGTCGTTTTATCCTGTTCAGTTGAAAAAGAGCGGGAGCAGGTTATAGATTTTATTATTATTTTTTGGTATCCAACCACTGATCTAAATAGTTTATTCGTTCATTATAGACAAGTCAGGGCGTTATGTTTGTCTATACCTGAATTCGGCTTTATTTGATCAAGCTTAGATAATTGTTCATTCTAATAAATCATCACTAGCGTCTTGATCATGTCTCAGTTTTCCAGCGGCTTGTTCCTCTAACGAGCTTTGTTCCACATTAATATTCTGAATCATATGTGCTCTACTCGTTTGATTGACTTGATAGATTGTTTCAGCATTGCTCAAGTCTTTTTCATTAGTGATCGAAGCGATGGCTTCACGGTTTCTTAAAAATGACTTTATTTCTGAAATAATCGTATTTAGTTCATTTTCATTTTTTGACATGGACATAACGAAGCGAGGCATCTCAAGGTTTTGTGTGCCACTTAAGGCGAAAGTGGAGCTAGTGATTCTTGAGCTAATCATCCATGGTGTGATTGAGCTACGTACGACAACGTTTTCAGAACGAGTTGAATCGTGGATTGACATACCGGTGGAGACCTTGCTTTCGGTGTATGTTCCTTCGGTTTTCATCCAGAGTAACAAGCTATTGAAATACATTTCTGACCAAAATATATTAGTGCCTCTAGCGAGAATTTTTCCTGCTGCTGCAACGGTTTGCCAGCTGAAGAATATGGTTAGCAAGCCAGCAAAGGCTAGACCTGAATTTGAAAATGTTGAGAGGATACTTTGCAAGTTTAAATTATTGATTTGAAATAGCTTTGATCCAGAAGCTTGATATAAACTATAGGCATCATTCACAAAGTAGAAAAATAAAAGTGCTGCTATAAAAATTAGAGATTGAGAAACAATGGTTGAAGCGAGCCTGAATAGTGTAAACAGGCGGCTATATTCTATCTCGAGAACTTCGGGTTGTGTTTCAATGAGTAGCTGGCCTTTAAAACTACCTTTCCCCTCACTTTGTTCTTGTAATACAGGATCAAACTCAAGATAGTTTCGGTTCGGTATTTCTTTATACCTTCGATTGGCTAAAACGATATTTTCAATGTTAATGAAAATCTCATTTGGATGAACAGATTCCTGCATATTTTCACGGTATTCACTAACGGCTGTTTCTGGTTCGAGCAAGTTCAAGCGCTCTCGGATCATCACCCAGCAAAGAGCGATTACACATAAGCTGATTGCCAGTAAGAGTAGAAGGTTAAACCATGCACTAAAGAGCATATTGTTTTCAAAAAAGCTATGGAGTTTATTTGCAGTGCTGGTGTTTAGTTTTGAATAGACAAAACCTATGATGACAGGGACAATAATAGCGAATGAAAAAAGCTTAGCTAAACCTGAGGCATCTTTGCGATGAAGACTGCGGTTATCAGCAAAGGTCAATCCTTTTGCTGTCGTTCGCCACTCAAATATTAAATAGATCAATAGCAAGATCGATAACACGGGAGTGATTAGCGTTCCGGCACTACCAACCAAACCTGAAACGGAAACAAAATAAGCAATTCCAAAGGCAATTAAACCGAGCAAAGTGGACGAAATTAGGCCGGCTAAATCTTGAACAAAGTTTCTTATAGGGTAGGGCATGGTGACAAGTTTAGGGATAAATGAATGAACCAAGCGCGCTAACCAACCCTCAGGCTCAATGAAAGTTGAGTTTTTTCTACCCATTAACATGGACTCAAGTTCTTGAGCGGTATAAACAGTAAAGTCTTTTTCACTTTCTGCATTATCTTTTTCACTGGCATTCTTGTTGTAGGCAAGTGATGTTGGAACTGAGCGGCCAACAAAAAACTTGAAAAGTTGGAATAAACCAAAGCCTAGGTGGCGTAATCCCCATGTTAATAAACTGAGACCTAAAGCCACGTCGAGCCAACCCTTCAGCATGTCAACTTTTAAATCTTTAGAAACGCTGGTCAGTGCTATCACACCTAAAATACAAATGGCAACACCAGCGATAGACTTTGCGAGACCTTCTGGTTTGAATGGGTTTTTTATTCCTAAGGTGTTGGTTCCAAAATCGTACGCCATAAGTGTTCTTCCTTAATAATTTTAGATGGTGCTCCCACATATAATATACCATGTTGATTCTATCTGTTTCGATCTTACGAGTTCTGAAGCTGTGGCATACTAGATTGTTAATTTATTTGAACCTTGGCAAATCAGCATTTGATGCATAAGGTCTTGAGTAAGTAATTTTTATAGCATAAAACTTATTTATTCATAAATTACGGACATATACAAATCAAGCAGTTATTTCTATGAGGATTATGTGACTTTTAAAATTATACTGCCTGGAATAGGCATCACCATTATTACGGGTTTGGCCGCACTTTTTCTCAGTGAGCATTACGGAGCACCAGTGATGCTATTTGCATTGCTGCTGGGTATAGCGTTGTCTTTTTTGTATGAAGAAGGATCTTGTCGGGAGGGTATCGAATTTAGTGCAAATTTTATCTTAAAATTGGGTATTGCACTTTTAGGTTTGAGGATTGCCTTATCAGACCTGATCGCGTTAGGTTGGGAGACTATTGTTTTATTAACGGTCGCGATAGCCAGTACCATTTTGATTGGTACTTACACGGCTAAAGTTTTGGGGCTGAAAAAAAGCTTAGGTGTTCTGACGGGTGGAGCGGTTTCTATTTGTGGAGCATCGGCCGCACTCGCTATTTCAGCAGTCTTACCTGAGCATAAAGATAAAGAACGAGATACTTTACTAACGGTTATCTGCGTAACTTCGATGTCAACGATATCGATGGTTATTTATCCTATTTTAACGGCTTACTTCGGTTTGGATAACCATGATTCGGGTTTATTCTTGGGTGGAACGATCCACGATGTTGCACAAGTGGTTGGTGCTGGCTATTCAGTTTCTGACGAGACAGGAAACATAGCAACCTTAGTTAAACTTGTTCGAGTCAGTCTTTTAGTCCCCGTTGTGTTTTGTGTATTATTTTTTATTTCATGGCAGAATAATAAAGTTGAGAGTAAGCATTCAAAGCAGAAATTCAGCGCAGCAGGCGTGCCATTATTTTTGATTGTTTTCTTTCTACTGATGCTAGTCAATTCGAGCACCACTATCCCTCAAGAGTTAACTGATATAACAACAAGCTTTTCACGTTTTGCTTTAATCATTGCCATAACCGCAATCGGGATGAAGTCCAATTTAGCGAAGTTGACTTCGGTAGGCTTAAAACCGATCTTTCTTATGTTAATAGAAACTAGCTGGCTAGCATTTTTTATTTTATTAGTTATTTTTATTATTTGATGTTAGCTTGAAAAAAATACTATCTAGTATCAAATATGATGATACTAGATAGATAGTATTGGGGAATGTTGCGTTCTTTATTTTCTAATGAACTAATTTTTAACGAACTAGGTATTTAGGTAGGTCTTTAACGCTCGGGCATCTAAGTTGAGTCAAGGTTTGTTCTAACTGTTTCTTCAACATATTGATGGTGTGTATTCCTCCCTTGTCTCCAAGAGCGCCGACACCGTAGACAAATGTACGGCCAAGGAAGGTAAACTCAGCTCCTTGTGCTAAGGAGCAGGCAATGTTCGTACCGCTACGAATACCACTATCCATCGTGATTTTAATTTGATCGCCGTACTTAGCTACAATCTGCTGCATGGTTTCTATTGGTGATTCGCCAGCATCGAGCTGTCTACCGCCATGATTTGATAACACCACTCCATCAGCACCTAATGCGATCGCATGTTTCACATCACTCTCACTGACCAGTCCCTTGATTAATAGGGGACCTTGCCATTCATCGCGGATTGGTTTTAAGCTCTCTGCATCAACTTTCCCCATGACGGTGTCATTCATAAAGGCGGCTAACTGATCAACCGGCATGCCTTTAGGCATATAGGGTTTGAGTGTTTGCATTTCAGGTTTTCCGGCTTTGGCTGTTTCGTATAACCAAGCTGGGCTTGTCGCCATTTGGATAACATTGCGTAGCGACATAGAAGGTGGCATCGACAAACCATTTTTAATATCATTAATTCTGTAACCAAAGGTCGGGACATCCACGGTCACGACTAAAACAGGTACTTGTGCGGCGTGAATACGTTTCATTAAATCTTTTCTGACGGAGTCATCGGTAGGGTTGTATAACTGGAACCATGCTTTACCTTCGGACAATTCTGAAATGCGCTCTAATCGACTCGATGATACGGTACTTAACACATAAGGAATGTTTAGCTCAGCCGCTGCTTTTGCAAGAATTTCTGGTGCGTTTGGCCACATAAGACCTTGTAAACCTACAGGTGCGATACCGAAGGGAAGTGAATATTTATGTCCAAAGATTTCGACGCCAAGATCAGTTTTATCAAATGGTTCTAGTAGGTTACTGCGTAGTTGAACTTCTTTGATAAGGTCTCGGTTTCTCTTCAGACCTATTTCATCAATACAGCCACCTTCTAGGTAATCAAAGGCAAAGCCAGGCATTCGTTTTTTTGCGCGATGTCTTAGGTTTTCCGAGTTTGGATATCGTGGATCAAAAAAATCGTTCATTATTTTTCTCATGTAGGGTTTATTTGAGCAGTTGTGTAATTTAGAGAGTTTATCCCATCAGAACTCACTAGGTCATATATCGCTATATGGCGACAGTCATTTTTGTGTAGCCTCAATATTATCGTTAAGTAAAGAGTATGCAAAGATAAAAGTAATTAAAAAAGTCCTTTTTTCGATATTTATTCGCCATTGAAGGTTTTGTTACCTTAGTTAAAGATCGATTTGTTCTGATCGGATATACAATGAATAGTGCTGTAACGGATCTTTCCGAGATATGCGGCCGATGACATTATCTGCTTGAACCATATGTCGATATAAAGATGAGGTGCGCAGTAAATCGATATCCGCTTATCTAGAGTGATTTAATAGAGCCATTTGTAGCTGGACTTGGCGATTGAGGATGTTCTTTAAACAGGGACAAAGTGATGGATCTAACTTACCGACGATCTTAATTTGAATACCCAAGGGATTGACGTTTGGTTGGATAGGGCATCTCGTTATCCTTAACAACTTCCTTTCGATCACAATACACATAACATCGGTCTTTCATGTGATTTACATTGGTTTAAAAAGAAGTAGAATGACCGAGTTAATCAGTAGGGATAGTTGGTTCTTCAGTGTTATGACATATAGCTCTGAGCGAATTAATACGCACCGGGGGAGTTGATTGGGCTTGTCCCCTCCATCACTACTTTCATTAACCCCTTTTTGGGGTTTTTTAGTTTATATAGTACGACAGTTGCTTTGCGTTTGGGCAAGGGGAAGTTTGTAATTATGAGTAAAAAAGTTCTAATTTTATCTGGTGACGGCATCGGCCCAGAAATCTTAGCGGAAGCTATAAAGGTACTCAATGTACTGTCAGTTGACTTTGGATTAGATATTGATCTTGATAATGGTTTGATTGGTGGGGCTGCTATTGACGCGGTAGGTAATCCTTTACCGGATGAAACGCTCGACAAGGCAAAGGAAGCAGATGCCATTTTATTAGGAGCTGTTGGTGGCCCGAAATGGGAGCCACTCGATATCGCTAACCGCCCTGAAAAAGGCTTATTAAAAATCCGATCAGAACTGGGTTTATTTGCAAATTTACGGCCTGCACTTACGGCACCACAACTTGTCGAAGCATCGGCTTTAAAACCTGAAGTGGTGTCTGGTCTAGATATCATGATCGTCCGTGAGCTCACGGGTGGCATATATTTTGGCCAACCTCGTGGTATTCGAGAGCTTGATAATGGTGAAAAGGAAGGCTTCAATACGCTGGTATATAGCGAGTCAGAAATCAGAAGAATAGGGCATGTCGCATTCAAAGCAGCAATGAAGCGCGATCGCCGAGTTTGCTCTATAGATAAGGCTAATGTTTTAGAAGCCACTGAGCTTTGGCGTGAAGTCATGATCGATATTTCTAAAGATTACCCAGAAGTTGAGTTGACACATATGTATGTTGACAATGCTGCTATGCAATTAGTGCGAACGCCAAAACAGTTTGATGTCATGGTGACGACTAATATGTTCGGTGACATATTGTCTGATCTTGCATCGATGCTGACAGGTTCTATTGGCATGCTGCCATCCGCTTCGTTAGATAAAAATGGTAAAGGTATGTATGAGCCCATCCACGGTTCTGCGCCAGATATCGCTGGAAAAAATATTGCGAACCCTCTCGCTACAATTCTATCAGTTGCAATGATGCTACGTTATTCACTAGCTGAAGCTGAGCAGGCCAATCGCGTCGAAAAAGCCGTAGATGTTGTGCTTAGTGCCGGATATCGAACGCCGGACATTACCTCTACAGGTATGAAGAATGTGGGCACTATTGAAATGGGCGATGCTGTCGTCGCTGCACTAAAAGGATAAGTTATGAGTGAAAAAAAATATAATGTCGCAATTGTCGGTGCCACTGGTGCTGTCGGCGAGGCAATGCTAGAAATACTTGAGCAACGGGAATTTCCAGTTGATAAATTACATCTATTGGCGAGTAGTCGTTCAGCGGGTTCAAGACTCATGTTTCGCGGGAAATCGATTATGGTTGAAGATTTAGAAACCTTCGACTTTAATGGTGTGGATATTGGTTTGTTTTCACCCGGTGGATCGGTTTCAAAAATATATGCTCCAAAAGCGGCAGCTGCGGGTTGTGTTGTTATTGATAATACGTCTGAGTTTCGCTACGTCGATGATATCCCACTAGTTGTGCCAGAAGTTAATCCAGAAGCGATTGCTGACTATAAAAATAGAGGTATTATCGCGAACCCAAATTGTTCAACGATTCAAATGTTAGTTGCATTAAAACCAATTTATGATGCGGTTGGTATTACACGCCTCAATGTCTGTACCTATCAAGCAGTCTCAGGCACGGGTAAAAATGCGATCGAAGAATTAGCCACGCAAACAGCGAACCTTTTGAATGCGAAACAAATTGAAAGTAGTGTTTATCCAAAGCAGATAGCCTTTAATGTTTTGCCGCATATAGATGTTTTTTGTGAGAACGGATACACAAAAGAAGAAATGAAAATGGTTTGGGAAACTAAGAAAATCATGGGCGATGATAGTATAGAGGTCAATCCTACGGCGGTTCGAGTCCCTGTTTTTTATGGTCACTCCGAGGCATTACATATTGAAACTAAAGAGAAAATCACAGCTGTTCAAGCGCGTGAGTTATTAGCGAAAGCAGCAGGCGTAGAGGTGATGGACGAGCATGAAGATGGTGGTTATCCAACGGCAGTAACTGAAGCTTCAGGTAATGATGCTGTTTTTGTGGGACGAATTCGTGAAGATATCTCTCATCCTCGAGGCCTAAACATGTGGGTTGTGTCAGATAATGTACGTAAAGGAGCGGCGTTAAATAGTGTTGAGATAGCTGAATTATTAATAAAAAACCATTTATAAACAATTGTTTTATGCTATATTCTTATGTACATTCGAGTATTTTAGGGGAATCCACTAGTCTATATGGCTGGAGAACTGGGGGAAGTCGTGAAAAAGGTATTTCAAAATAGTTCTGTAATTGCAAAGCAAAATACAGGCGGAAAATTTTTAAAATCAAGCATTCAGAAGGCGCTATTGTCTACACTCTTGCTTTCACCTGCACTTGTTCAGGCGTTAGGACTAGGTGGGATGACGACCAATTCAGCACTGAACGAACCATTTGATGCAAAGATCCAATTACTTAATACTAACTCAGAGGAACTACAAACTCTGACGGTTAACCTTGGTGATTCGGAGCAGTTTAAAAGTGCGGGAATAGAAAGGCCATTTCTCCTGTCTTCTCTTAAGTTTGAAATTATTGAAGGTTCTTCGGGAAGTTACTTGCACATCACTAGTAATGAATCGATTAAAGAACCTTTTCTTAATTTTTTACTGGAAGTGAATTGGGCAAAAGGGCGACTTATTCGTGAATATACTGCGCTATTAGATCCGCCGGTTTTTGATACCAATACACGTGTTGTTGATACAACAGAGCTACCGATAGCTGAGCCTGTTACAGAACCTGTAATTGAGTCAGTTTCAGAGCCTCTAACCATAGTTGAACCAATCACTACCCCGGTTAAACAAGAGCAGGTTGAAAATATACGAATAGAACAACTACCTGATGCAACGCTTGTGAGTGAGGCTGAAGTTAGAACAGGTTCTGTTGTCGAAGCAACTTCTATCACGGGATCGGTTATTCAGGAAGAAGCTGTCGTTTATCAAGAGATCCTTCAGCAAAGCAACCAACAACCCTCGGCTTCTTCTGGAGCGTCAGCTTATACAACCTCTAAAGGCGATACACTTTGGTCTATAGCAAGTAAAAGTCGTCCTAACCGTTCGGTGAATGTTCAACAAATGATGTTGTCGTTACTGAACTCAAACCCACATGCATTCGTTAATAACAACATAAATGCACTTAAAACGGGTCAAGTACTTAAAATCCCAGATCATGATGAAGTGAATCAAATCAGTAAGCGTGAAGCTATTGCATTGGTTAAAGAACATAATGCACTTTGGGATGATTATCGCCAAGGATTAGCTTCAAATGTTGCTGTACGACCTGAAGGTGCAGTTTCATCAACCGGAACAGTGTTAGAAGAGGTTACTGAAGAAGAAGTTCTAGACGAACCTGAAGTTCGTTTAGTGAGTGCAACAAAAGATATTACAGAGATCAGTGCTGCTGGCGACAATGAACAAGCCATCACTCAGACACTCGAAAATGATCTCGCTTTAGCAGCTGAACAATTGGTGAGTGGAGAAAATGAAAACACAGAGTTAAAAGATAAGCTCAAAGAGTCAGAAGAAATTGTTGATTTATTGAAACAACAAGTTGATCTGAAAAATCAGGAGCTAGCTGCTTTACAACTTAAGTTGAGAGAGGCTAACGTCTCTAAAACCGAAGCGGAGTCGCTTGCGGACGAAGAAGCCAAAACAAAACTAGAAGCCGAATCTGCAGAAGAAGCTAAGTTAGCGGAAGAAGCTAAAACAAAACTAGAAGCCGAAGCTAATCTCGAAACAGGTGAAGAAGCTGACGATCAAAGTATAGATGATATTCTCGCTGAGCTTGAAGGAGAAACGGATACCTCTTACCTTGATTACGAACAGGAATTAGCAACGACAGCAACGACTTATGAAGAATATAGTGCGCCAGCGGAGAATCTCTCGGGTAAAGACGTTGAAGCCCAGTATTTCTCTGAGGGAGCAGTAGATACTGATAATCAGAGGGAAGCAGAGGCCGCCGTTGCTATTTCGACGGAAGATGTCGTCGAAGATAAGACAACAGATTCTGAAGCAGATACAGCCACTACGGAAGATGTTGATCTGTTGACTAAGCTAAAAGGCTTACTTCCTGAAGGTATCGTTGATTCAATTCCTGGAGGCATCAAAGCGGTTTTAGCTATTGCCTTAGGTCTACTTGGATTACTTTTAATCGGAGTATTCAAGTTATTCGGTAAAGGGCGTAAAGAAGATGCTGAGACATTAGATTTATTAGACCCTGACGATTTAGCTGCAGATGGGTTAGAAGTAGAAGACTCATTCGCTACGAGGCTAGATGATCTTGATGACAACCTTGAAGAAAATCTAGAGCTAGACGATTCTGTTGAAGAAGCGTTAGAAGCACCAACTGATTTTGAAGAACTAGAAGCCGATGTTGAAGAAGAGTTTAACTTTGAATTTGATGAGGAAGAGCTAGAAGAGGGCTCTGATCTTCTTGATGCAGATGAAGAAGAATTACCGGCTGAAGGCCTGGTTAATCTTGAAGATACGCTTGAGCAAATTAAACCTCTACTAGAACAAACTGAAGAAGATGGGCCAGATGATGATCCATTGGAAGAAGTTAACTTGTCACTTGCATACGAGCAGTTTGATAAGGCTGAAAGATTAGTCAATAAAGCTATCGAAGATAATCCTGAAGAAGATGGTTATAAACTACGTCTTCTTGAGGTTCATTACGCTGCTAATAATAAAAATGCCTATGAAAAAGCGGCGAAATCTTTACAGGAAGTTACTGATGGCGAAGGCCACTTGTGGGAGAGCGCAGTTGCAATGTGGTCAGAGATGTCTCCGGAAAGAGACCTGTTTGAATCACAGAATGCTGCAGAGGCTACTGAAACGACTATTTCTGAAGATTTTTTATCAGACGAATTAGCTGCGACCGAGCCTGAAGCTGAAGATGTATTTGATATTAGTGGTGGTGCTGGGATCGTAGCAGGTCTATCAACTGTTGGCGCAGGTGCTGCATTATTAAGTAGCGATGATGAAGATGAGTTCATTAATATTGCTGATGAGACTATATCTCTGGAAGATACGACCCTGATTGATATCTCTTCGGGAGACGAAACTAACGCAGCAGAAGTCGCAGATGATTTTATTAATATAGCTGAAACTGGTGAAGTGTCTGAAGATTTCTTAAATATAGCAGAAGACGTTGAATTGGATTCAGAAGCTGCTAAAACAGTAACATCAACATCTCAAGCGGGAGATACTGAAGAGTTTGAGCTTTCGTTAGATAGCTCTACAGATATAAAAATTGACGAAGGTTTAGATTTTAATATTGGTGATTCGGATGATATTACGAGTGCGGTGACAGAAGCAGAGGACGATACGTTCTCAATTGATATGTTAGATATTACAGCCGTTGGATCAACTTCACTTCCTGAGTCAGAGGCAAGTGGTGAAGCAGAAGATTTCTTAGAGCTAACCAATGAGTTCAAAACAGTCGATGAAAATATTGTTGCAAGTAAAACTGCAGAGCCAAGTGCAGAAATTCTAGAGTTCACAACAGATGATTTGAGTGAGAACTCACTCGAAGTTGATGATTTAGAAAGCTTGTTAGATGCTGATACTTTTGAGAACTCTAGTGATGATTTAGAATCATTGGCAAAATCTCTTGAAGATACAATTTCTGGTCTTGATACAGGTGGTCTTGATGACCTCACTTTTGAATTTGATACAGATGGCACATTAGAGAAAACACTGACGAGTACTTTAGGCGTATCTGATTTAGACTTAGAGAATGAGGGTGATGAAATTGATACTAAGTTAAATCTTGCTAAGGCATATATAGAGCTTGGTGATTCTGATGGTGCAAAAGATATTCTTCATGAAGTTAGTGCTGATGGTAATGATAATCAGAGGAAAGATGCTCAAGAACTGTTACAACAAATTTCATAAGTCATCATAACTTCTCTCTAAGCTCATAATCAAAAGGGCTTGGAGAGAAGTGTTACACCCAAAGTAATTTCCTAGTATTCAATTCGATAAAATCTACTCTTAATATAACTAGAACAGTAATCAGATACTAAAAGTGAGAAGTTTATAGTGACTGAGAATAAAGAAAATTGAATCACGCAATCACCCGTATTGTCAGTTTTCTTGTTCTTGCGATGTTCCTCGCTCTCGGAAAACCTCTTATAGTAATAGTATGTAGTGTTTTAACCTTACTTCTTTATTGGACTAATCCACCTGAAGACTTCAGAAAAATTGCTCGATCTCTTTATCAAATGAAATGGTTTTTTCTATCAATTATAGCGGTCTTTGTTTTGATCGATACTTCAGATATTAGCCTCGGATCTAAATTATCTGCTGGCCTTAAACGAATTTTAATTTTAGCTTTAATGCTGCTGCTTATAAACTGGATCATGAGTAAAACACCACGTGATCAAATGATATCTGCAATCATATTTTTACTAAGACCACTTAAATATCTGGGATTTTCGGTTGAATCTCTAGCTATTCGCATTGAGCTAATCTTTCAAAATATAGAGACAGTTAAGGTCTACTTATTAGAAAAGAAAGCGACAATAAAACAAGGTAAAATAAGGATTAGTGAGATAGGTTATAGTGTTTCCGGTTTGTATTTTGATCTTATAAAAAAGATAGATGAGAAATCACTGGATGGGATTAGTGTTGATCTTAAAAGTCAGGCTTCACTAGGTCAGTGGTTATTTCCTGTGATGCTTTTTATAATACTTTATTTAATACAAACAATATTGTGAAACTAGCATTTGGAATTGAATACGATGGTAGCAACTATCATGGCTGGCAAAGTCAGGATGATGTTGCAACCGTTCAAGGTGTTTTAGAGAAAGCTATATCCCAAATTGCTGATCAGCCGGTTCGCGTGTATTGCGCAGGTAGAACAGATACAGGCGTCCATGGGCTTGGCCAAGTTGTCCACATTGAGACAGATGTTATAAGAAAAGATAGCGCCTGGTTATTTGGCGTTAATGCTAACCTGCCTAATGATATTAGTGTTAAATGGATCAAACAGGTTCAGGAAGATTTTCATGCTCGGTTTTCTGCTACACGACGAGTGTATCAATACTATATTTTAAATCGTCAGGCACGTTCTGCTTTTTTGAGTAAAAAAGTGGTATGGGAACGTAGACCTCTATCGTTAGAAAAAATGAAGCAAGCGGCTTCATTCTTAATTGGCACACATGATTTTTCGGCCTATCGATCACAAGCTTGTCAGGCACACTCACCGATTAGAACTATTTATCGCTTAGAGCTCAGGAAACAGGGTCCGATTATTACACTGGAAATAGAAGCAAATGCTTTTCTTCACCACATGGTTAGAAATATATCTGGTGTCCTGATGGAAGTTGGTATGGAGAGAGCTAAGCCTGAATGGGCTCGTGACGTTTTAGAATGTAGAGATCGTCGCTTAGGAGGAGTGACGGCACCACCGGATGGTTTGTATCTGGTTAAAGTTTTTTACCCCGAAATTTTTGATCTACCTAGAACAGAGTCGATCTGCCCTGTACAAGTATTACCTGATCTCTAACTTCAATGCATTACAGGTAACTTCATATTGTTTTTTGAGCTGTTTAAACTGGATATCAACAGAACTGAGCTGGTTATCTTTTCCACAAAGTTCCATCGCTTTACACATGTCTGCTAGCCTGTCTGCCCCGAGGTTGGCACTGCTTGATTTAAGGCTGTGAGCACTACTTCGTAGAGATTTACCATCTTTGTCGCTAACTGATTGTTCTATTTCTTGCATTATTTTATTTGAATTATCGAGATAAAGGCCAACGATTTTGCCTAGAATATCTGGAGAGCCTTCTCGTTGTAGTGAACGTATATTATCAATAGTGTTTCTATTTAATAGCTCAGAAATATCGGTTTCTGTTTCATCAAGCTGTACTGTATCTGTCCCTTTCGTTACATTAACCTCATTAGCCTCAGGTTCGAATGAGCCAACTGTGGAAGAGAGAGATTCCTTTCGGGGAGTTGAAATCTTATTAGGCAACCATTTTTGCAAAGTAACGGCTAATTGTTTCTGGCTGAAAGGCTTTGTTAGATAATCATCCATCCCTGATGCTATGCATTTATCCTGATCACCTTCCATAGAGTTTGCTGTAATAGCGACGATGGGTATAGATACTTCAGGCTCAATGATGGCACGAATTCTTTTTGTTGCTTCATATCCATCCATAATGGGCATCTGACAATCCATCAAAATTAGATCAAATGGCTTGTCTGTTTGAGTCTCGATAAGATCAATAGCTTCCTCACCATTTCTAGCTATGCTATAGGTACAGCCATGCTTAGTGAGTAACATTTTGACTAGCTCTTGATTAACTGGATTGTCTTCTGCGATCAAAACATGCGCATTGAAGCTTTCGACCCTAGTAGTTTTGCTGGACTCCAACTCTTTTTTTCTATTGGGAATGCTTACCGTGGCGATCAAGGCATTGTATAAATCTGATTGTCTGACGGGTTTAGTTAGGTATGATTTAACCCCAGCCGTAGTCCACACCATAGTATCTTCAAGATCACGAATAGAGTTCATTAGAATTAAGGGTATGTCTGCAAGTGCTTTATTTTTCTTAACGGTGACTGATAAATTGATACCACTAAACTCTTGCATGTCATGATCTAACATGGCGATAGAAAAAGGTTTTCCTTCTTGCTTGGCTTTTTCCAATAATATCAAAGCTGCAGAAAAATCTTCTACCATGTTTGGTTCAATATTCCACTCTTTTAATTGATGGGCAATATTTTTACTACTCGATTCGTTGTCATCTACGATTAAAACTTTCAAGCCTTTTAAGGGTTCTTCTTTCGATGATGTTTGTGTTTGAAGACTTTGTTCTGAATCTTTTTCAAAACTGATTGCTAACCAGAAAGTCGCTCCTTCACCACGTTTGCTTTTGACGCCAATTTCACCACCCATCAGGTCAGCAAGGTGTCTGCATATCGTTAATCCAAGCCCAGTACCTTGAGCAGCTTGCTCTGGTGTTTGTAATGATTGTGAGAACGAACCAAAAATAGCTTCCTGATCTTCTTTGGATATACCTATACCTGTATCTCTAACCTCAATTATTACAGTAGGTTTACCTTTCAATTCTTCGAACTTAACTTCTATCACCACCTCACCAACATCCGTAAATTTGATCGCGTTGTTTAGTAGATTACTTAGTATTTGAGTGAGTCTTTGTCGATCACAAATAAACAAAGAGTGATCATTCGCAGGATAGATGCATGTTAGTTCTAATCCTTTGTTACAAGCACGTTCAGAAAAGGTGCTCGCTACTTCTTCTACAATTAGACGTAGGTCATTAGGTGAATTTTTGAGCTCTAATTTGTTCGCTTCGATCTTAGATAGATCAAGAATATCGTTAATTAAATTGAGTAGATTTTTGCCTGATTGATGAATGATTTCAGTCAGGTGTGACTGTTTATTATTTAAAGAGGTTTCTTGTAATAACTCAGCCATACCTAGCACCCCATTCAAAGGTGTTCTGATCTCATGACTCATATTGGCTAGAAACTCTGACTTTGTGGCAACTTGCAGTAAAGCCTCTTCATAGGATTTGTTTAGGGTTTCTAGTGTTCTTTCTTGTTTGATGGCAAGACCTAGAATATTGCTGAGTTCTTTTTTGGCTTGTAGTTCTCGCTCCACTTCATCATGGATAATACGTTGCACACCGATGTAGCCTGATATTTCTCCGGATAATTCCTCAATGGGATCCACTGTTGTGCGAACCCAGGTCAACTTAGGTTTTCCTCTTTCTCTTGCTTTTAAAGTAGATGAAACTTGGTGTCTCATACTCCAAGAAGTTCCTTTGTTGAGGGACTCCAATAGTTTTAAAGCAATGTTTTTTGAATGAGGAATTTCACTAATTGATCTGCCGAGGATTTCATCTTCAGACCAACCGCTTATAGCAAGAAAGTTTTGGTTGGCATATTCAACTCTACCTTTAATATCAGTAACGAAGATGCCTTCACTGCTTGCTTCAACAGCAGAAAATACCTTGATTACCTGATTCGCGAGAGAGTTCGATATTGAGTTGTCGGCATTATTATCCATAGTGTCGTGTTTTGTGTTACAGCCTGTTTACATGCACTACTTATCGGAATTTGTACCTGAAACTTTAGAAGTGTGTGGAGGCCGGAGGAGCTAAGGTTTTCGTTGTGAACGGCGATTACGCCAGCGACGAACCAGATGGAAGCGCCATAGAATTCGAACTAAAAGATTACCTATGGCTGAAACGAAGACACCCAGTATAAAGCATCCGGTAAGCAACGGTTTCCAGATATGTACCATTGTTTCTGATAGCCACTGATAGGATAGTTCGAAATGCGTTATCTCTGCTGGAATATCTAAGACTGTAGCGCCTACGTTATAAGCGAGTAAGAACATTGGCCCCATCGTGATAGGGTTCGTCAAAAATACAGAAGTGACGGCCAAGGGGAGGTTTATACGGGCAAATATCGCCACAAGAGCGGCTAAGATAACTTGGCCAGGGATTGGGATATAAGAAATAAACAGTCCAACAGCCACTGCGTTTGCAGCAGAGCGTCGATTCAGATGCCAGAGGTTAGGTTCGTGAAACCAGTCCCCTAAATGTTTAAAGTACTGATGGTCATCAAAATGCTGACGCTGCGGTATATATTGTTTATAAAACTTTCTGGGATCCATTGAACAGGAAACGCTAACAATTGATTCAAGTGTATAAAGTATAACTCAGCACAACTAAAATAACCTTGATGAAAACACGGGTTTTTGCATTTGTTATCGGTATTTTACTTTTCTACCAGCTTCCGCTGATGCCGGAAAAAAGTTGGTGTCTAGCATTGCTCCCTTTCTGTATTCTGTTTCTTTTCAATAAACACTCACGTTTATTCATAGCGTTTATCTGTGGGTTCATTTGGGCATTTTTTCGCGCCGATCTAGTATTAATTAACCAGTTGCCTCATGAGTTAGAAGGGCAAACACTCGTTGTAACTGGGAGTGTTGTTGATCTTCCTCGTCGATATTCAAACAAGCAACAGTTCACTTTTAAAATAAAGTCTATTGAGGCTATTGATCAAAAGCTAATACGGCCTTATTTAGTTAAGTTGAGTTGGTACGAGAAGGGTTCTCAGCTTAATCCTCCGATCGTGTCAGCAGGGGAGACATGGCAGTTTACCATCCGTTTAAAGCGCCCTAATGGTTTTATGAACCCAGGAGGGAGAGATTATGAAGCTAGTTTGTTTCAACAAGGGATCAATGCAACGGGTTATATAAAGCAAGCACATAAGTTAGATATGGTAACGGTTAGTATCTTACAAAACATCCATCGTTGGCGTGCAAATATTTATGATGATCTAAGATCTTCTGTAGGCCATGTTAACGGCATCATTCCAGCGATGGGGCTGGGTATCAAAGATGATATAAATCAAACAGACTGGCGTATATTACGTAAAACAGGAACCATTCATTTAACCGCCATTTCAGGCCTACATATCAGTTTCATTGCTGCATTAGCTTTTTTCATCGGACGTTGGTTTTGGTCATTGCCTGTAATTACGTTGCATTGGTTACCAGCCGTAAAAGCTGGGGCGATTTTTGCTATCCTCGGCGCATTTGTCTATGCGGGTTTAGCGGGTTTTTCGATACCGACTCAGCGCGCACTGATCATGGTGACCGTTATCATGCTGTGTCTTTTATCGCATAGAGAAATGTCACGTTTTGATATTTTCTCTATCGCACTCTTTAGCGTTTTGCTGTTCTCGCCAGCATCGGTGATTGCACCTGGATTTTGGTTATCATTTTCCGCAGTGGCCATTATTTTTTATACTGTCTCAGGCCGAACTAAAGCACCTAAACTCTGGCGAACTTCGTTAAAGGTCCATTTCATTCTTGCAATAGGTCTATCACCGATCCTATTGATATTCTTCGGTCAAAACCCGTTGCTAGGGCCCGTTGCAAATATCATCGCAGTACCATTCTTTACACTGTTGATCACACCCATGATCTTATTAGGAATAGCCTTTTTAAGTATCTTTAAACCTTTAGGAATACTGTTACTTAGTAGCTCTGACTACCTCATTGAGTTGTTTTGGCCAATATTAGAAAAAATTGCAGCATTACCTTTCAGTAGTTTGAGTGGAAATATTTCTTCAGCAATTGCATGTCTGTTAAGTCTTTTTGCGGTAGCTCTCTTCTTAATGCCGAAAGGGCTTCCTGGTCGTTGGCTTGGGCTTCTTTTCATAATTCCTGCCGTTCTAATTCGAACAGAGCCGCCAGCACATGGTGATTATTCACTGACATTACTGGATGTAGGACAGGGCTTATCGACGGTCATCAGAACAAAAAATCATGTTCTAGTTTATGATACAGGGGCTAAATTCAATGACAATTTCGATCTTGGAAAGATGGTGTTACTCCCTTATTTGCATGCGAGTGACATCGATAACCTAGACACCGTAATTGTTAGCCATGGCGACAATGATCATGCAGGTGGTTACTCATCCTTAGCCAAGGAACTGTTTATTAAGCAAACCTTGAGTTCTGTTCCTGAACAGTTTGCTGATTTTAATATTGAACATTGCCTTGCAGGGCAACAATGGAATTGGGATGGTGTTAGTTTCGAAGTCCTACACCCAGAAGCCAACACATCAGAACTTAGCCAGAATAATCGTTCTTGTGTGCTCAAAGTAGATAATGGATATGGCTCTGTTTTGCTCACAGGCGATATTGAAGCAAAGATAGAGTCTAGATTAATAGCAGAGCATAAAGATCAACTCGATATTGATATATTGATTGCTCCACATCATGGAAGCAAAACTTCTTCGACACTCGCATTTATCTCAGCGACATCACCTGAATACGTCTTAATCTCGGCAGGGTATCGAAATCGCTTTCACCATCCGGCCAAGAAGATCGAAAAACGCTATCAAACTGCGGGTCTCAAACTATTAGAGACAAGCAAAGAAGGTGCTATTAGCTTTATGATCGATAAAACAATTTCAAGCCCTGAGCTTTATCGTCAAAATCATAGTCATTTCTGGAACCGTAATCATGTAGAATAGTCTTTTCGGAACGAGTTGACTCTGATATGGTCTGCTCCCAAATAGAAGTGAGAGCGAGGGGAAGTACAAGTGTTTGATTTCGTAAAAGCGGGTGGTTTTTTGATGCTGCCAATTTTGATCTGTTCGGTTGTTGCACTAGCCATCATCGTTGAGCGTTTTTTGGCCTTGCGCCGAAAGCGAATTATTCCAGACAACCTAGTTGCGCAAGTATGGCAATGGACTAAGGCTGGAACTATTGATCCAAAACGTATTCATAGTTTGAGAACCGGTTCACCACTTGGTCGAATATTGTCTGCTGGTTTGGTCAATCAAAAACATGACCGTGAAGTCATGAAAGAAAGTATCGAGGAAGTCGGTCGTCATGTTGTTCATGATCTTGAAAAGTATCTAAATACACTTGGAACCATTGCAGCGATCACACCATTACTTGGTTTGCTTGGTACCGTTTTTGGGATGATCGAGGTTTTTTCTGCTATCACTAGTCGAGGTGTCGGTGATGCGACAGTGCTTGCCGGCGGTATTTCGAAAGCATTAATCACGACAGCTGCCGGTCTTTCCATTGCTATTCCTTCTCTGATTTTTTATCGTTATTTCAAGGGTAAAATAGATGAACTCGTGGTCGGCATGGAGCAAGAAGCGCTTAAGCTGATTGAGGTAATGCATGGTGAGCGAGAGAATGAGGCTAAGAAAGAAGTGGCTCCAGATCCAGATAAAGCTGAGCCTAGTACTGATGAGCCAACAGAAGAACTTGAAAAACCAAAAACGGTGAAAAAAACAAGTAAAAGAAAAGTTTCTACAAAAAATGTAAGACCTAAAACTACCAAGAAAGATAAGGAGTTGGACTGATGAACCTTCGACCTCGTAAAGAAGACGAAGTCGATCTCAATTTAACACCACTGATTGACGTTGTTTTCCTGCTACTGATCTTTTTTATGGTTTCGACAACCTTCGTTAAAGAGTCTGAAATAAAACTGGATTTGCCTGAAGCGAGCACTTCTATCGCACCGGATGAAGAGGATGCTATTAAAATTTCGATAGATGCTCGAGGTCGATATTTCATCAATGAGATCCCATTGGTCAACAGTCAAGCTGAGACAATAGAAAAAGCGATCAAAGAGGCGGCCGGTAACAATAAAAAACCACTTATTGTTGTCAATGCGGATAAACAAACAACACACCAAGCTGTTGTATCAGTACTCGATGCCGCAAGACGTTTAAACTTTTTACGAATCACCTTTGCAACTGAACGCAAGAAAGAACAGTAGTTGTCTTAGTTTTAAAGCATGAATCAGAAAAAAGATGGATGGCTGAAAATTTGGTATGAAACACCTCATCATCCATTAAGTTTATTATTGTTACCGCTGAGCTGGTTGTTTAGGGGAGTCGCAAGATTACGCCGACAAGCGTATTCAAACGGCCTATTGCGTAGCCATAAGCTTGTTGTTCCGGTAATTATTGTTGGTAATATTTCAGTCGGTGGAACAGGAAAGACTCCGCTCGTGATCTGGTTAGCTAAATTTTTGCAAGATCAGGGATTTAAGCCAGGGATTATTAGCCGAGGCTATGGAGGCCAAAGCCAAGAGTGGCCACAGCAAGTGCATGCTGATAGTGATGTCATGCAAGTTGGCGATGAGCCAGTTGTTATAGTAAGACAAACAGGCGTCCCCTTATATGTCTCTCCCGATCGATTTGAGGCTGGCAGTCGTCTACTGGCTGAGCAGGATTGCGATATCTTGATCAGTGACGATGGCTTACAACACTATTCTTTGCAACGTGATTTTGAGATCTGTGTGATTGACAGTCAGCGCCGTCATGGCAATGGCAGATGCTTACCTGCAGGCCCGCTCCGTGAGCCAACTTGTCGATTAAATTCAGTTGATGCCATTGTCTGTAATGGTGGAGAGTTTGAAGGTGAATTCTCTATGTACTTTCATGCCGTTAATATTTTACAAGTGTCAGGCAATGAAAGCCGTTCTATTAATGATTTTCAAAATGAAACCGTCCATGCTATTGCTGGAATAGGTAATCCTGATCGTTTTTTTGAGAGTTTACGCATGCAGGGTTTGAAGCTTATTGAGCATGCATTTCCTGATCACTATGTATATCAAGCAGCCGATCTAACTTTTAATGATAATAAACCTGTCATCATGACAGAGAAAGATGCGGTAAAATGTTTGACGTTCTCAAACCTAAATCTTTGGTACGTGTCGATCGAGGCACAATTGCCGAAAATATTTGAACAGCGTTTACAACATATGTTGAAAGACCATAACTAGTTACGTTTCGCACAGTAACGTAAGATTTGAAGGAGATAATATGGATAAAAAATTACTAGAAATACTTGTCTGCCCTGTTACAAAAGGACCACTTATTTATGATAAACCAAATGCTGAATTGATCTCCTTATCTGCAAAGTTGGCTTATCCTATCCGTGATGAAATTCCTGTTATGTTGGAAGACCAAGCTAGGACTTTAAGCAGTGAAGAAGCAGAGGCGTTGAGAAAGTAAGGATGTCTTACACAATAATCATTCCTTCGCGATATAGTTCGACACGTTTACCCGGCAAGCCTTTGATCGACATAAATGGTAAACCATTGATCCAACATGTCTATGAACGCGCTATCAAAAGTTCGGCAAGAGAGGTTATTGTTGCAACTGATGATGTCCGGATTGAGAAAGTTGCTGTAGGTTTTGGTGCAAAGGTGTGTATGACACGGAAGGATCACCCATCTGGAACTGATCGGCTGTCAGAAGTGGTCGAACAGTTACAGCTTAAAGATGATGAGATTGTCGTTAATTTACAAGGTGATGAACCGATGATGCCCGCGAGCTTGCTTGATCAGGTTGCGGATACATTAAAGGGTTCACCGGATTCTGCGATGTCTACTCTATGTGAAACGATAACGTCTGCAGATGACATTTTTGATCCAAATGTAGTTAAGGTTGTTGTCGATCATCTTAAACACGCTCTTTATTTTAGTCGTGCTCCAATCCCATGGGTTCGTGACAGTTATGGTCAGGCAGAAGGCAAAAATATAACGCTTATTGATAATTGTTTTCGCCACATTGGACTCTATGCCTATCGCACAAAATTTCTAAAAAAATATCCCCAGCTTGAAGCTTGTCAGATCGAACAACAGGAGAGCCTAGAACAGCTAAGAGTGGTGTATCACGGTTATCGTATCAAGGTTGAAGTGGCAAAGGAGTTTGCAGGTATCGGCATTGACACACAAGCAGACCTAGAGAAAGCCAAGCAACTCCTTTAAGAGTCGAATAGGTTAAAGCTGGGTTTGGAATACATCTTTTTTACTATACTTTTCAAGTAAATCAACAATAGCTCATTTTAAGTCTACATTAGACAATCTAGGGTGCAGAAATTTTGATAAAAAATCTTAAATTTAACTCTCTGTTCAGCTTCGTGTTAACTACTGCAAACACAAGCATCGAATACCCACTACCGCATTGAACAGGCCTATAATGTGCACATAATAAATTGTATGTTAATGCATATAGAATTATTCAAAGAGGTTTATTAATAATGCTCATCAATTCTGTAGATAGAAAAGATTTAACCATGCGCTTTCGCCGAGCACCGCAAGGCATCGTGGCACGCTTTTTTGACTGGGCTGGCGTTATAACTCTATCTGTTTCAGTCTTATCACTAATAGTATATTGGGTCTCTGGGACAATGACGATAGAAGGAACCAGCCTAAGAGTCTGTCTTACGTGTTTAAACTTATCTATTATCTTTTTTGTCGCTGCTCGTGTTGTTGAACTCGCTGATCGAGTCTTGCAAATGTCGAGTAGAGACCATCAATAAACTCTACTATTATTGAATTCGGATAGTAAGAGAGTAAAACTAAGAGCATAATTTGCAACACATATTACAAAATAAATCTAAAAAAAGAATTTTAACGGTCTGCACAGGAAATATTTGTCGTTCACCAACCGCAGAATCAGTTTTACGTAGAAAGTTTGAAGAGGCTGGAGTAGGTGAGTTATTCGAAATTGACTCAGCTGGAACTCAAGCAGTTTCTTTTGCCGGAGCTTCATCCAATGTTGATGCTGTTAATGCAGCTGCTCGTCGAGAATACAGTTTAGCCGGTATAAAAGCACGGCAGTTTGAGTTACAAGATTTTCATGATTTTGATTTTATCCTCGCTATGGATAAGGAAAACTATCAGAGAATTGAATACCTTCGTCCAGAAAGAGCTCGTGCCGAATTACGTTTATATATGAGTTTTATCCCAGCACTGTCTACCACAGATGTCCCCGATCCTTACCGACGCAAAACAGCAGCTTTCGAAAAAGCATTAGATCTTATCGAGATGGGTGGTGGGGCAATTATTGAAGCTTTAAAAAATCCATTAAGACGAGTGAGTATTCGTTAAAATTCTGAAGAAACAGGATTTTTAAGATGGATGCTACATCATCAAGCCTGACGCCGCATCAGGCCGATTTAAATATAGGTTTGAAGGTGTATTATTGAATTAACGGGCTCGATACGTGATGCGACCCTTACTTAGATCGTAAGGTGTTAGCTCTACAGTGACGGCGTCACCAGTAAGGATACGAATGTAATGCTTACGCATTTTTCCTGAAATATGTGCCGTGACGACATGTCCATTTTCCAGTTCTACCTTAAATGTTGTATTCGGAAGTGTCTCTATAACAGTTCCTTCCATTTGAATATTTTCTTCTTTAGCCATAGCCTTCTAGTTTTTACTTACTTCAAAAACGGCAATTCTGCACTAATTCTTTGTTTTGAGCAAAGTATTTATCACTTTTTGATAGCGTTTTGCCATCTGCCACGAATGAAATGTTCTTGCGGTTGATAATCTAGTTTATAACTCATCTTTTGACATTCTTTGATCCAGTAGCCGAGATATAAATACTCAATGCCTTTTTGTTTCGCAAAATCAATCTCATACAGCACAGCAAAGCGTCCTAAACTACGCTGCGATAAATGAGGGGCAAAAAAGGTATAGACAGCCGAGAAGGCATTTTCTAACGCGTCGAGCACGGCTACAGCAACAAGGTTTTGATCAAGACGGAATTCAATAAAATAGGTATCTGACCATTCGCAGGTTAGGAACTGCATATAACTCTCAGGCGTAGGGTTATCCATGCCCCCATCCTCATGGCGGGTTGCTATATAACGTTGATAAAGATCGAAGTGCTCCTGCTCGAACTTGGCAGGATGGATCTGAATATCGAGATCTTGATTTCGTTTCCAGGTTCTGCGTTGGTTTCGGTTTAATTGAAAGTCAGCTACTCGAAGACGGGTTGAAATACAAGCCTGGCAGGCTTGGCAGTTTGGCCGATAGATGTATTCACCGCTACGTCGAAAACCCTGTAAAGCAAGTATACTGTGAACATTTTTATCTTTGGTTAAGTTGGGATCAGCAAATACCGTTGTCGATTGTTGATCGGGAAGATAGTTACACGTCGTTTCAGGTGTCGCGAAGAGATCAATCGAAAGCGGTAAATTGTTCATTGCACGTTCCAAGATTGAACGGAAGGGAGTTGCTCGCAATAGTCCCCTATATATAGCTTAAACTCTTCTCTACTAAATTGTTCGGCTCCCATAGATGCTAAATGTGCGCTCTCAACCTGACAATCTATTAGTTTAAAACCCCATAACTTTAGGTGTTTACTTAATTCAACCAGACAGATCTTTGAGGCATTGGGGACAAGGCTGAACATGGACTCTCCAAAGAATACCTTACCAATAGAGACCCCGTATAATCCGCCGACGAGCTTGTCCTCTTGCCAGCACTCTATGGAATGGGCATGACCTTCTTTATGAAGTTCGAGATAGGCAGCGATCATCTCTGTTGTCAGCCAAGTACCATTTTCATCAGGACGAGGTGCGGCACACTGATGAATGACCTTTTCAAAGGCTTGATCAAAGCTAATGTTAAAAGCCTTCTTGTTCATATGTTTTCTAAGACTTCGAGAAATATGGACTTTTTCTGGTAATAAAACGGTACGAGGGTTGGGCGACCACCAAAGAATAGGTTGACTGTCATCATACCAAGGAAATATTCCATTTCTATAAGCTTCTAATAAGCGCGGTACGCTGAGATCTCCTGCTACTGCAAGTAATCCATCAGGTTCGGTCAGTGCATCGGTAATAGGTGGAAAGTCCATCGCATGGCGGTTGGCCGTAATCCAAAAAAGCTTTGTTTCTTTCATAGGTAAATGATCGTAGCATAACCCTTATGAAACGTAGACAATTTATCGACTATTCTACAAAAGCGGCAGTCGTCGCGGGTGTTGCTTTTAGCCCGTTAAGGTCACTATCAGCTCAGGCAACTAAAACAGGTTTAGTATTTGATGACAGTTTTAAGCATCATCATATTGATCCCAACCATCCTGAATCACCTGAACGCTATTTCGCACTAAAGAAACAATTTGTAGAAAGTGATTTGTTTGCAAAAACAACACAAATACAGCCATTACGAAATATAGAAGCATGGTTAAAGCTGGTTCATAGCGATGAGCATATAAATGCGATTAAAAAAGATAGAACTACTCACGACAATGTCTGTTTAGCGACAGGTGGTGCTCTAGCTGCGGTAGATCAGGTTTGTAGTGGCCAACTTAGTAATGCTTTCTGTGCTAGTCGTCCTCCTGGTCACCACGCCCTAAACACGGGAAAAGAAGAGGGTTTTTGTTACTACAACCACATCGCAGTAGCCGCGCGTTATGCACAGCAGAAATATCAACTGAAAAAAATTCTGATCGTTGATTGGGATTATCACCATGGTAATGGAACCGAAGCTACGTTCTATCGAGACCCTAACGTACTCTTTTTTTCTACTCATGATCAATTTTCTTATCCAGGTACCGGCGATCCGACAAAAAAAGGTGCAGGCGCTGGTCTCGGCTTCAATATGAATGTTCATCTCGATTGTGGGGCAGGTGATACAGAGATCCTTCATGCTTTTGAGACCTTATTGTTACCCGCTGCGGAAAAGTTCAAACCGGACTTAATTTTAGTCTCGTCAGGTTTTGATAGTCGCGAGGACGATCTATTGGGTTGTCATAATGTCACTGATGTAGGTTTTGCTAAATTGACGAAAATGATCAAAACGTTAGCGGAGCAGCACTGTGATGGTCGTTTAGTCTCTATTCTGGAAGGTGGTTATAACATCCAAGGTAATGCTCAAGCAGCAGCAGCTCACGTTGAAGCCTTGCTTGAGTAAAGCTTCTATAAATGGTCGATGATAAATTTGTAGGGCACTTTTTAGTAAATAATGACTCTAAGGAGTTCAATTTTATTATATGAGCTTGTTTAGAAATGAATAAAACCTTATTTAGACATTGGCAGGAAAATCGACGTTTCGTATTGTTTCTATTTCTTATGGTTGTTTTTCGTAGTTCACTTGCTGATTGGAATACGGTTCCGACAGGTTCCATGAAGCCAACAATATTAGAAGGCGATCGGATTTGGGTAGACAAGCTTGCCTATGACGTTCGCTTACCCTTGAGCTCCATCTCAGTTAAACATATTGCTGATCCGCAACGTGGCGATATTGTTATCTTTCGATCAAAATTTGCTGATAAGAGGTTAGTGAAAAGAGTTCTTGGCCTTCCTGGAGAGACAATCTCAATGCAGAGTAATGTCCTGAGCATTAATGGCAATGAACTAACGTATCTACTCGAAGAAGAAACGGCCGAGTTGAGCACAGCACGTGAACAGTATACTAACCTTAATCATCTCATTCGGATTGATCATAGAAGAAATAGTCAACTGGCTAATATTGAACCTATCGTCGTTCCAGCAGGACACTATTTAGTATTAGGTGATAATCGAAATAACAGTGCCGATTCTCGCGTTATAGGCTTCGTGCCACGTCATGAAATAATTGGAAAAACGACAAAAGTCGTTATGTCTTTGGATTATGATAATGACTACCTACCTAGGAAAGGGCGATTTCTGAAGAAATTATAACCCCATCAAATAAATAGCATCGAATTTAGGCCATAGTCAGCTATGTTTTTAGGTGCATTTATGGGAACATACGCGCTTTTTTATGATAACAATAAAGCATGTCAGATAATCGCGAACGTTTACACAAAGTCCTTGCCAGAGCTGGACTTGGCTCCCGTCGACAGATGGAAGTGTGGATCAAGGAAGGACGAGTCAGCATCAACGGCAAAATAGCGACGGTCGGAGAGTCTGTTAACGATAGAGATAAGGTTCGAGTTGATGGCCGTCTCGTTTCAAAAGAACGCTTATTTTTGAAGAAAATTCGTTTAATTGGTTATCACAAGCCGGTTGGTGAAATTTGTACTCGCGATGATCCTGAAGGACGACGGACCGTTTTTGAAAACCTGCCGAAGCTTAGATCGGGTCGCTGGGTAGCCGTTGGTAGACTTGATCTAAATACTTCAGGTTTGATTTTGTTTACTACCGATGGAGAGCTAGCGAATCAATTGATGCATCCTTCTCGAGAAATTGAGCGTGAATATGCCGTTCGAGTCATGGGAGACGTTGATGAGGCAATGTTACAGCGTTTAAAAAGTGGTGTTGAACTTGAAGATGGTATGGCAAATTTTTACCGTATTGAAAAAGCCGGTGAAGGCGATGGCAGAAATCACTGGTACCACGTTATTTTGCGCGAAGGTCGTAATCGAGAAGTGAGGCGTTTATGGGAGTCTCAAGATGTACAGGTGAGTCGATTGACCCGTGTTCGTTATGGCACAATCATTATGCCACGTAGCATACGTTTAGGAAAAATCTGGGATATTGATCCAGCAGAAGCACAAACTTTAGCGGATCTTGCAGGTATTAAAAATTTCAGGCCGGAAGCAATGGATATCCCTAGAGCGAGAACCAGAGCTCGAGCTAGCGCAAAGTCTTCAGCAAACAAATCAGTATGGAACAAACATCGACGCAAGTAAAAAGTCGCAACGCTTTCTCAGTTCATATAACCCAGGGCGAGAAAAAGAACAAAGGAAGAGTAACTAAAAATGACAGAAGAGTTTATCTATATTGATGAGTACTCATTACTTGCCGAATATTGTGAGCAGTTGAAAGGTGCGGCTTGGTTAGCAGTGGATACCGAGTTTGAACGAGAAAAAACCTATTATCCTGAACTCGCGTTAGTACAGATAACTGATGGCAAAAATGCCGCTGTGATTGATCCTCTAGCAATAAATGATCTGACCCCCTTGATGGATCTTCTTTATGATCCAAGCAGCATTAAGATCTTTCATTCTGCTCGGCAAGATCTAGAAATATTTTTCAACCTGAAAGGCTCTATTCCATCCCCACTGTTTGACACTCAATTAGCTGCACCGTTATTAGGCTTTACTGATCAGATAGGCTATGCGAACTTAGTCAATGGTATGATCGGCGTGGAGCTGAGCAAAGCGCATACACGTACAGACTGGAAACGGCGTCCATTGAATGAAGGGCAATTACAATACGCTATAGATGACGTGATCTACCTAGCTCAAATCTATGAAAAAATGATTCAACAACTGACTGAGCTCAATCGGTTAGATTGGCTTGAGAATGATTTTAAAGCGATGACCGACCCTGAAGTGTATGAGCCAGATTCTAATCAGGTTTGGCGTCGCATCCGTAGTGGAAACCGTTTGAAAGGTAAAAAGCTAGCCGTCCTACAAGGGCTTGCAAAATGGCGGGAAGAAACTGCTAGAAAGGAAAATCGTCCTAGGACTTGGTTGCTGCGCGATGATGCGATCATCGATCTTGCTCACCAATTACCTGAAAACAAAGGCGCTATTTTTGCGATCAAGGGTGTTCATGAACGTGTTGCACGTAAACATGGGAGTGAGCTTATAGGCGTTATTGCTGATTCGCAAAATAACGAGCCACAACAAGCGGTAGAGAAAACTAAAAAGAAACCACTCAAACCGAATCAAGAGGCAATGGTTGATGCAATGATGGCCATCGTTCGTTTGCGTGCGGAAGAAAACAATTTAAGCTCAACGCTACTGGCACCACGCAAAGAAGTTGAGCTGCTGCTGCAAAATGGAGAGTCCATCGTAAATAGTAGCTGGCGGGCGCGTATGATCGGAGATGATTTAAAGGAATTTATTGCTGGAAAGCTTAGTTTTTCTGTGATTGATCAGAAACTTCAAATGCTGCCAACGACATCGTAAAACCTATAAATTAGGCTCAAGTATTCCATGAACTATTCAGCTATTGTTTAGCAAGCAACAACTAAAGTTTATGGGAAGATTAAACATAAGGTATTTATCAAGGAGCCTGATATGAAAAAAAGAAACATATTTATTGCATCGACACTGACGCTAGCCTTAACGGCCTGTGCAACAGCGGGCGATCCAAACCAACGTGCAAAAACAGGAGCCGCAACGGGTGCTATCGTAGGGGCTGTGCTTGGGCAAGTCGTTGGAGATGATACCGAAGGGACTCTTATAGGTGCAGCTGTTGGTGCTGTTGCTGGCGGTGCTGTTGGTCATTATATGGATAAGCAACAAGCTGAATTCGAAGAAGAGTTAGCTCGAGAGCAACAAGCGAATGATATCGAAATTGAGCGTATGCGTGATGACACTCTAAAACTGAGTGTCAATAATGAAGTTTCATTCGATTTCGGAAAAGATACATTAAAGCCAGCATTCTACCCGACACTAGATAAGCTCTCAGAAGTATTACGCAAATACGATAGAACGGTAGTGCACGTCATTGGCCATACAGATAGTATTGGCTCTGAAGCCTATAACCAATCCTTATCTGAACGACGAGCCCAATCTGTCGGTAATTATCTGACTAGCCACGGAGTTGCTTATGAGAAATTACGAACAGAAGGACGTGGCGAGTTAGAAGCACGTGATACGAATGCTACGGAAGCAGGCAGACAGCTAAATCGTCGAGTCGAAATTTTCGTCAAGCCCATTGTCGAAGGGCAAGAAGAACGAGCTTACGACTCACCTCAGTATTATTAGGCCTAAGCTGTACGATCTCAGGGCTCTTTTTTCACACATAAAGGGAGCCCTCTTTAACGAGTGATCCTTTCGCTCTCTGTTTTTTTAAGCACTCCACTCTTAAAGATCTAACTCATAGCTCAAAGATATTTTGATGTTGATCTGAGGACCCGATACTATTGTCGTTCACTCATGAACGATCAGAATAATATGACCTCCAGTAAACCTACAACCCAATTACCTTCGATGAAGGAAATGTTTTCAAGTTTGATCGCTGCTCCATCGGTGAGTAGTGTCAACTCTGAATTTGATATGGGCAATAAGAATGTAATTGATCAATTAGCAGAGTGGTTGTCAGATCTAGGATTTGAGGTTGAATTACAACAGGTCTCAGTAAGTCCAGATAAATATAATCTTATCGCTCGAAAGGGGATAGGCGACGATGGTTTGATCTTGGCTGGGCATACGGATACGGTGCCTTTTGATGAAAGTCTCTGGAAGAGTGATCCATTTAAACTCACTGAGCGAGATGAGAGACTCTACGGCTTAGGCACATCAGATATGAAAGGATTCTTTGCGCAAGTATTGGAAGCAGTACAAGAATTTGATTTAGATAAGCTTACTAAGCCATTGATTATATTAGCTACAGCCGATGAAGAAAGTACTATGGCTGGTGCACGAGCTTTGATCGAGAATAATCAGCTACGCGCAAAATATGCCATCATCGGCGAGCCGACCGGTTTGCAGCCTATACGTATGCATAAAGGTGTGATGATGGAGTCTATTATCGTCCATGGTCGATCAGGACATTCTAGTAACCCTTCGTATGGTAATAATGCAATGGAAGGTATGCACCGTGTGATTGGTGATCTTTTGGAATGGCGGCAAATACTGCAAAATAAGTATCAAGAACCACTATTCGAAGTTGCTGTGCCGACCATGAACCTCGGGCATATTCATGGTGGAGATAACCCAAATCGAATTTGCGGTGAGTGTGAGTTACAAATTGATCTAAGAGTCTTACCTGAAATGGATGTTGACTCATTAAGAGCGTCATTAAATCAAAGAGTTGCTAACGTTCTTATAGATTCTGGGTTAACATATAAAATACAATCATTAACTGAACCTGTGCCTCCGATGCTGACTGCGGCAACTTCACAAATAGTGAAGGCGACTGAAAGACTAAGTAAGAAAAAGGCAGGCTCAGTTGCATTTGCGACTGAAGGGCCATTTCTTGATTTAATGGGGATAGAAACGGTTATTCTAGGCGCTGGAGATATTGATCAGGCACATCAACCGGATGAATATGTTGCTTTAGATCGGCTTGAACCGATGATCGATCTATTAAAAAATATAATTTTTGAATTTTGTATAGAAAATAACAATAAAGAAAATGCCTAAAATTGATCAACAATTTGTCGAGTGGTTTCGTTCGGCTTCGCCATATATTCATACGCACAGAGGTAGCACGATTGTCGTGTATTTCGGTGGTGAAGCGATCGGATCAGAAAAATTTCCGAACCTGATTCATGATCTGGCCTTACTTTCCAGCCTTGGTATGCGTCTGGTGGTGGTGCATGGCGCACGTCCACAAATAGAGAATCGACTTGAGATAAATAAGGTAAGTCAAAAGTATTCAAAAGGTTTACGTGTTACGGATCTTGAGGCGCTTAGCTGTGTGAAAGAAGCGGTGGGCGCGACGAGAGTTGAGATCGAAGCTTTATTTTCTACAGGTATCGTAAACTCTCCAATGGCGGGTGCTCAAATTCAGGTTTCTTCTGGCAATTTTGTTACAGCCAGACCACTTGGTGTACGTGACGGTGTCGATTTCTGTCATACGGGAGAAGTACGCAGAGTAGATACACAAGCAATCACACGACGTTTAGACAGTGGTGAAATTGTTTTGGTTTCACCGGTGGGCTACTCACCAACGGGTGAAGTTTTTAACTTGAGCTCATTGGATGTTGCATCATCTGTCGCGGTGGCTTTAGAGGCTGATAAGCTTGTGTTGTTGACAGAAGGCAATAAAGGTATTGATGCCACAGGCCAGTTATTACAGCAAATGAGCCAGAAAGATGTAGAGAATCTTTTAGAAAGTGATAGCTCTATTTCAGAGTTGCTTTGTGCATTAACGGCGAGTAAACATGGCGTCGAGCGAGTACATTTAATCGATAGAGCAATTTCTGGCGGCCTATTACTTGAGCTTTTTACACGAGATGGCGTTGGTACACTGGTCAGTGCAGCACCGTTTGATGCAATACATCAAGCTACGGTCGAAGATATTGGTGGGATAATGGAGTTGATCTCGCCTTTAGAAGAAGCTGGGGTGCTCGTTAAACGATCAAGAGAAAAATTAGAAATTGAGATTAAACATTTCACCGTAATGGAGAGAGAACATGCCATTATTGCATGTGGTGCATTGTATGCTTATGAGAATGAAAACATCGCTGAACTGGCTTGTCTCGCTGTAGACCCAACATATCTGAACGAGGGAAGGGGAGAGCTCTTATTAGCTGAGATGGAAAAAGAAGCAAAAGAGTTAGGGACCATAGAGCTTTTTGTCTTAACAACTCAGTCTGCACATTGGTTTATCGAACGAGGTTTTACTGAAGGTAAGATAGAGCAACTTCCGCATAAAAAGCAGTCTTTGTATAACCTGCAACGCAACTCTAAAGTTTTTTTCAAGAAGCTATAAGCAATCAAGCTATCTCGTATATATTTATAATAAAATCAAATAATTACCAAGATATTTGGGGTTTTAATGTCAACAAGATTCGCTTAATATTTTGAGCAGTTAAAATCGAAACGCCTCAGTAAGATGATGAGGCGTTTCGGTTGTCATTTTAGGTCTTTCTGACTAACTTACTTCTTGAGCTTCTTCTTTCACATCGATAGTAATCACTAATTCATCATCTTTTGCAGTGACATGAACGGCACCACCATTTTCTAGTTTACCGAAGAGTAGTTCTTCTGCTAGCGGACGCCTAATCTTATCTTGAATAAGTCGAGCCATTGGTCGAGCACCCATAAGTTGGTCATGTCCATGAACAGCAAGCCACTCTCGAGCAACAGTATCAACATCTAATGTAACGTTCTTACTATCAAGTTGAGTTTCAAGATCGACTAAGAACTTATCAACAACATGAATAATAGTTGATGTATCAAGTGGTGCGAAGTGGACTATCGAGTCAAGACGGTTTCTGAACTCAGGAGTAAAGATACGTTTAATATCTTCCATTGCATCACTGGACTCAACGTTATTAGTGAAGCCAATGGTTGTACGACTTAGTTTATCTGCACCAGCATTTGTTGTCATAATGATGATGACATTTCTGAAATCAGTTTCTCGGCCATTAGTATCCGTTAATTTACCGTGATCCATGACTTGCAGTAACAAGTTAAATACGTCCGGATGTGCTTTTTCTATCTCATCTAATAACAAGACAGCATGAGGTTGCTTGTTAATCGCTTCGGTTAGCAAGCCACCTTGATCAAATCCAACATAGCCTGGAGGTGCACCGATTAATCTTGACACCGTATGCCGTTCCATATATTCCGACATATCGAAACGTAGTAGTTCTACACCCATAATTTGGGCAAGTTGTTTCGTGACTTCTGTTTTACCAACACCGGTAGGCCCAGCGAATAAGAACGAACCAATCGGTTTCTCATCACGACCCAAGCCGGAGCGTGACATCTTAATAGCAGAAGAAACGGTTGTAACGGCTTCACCTTGACCAAACACGACCATTTTCAAATCTCGTTCAAGATTTTTCAAGGTATCTTTATCGGAAGAAGATACGGTTTTCGAAGGAATGCGAGCAATTTTTGCAATCATTTCTTCGATATCGATAACATCAATCACTGCTTTTCGATCGGCTTCAGGGAGAAGACGTTGACTAGCACCGGTTTCATCAATGATGTCGATAGCCTTATCAGGCAAATGACGATCATTAATATAACGCTCTGTTAATTCTGCAGAGGCTTTGAGTGCTTGGTTGGTATATTTAACATTATGATGTTGTTCAAACCGCGATCTTAGGCCTTTTAGAATTTCATAGGTTTCATCGACAGAAGGTTCAGAAACATCAATTTTTTGAAAACGACGAGCCAATGCGCGATCTTTTTCAAATATGCCTCGATACTCTTGATAAGTAGTAGAACCAAGACATTTCATTTCACCCGATGCGAGCATAGGTTTGATTAGGTTTGATGCATCCATTACACCACCAGAGGCAGCACCAGCACCAATAATGGTGTGGATCTCATCAATAAATAAGACGGAGCCTTCTGTCTTTTTCAATTGTGCGAGAACGCTTTTCAAGCGCTTTTCGAAATCACCGCGATATTTGGTTCCTGCGAGTAATGCACCGAGGTCTAGTGAATAAATAATGCAGTCATTTAGAATTTCAGGTACTTCACCATCGACGATTCTTTTTGCTAAACCTTCAGCAATGGCTGTTTTACCAACACCTGCTTCACCAACAAGAAGAGGGTTATTCTTACGACGACGACAGAGTATTTGAATTGTACGCTCTACTTCGTGATCACGGCCAATAAGCGGATCGATCTTTCCTGCCCGAGCTTGTTCATTTAAATCCGTAGTGTAGTTGTGTAGCGGATTATCATTTTGTTCTGGCGCTGCAGTTTGCTCAAGCAATGGTTCTGGAGCAACAGTGTCTTCAGTGTCATCTTTAGGATTTTTAGTTACGCCATGTGAGATGTAATTGACAACATCCAAGCGAGTAATATTTTGTTTGTTTAACAGAAAGACTGCACGAGATTCACGTTCGCCAAAAATTGCGATCAGTACATTTGCCCCTGAAACTTCTTTTTTGCCAGATGATTGAACATGGAAGACTGCACGTTGTAATACACGTTGAAAGCCTAAGGTAGGTTGAGTCTCACGATCATCCCCTTCAGGTAGTAAAATTGCATTTTCTTTGACCAGATCTTCTAGGCTATTTCTTAACTCATCAATTTTTGCACCGCAAGAACGTAAAACTCGGGACGATGATGGGTTATCAAGTAGGGCGAGCAATAGGTGTTCAACCGTCATAAACTCATGACGCTTCGCGCGCGCTTCCTTGAAAGCGAGGTTAAGTGTAGCTTCTAATTCTTTATTTAGCACAATACGACTCCATATGTAGGCTAGCTCGAAATTTCCTTATCCTTGGAAATAACGGCCAAAACGGTAGTTTCCTTTACCTGTTATCATCTCTGTAACTGTGACAGGATTCAAGCTTTTTCCAGTGTACACAATAATGGATGCTGATGTTCGCGTGAATATTGATTAACTTGGTCAACTTTTGTTTCGGCGATTTCGTGGGTATAGGTGCCACAGACTCCTTTTCCAGAAGTGTGAACCTCTACCATTATCTGAGTGGCGGCTTGACGGTTTTTTGAGAAGAAACCCTCAAGCACCTCGACGACAAAATCCATGGGTGTGTAGTCATCATTCATGAGTAACACTTTATATAAATCAGGCTCTTTGAGTTCAGGTTTGGCCTCCTGTAGCTCAATTTCACTATTTACATCTTGTTCTATATTACCGGTCATCTGCGATCTATATTATGTGTATTTATTATATATTAATGAGCAAATAAAGATTATAACTGATAAATTCGTCACTGGTGGAGTTAGATGTGACTTTAGCAAGCAAGGGTTAGCTTTCCGTTGTTTTATCGGCTGCACGTACTTCGCATAGAGACTCTGAGTTCACTGTACGGTATTAAAGAAGTTGGGGTCCATAAGCTTAATAAAATGCCGTGCATGTGATGAGAGAGATTGACCCTTTAGTAGCAGAACGCCATAGTTTCTGTTGAGAAAAAAGCCTGGTAATGGGTGAGAAGTCAGTTTTTCATTACCCGTAAGACACGCGCTAGTAACAATAGAGACTCCAAGGCCGAGCTCTACATATTTTTTGATAACTTCCCAGCTGCCAGCTTCTAGTGAAACCTTATAGGGGATTTTGTGTTCATCGAATACACTTTCTACGATTGTCCAGGTACTAAAATGTGGCGGGGGAATGATTAGTTCGTACTTGCCTATTTGATTCAAAGTGATATTTTTCTCAGCCGCAAGCGGGTGTCCATACGGTAGGATTAACACAGGTGCAAAGTTATAGATCCCACGGTATTGGATGTCACCTGGAATATCGCGAATCGTTCCAACAGCAAACTCAGCATTGTTTTCTCGTAATAAATTCAGGCTGTTCATACCTGTTTGATTATGTAGTTTGATGGTGACATTAGGGTGAGCTTTTTTGAACTTTTCTATCACTTCAGGAAGGATATAGAGGATAGTTGATTCTCCTGCGGCAATGTTAAGTTCGGTTTCCTCATCCTTTTTTAAATGCTCGCCGAACAAAGAGGGAAGGGTATCTATCTGATCGACTAAAGGTTTAGCGATGGGCAGTAGTTCTTTTCCTATCTCGGTGAGGACAATTTTTGGACCATTTCTGTGAAATAGTGTGATATTCAGATCTTTTTCAAGTGATTGGATCTGCAAAGAGATTGACGGCTGAGTGAGGTCGAGCAAGTCAGCGGCTTTAGAGAAGCTCCCCGTTTCTGCTGCCACACAAAATGCACGTAACTGCTTCAGTCGATTTTGTTTGTAAAAGTGTTTATCAGTAAGATTCTTCATAAAAGTAGTTACTATTTAAAAAAATTATACTAAAGATAAGATAGATTGTCTTGTTAAATGATAAAAACCGTCTAAAATCAAGCCCAAATATCACTTACAGCGAAAATGGACTTGTTACAAATTATACATAGTTAAAGGCCTTCAGTTATTTTGCCGACACTCTACTTAGATTTTTGAGCGTAACAATCATCATGAGCCTTTTTCATTACAAATAGACGTTATGGCCGTAGTTGATCGACTATTACGGTGACTGAATATTTTTTAATTTTAACTTTAGAGAGGCAATATTAATGTCACAGTATCAAGAAGATATTAAAGCTGCATCAGCTTTGAAAGAAGCTAATGGCTCATCATGGGATGCTATTGAGTCAGAAGCTGTTGCACGTATGCGTGCACAGAACAAATTTCAGCACGGTATCGATATCGCTAAATATACAGCCGACATCATGCGTGCAGATATGGAAAACTACGATGCAGATAGCTCAAAATACACTCAATCTTTAGGTTGCTGGCATGGTTTTATCGGCCAACAAAAAATGATTTCTATCAAGAAACATTTTGAAGGTAAGACCGATCGTCGCTACCTTTACCTTTCAGGTTGGATGGTTGCTGCTCTACGTTCGGAATTTGGCCCACTTCCTGATCAATCAATGCATGAAAAAACATCTGTTGCTGGTCTGATCGAAGAACTATACACATTCTTGCGTCAAGCTGATGCTCGTGAACTGGGTGGTCTTTTTCGCGAATTGGATGCTGCTCGTGAAGCCGGTGATTCAGCGAAAGAAGCTAGCGTTCAAGATGCTATCGATAATCATGTAACACATGTTGTACCTATCATCGCTGATATCGATGCAGGTTTCGGTAACGCTGAAGCAACTTACCTAATGGCTAAGCAGATGATCGAAGCAGGCGCTTGCTGTATCCAAATCGAAAACCAAGTTTCTGATGAGAAACAATGTGGTCACCAAGACGGTAAAGTAACGGTACCTCACGAAGATTTCCTTGCGAAAATCCGTGCTGTTCGTTATGCATTCTTAGAATTGGGCGTAGACAACGGTGTTATTGTTGCACGTACTGACTCTTTAGGCGCTGGCTTGACTAAGCAAATCGCTGTAACTAAAGAGCCTGGTGATCTAGGCGATCAATACAACTCATTCCTTGACTGTGATGAAGTTGAAGCAGGTTCACTCGAAAATGGTGATGTTGTTCTTCGTCAAAATGGTAAGTTAGTTCGTCCAAAACGTTTACCCAGTAACTTGTTCCAATTCAAAGCTGGAACGGGTGAAGCGCGTTGTGTACTTGATTGCATCACTTCATTACAAAATGGTGCTGACCTCATCTGGATCGAAACTGAGAAACCACATGTTGCTCAAATCGGCGGAATGGTTGATGCCGTTCGTGAAGTTGTTCCGAATGCTAAGCTTGTTTACAACAATAGCCCATCATTCAACTGGACGTTGAACTTCCGTCAGCAAATATTTGATGCCATGACTGAAGCGGGTGAAGACGTATCTGCATACGATCGCGCCGGCTTAATGGATATCAAATACGATACAACTGATCTAGCTGTTAAAGCGGATGAGAAAATCCGTACTTTCCAAGCTGATGCTGCTCGTGAAGCGGGTATTTTCCATCACCTTATCACGCTACCTACCTACCATACGGCTGCGTTGTCGACTGATAACCTTGCTAAAGAATACTTTGGTGATCAAGGTATGCTTGGTTATGTTGCTGGCGTACAGCGTAAAGAAATCCGTGAAGGGATCGCATGTGTTAAGCATCAAAACATGGCTGGTTCTGACATGGGCGATGATCATAAAGAATACTTTGCTGGCGAAGCTGCATTGAAAGCTTCTGGTAAAGACAACACTATGAATCAGTTCTAAATAAGGTTGTAGCTATACCTCACTAAGCGGTTTCGTTTAGTGAATAGATAGAAAGCCCGATAGCTGGAAAGTTGTCGGGCTTTTTTATGTGTGGAGACTTCGTTTGTTTTTAGTTAGTATCTGCAAAGAAGCTAAAAATATAGTGTTGGAATAACCGTTGTTTATTATGGCTATAGATTTAAGACGGCTCATGATTTCACCGCAATATAGGTGTTGATATTGAATAAATTCATTCACATTTTTATGAACCCTAATTTATGACCTAGTTTGTTGGCTTAGAACATTCGCCTATTAATCACAATATGAACACATATTTAATTATAAAAACGTTACATATTTTTGGCGCAACGATTTTGTTTGGAACAGGCATTGGAATAGCTTTTTTTATGTTCCGTTCCTACTTTACGAATGACATGAATGAAAAATTTTATGCTGTCCGAAACACTGTACTTGCTGACTACCTATTTACTTTTCCTGCCGCATTGATTCAACCTATTAGTGGAGCATGGTTGGTGTGGAAAAGTGGTTTCGATGGAACGAGCTTATGGTTAACGACAACATATGTGATCTACTTTGTGATTGGTCTATGTTGGTTACCTGTTGTTTGGATTCAAATTCAGTTGAAAAAAATGTTACAGCAAAGTATTCAAAATAAGGGAGAACTTCCCGATCGATATCATAAGCTTTTTAGAATTTGGTTTCTTTTGGGTTGGCCTGCATTTATAGGTTTAGTCGTTATTTTATTTTTGATGGTGGTAAAACCCGTATGAGTAAAACCGAGCAGTCAGATTTAGCAAGCAAACCAATTTTTAAAAATATATTTTCTCACAGCTGGGATGATATGCCAGCCGTTATGCATAAGCATTACGCAAATAGAGCTTATACTGAAGATGTAACTATTGTCGAAGGTACACTGGACATTATGTGTGCTGGGCCGATCAAGTTATTTGCTCCCGTCTTTTGGTTACTGGGTGGTCTTCCACCACAAAATGAAAAAAATGTTTCAGTAAAGGTTGCCTTTAAAAGCAATAAAAACAATAAAGAATTTTCTTTTGATCGAACGTTTTATTTCAAAGATAGGAAACCTTATAGTTTCAGCTCAAAAATGATCCAAATTAAAGACAGCGAAGTCTTTGAAGTCATGCGCTTCGGTATTGTTTGGAAAATGAATTATATCTGGGAAGATAATTCAGTGAAGTTAAAGCATAAAGGCTATGCTTTTAACTTACTGAGTCACTTTCTGCCTTTACCTATTACCTTTTTGTTGGGTAGAGGCAATGCCGTAGAAACAGCTATTGATGATGAAAGTTTTTCTATGCACGTCGACATTACTCACCCTTGGTGGGGGAAAATATATGAGTACAAGGGACAGTTTAAAGTCAAGGAATAACGATGAATAAGCGCGTTTTAATTATTGGTGGTTACGGTAATTTCGGTTCATTTATTTCACGTTCTCTAGCTAAAGAAAAAAATATTCAACTGATCATTTCTGGCCGTTCAAAAGTTAAAGCGGATTTATTGATCGCTGATTTGGATTATATAAATACACCTGAAATTTTTGTACTGGATATAATAAAAGATATTTTAGGAAATCTAAAAAAAATCAATCCAGATATTGTTATCCATACGTCAGGCCCTTTTCAAGCACAAAGTTATGAAGTTGCCGAGGCCTGTATTGCGGTTGGGGCAAACTATATGGATCTTGCCGATGGCAGAGATTTTGTTGACAATATAATTTCGCTTGATCAAGCTGCAGTTAATAATAATGTTCTTATTATCAGTGGTGCCAGCTCTGTGCCTTGTCTTACCGCGGCACTAATTGATTATTATTCTGAGCAATTCCAATCAATCGATACTATCGATTATGGTATTACTACGGCACAGAAAACTGCACGGGGCTTAGCTACAACGGCGGCTATTTTAGGTTATACAGGCAAGCCTTTTAAGACGCTTGTTGATAGTCATAATGTTGATGTCTATGGCTGGCAAGGTTTAAAAATACGTCAATATAAAAAACTAGGATATAGACTCTTGGGCAATTGTGATGTTCCTGATTTAGCCTTGTTTCCCAAACGATATCCAACTATAAAATCTATTCGGTTTTATGCGGGTTTAGAGCTTCCTTTTATACACGTTACGCTTTGGGGATTATCTTGGTTAGTGCGTTGGAAGTTTATTAAAAACTTAGAAAAATTTGCACCATTACTATTACGAATCTCGTTTTGGTTTGATAGGTTAGGATCGTCTAAAAGTGCTTTTCACATGCAACTGTCAGGCACTGCAAATGATGGTGATCAAAGGGAGTTAACATTTGAATTGACCGCGGAATCTGGTGATGGCCCCTATATACCTTGTATGCCGGCTATTTTGCTAACTAAAAAAATTATAAGCGGAGAGTGTGATAAGACGGGTGCATTTCCTTGTGTCGATTTTATTAGTCGGGATGAATATTTATCGGCACTAGCTGAACTGGATATTTCATGGCAAGAATACTAGTCGTCGTGTTGATCTGAAATTCTTATTGTTTTGTTAGTTAACTCTCCGTATACATTGCGTATACGGAGAGTTATCTCTAAAGGTTAGCGCGACTGATAACGAACTGTCAGCATGGCGTTAATATCATCTTGGTTATAGGTATAAATTGATTGATAGTTCTTGTCTAACAAATTGTTAATGTGGCCGTGAATCGACCAACGTTTATCAATCGTATAACTGCCACGCAAATCAACCGTGCTATAACCAGCAACACGTATTGCGTTTGCGGCATCATCAAAGTTGTGATCATAGGCGATAATACTGCCGCCCAAGTTAAACTGTCCGAAATCCCGTGAAATATCCAAACGCGCAGAACGACGTGAACGTCTGCGTAACTGTTTATCGGTTGTACTATCTTTTGGACTCATAACAGATAAAGATGCAGCAAGGTCCCAACCAGCGATCTCAGTACCGGCTTCAACTTCTAAACCCTTGATAACGGCTTTGTTGATGTTGAGTGGTTTGAATTCAAACGTCACGGGATTAAATGTGAAGTCAATCAGATCGTTTATTTTGGTTTTGTAGGCGCTAATACTCCAGTAACCAACCCCATGCTCACCATCAATCCCCAGTTCATACGAACGTGAAGATTCAGGGTTTAAATTAACATTTCCGAAGTTAGGGAAGTAGAGTTCATTAAACGAAGGTCCTTTAAAAGCTGTCCCATATGAACCCGTGACACGGATCCCACTAAAACGTCCTAGGCTAAAGCCAGCACTGCCCGTTTGTTTGTCACCAAAGGCTTCATTGTCATCATTACGCAACGATGTGACGACATCAAGATAACCGAACGAGCCTTGATATTGAGCAAAGATCCCCTTGTTATTACGTGAGCTTTCATCGTAAGTGGTGGTGCCAGAAATTTTATCATTTTGGTAATCAAAACCTAATGTTAGTAGATGGTTTGGATTGATCGTGAAAATATTGCTCCAGCTATGATCAAACCGTTTGGTATTGAATTCGCTTGCTGCAACACCTGAAAGGGTAAATGTTTCATTTTGATCGAGACTGATGCCTAAGCTTAACTTGGTTGTCCAAAAATCGAAGGGTGCATATTGGAGGGAACCTCCAAAAACCTGCTCTAGAATATCACTTTCAAAGTCGTCTGATGCATCGAACTCAGTGGTTCCTTGGGAGCGTAAGAAAAAAGTATTAGCAGAAAATTTATCCGTAAATTGATGCGTTATTTTTGCACTGAGTGCCGTTTGTAAATAGCCATCATCATCGGGTTTATTGACACCAAATAGACCTAAAGTGGGTTGTCTCGAATCAAAACCTCCAGTGTTAAAGTGAGACACACCAAGGTTATAAGAGGTTTTATCATCACGCCCACTAATTGATGTATCAAGTTTGTAGGTCTGATCATTACCATAGCCGAGACTAACAGTATGCTTTGGTGAGGCTGACGTACCTTGGCGAGTGAAGATCTGAATGACGCCACCAATTGCCTCGGATCCATAGAGGCTTGAATGAGGGCCTTTAACGATTTCTATTCGCTCAACTTGATCGACTGGATAGTGTTGGAAGCTAGCGGAACCTATTGTGGCTGAGCCGACCTTAACACCATCGATTAAGACCAAGACATGATCAGAATTCGTTCCACGAACGAAAAATGAAGTTGCTTTACCTTTTCCGCCATTGTTACTGATGTTGAAACCTGAATGACCTTTGAGTAGATCGGTGAGATCATGCGGTTGTAATCTTTCGATATCTTCACGTGTAAAGATTTTTACCGTATCTGGAATATGATTGCGATCAGTTGCTGTTCGAGTGCCGGTAACAACGATATCGTTAAGATCTCGTGGTGATTCTGCTGCCGAAGGCAACGCTAGCAATAAGCTTGAGCCTAACAGGCTAAGTGAAGTACATTGGGTAAATTTCATTATATCCTCTCAGCTATTTTCCAACCCGAAAATAGACCGTTAAATGTTGGTAAGGCGGAGGATATACAAGGTAAACCGAAAATCAGTAAGATTTTCAGTTAAAGGTAAGTGAGTATACAAATCAACTACCGACAAGCTCGCCCTCCGCGACTTTGGTTAAGCAGCTTCAAGGTAGGTCTCCGGGCTTGTGAGTGTTATCCAGTTACTGAATAACTAAGCTGATCGCCTTCCCATGTTAAATTAACACAGTGGCTAAAGAACAGTTTTATCTCACCTACCGTTGCGGGGGCAGCGTCGGAATTTGACCGACTTCCCAATTAACCTCATTATATTAGAGGTGCCTTGAAGCAGGACAGACTTTAGGGCAGACATTAAAAACTGTCAACTACACATTTGAGATTTATGTATGGATATAGAATTGTTTGAAGAGATTTCACTCACCGTTTGTATCACCGGTCTTTGCCTGTATATGTTGTACATTATTTATAAGCTTGCTGAGGAATCTCAAGCTGGGAAATTTGGATCATTTATTCTTTTTGGTGGGCTTGGGCTTGGAATATTTGGTTTTGCAGTAAAAAAGGTCATATCAGTTACCCTAGGGATTTAAGCTTGCAAGCTGAATGAAATGTTAAGTTCTATTACACCCCTATTACAACTATGCGCTCTGTGACAAAATTCCGTTATTAATATGATCTAACAACAGGCGCAGGTATATAAATTGGCACGATGGTTTGCACTCCTGCTTTTACTTTTCGTAATTGCTGCAGGAATTGATACTGAACCTCTTGAAATAGAGCAGAGGCTACATGGTAAAGTCGTACTGGCACTTGCGGATGAAGATTTATCTGAAGTGCGTGTCCAGCTTGATGGTAGAAACGTTTTATTGTCTGGACCTGAGAGGCTATTGCCTCCTGCTAAGTCTTTAGTTAGCAATATTTCTGGGATCCAGCAAGTTGAGGCACTTGTAGTCGCTAGCAGAATGATAGGTAAAGAGCGCATAGAGCCTAAGCAAGATCATCAAGATAAAGGCTTGTTTGCGCAAGCCAATACTGATCGAACAGCTTATCTTCAGGTTATTCATCCTGAAGTTACAGCTTGGCCGTTAAAAAAAGTACCACAAGCGGTTTCTGAGTTATCTATTACAAAAGTAAAACAGAGTGTTGAAGTCAACGGCAAAGTACCTAATAATCAAATTAAGCATGAGGTCCATACAATAATTGGACAATTAGTTGATGTCCCTGAACATTTGTTCGATGTGTCTGTCAATCAATTAGACGATACACCTGACTGGTATTTACAAGACCTTCCTTTGTTCATCCCATTTATACAGTGGGTTGATGAGGGGAAGCTCAAATATGAAGGGAACCGGATCTTTATTGAAGGGATGGTGCTGAATAAACATTCATGGAAAGCCATTGAAGTGGCGATTATAAATATTCCAACACAATTTCAAATAGAAAATAGGCTCCAAATGGGAGCTAATTAGGGGACGGGTTTATGAGTTATCTGATGGGCGAAATGCTGATATATCTGCTTGGTGTTGCAGCGCTTGGTGTTGTTGTGGGCTGTTTATTTACACGCTCCAGCTATCTTCGCAAAGTTGAGGATGCCGAAGTTGTCCTATTGAGCCAGCTTCATGGAGTGACAAAAAAGTTGGACATGACACAAGAGCAGCTTGATAGTAGCTCGAAAGCCTTAGAGGAAGAACGTAGTAGAGAATCTGCAAGTACACTTGAGCTGGAAAAGCTACAGTCTAATTTATCGCTTTCGCAGAGTAAGTTTGATGAAAGAAAGCAACAGGTCATGGATCTTAACCTAGCACTCGAAAAAGCAAACCATCAAGCCCATCAAGCAGAGAATAAGCTTGAGCAACAGTCTCAAGAAAGCCGTAAAATGTTGCGTGACTTTGGATCTATCAAAAACCGACTTTCCGTTTTTCAATCTGATCTGGATGATATTGTTGAACAAAGCGGTATTTTACGTTCAGCGTTTGAACGCGCCAGACTAGAACTTGTTAATAAAGACAAACGTATAGCTGAACTTGAGTCAGGCTCTGTCTCTAGTGAAGGCCTACAAATGGCTGCTCTGAGTGGCACCACAGAACCAGAATTGGCGATTTCAAGAATTGCTCGGTTGCAAAGTCGAGTGCAAGAATTATTTGATGAGGTTGAGCAGAAAGATCAGGAAATTGAGAATTTAAAGGGTTCTATCACTATCGATAAAAAACATTCAAACTTTATCAATATTGCTGAAATGCAAGCAGATGATTTGCAACAGATTGGTGGTCTTGAGCAACTCTTTGAAGAAAAACTCAATGAAATCGGTATTACACGCTTTAGAGATATAGCGACGTGGGATGACAGTGATATTGAACGAATCGATAAAATGCTTGATTTTGAAGGTAGTATTAAGCGTGAAAATTGGGTTGGACAAGCGCAGAAACTGATCAAGACAGTGCCATCGAAGCCTCGACAGCATTGACTAAACCATTATTTATTCCGTTTGATTGATCATGTGCGTAGCCGTTTGATCAAGCGTGGATAATAAGTGTTGCTTAAGCTCATCTTCAAGATCTAATTCTTCAAATGCTAATTTCATACAGTGCATCCACTGATCTCTTTCTTTAGTGCCGATAGCAAATGGCAGGTGACGAGCGCGTAATCGCGGATGACCAAAGGCGGTAATATAGCGATCTGGCCCACCTAACCAACCGCTTAAAAACATAAATAGTTTCTCTCGAGAGCTACGCAAATCCTTCGGGTGTAAATCTCTGATCGGTTTGGTCTCTTCGAGTGAATCCATGTGGCCATAAAATCGATCGACGAGGGCACGTAATTCGTCTTCTCCACCCAGTATTTCATAGGGTGTTTTCTTCTCTTCAGATTTTTCCATAAGCACTATTTAAACAGAAGAAGTCTTTTCATCATAGTCAAAATAAGATCGATAAAGGAATATGATTAAGCCTGATGCGAAGAGCTGTTATTTGCGTCATACTCAATGTTTTTAGTACAAACCTTCAGGACAAGCAATCGGCATGCAACGCGCCCAAGAAATTCTCAAAACAACGTTTGGATACGATCAGTTTCGCCACTCACAACAAGCCGTCATCCAAGAACTATTAGATGGTAATGATGCTTTAGTCTTAATGCCGACAGGTGGTGGTAAGTCACTCTGTTTTCAAATTCCTGCGCTCGTACGTTCTGGAACAGCAATTGTTATTTCTCCCTTGATCGCGTTGATGCAGGATCAAGTAGATGCATTGAGGGAGTTAGGAATTAAAGCGGCTTATTTAAATTCGACATTAGGTCTCAGTGAGGCTAAAAGTGTAGAGCAACAGCTGATCAATGGTGAACTAGAATTACTTTATGTGGCACCTGAAAGATTGTTGACGGAGCAAATGCTATCGTTATTGGATCGTACCCAGTTATCCTTATTTGCTATTGATGAAGCGCATTGTGTATCGCAATGGGGACATGATTTTAGACCGGAGTATCAACGGCTTAGTACTCTACACGAACGCTTTCCCACGATACCGAGAATTGCTTTAACAGCAACCGCAGATCAACGTACTCGTGATGAGATTATTGCCCAGCTACAGTTAGAAAATGCTGGTGTCTATATCAATAGTTTTGATCGACCTAATATTCATTATTCAATTTCTGAGGGTAATAACCCTAGGCAACGTTTATGGCGCTTTCTTGAAGATAAATATCCAGATGATGCTGGGATTGTTTATTGTCTGTCACGTAAAAAAGTTGAAGCGATTGCTGAGTGGCTGTCTGATCAAGGGCGTTTAGCTTTGCCTTATCATGCAGGTCTTAAGCAAGAGGTTCGACAAAAAAATCAACAGCGATTTTTACGTGAAGAAGGAGTCATTATCGTCGCGACTATTGCTTTTGGGATGGGGATTGATAAGCCTGACGTTCGTTTTGTTGCTCACCTAAACCTACCGAAAAGTATTGAAGCGTATTATCAAGAAACAGGGCGTGCAGGTCGTGATGGACAGACTGCACATGCTTGGATGGCCTATGGCCTACAAGACGTGATCACATTGAGGCAGTTTATGCAGGACTCCCGCGCTGGTGAGATGCAAAAACGCGTTGAACATCATAAGCTTGAATCGATGCTTGGTCTATGCGAGCTGATTACATGTCGCCGCCATGCTTTGCTAACCTACTTTGATGAAAGCTCTGATGAGCAATGTGAGGGCTGTGATAATTGTAATAATCCCCCTGAAAAATGGGATGGTTCAGAGGCTGCACAAAAAGCATTGTCGAGTATTTATCGAACTGAGCAACGGTTTGGTGTGAATTATGTTGTTGATATTTTGCTTGGAAAATCGGGTGATCGTATTCAACAGAATGGCCATGACAAGATCAGTACATTTGCTATCGGCAAAGAACATACAAATACTGAGTGGCGTAGCATCTTCCGACAACTGATCGCTTTGGGTTACATCGACATTGATATGGATCGGCATGGCGCTTTACGGCTAACAGAAAAGTGTCGGCCTATTTTGCGTGGCGAGCAGCAAATTGATCTGCGAAAGATAACAAAAGAAGAAAAACAGACGAAAGAGAAAAAGCAAAAATCGCCGGTTCGACCGCAAGATCAAGACTTGTGGGAGGCATTACGAGCATTGCGGCTCGACTTATCAGAAGAAGCAGGTGTACCGCCATTCGTTATTTTTCATGACTCAAGTTTATTGGAAATGGTTAAACAAAGGCCCACAAGCAGTAATGATATGCGTCGTATCTCGGGTGTCGGAGAACAAAAGCTTGCTCGTTATGGGCAAAAATTTATCAATGAAATTGCTAAACACCCTTTGGATGAGTTGTTAAATAATCACTTGAGCGCAACGGTTAATGAAACATTGATGCTCTATAAGGAAGGGATAAGTATCGAAAATATCGCACAACAACGTGAGGTTAAACCAACGACAATCTACACGCATCTAGCGGATGCTATTGAAGTAGGTTTGTTGGAAGTAAAAAATGTTCTCGATTTAGATGAAAGTGAATATGACGAGATCGTTTTTTCTATAGAATCATTTACAGATGATGAAAAAGGTCGCCTGAAACCGGTCTTTGAAGATCTCGATGAAGAATATGATTACGGGATCCTTCGTTGTGTCCAAGCTTCTATTTAGAACATTGATATTTTAAGCCTATAAATAATTGAATCATAAATTTGTCAGACTTAACAAACAACGTTATATTCCGACATAGAAATTGCAGGGAGCAAAACACCAAGCTATAGCTTCATTGATTTATTTTTATAGACTCAGTTTATAAAATTAACGGGATGAATTATTGCTCTGTTTTTTAGCAAGGAGCTTTATTTTTAAATTGAGATCTTTGCTTTGATAATCCGTCAAATTAGTTACTTACATCTCTCGGCTTTTAGCTTAGCTATCGCTTTACCACTAGCGAGTCAGGCCGTAGTTTTAGATGATATTTCCTTCACAGCTCTACAGTCAGAACTGGGGGCAAACTTGCCGACAGGCACCGGCGTTAACGTAAGCCTTGTTGAGGCTTTTATCGGTACGGGTTGCAACGACACTCATTTAGATAACTGTCTCTACTTGCCCGATAGTTCGGTCGGAAGCTATACAGACGAGTCTGCTGGACTTGGATTTTCTACTGATTTTTCTGGCCATGCTACGGGTTCTGCAAATAATTTTTATGGAAGTCTATCTTCCGCTCCGAATATTTCAAATAGAACTGTCTACGCAGCAGGACATTGGTTGTTCAATGGTTATTTGAATTCCAGCACCGATAGTATTGCGAGTACTATCGCGCCCCAAACATCATTTACACGGATCTCTTCTCATAGCTATGTTGGAAATACAGGTATATTGAGTCTCGGAATTTTACAACGTGTCGATTATCTTGCGGATAAAGATGATCATATCTTAATCACAGCTTTCAATAACGGAACGACTAATCGTGAGTTAATTTCTAATGCTTACAACACGATCGCCGTTGGCCGAACAGATGGTAATCACCCTATTGGAACAGTTGATGTTAATCCGAGTACAGGTCTTTACAATGCAACGAATAGAAGTGGTGTTGATATCGTTGTTCCAGAGACAACGACCAGTGCAGCGACACCAAGAGTTGCGTCTGCGGCCGCCTTACTGGTTGGTTATGCTCATGATCAGGGGCTGAGTAAGTCGAATGGCGTTTTGACGAACAGAAATAATGACATGATCTATCATGCTGAAACCTCAGAAGTGATCAAGGCATCACTGATGGCTGGCGCGACTCGAGTCACTTCAAATACTGCGATTACTGCAGACATTACGAATTATCGCAGTGTTGGAAACCAGACCACAAATGGCCTCGACAGACGATATGGAGCAGGACAACTAAATGTTCAAAATAGTTACCATATTTTAGAAGCCGGTGAGCAAGATGCTGGAACGGTACTATCAACGGGTTTTGATTACGATAATTCTTTTGGAGGTCTAAACGGCAGCGATGATATTGCCTCCTACTCGTTTACAAATAATGAGGATGTTTGGTTTTCTGCCTCATTAGTTTGGAATATTGTTTTTGATGTTAGTGATGATGAAACGTTTACTAGCTCTGTCGGTGAATTATTTGATATCAACCTTTCTTTATCTATTTTTAATGGGATTAATTTTGACGAAGTTGCAAACTCAAATAGCCTGATCAATAACAGTGAAAATATATGGCTTCAACTCCTTGCTGGAGACTACCGTATTGATGTGAGCTCTAACGGAAATTTTGATACTGATTATGCCTTAGCTTGGCAAACGTCTGCTGTGCCTGTTCCAGCAGCTGTCTGGTTATTCGGCAGTGCTCTGAGTGGTTTTATTATGTTTCGGCGCAAAAAAATAATTAATTAATAAAGAGTTTAGCCAGCATTAAAACCCCAGCGACTAGCATCATAATCATGGTGTAAAATTGAAAGCGCTCGTGAGCAATATTGAATAAATGTTTGCGGGCAATAAACACACCTACAACAGCACCAAGGCCAAGTAAAATTCCATACTGAACGACTTCTAAACTGATCACACCAAAAAGAGTATAGGTTGTTAGTTTTGTTAATTGCATGGCGAGAGAGTTTATCGATTTAGTCCCGACAAGCTGTTCTTTTTTTAAACCATAATTAAGCATAAAAGGATTTAATATTGGCCCCGTAGCACCGACTAAACCGGAGAGAAATGAAATTAGTCCACCTAAAGGAAAGAACCAGATTTTTTTTACTTTGAATGATAGTTCTGACTTGCCAAATTTATATTGAAAAACATAACTGATCAAAAAGAAGGCGAGCACTACCTGAATCCATTTTGGATCAAGAAAACTAAAAGACCAAGCACCAAAGAATGCTCCTACTAAACTACCAGGCATCAAATAAGCAATAACCTTCCAGTCGACATGTTCTCGAAATAACCAAGCTCGGGCAGGATTACTACAAATAGCAGCTAAAGAAATGATGGGTGCAACATACTGCGCACCGAGTAAAAAACCTATGATAGGAATTAGAAGAGTTGCCGCGCCTCCCGCAGCAACGGTGCTAATAAACCATGAAAGTGCACCAGTGATAAAAAGGGCAATATAGAGCATGGCTTAGTGTTTTCTTTGCACAGACTAAACCGGTAAAAGTGACCATATCGGAGTAATAGATGTTGGCAAAGGAGGAAATATTCCAGGGTGGCTACTATGTTTTGAATAGCCATGATAGTCAGAACCGACGGAACCCATCAAATCATATTTCAAAGCATAACCTATACTCATTTCAATTTCTGTCGGTGTATAGTAACCACAAACAACTTCCATACCTTGACCGCCAGCTTCTTTAAAACTAGAGAATAACCGACGTTTCCAAGAAGCTGTGAACTTATAACGCAGCGGGTGAGCTAGCACAGCAACACCTTCAGCGTCCTTTATAGTATTTAAAACAGCTTCCATCGTTGGCCATTCTGTTGATACATAGGCTTTTTTATTATGAGCTAAGTATTTTTTAAAAGCATCTTGAGCTGTTTTTACATGACCTTCCGCAATCAGGAATTGTGCAAAATGAGGACGTGCTATCAATCCGCCATTAGCGTATTTTTTTGCACCTTCCAGAGCATTTGGAATTCCTGCTCCCTCTAGTTTTTTAGCGATTCTTTCCGCACGATTTAAACGTTGTTGTTTTAATGCATTTAAAGCATCGATTAAATTAGAGTTTTCAGTATCAAGATTTAAGCCAATGATATGTAATACTTTATTCTCCCAAGATGCTGAAAATTCAACGCCGGCAATTAACTGAATACCTTTTTCTTCAGCAGCGACTTTCGCTTCATCCAGACCCTCTGTTGTATCGTGATCAGTTAATGCCATGACTTGAACTTTATTCTCAGAACATAAGTTGACTAATTCGGTGGGCGACAACATTCCATCAGAGGCTGTGGAGTGCATGTGGAGGTCTATATTTAAGAATTTACTATTCATATTTTATTCTTCTTGATTCTCTAATTCTTCTTGTAATTCTAGCCATAGTTGCTCAGTTTCATCTAAGCATTGAGAAAGTTCTCCCTGCTTGACTAGTAGTGCATTTAATTTTTCTTTATTAACGGCATCATAGATATCCGCTTCAGAAAGTGCGGTATGGTTTTTATCTTTCTCTAATTGTATTTTTTCAATTTCACGTTCGATTTTTTTTATTTTATTTTTGATAGGTTGTAATAACTTTCTTTGTTCAGCATCTATACGACGTTGATCTTTTTTTGAACCCATTTTAGGTTGTGAAGAATCATTCGAATCATCTTGATCAGATGCTGTTTTTAATGCAACTTTATAGTTATCGAGGTCACCATCGAACTCAGTCATTTTTCCAGCATTAACGAGTAGTAATTTGTCAGTTGCAGTACGTAACAAATGACGGTCATGTGAAATGATCACCATCGCGCCTTCATAACCTTGTAATGCCATGATCAATGCGTGACGCATTTCTATATCAAGATGATTGGTCGGTTCGTCAAGTAATAAAAGAGAAGGGCGTTGGTAGACGATGAGGGATAAAACCAAGCGAGCCTTTTCGCCACCAGAAAGTGGGCCGACAGGGTCAAGAGCTGATTCACCTTGGAACCCAAAATGCCCAAGATGCATGCGTAGTTCTTTCTCGGTCGCATACTTATCAAGTCTTTGTAGATGAACTAAGGGTGTTGCATCGTCATCAAGTTGTTCTAATTGATGTTGAGCAAAATAGCCTAACTTTAAATCTTTAGCCTCGCTTCTTTTACCGTGTTTACTTTTCAGTTCACCGGCCATTAATTTGATCAGTGTTGATTTGCCCGCACCATTAGGGCCAAGTAATCCGATACGATCACCGGGAGATAGAGTGAGGTCAATGTTAGAAATAATTATTTTATCGTCATAGCCAACGCTAGAATTTTCTAATTTCAAGAGGTTATCAGGCAGCTTTTCTGGAGACTTAAAATTAAAATGAAATTGCGAATCCACATGTGCTGGCGCAATTTTCGACATACGTTCTAGGGCCTTAATTCGACTTTGTGCTTGTCGAGCTTTTGTGGCTTGGGCACGAAACCGATCAACAAAACTTTGAATGTGTGCTATTTCTTTTTGTTGACGCGAAAATGCGATTGATTGTTGGGCTAGTTGTTCAGCACGCGCCATTTCAAAGCTGGAATAGTTACCTGTGTAGAGCTTGATATGTTGATGCTCTATATGTGCAATATGATCAGTAATTCGATCAAGAAAATCTCGATCATGAGAGATCAATAATAAACTTCCGGGATAACTCTGTAACCAGTCTTCTAACCAAAATACAGCCTCTAAGTCTAAATGGTTAGTGGGCTCATCAAGTAGTAAGAGATCAGAGCGGCACATGAGTGCTTGGGCTAGATTCAACCGCATACGCCAACCACCGGAGAATGATTTGACTGGTTGGTCATGTTGTTCTGTGGTAAATCCTAAACCATGAAGCAGTCGGGCGGCTCGACTTTTTGCTGTATAGCCATCAATGGTGTGAAATTGTTCATGTAATTCGGCCAGTTTTGTTCCATCATCAACGGACTCAGCTGCCAGCAAACGTTTCTCTAATTGACGTAACTCAACATCACCATCAAGAGCATAGTCGAGTGCGGAGGTTTCTAATGCCGGTGTTTCTTGTGCTACATGGGCGATAATCCATTGGGAAGGTAGACTAAATTCACCGGCATCATGTTGTAGACTATTAAGAACCAAGCCAAACAAACTGGATTTACCGGTACCATTAGCGCCGGTTATGCCCGTTTTCCAACCGGGATGTAACATCATACTGACTTCCTCAAAGAGGATGCGTTTACCGCGTCGTAGGGTTACGTTTGAGAAATTAAGCATAGGGGGAAACAGATGAATTAAACGGTCAATTATAACGCGTCTAGTAGTCTAAGGTGCAGTTATTTCAACGGATGTTGTATTAAGAGGTTGGATGTCGTCCCCAAAATATTTTTCATTAGATTGAAATGGGTTAAGTTGAAAAGATAGAACTTATCAAGTGACTATTGTTATCGTAACCAAAACCTAAGCGAATGCCGTTATGTGATGATATGAATAGATCCGCAGGTAGTGTCATTAAGTTTTTATTTTGAATCAGCTCCTCGCTAAAGTCACTGGCTAAGATCGCATCATTGAGAAGAGGAAAGCAGACACATCCTGCTTGTGGTTTTATAAAACGACTCAATAAATGGGACTTAGTAACATTACGGTCAAAATTAGAAAAATTATTAAGTACTTTATTGCGGCTTCGCTCCCAAACCTTTTCATGTTGAAGAATAATGTGTATCGCGAACTGTTCATCTATATGACTAGTACAAATTGAAAAGGATGATTTTATTTCGATCATTCTTTCTATGATCATTTTATCTTGACAACTAATCCAACCAATACGAATGGCCGGTGTCGCGAAGGATTTTGAAAGAACACCAATGCTTATTGCTTGCGGGTAAAGATCGGCAACCGCTGGTAAACGCTGCTCAGGCTTAAACTCAAGTCCACGAAACACTTCATCGGATAAAATCCAACAGTTATTTTGATCACATATATCGATAATTTTTAGTAGCTCATCTTCTGTGAGCATGGCGCCTGTTGGATTATGCGGAAAGTTTATGATCAGTAGCTTGCAGTCCGCTTTAATGGACGCTTCTAATTGAGCAAGGTCGAGCACCCATTTATCTTTTGTAGGTGTTAATGAGACAAGATCAATTTCACAACCGATTTCCTCAGCTGTAGCGATTAGGGGAGCAAAAATAGGACTTATCGCTACAACCTTATCTTTTGCTTTTAACAAGCTATACATAGCGCAAAATATAGCTTCTTGCGCACCTACAAAGGTCGCTATCTCATCAGGATTCTCGTGTTCATAGAGAGTGGTGATAGCTTCACGTAATCTCAAGTCACCTTGCAGGCTTGCATAACCAAGTTCGAGTTGATCATCTAAAAATGACGTTTTTTTTCCAATAATGGCTTCAAGCTCAATCATTGTAAACGGTTGAGGGTTGGATTGATGTATCGGTGTCAAGTCTAACGTTTCATAGCGCTTATAAAACTGATAGAGCGATGTTGGTTTAAACAGCATTTATGAATAAAAAAACATTTAAGTTTTCTTTTTCCACAAGGTCATTTGCGCAATGGTATGTTGGTGCTTTCTTGCTGTTTCACGTATGACAAAAGGGACGTCAACTGGAGCTTCTAATGGCTCAAAATGTTCACTCAAATAATGATGTAAGCCATCAAGAGTTGTCATATTCTCACCATTGATTTTATATCCACCGATCCACTGTTGTTTTTCGGTATATTCTTCAAGCCAAGTATAAGGAGAGGTTAATACTAAGATCCCACCTTTACGCATACGTTGGTGAATTGATTTTAAAAATTTCGCAGGCTCATATAATCGATCGATCAAGTTACCAGCAAAGATTAGATCATAGTCTTGATAATGTGGCTTTAAATTGCAGGCATCACCTTGGCTGAAATTGACGCGATCAGCTGTTTCAGCTAGTTTTAAATCACTCAAACTCACTTGTTTTAAGGTGGAAAGTTCGCCTTCATCGGTAATCATATATCGAAGTTGGCCATGCTCGCGTAGGCTTAGCGCATTACGAATAAAACGTGCTGAGAAGTCTAATGCATCGACATGAGGAATCTGTTTAGCTAGCTCAAAACTACTTCGACCGACCGCGCAACCAATATCTAATGCACGCTCAAATTTTTGCTCGGCTGTGATTTCAAAAATCTTTTCGGCACAGGCTTTTGGAAAATTAGGAACATCAAAATATTCATCGCCGTAATGAAACTCTAAATATTGAGAAATAAATTCATCTGTTTCGTAACTGTTAAAGCTTTGATCAATTTCTTCATGCGACTCTACATAACGAAATCCTGCATGTTGATAAAAGTGTCGACGGAAGGCATATCGACTATCTCGATGTGCCTCGTTACCCGTAGAGATCCAACTGCCTCCCTTGATCAAGTTATGTCGGCCATCGAATGTTGGAATTGAAAAATCATCGTAAGCAGGGTGGACACTAAACCCTTCAAAACCATCAATCGCTGACTCTGTCCATTGCCAGACATTCCCTATCACGTCCCCGAAGTCGCCGTGCATAAACTTATTCACTGGCGATGATGAAGCCCAATATTCGAGATTGATATTACCAGGAGCTTTGATCCAATTGGTATGATCTTCTTCGACGTTGAGCTCATATAAACGATACCATTCAGGTTCGCTAGGCAGTCTGATCTGTTTCCCTGTTTTTTCAGTTAACCAGTTGCAGAATGCTTTGGCCTCGTGAAAGTTCACGTCAACAGGCCAGCTCCAAGGCATGTCTATTTCTTCCAACATCGTACGGTAACGATAGTTATTATTTTCCTTGATCCAAAAAATAGGCTGGTTAACTTGTCTAAAGTTTTTCCACTGCCAGCCTTCTTCGGACCAATAACTTTCTGTCGCATAACCTTGATCAGATACAAAGGCTAAAAACTCTTGATTAGAAACTAGAAAACTACTCGCTTTAAAACTTTCAAGCTGAGTGGTTTGGGAGCCGTACTCATTGTCCCAACCGTAGGTGGTTGATGGCAGGTTGCGACCTTGCTGCACTTCACCACCCGGAACTTCCACAAGCTTGTTTGATGGCGCATGGCCGATTTCATTACAGATCGGCCAATCGTGACTAGTTCTCACGTGTTCGATGGGTAACTGTCTGATTAAGACAGATGATGTTTCTAAATGAATTTTTTCATGCTCAATTCCCATCAAAATAATCCAGAACGGATCACTCCATTGCACAGGAAAATTTAAGGGGAGGGTATCGATCAGTTGATCAACCGTTTTGCGAACGTGCTGACGATATTGACGAACAGCATCAACGGTTGGCCAGTCGTAATTTTTTTCATCCAAATCATCCCAAGACATTTCATCGACACCGATCGCCATCATCGATTCCATATCAGGATCAATACGCTGATTAATGATCTTCGATACCATCAGTTTATTTGTGAAAAAAGTTGCGGTATGACCAAAGTAAAAGATCAGCGGGTGACGTAATGATTCGGGACGTTCATAAAAAACGCTATCGTCTTTGAGAACAGAAAAGAGAGATTCATACTGATCGAAGGTTGCATGAAAGTAATCACGAATTTCTTGTCGCTTCAGTTCAGCATCGCCTTGATTAATGACTGGCGTTTTATAGGCTTGTCTCATCTTTGCTATCCCTTATGTCTAATTTTATTAAGCTCACTAGATATACCAGCATGGCTTTTTTAACGTGCACTTGAGGCAATATATTAATGGAAAAGTTCCTTACTCAGCATACTGAATCAAGTTTTTTTTGATAACTCCTGACAAATGTGACCAGATCAGGAAAAAATGCATGGAAATCATCTTCCAAGGCATCGTAGTTGTTTGTCAACTCAACGCCTCCGCCATGCATGTTGTTTTCAAAACGAATCCTTTTTGAAATGCCATCGATCGCTTTGTTGATTCCGGCAGGTTCTTTATACATGGAAAACCAATCGTTTTTTGTCATCATTTCTATGGTACGACTAAACCTTGCTGGAAGCACGAGATAGGTTTCTTTTTTGAGTTTGTTATACCAATCACTTGTTTGAATTGAAAAGTTTTCCGGTGAATACTGTTCCCAATTAATGGCTAAATAATGGTCATAAAAAACATCGATCATAATTCCAGAAAAGCGTCTTCTTTCTGCGGAGATCCGTGACTTACTGCGCTTAACTACTGGGTGAGCATCGGTATATTTATCAATTGCGCGGTGTTGGGCTATGCCGTTAAGGATCACCGGATCAATAAATTGATCCGGTGATCCCTTAACAAAATCACCGAGTAGGTTCCCATAAAGAGAATGTTGAGAATTTTCTGCGAAGTAGAGGTGAGCGAGAAAATTCATTTGCTTGTTATAGGGGCGGTTGTTGTTTAACCGATCCACTCGCGCGCGTTGCGGAACATTTGCATCCAAGGACTGGCCTCTTGCTGCCAGTCATCTGGCAACCATGAGAACTGTTTCTTCAAGAACACACGCTCGGGGTGCGGCATCATGATTGTCACACGTCCGTCGATCGTTGTTAGACCAGTTAAGCCCAGTTCAGAACCATTTGGATTAGCTGGATATTGATCAGCAGTCTCACCATGATTAGTAATGTAATTGAGGCTGACTAAGCCTTGATCGATAACTTTTTGTGATTGCTCTTGAGTATAGCTGGTGCGACCTTCACCGTGCGATACAACGATTGGCATCCGCGAGCCAGCCATGCCTTTTAAGAAAATAGAAGGTGATTCCTGTACTTCGACCATCGATAGACGAGCTTCAAATTGTTCTGAATTATTGCGTAAAAAGACAGGCCAGTGATCAGCACCGGGAATGATCGATTTCAGTTGAGCAAGCATCTGGCAACCGTTACATACTCCTAGAGTAAAGGTGTCTTCACGACTGAAGAATTCACTGAACTGAGCTTTTAGATCCGAATTGAATAAGATTGTTTTTGCCCAACCGCCACCAGCACCGAGCACATCGCCATATGAGAAACCGCCGCAAGCGATCAATCCTGAGAATTTATTGAGTTCTACGCGACCTTCGATCAGATCGCTCATATGAACATCAATCGTTGTAAAGCCAGCTCTATCGAAAGCGGCTGCCATTTCCAAGTGGCCATTAACACCTTGCTCACGAAGGATCGCCACGCTGGGTTTATTGGCTGAATCGGTCACAGGCGTTTCATCGACTTCATAAGTGAGTGACACAAACATGCCCGGATCGTGCTCATCTTGTAAGGCAGCATATTCTTGCTGTGCACATTCTGGATTATCACGCAGTGATTGTATGTGGAAAGATGTTGATGACCAGAGACGTTGGATCGCCATAAGATCGTCAGCATAAATGGTTTGATCTTGCTGCGATATTTTTACCTTCATGTCATTGTTCAAGCCACCAATCGCATGGACGTGATCGGCTAGCAGACCATCTGAAGTCAGACATTTGATGACCTGTTCTCGATCTTCCGTTCGGATCTGAATGACGGCTCCTAGTTCTTCACTGAACAAGCTCGCGAGCGATGCTTCCGCTAAGTTAATGTCGATACCTGTTCTGCCAGCCAATGCCATCTCAACGAGTGTTGTGAACAGCCCACCATCAGATCGATCATGATAGGAAAGCAACATATCTGCTTCTATTAATAATTGAATGCTACGGAAGAATGTTTTTAATAACTTCGCATCATCCAGATCAGGTGATTCATCACCCAGTTGATTGAATACTTGAGCAAGGGCAGAACCACCAAGACGATTCTTACCTGCGCCCAGATCGATATAAATAAGCTCTGTTGGCTCATCCAAGATACGTAACTGTGGCGTTAAGCTCATGCGAACATCGACCACGGGTGCAAAGGCTGTAATGATTAATGACAGTGGCGAGACAACTGAGCGTTGCTCATCACGATCTTGCCAGATGGTTTTCATCGATAAGGAATCTTTACCCACGGGAATACAAATACCCAGTGCTGGGCAGAGTTCCATACCAACAGCTTTTACGGTATCAAACAGTCGTGCATCTTCATCTGAGTGCCCGCAAGCAGCCATCCAGTTTGCTGAGAATATAATGTCCGACATTTTCATAATACGAGCGGCAGCGATATTCATGATCGCTTCGCCTATTGCCATTCGACCAGAAGCAGCGGCATCGATCATCGCCAGTGGCGTTCGTTCGCCCATCGCCATTGCTTCACCAGCACAGCCTAAAAATGAGTTGGAAGTGACAGCACAATCAGCCACAGGAACCTGCCACGGGCCAACCATTTGATCACGTGCAACGAGGCCTGTAACACTGCGATCACCAATCGTGATCAGGAAGCGTTTATCAGCAACGGCAGGAAGTTGTAAAACGCGCTCAGCGGCTGTTTTGATATCGATACCTTGATCATCAAATGCTGTGTGAACAGGTGTGATACGTTGTGTTTCACGACTCATCTTCGGCGGTTTGCCAAGCAAGACTTGCATCGGTAGATCAATGGGTTGATCACCGAACAGACGATCATTCAAAATCAAATGACGTTCACCAGTTGCATCGCCCAACACGGCAAAGGGACAACGCTCGCGAGCACAAATCTTCTCAAAGAATGTTTCGGCTTCAGGCGCGATGGCTAATACATAACGTTCTTGTGATTCATTACACCAGATCTCAACGGGAGACATGCTTGGATCCGAACTAGGTACTTCGCGAAGCTCAAAAATCGCACCACGCTCAGCGTCATTTACCAGCTCGGGCAGGGCATTTGAAATACCACCGGCACCAACATCATGAATAGAAACGATCGGGTTATCATCCCCTAAACTCCAACAGCTATCGATGACTTCCTGACAGCGGCGTTCCATTTCTGGGTTTTCACGTTGAACTGAGGCAAAGTCCAAGTCAGCATGGCTTTGACCTGATGTGACTGAGGAAGCAGCACTGCCGCCCAAACCGATCAACATGGCTGGGCCGCCGAGTACGATAATTTTTGATCCAGCCGGAATTTGATCTTTATGAGTGTGTTGCGGACGAATATTACCCAAGCCACCGGCGATCATAATGGGTTTGTGATAGCCACGAACTTCACCGTTTATTATTTGCTCATAAGTACGGAAATAACCACAAAGGGCAGGGCGGCCGAATTCATTATTAAATGCCGCTCCACCGATGGGGCCCTCAAGCATAATCTCGAGGGCCGAAGCGATGCGCTCTGGTTTGCCGTAATCGACTTCCCATGGTTGAGTGAGCGCAGGGATTTTCAAGTTAGAGACAGAAAAACCAGTCAGACCTGCTTTCGGTTTTGAGCCTCGGCCAGTCGCACCTTCATCACGGATTTCGCCACCAGAACCTGTTGCCGCGCCAGGGTAAGGTGAAATAGCCGTTGGGTGATTATGCGTTTCAACCTTGGTCAATATATGAATAGCTTCATCTACATATTCATATTGCCCCGTTGTTGGGTTCGGAAAGAAACGTTCGCCTGAATATCCCGTCGTGACTGAGGAGTTGTCAGAATAAGCTGACAACACGCCGCCGGGGTTGGTTTGGTGTGTATTCCTGATCATGGCGAATAAAGAACGATCTTGTTCTTTTCCATCAACTTTCCAGTCAGCATTGAATATTTTATGGCGGCAGTGTTCGGAGTTCGCTTGGGCGAACATCATCAACTCAACATCAGAAGGATTTCTGTTGAGTTTGGTAAAATTCTCAAACAAGTATTCGATTTCGTCTTCTGACAAAGCTAATCCAAGCTCGCTATTAGCCGTTTGCAGGGCACTAATACCATCCGTGAGCATATCGATATGTTTGATGATCCCCGCTTCGGCTTGATCAAATAAAGATTCTGCTTGTGCTGCTTTAGTCAGCACCGTTTCCGTCATTCGATCATGAACCAAAGGTGTAATCTTCAACAAATCATCTTCGTTGAGACTTGAGCCATCGTTGGTTTGGAAAGCCCATTCAATACCACGCTCCAATCGCTCAACTTTTGTTAAGCCGGCATTTCTTGCGATGTCGGTAGCTTTGCTCGACCAAGGAGAGATGGTTCCGCTGCGTGGGATAACTAATAAATGGGTCTTCTCCAAGGTAGCTTTTGGAGAGGTTCCATAGGATAAAAGTTCGCCTAGTTGTTGTTTTTCTTGATCATTCAGATCTGAACTACATTTTGAAAAGTGTATAAAATGCGTCGAAATAGCAGTAACTTGAGGTACGACTGTTTGAATTTCTTGTAGAAATTTGTCCAGTCGAAAGGTAGAAAAAGCGGCACTTCCAGCAAACGTTAACATAGGATTCTTTGGTGTGATTTTATTAGAGGTTATAAAAAACAGGAATGATACCTGATCCTGAGCAGAAAGTGGCTTGCTGCGTTGTCAAAATCATGACTTTTTCTCCACTTTAAAGTTAAATACCTGATGCCAGTAGTCAGGTATTCATGGTACGCTTCTTTTTTTGACTACACACACCATTATGCAAGCTGCTCCAGACCTCTTTTCCTATAAAAAATATTGGGCCAAACGTTTTGGTTCTGCTCCCGTTTTACCGATGTCCAGAGAAGAAATGGACGAGCTGGGTTGGGATAGCTGCGATGTTATCTTAGTGACGGGTGATGCCTATGTGGATCAGGCCAGTTTTGGTATGGCCTTAGTGGGGCGTGTGTTGGAAGCGCAAGGTTTCCGTGTTGGGATTATTGCCCAGCCAGACTGGCAAAATAAAGATGACTTTATGCGTCTCGGCAAACCGAATCTTTATTTCGGTGTAACTGGCGGCAATATGGATTCAATGGTTAATCGTTACACGTCTGAGCGACGTGTTCGATCAAATGATGCCTACACGCCAGATGGTGCGGGTGGTCAACGACCTGATCGTTGTGTCATCGTTTATACCCAACGTTGTCGTGAAGCTTACAAAGGCGTGCCTGTGATGATCGGGGGTATTGAAGCTAGCCTGCGCCGTATCGCTCATTATGATTACTGGTCCGAAAAAGTTCGTCGTTCTGTACTATTAGATGCAAAAGCTGATCTGTTAGTTTATGGGAATGCTGAACGGCAGGTTGTCGAGATCACTCATCGTGTTGCGCAGGGTGAAAGCTTAAATCAGATCAGAGATGTACGTGGTACAGCGTTTCTTTGTAATGAACGTCCAGCAGACTGGTGGGAAATAGATTCCACCGATCTTGATACACCGGGGAAATTGGAAGCACCGATTGATCCCTATCTCGACACAACAAAAACTCAGGAAGTGTGTGATTCAGCTCAAGCCGCTGAGGAAGAGGCGAGTAAAGGCGTTAGTGGAAAACAAAACGTCATAAAATTCGTTAAGAATGTGAGAAAGTCTGAGCGTGAAAAAACAGTTATTCGGTTACCGGCTTACGATCAAGTAAAGTCAGATCCCATTATGTATGCCCACACCTCGCGTATTTTGCATCTTGAAACCAACCCCGGCAATGCTCGGGCGCTTATCCAGCAGCATGGCCAACAGCATTTATGGCTTAACCCACCACCGATCCCTTTGACGATGAAGGAAATGGATAGTGTTTATGATTTGCCTTATACAAGACAGCCGCATCCGTCTTATGGCAAAGCAAAAATCCCTGCCTATGAAATGATCCGTTTTTCGATCCCAATTATGCGGGGTTGTTTTGGGGGGTGTACTTTTTGTTCGATAACGGAGCATGAAGGCCGCATCATTCAAAGCCGATCAGAAGACTCTATTATCAATGAGATCGAAACCATTCGTGATACCGTGCCTGAATTCACAGGTGTGATTTCTGATCTGGGTGGCCCAACAGCGAATATGTATCGCTTGTCGTGCAAGAGTCCTGAAATAGAAGCATCATGTCGTAAGCCGTCCTGTGTTTATCCCGGAATTTGTCAGAATCTGAACACAAATCATGATCCGCTGATCAAGATCTATCGACGCGCTAGAAAGCTACCTGGAATTAAGAAGATCCTCATCGCATCGGGTTTGCGTTATGACCTTGCGGTTGAATCACCTGAATATGTTAAAGAATTAGTCTCTCACCATGTTGGAGGTTATTTGAAAATTGCCCCTGAACATACGGAAGGCGGGCCATTATCAAAGATGATGAAGCCAGGCATTGGGACTTACGATAGCTTTAAAAAAATGTTCGAGAAGTACTCAAAAGAAGCGGGTAAAGAACAATATTTGATCCCGTACTTTATCGCGGCGCATCCCGGCACAACCGATGAAGATATGATGAATCTTGCCATCTGGTTGAAATCGAATGATTTTCGGGCTGATCAGGTGCAAGCATTTTTACCCTCGCCAATGTCTACTTCTGCGGCCATGTACTATTCAGAAAAGAATCCACTGAAAAAAATCTCACGAAATAGTGAGCCGGTTTTTGTTCCTAAAGGTAAGAAGCAACGGCAATTACACAAAGCTTTTCTTCGTTATCATGATGCGAATAATTGGCCGATGTTACGTGAAGCACTAAAACGGATGGGTCGAGCTGATCTAATTGGTAATGGTAAAAAACACCTTATACCTAACTGGCAACCAGCAGGAACGGGTGATGAAACTGAAGGACGACGCATCAGCCCGAAAGCGAAAAAGAAGGTTAATGGTGGAAGGATATTGACCCAACATACAGGGCTACCAAAAACACCTAGCTTTAAGAAGAAACGTAGTCCGAACAAACCGAAGAAAAGAACGCGTTAAAACGTGATTTAGTGATTGATATTATTAGACAATTTATGCATTTCTCATAGCATATGAAATATGAATGATTGATGAATATTAGAAACTTGCATTTGGACGGGCCAAGAGCATATGCTAGGGCTGACGTTAAGGATTTTTAAAAATTAAATGCAGGGGAAGTGATATGAGTCTAGTAAGCACATTAGGAAAAATGGCTGTAGGTATGATGGTTGCTAAAGGTGTCGGTAAAATGGTCGGCGGCGGTAATAAGCAGGCTGGTGGTTTAGGTGGGCTTCTTGGAGGTTTAGCAGGTGGCGGTCAATCAGGTGGTGGTCTCGGTGGTCTGCTCGGCGGCTTAACGGGTGGTGGTCAATCAGGTGGTGGTCTCGGTGGGCTACTCGGTGGCTTAACAGGTGGTGGTAACCAGTCTGGTGGTGGCATAGGTGACATTTTAGGCTCGCTTGCTGGCGGTAATTCTAGTGGCGGTGGTCTTGGTGGTTTGGCTGGAATGCTAGGTGGAGCAGGTGGTCAACAAGGCGGAGGCCTCGGTGGCATTCTGGACTCTCTTGGCGGTGGAGCTTCACAGGCTTCTGCTGGTGGAGGTTTGGGTAGCTTACTCAACAGTGTTTTGCAAGGTAATCAAGCTGATCAACCGACAAATGATCAAGAGCAGCAAGCAGAAGTTATGTTGCGTGCGATGATCAGTGCAGCGAAAGCAGATGGTGAAATTGATCAAGCAGAGCAACAAAAAATTGCGGAGCATCTAGAAGATGTCTCTCAAGAAGAGGTTGCTTTAGTACGTTCTATAATGAACGAACCGCTTGATATGCAGAGTTTGGTTAATAGCATTCCAAATGGTATGGAGCAACAGGCTTACTTTATGTCATTGCTAGCGATTAATCTTGACTCAAAACCAGAAGCAGAATACCTACACAACCTTGCGCAAGGATTGAATATTTCTCAGCAAGCCAGTAATAGTATTCACGAAAAACTTGGCGCACCAGCTCTATATAGCTAGACGTTAATTAAGGTGTATAAAAAAGCCTCATTTACTTTCGAAGTAGGTGGGGCTTTTTATTGTTTGCTATATATTCTTTTCTGGGCGTTATTCATAACGCAGTAAAAAATGCCAAGAGTAGTTTTTCTAATATGAAAGATAGGCAAGTTAATATTGCGATTATTAATTATCCTGGGGCCATGTTATCTGCGGTATATGGCATGCAAGAGATTTTTCAATTAGCCAATAAAATCTGTCATGAGAGGGAGCTAAAAAATCATTTCTCTATCATGATCTATGACCTTAACGAAGAGCACCAATCACTATTTAACGATTCTGTTACTCAGGTTGTGATTATTCCGCCAGATATAGGCGGCAATTATTATCAACAACCAGAAAAGTCATTAACGGAATGGTTGTTAAAACAGCACGGGAATGGTGCGACACTTTGTTCTGTATGTGCGGGAGCTTTCATTTTGGCTGAGACGGGTTTATTAGTAAAAAGAGAAGTAACGACTCACTGGGATCTCGCTGATCAATTTAGTAAGAAATATCCAAATGTATTACTCGATAGTAATAAAATATTAATTAATGGAGGCGATATTATTACAGCTGGAGGTTTGATGTCTTGGTTAGATCTTTGTATGGAGTTAGTAGGACAAATTGCCGATCAAAACGTTATGCGCCAGCTTGGAAAATATCTAGTTATTGACACTGGGCCACGAGAGCAACGTTATTACGTTAGTTTCTCACCGGTGCTTGATCACGGTGATAAGGAAATCTTAAAGGCGCAGCATTTTATGCAAGCTCACATAGAAAAAAATATTACTGTGAAGCAACTTGCCACAGATAATTTTTTAACTGAGAGAACATTTCTACGACGATTTTTGAAGGCTACAGAGTTAAAACCTATACATTATTTGCAAAAACTTAGAATTCAAAAAGCCTGTGATCTTATCGAAACTACCAATTTAACGGTTGATGCAATTGCTTTTAAGGTTGGCTACGGAGACACCAGTGCATTTCGGAAAATATTTATCAAAATAATGGGCTTAACCCCTAGAGAATTCAAAAATAGGTTTTCTAAAAACTGAAAATATTTTCTTACCAGTGAAAATAGATTTCAAACTTACACATTTGTCAATTATGACATCTTTTATGTCATTTCCAATATAAGTAATTATCGTAGCTTCAGTAATAATATTTAGTTCTACTGAAGTTAAATATGAGGTTATCTAGCATGTCAAAAACTGCACTATTACTGATTGATATACAGAATGATTATTTTACAAGTTTTGAAGGTGCTAAATTGCCTTTAAATAATATGGAACAATCTGCTGTTGAAGCAGGAAAGCTATTAAACAAATTTAGAGAACAACAGGCGCTAGTTGTTCATGTAAGGCATCAATTTCCTTCAGCTGACGCACCATTTTTCCAACTTGGATCTACAGGTGCAGAAACACACTCATCTGTAGTACCACTTGAGAATGAGGAAACGGTGGTAAAGCATCAAATTAATAGCTTTCACGAAACTAATCTGAAAGAGATTCTCGATAGAAATAATATCGAGAACCTTGTTATAGTTGGAGCTATGAGCCATATGTGCATCGATGCTGTGACAAGAGCTGCAAGTGACTATGGTTATAAGTGTTCATTAGCACATGATGCTTGTGCAACATTTGGGCAAGAATTCAATGGCGTGACTGTTTCCGCCGAAGATGTGCATGCGACCTATATGGCAGCACTTGGTTTTGCTTATGCTGAAGTTACGAGTACTGAGGAGCTGCTTGAAAAGATAGAACTATAAGTTGGTACGATCTATTTATTTATAGTGAGTCGTACGTAAGAATCTTCTTTACGTACGATTTATTTCTTATTTGAAATTTTATTTTTTAATTCGATCAGTTAAGTCATCAGCAAAATAGAGTTTAGTATTTTGATGAACATTTTCATCCGACAGTAGTTCTTTAACAGAACACCATTTTACTTCAGAGTGTTGATCGTCCAGTTCTAAAGTAAGGTTTTCCTTTAGAATGATTTTATATCCTAAAACAACATAATGCGTGTTAATTCCTTCTACTTCTGAAAAATTATCATCATAGATATGATCGTAAGCTCCTAACAGTTGAGCATCTGATAGTGTTATATTTTGTCCCAACTCGGCCATAGAAATTCGTTGAATAGCATCCGCTAAGGTTTCATTTTTTTTGATACGCCCACCGGGAACAAACCAAAAACCTTGAGCAGGTCTATTGACACGCTTACCTAATAAATAATTACCTTGTGTATTTTCTATTATAAGATCAATTGAAACGAGAGGAGTTGAGTCAATTACCATTAAAAAAGTGTTGTCATCAATCATTTAAAAACTGCTCTTTAGTTGTATATTAATATCCAAACTTACCATAATAACCTCAAATATTGATATGTATTTATATATACTATCGTTAATGGGGCTTGAGGTAAGCATGATTAAGATCGACTTAACTTTGACAAATTAAATGTTTATTTATAGCAGAGTCTATCGGAAAAAAATAAGTGTTCTATCTTTATATTAAACAATATCTACAATTAGTCGATGCGCCGAGAGGAGACTGAGAGAAGATAAACGTGGCGTTATAGCTTAAAACCGGTCTCCGAAATTAGGATGAAGTATCAGCCCTAATTGTGAGAATCATCGAGACTAAATTGACATCTTATTAAGAGTGCATGTCGTCCTAGTTGATTGTTTTAATGAAACCACTACTGAACGGCTACCTTTAAATCACTGACATTATAAGATTGAGACATGACGTTTTGTTTTATCGTAGTTGATGATGTACGAGGGTTATAAAGCACTTGTTTAATCTGTTTCCCTGTCGATTTTAGATAAGACTCTACAGCAAGGTTATGAGGCTTGCTTCCCCAATCTTCTCCAATCACGAAAATATCAGCATTAAGTTCTTGGCAGCCAGAGACATACTCAAGTTCATCGTAGGGCCGTACGATATCAACACAACGCAGAGCTCTTAACATTTCCATTCGTTGTTCAAGAGGAATTACAGGTACATTAGGCTTATAAGAATTCACAACACGATCGGAAGCAACACCAACGGCCAGAACACCACCTAATGATTTACAATATTCCAGTAGAGCAAGGTGTCCTACATGTAACAAATCAAAAGTACCTACGGTATATATGAGCATATGTTTTTTCATCCTTTGAAAAATAATAAAGAGTGTCGATTTTTATTAACTTGTTTTACAAGTGCGAACATGGGCTACCAAAGCTTCCACGCATAAATAAATGTTATCGCAAGGGTATAAAATGCAAGTAAATAAACATTCCTTGGATTGCCAGAGAATTTGGGCGTTTTAATTTGAGACACATTGAGAACCGCTAAGGTTATGGTACTGACACAGAGGACTATTAAAAATAATCCATCGGGAAGAATACTTTCTAAGAGAAAGATAAAAACCAGTATTATGTTATTGTTATCCAGCGCTAGCCCTGTGTACTTGGACTCATCTGACAAGCCGAAGGTACTGAAGTAACTTAAACGTATGGCACTGGCAGCAAGTATGATGAAGGCGACAGGTAGAAAGATGGGTTCAAATTTTCCATAGCTAAGTAAAAGAATCGCGGGGGCGACGCCATAGCTAACAATATCTATGAGTAGGTCGAGTTGGCCACCAAAAATTCGATCATTGCCCGTGCGCCCTTTCATTTTTCTTGCTACTAAGCCATCGGCCCAGTCAAAGGCAACGGCCCATATCATGCCAATCATTGCTGCGTAGTAAACACCAATAATACTGAAGTAGATTGCTAATATTGTGCATGCTAATCCGGCAAGTGAGCACATATTTGGAAGGTCTTTCACATAGGAAATAATAGCGGGTTGTAACTCTTGGGTTTCATCGTTACTCGTGGTCATGGTGCTCCTAAAAGGAATAAGTACAAATCAAGGACACACCCACTTATCTCTGATCAAAAGAACAGAGTTACGCTAAAAAATTGGCTGTTCTCATTAAGATTGAGAAGCGTAAAAAGTAGGTGTTGTGGATCCACTCTATTTGTTTGAAAGCAAATAGAGTCGCAATAAGGAGGATATAGGCGTGTTGGCCAGTAGGCTCGATAGAGGGGAAAAACTAACTTTGCCACTATACGCTCTATTTAGTCAGGTGCACAGCGGTTTGATTTTTAATCTATATTGTCTAGGGTTACAGCTAAGAGGTGATTTAAGAGAACCATCTTAGGGGTTTGACTCAAAATAACTACGCGTAGTTGGATATAGGACACACTGAAAGCAACAAAGAAATAGATGAACTACTCACTTAGCACATGCATACATTTGAGAAATATAGATCTAAAAACAGTGGGTTAGCTTGAGCGGAGCGGAGAGAACTGTCTGTAGTCTTTAGACTTGTTGATGTACTTGTAAGAGATAATTAAAATGATGAGCTAGGCTGTTTTAGGAACTCTACTTCTTCAACGGTAGATACGCGATGTAGAATCGAATTTCTATGAGGGTACCTGCCAAATTTTACAATTATATCTCGATGCTTTACTTCAAAATCCAAATTAGATTGGATACCATTATCTTTATATAATTTTAAAGCGACATTATGAATACTTAAAGATTCGCTATGCATATACGGCATATAAATAAAGCTTCGTTCGACTTCATTTAACTCATTGTGCTTTCCAAGAGAAATTGCTTCTTGAGACAAAGCTAGGGCTAATGGATCTGATGAAAAGGCTTTAGGCGAATCTCTAAATATATTTCTCGAAAATTGATCTAGAATTAATATTTCAGCTAAACGTCCTTTCGCTGAGCTTCGCCACTCAAATAATTCACACTTGTTAGCCTGCTCATGTAAAGCTGAAAACTTATCGGCAATATTAGTATCAAAATCAGTCTCTTTAACCCACCATTGAGATTGTTCTATTTCATGAAACCAGAAAGATAAAACATCATCGTAATTCACCGTACTCTCCTTTGGATATAACGCCTTGCTATACGAACGCCTCTTTTAGTGCTTCGTTTTAAGCATTTTTATCATGTAAATGTTTATTAGCTATAAGCAAATAATAACAAAAGTTTCCAGATCTATAAGCATAATATCGATAGGTAATTACGCTATTAAACTGAGGTTAAACACATTTTTTTACTCAATCATTTTTTTTATTTTTATTGCTTTTTCAAAGTGATCGAGTTTGTGAGTAATTATCCACCAGTGAGCAGCTTCCATTAAAAGCTCAGGATCATTATTTCTGTTAGCGAAGAAGGCATAAAACGACAGTCCAACATTAGAACCTTTTTTTGCAATTTTTCTTTCGCAAACATCAATCATTTTTCTCTTTAAACTTTCCCTCATGCTTAATAGTCTATACCTTATTTTTATAATGCTTAAATATCGCAAAATGCCCTAAAAGGTGGAGTGTTTCCTATTCACCACATGCCTTTCTCTCCGTCAGAATAAGGTCTCGGTAATCTCATTCTAGCGGTTACGAAAGTCATGTCTTCTTAAATTAGGTCAGTGGTGCACTTTGATGTAGAATCCGCCAAATGATAACCATCCTCAATACAATGGTTAAAAATGGGGAGGTTTGGGATGAAAAACTAGTTTAAAAGCTTGACTTGGAACCACAGTCTCTTGTTATGTCTATTTGAAGCCTAATGGGAGTATTGTATTAATAGTAAAGTCTCGAACTAAAGCAGGATCTAAAGAAAGACTAGAAACAAGTTTCGAACCTTTTGTACAAGTTGCACAACCTTTTTCTGTGTAAAGAAAACAACCACCGCACCCAGCACCTTTAAGACCATATATTTTTGTTGCTTGATTTTCATCATCTTTAGTTAAATCTAAGATAAAGCCATTTATGTCAGGGGTTATTTTTAATCGTTCTTCTTTGATTGTTGTAATAATCAATATTACAGGGGAGTTTTTTGATGTTACTAAAACAGCAACGTTGTTTTTTGAATTTAAAAATTGTTTAGATACTTTTCCTTGGCTTGTTGTTGAAAATGAAGGAATATATTTACCTATAAGAGTATTAGCCTCTATAGAGTTAATTGGTTTGGCTTCTATAGTTGCTAAAGAAAGAGATGTATCTAATGATATTTTTTTTATTAGTTTTCTCAAATAACCTATAGTTAAATCATCTGTAGTTGTACATTGCTCATTTTTAGAAATATTGGTTGAGTTACATCCTTGTAATATTATAGATAAAAAAAGACAGCTTATAATAATTTTAAACATTATGTACTCCTTGATATATTTCTTATGGATAGTTGGAAGTTCTTTCTTTTATCTTAGCACGGCCAATAGTTTATATAAAAATAATTTATTAATTATGGTTTAAGCCAGTAGAGACATAACGCCTTGCTCAGCGGAAAACGACGAGCGCTAGCGAGTAGTTTTTCCGATGAAGCAACTTGTATGGTTAATAAGGTACAAAGAACGGGTAAACTGAGCCCCACCTTTAGTTAGCTACTAAAGGCCCTTATGTAGTAGCTCGATGCAGCACCGG
>CAJXQU010000011.1 GCA_913058255.1 uncultured Pseudomonadota bacterium | reverse complement strand
TTACAAAGTCAGCCGTGGCACACTTTATAAATACATAAAAAATGTCAAAAATGCAATTGGTACCCATTCACAGACATTGTAAATGGCTCTTATTAATTCACTAATCTCAATTTCCGTTAATGGACAAAGGTTTTTTATTTTTGCTCTACTACTAACGTCTTCATATTCTAGAAATAATGTATTACTAATTATCGGCTTATACTTTCCATTCAGGCATTGTCGCAAAATTTCTCGACTTGGGCCTTTTTTTACCTATTAGCGCACTAATAAGAACACTTGTATCAATTACAATTTTCATCATACTGTTATGGTGTCATTTATCAATATCAAAATACAGCTAACAAGCGCATTAAAAAGGAACGCCAAAAGCAGGCGTCCTTTTATGCGGGCGTTATTATATCCGTGTTCCCCTCGATTAGTAGCCACCTTTATTGCTAAATATACACAACTTAAAGGTGAGTCAAATCGGAAGAAAAAAGAATCATACATACACTGAAAAATTCCGTAGAGAAGCCGTAAAGCGTTCCGAAAAACAGGGTGTTACTCAAGCCATGGTGCCTGAGGAACTGGGTATTAGTGCTCAACAAATTGCTAACTGGAAAAGACAATTCACGCATTATCCGATAAACAATTTAACTCTCTTAATGGCGTTGATTACTCTAAATAAGAAAGTGAAGAGATTCGTAAGCTTCGGCGCGAGAATAAAAAACCACAAGAGGAGATGGCCTTTTTAAAAAAGGCTGCGGCGTACTTTGCGAAAAACCAAGAGTGAAGTACGCCATCATAAGAGAGCATCTGGATGTCTATTCCAAATCCCTGATGTGTCCCGCGATGAGTGTATCGCGTTCAGGATTTAATAAATGGTTAAATTGTCCTGAAAGTGCCCGTTCACAACGTAAAGCCCTCTACGAAGGAAAAGTCAGAGAATTTTTTGAGCAATTTGAGGCGATTTATGGTGCTCCTCGAATTACCGATGAGTTAAACGATCTCGGTTTCCCTTGTAGCGAGAACTTCATTGCCAAGATTATGGCTGAACAAGATATTCGAGCGAGAAATGGCAAAGGCTTTAAGTACTCGCGACACGGTTTATCGATAAATAATGTATCAGAAAATCTATTGTGGCGTGATTTTAGTGCCGATATACCTAACCAAAAGTGGACAAGTGATATTACATATATTTGGGTGAAAAACCGATGGTTGTATCTGGCGACTGTGATGGACTTATACTCACGACGCATCATCGGCTGGAGTTTGGGGGGGAACCATCACTGTTGAGCTTATCGAACAAGCACTGAATATGGCTTTCGATAGACGTTAAGGCTACCCCTGGACTGATATAGAGGTGTTCAGTATCGTGCTCAGAAGTACATTGACCGCCTCATGTTCAAAGGATGTCGTATTAGCATGAGTAGAAAAGGTAACTGTTGGGATAATGCCCCTATGGAGTCTTTCTTTGACAGGCTGAAGGTGGAATTAGTTTATGCTAAAAACTTTCAGTCGATTGAAGAAGCGCGATCATGTATCTTTAGCTATATCGAAATATTTTATAACCGCAAAAGAAGACATTCAGCGAACGGTGAATTAAGCCCTACTATGTTCGAGGAGAATGCAGCATTAGCTGCTTAAGGGGAGTGGCTACTTGTCGTGAGGAACACCAGTGTATGCGTGATTCATGTATGGTAAAAATAATTGTAACTTTAGAAGTTAAAGATAGAGCTTCATTCTCTATGTTTGAAAAACAGGCTATTGAAATAATGGGAAAATATGAAGGTAAATTGATATTAGCATTTGAGCCAAATAAAGAAGAAAGCACTTTGCTTAATATCGACGAAGTTCATCACTTAGAATTTCCAAATATAAAATTATTTAGGAGCTACCGTACTAGCCCTGAATTAAAAGCGTTAACAGGGCTACGTAACAAAGGGATTTCTAAGACAACGGTTATAGTTTCAGGTTCGCAAGTTGCTTATTAGTAAACGCATAACAAAAACATGGAAGGCGTACTACTTGCTGGCGTCCAGCAATATTCTATAAGGCCACAAAATTCGGCACTGATAGAAAGCATTAGCGCACTATCAGAAGCAATGCCTTGGATAGAATCTCGAAAAAGCAGAGAGGCAGTGAACACCACTGAGGATAATCAGATAATCCATTTAAAATGGCTGTTCTGTTTCTGATGCCCAGAAAGTTATAAAATCTGCCGTAAACGCAGCAATAATAGACACCGTTCCACATGATAAAACATAACAGATCGGAGCTAAGAAACTTAGCGGTTGTTACACAACGCATTGAAGCAGTATCCGCCCGGTTAGCCAACATTATTAAAAGGAGAAGCGTATGGCCTGGATTTATTTAGCAGTGGCAGGATTATTTGAGTGCGGCTGGGCAATAGGAATTAAATATACGGAAGGCTTCACAAAACCTGTTCCTACAGTTTTGACCATATCTGCAATGGCTATTAGTTTCTGGCTATTATCAATTGCAATGAAAACAATTCCAATAGGTACAGCCTATGCTGTATGGACCGGTATTGGTGCTGTAGGTGTGGCTCTATTAGGCATGTTGTTATTCAACGAGTCGAAGGACATGGTGAGAATTTTTTGCTTACTTTTAATTGTTTCGGGAATAATTGGACTTAAATTAGTTTCATCTCCCACTACAGGCTCATAACAAGTCGGAGCTAAGAAGTTAGCGGTTGCTACACAACGCGTTGAGGCAGTATCCGCCCTCAATCGGTATGCACACCTCAATCGTTCGGATCTGCTTAGCTCCGACCTGTTAGGTGTCTGCGACGCAAAAGAATAATCACAAGAACCAAGTGAATTATTCTCCTTGCGCCAAAGTATGTGTTCAAATGTAATAATAACCCTCGACTATCCTAAAGGAAAAAATGAACTCAATTTTCATAACCATTGCAATGTGTCTACTCACTGTATTTTTTCTATTCGCTAGCTCAATAAAAATATTAGGCTGGCAAAAATTTATATTTGAAACGCAGTTAAAAATGTTTATCAAATATGGGCTTAATCGTACTCTCATGGCTCTTATTGGTATGGTCGAGTTATTCGGAGCTATTACCCTTTGGTTGCCAGCCTATTTCAGTATACTAGGAGCACTTGCTTTATTTGGGACTTCTGTGGGAGCTATATTTTTTCATCTAAAGTTCGACACTTGGAAAGATGGTATTCCAGCAATGATCACTTTAGCTTTATCCGGATTGGTACTTTTTGCTAAATATAGTGCAATAATTACTTAATTAACTCTTTATTAAGAGTTGAGCAATTAATAAAACCATACAAGTAGCTGCATCGGAAAAACTACTAAGGGGTATTGATGGAAGTTGAAGTAGAAGTAGAAACACCAAACAATTCTTATTGGATTTTAAAAGCTTATCCTTTTGGTATATTGGTGTTGGCTGCCGCGTTGAATTTCATGTTTGGAATAGATCCTATTCAAATATCTCATCCATCTAGTGAGATTGTTGGTCTATTGTCATGCGCAGCGATTATTCTAGTAATAAATCATTCATGGATAATGACGGTAACTGAGTTAACACGGAATCGATTCAAAATATTTGCATCACCTGAAGAGCGTGTTTCAAGTCGTCATAGGAAAGCAGATATTACTGAAGAAGGTATTCTTGAAATTGAAAGGTGTCTAAATACACACCGGAATACTACAGAAAATATTGTATATTATATTCTTCTTTTAGTTATATTTCCTTTTGTATCACCTAGCCAATTAGCTGCTTGGGGTTGGATTCTTTTGTTCCCTATAGCACGTGTAGGCTACACCTATAGTTACTTCCATGGTAACGATAATACTCGAGGCATTTTCATGTCTTTAGCGCTATTATCGGTTTATGGAATGGCTAGTTATTTGGCCTTGAGCTTTCTTTTCAATTGATGTTAAAAGTCATAACAATTTGCTCAAGCATCGTTCCGACCAAAAGCCGGCCTCCACTAGACGCGCCAACGCGCACTCTGCTATAACAGATCGGAGCTAAGAAACTTAGCGGTTGCTACACAACGCGTTGAGGCAGTATCCGCTCTAAATCGGTGTGCCTCGGATCTGCTTAGCTCCGACCTATTATGAGTGCCAACCCATTCACTTGAGACCAAGCACTGAGAGTAAAAATGAAACACGAGACAATATGAAGGTATTCACAAAACAAAATATTATGATCTCCATTGCATTTGTAGCATTCTATGTGGTGATTTCAAACCCAAAGTCGATGATGACTAATATCATCACGACCTATGCCAAGATTACCAAAAATCCCCAGCCGCCGGAAACCGTAACAATCAGCCAATCGGATTCCTTTATTGTCTCCACGAATGATTACGTCGAAATAACACAAAAAACCGCCGTTTGGAGTAGCACAATCACCTATGCGTTGAACAACCGCGACCACGTGATCCGTGCTTATGACACTCAATTTATTTATAACTTTTTCGATGCTCTCATTGCGGAAGATTTTGTAAGCTGGACGATTCACTCTCCATTCGGCGAAAGAATTTGGACGGGCAAAGCTGAGTATATGGACAAAGAAGATGGGTATATTTCGTACAACATGTCATTTGCCAATAATGCAAACCACACTATCACGACACCCGCAATCCATTACACGAGTGACAACAAAGCAACCATGTTTCTCAATGCTCTGAATAGATCAGTGGATCGTTGGATTAGCGACAACCGCGTTCCAATGTGGTCGATTATTATATTCTGGGAAAGAAATGATGACTCATGGCAAATAGTCGGCGGCAAATCTTTTTATGAAAGCCGCGAATAAACTTTACCCGTTCGATGAGTTCATTCCGCTTCGTCTACAACGTACGTAGTTACACTGTATTTTCAACGAGAGTATACTTCTGTGATTCGTAATGAGAGGGTCGTGTACAATTAAAACTCATAACAATTTTCTGCATCGGAAAAACTACTCGCTCTCGCTCGCATTTTCCGCTGAGTAAGACGTTATAGCAGACGCGCGCTCCGACCTGTTGGAATTAAAACCCAAGGAGAGAAAATACATGTCCATAGCACCATTTCTAAAGTGCAGTGATATAAATGTTTCTCTAAAGTTTTATACCAATATATTAGATTTTGAGGTGGTTCAGGCTCCTGATCCTGACCCAGAAGCGTTTATGTCTATGTACGCATATTTAAAAAGAGAAGAGAGCTTTATTCATCTTTCTCAGCATGCAGGGGATGGCGTTTTCGGAAATGTAATTTATGTTCAGGTAAAAAATATTGATACAATTTATAGCTCATTTATTAATAACGGGCTAAAAATACAAAAAAAACCGGGTATAACAATGGAGCCCATAGAGCAAACTTGGGGCATGAAAGAATTCTATGTGACTGATCCAGACGGAAACTTTATTAGATTCGGACAACAAAGTGCTTAATAATTCTAATAAGGTTCCGCATCGGGAAAACTACTCGCTTTCACTCGTATTTTTCCACTGTGCAAGGTGTTGTAACAGACGCGCGCTCCGCACGCCCTGCTAGGCATACAATAGAAATGAATATCTATGAATAATTGCAAAATTACAAATCTAACGGCTTTCCTTCCAGCTAAAGATTTTCAACTTTGTTGTAAGTTCTATGAAGAATTGGGGTTCAAAAAAACAGTAAGTATTGAGGGCGCAGTTCGATACGAATTAGATAGTTTTGGTTTCTGGCTTAAAGACTATTACGTAAAGGAGTATGCAGAAAATACAATGTTGTGTTTGTACGTACCTGATATTCAATCTTGGTATAACCGTATCGAAAAGATAGACATTGGCAAGAACTATAATGGGTTGGCAAAAGTATTTTCCAAGCCTCATGAAGAACATGGAAGCTTAGTCATGCAGCTTGGCGACCCTTCTGGTATTTTATGGCATATATTTGAAGTAGCCACGCAAGTTGCTGCATTGGGAAAACTAGAACCCATACAGGTGAGTGCTTTTGTGGGTCAATAAAGTATCAAATTGATGGAAAGCTTCGAGATGCGAAATCTTGTCATTGTTCTCGTTGTCGAAAAGCATTTAACGCTCAAGCATCAGCGGCTGCATTTGTGAATCCTGCCGAGTTTAAATGGCTTTCGGGTGAAGAATTATTAACTTCATATGTTGGTGTGCACGGTTATGGATTGCAGTTTTGTAAAGCCTGTGGTTCCACTCTTTGCACAGTATACAAAGATGAAATACTCCAAGTTTCGTTAAGGTGTGTTAACGGCGAGCCTGATATTGAAATTGGTCAGCACATTTTTGTCGGGTCAAAGGCAAGCTGGGAAGTCATGCCAGAAGGAGTTACCCAGTTTGACGAGTGGCCGCCAGAAAATGCTTAACAAAGCCGACCACAATCAGTGAGCAATGCACACCTCAATCGTTTGGATCTGTTTAGCCCCGACCTGTTATGTATTTGCGATGCAAAAAACGCGACTAACTTCGCCAAGCCTTGATCAGTGTCAAATACTTTTGTATCTCAAACGTTATATCATTAAAAATCACAGAACATTAGATAACTACATAAGAGGAAAAGATATGTCAGATAAATCACTTTACGAACGTCTTGGAGGATACGATGGTATCACCGGGTTCGTTAATAATTTATTACCTAGATTACAATCAGATAGCCAACTAGGTCGATTTTGGGAAAATCGAGGAACTGATGGTATAGAAAGAGAGAAACAATTACTGATTGATTATTTGTGTGCCAATGCTGGTGGTATAAAGTATTACACTGGTCGTGATATGAAATTAACTCACATAGGAATGGGTATAAGTGAAAGTGATTGGGAAATATTTTTTGGCCATGCTGGCGCTACAATGGAAGCATTAAGTGTTCCACAACAAGAGTGTGATGATGTTGTAGCATTTGTCTCTAGCTTAAAAAATGATATCGTCGAAGTATAATCACGTATAAATCAAGTCAAATAAACTTTGGCGTATTGGATACGTTAAGAGTGCAATGTCGTTGAGCTAGAAGACACCCTGTACTGTACTCGCTTGATATTGAATTTAACGACAAGCTGGAATTTGGATATAAATAAAAACATAACTAAAGGCGCTTAAAACCGCTCGTAAAAGCACGCAGACTGGACTCGCAAGCTCGTCTTTAGCGCCGCGCGCGTTATAGCAGATGCATACCTCAATCGCTCGGATCTACTTAGCTCCGACCTGCTATGTGTCTGCGATGCAAAAGCAGAAAAATACTTTAAAATACAGGGTCTGTTAAGCCATTCATATCCAAGAACATAGTTCTGTTTAGATAGAGAAATAAATGCAAATATATTTATTATGGTCCGCCGTTATAATGAGTGTCGTTACTTTTGTAATTCATACATTCGTTGGTGGCCCTCGTGTTGCAAAACCATTACTTGAAAGCAAAGAACTACCGATAGCTTCAAAATGGCTTAACTATTACACTTGGCATATCACTACAACTTTGACTTTGTTAATGGGTGGTGGTTACGCTTATGTAGCATTAAACCCTGACAAACCAGAGCTCGTTGTTTTTTTAACCATACTTACAGGTGCTTTTTCTATACTAAGTGCTAGTGTTGCCATTAAAGGAAAAATCAACCCTTTTCGGTTTCCGTCTACTTCTCTTTTTGCAGTTGTTTGCTTACTAGGTTTAGTTAGCTTGGTAACTTAGTAATACATAACGAGGCAATTAAAAATTTATGAAAAGGCATTTATAAATAATTGGCAAATATTGACTCATGCAAATGGCGGCACTGCTATAGAGCAGATGATAAGAACCCTGAGACCTTTAATCGAAAAATATGGTAATGACGACCGTCGTTTTGTTCTTATTCATGGCCAATATATTAGAGACGATCAACTAGACTCATTTAATGAACTAAACGTCATCGCCTCGTTATATCCTCTTCATACATTCTATTGGGGCGATTGGCATTCAGAAATCATCGGCACGGAGCTTGGGCAACGTATAAGCCTCGTCAGGACTGCTTTAAACAAAGGCCTTAAAATAACCATACATTCAGATGCTCCTGTCGCTCTTCCTAACTTGATGCGCGTTGTGTGGACCGCGGTTAACAGAGTCTCGCGATCTGGAAAAATAATAGGAGAAGGTGAACGATTAACCCCATATGAAGCCTTGCAAGCAATTACAATTTGGAGCGCCTACCAACATTTTGAAGATAAAGTAAAAGGCAGTTTGGAAGTAGGCAAACTAGCAGACCTTATGATATTGGATAAAAACCCTATCGATATACCTCATTCCGAAATAAAGGATATCCGGGTTATACAAACTATAAAGGCCGGAAAAGTTGTCTACTCAAGTAATTAACACTTTTAATAGCCTACCGGCTTGAACAAATAATGAAAATACTTACAAATATATGTTCGAATGACCTCCCGAAAAGCAGAGACTTTTATATAGAACTTCTCGGTTTTAAAGTTAAGTATGATAGTGACTGGTATGTACAACTTTGTTCGCCAGAAAACTCAGAAGTTGAGTACGGAATTATCCAGCGAAATCACGAACTAGTACCTAAAGCGTATCAAAATACACCAACAGGTATGTATGTAACTTTTGTAGTTAACGATGTTGATTTGACCTACGAAAAAGCACTGGAAATGAAGATTGTTATTGTAGAGAAGCCGCGTAATGAGTTTTACGGTCAGCGTAGGTTTCTAGCTAAAGACCCAAATGGTTGCTTAATAGATATCTGTTCTCCATGGGAAGCAGAGTAGTGTTTAAAAAACAGCTCACCGATGGTTCCAAACCAAGCTTTTTAAGCTAACCTTTCATTCCTTTCTTCTTTATTTTTCACCATCGAACTTAAGATAACAATCATCTTTCTCATGCATACAATAATGACTACCGTCACTAACCATTCATAGGTTTCTTTAAAGCGGATATCTCAAGCAAAGAATAAAGCCCTGCTTAAAGCCAATAGGCCAGCAACTGATAATAACTGATAGAAATATTAGTTGGCGCGAATACTGCTTAAATAAGATGGGGTACACCACGAATCAAAGATTCATAACCTATGATTTTCATTATAGTTATTGTTTTTCAACCATTTTCAATAATATCTATATTGAACTTTCTTGGAACTTTCACAGCGGTTCCTTAGCTAAATAAATACAACGAGCACCAGGTCAGCTCCTAACTTACTTTTAGTACGGTATTAGAGCTTATAGGTGATTTAATGCTCTAAAGAAACAAGGCTCCACAATAGAATTACCCTGCTCGCTTTAAGTTATGTCCGTTCTAAAAATTAAAATGCAATTACATTATGAAGGAATTTGTAACATGTCAGTAACGTCAGAAAAGAGTAAGCGTACGTTTAATATGCCAGCTAACACGAGAGCAACAAAAAGCTCCATTTATCAGGCTCGCTTACACTTCGGTCAAGTAATTAAACTCAACGGTACTTGTGCTTCAGTCACTCCTCTTCTAGGTGATACAGTGCTCGCTGCCACAGTTGGCTTATGTTTGTTACTAGGGTCTGGCCAAGCGGCGGCAAACTGCACGATAACCACCAATGTATTGACTTGCACCGGCACTGATAATTCCAATATTATTACCGCTACTACGGGTAATAAATACGGTATTTTATTCAGTGCGAGTACAGCAACTAGGTTAAATGACGTCGGCGGTACAAGGCACCGTTTGGGTTGGGGTACTAATCCAAACCTGGATACGATTATTGTGGATAGTGGCGCGGTGGTAGGGGCTTCTTATACCGGTGGAGGAAGGGCTTTTACTGCAGGTATTTATAACTTTACAAGGTTTGCTGGCGTGAATCTCGTCAACATCACCAATCATGGGACAATACGCAGCAGCTCTAATAGCAGTGGTTCTGCTGTGTCTGCTATTGCCTCTACTCGACTGCAAGCCACACCATTTACACTTACCAATAATGGCCTGATAGAAGCCATCAGCAGCGGCGATGTTAACAGTTACGCGATTAACGTCGGAGCCAGTGGTGGCATTAATATTATCAATAATGCTTCGGGACGCATTACCACCAATGGTACCGGTCGTGCCATCAGCTTGAGTGCCTCCACTCAGAACAATAGTTTAGTCAATGCTGGTCTTGTGGAAGATACCATTTTCATGGGTAAAGGCAATGATACGATCATTAACACAGGCACCATTACAGCACCCCAGATAAGGATGAACGATGGTAATGACAGCATCAACAATGCTGGGACTATCGAGGGGGAGATTTTCTTCAACCCTACTACAGCAGGCATGATCAGCACCGTGGTTAATAGTGGCACTATTCGCAATAATGGATCGATGCGTGGTGATGATGCGCTTATATTTACAGGTACCGATACGGTCTCTGCGCTCACTAATACCGGAGTGATTACCACTGAAGGCAATACCTATAATAGCACTACTTATGGCATAGGAGCGCTTGCCTATGCTTATCAAAATGTTAGCTCAACCTTGTCTTACACAGTCGATAATAGCGGCACTATACGCGGAGAATCTCTGGCCATGCATGCCCGCAGCAAAAATGGTGGGACGATTATTAATAGTGGCGATATCTCCTCGGTCAATGCCTCTGCCATCAGTTATACAGGTGCTTTAACCCTAGATAATAACGGGACGATTACTGCGGGTAACAATACCGCATACGACGCTACTTTCGGCGCAGGTGCCGCCATTACCGAAGCGCGCTGGGCATTGGAAGGCTCCGATGACAGCGTGAACAATCAAGCGAGTGGTGTGATCACGGGCGATATTACCTTGTATGACGGTGATGATATTGTCAGTAATTTGGGTAGCATTGTTGGCGATACGGTGCTGGGTTTAGGCGATGATGTCTTTAACCTGAAAGGTGGCAGCAATACTGGCGACATCTATGGTGATAATGTGACTGCCGTTGCTGCTGATGGCAATGACACCTTTAACTGGAGTGGCGGTGAGCTTAACAGCGGCTTCTTTGGTGGCAATGGTTCCGATACGGCCACTATTTCAGGAGCTTCAGTCTATGACGGCACCGAAACCTTCGATGGTGGCGACGATGTAGCCGTTGCTGATGATTGGACAGACACCCTCACTATTCAAGGCAAAACAGCCACGGTGGCTACCGGCACGATGATTAATTGGGAAAACATCACCCTCGACAACAGCTCTCTAAGCTTTGCTGACGCAATGCTCACCGTCGGCTCTGATGCAGGCACCGGGCTAACCTTAAGCAATGGCACCACGCTTAGCGCATTCAGCGGCTTTAACCTGACCGGCAACCTAACTAATAACGCCATCATCACCATGCAAGATGGCAATACGGGTGATGTGCTTGCTGTTAGTGGCGACTATGTCAGTACAGGGCAACTACTGATTGATACTAACTTTGCAGCAGGTACTTCAGATATGCTAACCATCGCTGGAAATGTCACAGGTTCTGGTACACAGATACAAATTCAAGACATCTCATCGGGCCCGTCGACGGGTAACGTTTTTTCCATCGTCACTGTTGCTGGCACAACTGCTGCAAGCGACTTCACCTTGGCTGCGCCCATTATCAGTGGTGCTTTTAATTATAATAGCCTGGCTTTAGACGGACAAAGTTGGGTATTACAGTCTGCAGCTGCAGACGGAGGAGCATCCTACATCCCGCTAGCCTCAAGTATTGAAGGCTTTGGCCGCAGCTTATTGGTCCTGGAAACGTTACCAACACTTGATCAGCGACAATCCCTGCGCAATGACCGATTTAAAACTAACGACAACACACGCTTTGCCAGCGAACATATATGGTTACGCACAGAAGGCGGTGAACGTAATATAAACAATGGCGATTCAACAACCCGTGCTAACTTTGAGACTGATTACTGGAAAATACAAATGGGTGCTGACATCTATCGTTCAGATAACCAACAAGGCCGTTTTGTTGTGGGTGTCAACGGCAATTACGCTGAAAGTGATACCAATACTAACGCCACAGCAGGTAAAGGCGACATTGATACTGAAGGCTATAGCTTAGGGTTAACCACGACTTGGCATGCTCATACCGATGGCCTTTATGTTAATGGGCAGCTACAAGCAAGCCGATATAGGAGCGATATGTCAGGCGGTGCTATCAAGGGTTCACCTCAAGGACAAGGTGCCGACAGCATAGAGAATATTGAAAGTCATGGTTACAGTGCTTCTCTCGAGGTCGGAAAACGTATTCAACTTGAGCCCGCTAAGCGCCATAAACTGAACCTTACGCCCCAAGCACAACTTACCTACTCCAAGGTTAAATTTGATCAGTTTACAGGGAAAAATAATCTCACTGTCGACGCAGGTGATGCAAAAAGCCTGCAAGCCCGCCTTGGCTTGAAGTTGGATGGGCAGCTTAATAATCAAGAAAACCATTCAACTCAAGGTTACGTAATAGCCAATGTGATTCATGAGTTTGACAATGATAACCAAGCGCAGATTAACGGCGCAAATTTGGAACTAGAAGTTGACCGCTGGAAAGCTGAGTTGGGTGGTGGTGCCTCCCATGTTTGGAATGGCAAAGGAAAAACTAGCTATGAGCTATATGGGGAGCTGACCGCCAATACTAGTCTAGAAGACATTGGTGAAAGTAATGGCCTAAAAGGAACTCTAGGCTTTAGCGTGAAGTTTTAGCCGCCAAAACAGGCACCCGCGTTACCCACAATTAGTAGTCATCTAGTATAGTTAGATCAACCTATATTAATTTATCTTGAAAACATCTCATTAGTTTAGATACGGCGATGACTCAAGTAAAGCTATTAGTATGCCGTTCAATCAACACCAGATAAGCTCTGATTTAATAGTACGTTCGGAGCGCGGCACACAATACAAGAAGCCTTTTAGAATGGGGGTTGACATGAGTCCTGTTGAGTCTGAATAAGTAGCTGCTAAAGCTGTATAGAATGTAAATACATGTTAGCATTTCCATTGTTATCTAAGAGTTAAAATGAGATAGATTACTTTGTCTTGAAAACATCTCATTTAATTATTTACCCGAACTCGTGTACTTCATTTATATCCTTGTGAATTCTATTACAGAGGCAACTATGAAAGAAGCAATTTTATTTGCAAGTCTAATTTCGCTCAACAACATGGTACAGGCTGAAACTCCGCAACAAGCAAATGGGTTTCCTGTTGAGGTAGTTGAGGTTGAAGCGCGACCCACCACTATCACACGAGATTTACCAGGTCGAATTTCAGCTTTCCGTACAGCAGAGGTTCGTGCTCGTGTAACAGGGATTATCGAAAAACGTATTTTTAAAGAAGGTTCGATTGTCAATGCCAACGATATCTTATTCAAAATTGAAGATAAAAGCCTGAAAGCAACCCTTCGTGCAAGAAGTGCAGATGTAGCCAATGCGATTGCCACATATAATTTATCTAAACAGACTTTGAAGCGTTACGCAGATCTACTTAAGTTAGGGGCTGTTAGTCGTCAGGAACACGATACTTATGCCGCAGAAACTCAGCAAGCCAGAGCAAAAGTAGAACAAGCTAAAGCCAATCAGGACATTGCAAAAATAAATCTGGATTATGCCACCGTTACAGCTCCCATAACCGGTAGAATCGATCAAGCCTTGGTCACCGAAGGTGCCTTAACAGTGTCTGGTTCGACAAAATTAGCTATCATTGAACAGATTGATAAAGTCTATGTTAACTTCACCCGATCAAGTGCTGAAACTTCAAAAATACGCCGGTTCATTCACAATAAACATCGCCTTAACACTGACAGTGCTATGAATCTTACTGGTACTGTTAATCCTGAGGTTGAAATTCTATTTGATGACGAGACACTATACGAAGAAAAAGGACGCTTAGAATTCTCTTCCATGTCAGTTGATGAGACTACTGGTTCGACTATATTACGCGCTATTGTTAATAATCCACAGAATGAATTATTACCGGGCATGTTTGTTCGAGTGAAACTGCCTGTAGCTGATGCTGATAATGTCATAAAAATACCCCAAAAGGCCGTGCAGATCACGCAATCCGGGGCAATCGTTCATATGGTTAAAGATAAGAAACTCATTACAGTACCTGTGGTCTTGGGCCCGATGTCAGGTGAACTATGGATAGTCATCTCTGGCCTTACCCAAGGGGATAGAGTCGTTGTCAGTGACGTTACTGTCGCCAAGATGTCAGGCATGCCCATCGTTGCCATGACTGCAGAAGAAATGGCTGCCGCACACTCAAGCACCAATAACGAATAGGGCATACAAAATGGCACAGTTTTTTATTGATCACCCTAAGTTCGCATGGGTACTTGCAATAATGTTGTTAATTTTGGGTGGCTTGTCTTTTCTGGGTCTACCTATTTCCTCCTATCCCAGTATTGCACCACCACAAGTCACTATTAACGCTGTTTATCCAGGTGCTTCGGCCAAGATAATCGAAGACTCAGTTACCACCGTTATTGAAGATGAGATGAATGGTATTGAGGACTTGAAATATATAGTTTCTGATTCCAGCCGTTCAGGTACCAGTACCATCACACTAACCTTCGAAACAGGCACTGACATTGAGCTTGCAGGTGTAGAAGTACAAAACCGTTTAAAACGAGTTGAAGCAAGATTACCCGCACCCGTACAGCAACAAGGGGTGAATATTGATAAAACACGACCTGATTTCTTAATGATCCTAGCTCTGCATTCCCCGAATAGTACTTACAATGCGACGGACTTAGGTGATTATATTGATGCCAATGTTTTAGGTGAGATTCGTCGAATCCCTGGTGTTGGTTCGGCTGATTTATTCGGTTCAAAATACGCAATGCGAATCTGGCTATATCCTAAGAAGATGACTTCTTATGGGGTTACCCCCAATGAGGTTGTGCAGGCTATTAAAGATCAAAACGCACAGTTGGCTGCTGGTGAGCTAGGCGCTTTGCCTTCCATGGATAATCAACAGGTTAATGCAACAGTATTAGTACCTTCACGCCTGTCAACCGTGGCTGAATTTGGCAATATCATCATGCGCTCCTCAACAGATGGTGCGACAGTTCGCTTGCAGGACATTGCCCGTATTGAACGTGGTGCAGAAAGCTATGCCACCCGAGTTTTACTCAATGGCAAACCTGCTGCGGCCTTTTCCACGAAACTGTCCAATGATGGTAATGCTCTGGAAACGGCTAAGCAAATCAAACTTAAAATGGATGAGTTAAAAGAATTTTTTCCTGAAGATATGGACTGGATGTCCCCTTATGACACCTCACTATTCGTTGCCGTTTCCATAAGCGAAGTTTTCAAAACACTGATAGAAGCTATTATTCTGGTAACACTTGTCATGTTCGTGTTTTTACAAAACTGGCGTACCACCATTATCCCTCTGATTGTAGTGCCCATTTCTCTGATTGGTACAGGGATTGGCATGTATTTATTTGGTTTTTCGATCAATATGCTCACCATGTTTGGAATGGTGCTAGCGATAGGAATTGTCGTAGACGATGCAATCTTGGTGGTAGAAAACATTGAACGATTAATGGCTGAAGAAGGTCTTGAACCCTACGCGGCAACCAAGAAGGCCATGAAACAAATAACCGGCGCAATCATCGGTACTACAGTGGTTTTAGTCTCGGTATTCGTGCCGATGACTTTTATGGGGGGCTCTGTTGGCGAGATCTATAAACAATTTTCATTGACCATTGTTGTATCCGTTCTTCTCTCCTCATTTTTAGCGTTATCATTAACGCCTGCCATGGCTCAGGGGTTATTGAAATCAAAAAATAATAAACGACCTAGTAAAATTATGCATTTCCTGTCTGCACCTGGCCGTGCATTTAACTATTTATTTAAGGGTGTCACCTCAAGATATATGTTCATTGTCCGGTTAATGCTATCGACTATCGGCATTATTATTACTCTGTTTATCTTTAGTGGTATTAGTTTTCTGGATTATGAAAAGTTCTCAGCATTGCCCAAAGGATTTGTTCCTTCCGAAGATCAAGGCTTTGTAGTAACGGGCGCGTTACTACCCGCAGGAGCCACACAAAAACGCACTCAGGCGTTAGCAAAGAAAACGGATGGATGGTTACTAAGCCAGCCAGAGGTTAAAGATGTTATTACAATCTTAGGATTCGGTTTTTTAGGAACTGGGCAGAATACATCACTTACCTTTGCCACATTACATCCTTGGGAAGAACGTACCGAAAAAAATCAGCGCGTTGCTGATGACCTAGTCGTTGATGCTGGCAAAGCCTACCAGCAGTTTATGGGAGATGGTCTAGTGTTTGCCTTTAACTTACCACCTATTCCGGGACTGGGTAACAATAATGGTTTTGACTTTAGATTACAGGATCGCTCTGGCAGTGGTGATACGTTAGCCCTCATGCAGGCAACGGGGCAGCTCATGGGAATGGTCCACAAAGAACAGGATAAAATTGTTGGGTTTCGTCCCAATACCTTACCAGCAACACCACAAGTATCTATTGATGTTGATCGTATTAAAGCCAGAGCACTTAATACTGATATTGCCGAACTAAACTCAAGTCTGCAAGTCGCGCTAGGTTCTGCCTACATTAATGATTATATTGAGAATGGTAAAGTCCATGAAGTTTGGGTTCAGGCCGATATGTCAGCACGTTCGACTGTTAAAGAGATCCTGAATCTACAAATCCGTAATACTCAGGGGAGTTTAGTCGATCTAAAAGAAGTCGCTACCGCTAAGTGGATTCAAGGTCCTGCAAAATTAAGCCGTTATAATGGCGTGCCTTCTATTCCTTTCACGGGTAATCCTGCTCCCGGAATGAGTTCAGGTGTCGCAATGGACACAATGGAGGAGCTAGCTGCCAAACTACCTAAAACAATAGGTTATGCCTGGTCGGGTCAATCGTTGGAAGAAAAAATATCCGGTGGACAAGCCCCAATGGTATTTGCATTCTCACTGCTTGCCGTTTTCCTAGTCTTAGTGGCTTTGTATGAAAGCTGGACTGTGCCACTTGCCGTTATGTTAGTCGTGCCTCTTGGCGTATTAGGTTGTGTGCTCGCAGTGGGCTCTGCAGGTATGCCAAATGATGTATATTTTACTGTTGGACTAATTACCATTATCGGGTTATCAACTAAAAATGCTATCGTGATCGTAGAATTTGCCCGTGATTTACAACAAGAAGGCCTGTCAGCATACGACGCCGTTATTCAGGCTTGTCGTCTCCGCTTCAGGCCAATCCTGATGACCTCCTTCGCCTTTATCTTGGGTGTATTACCTTTAGTTTTTTCCACTGGCGCGGGTTCTGCCAGTCGTCGAGCTATTGGGATGGGGGTATTTGGTGGCATGCTCAGCGCAACCTTATTAGCCATATTTTTTGTCCCCGTATTTTATCTGATTATCCGAAAGTTTTTCCCTATGCGAAAATCTAAAGCACAATTAGAACTAGAGTCACTAGCGCAACAAAAAACTATTCAACCTTCGGAGAAAATGTAAATGCGCATAAAACTTAAACTATTGTTACTTGCCCTTATTGTATTTTTTCTGTCCGGTTGTGCAAACAATCCTACCTTATTCGAACGTCCTGCTATTCCTATTAGTCAAACTATCAGTGGGGAAAAGGGTTCCGTCACACCTGAAATAGAACTTGTAGCCTGGCAAATATTTTTTACAGATACGACCGTAAGAAAACTCATAGCACTGGCACTTGAACATAACCGTGACTTATACATTGCAACGGCAAAAATTGCTGAAGCACAAGGCCTCTATCAAATTCAGGCACGCGAATTGATACCTTCCATTAACGCAGGTGCAAGTGGTAGCAAAACAAGAAACTCTGAAAACTTTACCGGCAATAATCAAGTCTCCGATAGTTATAATATAGAGCTGGGACTAGTTTCATATGAACTGGATTTCTGGGGTCGGATCCGAAATTTAAAAGATGCCGCCCTATCCGACTATTTCGCAACGCTTGCTGCCAAGCGCACAGTTAAATTATCGACAATTTCTGAAGTGGCTAACGCTTACTATAAATGGCTGACAGCTAAAGAGAACGTCGCTCTTGGTCACCAAACATTAACAGCACGTAATAAATCTTTGGAGCTTATCGGGTTACGTCGGTCCATCGGCATCGCTTCATCACTGGATTATGCTCAGGCGGAAGTATCAAAAGCCAGTGTTGAAACTCAACTCGCGCAAAATGAACGGACATTATCAACTTCTTATGCTGCTCTGGAAGTACTGGTTGGAACATCCATCCGGGATATAGTTAATTCAAATACAGATCTCCGTAGGCAATTTTTTGCACTATCAGTACCGGAAACATTATCTTCAGAAGTACTGTTAAATCGTCCTGATGTTATTGCTGCAGAAGAAGCCTTATATCGAGCTAATGCAAATATTGATGCCGCACGTGCAGCCTTTTTACCACGAGTCAGCCTGATCGGCAGTGGCGGTCTGGCAAGTACTGACTTAAATAATTTATTCGAATCGAGTTCAAAAACATGGAGCTTTATGCCTTCTATCTCATTACCTTTATTTGGTAATAATCTACAAGCAAACTTGGATGTCACAGAAGCCAGAAAAATTAGAACAGTTGCTGAATATGAGAGAAAAATTCAAGTGGCGTTTTCTGAAGTTTATACGCAGTTTAATGCTAGAAAGGCACTGGAAAAAGAAGCCATTGCTCACGATACCTTAGTGAGTGCACAAAAGAAGCGTTTGGAATTATCTGAAGCACGTTATAATGCTGGCATTTCTAGTTATCTCGAAGTTTTAGATTCACAACAAGATTTATTTACTGCCGAACAAAACCAATTACTAGCTGAAGGTGCTGAAATAGAGGCTATCATACTACTCTATAAAGCTCTGGGCGGCGGCGATAATATAAACCTGACACCTAGAGAGTTATATTATAATGCGCACTAAGCTAAGAGTTATCTAATAGCTATTACTATAGTTTCAGTTGATCTGAAAAAAGTCGAATTAACATATTTATTAATGTGTAGTTGAGATTAGCCGTTTTGGTGCGATTCGACTATCTAACAAGACCTGAAAATCGCTTACCTTCTCATAGCCTCTAACCGTTCCATCATTGTTAATCGCTGAGGGTGCTATGACTGGCTGTCTATTGAGAAAGTAAAATACGACTTTTTCAACCATTTATTAAATCTGCGAGCTTCCTCATTCCTTCTTGGTAAGACTATTGATAGCTTGATCGTCTGCTCCGTTTGACTAGCTAAGAAATTCCAATAGGAGATTAAAAGGCCAACAAACTCATACCACCCCCTAGCGGATCAACTTATTGAGATCACAACAAGCTAGAATAGACTGTTTCCCGATCCCTGAAGCTGATAGGTATTGTTGAGTATGAATATTTTTATAACGATTAATAATCGTATATACAAGCACCTTAAAAGCAATATATTAATTGCTTAAATAAGGCTGTACAATTACTACATTACTCACATTAATTGCAATATATATATTTCTTTATGCAGCCATTACTTAAAGTAGTAAAAGACCGCCGACTAGCACTAGGCCTTAAACAACACGATTTAACACCGCTTGTCGGAATGTCTCGACAACAATATCAGAGGTTAGAATCTAAGGGTAACCCTCGTCTAAGTACGCTTGAACAGATCGCTGCTGGCTTGAAGTGTTCCTTGCTACTGATCCCTGAGGAAAAACTTCAAGCCGTACTAAAAGCTATCAATACCGCTACGCCTACCGAAGTTGAACCTGCTCCTGTTGAGTTAGTTGAACCTAAAAAAAGAGTAAAGAGAAAAAAGAAGGTTTTGCCTGAAGAGCTTCCTAAGCAGCGTTCTCTTTGGGATTAACATTGTATCGTACAATGTCTCTGATCAAGTTTTCTTCGATTAAGCTTTTTATTTATTGTCATTAAATATAGATAAAAGCATCTCTTTAGGAGAATTCGAGTACATTTAATATTTCATGTAAAATCACCCTCTTGAGCTACCACGTACATTGCTCAGCTCATTTAAAAGTTTTCATTTCGAGTCTTTTGGCTCCGTTATACAGGTATGCATAAACACATGGAATTATCAGCTCTCACCGCAATCTCCCCTATCGATGGTCGTTATGGCAATAAACTTGAAGCATTACGCCCTATTTTCAGTGAGTTTGGCCTAATCCGTCATCGCGTCACGGTTGAGGTTCGTTGGTTACAAAAACTCGCTGCCGATCAAAATATTGAAGAAGTTGCAGCATTCAGTGAAAAAGCGACTCAACTACTCAATACGATCATTACTGGTTTTAGCGAAGCTGATGCACAGCGCGTAAAGGACATTGAAAGTACAACGAACCATGACGTCAAAGCGGTTGAGTATTTCCTGAAAGAAAAGATTGAAGGCAATACTGAGTTGGAAGCAATCAGCGAGTTTTTCCACTTTGCTTGCACATCAGAAGATATCAATAATCTTTCTTACGCTTTGATGTTAAACGAGGCCAGAACGCAGATTGCATTACCGCATATGGATACCTTGATTGATCGCCTCACAGCCTTAGCCCATGAATTTGCTGATCAACCTATGTTGTCACGCACGCATGGACAAACAGCCTCACCCACAACCTTAGGTAAAGAGTTTGCTAATGTTGTGTATCGTATGAAACGTCAGCGAGAACAATTAGTTGCCATTGAAATGTTAGGTAAAATAAATGGTGCAGTGGGCAATTATAACGCACATATCTCTGCCTATCCTGATCTTGATTGGGAAGCCTTTGCTGAAAGTTTTGTAAAAAGCCTTGGCCTAGATTGGAACCCATATACGATCCAAATTGAGCCGCATGATTACATTGCAGAATACTTTGCTGTCCTCGGTCGTTTCAATACCATTTTATTAGATTTCTGCCGCGATGTTTGGGCCTATATTTCCAATGGTTACTTCAAGCAAAAAACGATTGCTGGCGAAATCGGCTCTTCAACCATGCCGCATAAGGTTAATCCGATCGACTTCGAAAATGCAGAAGGTAATTTAGGCTTGGCTAATGCTATTTTCGAGCACCTTTCAGCCAAACTACCGATTTCGCGCTGGCAGCGTGATCTGACAGATTCAACTGTGCTGAGAAACTTAGGAGTTGGTGTTGCGCACAGTGTAATCGCTTATACATCCGCTATGAAAGGCATTAATAAACTGGAAGTTAACGCGCAAACATTACTTGATGATTTAGATAGCTCTTGGGAAGTGTTAGCCGAACCAATCCAAACCGTTATGCGTCGCTATGGCATAGAGAATCCATATGAAAAGCTCAAGGAGCTAACACGCGGTCAAGGGATTGATCAAAAAACGATGAAGGTTTTTATCCAAGGCTTAGAAATACCTGCGGATGCAAAACAAAGGTTACTTGAAATGACACCAGCGAATTACATCGGAAATGCTGCAACGCAAGCTAGAAAAATATAACCTTTTTATTTCATAAACAGGGAGCTTGAAATGGAAAATTTTGACGATTGTATTCTTGGAGAAACTGCTGAAGAGATTACGCTAGAAACGAGCGATGAAAATCGTGCGGCTGCGATTAGAATGATCGACGGTTGTCGACGTTATTTAAATATTATTAGTCGAGATCTTGATCCGTGTATTTATGATACTCGCGAGATGTCAGATGCAATCAAAAAACTTGCATTACGTTCACGTTCTTCTCGGATCAGAATACTGATATTACAATCTGAGTCGTTGAAATCTCATAACCATAGACTACTGGATTTGAGTGAGCGATTAAGCAGTTTTATCGAAATAAAGAAGCCAAGCAAACAACACAGCGACTATAACAGCTCGCTTATGCTGGTTGATAATTGCGGTTACATTCGCCGTCCACACTCAGATCGGTTTGAAGGTCGAGCAAGTTTCGATGATCGGAAAACCGTAGCGGAACTACAAGAGGAATTCAAAATTCTCTGGGAACATGGCCTGCAAGATCCTAACTTTAGGTATTTATCTTTATGAGACAAGCCCTATGAGAAAATGTCTGTCCACCCTGCTCTGTCTACTATCACTCATTTTGAGTCAAACGGTGCAGGCTGCGCCAGCGATGAAACTGGAAATTATTCCACTACAACATCGACTGGTCAGTGATATCGTCCCCATTCTTCAGCCACTGCTGGTTGAGGGTGGAAGCCTATCTGGGATGAACAATCAGCTGATCATAAAAACCACGCCGCAGAACCTTCGTGAGCTAATCAAAACACTAACGATTATTGACCGACCGTTACGCTCGCTCAAGATCAGTGTTCGTTATGATACTCAAGGTCAGCATCAGGGCCGTGAGCATGGTATCGATGGTTATTACGACACACGTAATATTCATATAGAAACTAACAAGTCGTCGTCCCAAGATCAGGCTTCCGTTACCGTCAGGGGTAAAGATAGAGCGATCAGCTATCACAACTGGCGTACTGAAAGCCAAAATAGTGATGACGATGTCTATTTTGTTCGCACAATTGAAGGCCAAGCGGCTTGGATACGTGCTGGTAAAACGGTCCCAATACCAGAACGCACTATCGTCCTGCACCCATACGGATCAGACGTTTATGACTCCGTCCAATATCGAGATATCAGCTCAGGGTTTTATGTGATTTCAAACCTCAATGGTGATCGCGTAACGTTAACCATCTCCCCTCAGCGTTCACAGACAAACGATGCTTATGCCGGACGTGTTGAGACTCAAGAAGCACAGATGACTATCACCGGAAAGTTAGGTCAGTGGATCAGCTTGAGTGGCATCTCTGAACAGTATGATGAACAACATCATGAAGGCACATATCAAACACATCGTTACGGCAGTGAAGATAACCATATCCTAGTCAAAGTCGATGAAATTCATTAACACCTAATTAGTTTTTATACCTAATTTCTTGAAACATTCGAACAATAAGCCTAAGGTTATGCTGCAATATTTAAAAAAATAACTTCATATGTCTTTGGAGTTATCAACTGTCGATTAAGCTTCTAAAAGCTACCGAACTTTTGATAATCTCATTAAGGCTATTTGATCAAGATAATTCATTTAACTCGGGGAGAAGTGGTTATGAATCTTACAAAAAAATTAGCAGCAGAATTTATAGGAACGTTTTGGTTAGTACTTGGAGGTTGTGGTAGTGCTGTTTTAGCCGCTGCATTTCCAGATGTGGGCATCGGCCTTGTCGGTGTTTCTTTTGCATTCGGACTAACCGTATTAACCATGGCTTATGCCATAGGCCATATTTCCGGTTGCCATCTTAATCCTGCCGTGTCTTTTGGACTCTGGGCTGGTGGTCGTTTTTCAAGCTCTGAACTAGTGCCGTATATTATAGCTCAAGTCTTGGGCGGCATCGCAGGCGCTGGTATTCTATATCTAATCGCCAGTGGTCAAACAGGTTTTGAAGCAGCAGGTTTTGCTTCAAATGGGTTCGATGAGCTATCACCGGGGAAATACTCGATGATGTCCGTTCTGATCACAGAGGTCGTTATGACGGCTATGTTCTTGTTGATCATTTTAGGCTCAACCGATGCTCGAGCCCCAGCTGGCTTTGCTCCGATTGCAATTGGCTTAGGCTTAACCTTAATCCATTTAATCAGCATTCCTGTCAGTAACACATCCGTCAATCCTGCTCGTAGCACAGGCGCAGCCTTGTTCGCTGATACAGCAGCAATACCACAATTATGGCTTTTTTGGGTCGCTCCAATTATAGGCGCCATCATCGCTGGTTTTGTTTATAACTGGTTAGGTAGTGAAGATTAATACGGCAGCAGTGTTTGATTGAAAGAAACGTTCTAACGTCTGATCTATGACCATAGATCAGACGTTTTCTAAATTAGAATCCTTTAAAGATTATGTTTTTGCATACGATAACGCATAGCCATTCTTGTAACGCCCAACTGACGTGCCGCTTCAGAAACGTTATTATCAGTACGATCTAGCGCGCTTTCCAACATCACTCTTTCGGCTTCTTCCAATGTTAGCCTAGTCAAATCCACCATACCCTCCGCCACCGTAGCGGCAACATTCTCAGCCTGATTGTTGAGCATTAACGTCTCAGCAGAAACATGACCATCAGTGGCCAATAGCACCGCTCTTTCCATTAAATGTTTTAACTCCCGGACATTCCCAGGCCAATGATAATCAAGCAGTGCTGTTTGGGCATCACTAGTGATCAAAACAGTCTTCAAGCTATAGCGTGCAGCCGTTTGTTTCGTAAAATGGTTAGCTAACAATAAAATATCATCACCACGTTGATTCAGTGGTGGCATGACCATGCTCAAAACATTGAGACGGAAAAATAGATCCGAGCGCATTTCCCCATTCTCAACCATTTTTTCGGGATCTCGATTAGTGGCAGAAATCACCCAGGCATCGATGGATCGCTCTTGCGTGCTACCCACTCGTCTTAGGGTTCTTCGTTCCAACACAGCTAACAGCTTAGCTTGAAGTTCTAATGGTAGTTCACCTATCTCATCCAAAAAGACGACACCATCTTCAGCCGCCTCTAATAATCCTGTTCGTGCTTCCAGTGCATTCGTAAAAGCACCTTTCTCATGCCCAAAAAGCTCAGCTTCAATCAAATCCTTCGGCAAAGAAGCACAATCAACATGTACGAATGGTTTGTTTTTGCGTGCACTAATATCATGTAACAATCTCGCAGCCATATCTTTACCTGTTCCTGTTTCGCCGAGGATCAAAATATTCGGTGGCAAAACATTTGGGTCATTACACAGTGAACCAATATGCTGCGCTTGGGAGACAAGCTTTTTGATCTGATCACATTCACCAAGAAACTCAACCTTATCTGTCGTCGCTGTCGCGCTCTCACGCTTTCTGGAATATTCGAGCTGACGAGAGATTTTTTCGCGTTTGAGTACTTTTTCGATGTTAAGTAACAGCTCGTCCAGATCGATCGGTTTTTTTAAATAGTCTGAGGCTTGCAGTTTCATTGCTGCCACAGCATCTTCTAATTCGCCATAAGCGGATAAAACTAACACCGGAACCTTGGCATTTTTCTGTTCTCTTATCTCGGTAAGAAAATCCAAGCCCGATCCGTCAGGCAGACGCATATCGAGCAAAACCAAATCAGGATTGAAAGTATCTAACGAGTCGTGCGCAATCGCTAAGGTTCCAGCAACTTCCGGGTGAAATCCCGCGACTTCGAGGCGCTTCTTTACCGCCTTTGCAAACAAGGCTTCATCTTCAACGATCAGGATACGCGTTTTTTGATGTTCGTTTTCCGTCATACCACTTTCATTCCTTCAGGGATTGTAATCATCACACGCGTACCGTTGGGTAAGTTCTTTTCGTATGCCATCTTCCAACCATGAGTGTTGCATACCTTGAAAGCGACTGGAATACCAAGTCCTGTACCAAACCGCTTTGTCGTCCGCCCTGGTGCTAACTCACTAGGCTTCGGATCGAAAGGCATGCCAGTGCCTTGATCGTCGATGCTTATTTTTAGCTCAAGGCCATCTTCAAACACCGATAATATAACTTCTCCACCACGCGGGGAAATCTCGATGGCATTTGACAGTAACCCATATAATGCCTGCTCCATTAAATCCGGATCTATCGGCACTGAATGTTGGGTTTCCCATTGGCCGTGCTTGACTGTTACTTCTTGATCATCCAAGCGTGGTTTTAATAACCTTGTAACTGTGTCTAACAAGACCGTTACTTGGGTGATTTTTTTATGCGGTTTTAATGGATGTAAATAAGAGACTAATGCACTGACCCAACGGCCTAATCTATCGACAGTTTCAAGAATGGCATCTTTTATTTCTGCCTTATCATCAGGGTCATCAATATGATCGAGCAATTGTGCGCTAGCACGAATACTGGCGAGAGGATTCCGTATGTTATGCGCCACAACAGGTACTAACGCACCTAAGGCTGCTTGTTTTTCAGAATCGATCAATGCATCACGATTACGAGCTAATTCTCCCGCCATATTATTAATCGTACCCGCAAGACTGACCATTTCAGCAATCCCTTGTTGTGGGATCTCATGGTTAAACTCACCTTTGCTGATCAATGAAGCACCCTGCTTCACAACCTCCACCGGACGCACAACTTCACGTTGCACACTCGCACGTGAAAATAGGAATAAAATACCCGCTAGTAACAGTGGCACAGGGATCATCATCGGTGCCAGCCCAGTCCAATATTCCATTTTTTGATCTAAAGCAGACTGTTTTTCATTCAGAATATGTTGAAAGTCAGCATAACTTTTTTCAAAATAGCTGACCATGTAACGTTCATAGGCAGGATCCAGCATACGCAAACGCACGACACGACTTATCATATAAGGATCGGTGAAGATCTTGTTCATATCTTTTTCGATGATCCGATATGATTTCACCACCTTATCCAAGGCCACTTTCTCAGCGTCGTCATTTGCAAATTTTCTCAACAAAGAAAAATTATCCGCTATTTGCCGTGAAAAATTAGAGTAAAGCTGTAACGCTTCAGGATCTTCCTTTAATCGAGCCCACGTCACTTCTTTAATTTGTCGAAATAAATCCGTTTGAATTTGTTGGCCGGAACTGCGTAAGTGACTAAGACGGACAGACTCAGCCGAGGTTTGTTGCCAGAAATAAACCCAAAGCCCACCCAAAGCACCCGTCACTAACAAGAGCACCAAAAATGCTAACTCGTAACGAAATAAAAGTTGTTTGAGTTTTAGAGTTTTTTTCATCAAGCTAAAGTCTTTTTGGGCATGATACTATATGAGCCTATGAAAATAAGATTTCTTATCTTTCTTTTAATATTTTTATCTGGCTGCGAAGAAACTCCGACAGCGGAAATCTCACAGGTTAAGTGTGATGCCGACAATGGAGGCTTAACCTTACCAGAAGGTTTTTGCGCGTTAGTGGTTGCTGATCATATTAGTTTTCTCCGGCATATCGTTGTCACTGAAAGTGGCGATATTTATGGTTCTCGCCGCAATCGCAGGCTGAAGTTAGGAGGACTTGTCGCTATTCGTGATCTCGATGGTGATGGTAAAGCCGATCGTGTTGAAGAGTTTGGTGATGAACCCGCTTTAGGGATAGCTGTGCATAATAATTTCCTTTATTTCGGAGCTAATAAAAGGATCCTCAGACATCGTTTGGATGAGACAAAATTACTCCCTCATGATACTGCAGAAGTCGTTATTGATAATTTCCCTGATCAAAAAGTCCATGCAGGAAAAACCTTTGCTATTACTCCAGACGGATTAATCTATGTCAATGTTGGATCACCTTCCAATGCTTGCCAGCGAGAAGAGTTGGCAGTCGGTTCACCTGGGCTAACGCCTTGTCCTCAGCTGGTTCAGCAAGCGGCTATCTGGCGTTTTGATACACAATACACCAACCAAGACTTTGCCACTGATGGTGTAAAATACGCCTCAGGTATCCGTAATACCTACGCAATCAGTTGGAATTCGTTGAATGAGACTTTATATGCCGTTCAACATGGCCGTGATGGCCTTCACGATTTATGGCCTGATATATATGAAGCCCAACAAGGCGCTGAACTGCCTGCTGAAGAATTCTTAAAAATTGAGCAAGATGATAAATTTAGCTGGCCATATTGTTACTATGATCCCAATAAGAACCAAAATGTTTTAGCACCAGAGTACGGTGGTGATGGCCAACAATCTGGCATCTGCAGCGACTATAAAGATCCAATTTTTGCCTTTCCTGCGCATTATAGTCCGAACGATTTAACCTTCTATTCAGGCCAGCAGTTCCCGCTACAATATCAAAATGGTGCTTTTATCGCATTTCATGGCTCTTATAACCGTGGCCCGTTTGAACAGGTGGGCTATCAAGTCGTTTACGTACCTTTCAAAGATGGCTTGCCGACGGGAAATAGTCAGGTTTTTGCCGATGGTTTTAGTGGGGCTGATGCGATTAAAGCACCGGAAGATGCAGAGTTTCGCCCCGTGGGGTTGGCTCAAGGACCAGATGGATCGCTCTATATTGCCGACTCAGTTCAAGGCAGGATCTGGCGAGTAATGCATCAGAAACAAGAAATTTCCGAATAAAACTAAACCGTAAGAAGCTTCTTTTCAACTAGTCTATGATTCAGTTTATGGCAACATTCGCTGCATGATGCTTTGACTATTACCTTTTAGTTTGTGTGAGACAATCCCAGCTAGATGGATCAGGATAAATCCTGCCAAGATGATTGCACTAATCTCATGTATCTCCCCGAAAAAATGATTATAGTGTTCATCTTTCCAACCCCACTGAGGCAAGGGGAGACCAAAGAATTTAGTTTTATAACCACTGAAAGAAGATGATAAATAGCCACTAACCGGTTGAATAATCATTGAAACATAAAATAGTTTATGCACTACATTCACAAAACTTTTTTGTACCGCCGTCATTGTATCTGGCAGTTCTGGCGGCTGATGCGTTATGCGCCATAAAACTCTGACTAACAGCAATAAGAAGACTAAGAGTCCGATAGTTTTATGCCACTCGAACCAAGGTTTTCGCACAGAAGGCACCACATTTTCGGGTAGTTCAACCATGTATAGCCCCATTGCGAAGAGAACAATAATCAATATTGCTATAACCCAGTGCAGACCGATCGCTGGGAGTGTGTATTTTTCTACTTTATTTTCCATAGCTTCCTTTTTTATGTAGCTTCTATGAGCACATCGCATTAAAATTTCAAACTAAAATTATGAAACAGTATAAATCAAAAAATATAATAATATTTCTCGAAAATTTGTTTAAGGTTGCTACCCACTCCATGAAGTCAAGTAAACAACACTACAGACGTTCTAAAATCTGCCTACGCATACTTAGTGCTCTTTCCCTCATGTTATTAGTTAGTAGCCATAGTTTTGCCGCAGGAAGCTATACTGTAGAGATCCATAAGTCTGATCGTGTCATGCTGATAAAAAAGAACCACGTATTAAGAAAAACCTACCGTATCGCAAGTGGAAGCGGAGGAGTCGGTAATAAAACCCACCGCGGTGATAAAAAAACGCCAACCGGTGTTTATCAGATTATGTATTTCAAAGACGATAGTCGTTTCCATGTTTTTATGCAGTTAAATTATCCCAATGCCAAGGATGCACTTGATGGCTTAAAACACGAAACCATTAATAAAGATGAGTTTGGAATGATGATTAACTCATTAAAACGCAATCGAATGCCCGACCAAGATACCGATCTTGGTGGTGCCATCGGCATTCATGGGATCGGTAATGAAACAGAAGATCGGCTAGCCTTACATAAAGATGAAAACTGGACAAAAGGCTGCATCGCTATGAGAAATAAAGAAATTGAAGAATTACGTAGATTCGTTAAGATTGGGACAACAGTGCTTATTTTTGATTAACATTATTAATATTCTGTACTTATGTTTATTTAGACAATAAAAAACAATGAAAAAAATAATCATATCCCTACTACTTTGCCTATTAGTCTTCGCTTGTACTGAAAAAAAAACTGAGCCTTCTCCCCTTATTGAGCGTTTTAAAACTGAAAAAACTTTTTCAAATGTTATTCAAGAGTTAGATTTTGCCATTACTGAAAAAAACTTCCGCATCACCGGTAGAAATACTGTCGGCAAAGGCCTGCGAGAAAGAGGTTTTGAAAATTATCCTGAGATCGAAGTTATCCATTTTTGCTCATTGGATATCGCCAGAGAAGTCTTAGACATTGATCCTGGCTTTATTGCCCAGATGCCTTGCCGTGTCACCATTCATGAGCAAGATAATGCCGTCATTATCAGCTTGATCTTACTCCCGACCAACCACAAAGATCCCCGCGTTAATGAGTTCTCCCGAAAAATGAACAAAACACTTCGTGAAATTGTTGATTACGTGTTGGAAGAAAATGCCGTGGCATTATGATTATGCCTGCAGAAAGACGCGAATAATTCCTATAAAGCTTGTTAATTGGGAAACTCCTAATAGGGCATGTATACTTTTTTTCAAGCTATTAAATAAACTGATCAAAATAATGATGATGAAAAAGCACGATCACCACCTTTTTCTTAACTGGCTAATCCTAACAGGCGTTATTACTACCAGCATCGTTATCGTCTGGCATCAAGGTTTTTTTCATACCTTATTTACCAACGATAAAAGTAAAATTTCAATTGCAATTTGCCTTATTTATACATTAGGTAGCCTTCATTGCGCTATTAGAGCATGGCAGGTTTCATCACAACTTTTGATCGCTGATAAAACTACCCGCCTAATCAAACATCATCAACATTCTAGTGTCCATTTAGATAGAACAAGGCTTAGGTTAGGTAAGCAAACCTATATTTCTACTAGCTTTATAACTGATTTTCTCATTGATACTGTCACAGCAACTACCGCTTCAAATGATAGTAAAGAAGACAATACTCGCAGCACAGCACTCGCAGAAATTTACAGCGACAAGCTCAAGTCCAGCCATGAATATGGTTGGTTTTTTGTTGATGCGATGATAAAACTTGGTTTATTAGGAACCATCGTTGGTTTCATATTGATGCTCGGTTCAGTAGCAGACACGGCCAACCTTGATCTCAACGCTATGCAGAAAGTCATGCAACAAATGAGCTCTGGAATGGGTACTGCTCTATATACAACCTTAACAGGTGTGACCGGAAGCCTATTACTCGCCATGCAGTATCAAATGCTTGATCGTGGAGCCGATGATCTAATGCACACAGCCATCCATACTGCCGAAGTTCATATTCTCCCTAACCTCGCCGTATCACAAAGCTAGTCATGGCGAGTTCTTGGAGTCAAAAAGCAAAACAACGCTACACATCCGATCCCTTTACGGATCTGTTATTCAACGCCCTACTCGGCTTTACCTTTCTATTTGTCGTCGCCATCATGTTTATGAATCCGGTAGCAAAAAAAGGCATTATTGACCCCAAAGCCGAATATATAATAACCATCACTTGGCCCGATGAAATCCCTGATGATGTCGATACTTGGGTTGAAGATCCAAAAGGCAATTTGATCTGGTTCAGAAACCGTGAAGCCGGACTCATTCATCTAGATAGAGATGATCGTGGTGTCGCGAATGACATGATCACGATCAATGGTGAAGAAATTTCAAATCCTCTCAACCAAGAAGTCGTCACTATCCGTGGCGTCGTTCCTGGCGAATATATTGTTAATATTCAATATTATGCATCCGAGACCGATCAACCTGTTGAGGTCAAGGTTAAACTGGCCAAGGTAAATCCGGCATTAGAGATCGTTTATTACGGCACCCATATTCTTGAAAAAGCTGGAGACGAGAAAACCGCTGTCAGGTTTGAGATTAACTCAGATGGAAAAGTCTCTGATATAAATCATCTCTACAAACAACTCGTCATCAATAGTTAAGAGCACATTTAAAAGCATAATTTAATCATAGAAAATATTTTGGAGATAGATAATGATCAGCTTAAGCATCGCAGGAATACTCATCGCCTTTGTGCTATTGGCTGTACTATTACTTAGCCTCAACCTCTATTCAAATTGGTCTTGGCCGGTCAAAGCTAGTGCGATTGTATTGGTTTCATTGTTTTACCTGGTCAGTTATTTCTCCTTCCCGCCGTTACTTGGCTGGCCAACGAAAAGTTCCAATCTGCCAGAACGCTTCCGTTTGATCTCCGCTCACGTTGAAGAGCCCAACAAAATTGATGGCACAGACGGAGCAGTCTACTTATGGATCACCGATATGACTCCCGGAAATAACGCTAAAAAGCCTCGAGCGTACAGCCTAACTTTTACTAATAGTTTGCATAAAAAGGTCGTTGACGCGAAAGCAAAACTTAATAAAAAGCTACCACAGTTAGGTGAGATAACAGAAGATGACAGGCCCGTTGGTGAGGTAAAAGATAATTCACAAGGTGGTCAAGTCAGCGTTAACCTAGAATTTTTTGATATGCCGGACCCTTTATTTCCCGAAAAGTAACGCTTTAGCCACAATGCGTTATTCATTACATTCTGTATCGGCATGTTTCAATATCATTAATTTATGTCAGATACCAAAACATTGCTCACAATCTAGTTGAAACAAACCTTTCATAGTCTTCTACTATCGTGCAAAATGCATCCAGTTGACGATAATTTTTCTCTTTAGATGAAACTAAAAATGACATATAAAAGACTCACAGAAAGCTTATTTTTGAGCTTGACGTTTCTTTCCATGCCGCTCCAAAATAGCTTGGCTGAACATGCTCAAGTATTGACGCCGGATATAGAGTTTTCATGTGACCAGCCAGAGAGTGGGCACACCATTGAATGCGCATATCGCTTTATCGAGCCAGATATAACAAAAAAAATATCAGCAACACTCGACAAAACAGAGCTTCCAATCCTAGATATAAAAACCTATCCATTCGAAAACAGTACGACCAGTATTCTTTTATTAATCGATCGCAGTAAAGCCGAAAATATTGAACAAATTCAACAGATTAAAAACCATGCTACGACTCTTGCACAGCATGCATTGCCTTATCAAGAGATCGGTTTAGCGACATTTGATACAAGTCTAAAAATTGTAAAACCGCTTGGTAGCAACCCTGAAGAAATTATCAATGCTGTCGAAGACATTATTGAAACAGAGCAACCGACTGAGCTTTATCAGAATATTCTCGATGCCTTAGAGCTCCTTAAAGCCAGTCAATCAAATCGAAAAGCGGTGTATTTGTTTTCAAGCGGCAAATCTGATGACCAAGCCGTTTATCACAACGATGTGATTAATGCGGCCAATGCTGCCAATGTTCGCATCATCTCAATAGCCTATCCAGATTCCAACGAATCTACTGAAGACTCGCAAACATTACATAGTCTATCGACTGATTCCGGTGGTAGCTTCTTCCAAGCTTCAACTGGCGACTTAGAGCTACCAGAAGAATTTCTATCCGATCCTTTTGCAGCAATCGATAATGGTGGCATTTTAACGCTTGATCTCGAACCGGTGCTGTCTGGTGAACTAAAAGGTGCACAAGTGGCTATGTTGGTTTTTGATACCAGCAGGAAAAAAATCACCGTAAAATTGCCATTGGAACTCTCAGCAGACAGTAATGCTATCGGTGCACTGCTCACAGACAATGGTTCTGTCGAAATCGATATTCATCGTCAAGAAGCTGATGAGGAAGCCGAAGAAAGCGCTATTAAGGAAGAACAACACTCGGAGCTTGAAGTCGCTGAGATTCATCAAGAAGAAGCTCATCAAGCCCCAATAGAAGATCGCAGCATTCCTTATAAGCAGCTAGAAGAGCAACCTTCAAATATCCTCTCTATCTTTCAGGGTTTTGCTTACCTTGATTACATTCCATTTATTGTTGGTGCCCTTTTCCTTATCAGCTTACTGATATACCTCTTGACCAGAAAGAAAACGCCACAAACCATTATTGAGGAATTGGATGATAGCAAACCTCTAGCTTACCTCGTCTCCTTAAGTGAGGATTCCCTTTATTACCCCATCTACGGAACGCCTTGGAAAGTTGGACGAGTCAAGGAGAAAGACCTCTTTCTTGAGCACTCATCGGTTTCAAGGAATCATGCCGAATTTAAACGTAACCGTGATGGCAGCTTCACAGTAACAGATTTAGATTCACTCAATGGCGTCTATATCAACAACACGAAAATTTCGACAGGGTTAATAAAAGATCAGGATAAAGTTGATATTGGCGACGTACGTTTAAAATTTATTTTGGATAAGAAGCTTAGTTAATCTTATTAGTTCCTACCGGTAGCTTTAGTACGGCTTCGTTTGAACAGGCTCTTTTTCTTGCCAATCTAACAACCAACCCTCATTCTCACCTTCTACCGAGAAGCCTTCGGCAACACACATATCTGCAACAGCAACAAGTCGATCTTCGCTATAAACCAAGGGAATACGATCACGTAACCAAGGTGGGACACCTTGACTTTGCAGATATTTTTTCAAACTAACTCTGTGTTTCTTTCCTGCCGGTATCAGTTTCTCACCACCTTGGCGGAATCTAACCTGAAGAGATTCCAAGCCTAGCTTAAAGCCATTCCCTTTCACTTTCTTTGCCATCAAATGACCTGTTGGTAGCTTTAAAACATGATCAATATCAAAGACAAAACGAGCGTTAGATTCATGCTTACAAAGTGGGGTCATAAGGATCAATTGATCGCGATAACGGCGCACTTCAATTCCTATCCAAGCAACACATGGGTTGCGATCTTCAGCTGCCGTTAGTATCGTATCTATCACCTGCCGTAGCTTTTGTGTTGAAGGAAGCTGGAAACCTGATTCACGGATCCAGTAACGGATAATATTACGTATTCGTAGATCACTAAATGCCAATAATTTTTTGACTGATAATGAATTATTCTGATCAACAACCAGCTGATAGTCCGCTACTGCAGATGCATTAATCACAAGACAAGCATCAGACTGCAAGTCAATCGAACGACTTATGTTTTTTGTATAACTAGGCCAACGTTGCTTGAGTAGTGGCAGGACTTGATGCCGCAGATAATTTCTATCATACCGCGAGTCCTGATTACTCGGATCTTCTACCCACTGAAGGCCATTCATTTGTGCATAAGCCTCTAGATCTTCGCGTCCAATATCAAGAAGCAATGGCCGTCCGATGAAACCTTCTGCAAAAGCCATCTCAGATGACATAGCGGCAAGCCCGCTGGGTCCTGAACCACGCAGAAGCTGTAAAAAAAAGGTTTCAATTTGATCGTCTTGATGATGAGCGAGAAGAAGAATATCACCAGCTATCATCATGCTAGTAAAGGCTTCATAGCGTTTAGTACGCGCCCATGCCTCAGGACTTTCACCACGAGGATTCATACCATCAACTTTTTGACTGAAGAAATCTACCTTTAAACCTTTCGCAGTAGACTCACAGTCAGCTTGCCATTGATCAGACTCATCTTGAATAGAGTGGTTTATATGAACAGCGAGGATTGGGATTTTTAATTCCAGCTCAGTGATGGCATGCAGGAGAACCTGAGAATCCAACCCTCCACTGAATCCAACAAGATATCGTTTAGCTTTAGGCAGTAATGCTAATCGTTGATGAAGGTATTCAGCAGTAAATAACATTCATACAGATCAATTCGTAACGAAATGTCCGGCTCCAATAATTTTTTCATAACGACTCTCCAGTAAGTCATCAATATCTATATCGGTGATTTCTGCAAGAGACGCTTTAATATGCTCTTTTAGATTCATTGCTGCTGCTACATGATCGCGATGTGATCCACCTAAAGGTTCTTTAACAACTTCATTAATTAAACCTAGCTCAAACAGCCTGTCTGAAGTGATCCCCATCGCTTCAGCCGCTTTTTCAGCCTTGTCAGCACTCTTCCATAAAATACTCGCGCAACCTTCAGGTGAAATTACCGAATAGGTACTGTATTCAAGCATTAAGGTTTTATCCGCCACGCCTATCGCTAATGCACCACCTGAACCACCTTCACCTATAACAATGGAAACAATGGGAGTGCCTAGGCGAGACATAACGAACAGATTCTTCGCGATCGCTTCACTTTGACCTCGTTCTTCAGCACCAATGCCTGGATAAGCCCCGGGTGTGTCGATAAAAGTTAAAAGAGGGATTTTAAATTTTGCTGCCATTTTCATGATCCGAAGTGCTTTTCTATAACCTTCTGGTCGTGGCATACCAAAATTTCGATGTATATTTTCCTTGGTGTTCCGCCCTTTCTGATGGCCAATGATAGCTACCGCTTGACCATCTAATCTTGCCAGTCCACAAACTAAAGCAGCATCATCGGCATATTGACGATCACCATGTAACTCTTCAAAATTTGTAAATATATGTTCGATATAGTCGAGTGTATATGGGCGCTTAGGATGTCTCGCTAATTTAGAAATCTGTACTGAGGTCAAGTTTGAGAATATCGATTCCGTTAGTTCTTTTGAATGAACCTTAAGACGTGCAATCTCATCATTTATATCTATCTCAGAGTCATCCCCAAGAAAACGTAATTCTTCAATTTTAGCTTCTAAGTCAGCTATCGGTTGTTCGAAATCAAGAAAGTTCAAAGACATGCCTAGTTCGCATCCTATTCAAATTATTATTTTGGAATTCTAACACAGTGATCAGAGAATCACTGATAGTCTCTTCATCAAATTATCGATATTTCTGGCTAATATTCAACCAAGACTTTATCTTCACCGAGTTTTTCGATCAATTGATCAAGCAATCGATCTGGTAATTGAACGCGCCAGTCTTTGCCTAATACTATCCGCGTCTTAGCCGTTGATTCTTGAAAATCAACCATTATGCGGCAAGCCCCATTTTTATACGGTGAGAGAATCTCCTGCAACTCAGTGAGTAAGCTACTTAAGTTACTGTTAGGAAAGTTATTCTGTTCAAGTTTTATCACCAATTGTTTAGCATAATTTGCTCGTGATTTTTCCATATCAGCTATTTTCTCAGCTGTGACTGCAAAACCACCACTAAAGTCATCCTCTTTACACTCACCTTCAACGACGATGATACGATCCTTATTTATATACTCACCGTATTCTTCAAGAACATCAGAGTAAATAACAACATCCACACGATCCGTTTTATCATCTAAAGTAGCAATAGCCATGCGGCCACGGCGAGTATTGATCATTCTAATTGCAATGATCTGTCCGGCAATTCGTCGTGGGCCTATCTTCAGGTTACTGAGCCGGTTACTAATCATGCTCTTCAACTCAGCCTCATATCTATCAATAGGGTGTCCTGATAAATACAGACCAAGAGTAATTTTTTCACCGGCAAGAACGTCTTCCTTAGTCCAGTCTTTAACAATAATAAATGAGTTACTGCTCTCATCGTTCCCCGAACTGCTTAACAGGCCGAACATATCATTCTGACCAGCGGATCGATTCTTCGCATGTTGATCGGCCATTTTTATCGCACTTTCTAATGACTCCATCAAGCTAGCCCGTCCTGGGCCCAAATCATCCAGAGCCCCAGCCCTGATCAAGGCCTCTAAAACCCGTCGATTAATTTTACGAGTATCCATGCGTTTACACAGATCAAACAAATCAACAAACTTGCCATTTTCGTCTCGTTCATTCGCAAGCTCATCTATAGCAGATTCACCAACTCCTTTAACCGCTCCAAGTCCATAGCAAATCGTTTGTTCATCCTGAACAGTGAACTTAGAGTGGCAAGTATTAACATCTGGAGAGATAACTTCTATTTCCATCTGCCGACATTCATCGATCAAGCCTACAACCTTATCGGTGTTATCCATATCTGACGATAAAACAGCCGCCATAAATGCTGCAGAATGATGTGTTTTTAACCAAGCCGTTTGGTATGCAACCAGGGCGTATGCGGCTGAATGTGATTTATTAAAACCATAACCGGCAAACTTTTCCATCAAATCGAAGATGTAGGTCGCTACACTTTCTTCGATACCATTTCTCGCCGCACCTTCATTAAAAATAACACGCTGCTTAGCCATCTCTTCAGGCTTCTTTTTACCCATCGCTCGACGCAGCATGTCAGCAGCACCAAGACTATACAAAGCGAGCACCTGTGCAATCTGCATAACCTGTTCTTGATAGAGTATGACACCATAAGTAGGTTGCAGAATCGGCTCTAGATCCGGATGTGGGTACTCGACTCTTTGACGACCATGTTTACGCTCAACAAAGTCATCAACCATGCCTGACTGTAGCGGTCCCGGTCGAAACAAGGCAACCAATGCGACCAGATCTTCAAATACATCTGGCTTTAAGCGTTTGATCAACTCTTTCATTCCACGTGATTCTAGCTGGAAGACTGCTGTAGTTTCAGCCCGCGTTGTTAAATCATACGTTGGTGTATCATCAAGAGCTATCTGACTGATATTTATGGGTTCTTCACCCTTTTTATCGAGTAGGATATTAGCATCACGTACCGCCCAATCGATGATCGTCAGCGTCCTGAGTCCAAGAAAATCGAACTTAACCAACCCGATCGATTCAACATCGATCATGTCAAATTGACAAACAACGCTGGTTCCACCCTGCTCACAATAAAGTGGTACAAAGTCTGGCATCGGTGTCGGTGCAATAACAACACCACCCGCATGCTTACCGACGTTACGAACGGTACCTTCGAGCTTCAAGGCTAAATCAAGTAGGGTTTGAACCTCCTCTTCGTTTGCATAACGTTCGGCTAGTGTTTCTTCTTCCTTGAGTGCGCGCTCGAGCGTTATCCCAATTTCAAAAGGGATCAGCTTCGAAATTTGGTCAACAAAACCATAGGGGAAACCCAACACACGGCCACAATCACGAACCACCGCTTTTGCGGCCATCGTACCGTGTGTAATAATTTGCGAAACATGATCACGGCCATATTTTCGTGCAACATAATCAATAACCTCATCACGGCGATCCATGCAGAAATCGATATCAAAATCGGGCATCGAAACACGTTCAGGATTTAAAAATCGTTCGAATAAGAGATCATATTCAAGCGGATCTAGATCCGTAATTTCCAAGGCATACGCAACCAGAGAACCCGCACCAGAACCTCGACCGGGGCCAACAGGAATAGCATTTTCTTTGCCCCATTGAATAAAGTCAGCAACGATCAAAAAGTAGCCCGGAAACCCCATATCAATAATAACACCGAGTTCACGCTCCAGACGCGCATCATAGACCTTGCGCTTTTCAGAAAAATCATCGGCATTTACATCGAGTAAGAAAGGCAGTCTTTTTTCCAAGCCTTCCCAACTAACTTGACGAAACCATTCATCAATTGTCGTCCCTTCTGGGACAGGGAAGTTCGGTAGAAAATAATCATCAAAATTAATTTCTATATTGCATCGTTGTGCAATAAACCATGTGTTTTCAATAGCCTGAGGAAGATCTTTAAAGAGTTCAGACATCTCTTCAGATGATCGAACATATTGTTGCGGCGTGTAATTTTTAGGCCGGCGAGGATCGTCCAATGTCCGCCCCTCATTGATACAAACTCGCGCTTCATGTGAATCAAAAGCATCCGTTTCTAAAAAGCGCGCAGCATTAGTCGCAACAACGGGGATGTCATATTTTGCCGCTAAATCAACCGTATCATCGATCAGATCTTCTTCACCAACCTTACCAACTCTCTGTATTTCTAGGTAGAAACGATCAGAAAATAACTGCTTCCATGCTAAACACCGAATTCCAGCTGCTTCAAGGTTACCGGTTTCGATCAATTGTCCAATTTCACCTTGCGCGGCACCTGAAAGAATAATCAACCCTGTTGAATACTCGGATAACCACTGCCACTTAACAACTGCAGCACCTGACTCTTGGCCTTCTGTATACGATTTACTAATGAGATGTGAAAGGTTCTTATAGCCATCAATATCCTGACATAAGACTATAAAACTCGAAGGTTCTTCATTACCATCGAAACCTTCGAGTAATAGATCGGCTCCAATAATAGGCTTAATACCCTTTGATTGAGCTGCTCGATAGAGCTTAACTGTTGCATAAAGATTGCCTTTATCCGTCACTGCGACAGCTGGCATATTCATCTCAGCAACTTTGTTGATTAACGGCTTTACACGGTTAAGACCATCAACTACCGAATATTCTGTATGCAGATTTAGATGAACGAATCCGGTCATTTATATAAAGTCGATCTTAGGTTTAAGATAATAATTTTTTTACAGGCGCGAATGATTTTCTGTGCTCTGCTAATACACCATGCTCTTCCAAGGCGGTAAAATGTTGTTTTGTAGGATAGCCCTTATGTTGAGCAAATCCATACTCGGGATATAGGGCATCCAACGCTCGCATTTCCCTATCTCGAGTCACCTTAGCGATAATAGAGGCCGCACTGATCGCTGGGATCAACCCATCACCTTTGATAATCGCTTCGACACTACATATATGCTCAATATCAGGGCAACGATTGCCATCAATCTGCGCGTGATCAGGCTTAACGGATAAGCCCTCAACAGCGCGTCGCATGGCCAACATCGTTGCATACAAGATATTCAGTTGATCAATTTCATCAACTTCTGCCCGTCCAAGTGACCAACTAAGCGCCTGCTCGAGGATCACATCATAAAGTAATTCACGTTTTTTTTCTGTTAGTTTTTTCGAGTCATTTAAGCCTGGAATATCATATTCTGCAGGCAAGATAACCGCTGCGGTGACTACAGCGCCAACTAAAGGCCCACGGCCAACTTCATCGACACCCGCAATTAATTTTTGCATAGATTAAGTACGGCCTCGGCTGCTTGTTCATTAGCATTGCAGCGTAGTTGATCGTGTATATTTTGTGATATTTGAGTATAAGTCTGTAGCTTTGTTGGCTGATCTAACCACTCCAGTAATGCCTTTCCAAGGTTTTCAGCTGTAGCTTGTTCTTGAATAAATTCAGGAATCAAAGCTTGCTCGGCTAATAAATTCGGCAAAGAAAGGTAAGGTAGTTTTACCAGCCTCTTTGCAAGCTGATAAGTCATCCAAGAAGTCTTATAGGCTATCACCATCGGCTTTTTCGAAAGCATAATTTCTAATGCCGCCGTTCCTGAAACGCTTAATACTACGTCAGATGCTGCAATTGCAGCGAGTGAGTTACCACGAATATAGGTAATAGCTAGATCAGGTGCTAATTGATGCTGATGTTGTTTGAAGATCAATTCCGCCTTTTCATTAACCATTACTGCAATAAAATGCAGATCAGCTCTATTCTCAGCACACCAAACAGCCGATTTAATAAACTCTTCAGCATGATGTTGCCATTCCTTTGAACGACTACCGGGCATTAGAGCAATCGTGGTTTTCTCTGCCGATAAACCAAGTTGTCTTCGTACTGCTTGCTGATCCACATGTTCAGGGATCTGATCAGCCATAGTATGACCGATAAAACGTGCATTAATGTTATGCCTTTTTAAATAATTCTCTTCGAAAGGAAGGATAGCTAGAATCAGATCAACCGCTGCACGGATTTTAGGTATACGACCTTCGCGCCACGCCCAAACCTGCGGACAAACATAATGGATAGTCTTTATACCCGATTTTTTGAGAATCGCCTCGAGACCAAGATTGAAGCCCGGGTAATCAATACCAATAAAGATATCGATAGGGTTTTCTTGGTAATAGTTGATAAGTTCTTTACGAATACCGTAAAGCTCACGATAATGAACCAGTATTTCAACTAGTCCCATGACAGAAAGTTTTTCTAATGGAAAAAGACTTATACAACCAGCCTCGATCATGCCAGCTCCGCCGACACCAACAAACTCGACTTCAGGATGTTTAGCTTTGATAGCCTTGATCAGGCCAGATCCAAGATTATCACCTGAGATCTCGCCAGCTACGATACCTATTCTCACTTTGAGATCACCTACACAGTGACACTAGCGGATAATACCTCTTTCACTCGATCTAATGAAATCAAGCATATGGCCAACTTCTGGGCATTCCTCTGCCATACCTTCTAGTTGAGCACACGCCTCAACTACCGTTAGCTTTTTTTTATAAATGGTTTTATAAGCCTGACGAAGGGTTTCTATTGTCTCTTTAGAAAAATCGCGACGCTTCAGCCCCTCTTTATTCAAACCTTTTGGTTGCGCAGGATCCCAAGCAGCAATCATATAAGGAGGAATATCCTTAGATGTTCCCGTAGAAAAACGAGTAATGGTATGCATTCCTACACGACAGAACTGATGTATTAATGTGTATCCACCAAGAATAGCAAAATCTCCTATTTCTACATGACCAGCCAAGGACGAATTATTTGCAAATATAGTCTCATTGCCGATAAAGCAGTCATGAGCAATATGCACATAAGCCATGATCCAATTCCCATTTCCTATGCGAGTTACACCACCACCATCTTCAGTCCCACGGTTAAGCGTACAAAATTCACGGATGGTATTTCTATCACCGATTTCAAGGCGTGATTCGCTTTCACCATGAAATTTTTTATCTTGAGGATCTTCGCCTATGGATGAGAACTGATAAATTTTGTTTTCTTTACCAATCTTTGTTGGACCATTGATAACAACATGAGGACCGATCCAAGTACCTTCTTCTATTTCAACGTTGGGCCCAATTATGGTTCCAGCACCGACAGTTACACCATCTGCGATCTTCGCATCTTGTGAAATTCTGGCATCAGGGTCGATCAAGACTCGATTTCCTGTTTAGCAGTCATAATTTCGGCTGAAGCCACAACCTTTCCATCAACTTTTGCGACACCATCGAAGCGATAAATCCCTCTGATCTCACGCGTCAACTTAACTTCAAGTTGTAATTGGTCACCTGGCACAACCGGTATCTTAAACCTTGCCTTATCAATCCCGACCAAATAATAAAGCGTATTTACATCGGGTGTTTTGTTTAAAGAATAAAATGCCAACACACCTGTTGCTTGTGCTATTGCTTCTAAAATTAAAACCCCAGGCATGATAGGTTTATTAGGGAAGTGGCCAGTGAAAAAAGGCTCGTTATAAGTGACGTTTTTTATACCAACTAGTGACTCTCCTGGCACACAATCCAAAACTTTATCGATCAACAACATCGGATACCTGTGCGGAAGCAAAGTCTGAATCTTCATTATATCCATTTCAACTGCCATACTCTCTACAACCCACTCAATGTTTTTGAAACATATTTGCTATGACCATAAATAACCACAACTGTTCGTTCTTTATTATTTTTTACTATCTAACCGGTGAACTTTAGCCACCGTTTTACGCCATGCCTTAGTTTCACGAACAGGCCAACCGGACGAGTAGCTACCCTCTTCCCTTATAGATTTAGTAACCACGCTCATACCCGTAATGGTAACATCATCAGCAATCTCAATATGCCCAGCTATACCAATACCACCGCCTAACATACAGCGCTTACCTATAGTCGCACTTCCAGCAACCCCAGTACAACCAGCAATTGCAGAGTTTTCGCCAATACGTACGTTGTGAGCAATCTGAACTTGATTATCAAGTTTAACGCCATTTTCGATGATCGTATCTTTTAATGCACCACGATCAATAGTCGTGTTAGCACCAACCTCAACATCATCTCCAAGCTGAACGCTCCCAATTTGTGGGATTTTAACCCATGCACCATTATCTCTTGCTAAGCCAAAACCATCAGAACCAATAACGGCCCCAGGATGAATAAGCGCCCTCTTACCGATAGACACATGATGACAAATAGTGACATTAGCAACTAGATGTGAGTAATCACCAATGTAAGCACCTTCAGAAACCACGCAACCCGGACCAATAAGAGTGTTTGCACCGATCATTACACCCTTTTCAATTACTGTGTTTGCAGAAATCTCAGCGGATGAATCAACCTTTGCTAGTGGATCAATCACTGCTGATGGATGAACTTTGCCATTCGCTCGCATTGGTTTATTGAGGAGTGTTGCGATCCGTGCGTAAGCTAAGTAAGGATCACTCGTAATAATGGCAGGAACAGGACAATCATGCCGATATCGTTCTTGAAGTATGACAGCAGAAGCATGTGTCACTTGTAAAAACTTTCGATACTTTTTGTCGAACAGGAAGGCAATCTCACCTTCCTGTGCGTCATCCAGAGTCGCGACCTGTTGTATCTCTATCTCAGAGTCAGTCTCATTTATGGCATCTAGTTCTGCACCTACATGCGCTGCAAGTTGACCAAGTGTAGTCACGACAAAAATTCAAATATATATTTAATTATTTACCTTTTTTGAGTTGATCGATTACTTTCTTAGTAATATCAACCTTAGAACTTGCGTAGATAACACCTTCGCCAACGATCAAATCAAACTTTTCATCCTTTGCTATTTTTTGGATAGCTTGGACAATTTGACGTTGAATTTTTCCAAACTCCTCATTCCTGCGGAAGTTCAAGTCATCACGGAATTCATCTTGATCGCGTTTCAGTTCACGTCTTGCTGACAGTGTATCCTTTTGTAGCTTTTTAAGTTCTGCTTCACTCATGATCGTGCCATCTTTCGTGAGCTTATCTTCTTTCTGTTTTACAGCTTTCTGCGCCGCAACAAGTTTTTTATCACGACCAGAAAATTCTTTTTCTAGTCGTTTTTTTGCCTGTTCAGCCTGTGGTGCCGCTTCAAGTACCTTGATCGCGTTAACAACACCAATTTTGTAATTTTCTGCCATTGCCGTTGCTGGCATCAGCAAAACAATAGAAATAGCAACAAGCAGTTTTGATAAAGTTTGTATCTTCAAGATGTGACTCCTGGTTCTTCAGTTAAAAAAAATTAAAAAGCGGTTCCAAATGTAAACTGGAACGTTTGCGTCTCATCTGACGGCTTATCGTTTAATGGTTTAGCCAAACTTGCTGAAATAACTCCAAAAGGTGAAACCCATATGCCAGAAATACCCGCAGAATACCGAACATCACCTATGTCGAAATTATCATCATCAATGTCGTAAACATTACCGCCATCGAGAAAGCCCGTCAAACGAAAAGATTTTGATTCTGTAATAAAAGGCACAGGAATGATCAACTCAATATTCCCAACCAGCTTCAAATTACCACCTATAGCATCGCCGGTTGAATCTTTTGGACCCAGTGTATTTTCTTCAAAGCCACGGATAGATCGTGGCCCACCACCGTAGAAATTCTCGAAGAATGGTAGCTTTTTAGTTGCCCCATAACTATCGCCATAGCCAATAGAGCTTTTAAATAGCAACGTATAGTCTTGTGCCAGTGGTATAAACCAGCGTCCATCATAAGTCAGTTTATAATAACGCAAATCTCCAAAGGGGATCGCCATATCCGCACGGACTCGATGTAGTATACCTCTGTCGGGTAAGAGCGACTTATTTCGCGTGTCGTATGCTAAACTGCTTGTGAGTCTCAATACATCAAACTTGTTCCCTTCTTCCTTTACAAAGTCGAGCACTTCTGTTGACGATAGGCTATTTGTACTAATTTTGGTGCTTTCATAACTCAAGCCAGAGTTAAACCGCTGGAACTCTGTGATAGGTATTCCAAAGTTTACTCCGCCACCAAATACCGTTGAGTCGAAACTAGTTATGTTCGCATCATCTGAATCAGTTTCACGGTAGAAAGCATCGAAACCGCGGCTGACCCCATCGATAGTCCAATACGGGTTTGTGTAACCAAGACCAAACCGACGATTTACAGAACTGTTATTAAAGTCAAATGAAACAGCTTTACCACTGCCTAGGAAGTTATTCTGTGACACACTGCTACTGAGAATTAAACCTTGTGACTGTGAAAAACCAAGCCCAAAGAGTAAGTTACCCGAGGCTCTTTCTACAACAGAATAATTAACATCAACTTGATCTGTCGTTCCAGGTACTGCGGGCGTTTCGACATTTACATCTTCGAAATAACCAAGCCGTTGTAATCGCACTTTTGAACGTTCAACTTTTTTAGTGGAAACCCAACCTCCTTCAGCTTGGCGCATTTCTCTTCGCAGCACTTCATCACGCGTTTTAGTGTTCCCAGTAAAATTAATTCGGCGAACATATACACGTTTACCGGGATCGATAAAGTAAGTAACCGATACTTCATCAGTCTCTTCATTGATATCTGGGACCGCATTTACATTTGCAAAGGCGTAACCTTCATCACCTAGTCGTTCGGTTAAGTTGGCGCTGGTTTTAGTGATCTCTTTACGTGAAAATATTTCACCTTTGTGGGTCAAAACATTTTCAAATAGATCTTCAGTAGGTACGATCAAATCACCAGAAATTTTCACATCAGAAACCGTAAACTGATCGCCTTCATTGATATTAATCGTAATATAAACATCACTTTTGTCAGGTGTAATTGAAACTTGGGTTGAGTCAATATTGAAATTGATAAAGCCATGATCAAGATAAAGTGATTTAATGGTTTCTAAATCTGCACCGAGTTTTTGTTTTGAATATTGATCTTTCTTTGAAAAAAACGAGAACCATTTTGGTGTCGATAATTCAAACTTTTTCAAGATTTGTTTATCCGTATATTGCGTATTTCCGACGATATTAATCTCTTTGATTCGTGCCGCTTCGCCTTCTGTAATATTGATAGCAACCTGTACACGATTATCTTCTTGCTCTGTTACGTCTGTTGTGATTTTCGCGCCGTATTTACCTAATGCAAAATATTGGCGATGCAGCTCTTGCTCAACCTTATCTAGCAAAGAGCGATTAAAAACTTCACCTTCGGAAAAACCTACACTACTCAAACCTTGTAAAAGGTCATCTTTTTTGATGTCGTCATTCCCTACCATGATGATCTTGGAAATGGCGGCTCTCTCTTCGAGAGCAATAACCAAGACATTTCCTCTACGTTCGAGAGCAACATCTTTAAAAAAGCCACTTTTAAATAAAGCTTTTACGGCACGGCTAGATATTCTGTCATTGAATTTATCACCCACTTTTACAGGTAAATGATTAAAGACATTACCCGCAGAAATTCTGTTTAAACCCTCTAAACGAATATCTTGAATTACAAATTCATCCACAGCCCAACTACTGGTTGAGAATAAAGTCAAAATTAACAGGATGTTAAAATGTTTTGTTATTATTTTCTGCATTATTTTATAGGCTATTTAAATGAAAGAGCTCTGCTTTGACAATGTTCAAGAGAAGAGTCGCATGATGTCATTATAAAAGGCTATGCTCATCATTGCGACTAGTAAAAGAACACCAATATTTTGTCCCACTAATTGTACTGACTCAGAGACAGGTTTACCGATGATCAACTCAACAAGGTAATACAGTAAATGTCCGCCATCAAGAATAGGTATGGGTAATAAATTCAAGACTCCTAAACTGACACTAACAATGGCTAAAAATGACAAAAATGCCGTTAAGCCCATATTGGCCGACTGTCCTGCATATTGGGCAATACTGATTGGACCACTTAAGTTTTTAACAGAAGCTTCACCCATGATCATTTTACCCATTAGCTTCAGAGTAAGTGTAGACATCTCCCATGTCTTTTTAACACCTTGTTGGAGTGCATTTATAGGGCTAAATTGTTCTTTTCCGAGATAACTCTTATCTAATGGCTTAGCTTTAGCAATAGCACCTATTCTGCCGATTGTTTTTTCCCCTTGCTTTGTTGGTGCAGGAACTAATTGTAATGTGATCTTGTTTTCATCTCGAAATACTTCTGTTTCAATCGTTTGATTCGGACGCTTTTGAACATAGGAGACCCACTCCGTCCAATTCACTATTAACTGACCATCAGCTGATAAGATTTTATCTTTTGGCATAAGACCTGCTTTTTCAGCGGGGCTATCGGGCAAAACCTTTTCAATAACCGCTGGTAACGGAAATCGTTTAGGACTAAAACCAAGTTGTTCTAGAAGGTTACCTTTAGACAAGTCATCTACCTGAATAGAAGATAAGTCCATTTTTAATGTCTGTTCTGCACCAACAGAATCTTTCACTAAAACAGTCAAAGGTTCTTCATCAACAATTTTATTGATGCATTTTTGCACGAAGGCAGACCATGTCGGAGTCCGTTCGCCATCAACAGCTAAGATTTCATGTCCCTGCTCAATGCCAGCAGTATAAGCCGGAGTGTCTTGTTTAACTTCACCTATCAGAGGCTTCACTCCAGTCACACCAAGAACGAACATAAGCCAGTAAGCAACGATAGCAAATAGAAAGTTAAAAATAGGCCCCGCCGCAACGACGGCAATACGATGTAAAACAGGTTTATTATTAAAGGCTCTATCACGAAGATCCATAGGAACGGGTCCTTCTCGTTCATCAAGCATTTTTACATAGCCGCCGAGAGGAATCGCACCAATAGCAAATTCAGTATCGTCTGAGCCTAAACGTGTCGACCAGAGAGGCTTACCAAAACCAACTGAAAACTTTAGAATCTTAATCCCTAACTGTTTTGCGACCCAGTAGTGACCAAATTCATGAATAGTAACCAATATAGCGATAGCTACAATAAAAAATAAGATGTTTTGCAATATGTCCATATCAGTTCAATTTGTTTATAGATGTCATTGCAAACTCGCGAGATTCAAAGTCCGCTTCAAGTATTGTGCTAATTGAGTCTGCAGGTTTCCCTATGATACCTGTTAGTGTTTGATCTATGACAACAGGAATATCAGAAAATTTCAAATCCCCGGATAAAAATGATTCAACAGCGACTTCATTTGCCGCATTCAAAATCGTTGTTTTAGTTCCACCAGCTTCCATCACTTCATTCGCTAAACGTAAACATGGGTACCTAGTTAGGTCGGGACGTTCAAAGTTAAGCTGTGCAATATCAAACAAATCGAGATCAGCAACACCAGAGTTAATCCTTTCTGGCCAGCCAAGAGCATATGCAATCGGTGTACGCATATCGGGGTTACCTAGTTGCGCGAGCACAGAACCGTCATTGTACTGAACCATAGAATGAATAACACTTTCAGGATGAATGACGACATCAATTTGATTAGGCTTTGTGTTAAATAACCAGCAGGCTTCAATGACTTCAAGGCCCTTATTCATCATCGTTGCCGAATCTACAGAGATTTTACGCCCCATCACCCAATTTGGATGAGCAACAGCTTGTTCAGGTGTCACATGTTCTAGATCAGCCACAGGCATTCCACGAAAGGGACCGCCGGAAGCGGTAAGTAAAATTTTATTGATACCAGCTGATGATAAACCAGGTAGCCCTTGTCCTAAATAACATTCAGGCATACTTTGGAAAATAGCATTATGCTCACTATCAATCGGTAAGAGTTCAGCATTGTTATTTTTTACGGCATCCATAAAAAGCTGGCCAGACATAACCAGAGCCTCTTTATTTGCAAGCATTACCCGTTTTCCGGCTTTTGCCGCTGCCAAGGTTGGAAGCAAACCTGCTGCACCAACAATTGCTGCCATAACATAATCAACACTGGGCATTTCTGAAACATGCTCTAGGCCTGAAATACCCGCTAGCACTTCTGTTTCTATTCCCGCACGCTTGATTTTTTCAGCTAATCGCGTCGCAGCATCTTCATCTGCCATAACGGCAAAAGTAGGTTTCCATTGTAAACACTGATCAAACAAACCTTCAACATTACGATTAGCCGTGAGAGCCGTAACATAAAACGCCTGTTTATGCTTGGCAATAACATCAAGTGTATTAACACCTATCGTACCCGTCGAGCCTAGTATCGTAACCCCGATCATAAAGAAACATAACCCAGCAGAGTCAGGCCAGCAACAAACACAGGTGCAGCAGCAGTAAGGCTATCAATACGATCCATGACACCGCCATGGCCAGGTAGAATAGTCCCGCTATCTTTCTTACCTGATATACGTTTAACAACGCTTTCCGTCAAGTCACCTAAAACAGACATTAAAACGGTGCCTAGGCAAAGTAAGATCATACTCGTGGAAACTTCTTCTTTACCTGTTAATACTGGTAATAACAGCATCGCTAGAACTAAGACTGCAATTAGTCCACCAAATACACCTTCCCAACTTTTCCCCGGGCTAATTTTATCGGCTAGTTTATGTTTACCTATGGCACGACCGGCAAAGTATGCGCCAATATCAGCCGTCCAAATCAAAGCAAAGAGAAACAAGACCCATGTTGGGCCTAGCTTTGTATGTGAATGAAGAAAGACAATAGCCATCCATGCAGGTATTAAGATCAAATAGCCTAAATTTAAAAACAGCCATCGGTTTTGTCGTGGCAAAGTCCCTTTAACTTGTGCTGAGATGATGACAATCAAAGCAAGCAACCACCATAGACAAGCCACAATAAGAACATGTCCCATTGTTGCTTTCAATATTAGCGGATAACTCGCAACGATAAGTATTCCTGTGATGCCAACATACATGGCCTTACTGCGAGCAGCTTCAAAACCCGACAGGCCAGCCCACTCCCAAGCACCTATCAGAATGATCAAACCTAGAATTATCGCAACGATTGGTGAAGGTAAAAAATAGATAGCTGCCAAAACTAATGGAGCAAGAATAAGAGCAGTAAGAACTCTTTGTTTAAGCATTTTCTACCTGCTCACCTGTTTTACCAAAGCGTCGCTGTCGTCCAGCAAAAGATCCCAAAGCCTCAGAAAAATCAGCTTCATCAAAATCTGGCCAAAGTTTTTCGGTAAAAAACAGTTCCGTATAAGCAAGTTGCCATAACAGATAATTACTAATACGTTTTTCGCCTCCAGTACGGATAAAGAGGTCGGGCTCGGGAAGATCCGATATACAAGTATGTTGCTGAATAATTTCTTCCGTAATGTCTTCCGGTTGGAACTCACCATTTAAAACCTTCTGGGCCACCTGTTTAGTAGCCTGTGTTATATCCCAACGGCCTCCATAATTGGAAGCTATGACAAGTGTTAGGCCAGTGTTATCTTTAGTAGCTTCTTCTGAAGAGGCGATCAGTTCCTGTAGCTTAGGTGGTAGTGCAGCCAGATCACCAATAACCCGCAATCGCACATTATTCTTGTTAAGACTCTTTACTTCTTGCTGCAATGCCCGAATAAAAAGCTCCATCAAGAGAGTAACTTCACGTTTAGGACGACGCCAATTTTCACTGCTAAAAGCAAACAAGGTGAGTACTTCGACCTTGTTTTTACCACAGGCGCGAACTATTTTCCTTACAGAGTCGACCCCCATTCGATGTCCTGCAATACGTGGTAGTTTTCGGCCTTTTGCCCAACGACCATTACCATCCATGATGATGGCGATGTGTCGTGGTGTAGAATCTGTCATAGTAGTCTTCTTAATAAGTTAAATTAGTTAAGCTTCAGACTATATTTCCATTAACTCTTTTTCTTTCTCAACAAGCAGTTCATCTATGGCTTTGACATGCGCATCGGTAACTTTCTGAACACGATCTTGGCCTTTACGTTCATCGTCTTCGGATATTTCTTTTTCTTTTAATAAATCTTTGAACGAGCTATTCCCATCACGACGAATATTTCTTAGTGCAACCTTACATTGTTCACCTTCAGCGCGAACTACCTTGATCAGATCTTTACGGCGCTCTTCAGTCAATGGGGGTAACGGAATTCTGATCACCTCACCAGCTGTATTTGGGTTTAAGCCGAGATCGGAGTTCATAATCGCTTTTTCGATTTCTGAAACCATTGGCTTTTCCCAAGGCGTCAAACTTAGCGTTCGAGAATCTTGTATATTAATGTTGGCAACTTGACTCAAGGGAACCTGAGAGCCGTAATAGTCAACCGTAACATGATCAAGTAGTGAAGGATGTGCCCTGCCCGTTCTTATCTTTGCAAGATCTAACCTTAGTGATTCGATACTTTTGTTCATGCGGGAGTCCGCATCTTTTATAATTTCTTCAATCATTGTGTTCCCCTCGTACGAACTAATATCTCTTATATTTGTTGTTCAGCTATTCCTTAAGAGACAAGTGTACCTTCATTGCCACCTAATGCCGCACGTAATATTGAGCCTCTTTCGGTCATATCCAATACACGTAATGGCATATTATTATCACGACAAAGTACAACTGCCGTCGCATCCATAACAGCTAGCTTTTTCTCTAAGACTTCGTCGTATTTTAATTGATCATAACGAACAGCATCAGCATTTTTTGCAGGATCAGATGTGTAAACACCGTCAACTTTAGTTGCCTTGATCATCAAGTCCGCTTTTATTTCGATCGCTCTAAGACTCGCTGCAGAGTCTGTCGTAAAAAAGGGGTTTCCGGTACCTGCTGCAAAAATAACCACCCGACCTTTTTCAAGATGGCGAATAGCCCGACGGCAGATATAGTCTTCACAGATTTCATATATTTTTACTGCCGACATCACTCTCGCAAACATTCCGTGTTGCTCAAGCTTGTCTTGGATGGCTAAAGCATTGATGACTGTTGCCAACATACCCATTTGATCACCACTAACGCGATTCATACCGCTCGCGGCCAGCCCAGCGCCACGAAAAATATTGCCGCCACCGATAACGATGGCGACTTGAACATCCGCATCAATCAAAGATTTGATTTCTTCAGCAACATTTTGCATAACCTCAGGATTAATCCCGAAATCATCTTCGCCCATTAGGGCTTCGCCACTTAATTTAATTAAAACTCGACGACTGTTATTTTCTGAAGAACTACTCAAATGCTATATCCTCTCTGATTAAATATCTTACTTTACTAATTTAAGATTTTTGTGCGGCTTTTGCTTGCGCTTCAACTTCTGCAGCAAAATTTTCTTCAACTTTTTCAATACCTTCACCAACTTCATAACAAGTGAAAGATTTAACAGAAGCATTTGCCGCAGATAAAAGCTTACCAACTGTTTGATCAGGATCTTTAACGAAAGGTTGGCCTGTTAGCGTAATCTCACCAACAAACTTCTTCATTCGACCTGAGATCATTTTTTCAATGATTTCCGGTGGCTTGCCACTTTCAGCAGCTTGTGCCATGAAGATATCCTTCTCCTTTTCCAACAACTCTGGTGACACTTGATCTTCATTAATACAGGCTGGTCGAGCAGCAGCGATATGCATAGCAATATCTTTCGCTAACGTTTCGTCGCCGCCATCAAGTTCAACAACTGCACCAATACGTGCTCCATGTGAATAGGCGCCCAAAATACCTGTCGCAGACAGCACATCAAAACGTCTTACATTGATGTTTTCACCAATTTTCGCAACTAGATTGTCACGAGTAATGGAGACAGTATCTGCACCTTCTTCAATAGGTAACGCATTCAGTGCATCAACATCAGTTGGATTATTAGTCAGTGCACATTTCGCAACTTTTTCAGCAAAACCCGTAAAATCTTCTGATTTAACAGCAAAATCCGTTTGTGAATTAACTTCAACAATAACGGCTTTTTTACCACAAGCAGAGACTATGATCTGAACTTTACCTTCGGCAGCAACATTACCCGCCTTTTTAGCCGCCTTGGCAGTACCTGCTTTACGCATCATCTCGATAGCATTCTCAAGATTACCATCGCATTCAGATAGTGCTTTCTTACATTCCATCATGCCAGCGCCAGTGCGCTCGCGTAGTACTTTAACCATAGCAGCAGTGATCTGCATATTGATTACCTCTTTCTAAATCTAATATTCGTTCTATAAAAACCAATTCGATTGATGATTTATTCAGTTTTACCTGCTTCATCAGTTGATACTGGTTTACTAACCTCAGGTTCAGGTTCAGGTTCAGTCTCAGCCACTTCCACATACTCACCTTTAGTTTCTGCAACCGCAGTTGGTATCACTTGTCGAGCATCAAGTACTGAATCAGCAGCAGCTTGCATGTAAAGTTTGATCGCACTGATCGCATCATCGTTACCCGGAATCACATAGTCAACGCCCTTAGGAGCGCAGTTTGTGTCGACAATAGCAACAACAGGAATGCCCAGCTTGTTTGCTTCAGCTATGGCTATTTTTTCGTGGCCTACGTCAACAACAAACATAACATCAGGGATGCCCTTCATGTTTTTGATTCCGCCAATGTTGTTTTCTAGCTTCAACATCTCACGAGTTAACATAAGTTTTTCTTTCTTCGAGCGACGATCCAACGTTCCGTTTTCTTGCATCTCTTCAAGCGCTTTCAGACGGTTGATAGACTGTTTAACTGTTTTGTAATTAGTCAACATTCCACCCAACCAGCGACGGTTGACATAAGGCATGCCACAACGGATAGCTTCCTCTTTAACTGCATCTTGAGCTGACCGTTTCGTTCCTACGAAAAGAACGCTGCCTTTTTTAGAAGCGACTTTACCGATAAAGTTAAGTGCGTCATTGAAAAGTGGAAGTGTTTCTTCCAAGTTAATAATATGAATTTTGTTGCGAGCACCGAAGATATAAGGTGCCATTTTTGGATGCCAATATCGAGTTTGATGCCCGAAATGTACGCCTGCTTCTAGCATTTGGCGCATGCTTACTTCTGCCATTAGATTTCTCCTGTCAGGGTTAGACTTCACATACACCCTGTCGCCGACCCATCTAGTGGGCACCCCAGCGTTCAGTTTGGTATATGCTCGTATTAATAAAGTTTAAGTTACTCCACCAACAACTAACTAAAAGATTAGTTGCTAATCAAGCCGAGCATTTATAACATACACAACTTCTAACAACAATCAAAAACAGTGAAATCGTGTCTATAACCCTAAAAACTTCTGAAGAGATCGAAAAAATGCGTGTGGCAGGTAAATTGGCCGCTGACGTATTAGAAATGATCGAGCCTTACATCAAAGCTGGTGTAACGACTAACGAAATCGATCAGATCTGTCATGACTATATGGTCAACGAACAGAAATCTATTCCAGCACCACTCAATTATAAAGGCTTTCCGAAATCGATCTGTACCTCGGTAAATCATGTTGTCTGTCATGGTATTCCTAATGACCGAAAACTAAAAGATGGTGATATCGTCAATGTCGACATCACCGTAATCAAAGACGAATATCATGGCGACACCAGCAAAATGTTTCATGTCGGCAAGCCTATTCAAGCTCGTAAACGCATTTGTGAGCTCAGCCGTGAATGTCTGTTCATAGGCATTGATCTTGTTAAACCTGGCGCTACTCTTGGTGATATTGGTCATGCCATCCAGACTCATGCCGAAAAAAATCGCGGTTCCATTGTTCGAGAATATTGTGGTCATGGCATCGGACGTGTATTCCATGAGGAGCCACAAGTACTTCATTATGGACAAGCGGGTACAGGCCTTGTCCTTGAAGCAGGTATGACATTCACAATCGAGCCTATGGTTAACCTTGGTAAACGCCATGTATCAACTTTGCCCGATGGTTGGACCGTGGTGACCAAAGATCGAAAGATGTCCGCGCAATGGGAGCACACTATTCTCGTTACTGAAACAGGTCGTGATGTATTGACTCAAAGATCAGATGAATCATTTTGAACGTTAGTCCCGTTAGCTTTGATATAGCCCTGTTTGATGCAGAAAATTTTTTAGAGGCTCTGCAAAACACGACAAACCCAATCTCCATTTTTAAAGAATCTCTAGATCAAGGTCGCGAACTTATCGAGTCGCGCTTCAGAGATGGCATTCATGTTACAGAGCTCGTTTATCAACGAGCAGAGTTAGTCGATCAACTACTCATCATTGCTTGGAAACATCATCAGATGGAACAAGATAATCTGAGCTTGGTCGCTGTGGGTGGGTATGGACGCGGAGAGCTGCATCCTGGTTCAGATATCGATTTAGCGATCATCATCAAAGATGAAGCGGATGATGCCATCAATGAAAAGTTATCATGCTTTGTCACCTTTCTTTGGGATATTGGCTTAGAAGTCGGTCTCAGTGTCCGCACGCTCGCAGAGTGCGCTATTGAAGGTGAAAAAGACATCACTGTAGCAACCAATCTAATGGAAGCACGTTTACTCACAGGAAGTTCAGATATTTTCTGTGATATGAAAGATTCTACAGGGCCAGAACAAATTTGGTCCAATCATGATTTTTTCCAAGCTAAATATCAAGAACAAATATCTCGCCATCAGAAATTTAGTGATACCGCTTACAATTTAGAGCCGAACATCAAAGAAGGGCTTGGCGGTCTTCGTGACATCCAGATGATCGGCTGGGTCGTTAAACGCTACTTCGGCGCAGATCGATTTCATGAGCTAGTTCTACATAATTTCTTGACCGAAGAAGAATTTAAAACTCTCAATGATGGACAAAACTTCCTGTGGAGAGTTCGATATATTCTCCACCTTCTCGCCGGCCGGCGGGAAGATAGGCTCCTTTTCGAGTATCAAAAAGATGTTGCGACTGAGTTTGGATTTAAAGATGAAAAGAACCAGCTAGCCGTAGAAGGTTTTATGAAGTTGTTTTATCGAACAATTTCTCAATTAAATCTACTTAATGAAATGTTACTTGGCTTCTTTGAAGAAGCCCTACTTGAGGATCCTGAAACGTCTGCAATAACGCCTATTAATGACCACTTTGAAATCCGCAATAAATGCATAAAAGTTATTCATCCTGAAATTTTTGAACAAAGCCCTTATGCACTATTAGAGATATTTTTAATCATTCAACAGGATCCTGAAATAAGAGGTGTTAGATCGAGAACCATTCGCGCGATACGTGACAATCTCTACTTAATTGACGAAAAGTTTAGACAAGATATTCGTATGCGTAACCTTTTCATGGAGATCATTCGACAACCTCTTCGCTTAGGTCATGAGCTACAACGCATGCAACGCTACGGCGTTTTAGGTGCCTACATTCCGGCATTCGAAGCGATTTCAGGACAAATGCAATTTGATCTTTTTCATGTATACACAGTGGACGAACATACACTCCGTGTTGTCAGAAACATACGTCGCTATGCTCAACCTGAAATAATCGAGCAACTACCCTTGTGTGCTCAGATTTACAGTAAAATCTCTAAACCAGAACTACTCTATTTAGCCGGCTTGTTTCATGACATTGCAAAGGGCCGCGGTGGCAATCATGCAGAACTAGGTGTAAAGGACGCAACTGAATTTTGCAGTCATCACGGCCTCGGTCAATTTGATACCAGCTTAGTTGCTTGGTTAGTCAAAAATCACCTACAAATGTCGTCAACATCACAGAAGAAAGACTTATCAGATCCAGATGTGATCAATCAGTTTGCTCAATTAATTGGCGACAAAATACACTTGGATTATTTATACCTATTAACCGTGGCAGATATACGTGGAACAAATCCTGACCTTTGGAATAGCTGGAAAGATTCATTAATAAAAGATCTCTATAGAAAAACACTCAGTGCAATCCGCCGTGGTGTCGAAAACCCCTTACAAAAAGAAGAGCGTGTAGCACAAGTAAAAGCGCAAGTTTTAATTGCTATTGCAGCTGATAAAGTCAAAATTATTAAACTATATGACATCTGGAAAAACCTTACCGATGACTACTTCCTCAGACACTCAACAGACGAGATAGCCTGGGTAACAGAGTCGATCATCGAAAGTACCGAGGATGATCTCCCCCTTATCAAAATCCGCCAACATACTCGAAGTGGTGGTACAGAGATTTTTATTTACTGTTTAGATAAAGATAGCCTGTTTGCTGCCATGGCCTACTCTATGGATCAGATGGGATTAACCATTGTCGATGCACGTGTTTTCACCACTCAAAATGGCTATAATCTTGATACTTACATAGTCCTTGATGCAAACACAAATGAACCGATCACAGACAGTGAGCGTGCTGAACATATCGTTCAATCTTTAAAACAATATTTATCTGCTCCACAGCCAATCTTGAATCAGATCAACCGAATGCAACCACGCCAAATGCGCAGCTTCAACCTACCCGCTCAAGTTAGTTTTAGTGAAGATCATACAAACAACCGAACAATACTTGAGGTTATGACTAACGATCAACCCGGCTTATTAGCCGTTATCGGTATAGCAATGGCCTTCTGTGGTGTCAGACTTCACAATGCAAAAGTCGCTACGTTTGGAGAAAGAGTCGAAGATTATTTTTACATTTCTGATTTAGAAAATAATCCGATATCAGAACCTATCAAGTTTGAGTGTTTAGAAACAACCATTTTATCAGCCTTAAATACCCAAAATGAACAAGATTCAACGAATAATGAAAAAAATAACGCCACCCAAAACTGAAGAAGAACTTCTCGTAAGAGCATGGAATATCGCAGGCTTAAGTTTAGGAGAACTCGCTAGCCAACTGGAGCTTCCTACGCCTCAAAACCTATTGCGAAATAAGGGTTGGATCGGTGAAACTTTAGAAAAAGCCTTAGGTGCAACGGCCAGCTCAAAACCTGAACCAGACTTTCAATTGATCGGCGTCGAACTTAAAACGATCCCCATAAGAAAGAACCGTCAGCCGAAAGAAACCACTCATGTTTGTACTGTCCCTATTATCAACACAACAGGCATGCTCTGGGAAAACTCATTGGTAAAAGAAAAACTCAACAGAGTGCTATGGATACCTATTGAGTTTGATGAAAACATAACATTAGAAAATCGAAAAATAGGCGCTCCCCTACTTTGGTCTCCATCACCTTCTGAGGAAGCTATGTTAAAGACTGATTGGGAAGAATTTATGGAGCTAATAGGTCAAGGAGAACTAGAGCAAATCACGGCACATTTAGGTGAAGTAATTCAGATAAGACCTAAGGGCGCAAATAGTCATGCCCTCTCAGAAACTATCGGCAAAAATGGCGAGGTCGTTAGATCATTACCCAGAGGGTTTTATCTTAGAACATCATTTACAGCCACATTAATAAACCAACATTATTTATGAAAAACTTTATTTCCATTGCCCCAATGATGGATTGGTCAGATCGTCATTTTCGGTACTTCATTCGGCTGATAACAAAGCACTCATTGCTCTACACAGAAATGATTACTTCAGGTGCGATCATTCATGGTGATCGCGATCGGTTCTTAACCTATAACGAAGAAGAACATCCTATCGCCATCCAACTCGGTGGTAGTGATCCGAAAGACTTAGGAACTTGCGCAGAAATTGTCACAACTTACGGTTATGATGAAATTAATTTGAATGTTGGTTGTCCAAGTGCTCGAGTGCAATCGGGCAGCTTCGGTGCTTGTTTAATGGCCGAGCCCGATCTAGTCGCAGAGTGTGTCGCTAGTATGAAGCAAAAAACATCGCTGCCCGTCACTGTAAAAACAAGACTAGGAATCGATGATCGTGACTCATATGAAGAGCTTTCTGACTTCATAAAAACCGTGCAGAAAGCAGGTTGTGAAACCTTTATTTTACATGCTAGAAAAGCTTGGCTAAATGGACTCAGTCCAAAAGAAAATAGAGAGGTTCCACCCTTACAGTATGATGTTGTTTATCAGATTAAAAAAGATTTTCCTGAGTTAGAAATCATGATCAACGGTGGCATTAAAAGTAAGCACGATATCAATACACATCTAGCACACATTGATGGCGTGATGATCGGCCGTGAGGCATATCACAACCCTTTTATTCTTGCCGATATTGATCAACTTTTTTACAATCATCAAGCCAGTCCCAGCAGGATCGAAGTCATTGAAGAGTTCATCGGCTACCTTGATAAACAAATTGATAAAGGTGTGCACTTAAAGCACATGTCTCGTCATATCCTCGGTTTATTTCAAGGTCAAGTCGGAGCAAAAAAATGGCGTCGTCATATCAGCGAAAATGCACATAAACCAAATACAACGTCTCAGGTAATCAAAGATGCACTGTCTGAGGTTTATTCATGAAACTACTGACTATATTTTTGGTAATGATTGTTTCTGTAAGCTCTCATTCAGCGACGATCGGCAGACACATGGAAATGTCACGCCAGTATCAAACGGGTGACGAATTTATGGGTATTCGTCTTTTAGGCACGTTAGATCTATCAGGGCTTCCGATCAAGGGTATGGCCGCACACGAGTTATCAGGATTGGCTTGGGATGAAGACGATCAAATTCTCTATGCAGTATCTGATAAAGGCTATCTAGTACATTTACGACCGATTTTCGTAAAAAATATTTTAAAAAATATTGAGTTACTAGATGCATATTACCTGGTCAATGAAGAAGGTAAAAAAGTCTCCAAACCAGACTCAGAAGGCTTAGATATTATCAATGGCAACAATGGTATTAAAGGTGATTCTGAATTAATCGTTTCCTTTGAACTAAAGCCAAGAATCTACCGGTACAGTACAACAGGTAAATTTCTTGAGAAGTATAAACTTCCTAAAGCACTGAATAAAATTAATGACTATAACTACAAAAATGCCGCACTGGAATCCTTTGTCATTCACCCACAATTAGGTTATCTCACCGCACCACAAATGCCGCTAAAAAAAGCTCAGAAAAATTTGCGCTCGATTCATGATTTAAAAGGTCAGTCATGGCAATTCAAACCTCAACATGAAAAACATAGCTCAATAACGGACCTAGAAATCACCGAAGATGGATCCGTCTTAATTTTAGAGCGACGTTACTCAAATATTTTAGCGCCTATCCAATCAATTATTCGCAAAATAAAACTCAATAAATCTGATCAAAATAATAAGGTTCTACCCACTGAAATAGTGGCTCTTTTTGAATCAAGCAAGGGTTGGAATATAGATAATTTTGAGGGATTGTCACGTCATAAAGGAAAGAAATACTTTATGGTTAGTGATGATAACAACAATCTATTTCAAAGAACGATTCTTGTGTATTTTGAACTATTAGAAAAAAACTAAGAACCTCAGCTGATTGATAAACTCAACCAACTGAGATTGTATAGTTTAAACTATGCTTCCTTTAGTCGTGGAATTAACTCAGCTAAATTACATGGTCGAGTTCGATAATCAATCTGTTCTTTTATGATCTTATCCCAAGCAGTAGCACAAGCATTTGAAGATCCTGGTAACACAAAAATATAAGTACCATTCGCAACACCAGCCATCGCACGTGACTGTAAAGAAGAAGTACCGATATCTTCTACAGAAATATTCCGAAACATTTCTCCGAAACCATCAAGTTGCTTGTCGAAGAGCACACTGATCGCTTCTGGTGTTCCATCTCTGCCAGTCACACCCGTACCTCCCGTTGTGATCACAACATTAACTTCTGGATCAGCAATCCAACAAGCCACAGCGGCACGGATTTGATAAACATCATCGGGGACGATAATCTTATCCTGACAACTGTGCCCAGCTTTCTCAAGCCGAGTTACGAGCAATTTTCCTGATTTATCTTCTGCTTCTGTGCGAGTATCACTCGCCGTCAAAACACAAATATTAAGTGGTATTAACTTTCTTTTATTCGTCGTCATCGTTATTCTGGCAAGTACAGCTCATTACCCTTATCCTTAAATTCCTTCGACATTTCATCCATGCCTTTCTTCTGCTCTTCGGCATAATCCCGAACATCCTGGCTTATCTTCATCGAACAAAAATGAGGTCCACACATGGAACAAAAATGCGCCGACTTATGGCCTTCCTTCGGTAAAGTCTGGTCATGGAACTCCATCGCCCTATCCGGATCAAGACTCAAGTTAAACTGGTCTTCCCAACGAAACTCAAACCGTGCTTTGGATAACGCATTATCACGTACCTGTGCGGTAGGATGACCCTTACCCAAGTCAGCCGCATGTGCTGCTAATTTGTAAGTAATAATGCCTTCCTTCACATCATCTTTATCCGGCAAGCCTAAATGCTCTTTCGGCGTCACATAACACAACATCGCCGTTCCATACCAACCAATATTCGCCGCACCAATCGCCGACGTAATGTGGTCATAACCTGGAGCGATATCCGTCGTCAGTGGCCCTAAGGTATAAAACGGTGCTTCATGACAATCTGCTAGCTCTTTCGTCATGTTCTCTTTAATGCCTTGTAACGGTACATGCCCCGGTCCTTCAATCATCACCTGCACATCATGCTCCCAAGCAATCTTCGTCAGCTCTCCCAAGGTCTCAAGCTCTGAATACTGGGCTTCATCATTGGCATCAGCAATCGAACCCGGACGTAAACCATCTCCTAAAGAGAAGGCGACGTCATAGGTTTTCATAATCTCGCAAATCTCTTCAAAATGGGTATAGAGGAAATTTTCTTCATGATGCGCTAAACACCATTTGGCGAGAATAGAACCACCACGAGAGACAATCCCCGTCACTCGGTTTGCTGTCATAGGGATATAAGCTAAACGGACTCCGGCATGAATCGTGAAGTAATCCACGCCTTGCTCGGCTTGTTCAATAAGCGTGTCACGGTACATTTGCCAAGTGAGTAACTCGGCCTTACCATCGACTTTTTCTAAGGCTTGATAAATCGGTACGGTACCAATAGGTACGGGTGAGTTGCGGATTATCCACTCTCTTGTTTCATGGATGTTTTTACCGGTGGATAAGTCCATCACGGTGTCGCCACCCCAACGAATGGCCCAAGTCATTTTTTCGACTTCTTCTTCTATCGAAGAGCCTAAGGCGGAGTTACCGATGTTAGCGTTTATTTTCACCAAGAAGTTACGACCGATAATCATCGGTTCACTTTCGGGGTGATTGATGTTGTTAGGGATAATCGCACGACCGCTAGCCACTTCAGCACGGACAAATTCTGGCGTGACTAAATCCGGTAGGTTAGCGCCGAAACTTTCACCTTTGTGTCGGCGTAGCAGGTATTCTTCTTTGATTTCGTCGATACGGATATTTTCACGGATGGCGATGTATTCCATCTCGGGCGTGATAATTCCTTTTCGGGCGTAGTGCATTTGGGTGACATTCGCACCCGCGACCGCTCGTTGTGGTTGCAGCGTACGCGTGAAATGGAGGTGTTCTAGGCTTTTATCATCTGCACGAACTTGACCAAATTGTGAAGTTAGCTTTTCTAATTGTTCGGTATCGTTACGTTCTTTGATCCATTCAGCACGCAGTGGTGCGAGACCTTTACGGATATCGATATCGACGTTTGGATCTGAATAAGGACCTGAGGTGTCATAGACGGTGATTTTAGGATTTTCTTCGACACCTTTTTCAAGACGGGTAGCGCTTTGCGTGATTTCACGCATGGGCACTTGGATGTCAGAACGGCTACCTTCGACATAGATCTTTTCTGAACTCGGGAAGGGTTGAACGGCCGCTTCATCAACGGTCGCACTTTGGCTTAGGTTTTCGGGAACTGCGTTCATTTCGACACCTCTGGCTTAGAAAATATTTCAGGAAGATCTGATGCCGCTAGAGAAGCTTTCCTACGCCAGAATTAACCGGATCAGGTACAAAGGGTGAGTCTCAGCCCGTTATTGTCGAGCACCCCTAGCTGCATGTTAGTTAGTAACGCTATAATAACATGCATGACCAATTAATAGTGGAAGAAAAGCAATGGATATTGAGCAAGCTCGTTTTAATATGATTGAACAGCAAATCCGTCCTTGGGATGTATCTGACCAAACAATTTTAGATCTCATCTCACAAACCCCACGCGAAAAATTTGTTCCTGAAAAATATCAACACTTGGCTTTTTCTGACACGAATATCCCTTTGCCTCATGCTCAAGCCATGATGAAACCCATCATTGAAGCGAGAATGCTGCAGGCTTTAAAAATCCAATCTCATGAACGGGTTCTAGAAATTGGTACTGGAAGTGGCTATGTCACCGCCCTACTCGCCCAATTAGCGACAAGCGTGAGCAGTGAAGAAATTCATACTGACCTTTCACAACAAGCCTCAGATCAACTCCAAGCTTTAAACATCAACAACGTTGATCTAAAAGTGACTGACTCACTAAAAAACCGCAAATTTCAAAATCGCTTTGATGTCATTCTCGTCACCGGTTCTCTGCCACAATTTGAAGCTATCTTCCAAGAGCAATTAGAAATCGGAGGTCGGTTATTTATCGTCATCGGCGAAGCTCCCGTGATGGAGGCACGACTAATCACAAGACTCGCTGAAAACAAGTGGCAGCAAACAGTGATACTTGAAACTGTACTACCACCCCTCATCGGCGCTACTGAAACCAACAAATTTGTACTGTAAAACTTATGAATACGATCACACCAAAGCAATTAAAAGATTTACTTAACGATAAGGATGCCGAGATTACGCTTGTTGATGTGCGCGAGGATTGGGAGTTAGCGCGTTGCAAGATCGATGGATGCCTGCATATTCCAATGAACACAATTCCGAACTCGTTGCATAAACTAGAATTCAACCTACCGACTATCGTCTATTGCCACCATGGCATGCGCAGCCTTCAAGTTGTGAATTTCTTAACTAGCAAAGGTTACATTCACGCGCTAAACCTTGAAGGTGGTATTGATGCTTGGGCTAGAGAAGTTGATCCTGAGATGGCAGCATATTAAAAAGTAATATATTCACCTCATAAATGAAGACCTTTAGACTAGCGTTAAATAAATTCGCCCGAATAGGAGTATGTGGGCTAGTGCTCAGTATACATACATCCTCCTTTGCTGAAGATCTGCAACAGATCTACCAACTTGCCATCAAAAATGATCCTGTCTTTCGAGCGCAACAGGCATCTTTACAAGCAGAGCTGGAAGTTCGGAACCAGGCCAATGCGCAACTATTTCTACCAAATGTGTCGGTCTCAGCTAACTTAGATAGAAACTATCAAGACATAACATCGGCTTTTGGTGGCGGCGATTCACAGTTTACCGGCAAAGGTTATAGTCTAAATCTATCTCAACCGATTTATCACCACGATCGTTACATTCACCTCAAGCAGGTTAATTTACAAGTTGCTAAAGCTCAGCTTGAAGTCGGTGCTGCAGAACAAGAACTAATGCTTAGAACAGCTCGTCAATATTTCTCCGTATTAGCCGCACAAGATAGCCTTCAATTCTCTAAAGCAGAAGAACTAGCTTTAAAAAGACAGCTAGAAGAATCTTCTCAGCGTTTTGATGTCGGCCTGATCGCCATCACCGATGTTCATGAAGCACAGGCAGGGTTTGATCTGGCGACAGCAAAAGAACTACAAGCACAAAATGCTCTTGAAGATGCGGTAGAATCATTACGCGAAATAACTGGCCAATATCCGCAGACATTAGCAACTCTCTCCGACAATTTAACTCAAACTAGCCCCGAGCCTAATAATATCGAAGCTTGGGCACAAGCCGCTTTAAAAAATAACTTACAACTGAAAGCTAAATTGGTCGAAACTGAAATTATAGAAAAAGAAATATCTCGCCAGACGAGTGGTCATTATCCAACCGTCGATCTTGTTGGAAACCATGGCTATCGCTCAACCGGTGGACAGTTTGGAAATACGGATGCCGACTTCTCTAAAATTGGTGTCGAAATCAATATTCCACTTTATTCAGGTGGTCAAGTCAGTTCTAAATCTCGCGAAGCTTTGCATCGTCATCTAGTCGCACTAGAGAATCTTGAGCAAGCTCGTCGGTCTACAGAACGACAATGTCGCGAAGCCTTCCGGGGAATATTATCAGGGCTCAGTCAAATAAAAGCTTTCAAACAGGCCGTGATTTCATCAGAAACGGCAGTCATAGCAACGCGGACCGGGTATGAGGTCGGTACACGAACTGCGACCGATGTTGTCGCCGCAGAACAAGAGTTCTTTCGCGCTCAAAGGGACTATTCACAAGCAAAGTATGAGTATATCCTTGATACTTTGAGTCTCAAGCAGGTCTCAGGAACCTTGCTGCCTGCAGATATTCAAAAAATCAATTCATCCTTAAATTTAAAGACACAGCACTCGATTCATAATGCTAACTAACAGAACTAAAAACCTCTGGGAATACAGGAAATGAAAGCATCAGGAGCACACTTGTGTGACGTTGAAAACAGCACTCTCGTTGTGATTGACATCCAAACTAGACTAGGCAAATCAATGCCAAGCAAAGTGTTAACCCGTGTTGTAGAAAACACTGTTTTTTTACTAAAATCAGCTGAACTAATGGGTGTCCCTGTGATAGCTAGTGAGCAATATCCAAAAGGTTTGGGTGAATATGTTTCGGAAGTAAACGAAAACCTTCCTGCAACAACTCAACATATTCAGAAAACTTGTTTTTCCTGCTGTGGTTCTGATGAGTTTATGGAAATTTTAGAAAAATCAGGTCGTAAACAAGTCATTCTAACCGGTATGGAAGCACACGTTTGCGTGTTGCAAACAGCTATTGAACTTCAAGAACATGGTTATGAAGTGTTTACTGTCGGTGATGCCATTTGTTCACGACGCTTAGATAACTATCAGAATGCCTTAGAACGATTAGAGTACTTAGGTGTCAATCAAACCAATACAGAGTCGGTAGTCTTTGAATGGTTGCGAGATGCAAAAAATGAATATTTCAAAGAAATTGCAGCATGGCTACAATGAAAAAACACTAACAGTTGTTAGCGCTTTCTCTTAAGCCTGTGTGTTTTACCTCAAAAGCGTCGAAATAATTTCTTTAATAGACAGATCACCACTGGTTGAAAAAGGGACTTTACCGATGGATGTATTAACGCCACCATTAAAATTATACTTTGCTTGTCGTTGAGTCAAAACCGTTTTCGCAGCTTCCAAGAATGCATTGGCATCCAGCTGAACGGGTACCGTTACTGTCTGCGTAGCATTTGCTGCTAGACTCTGATCACTACTAGCACTCAGACTACCTATAGCATGATCATTCAGGCTCATAGCACCACTTAGACCTGACAGTGGTAAAGGAAAAGCATTAGGGTTAAACAGATCAACCTCAAAAACAACGCTTTTGTTCTCAGCTGAAAATGACTTCAATTGAACATTCTTTACTTGTGGTGCATCGACAAACTGCTGAATCATTTCTGAGCTACAGCCCAGTAAACCGATCGTCATCAACAACATAATTAATATTTTTTTCATGTCTTTAATTCTCCCTGTTCATCCAAAAATAACTTGATAATGTTGATTAACTAGCAACATTTATAGTAATTATATCATGGTGATAGTAGTAGTTATCAATGTATACTCTACACTAGTAGTTAACGAATGGAACCTAGTATGTATATTGGAGTCTGATAGACTATGCAAATCAGCTATATCACTTGTTTGAGTAAAGATAAATTTCATGGGAGCAACACTATAATGCACTACCTAAAATCATCCATATCACTAGTCCTAGCTTCCTTATTGCTAATGACATCGGCTTATGCAGACACTGACATTGAAAAATTGCTTTCTACTAAAATCCAAGAAGTTTTAGGTGGAAATATCGACATCAACTCAATTACGCAAACACCCGTTAACGATCTGTACGAAATAACCTTTGATAATGGCAAAGTCGTTTATATGTCGAAAGATGGCCGTTATGTCTTCGAAGGTGATCTGATGGACTTGGTTGAGCGAAAAAACTTAACTGAAAACCGTCGTACAGAAGCACGAGCAATCGGCTTTAAAAATGCTGATATTGATAAGTTAATCGAATACGCTCCAGACAAGATCGAGCATGTTTTGTATGTCTATACCGACATAGATTGCTCATACTGCCGTAAATTCCATAATCAAATGAAAACACTAAACGATAATGGTATTGCTGTTCGTTACCTTGCATTTCCTAGAGCAGGCCTGGACTCATCTGCCTACATTGCTGCTGAATCCGCATGGTGCGCTGATGATAAAAAATCTGCGCTCACCATGGCTAAAGCTGGAAAAAACATTCCTCCCGTCGTTTGTGATGATCGTGTCGCCGCGCAATACGAACTAGGAAAATCCATGGGAGTGTCTGGAACACCAGCCGTTTATACTGCCAGTGGTAAAGAGCTGGGTGGATTCATTCCTGCTCAAGAACTCATTAAATACTTCAAGTCCAACTTATAAAGCAACTCTGAATCTGGACTCGAGCTATTTGAGTCCAGATACCTTCTTGACCACAATCGAGGTCAAATGTCCTTTCTTATCAACATTATCAACCCTGATCGGTAAATTATGTAACGAAGGTGCACTCCATAAAATAGTGCTACGTTTGTTTGGGTTATTACTATCAGACTCTTTAGAACGTACCCGTTCAAACTTCAATGTTTGAAACGTACCCATGGGCGTTTTCAGTTCCTCTTCACCTTTATAAGCAAATTGATAGGTTTTTAATGTTGTGCCATCAATGATATTAAACTCTAAACCTGCTTTCGGCTCCTCAACTTCCATAATCGCTAGTTGGTAAAGTAGCTTATCTAACAAACCTCGAGTAATGTCTGATTCCTTATTACCATCATTTGTCGTACTCGAAACCTTATTATTCTCCCAATCAAAACGATGCTTCTCCACCTTCTCTTTTTTACCACCCGTTTTAGAGTACTGATATTGAATCGGTCGTAACTGCCCTGCTTTAATCTCAAACCGACTGCTTTCTGATATCTGATCTTTACGAAACAAAGCAGCTAACCCAGTCAGCTTACCTTTAGACTCAAACATACCTGAACCATCATTATTACGAGTAAAACGACGTTCCATCACGCCAATGCGTAAGTCATCATAATGCAAAGCATAAGAAGCACTGAAAGAACGTGGTAACTCAGCAAACACAGATGAACTGATTAAGGAAAAAACAAAGAATATTGTTGGAAATAAATACTGTTTCATAGTCATATGGTAGAATTCGACCTTTCCATTTTGCCATAGTTTCATGCTACCTACATATCTTCCGTTTGATTCAGCCCAAGTTCTTGTCGTTGGAGACATCATTCTTGACCGTTATTGGTCAGGCCCAACCCAACGCGTTTCGCCTGAAGCCCCTGTTCCCGTCGTACGTATCAATGAAATTGAAGAGCGCCCTGGTGGTGCTGGCAACGTTGCTCTCAATGTTGCAAGCCTTAATGCAAATGCAACCTTAATGGGCCTCACTGGCAACGATGATGCATCCAATACGCTAGAAAAAGAACTCAATAATCTAGGTGTCGTCTGTCAATTTACTCGATTATCAGATTATCCGACGATTACAAAATTACGCGTTTTAAGTCAGCATCAACAACTGATCCGCCTCGACTTTGAATCGAATACTATGGGTTTAGATGTCGATGGCTTAATCGAAAATTATAAACAACGACTTGAAAATACCGATGTTGTGATCTTATCGGACTACGCAAAAGGCTGCCTTTCAGAAGTCCAGAAAATGATCGGCTTAGCAAAAAGTGCCGGCAAGAAAGTTATCGTTGATCCGAAAGGAAACGACTTCCGTAAATACACTGGGGCAACACTAATGACCCCAAACTATGGCGAGTTTACCGACGTGGTTGGAGAGTGTCGTGATGTCGAAGAAATAGTCAGTAAAGGCAAAGCATTATGCTCTGCTCTAAAGCTTGAAGCCCTACTGGTTACTCGTGGCGAACACGGTATGACGCTATTGCAACACGATGAAGAGCCCGTGCATTTACCCGCAAAAGCTGCTGAAGTTTTTGATGTCACTGGCGCTGGTGACACCGTTATTGCAACCCTAGCAACAACTCTCGCGGCTGGCGGAACATTAGTCCACGCAACAACATTAGCCAATACAGCAGCCGGGCTCGTCGTCGCCAAACTCGGTGCTGCCAGTGTCACGCTTGAGGAATTACACACCGCATTACACGAACCAAGCGAAGAAGAAACCGGCATTCAAGATGAAGAGTCCATGGCCGATCAAATCGCCGCAGCACGTTTGCGTGGTGAAAAAATTGTCATGACCAATGGCTGTTTTGATATTCTCCATGCAGGTCATGTTAGCTACCTTGAGAAAGCCCGCGCACTCGGCGATAGACTCATTATTGCAGTTAACGACGATGCATCGGTTAAACGCCTAAAAGGAGAAACAAGACCTTTAAATAAACTCAACGATCGAATGACCGTTCTCGGCGCTTTATCCTGCGTAGACTGGGTAGTACCGTTTACTGAAGATACTCCAGAACGTTTGATCAGCCGTTTACTCCCCGATATTTTGATCAAAGGTGGTGACTATAAAATTGAAGACATCGCCGGTGGCCAACAGGTCGCTGACAATGGCGGCAAGGTTATCGTACTCGACTTTCTCGATGGTTACTCAACGACCAAACTGATCGAGTCCGCACAAAAAAACCATTAAATTAAGCCATATTTAGTAATTAATACTTAGGACTAAAAACATGATCATCGTAACAGGCGGGGCCGGATTCATCGGCAGTAACCAAGTCAAACAACTCAATGCCATGGGTCGTAGCGATATTATAGTCGTGGATGATTTAAGCGACGGCACCAAGTTCAAAAATATCGCTGACTGCACAGTAATGGATTATTTTGATAAAGATGAATTTCAATCTCAGCTTAAGAATCTAGATGCAAAAGGTATCGATATGATTTTCCACCAAGGTGCATGCTCAGCAACCACCGAATGGGATGGAAAGTTCATGATGGAAAATAACTATACCTATACAAAAAACCTGTTCAAATTTTGTGTCAATAAAGAAATCCCATTTGTTTATGCATCCAGTGCAGCAACCTATGGCGGTAATGAAACCTTCAAAGAATCGCCAGAAAATGAAGCGCCATTAAATGTTTATGGATACTCAAAACTTTTGTTTGATCAGTACGTGCGACAAAACCAAAGAAAGATCCATAGCCAAGTTGTTGGATTAAGATACTTCAATGTTTATGGTCCACGTGAGCAGCATAAAGGCAGCATGGCGAGCGTTGCTTGGCATCTAAATAATCAAATTAAAGACAATGGGAAAGTGAAACTATTTGAAGGCTGTGACGGCTATGGTAATGGTGAGCAACAACGAGATTTTGTCTATGTAGGCGATGTCGTAAACGTCAATCACTGGCTCATGGAAAACCCTCAAGTTCGAGGGATCTTTAACTTAGGAACAGGCCGAGCACAAACCTTCAATGATGTCGCAAAAGCCGTTCTCGCTTGGCATGGAAAAGGTGAGTTAGAATACATCCCCTTTCCTGAACATCTTGTAGGGCGTTATCAAAGTTTCACTCAAGCAGATATTTCAGCACTAAGAGGTGTTGGCTACATCGCAGACTTTAAAAGCGTAGAACAAGGCACAAAGGAATACCTCGACGTAATAAATAATTAAATGCGCAGACTTTATTCACTGTTGCTATTTATTGGCCTACCGGTCGTTTTTACTCGTCTTTTTCTCAAAGGCAATAAAAACCCCATGTATCGCCAGCGCTGGAAAGAGCGCTTAGGTTTTGTAGAAAAAATAGAAAAAAGGCCAAAACATCTATTCTGGATCCACGCCGTTTCAGTCGGCGAAGTCGAAGCCACTGCTCCGCTGGTAAGAAAGCTGTTTGCCGAATACTCTGATCTAGTAATCATCATGACAACAACAACGCCAACCGGAGCAGAAACCGTTGAGCGACGTTACAAGAACAAGTATAAAAATAAAATCATCCATCACTACATTCCGTATGATTTGATCAACTTTCAACAACGGTTTATCGAGCAGATACAACCCGATATTCTGATCATCATCGAAACCGAAGTCTGGCCTAACTTAATCCACCTTTGCCAAGAAAAAAATATTCCTGTCTTACTGGCTAATGCCCGCATGTCAGAGAGCTCATATAATGGCTATCAAAAAATATCGATACTTTCTCAAGCAACATTTGCAGGTATAAACAGCATTGCAGCCCAAACAGATCAGGATGCTAAACGGATCATTGCTTTAGGCGCAGCCTCAGAAAATGTAACCATCACTGGCAGCTTAAAATTTGATCAACAACTACCCGCAGATCTGACCAAGATAGCATTAGCCTTAAAAAAGAGAATCGGTATCACACGGCCAGTATGGATAGCCGCCAGCACACACGAAGGTGAAGAAGAGATCATTTTAGCCGCACATCAGGAAATACTAAAAACAATCCCTGACTCCTTACTAATCCTCGTACCAAGGCATCCTGAAAGGTTTGATAACGTATACCAGCTCTGCATAAAAAAAAGTTTCACCACAGTAAGAAGAAGTCTGAATCAAGATATTCAAGGACACATCTATTTAGTCGACACAATGGGCGATCTGTTGATTTGTTATGGAGCTTCTGATATCGCGTTAGTCGCAGGCAGCCTGACTCCTATCGGCGGCCACAATCTACTTGAACCTGCAAGCCTGAGCTTGCCCATACTAATGGGACCTTACACGTTCAAAATAGAAAAAATATTCCAAACTTTTTTAGATACTAATGCCGTAGAGAGAGTTTCCGATCAATATGATATAGCCACTAAAATAATTGAACTTTTTCAAAATAAAACCAAAAGAAAAGAGTTAGGGGAAAGTGCAAAAAATCTTGTTATAAAAAATCAAGGTGCTGCTGAACTGCATATGCAAATTATTCATAAGTTACTATCATAGTTAAGTAAACTGAATATATTCAATCAACTATTGTTGTGTTTTACACCTGCCTGCTAGCATTTCACTTTTTCCATCATAGATTTTTTTATATGCCACCAAGCCAGATGGCTGATAGAATGCGCAAAGAATTGACCTCACCCTCGAAACACATACTAAGAGACACAGATGGCATTACCCAAAATTCAACCAGAACGTTATGATCAATTACTTAAAGATAAAGTTAATAAAATTAAGCAAGACTTCTCAAACTTTGATTCTCCTGAAATAGAAGTATTCACATCCTTAACCTCTAATTATCGTCTTCGAGCAGAATTTCGAGTCTGGCATGATAACGATGAGCTAGATTATGTGATGTTTGAACCGGGTAATAATAAACACCCCATTAAACTAGATAGTTGCGAAATGGTGTCACCACGCATTCGTGACATGATGTTTGATTTCCTAAATACGATCAAACAAAACCAAACACTACGTTTCAAGTTATTTGAAATCGATTTCCTGAGTACCTTGTCCGGTCAACTATTGGTGAGCATGTTGTATCACAAACCTATTGATGAAGAATGGGAACAGGAAGCACAACAACTGCGTCAACAATATGATATCGATATAGTCGGACGCTCACGGAAAAAGAAAATCATACTTGAACGTGATTTTGTCATCGAAACACTCAACATTAATGATCGAGAATATCACTACCAACAAATTGAAAATGGTTTCACTCAGCCGAATGGTGAAGTCTGTCAAAAGATGATCGAATGGACGCTGGATGCCACGCGTGATGCAGGCGGAGACTTAATCGAGTTTTACTGCGGAAACGGCAACTTCACCCTACCACTCGCACAAAACTTCAATCGCGTCGTCGCAACCGAAATTTCAAAGACATCCGTCAACGCTGCGCGTTTTAATATCGAACAAAATAATATAAAAAATGTAGATATCCTAAGAATGCCATCTGAAGACTTAACCCTAGTTTTACAAGGTAAAAAAGAAACACGAAAAGTGGCCGACTTAGCGTTAGAAGAATGCCAGTTTTCAACCGTGCTAGTAGACCCTCCACGCTGTGGTTTAGACGCCGACACAGTCCAACAAGTCACAGAGTATGAGAATATTATTTATATCAGCTGTAATCCTGAAACACTACACGACAACCTGAGTGTAATCACCGAAACTCATAAAATAGAACGCTTTGCAGCGTTTGATCAGTTTCCTTATACACACCATTTGGAGTGTGGTGTTTATCTTACTAAAAAGGTTTAATTCTTGATCAGTTTAGATTCGAAGTGAAAATATTGATTCTTGAAGGCTTTGAAATTTATACGTTTTTTTTATTTTCTTAACTTAAAACTAATTCCTCTCGAATCTTGTTTATCCATATCTAAAGACTATCTATCCGTAGTTTTTGTAGGTTAACTTCATATATTAAAACGTCACATAAAATCACTAAGAGCTTGGTAATAATCAGTGCTATTTGAAAGGCTATTGTGCCCCGCTTTCTTTATGACTTTTAACAAAACTTGATCGTTTCCAAATTCATTAGCCAGCCTTTCTGTATGACTCATAGGTATTACTTGATCATGCTCAGCTGCAATAACTAACACTTTTGATTTAATAAGTTTCACTCTAGATAATGAATCATAATTATCTTTTAGAAGAAACTTAATAGGAAAAAAAGGAAATTTTGTTTTAGCTACATTTAACACACTATCATAAGGTGTTATAAGCACGATTTTTTCTATCGTTCGGTTAACCGCTAAATAAGTAGCGACCCCAGATCCAAGGCTTCTTCCAACGACAGAAACATGAGTATGAAATTCTTTTATTTCATCATATACCGCTAGTGCATCACTATAAATACCAGACTCCGTTGGCTTGCCGCTACTACCGCCATAGCCTCTATAATTAACAAGATAAACTGTGACTCCGGAGAAAACAGATGAAAACTTCTCAGCGTTAGCGACAATTGCCTCGCCATTTCCACCAAAATATATCAAAGCTTTACTATTGCCCTTATTTAATACAATAACCTCATTAGTGACATCTTGGTTTGAAATGCTAATACGCTCAAAGGGATGTTCGTATTCTTTCGTTGGGAAGTACAAAAAATTACGCTGAAAGACATAGAGTAACCCTGCAGCGCATAGGTAGCCGAATAGTACTAAAAAGGCAAAACTTAAAATTATTTTCATATGACTAACACCGGCAATAAAGGCATGAGATTAGTTTCGCGTCCCAAACCCACAACGTTTGTTTTTTAGGACGACTCTTCAAGGTTTTCGTTAGAATTAGTTATTGAGTTAATGGTACTTTCTATAAGGCGGTTTCGAGTTCAAAGTGCACCATCCACCATTTTTATTAAATGATTTGACAATATTTTCCCTAGCAGGGTATAACACGCGCACCTTTTACGCGTCCAGTGAAGGCCTGTTCTTGGCCGGAACGATACTTGAGCGTATGGTATGAATTTTAATACGATGCTCTGTTATTAACCAGCATGAGATTGAAAAAATGAAATTTGCCAGTTCTTATTAACTTGTAATTCCCAACGAACTTCAAACAGGATGCCAGAACTAATGTTTGTTTTACCATCAACATGAATTAAAAAATCTATATTTCTCTGTTTGGGATTCAACTCTCTTCCTGTAAACCATCTACGAATTCTATTGCCGTAAGTTTGGAAAGGGAAATTTGACCTATATATAACGCTTATATCTTTAGCTTTAATAAATTTGTAAGCCTGTCTATTAACAACTTTTTTAAATAACTGAGGGGAACTGAAATTATAGTAATTTCCTTTTTTTGTTGTTAGCTCATATGCTGACTTAAGATCATTTTTATTTAAAAAATGAATAAATTGCTCAGATTTCACAATTAACCCTTTTGGATAATATGGTATTTTTGCAAAACTATATAAAGCGCCACTAAATAACAGGATAAAAAAGGCTATAATAATATGTTTGTTTTTCAATTATTTTCTCTAGTTCCTATCTATACCCTCAATTCATAGTTTTAGTATTTTAAATACTACTAGACTTGATTTTATAGAATATACATATAACAGGCCGCGCGGAGCACGCATCTGCTATAACGCCTGACTAAGCGGCGTGACATTGTTAGCTAAAGTTGCGAGGAACGAGCGCTAGTCAACAGTTTAGCGTCCGTTTGAGTAACTTGTTAGCCTTGAGTTTGCATCTTCACTAGATGCTTCATAAAAGAAAAAATCATTTCAAAAATTGAAAATCAATGAGGTTAGTTTCGATTGATTCCATCCGAATTCCCAATACAAAAGATAAGATCGGAGCTATTCCTTCGAATAATGACAGGTTGTCGATGACCCAGTAATACGAAACGAGCTTGCCTAGCCATGAAACCACCTCGTTAATAACTAAACGACTAGTTTACTCCACCGACAGGCTTAAATCAATCGAGTCTGACCCCATTGATTTTTATGAGAAAAATGATAACTATCCTCAATACAATGGTTAAGAATGGGGAGGTTTGG
>CAJXQU010000010.1 GCA_913058255.1 uncultured Pseudomonadota bacterium | reverse complement strand
GAGATTTCTGCCTGTCTCGTGGGCTCGGAGATGTGTATAAGAGACAGGCCAGATACATCAGCTTGAAGAAGCTTTGGGTTGTGAACTATTTGATCGAAAAAAACGCCGAATAAAACTCACTGCAGCAGGTGAAAATTTATATGAAAAACTACCATTATTATTTACCCAACTTCAAAGTATCACCGAAAAAACCCAAAAAATTGCAACGGGTGAAATAAGCGCATTAAGGTTTGGGTATTCTGGAGCAGCAATGTCCAGTTTTCTTCCCGCCGTGATTCGAAAAATGCGAAAATCATTGGAACAATGTGAATACGATTTCATAGAAAAAACATCTGATCAACAGATCCTTGATATTAAGAACGACAAACTAGATGCGGCTTTTATTCTCTACCAACCTGAAGATGAAAATCTTAATGTTATCCCAATCAGACCAGAAAAAATTGGTTTGATCTTGCCTGAAGATCATCCGCTAGCCGCTAAGAAAACGATTCCATTAGAAGCCCTAAAAAATGAAAAACTGATCCTATTCCCACGTAGTATGAACCCAGTCATGTACGATGAAATAATCGCACATTGTCATAAAGCAGGATTCAGTCCAAATGTTGTCAGAGAAGCCACACCTCGATCAAGTGCAATCTGCCTAGTCGCCGCTGGTGAAGGCATAGTAACCATCGCCGAATCCTATGCCCATAGCTGCCTACAAGGGACCACCTACCGACCTATAAAACAACCGGGGCCAATGATCAGGTTTTGTTGTGTGGTTAAAGCTGGTCGAGATGAGCAGTGGTTGAAGGTTCTAAATGACATTATTAAAAAAGATTTAAATTATAATGAACTTGCAGCTACAAACGTCTAGACCTAACAACAGTTCCATCTGCTTCTAAACAAACTCAATCGTACCCCTCACTCGACGAAGTCGATGTTTGTACCTTCATAAATAATTTCTAATGTTTCACAACCGTTAGTGAAGAAGATGAGGGCGTCTGCCATTGGAATGCACTCTTGTCTCTGTACTTCATAAATTCAGTGATCGTAATAAGTCGAACACCATAATCTTCAATATTTGAAAGTAGGTAATCTAGAGTTTCAGTGGTTTCTGGATGAGGATGTGCTATGCCTAAAGCTGAACCTCTTCGTTTAGCAATATCAACTAGTTTTCGAAACTGATTGATAATATGTTCCGCTCCTTTTTCATGATCTAAAAATACATCACGCTTGGTGCTGGCAATGCCATAAATTTTTGCCGTCTCTTCAGGTATGTTTGTGTTGATCGTTTTGCTGTCAACAAAGAATGGCGCATTGGGTCTTTGTAATCCATTCATTAAGCGATGCATTGAAAGCTCATGGTTGGTTAGTAAACTTCCCATGTGATTATTGACGCCTACCGCTTGCGGAACGGATTCAAAATCTGCATCTAGCGTTGCCGTAAATTCTTCCTGGCTCATGTCACTAGTCAATGCGCCAGGGCCAAGAAGGTGGTTACTTTTGGTCGCTTCCATCGGTATATGCAGCATGACTTCTTTACCTTTTGCTGTGACCTTTTCTGCCATGATGCTAGCATTCGGCGTCTGTGGAAGTATTGAGTAAGTGATTGCGCCGGGTAGATCAATCGCATGAAGATCATCTTGCTTACGCCAACCTATATCATCAATAATGATGGCTATCACTGGCTCTGCTGAATAGGCAGGTGCTGACAAGAAAAAGCCTGATCCTAGGATCAGGCTTGCAGTAATAGTTCGTATTAGTAAAGACTTCATTTTTTCAACAATGCCAGACCTTTAAGCATATTCAAAGCTTCATATAACTCATAATCTTGTTTAGCCAATGGCTCTTTTTTTACTGACTTCTGATTTTTTTCTTCATCACCTTGAGTTAGGTGTCCAGAAAGATCACGTTCTTTTATTTGTAAATTTGGCCCTGTTCTTTCTTCAAAACGAAGTCTTTCAATCAATACATCTGGCTGAATACCTTCTGCCTGAATTGATCGACCCGATGGTGTGTAATAACGTGCCGTGGTTAATTTTACTGCAACGTCATTTTTCATCGGCAATACTGTCTGGACAGATCCTTTACCGAAAGTCGGTGTGCCCATAATAACTGCACGACGATGGTCTTGTAATGCACCCGCTACAATTTCTGAAGCTGAAGCTGAACCTCCATTTACTAACACAACGAGTGGTGCTTTAGGAAATGAGGCTGTTGGTTTTGCATTAAAGCGTATTTCTGAATTTTCTAATCGGCCTTGTGTATAAACGATCAAACCTTCTGTTAAGAAACTATCAGAAACAGCGACCGCAGCACCTAACAAACCACCAGGATTGTTACGCAAATCAAGTACTAGTCCTTTGAGCTTATCTCCATTCTCTTTTTTAAGTTTGCTCAGGCCTTTTAGCAAATCATCTCCAGTATGAGATTGAAAACTGGAAATACGTAAATAGCCGTAGCCTGGTTCTAACGTCCTGCTTTTGACACTTTTAACCGTAATAATGTCACGTGTTAAGACCACATCGAACGGACCATCACCACCTTCGCGGACAATGGTTAGATTAATGTTGGTTCCTACTTTGCCACGCATCAATTTAATAGCATCATTAAGATCCATGCCTTTAACGGGTGTATTATCCATTTTAATAATGAGATCACCTGCTTGAATCCCTGCGCGTTGAGCTGGTGTGTCGTCAATGGGAGAAATGATTTTTACGTAACCATTTTCCATGCCGACTTCAATGCCTAGACCACCAAACTCACCCGTTGTTCCTTCTTGTAAACCTTGATAAGCCTTCGAGTCCAAATAGTTAGAGTGTGGATCAAGTCCAGCCAACATACCTCGGATCGCGTTCTCCAATAGGGTTTTATCGTCAACTTCTTCGACATAATCATTTTTTATTTTTCGAAAAACTTCGGTAAATGTTCTGATCTCATCTAAAGGAAGGTTTGAGCTCGATGTCGTGGCGTCCGCTTTTATCTGCTCTTCAGCCTGAATGGGTGAGAACCCAATCAACAATGAAAAAGGTATTAATAAAGAAATTTTTCTAATCATCAACATTACTCCACATCTTTCAATAGATGCTTATCTAAACTGGCCTTTACACCATATTCCCGGATTAACCGGCGTTCCCTTTTGACGAACTTCAAAATACAAACCGCTATTTTTTCTACCGCCAGTATCACCTACACTAGCAATAACTTCGCCAGTTTCTACCTTATCGCCGACCGCTCGCAATAACTGACTATTATGACCATACAAACTCATATAACCACCACCGTGATCAACAATAATCAAACGTCCAAGGTTTTGAAACCAATCGGAGAATATCACCCGTCCATGACTCACAGCTTTAACGTCAGAACCAACAGGCGCATCGATTAACATGCCCTGCCAACTTAGAGAACTATTATTGCGAGAGGTTCCATAGCGATGAATAATACCACCTGCTGCTGGCCAGCGTAGTTTGCCTTTAAGCTGTACAAAAGGAGGACTCTTGTGTCTTTCTCTTTCAATTTTAGCCAACCTTGCTATTTTAGCCGCTGCTTGGTCGAGTGATTGGAGCAGCACATTCAAATTCTCCGCATCATTTTTCATGCGGCCTAACATTTCATTTTTACTAAACAACTCTTCATCCAGCTGAACAATGACCTGTTGTCTTTTTTGTTTTTTCTGCTCAAGAGCCTGTAGGTTTTCTTTTTTTGAAAATTGTAATAGTCGAAGTTGCTCGGACTCGTGCATTATGACTTTCTGATGTTGCTGAAGCTCGCTAATCTGCGCGCTAACTTGAGTGATTTTTTTTTTACGTGCCTCAGTAAAGTAGCGGTGGTAAACCATGTGTCGGCTTATTGCGCTAGAATCTTCTTGGTTTAGAACCAGCTTCAAGGTGCTTTGATCTTTATTGATATACGCGACACGCATTTGTTTCATTAAAAAAGACTTGTGCTGATTTAAAGCTTCAGCTTTTCCTGATTGTTTTTTTTTAAGTGCTTCTATTGCTTCATTTTGCTTACGTATTTTTTCATCTAAGGCTTTCGCTTCTTTAATTGCCTTTTCAACTTCAGATTCACTTTGTTCCAGTTGATCTCTCAGTTCCTTAGATTCATCGCGACGACTATCAATATCTTTTTTTATTTTTTGGATTTGATCACGGAGCGCTTCCAACTCTATGGTAGATTTTTTTGTATCAACATCCGGATCGGCGAGTACTGAGGAAGTAAAAGATGCGAGTAAAAGCAGTGTAAAACCGCCCTTTCTCAACATGCTATTCAGGAGATGGTTCATGTTACAGGCTCAATACAGTGATAAGTGGTGCATATTATAACTATAAATGAAGAACATTACTCAGAAGGCTTATCGGCTAAGAGTCTATAACCTTCATCTATTGTTTTTTAACTTGCTCTGTTATCGCATAATTCGCGATAAGCGTCGACGACTGACATTTGAGCTTCTTTGCGTAGACTCTTTCTCAGACTCTGATTCGAGTTTGACCAATGATGTTCCTGTCATTTCTTCCGGTATTTCAATGCCCATCAAATGTAACATGGTGGGTGCTAGATCAGTCAAACTACCAGAGTTAACCATCGTTGCTGGCCGCCCAATATAAACTAATGGTACCGGGTTGGTTGTATGTGATGTGTAGGGTTCACCACGATCCATTTTCGTCGCAACAGAGCGCATGAGTTCTGCATTGCCATGATCAGCTGTAATTAAAACCTCACCACCAATGGACTGAGCTGCGGCTACCACTCGATCAATACAAGAGTCTACGGTTTCAATCGCCTTAACAGCAGCCTCAAAATTACCCGTATGCCCAACCATATCAGCATTTGCAAAGTTACAAATGATCGCGTCATATTTCAAACTATAAATCGCCTCGACCATTCTATCGGTGACCGCTTGGGCGCTCATCTCTGGTTTTTCATCATAGGTTTCTACGTGTGGGGAAGGCACCAGAATTCTATCTTCTCCATCAAACACTCGTTCTTCACCACCGTTAAAAAAGAATGTTACGTGCGCATATTTTTCTGTTTCAGCAATCCTTAACTGTCGGAACCCGAGTTCCGAAATGTATTCACCAAAAACATTCTTCAAGACTTTCGGTGGAAAGGCTGCGGGAATATCAAAGTCTGCGCTGTATTGTGTGAGTGAAATAAACCTAGATAATTCTGGTTTACGACTCCGATCAAACAACTCCATTTTCTGATCAATAAAAGCTCTTGTTAATTGTCTTGCTCGATCAGCGCGGTAGTTCATGTAAAGAACCATATCGCCATCTTCGACCTTTGCCACTTTACCATCACGTGGAACAATAGAGGTCGCTTTGACAAACTCATCCGTTTCATCACGTCCGTAAGCCATGTCTAAAGCAATGTATGGGTCAGGGCTTTCAAACTGGCCTTTACCATCGATGATCAAATCATAGGCAATCTTAGTCCTATCCCAATTTGCATTTCGATCCATTCCGTAGAAACGACCAATGAGTGAAGCAATACGACCAACGCCTTGCTCTGCAAAAGTGGCCTGCATCAATTGAATAGAATCTGCCGCACTTTTGGGTGGTGTATCACGTCCATCAAGAAAAGCATGAAGGTAAATTTCCTTAATTCCTCGAGAAACAGCCAGCTCTATCATGGCAACAATATGATCTTCATGGCTATGCACACCACCAGAGGACAATAAGCCCAACAGATGTAAAGCCTTGCCCGATTTTTTCAACTTGTCTAGCGATTCAATCAGGATCTCATTATCAAAGAAAGTCCGATTATCAATAGCTTCCGTAATTTGAGTAAAATCCTGTTCGATAATCCGCCCTGCTCCCATGTGCATATGGCCAACTTCAGAGTTGCCCATTTGCCCATCCGGTAAACCTACACTCGTGCCTGAGCATTTAAGTAGCATGTTCGGATATATAGACCAGAAGTCATCCCATGCAGGTTTGTGTGCACTGTGAACTGCATTGTATGTAATTGAGTCGCTGTATCCCCAACCATCCATAATTAAAAGGATTATGGGCCTATGTTTTATTTGCATTCAGTTATTTTAAAATAGTTCGTTATTTAAAAGTTCGGCGCCGAGCCAAGCTAGTGTATCATGTACCCTTATTTTTAGGTCTCATATGGTTACGCCTTGTAAGATCTATCGGAAAAATTTTAATTCCCTTAAGGAACATTAATGGAACAAATCACAGAGTTCATTACAAATCACCTCGTACTATCAACATTGTTTGTTGTCTTATCAGGGCTGCTAATCAGAAGCATGCTTACTGACCTGAAACAAGGCGGCACATCACTTGAAGCTTCGGGCGCTACGCTTATGCTTAACCGTGAGAATGCTGTTATGCTCGATATACGTACCGCTGCAGATTTTTCTGAAGGGCATGTTATCAATGCGATAAACATACCTTTCTCAGAATTTGACCGTCGCACAGCTGATCTTGAAAAATTACGTGACCGTCCCGTTATCGTATGTTGCAAAACGGGCACATCTGCTAGCCAATCGGTAGCAAGCTTGAAAAAACTGGGCTTCGAAAAAACTTACCGCCTTAAAGGTGGTATCGAAGGCTGGAAACAATCAAACTTACCACTGGCAACATGATCGCATAATTGAATTAAATTTATTAGATGGCAAGACCATCAAATGTGTTAAATCTAGTTAGAAAATGGAAAAAAGTATGGCTGACGAACAACCACAAGGACCACAATTAGCAATTCAGAAGATCTACATTAAGGATCTTTCTTTTGAAGCACCGCATACACCGGAAATCTTCATGGAGCAAACCCCGCCTCAAGTCGATTTGCAAATGCATAATCAAGCAAACACGTTAGATGAAAAAACTCACGAAATTGTCTTAACGATCACGGTTACCGTTAAGATTGAAGAGAAAACTGTTTATTTAGTCGAAGTTAAACAGGCTGGGATATTTCATTTAGAAGGTTTCACTGAAGAACAATTGACTCAGATCGGCGCGACAGCTTGTCCGAATATTCTGTTTCCATATGCTCGTGAAACAATTTCTGATGTCATCATCCGTGGTGGATTCCCTCCACTATTGCTTAATCCAGTCAATTTTGATGCCGTCTATCAACAAGAGTTGGCAAAACAACAAGCGGGAAACCAGCAACATTAATGGCTGATTCCACTTTGGTTGCCGGCGCAGGTTCTTGGGGAACTGCGCTGGCGATCACGCTTGCTAGAAATAAGCAAGCAACTTATCTCTGGGGACGTAATCCAGAACATATGTCAGAGTTGATCAAAAATCGATGCAATAAGCGTTATTTACCTGATACTGAATTTCCTGCCCTGCTGGAACCCATCGCAGATCTCACTCCACACCTCGAATCTACAAGGGATATTGTGATCGGCTTGCCCTGCAAAGCACTTCGTCCTTTTCTTGAACAAATAGCAACGTTACAAACAGCACAAGAAAAAAGAATAGTTTGGGCCTGTAAAGGCATTGAGCCAGGAACACAGATGCTTGTTCATGAGATCATTGAAGAAGTTCTCGGTAAAGATATTTCAATTGCAGTGCTATCAGGGCCAAGTTTCGCTGGAGAAGTTGCGACTCAACAACCCACCGCAGTCACCATTGCTTCAAAAGACCAGCAGTTTATTGATGACTTAACTCGACAGTTTCACAGTAAATCGTTTCGAACGTATGCAAGTCATGATGTTATCGGTGTAGAAATTGGTGGCGCAGTAAAAAACGTCATGGCTATTGCCGCAGGCATTGCTGATGGCTTAGGCTTTGGAGCAAATACCGGCGCGGCATTGATCACTCGTGGGCTGGCTGAGATGACCAGACTAGGGGTTGCTATGGGCGGCCAACCAGAAACATTTATGGGACTGGCCGGCTTTGGTGATCTCGTTCTAACCTGCACCGACAACCAGTCACGGAACCGACGGTTCGGCTTATTGATGGCAAAAGGAAAGACCGTTGATGAGGCAAGCGAAACTATCGGACAAGTGGTTGAGGGTGCTCGAACAGCCAGTGAAGTCGCTACACTAGCTGCTAAATACCAAATTGAAATGCCGATCACCAATCAGGTATCAAAATTACTAAACGGAGAATGCTCTCCGAGAGAAGCCGTTGAAGCGTTACTTTCCAGAGAGCCAAAACAAGAAGTCTAACTACTCGCAGTCCGTTTGGTTTGCCATCTCTTCAAGATCGATAGGCTTATCCGGATCAACTACCACCGCCTCGCCGATACAAACATCACTGTCTATATTTTCATTCTCAACAGGAGGAAGGGACTGACAAGCCGCCAAAAATGAGATCACAGTAACAAGAGCCAGCCTCAGATTTTTTTGAGAATAAGCGTGAGATAAATTTTTCATGCCTATAAACTTAGCATAGAAAGATCAACTCATCGAGTCTCGATAACAACACTTTAAGTTCAAAGCTAGTCTAATAAAATAGTTCAAGAATTAAGACTAAATATTATTCAAAGGTTTTAATCTAGTTTCGTTAGCTATCCGCTCATCGTTATGACTTACACCATCAAAGTTATCAATGGCCTGTAATAGTCGCTCTCCATCCCATTCCTCTGCCGAACTCCCGTAAAGGCTCTGATTAAGCTTACTAACTTCCACATGAATATCCGCTCCACACCGTTCTCCTAGCTCATTCAGGCTTGTTGGAGAATTCTCCGGCCACACTGAACGTCCCCAAATCAAGAGTGATTCTTTAACCTGAGTAGCATCATTCAATTTAATTTTTTCTCGTAAAGTTCGTAAGTTCTGACGCTCGGATAAATTAGCCTTTACGATAGGTTGTTCTACTAAGATAGTTTTTATTCGCTTAGCATTCCACCAAGCCCATAATGTCAGCAACCATGCCATTGCTAGAATAAGCGCAATCCAAGGCCAATAGCCCGCGGATTGAATATGACTATCTGTTGATGATTCTAAAGGAGACAACTCTGTAGATTCTTGTGGTTGCGTGTCTACGACAACATCAGCGGGCTCTTCTACAGATGAGGAACTCGGAAGAACATTGATCACACGTTCAGGTAACTGAGCTGTTTCCATTTTTCCAGTTTGAGTATTCCACCACGTCATCTCGACAGCAGGTAATACAAACTCACCAGCTTTATTCGGAATAATGGCGCTTTTTTCTTGACGAATGCCTAAGACACCTTCATCACTGGATTGATTATGTAACTCAGGTTGATCTGGGTATGTTTTGAAGTCGCTCATCTCTTGCATAACGATCTCAGGTAACTGCTCTGAACTTAAACCTTCTGCCTTGATCACAATGGTTCGCGTCACGGGTTCACCTGCTTCTAGTTTCAGAACATTTTTCATCCATTTTTCACTAATCTCAATCTTCTTAGCGGGTAACCAAGTCATCCCTGAGTACTCATTGGGGATAGGTTTTATCGTTAGATTAATCGGTCGAGAAACTCGCTGAACCGTACGTGAGTTTCGTCCAAAAGGATCAAATGAATTTCTAGACTGCTGATTCACTTGTCCACTAAAAATGATGGGCTCAATAGTGAACTCGCCGCTAGCTTGTGGAAACAATGCATAGCGACGTTCCAAAACAATATAACGCCTATTATTCCTTGTCGTTTCGTATTGCTTGTCTTCCAATTTCTCAGAGATCATCTGACCGCCAGTCATCTCCGGTTCCGACAAACTTGAGTTATACGTATTCACTGCCCGAAATAACCTGACCGTATAAATAATCTGCGCTTGAACCCAAGACTGCTCTGGTAGAGTTTCGATTTCAATAAAAATATTTTCATTTGGCCCAGCCTGTCCTGATGATGCTGGAATATTTCTGACTAACACTTTCGTTTCAGGTGATTTATCTTTCCCAAAATTGATCGCAGGAATAATCAACACCCCATCACGTCGAGCCATTACTTCAACTATCCACTCTTGCGTACTTATTTTTGAACCGTTATTAATAGAAATATTTCTTCGTCTTTGTTTACTAACAATAGAAAAATCTTTCTCTATTGGTGAAAAATCTGGCTCATCATCAATCGAACCTACAGCCCGAAAAGAAATGGTAAAAGAATCATTAAGGTCAACTTCATCTCGATCAGGAGAAACTTTAAAAGTAACCGCCTGACTACCTAAACTAAAAGCAGCAAAAATAATAAAGACAAACACAGATAGAACTGAATAATTTGACCAAACCAAAGCTTTTCTTTGCCCTTTAGATATCACCATTGTTGTTCCTCACGGTCAGTTTCTCTAGCCTGCCGTTGATATTGGTATTTAAATTTTCTACGTAATAAGCCACCCGGATCATCAGGAATGGCACGCAAAGCTGCTTCAACGGCCTGCTGCTCTTCTTCATCTAAAGAATTAGCTTGCTGCGAATCTTCTCGGTCTTGTTCTTCAACTTGCTGATCTTCACTAGCCTGCTCTTCTGCCTTTGTTTCTTTTTCAGTTTTTTTATCGTCCTCAGACGCTTCATTTTTATTTGATTTGCTTTGTTCTTCTTGCTTTTTATCTTGTTCTTCTTTAGCTGAAGATTCCTTCTGATCATTTGCCGAAGCTTCATCAGGCTCTTCTTGTTCGCCTTCTTTGTCCCCGCTACTACCATCACCTTCTTCAGGTTTCTTTTCCTGATCGCCTTTCTTGTTTTCCTGTTCTTCGCCTTCCGATTCGTTGTTTTTCTGTTCTTGTTGTTTTCTTTCTAATGCTTTTTCGACCTCAGACAAATTATGTTGAGCATCTTCATGATCGGGAACTTGCTTTAATGTCTTTTTATATAATTCTTGAGCCTCTTCAAGTTGGCCCTGCTTTGCCTTTGCATTACCCTTGTTATACAAGGCATCAGCACTCTCATCCATTTCCCAAGACTCTAAAGCCGCTTCATAATCACCCGCTTTGTATTGAGCACTACCTTTCCATTGCTTATTTTCAAACTGTTCAGCCGCTTTTTCGGGTTCACCAACATCCAGTAATTGTTGTGCTTTTTGATCGGCTCGTTGCCATAAATCAACAGCTAATGTTTCAGGACTAACGGTAACGCTAATGCCTATAAATACAAAGATAAGCAAGTATCCTTTCCTGAATGCAAATGCCACAAAAGGAATAATAACGAATAGTAACCAAGGCCCTTCTTCTTGCCATTGATCAGTTTTAAAATCTGTTTCACTTGCTTGACTTTCTGATGGCGCACGCTCCAATAGTTGTAACGTTATACGATTCACATCTTGTTCATTCTGGGTATAACTTTGATAACTACCACCACCGGCTTTAACTAATTTTTTTAACGCTGCCTCATCCAAACTAGGCAAGATAATATTACCAGCGGTATCAGTAAAAAATCCTCCTCGAGAATCAGGTATTGGAGCAGCTTCTTTTGTACCTACGCCTAAAATCATCAAACGATAGCCAGCGCTATCTAGCTCCTTTGCGGCAGCCTGATCTCTTTCTAAATTGACTCCGTCTGTAATCAATAAGATATCGCCTTTCATATATCCGGCTTGTTGGAGCAAATCACTGGCTTTTAACATCGCGCGATCAGCTCGGCTACCTTGTTGTGGCATCAAGTCGGTGCTCAGGGCCTTTAGCTGCGAAACTATTGTTGCCGTATCGTCAGTCAAAGGTGTCACGGTGAATGCATCACTAGCAAATGCCAATAATGCTGTTTGGCCTTCTTTACGCTGCTTAAGCAGATCAGCAACCTTAAATTTTGCCCTTACTAAGCGGCTCGGCTTTAAGTCCGTTGCATCCATTGAACGTGATAAGTCAATTGCGATAACGAGTGCTGACTCATTCCGAAAAACCGGTTGCGGTAATTGTTCCCAAACTGGCCCCGCTAATGAGGCAATCGATAAGATTCCCATCAGCCCTAATAAATACTTTGGCCATGTTCTTTGATTAACTTCTTTACTGATCAAGACATGCGGCAACAACTCCGCATCGATCACGCCGGCCCAACCTTTTTGGTTATTCTTTTTTTTGCTCATTCGCCATAAAACTAATAACAACGGAACAATCGCTAAAAACCACCAAGGCCGAAGAAAATGAAAAGCTAAGTCAGTCATAACAAACAGACCAATACAGCCATCAAAAGTGCCGATGATGCTGGCCAGTGGAAAAGTGACTTTTGCGGACGAAACTGTTTAGGATCATGCTCGACGGGTTCTAATTCATCCAAAATAGAATAGATTTTGGTCAGTTCTTGCGTATTTCGTGCACGAAAATATTTACCACCGGTTTTTTCTGCAATTTTAGTCAATGTTTTTTCATCTAGATCACGTGAGGGATTTATTCGTTGTGTTCCAAACATACTCCGAACCAACAATTCATCAGCTCCAATACCGATCGTATAAACTTTCAATCCTTCGTGTGCCGCTAAGTCAGCAGCTTGTAATGGATTAATTTCACCTGCGGTATTTGCACCATCCGTTAATAAAACCAAAACATTCTCTACAGATTCGTCAGTTTTTTTATTCTCTCGCAGGCGTTTCACCGCTAAGCCTATTGCATCACCGATAGCTGTATTTTCACCAGCCAAACCAAGAAATGACTCATCTAATAAGGTGCGGACTGTTTTACGATCAAACGTTAGAGGGGTTTGTAGATAAGCTCTCTCCCCGAATAAAATGAGTCCTATACGATCCCCCACACGCCGTTCTATAAAATCACCCGCGACAAATTTGCTTGCTTGCAAACGGTTAATCAAACGCCCTTCGAATTGAAAGTCTTCTTGTTCCATACTCATGGATAAATCAACGGCCATCATCAGATCTCGACCACTGACAGGAATATCAATAGGTTCACCAATCCACTGCGGTCGCGCTGCTGCAACAATCAATAAAACCCACCCGACAACCGCTAACCATAGTTTGAGCTTTTGGGGTTTCTCAACAACTGACTTACTCGTTAACGATTTAAAATCATCCAAAAACGGTACGCGTAGGGCAGCATCTTTAGCTTGATCTACCGATGAAAGCAGAAGTCTCAATACCCATGGCAACGGTAATAAGGCAAAGAGCCAAGGCCACTCAAAATGAATCATGGTAACGCCTCAATCCAGTCTTTGCAGAGCACAATCAACTCTTCAGCATTGAGATCAACCGTTTTTTTATAAGGACCACTAACCAATATCTCCCCAATCCCTTCTGAGAATTGCTTTCTTTGTATGCCTTGATCCAAAAAGCTCAGCCATGCATCGCCAGTTAATCCTGCTGCCTCTAATCGTGGAAAAACACTGATGCACGTTCGTCTCAACAAGGTCGAAAGATCTTTGATCAAGATTTGCGAGTCACCTAATTGCTGATACTTTTCTTGAATATTTTTTAATTCATTTCGTGCAAGAGTCTTAGCTGAATTTTTCTTTTTTAACCATCGTTTTCTTAAAAATACAACTAGGGTAATCAGTAAAACTATACCCACCAAAACCATCCACCAACCCGGTGCAGGCGGCCACCATGAGATAGGTTCAGGCAAATGAATATCACGTAAATCGAGTTCCATCTGATCAGTGGCCATAGGCACTCAACTTTTTAATCGGATCATCTGTTGTTAAACAGTTAATTAAGTGCATTTGATAGCGATTCGCTATCTGTTGAAGAAACTCATTATGATCGTTGAATTGCTGCCGGTATAAATCAACATTTGATTTATTGTGGGTATTAATCACCAACTCTTGATCATTCTGGCTGAGTCTGAACATACCATTAGCAGGAAGTTGTTCTTCAAGAACATCATGGATTGGAAGCATGACGACTTCGCAATGTTTAGATAGTCGTGAGAGTTCTGTATATGCGCCTTCTATTCCTCGAAAGTCACTCAGCATATAAACAAGGCTACCTGGACGCACAAGGCGGTTAAGTCGCTTCAGAGATTTTTTTATGGTTGTAGGATCGTCAGGATCTATATCTGTAACTTGATCAGAATATCCCTGCCAAGCGGGGTGACTGACGAGCCTGCGGATTAGATGTAAAACACCCTGCTTACCTTGGCCGGGTTTTAACTCGTGATGTTCTTGCTCAGAAAAAATCAGACCACCGATTCGATCCCCTTGTTGGATAGCATTCCATGCGATCAGCGCTGCAGTCTTAGCAACAAAGACAGATTTGAAAACACCTCTACTCGCAAAGAACATAGGGGCTCGATAGTCCACCCAAACAAAGACTGGCCGCTCTCTTTCTTCACGAAATAGTTTTGTATGTGGTTTGCCCGTTCGCGCTGTAACACGCCAATCCATATTCCGAATATCATCGCCCGCTTGGTAGAGCCGAGACTCATCAAACTCCATTCCACGGCCTTTCAACGAGGAGCTGTAATCCCCACTTTGCGTAGCTTTGGGTCGACGCGGACGCTTTCTCAAAATCGCCGTGTTGCTATTTAGCGCGATCAGTTCTGGAACGGTGACTTGTACTGGAGAAGTCATGGCAAGAACGCTCTACGGTACTGCAATACGAGCAATCAATTCACTGATGACTTTATCGGCATTAATGCCTTCGGCCTCCGCCTCATAGTCCAAAATAATTCGATGCCTGAGTACATCTGCCGCAATGGCTTGAATATCTTCTGGCCCGACATAATCTCTTTCAGCCAACCATGCATGAGCACGCGCACAACGATCAAGACTAATCGTCGCACGAGGACTGGCTCCCCATTGCAACCAACGCGCGAGGTCATCACCATATTTCTCAGGCTGTCGCGTTGCTAGAATAATCTGTAATAAATATTCTTCGATCCTCTCAGACATGTGGATCGAAAGCGCTTCTTTTCGAGCATCAAAAATATCCTGTTGACTAATCTTAGCTTTCTGCGGTTGTTCTTGATCAGGGTTCAACTCGTTACTGGCTTCTCGTCGTGACAACCGTAAAATTTCCAACTCGTCTTCGCCCGCAGGATAATCAACGGTTACATGCATTAAGAATCTGTCAAGCTGAGCTTCGGGTAATGGGTAGGTTCCTTCCTGCTCTATCGGATTCTGTGTTGCCATAACTAAAAATAATGGGGGCAAATTATAGGTCTCTTTGCCTACTGTAATCTGACGTTCAGCCATCGCTTCTAACAAGGCTGATTGTACTTTCGCAGGTGCTCGATTGATCTCATCCGCCAAGACTAGATTATGAAACAAGGGTCCTTTTTGAAACTCAAATTGACCTTCTTGCGGACGGTATATCTCAGTACCCGTGAGATCGGCAGGCAAAAGATCAGGCGTGAATTGCACACGATGGAAACTACCATCGATACTATCGCCGAGTACTTTAACCGCACGTGTTTTTGCAAGTCCAGGCGCACCTTCGACTAACAAATGACCATCGGCCAATAACGCAATCAAAAGGCGGTTGATCAAATTATTCTGACCAATAATCTGCTGTTGAACTAAGTTTTCTAGTTGTTTAATTTTCTGTAATGGCATGGATGAGTGTTTAAATCTATTTAAAAGTTTACGATCATTCAATTCTATTTTTCAGCGTATTAATATACTGAAAATAGTCGTGTCCAGTAAAGTCGGATTCTATTTTTAATGGTCAAGAGAATAACGGAGCTAAGTTAAATAGTAAAACTTAAATTAAAGAAAAAATTGTTTAATGTGATGTGCGCATATCAAAGCTACCAGCACTTTCGACATCACATTAATCGGCATCTTGTTGCTGCGCCTTTTCCATCTTTCGTTTCAAGGTTTCACTATTAAGGAGCATAGAATAGGCGGACGAAGGACTGTGATCATATTGCAGACCATAACGTGCTTGTTTTTTATCAAGTGGCCCCGTATACATCACCGTAGCAATAATTTCAAATTCAGGCACTTCACCTTTTGCACCATCAGAGATGAGTAACGTGATCTTATCCCCTTTGTTCAAACCTTTTTTTGCTTCAATGCCTAAGCCTCTAATACTGGCATCAATAACGACACATTTTTTTGTACTTCCAAACAGAGTAAATCTTTTAGACTCTTTGCCTGGAGTGTAGCGTGCGACAAAAAGCCCCGAGGCTACCCGCAGATCGCGTCGATTATTTGCTAATGCTTCTGCTTCTGCACTGCTTTGAGCCGACTGAATGGCTTCGCGACGATACCGCCCTGTCGCCGATTCCATTTCGATATACTCTTCAACCGGTTCACCATGACCGGCATCATTGGATGGTTTATCTATTTTTTTCACTAGTTTACGTTACGTCCAGAAAAATCTTATTTATAGTCGTCCTACTAAAAGACGGGCCCATTTTATACCAAAAATGAATGAGTTTGACTAATTTCTTAGTCTTACCCTGTTCATTAATGAGAGAGAAGATTATCACCTTTTACTCCAAGCCTTAATGAACAATACGGCTCCACCGATAGAAAGTATCCAAACTGAAAGTGGGATTTTCCAAAATAAAAACATTTCTTTGCCTAATGCTCCATCAGTAACACCAAACTGTAAAGCTGCAGCAATAATTAAAGCCGCAGCAACGACTGACAGCATATTTCGTTCAGAAGAAAGCCTTATCTCACGCTTGAGACTTTCATACGCTTCTTGATCAGAACGTACCTGTAGATCACCTCGGCGCATTTTTTCTAATACATCGATCGCAGCACCGGGGATTTCAGGGAGCTTCTCTATCCAGCTAGGCAGATTTTCTTTCGTCGCTTGAAACAAATGACGAATGCCCGTTTGCTCACTCATCCAACGCTTCATCGTTGGTCTAGCGGTTTCCCAGATATCTAAATCTGGATAAAGTTGTCGACCAACACCTTCTATATTAACCAATGTTTTTTGCAGTAACAAAAGCTGTGGTAAGACCTTCATCTCAAAACGCTGTGCAGTTTGAAATAAGCGCAATAATAAATGCCCAAACGATATCTCACGCATTGGTTTTTCAAAAATTGGCTCACAAACACTACGGATCGCAAATTCAAAATCATCAACGCGTGTCCCCGCGGGAACCCAGCCTGACTCGATATGAAGCTCGGCAACTCGTTTGTAATCACGACTCAAAAAGGCCATGAAATTATTAGCGAGATAATGTTGATCTTCCTCACTCAAACTACCCATAATTCCAAAATCGATCAAAGCTAGCTTTACCGGTTCGCTATCTGTAGCAGGGATCACAAATAGATTTCCTGGATGCATATCGGCATGAAAAAACCGATCACGAAACACTTGTGTAAAAAAGACATCGATACCAACTTCAGCAATTTCCTTGCGGCTGACTCCAGCCTCTTCCAAAGCATCTGTTTCGTCAATTCTAATACCGTGAATTCGTTCGATAACCAATACATTCTTACGCGCCAGATCCCATTCGATTTGAGGCACATAGAGCCTGTTTGAGTCTTCAAAATTGCGCTTAAGCTGAGAAGCATTAGCCGCTTCACGCATCAGATCCAACTCATCTAACAAGACCTTGCGATACTCTTCAACTACACCAATTGGGCGCATTTTTTTACCGTGTTCGGAAAACTTCTCAGCCAACTCAGCAATAATCATCACCAAACCCATATCGCGCCTGATCGTTGTTTCGATATCAGGCCGAACCACCTTGACCACTACCTCACTCCCATCGGCCAATTTCGCTGCATGCACCTGCGCAATCGAGGCAGAAGCTAGTGGTTTTTCATCAAACTCAAGAAAAACCTCTTCAACAGGTCGATCGTAGGCTTCCTCAATAATACGTTTTGCTTCCGCAACTGGAAATGGCGGTACGCTGTCTTGTAATTTAGCTAACTGATCAGCCAGTTCTTCCGGCAACAGATCGCGTCGAGTTGAAAGCAATTGTCCAAACTTGACAAAAATCGGGCCCAAATCTTCCAACGCGTGCAGAATCCGCTCTTCTTTCGGCGCATAGTCACGACGACGCCAGTTCCACGGCATTAGATACATTAAGAATCTTATAGGACGAAATAGATGCGTCGTAAGGACTATCTCATCAAGTCCGTGGCGAATAAGGACTTTCTGAATACCTACCAGGCGAATAAACTGACCAACTGTAATCATAAACTCAACCGAGCAATTTTTTGTTCAATGCGATCAACATCGCTGCGTAGATCGTCCACATCATTCATAAACTGATCAATTTCCGTATTATTCGGCGTCAACTTTGCTTCGATGCGCAGATAGTCACTAATATTCTGTTCCATATTTTCGTGCGACTCTTTTGCCCAACTGGAAAAAGCACGCACCACATTGCCGATTTGATGAGCGGCAACATCACCGACTTTGTGTGACAACAATTCTTCCCAATCCAAATCCAAACGTTTGATCATTCTCTGTAAATGTTGACCTAGCGCCAAATCGCCACTGATCTCTACATCACCATCAAAACTGGCTGGTTGTTCATCTTTTTGTCTCGCCATTTTCAACAATGCGAACGGTGAGCCTTTGATTCTAACATTTACATCGCCAGAGAAATCATGTTGCAAGTAGATACCATCAGTGTGCGGCATGATGTAGATCGATTTATCCGGACCCACCAATTCAACCGCCATCACCTTTCCAGCCATTGCCGCAACGTCACTGAGCAATGCTTGGTCAGTATGAAGAACATTGTTGACCAACGATTCTATTCGTCCAAGAATCATACTCATAATTTAACACCACGATGAACCGCAACAATGCCGCCAGTCAGGTTGTTATAAGTCGTCATTGAAAAGCCTGCTTGATCCATCATATCTTTCAGCGTTTCTTGGTCAGGGTGTTTTTGAATAGACTCGACCAGATATTGATAACTATCTCTATCGCCTGTGATCAACTTTCCAAACTCAGGGATCACCTTAAAAGAATATTGCTCATACAGCTTATTCAACGTTGGGATCACCATTGTGGAGAATTCTAAAACCATCAGTTTTCCTCCTGGCTTTAAACAACGACACATTGCAGCAAGTGCTTTGTTTTTGTCTGTCACATTTCGTAAGCCAAAAGCAATGGTAATAACATCAAAAGAATTATCTGGGAACGGCAACGTCTCAGCATTAATCTGCGCATAATTAACATTCGAAACTAAACCTTTATTGATCATACGATCTCGGCCAACTCGCAGCATGTCACCGTTAATATCAGAGAGAACGATATTACCTTCTTTACCCACTTTTTTAGCCAGTAAAGCCGTGATGTCGCCCGTGCCACCGGCTAGGTCAAGCACTGAATGGCCCTTTTTAGCGCCGGATGCAGCGACAGCAAACGGCTTCCAAAACCGGTGCATGCCCATCGACATAACATCATTCATCAAGTCATATTTAGAAGCGACAGAAGTAAAAACCTCCGCAACACGTTTTTGTTTCTCTTTCGTGGGGACTTCCTCAAATCCAAAGTGAGTGGTATCTGTCATGATCAGAGCCTATACCTTCTTTTTAGGTTTTACGTAAAGAACAAGGCTGTGATCATCGAGATCATAACCATGAGATTCTGCGATTTCACGTTGGCGTCGTTCAATTTCTTCATCGTGAAACTCAATAACTTTATTGGTTTCAAGGCAAATCATGTGATCATGATGTTCACTCTGAGCCAGCTCGAACACCGAATAACCTTCGGCAAAGTTATGCCTGACAGCCAAGCCGGCTGACTCAAACTGTGTTAAAACCCGGTAAACAGTGGCGAGTCCAACTTCTTCATTAGCTTCAAGCAGTGCCTTATAAACATCTTCAGCACTCATATGGCGCTGTTCGCTCGTCTCTAATATCTGTAAAATACGGATACGTGGTAAAGTTACTTTAAGCCCAGCATTTTTAATTTTTTGAGTATCCACAGTGTTTATTTTCTATCTCAGGTAATATAGGGTTTGAATCTAAAAATTTTAACATTGATCCGGCTTTTGCCATAATGGTCTGATCATTAGAACTCGGCTAACGAATAAATATGTCATTAAAGCATCTGATTGTAACAACACCCCTTATTCTTCTACTTACCCAAGGGTGTTCAAATAACAGTAGTATATTCTCAAAAGACCGCTTGCCATTGGTGCATAAGGTCGATGTCCAACAAGGCAACGTCATCACTCAAGAGATGCTTGCTAAACTGCAAACGGGGATGACGAAAAAGAAAGTCCGTTTTATTATGGGCACACCACTCATCTCAGATACCTTTCATACTGATCGCTGGGATTATGTCTATACCTACAAAGATGGCCGTGAACTACGTGAGCAACGTCGCGTCACTCTTTTCTTTAAGGAAGAGCTTCTGAGTAGAGTCGGTGGCGATATTGTTGCTGCTCATGGTGAAATCAAATTAAAATCTAATAACGTTGAAAGTGTCGATGTGCCGCCCGCTAAACCCCTAGGTGTATTTTCACAGGTTAAAGATAAACTCTCTTTTGATAAGGACAAACCAAGATCTGAGCAGAAAAAAGCCGTCAAACAACCTCAAATGGTAGGTGAAGGGGAAGAAAAAGAAAGCTTCTTGGGCAAATTATTTGATGGCGATGAGGATGCTGAAGTCATATCAGATGAAGACAGTGAGTCGGAATCAGACGATCCTTCTCTGTATGAAACCGATCAACAAACCGAACTCCCAGAAACCATTGAAGAGGAAGAGTTTGCGGAGAATTCTGATACAGACTCAAGTTCAAATAATGATGACGTAGAAGAGGTGGAGGAGGAATCCAGTTTTTTTGGGGAGCTCTGGGACAAAGCTGGTGATGATGAGACGGATATTGATCTTGATACCAATCCAAACGATCGTTAACGCTACTAAAAGTAAGATATAACAAGAGCCGCTTCAGTCGGCTCTTTTTTTGCTCATACGCACATCATGTCTAACATCAGCCTAAACGGACAATCTTAAACTCTCTACTGTATTTTTCACCTGCTTTTTAACGCCCACTTTAGCCAAGATCCTCATGTCTGTGATTGTCGTAATCATTGACTGATCAACTAGTAAAAATATCTTATGAAGCCTTTGCACGGTTTCGTCGAGACTGTTTTGGGTCAACCTTAAGCGGCCTGTAAATCTCAATACGATCACCTTCGCGAGGCTCATCATCCAGCTCGCAGAGCTTTCCAAACACACCTATTTTATTCATCGTCAGATCAATTTCAGAAAATTGTTCAAGAATAGAAGAACGCTGAATAGTCTCTTCAACCGTCTCCCCCGCTAACCACTCAAGTGTTAACTCAACTTGTTGATAAGGCGTTGCATACGCAACAAAAACCTTAGTCATATTTTTGCTTCGCCCGTTGACAGAAAGCGTCAACTAAAGTGTTAGCTATGCCACCAAAGATCTTGCCGAAACCAAACCCAAGCAAGCCTTTTGCGAACTCGAACTCCATATTGAATTGAACTTCGCAGCCTAAATCACCTCGTGGCGAAAACTCCCAAACCCCATGCATAGACTTAAAAGGTCCTTCAACCAACCCCATTTCAATGCGCCTACCAGGTTCCATTGTATTTTGTGTGACGAAAGATTGCTTGAGCCGACCTTTACTAACCCCCACTTCAGCCTTCAAACTTGTTTCATCTTGTTCAATAACTCTGACCTTATCGCACCAGGGTAAAAACTCAGGATAGGATGCCGGATCATTGACGAGATTAAACATCTGCTCAGCAGTGTATGGAACAAGTACACGTTTACTAATTTTACTCATGTATTATGACTTTCCTTGCAAAATTCCAAATGCCTTCAGCATTATAATCAATAGCACTACGGGGATCACGAAACGGAGCAAAAATAACCAGATTTGATAGCCTATATTACTACGTCTTAAACCTAATTCTTCCATGCTCGAAGCCTGTGACATTTTCCAACCAACAAAAACGGCAATACACAAACCGCCGAGTGGCAGCATAATATTGGTGGTTAGAATATCCAATATATCAAACATTCCTTCGGTCTTTTCCTCACCCGCAAAAGTGAAAGTAAAGGCCCATTTATTAAAGGAAAGCACCGTCACTATCCCCAATAACCACGTTGAAACACCAATCAATGCACAGGCTTTGCCACGACCCATATTTTTTTGTTCTATTAAAAAAGTGATGCCAGGTTCGATCAATGAAATAGAAGAAGTCCATGCCGCAAAAACTAACATGACAAAAAATAATGTGCCTATCACTATGCCACCGGGCATTTGCCCAAAAGCGATGGGGAGAGTTTGAAAGACTAAACCAGGTCCTGATCCAGCATCCAAACCATTAACGAATACGATCGGAAAAATTGCTAAACCCGCCAATAAAGCAATCACCGTATCGGCTGCTGCAACCATAAAGCCAGCTTTAACTATTGAGACATTTGCAGGCAAATAAGAGCCATAAATCATAATCGCTCCCATACCGAGTGATAAGGTAAAAAATGCATGTCCCACTGCTGTTAAAACAGAAGCGCGTGTTAACTTGCTAAAATCAGCCGAGAACAGAAAATTAAAACCTTCAACAAAACTGCCCTGAAACATCGCATAAACAACCAGCATTAACAAAATAACAAACATACCGGGCATTAATAAGGTGACCGCTCTTTCGATACCTGACTTAACACCGCGTACAACAACCAAGATAGTCATTATCATAAAAATGGTATGCCAGAGTAATAACTGCTCTGCTGATGAAACCAAACCACCAAACAAACCAATAACCACTTGAGGGTCGTCATGTACAAAAAGACCCGCTGCCGACTTAAACACATACGAGACTGCCCATCCGGCAATCACACTATAATAAGAAACAATAATAAATCCTGCGAGAACACCAATAAGGCCTAAATATTTCCAGTTAGTTGATGTCCCCTCCTCTTGCGCGAGCGTTTCCATTGTCATCACCGGATTTTGCCGTCCACGCCGGCCGAGCATAATCTCCGCTATCATAATCGGAACGCCGATCAGACAAATACAGGCAAGATAAACCAACACAAAAGCACCACCACCATTCTCACCGGCGATGTATGGAAACTTCCAAATATTGCCCAACCCAACCGCAGAACCCGCTGCAGCTAACACAAACGTCCAGCGTGAATTCCACTGGCCATGAACTGATTGTCGTTTAGCAGTCATTTGTCATGATCTCATTTTTTCTAGAAGTATGCCGCGCTTGAATATTATTTTCCAATTTATGCATTTTGTACTTTTCTATCACCTCAACAAAAACAACATAAGCATTCGCCTCGACTTGATCTATAATGTCCTGCTATGGCTAAAACAAAGAAACAATCAAAAAATAACTCTAGTACCATCGCTCTCAATAAAAAGGCGCGTCACGACTACCTCTTAGAAGATCGCTTCGAAGCTGGGCTCGTGCTCGAAGGCTGGGAAGTTAAAAGCTTACGAGGGAAAAAGATCCAAATCCTCGACAGCCACATTCACCTACAAAATGGAGAAGCATGGCTAGTCGGTGCAGTCATCTCACCGCTTCCCACCGTTTCAACTCACTACTCACCCGAGCAGAATCGATCGCGCAAGCTTTTATTACATACTCATGAGCTGGCAAAATTGGTCTCATCGGTTGAACGAAAAGGCTACACCATCGTGCCCACAGCCATGTATTGGGTCAAAGGCCGAGCAAAAATTGAAATCGCACTCGCCAAAGGTAAACAAACCCAAGACAAACGTGCCGCATCTAAAGAGCGTGACTGGGGCCGAGAAAAACAACGTATGATGAAAAATCGTTAAGCGAATAAAGCCAATGTTACTAAAAAGCCTTCTTCCACTTTTCCTCAGTTTCGCCAACGGGCTTAGGTTCAAAAGCCTATTTTTCATCATCGCTGGTCTATTTCTGCTCGATCTGATTATCCCCGACTTCATCCCCTTTATCGACGAAATCCTACTCGCATTGCTGACACTCATCCTCAGCCGCATGAAAAAATAACGTTTATTTAAGAAAAAACACGCAAAACAACTTTAAATTCTGGTCGACTAACCCCATATTCTATATACTGGTGGATTAGCACCACAAACTTGGGGACGACCTGGCTTCGACGCGGGTTACAAAACCTGAGGGGCATGCCGAGGATGCACATAGCCTCGTAAATCCAATATGCAAAACTTTTAGTTGCCAACGACGACAACTACGCACTAGCCGCTTAAGAACCGGTTTATTGCCGTCTGACTGGAGCCGTGCTTATGCGTCCAGGTTCTTCGGAACACTCAGGCGTCGACTCTCATAAGATCGTGATGAAATGCGTCCGGCGTGGATTCTCTAAACTTTTACCGGAACCGCTGTACACGCATCCTGCCGTTCGGGTAGTGGCCAGTTAAATTAAAAGAGTCGGCTAAGCATGTAGAACCAAAGGCAGAGGATTTGCGGACGCGGGTTCGATTCCCGCCGTCTCCACCAAATTCAAGGTACACCGAGACCAACAGGGGCTGCTCAAGCCCCTGTATTTTAAACACTTTTCAACCAATCAAGCATTATTCCCATTAGTCCATGTTGATCTAAATAGTCCTCTGTTTGGACACAGTTTGGTCACACCATGGTCACAAACACAGAGCGGTCACTCGCAAAAAATAACTCTGAAGTATTCAGCATTGATAATCTTTCTATGCTGGACAACTCCTAACCTTATCGAAGCCTATTTAAGTGATGGCTATCCATATTCGAAAGAATCCCAGAAATTCATTAGCCGTAGTGAGCAACAGATACTTATCGAAGTCCTCTGTTCTAATTCGAACGGTAAACCCAGATATCTAAGATTTAGTTTTCCAAGCCTCTCAAACACTCTAATTCAAACATGCAAGGAGTTCGTATGAATACTCATCAAAGACATAGATCCGTCTCAATTCCACCTTATTTACCATTAGCTGAGAAAATAACATGGGATCTCGATGATGGGGATGGGGCAAATAGAAAATTCAGGCGTGCGATATTTTCAAAAACACCTAACCTTTTTTCTAAGTCACTAGCAAATATTTACCGTGACTTGTATCTCAACAAAGGAGAACGAGATGCCAACCTATTTCTTTTAGAAGTTGATGAAGGTATAAATCCAGGATCATTCAATGAAGGTTCGCTCAACCTCGGTGCAAGTAATAGCTCACTCAAGGAAGATGCAAAAAAACGGGTTGATGCTTGTTTTCGACTGACTCAACTTCCTCAAAAATACCAAAATGATATTAAGAGCCTTTACAAATCTCTAGCTTTCTATGCTGACCGTTTTCTGGTTCAGGCGCCAAAAGTAAAAGGTGGAAATTATCAATCAGCTATTCTTCGTTTATTAGATGAACAATGGTGGCGGAAAGAGTTAAGAAAAATTCATAAAAGAAAACTAGAGCTATTCGCCATTAAACTAGGCTCAGTCCATAGACATGCAAGCTTATATGTCAGTCCTCAAACTTTACAATGCTATCTAGTGCAACAACAAAGTAATAAGGAGTTCATGGAACAAGTCGTTCTTGAGAATGAAGAAGGTGATGAATTTACCTTACAGCAACTCATGGAAACATCTGTAGCTAACCCTAGAAACAGAAGAAATGAACTCATGTGCAGATGTGCCGGCTTTGAGGAATTTGCTAAAAAGGCTAATCATATTGCTTTGTTTTTAACCTTAACCTGTCCTTCTAGAATGCATCCGCGCTATAGCTCTACAGGTCATGCTAATCCAAATTACGATGAAACCTCACCTAGAGAAGCAAACGATTATTTCAACAATATTTGGAAAAACATGCGTTCTAAATTTGGGAGAGATGGTATTACGTTTTATGGCCTCCGTGTAGTCGAACCTCAACACGATGCAACACCTCACTGGCATTTTATGTTCTTCACTGAGAAGCAATTCCAAACAACAGTTGAAGATATCTTTAGGAATTATGCATTGAAAGATTCACCAGATGAAAAAGGAGCAGACAAACATCGGTTCACATCTGTTGCTATTGATTGGAGTAGAGGCTCCGCGACAGGATATATAGCTAAATATATAGCCAAAAATATTGACGGTGCCCATTTAGATCAAGACCTCTATGGAAATGATGCTGCTGATTCAGCTCTACGTGTTAGAGCATGGGCTTCTACATGGGGAATACGCCAGTTCCAACAATTCGGCGGGCCACCTGTTAGCGTTTGGAGAGAGTTAAGGCGTTGTAAAAACGTACCCGAAGGTGTTTTAAAAGAAGCTTTCGAAGCTGCTGACCAAGGAGACTGGCAAACATACGTTGAATTGTTAGGTGGCTGTAATATTAAGGTGAAAGATATTCCAATAAAACTTGAAAAAGTGTGGAGTGACAAACTAGGTAAATATGGTGAACCTCTCGGCTATCAAGTCGTAGGTATCACTGATGGAACAAATACTGTTACAACGAGAATTCACGAATGGAAAATTAAAACGTCCCCAATTATACCAGAGCACACACCCCCAAAGCCGCAGGCTGGGGGGTGTGCTGGTTTGAGTTACTTGGAGTTCTGTCAATAACTGTACGTGGTTTGTATGAGACTCGCTATCCACACTAATAGCCTAACGTTGTTCTTTTTGAAATATCCTTGCTATCGAGTATTTTAGTTAAATCGGAGTGTAAGCTACTTAAAGGGCGTAAAAAAGTTGTACCATTAATATTAATCGGTAAGTCGTCAACGCTACCGTAATATTCAACTACTTGCTCATATGTGCTCTTACTTAGTTCAATTTGGTCCTCTGTTATCGGTATGTCAGGTAAGTACATTCCTAAAAACCCCACCCTTTGAAAGTTCCTTATTTTTGCTGAACTTATGAATTCTCTACTGTCTGTAAAAAAACCCACTCCTAGAATATCTGTAGTGTAACCAGAAGCTAGTAGCCTTTCTCTTGCGAAGTTAGACTTTACAGAAAGCCAAAGGTTATTTGGCAAGCACATAAGAACAAAGTCACCATAACTTTGTACCTTTTGATTGTTAGTCTTAAAAAAGTTTTGGTCATCTATTAAATTTTCCAAGGCATTTTCAAGTAAAAGTTCAGAGATTGACCCCAAAATAGACACACCGCTTTGCCTTTCACTTTGATCTTTGTCTCTCCTCCACCTATGTAAATTAATTTTATCTATAAAAGCTTTAGCATCAACAAAATTTTCTGTATTGATTTCACTTTCAAAATGAATTCTAGTAATTTCAATACAAAGCTCTGCAAGTATGTGTATATTAGATATTGAATTAGTAAAGTGAGGGTAATGACTCAGAAAAGTCAACATTGCACGGCGCCTGGGGTCTTTATCCCACTCTTGTTTAGAAGTACTTTTTCCTCTTACACCTAACTTCCTTAAATCATTTATTTGATCATCATTCATATCACCCAAAAGCTGACTCACATAACCTTTGAGATCATCAAAATTTATATGAGGAATATCTTTTTTCTCATCTTTATATCTACTTAAAAGCTCTCCACGGAGTGGCTCAAAAAAAATGAGCATTAAGCTATCTAATGACTCTCTCTGCTTCTTCTCATCAAGAACTTTAACCTGAATAGCCTTAAGATCACTTAAACTAAAATATTTAATATTCGTTGTTGTCAAAACTCCCCTTCCTCATTCTTGACTAAGTAAGTACACAATGCTATCCTGGCCAGGACAAAAACCGGATACATTGAAAATGCATACAAATACTAACACAGTTAAACTGAGTGCTCTCGAAGTCAAGAATATTAGAGAGAAACTTGGACTTGGAAGAACTGAATTTGCAAACCTTCTTGGACTTGGAAAACAAGGAGAAAGGACTGTGAGAGGTTGGGAAACAGAAGAACATAAACCTACACTCAATAAAATCAATGATATTCTTGAACTAGAAGGTAAGTTAAAAAAAGCACACCAATCTGCACCACTAAAGTTTGATAACCAAGCTCCATGTTTTCATTTCATCGATTTATTTGCAGGTATAGGTGGAATTAGACTACCTTTCCAAAAGTTAGGTGGCCAGTGTGTTTTTTCGTCAGAGTGGGATAAGTTTTCACAAAAAACTTATCTGGCAAATTACGGTGAAATGCCTTCTGGTGATATTGTTCCTATCACATCAGCTGAAATTCCAGATCATGATTTATTATTAGCAGGTTTTCCATGCCAAGCCTTCTCGCAAGCAGGCTTAAAAAAAGGTTTTAGTGACACAAGAGGCACTATGTTTTTTGAAATTCAAAGAATACTTGCTAATAAACGGCCAAAAGCTTTCCTTCTAGAAAATGTTAAGCAATTAAGAGGGCACGATAAAGGTAGGACTCTAGAAACAATCCTATCAATACTCAGGGGGGAGTTTAAAGGAAAGCCACCTAAGGATATTCTACTTAGTGAGGAAACAAGACAAGCTCTATCTGTAAAACTGAACTACTGGGTTGATTTCAAAGTCTTAAAAGCTTCTGATTTTGGCGTGCCTCAAAATAGAGAAAGAATCTACATAGTTGGCTTCGATAAAGACTATTTTTCAGAAGCTGAAATTGAAAAGCACTTTCTATGGCCTACTCCAACAGGCATTGAGACCAGAGTAGGAAGTATTCTTGAGGATTTATCTACATTAACAGCAGAAGAAGATAAATTCACGATCTCTGATAAATTATGGGCTGGTCATAAAAAACGAAAAGCTGAGCACATTGCAAAAGGTAACGGTTTTGGATATTCACTCTTCACTAAACAAAGCAAATATACTAATACTATTAGTGCACGATATTACAAGGACGGTTCTGAAGTTCTCATAGACCAAAGTGAACTTGGTAAAAATCCAAGAAAACTTACAAGAAGGGAATGCGCGAGATTACAAGGATTTCCTGAAGGTTTTATTCTTAATGCTGTTTCTCAAGGTCAATCTTACAAACAATTTGGTAACTCTGTTTGTATTACCGTCGTACAAGAAATAGCTACAGCAATGAATAAATTACTTGCAAAAATAGAGAAAAAATCAAAAGCTGCTTAGCTATTGTTCTGACAGAATTAAAGGAAGTTTATACAAGCCTTCACGTCTAGTATGATGAATATAGTATTCACTATAAGAAAACTGCCATGACAAAACAAAACAAAGCAGAACGTAAAAAAGCCCGTAAAACTCTACAACAAGAAAATATGGACAAAGTCTCTTTTTCTAATGAGCTGGAGGAAATAGCAAAAAAAGCTTCGATCGACTTTAAAGGTCAGCTCCCTTCACTAGAAACAGCTATCGGTGCAATGTATGTTGGTCAGCTTTACGGCTGGAAAGTGTTGCGAATTATTCATGGTTCTAATGCATATTCCAAATACGAAAAAATCCTTGATGTTAAATTTAAAAATATTTGCCCAGACCGTGGACCTCTTGCAGAAAAGTCTGTAGGTATACGCATTGCTGATGCTGCTGGAGGTTTTTGGAAAGTTGCTACAGGTAAAATTCCCGGTCGTACACCTGACGCAGATGATGAAGTTGACATTCCGCACACGGATGATTAAGATACAGACTCTCAACTTCACCACCACATGCACAGGGAGTGCTTATTATGGAATGGCTAACACTTAAAAAATTCTCCGAAATTTCTGGAATCTCAGAAGATGCTATTCGAGCAAACCTAAAAAAAGGAGTTTGGCAAAAAGATAAACACTGGATAAAAGCTCCTAATGGTCGTCTCTTCTGTAATCCAAAGGAGGTTGAGCAATGGCTACTAGGAAAGGGAGCTTAACAGTTCGCGGAGATAGTTTTATTGTCGGTTTCTATTACAACAATGAGAGGTTCAGAGCTACTATTCCTGCACTCTCAGCTAGTAAAAAAGCACACCATAAAACAGCTGAAAATATTCTTACGAGAATACAGGGAGATATCGCAAGTGGTGTTTTTAACCTACACGACCACTTCCCTAATCATCCACGAGCCAATAAGTTTCGGGATGGTTCAGGGATTACTATTTCTGAATCTTTGCTTACTTGGTTAGATAGAAGGTATAGAGACTGCGAAGCCTCGACCCACAAGGATTATAAAAGTGCTATCAACTCTCACCTGATACCAGCCTTTGGTGAATTGAGACTATCAGAACTAACAACTTCCGATATTCACAACTGGAAAGATGATTTACTTATATCAAATAAGCGAATCAATAATGTTCTAATTCCTCTTAGAGCTATATTTTCAGAAGCCTACCAAGATGAGTTAATTGATAAAAATCCACTTGATAGAATTAAGCACCTTCCTCTAAGACAAGCTGAACCTGAGCCATTCACAAGAGAAGAGCTAGAATCGATCCTTAATGCTTGTGAAGGTCAAGTTCGTAATATTTTCGAGTTCGCTTTCTGGACAGGTTTAAGAACATCAGAATTAATCGCTCTCCAATGGGAAGACATAAATCTAGAAAACGGATTTGCATTCATTCGACATGTTAGAACTAGAACAGGTGAAAAAGATCGCCCTAAGACAACCTCCAGTATCAGACAATTAGAATTATTACCCCCTGCTCTGCATGCATTAAAAGAACAAGTTCAGTACACCGAGAACGAAGGTCATATATTTCTAAATCCTGATACGGAACAACCATGGAAGCATGATGGCCCACTTCGTAAAACCGCATGGATTCCCGCGCTTAAGAAAGCTAGTGTAAAATACAGAAAGCCATACAGTACACGCCACACTTTTGCGTCAATGGTTCTATCTGCTGGTGCTGATCCTATGTGGGTTGCAAGCCAGATGGGACACAAAGATTGGGGCATGATCAGAAAGGTATATGGTCGCTGGTTACCTGATGTAAACACCTCAAACCAGAATAAAATCAGTTCTCTTTGGGCACAGGACAGCCACAAGGGTGACACAAGTGATTGATTTTAATAAAACGGGCGTGGGTTCGATTCCCGCCGTCTCCACCAAATCAGGGTTTATTAAGAACCCATATCACCTGAAAGCCCGTTATAAAACGGGCTTTTTTGTGCCTGCTATATTCTATGAGATTCATTAGATACTCACCGTTATGAGGATGTAATCGAATACTTAAAAGCTATGGCAGAGGATTCCCATGTGCCATACCAAAGCCTAATTAGTTTGTATCTTCGTGACTGTATTTCACAACATCGAAAAGTCGATATCTCATGGCATCAAAAACCGTAGCATATAACTAGTAATCGCTACCTCTATATTTTTTTCAATTGTTCTTTAGCATCCATCCGTTTATGTAATATACGAACGATCTCAATGTTTTCTTGATTTAAATTTCGATAAAAAACGATATGACTGCTAATTGGAAACTTTCGATAGCCTTCCTTGATATAACCGCATTGAATACCCATTTTTGATTGATCTGAAAGCATATGAAATGCATCATCAAACTGCAAAGCATATACTCTACGTTGATCTTTCCCCCACTTCCTTTGAGTGTAAGCTGCGATAGATTTCAAATCAGACTTAGCCTTATTCGTTAAAGTAAACTTCCCCATTAACCAAGTTCATCATCAAGTTCATTCATTAAACTTTCATAGCTATATTCTGCTGTACCACTCTTTTCACCTTCTTCTAGCAGGTGTCTAAGTGCCGCTATTTTTTGCTCATTGTCTTCAAACATGCGAAGGGCTGCACGGACAACCTCACTCGCTGAAGAAAATCGACCTTCTTCAACTTGGTTCGCAATGAATCCATCGAAATGCTTTCCAAGAGTCATACTCGTATTTTTAGACATATCTCCACCTAAGATATCAATAATTGGTACTTAATGGTATTCAGGAATTTCTAATTCGTCAAGAAACATCCGATCGTAAAGCTTAACTTCACAATCATATTCACAATATGATAACCACCAGTTCGTTTAGCCTATACAGAACAACAGAAGATATTCTTACAAAAATACAGGCTGATATAACAAACGGTACTTTTAACCTTAGTCATTCGGGTGTTTTTTTATGTCTGAAACTTATATTTATAGTTTATCTATATCAAACTAATAACGAACTTCAAAAATAACTTTGAACTCGACAGGTATTTAATATGGAATACCTGAAGAAGATATAAGCAAACACGTCAGTTAGCTAGCGATATATTCATTCCATATTTTCTAAGATGTCTTGGTTGACATTTGTCACAGTTTGATTAAGTCCCAATCAGTTAGGGGTTAGCATAAATCCTTGTAACATTAGAAGAACAGAAGACTTTTAAGCTGAAAAGTTACAAACCAAGCAAAATTTGTCCTAATGTACAAGACTACCGAACAACCTCAATAGCCTCCATAATGCACACCTTAAAAAATATCAGTGCCACAGTTCATACAGCACCTGTTATTTCTCAATTTACGCAGCAAGAACCGGACGACAAACGACAATTTATGCTCAACATTACGAATACCATTGCCGAAGAACTTTCTGTACGCCCTCAACAAGTTGATGCGGCTATTAAACTATTGGACGAAGGTTCAACCGTCCCGTTTATTGCTCGCTATCGTAAGGAAGCAACCGATAGTTTGGATGACCAGCAGTTGCGAGTGTTGAATGAGCGTTTGCAGTATTTTCGTGATCTAGAGGATAGACGCGCCACTATTCTTAAATCTATCGAGCAGCAAGAAAAGTTAACGCCAGAGCTGAAAAAGCAAATTGATGAAGCTGATACCAAAACGCGATTGGAAGATTTATACCTGCCCTACAAACCGAAACGTCGCACCAAAGGGCAAGCAGCGATTGAAGCAGGTCTAGAACCGTTAGCCGACAGCTTGTTTACAGCAGCGGTCGCCAACGATGAAAGCGTCGTGCCAGAAACTCTTGCACCAGAATATTTCAATGAAGAGCACAAAATCACGATCGTTAAAGAAGCACTAGACGGTGCTAAATTTATTCTGATGGAACGCTTTGCGGAAGATGCAGACTTGTTAGCCTCTTTGCGCCAACGCATGAACGACGAAGCGGCCTTAGCCAGTACGGTCATAGAAGGTCAGCAGGCAGAAGGTGAAAAGTTCAAAGATTACTTCGAATACAGTGAAGCATTCAAACAAATTCCTTCGCATCGAGCCTTGGCTATTTTTCGTGGACAACGAGAAGGTATTTTATCTACTAAGTTAGATCTCATCTTGCCAGAGGGCCAAGCTGTTCACCCGGCCGAACTATTGATCGCAGCCCGCAATGACATCGATTGCTACTCTTCAAAAGCAGTGACTAGTGCCAGTGCAACCTCAGGCAATGAAAAAAATATTAACCTGTGGATTAAAGATGTCGTGCGTTGGACATGGCAAGTAAAACTACACTTACAAATTACTTCTGACTTGATGAGCGACTTACGCTCACGAGCGGAAGAAGACGCTATCCAAGTCTTCGCAAAGAACCTGCAAGATTTATTATTGGCCGCTCCAGCCGGTCAGCGAGCGACCTTAGGTTTAGATCCAGGCTTACGAACCGGTGTGAAAATAGCGGTAATAGATAACACGGGACAATACCGCGACACGGCGACAATCTACCCGCATGTGCCCAAGAAACAATGGGCGCAGTCAATCGAAGTGCTGGCAAAATTTGCTAAGCAATACAAAATTGAGTTGGTTGCGATTGGTAATGGAACGGCCTCACGTGAAACGGATCTGCTCGTGGCTGATCTAATGAAACAATATCCCGAGTTAGGCTTAACCAAAATTATGGTCAGTGAAGCCGGAGCATCTGTTTACAGCGCATCTGAATTAGCCGCAGAAGAATTCCCAGATTTGGACGTGACAGTGCGGGGTGCTATTTCGATCGCACGACGGTTGCAAGATCCACTTTCTGAGTTGGTTAAGATCGAGCCTAAAGCAATTGGTGTCGGTCAATATCAACACGATGTTAGCCAATTTCGTTTATCAAAATCTCTGGATGCCGTGATCGAGGATTGTGTAAATGCGGTCGGCGTAGAGATCAACACGGCCTCCGCCCAACTCTTAAAATACGTTGCTGGCATTAGTAGTACTGTCGCTAAAAATATCGTTGCGTCACGCGACGCAAATGGTGCTATCACTAGCCGCGCAGCTTTAAACGACATCAGCGGTGTCGGTGCAAAAACTTTCGAGCAATGCGCAGGCTTCCTTCGCGTTCGACAAAGCGACAATCCACTAGACAATTCAGCGGTACATCCAGAGTCTTATCCTGTCGTACAAAATATTGCCGATCAACTTGAGTGCGATATTAAAACGCTGGTTGGTAACAAGGCGGTACTCAAAAGTGCAAATGCGGATAAATTCGTTAATGATGAAACGGGGCTCGTCACCGTCACCGACATCCTTTCTGAACTTGAAAAGCCCGGACTCGATCCACGCCCGCAATTCGAAACAGCGACCTTCAAAGAAGGTGTCGAGTCATTAAAAGATTTAACCGAAGACATGATCTTGGAAGGTGTTATTACTAATGTCACCAACTTCGGCGCATTCGTTGATATTGGTGTGCATCAAGACGGGTTGGTTCATATTTCAGCCTTAGCAGATAAGTTTGTCAAAGATCCACGTGAAGTCGTCAAAACAGGACAGATCGTAAAAGTCAAAGTTATGGAAGTGGATGTGAAACGTAAGCGTGTCGGCCTTAGCATGCGACTAACCGATAGCGCCAGCGACAAGGCAGCCGAAAAGAGTAATGATCGTCCCAGAGAGAACAGGAGCCAGAGCAAAAATAATCGTAGCAACGCTAGTCAACCCAAACAGCGAACACAAGATAAACCGCTAGCAAACAATGCCTTTGCAGCAGCGTTTGCTAAGGCGAAACAAAAAGGCTGATTGTTTTAAATTAAACCCTTTATTAAAAATAAAGATAATTTAAACCCATTAGATGCTAATAAAAATTAAGAAACTACCTCCGGGTAGTTTTTATGCTTGAGCTTTGTGTTTCATCCTTATCTATCCAGCCATGCTCCTAAACTGTAAACACCAGACAGGCTCCATCTGACTTCATTTAACGAATGAACTACTCTCAGAAATACCTCAACCCTTCTTTTCAATCATCCGAAACGTTAGGTTAATTCGTGGCTGATCGATTGTTTTGGTGGGTGGTAATCGATGTAACCAGTGAGTTTGGGTTGTACCTTTCATGATCAGTAAACTGCCATGTTGTAGCAGGTGTGAAATGGTTTGTTTGCTTTGCTTGTGTTTGAAAGCGAACTTTCGTTCCGCACCGAAGCTGAGTGATGCGATCGTCCCCTGCTTTTTAAGATCTTTTTCTGCATCGCTGTGCCAGGCCATGCCTTCATTACCATCATGATACAAGTTCAACAGACAGGAATTGTATCGCTCCCCGCTAGTTTCTTCGACTATTTTTTTTAGATTTAATAATGCTTCGGTCCAGATCAAGGCGGTTTTTGTGATATTCGAATAGGTGTAAGAAAAAGCGTCGTCGCCATACCACGCTACTTTGCGTTTGGTGATGATTTTTTTACCCATGATGATCGCTTCATCGTGCCGCCACTCGATCGTGTGTAGCAGCTTTTCAAAATACTGATCTGACTCATGCACAGGCAGGATGACACCATAATATTGAACCATGCCATCCTGCGGCAACAGGTTTTTGGGAGTGTTGTCTAATGACTCGAAAAGATCCATTTTTTATTGTCGCCTTTTTTGACAACGAAGAGCAAGCAGACCTGTATTGCTACTAGAATAAAAGCGATCAACTTATGGTAAAAAATCATCCTTTTTACGAGTAGCCACAATCTCCTTTTAAACGTTTCAACTAAAAACATGTAGTTGAAAAACAAATATTATTAAAAATAACATCACGTTAAAATAATTTAACTCAACATTCAGCATATTTATAACTATATTGTCGTCAATATCGAAGCTTCATTGTTTAGTTTTTCGATTATGCGATCGCCATTTAAAAAATTAAAACTCGGTTTAAGTCTGAAGAAGCACCTTGAACGCGCTCTGCCCAAGCAGTAACATTTGATAGTGAATAAAATGAATAGCAATTACCGCAAACCACTAAACAATTCTGATCTGGATTATTTCGATAGCCGCGCTGCGGTTGAGGCGATTAAGCTCGGTGCTTATGCTGGCCTACCCTACACATCTCGCGTGCTGGCCGAACAATTAGTTCGCCGCTGTGATCCTAAAATGCTTACCGACAGCTTAACGCAACTGATTGATCGGAAACGTGATCTGGATTTCCCTTGGTATCCAGCGCGGGTGGTTTGTCATGACATTCTCGGTCAAACGGCTTTGGTTGATCTGGCAGGTTTGCGTGATGCGATTGCTCGTCAAGGTGGTGATCCTTCGAAAGTTAATCCTGTCGTTCCGACTCAGTTGATCGTTGACCACTCGCTGGCCGTTGAGCATGCTGGTTTTGAGACAGATGCATTTGAAAAAAATCGGGTCATTGAAGATCGTCGTAATGAAGATCGTTTTCACTTTATCGAGTGGACGAAAACTGCATTTGAAAATGTCGATGTAATCCCTGCCGGTAATGGCATTATGCATCAGATCAATCTTGAAAAAATGTCACCTGTTATTCAAGTGCGTCCTGACGAAAATGGAAAGCGCGTCGCCTTCCCTGATACCTGCGTCGGCACGGACAGTCATACGCCTCACGTTGATGCCTTGGGCGTTATTGCGATTGGTATTGGTGGGCTTGAGGCCGAAACAGTGATGTTAGGTCGTCCTTCTATGATGCGTCTACCGGATATTATCGGCGTAGAGATTCTAGGAAAGCGTCAAGCTGGCATTACGGCAACCGACATCGTGCTGGCGATTACTGAATTTTTACGCAACGAGAAAGTAGTATCAGCTTATCTTGAATTTTTCGGTGAAGGTGTTGCCGGATTAACCATTGGTGATCGCGCAACTATCTCAAATATGACACCTGAATACGGCGCTTCGGCAGGCATGTTTTATATCGATCAACAAACGATTGATTATCTGAAACTCACCGGACGTGAGCCAGCTCAAATCGCGCTGGTGAAAAACTACGCGAAGACCACCGGACTCTGGGCGGATGATCTGAAAGATGTTGAATACGAGCGTGTACTGACATTTGATCTGTCGACCGTTTGCCGCAACATGGCTGGGCCTTCTAACCCGCATCGCCGACTACCAACCGCTGATCTTGAGTCTCGTGGGATCGCTGTTGATCTGGACAAGGCTCTCGCTGAAGAAGCCGCCGGAAAAATGCCCGATGGCGCAGTGATCATCGCTGCGATCACTTCATGTACCAACACCAGTAACCCACGCAATATGGTTGCTGCTGGCTTAATCGCTCGCAAGGCAAATGAGCTAGGCTTAGTGCGTAAACCTTGGGTAAAATCATCTTTCGCGCCGGGCTCTAAAGTTGTGAAGCTTTATTTAGAAGAAGCAGGACTATTATCTGAACTGGAAAATCTCGGCTTCGGGATCGTCGCCTTTGCCTGCACCACGTGTAACGGCATGAGCGGCGCGCTTGATCCAAAGATTAAACAAGAAGTCGTTGAGCGAGATCTTTATACAACGGCCGTATTGTCTGGCAATCGTAACTTCGATGGTCGAATTCACCCCTATGCAAAACAAGCTTTTCTTGCATCACCGCCCTTAGTCGTCGCTTATGCCATCGCTGGCACCATGCGTTTTGATATAGAGAATGATGCGCTGGGGACTGACGAAGATGGCAAACCGATCACGCTAAAAGATATTTGGCCTAATGATGAAGAAATCGATGCGATTGTTACAGCATGCGTGAAACCAGAACAGTTTAATTCGATCTATCAACCGATGTTTGATCTGGGCTCGTTTGAGAAGTCTAAAAGTCCACTTTACGACTGGCGTCCACAAAGCACCTATATCCGTCGTCCTCCCTATTGGGAAGGTGCGCTTGCTGGTGAACGCTCCATGAAAGGTATGCGTCCGCTGGCCGTTTTGGGCGACAACATTACGACTGATCACTTATCGCCTTCAAATGCGATTATGCTAGAAAGCGCCGCCGGTGCTTACCTCGATAAAATGGGATTGCCGGAAGAAGATTTTAATTCCTACGCGACGCATCGTGGCGATCATCTCACCGCTCAGCGGGCAACGTTTGCAAATCCAAAACTGCTCAACGAAATGTGTCGTGACGAGCGCGGCGAAGTTAAACAAGGTTCACTAGCGCGTATTGAACCAGAAGGTAAAGAAAGCCGTATGTGGGAAGCGATAGAAACCTACATGGCGCGCAAGCAACCGCTGATCATTATTGCTGGCGCTGACTACGGCCAAGGTTCTTCTCGAGACTGGGCGGCTAAAGGCGTACGTCTGGCTGGCGTAGAATCCATTGTTGCGGAAGGTTTTGAGCGAATTCACCGAACAAACTTAGTCGGTATGGGTGTTCTGCCGCTGGAATTTAAAACCGGCAAAGATCGCAATACTTACAACATCGATGGCACAGAAACGTATGATGTGATCGGTGATATCGCACCACGCGCTGATCTGACCGTTGCCATGACGCGAAGCAATGGTGAGTCGATTGAAATCCCGGTAACCTGTCGTTTAGACACCGCAGAAGAAGCCCATGTTTATACCGCTGGTGGTGTATTGCAACGTTTCGCCCAAGACTTTTTAGAATCCAACCTCGTTTAACCAAGAGAATGACCAGATGAGCCAGAGCCATGCTCCACAGATCAAAATTCCGGCAACTTACATTCGTGGCGGCACGAGTAAAGGCATGTTCTTTAATCTTGACGATCTACCCGCTGCCGCTCAAGTCGCAGGAAAAGCGCGAGATAATATCTTGTTACGCGTGATAGGCAGTCCTGATCCTTACGGCAAACATACGGATGGTATGGGCGGTGCAACATCCAGCACCAGCAAAACCATCATCTTATCGAAAAGCAGCCAGCCCGATCATGATGTTGATTATCTATTTGGACAAGTCGCCATCGACAAAGCCTTTATCGATTGGAGCGGAAACTGTGGCAATCTCACCGCTGCGGTGGGCACTTTTGCGATCAACTGCGGACATGTTGATCCAAATCGAATTCCTAAAAATGGCGTCACCACTGTACGTATCTGGCAGGCGAATATTAAAAAAACGATTATTGCTCACGTTCCAATCAGCAATGGCGAAGTACAAGAAACGGGGAACTTTGCACTGGATGGTGTCACCTTTCCTGCCGCTGAAATTAAAGTGGAATTTATTGCTCCGGCTGATGGCGAAGGCGCGATGTTCCCGACAGGAAATCTTGTCGATGAGCTAGAGGTTCTAGGGATCGGCACTTTCCCAACGACAATGATCAACGCAGGCATCCCAACCATTTTTCTCAACGCGACAGACATAAATTACACGGGTGCAGAACTACAAGATGCAATCAATGGTGATGAAAAATCCTTAGCCATGTTTGAAACCATTCGTGCGTATGGGGCTGTGCGCATGGGGCTGATAAACAACATCGAAGAAGCCGCAGCCAGACAACACACACCGAAGATCGCCTTCGTCGGAAAAGCCAAAGATTATATTTCTTCAAGCGGCAAGAAAATCTCAGCGGCAGATATTGATCTAAATGTACGCGCCTTATCGATGGGAAAGCTCCACCACGCCATGATGGGCACGGCAGCTGTCGCCATCGGCACCGCAGCAGCCATTCCAGGAACATTGGTCAATCTGGCTGCTGGCGATAACGAACGCGAAGTCGTCACCTTTGGTCATCCTTCAGGCACCTTGCAAGTCGGTGCAGAAGTGGCTTTAGTAGATGACAAGTGGACAGCTTCAAAAGTGATTATGAGTCGTAGTGCAAGAATTTTAATGGAAGGCTGGGTACGAATTCCATCTGATGATTTTTAAAGATAAACCGCCGATATAACAAAGCTGAAAAAAATTAAGATTTGCCTAGATAGATACGAATAGGATCGATCAGTATAGAGGTTATCAACGCCAGTAAAGCTCCCAGCGCAAACAACCAACGCATGTCGGTCGTTATGATTTTTGGAATACTCAAGGCGCGCGTTTTTATTTGATCCGTTAAATCACTTTGACCCTCAATACGATGATAAGTCAGACCTGTTTTAGTCGCGAGTCCTTCTAGGTATTCTTCTTTGAGTGATGATAAATGTTCTGTACCTGTGGTGATCGCATTCTCACCCGCGCTTGTCTCACTATAAACATCGGTGTGTTTAACTTCATCTTCTTTCCAAAAGCCATCAGGTTCACCCGTTTTTCTATCGAATTTAGGGATCTGAACAAGATCATCACCACCGACGCCAACGATAAGTCCAAAAATCTCACCGGCCTTGCCCGGAAAACGAGGAGGAAGCTCTGGGTTGATCGGTGGAGATTCGTGCCCATCTGTTATGAAAACTAGGCGTGTGTCGGCTTCTAAATGTGTTAACAGCCGAATGCTTTTAAATAGACCTTTGGCGATTTCACTATTCGCTTTCCAAGTCATACGCCAGTTGATGTTTTCAACAACGGCTTTCAACTCCACATGATTTCTGCATACTTCTATCGGCTTGATCAACATAAAAGCACGGTTACCTGTAAACAGGGCCAACCCGGCCTCAGTTCCACACGGCATTTCGACAAGTGTTTTTAAGGTGGCTTGTTTAGCGTATTCCAAACGAGTTATCGATTGTTCTGTTTTAGGCACGTCCTTTACATTCATACTTTGTGAAATATCAAAGGTGAACACATAACGGTATGTTGGCCGCTCTAATTCGAGAGTAGGGTTACGAAAAGTTAAGGCGGCTAAAACGACTGAGAGTAGTATAAGTAATAATTTAACGTTAGAGAAAATTCCATTTTTAAATAGCCTTGAAAAGATAGCCGGTACTGAAATCATGGAAGGTTTCCAGCCGAATCAGCTGTGATCACTGTACGCACTGTTCGTTGTAATCCAGCTGATTTTTCACTTCTAACTTTACCGATATCAGGCACAATTTGTAGTGCACGTTCGAGGTTATACTTTGCTCCCCAATGTGCACTATCGATAACGAGTAAATTCCTATATCCGGTTTTTGCGAGCTCCACGAGCGGCATTGCTTGATCAGCATCTTTTTCTAAGTCTAATAAGGCCGCTTGTTGCATGTAGGTGTTGGCTATATTGAACATCGCATCTTTGCGCAAAACTGGCGCATCTTCCAATTTTTCTAGCGGTGCATAAAACACTCGCGCTTGTTGAAAGTTACCCGTTTGTTGTTCAACATAAGCTTTTGCAAAGAGTCCTTTGGGACCTTTATATTGCTCGCTGGCGGCCACGAAATCCGCTTTAATGACCCCATTGTTATACAACCGCGTTTGATTCCACTGCCAGAATTCATGCACGAAACCAGTGATAGATAATACAGCGATCGCTGCACATAAAATCATTAAAGGTTGCTTTAACGCCATACCTGAATCTCACTTAATTTTGTCGCTAATAATAAGAGTAATAATACTAACGCGATGCCATAAAACCAGCTGGACAGATCACGTTTAGGAATAATATCTTGATAACGGATAGGAAGGTTTTGAAGTTTATTCACTTCCCCGATGGCGTTATTTAAGGCGTCAGGGTTTTCAACCGGATAGGCTCTGTAAGGTAGACCCGTTTCGGAGAAAAACTTATGAACCATTTGCTCGGGAGCCGTCATTTCAATCATGTCGCTATCAAGCTCATCGAACAAACCTGGGCCGTTGTAACCACGTAGGTAAAACCAATATAGCGTTACACGATGTTTTTGCAAAAGAAATTTTATTTGTTCTTGGGCAACCATTGAAAGCTTGGCTGCGCCATCTGAAACCAACATTAATATTCTTGAACCAGTGAACTCTTTATCTTCAAAAAATTCCAATGATCGTGTCAGGCCTGCTGCTAGATCTGTTGATGCCAAGCCTTTTTCTAAGCTACCCGCAGAGATGGCAGCCTGTATCACCGCTTGCTTTTCGGTGAATGGTAAGATTTTTATCGGGTTTCCACTAAACACATATAACGCAAACATATCTTGTTTTCGTTGTGCCGCATAGTCGCCTAAAACTCTTCGTGCCATTTGCCCTTTTGATTCGTAGGTTCCAAATTTTGCAACACTTTCAGCGGCAGTTTTATTCTTTTTACTCGAGTAAAAAGGTTTATCCATACTACCGCTACTATCGATCAAAATAATCGTTTGTGCGCCCTGCCCGATCCGATCAACGGGTTGTTCTGACTGAAAGATCCCTGCGATACCTAACACAAGACTCATGATCACAAGCGAAGCTAAAACTCGTAAACCAATATTCGCCAGATCAGATAATGGATCTTCTGGCAAAATAGACAGTGAGGAATAAGAAACCGTTTTCTGCCCATGATAAACCAACGGCAAAATAGCCAATGGCAACAGCAGCAACACTAGAGGGTGAGAAAAACCAAACATTAACCCAAACATTAACTAATACCGCGCTCAGCTTCGCTACATTTTTGCGTAAAATCGATGAGAGCATCACGAGAGTATTTAAAACTTTCCTGATCTGTTTTTCCTTCAAAAAAGTAAGTGCGTGACTCAGAAAAATAGAGGGCTATTTCATTTTCCATCACCGTGAATTCTTGATGTTCACTAAAGAACTCATCAAGCTTCTCTATGAACACAGTCTTCTCTGCCGTTTCATTAAATGCTTGATGAATAGTTTGTAAGGCTTCACTGAGTGCAACCTCGTCCCAGATTTTGTGCCGCCGGCTTTTCAACACTTGATGTGCCTTAGCAAAAGGATGGTTTTTATTAAAAACTGGCAAGCCAAATTTCAAATATAAAAAACCAATAATACTTGCAAATATCAGAGCCAAATAAAGAAACAATCGACCACTCGTTTGCTCTACCGTAATTGGCATCCGATCAGCTTGCAAAGAACGTTCATTGCTATCCGTCAAAGCCGAGACACGAATGCGGGTGGCCGGAATTAGTGCATTAAGTTTTTCGTCCGTATCGCTATTTTTATAAATCAACATGTGTGAAGGCACAGCAATATCGACAAGTTCTGGTTTGATATTAATGATTTGATAATGAAGCTTAATATGATACTGCGGCACGCCATCTTCAATGGTCAGATCAACAATGGGCTTTTCTAATGTCAACCACTCGGTAATTCGTCCATGTTTCGGTAATACACTATCATCTAGTACATAAGGTAAATTCAATTTAAGTTTGATAATGCGATCAAACTTATCACCGATCTGATACCCAAATGTTCGCGGTTGTTGGATATCTAGTTGTTCGATCTTTTTTTCATTTGCATATACTGAAACCGTTGCAAACATGATACTTAAAACAATCGATCTCACCCATGTTTTTGAACGCCGAATAACGCATGTTTTGTTAGCCGAAAAAATAATGTGTCACCTCATCTGAATTAAAACCGTCCTCTAACAATAACGGCATACGTCCATACTGACCAAATAGCTCAAACAACTTTTCTCGACGTTGCGTAAATGCTTCTTGAATGCGTTTTTTTAATGATGGTCGCATTAACAATAACCGACTTCGATTAGTTTCTGGATCAGTCACCCGCGCTATACCGAAACTGGGTAAGTTTTCATATTCAAAACGATCCCATAACATAACAGGCACCACATGATGGTAAGCGAGGGAAGCTAACACTTTCTCTAATAATTTTTCAGGGAAATGGAAGTCTGAAATTAAAAAAACTAACGCTCTTTTACCACCGAGTTGTTCTGCGGCATGCAATAAACTTTCGGAACTATTGGCTCGTAGCTCTTTGGTGTAAAGCTGTTGCGCAATCTCATTACCAGCGACTCGATTTAATGTCGGCGGCAATACCCAAGGTCGACCGACATCATCTTCACAACCGATAAAACCAAACATGTCTCCTGTTCGATATGCTGAATAGCTCATACAGGCCACAAAATCAGCGAGTACTTTTTGTTTATCATTCGCGCCTTGAAAACTCATTGACGCGGATAGATCGGCTATTACATAAACAGGAATAGAACTCGTCTGTTGATAGACCCTAACTCGAATTTGCTCGAAAGGATCACGCAGGCTGGCACGTATGTCGAACCGTCGTGGATCAGGTGCGTCGATCAAAGGTACGTGATTACGAAACTCCAAACCACCACCTTTTTGTTGGCTCGCATGATGCCCAGGATAGCTACCACTTGCGCGCCACGGTACCTTGTAATGTACTTCGCCGAGATTCACTTCAAGGTGCTACGACTTGGTTAACAATCTGCTCCATGAAAGCAGGTACTAATTCGGTACGATGAAGTTCATAAATAGGCGTTAGGAATATACGATGAGCGATTGTTTCATGTAAAACAGAGTGGATATCCTCTGGAACTAATGCATCGCGCCCGTTTATCCAAGCGGCAACTTTCGATGCTCGCATGAGCATTCCCATACCTCGCGGACTGACGCCAGAAGCGATCATTTTATCCATGTCTACACCTTCTAACTTGACCCCAAACTCAGCCGGATTACGAGTTGCACGACACAGGTCTAGCGCATAGTTTTCGATAGTAGGAGTCGTTTTTATATGATGTTGGATCTGTGCAGAAATATCATTTAACTGATCAAATGGCAGTACGCCAGGTTTCAAACTATCGATCAGCTTATCGACATCAAAAAATCGCGTATCAAACATGAGCTGCCTTTGCAGATCAAGATCATCTGGCATGGCGATAGTTAACTCCATCAAAAAACGATCGCGCGCCGCCGCAGGTAGTTCAAATGTTTCTTCTTTTTCTACACGGTTTCGATCAGCAAACACTTGTACATGAGGGAAGTAATATTCACGATTAAAAGCCGTCACACTACGCTCGGCCATCACTCGCAATAACAACGAGTGCACTTGAGGTCGGGCACGGTTAACTTCATTGAAAAAGAACGTGGCTAACTTTTCTTCATATTTTAAAAGTGGCCCAGGATCAACCGCAGGACGACCTTCTTCATTGATATAGGTATGATAAATAAGATCGTTCGGCATCAGGTCGATAGTGCCTTCAATCCGCTCATAATCTCCACCAAGGACTCGCGCCAATGCACGTAGCAATGTAGTTTTACCAACACCAACATCGCCTTCAAGCAATGCGTGTCCGCGGGCAAATACAGCGATTGTCAAAAGCTTTATGGCATGATCTTGCCCAATAATTGCCTTCTTAATTTCGGCTTCAAATTCAAGCGCGCGATCACGCCAATCATTAAGGTTGGTGTCTGCTGCTTTTGACATTTTTTATTTTCCTTAGTTGAAAAAAGAATAGACAGTATCGGTATAAGATACACAAACTATTCACTTAATAGCAAGTTATAAAACCTTTTAAAAATGTGCACTTGCACCATATTTGCTTAATAATTATGGCTGATAAACATCATTTTTTTAAAACAGAATAGAACAGAAAATATCAAGTTATTCAGCTAAGATAAAAAACCATACATAAACTCAAAATAAAAAAAAAGACCGCCGTTTCCGGCAGCCTTTCCTTCTGTTAACAGTAAGCTTATAAGAATTAAGCGGCTTGGTTTTGTAGATTGTCTCTCGTGCCTTGGACTGACCCGTTATGACCTTGGTTGATTGCGACCGTCTTAGGTTTCATCGCTTCGGGTATCTCGCGTTTTAAACTAATCGTCAGCAGACCATTGTTAAGATCAGCCTGCGTTACTTCAACATGATCCGCTAGGTTAAATTTGCGTTCGAAGGTGCGATTTGCGATGCCTTGGTGTAAGTAATTACTTTGTTCACTTTTGGTCTTTTCGCCGCGCACCGTGAGAATGCCTTTTTCGGTACTGAGAGAAACGTCGCTTTGATCAAAGCCAGCAATCGCTAGTGTGATCGCGTAACGGTCTTCCTCGAGCACCTCAATGTTATAAGGCGGATAACCCGTACTACTTGCGCTATCGCTTGTGTAAGCATTGTTGAGCAGTGATGCCAGTCGATCAAAACCAATGCTGTTCCGATAAAGTGGGGTTAAGTCTAATGTATTCATATGTATATTCTCCTTGAGAAGCAATATTGATTAAGTTGTATTTCATAACAGGACAACACTCTTGGAGTCGTCGGCCTACAGTAATTAAGATGTGGATTGATTTTTTGTTTTCAAGGGGTTTCTTAAAATATTTTACTTATTATTCAATAAGTTAATAATTTTCCAGCATTCATACATGGAGGCTTTTTTATTATTTTCAAGGGAGGCTAAATCAGCTTTTAGACATATAAGTTCTCGTTAACAAGGCTAACCAAACGGTCTTCGAAAGGTCGGGAATAAGCATAGGCCTTAATATTTCTTAATTTATCGCGAGCTTTACACTATTATAGGCCTCAAATTTTACCATCTACTTGGATTGTGGTTGTCTTCTGACTTTGGATGCACGCCTTTATTAATCAGCGACACTTCTTGATTGATGACGCATCATATAATTACTATTCAACTTCCTTGAAAGTGGTAAAATCGCGACACTTTTATTTTAGGTGGATGTTTTGGGCTAGTGTGCCCACATTCACATGTATGCAAGAATCCATTAATTAGTTGGTTTTTTTATGTCAGATCAATACAAAATGACGCATCTAAAACAGTTAGAAGCGGAAAGTATCCATATTATTCGTGAGGTGGCAGCGGAGTTCGATAATCCTGTCATGCTCTATTCTATCGGCAAAGATTCAGCCGTGATGATGCATCTCGCACTCAAGGCGTTTGCTCCTGGCAAACCGCCTTTTCCTCTGATGCATGTGGACACCACTTGGAAATTCAAAGAAATGATCGAGTTTCGCGACAAGCATGTCAAAAAGCTAGGTTGGGATTTGATCGTACATATCAACCAAGATGGTGTGGATATGGGGATCAGTCCGTTTAAACACGGAAGTGCGAAACATACTGACATTATGAAGACGACTGGTTTGAAGCAGGCGCTGGATAAACATGGTTTCGATGCGGCCTTCGGCGGTGCTCGTCGTGATGAAGAAAAATCTCGTGCGAAAGAACGTGTTTATTCTTTCCGTGACAAAAATCATCGCTGGGATCCAAAAAACCAACGCCCAGAGTTGTGGAACATTTATAACGGTAGGGTCGATAAAGGTGAAAGTATCCGTGTTTTCCCTTTGTCTAACTGGACAGAATTAGATATCTGGCAATATATCCACATGGAGAGTATTCCATTGGTTCCACTTTATTTCGCAGCAAAACGCCCCGTCGTTGAACGTGATGGCGTTTTGATCATGGTCGATGACGATCGCATGCCGATTGAAGATGGCGTCAAAGTTGAAGAGAAAATGGTGCGTTTCAGAACGCTAGGCTGCTACCCATTAACTGGGGCCGTCGAGTCAGAAGCAACAACATTACCAGAGATCATTCAAGAAATGCTGCTAACCACAACATCAGAACGCCAAGGTCGCGTTATCGATAGCGATAGCTCTGGCTCGATGGAAAAGAAAAAACAAGAGGGTTACTTCTAAATGTCGCATCAATCTGAACTTATTGAAAAGGATATTAACGCCTATCTTGCTCAACATGAGCAAAAAGAACTGCTGCGCTTTTTAACCTGCGGCAGTGTCGATGATGGTAAATCAACACTGATCGGTCGTCTGCTTTATGATTCAAAAATGATCTATGAAGATCAGCTAGCAGCTGTTCAAGCAGACACCAGCAAGCATGGTACAACTGGCGAAAAACTTGATTTGGCTTTATTAGTCGATGGCCTGCAGGCCGAACGTGAACAAGGTATTACGATTGATGTTGCTTATCGTTACTTCTCGACTGAAAGGCGCAAATTCATCATCGCTGACACCCCTGGACACGAGCAATACACGCGAAACATGGCAACGGGAGCATCAACCTGTGACATGGCGATTATTCTGATCGATGCGCGTTACGGTGTTGTCACACAAACTCGCCGACATGCTTATATTGCTTCACTGCTCGGCATTAAACATGTCGTTGTTGCGATCAATAAGATGGATCTGATGGAGTTTAGTGAGCAAACGTTTGAGTCGATCAAAAAAGATTTTTTGATGTTTACAAAATCTTTAAATGATCAAGATCTCAGCTTTGTACCTATGTCTGCATTAAATGGTGACAATGTTGTAAACAAGAGCAAGCACACGTCTTGGTACACCGGTAAAACGTTGTTAGAAATTTTAGAAACTGCTGAGATTGTGCATGATAAAAATATCACAGATTTCCGCTTCCCTGTGCAGTATGTCAATCGCCCTAACCTAGACTTTCGGGGTTTTTGCGGTACTGTCGCTTCGGGCGAAGTGAAGCTCGGCGACAAGATCCGTGTATTGCCTTCTGACAAAACTAGTCAGGTTAAATCTATCGTCACGTATGATGGCGATCTGCAGAATGCTTTTGCCGGACAAGCTGTGACATTGACGCTAGACAGTGAGATCGATATCAGCCGTGGTGATGTGATGGTGCATGCCAGTGCCGATGTAAGTTTTTCTAATAAGATGAAAGTTCATTTGGTATGGATGTCGGAAGCGGCTTTATCAACCAATAAACAATATCTGTTTAAATTCTCCAGCAAGGTCACTCCCGGTAATATTAGCTCGATTGATTATCGAATTGATGTCAATACGCTTGAGAAAATCTCTGTTGATCGTATGGAGTTGAACGATATTGCGATTGTCAATTTACAGCTTGAGCAAGAAGTTTTGGTTGATCCTTATCAAAAGAATCGAGCTACAGGTGCTTTCATCATCATTGATCGTTTGACGAATATCACCATTGCAGCAGGTATGATTGAGCAGGTCTTAGACTCAATGGAAATGCCAGTTATCAACACTACTTCTGAATTAGAACGTGACCTGAATGCCTTCGTCTGCAAACACTTTCCGCATTGGGGTGCAAAAGATCTAAGTAAAAACTAACTTCTCTTCCTTCACACGTTTCGTGTCATGGCGCGCTTTAGTTATAAGCGCGTCTGCCGATACTTTCTCCACAATATATTTGTTATAGATAGTTACTTTAAGTTAAAAATGGTTTCTTACGCCTTGCTTATGCGTATAAGTCAGTACCAATTATGCTACCGTGACTATATAAGTGAAAACATCACCGTTACACAGAAAACTATCATATTTACAGGATGTAAATAGTCTCGCAATAGGAGAAGGACGACATGGACGTTACAGAGTTAAGTAACAACACTAATACAACCGTATTAAAAGAACAGCAACAGACATCTTCACAAAATAATGATCTTGAAGACACGATTGCTCGAGTTGAGTCCGAAGTACGAGGTTATGTTCGACTTTTCCCTACCGTTTTTGATAAAGCCCAAGGCTCCATTCTTACCGATACTTCTGGTAAAGAATATATAGATTTCTTTTGCGGTGCTGGCACATTAAATTATGGTCACAATAATGTTTCAGCCAATCAAGCATTAGTCGAATACATCCAAAGTGATGGTATCCAACATTCTTTGGACACCGCCACTAAAGCAAAGGTGGAGTTTATCCAAGCCTTTGAAAACCTAATTCTCAAGCCTCGGCATATGGATTATAAAATCCAATTCACAGGGCCAACAGGAACCAATGCGGTTGAAGCCGCAATTAAACTGGCGCGTAAGATCAAACAACGCTCGCACGTGATAGCCTTCACACATGCCTATCACGGACATACTTTAGGTTCGTTAGCTTTGACAGGTAATAGCTATTATCACAACGAATTCTACGGTTCACGTAGCAATGTCTCTCACCTACCCTTCGATGGTTATATGGGTGATGTTGATACAAGTGAATACCTTGAAAAAGTCCTAAGTGATCCGAGTAGCGGTACCCCTGTTCCTGCAGCGATTATTCTTGAAACTATTCAAGGTGAAGGTGGTATCAACGTAGCGAGCAATAAATGGCTACAACGCGTTGAACAGATCTGCAAGAAACACGATATATTGTTAATCATTGATGATATCCAAGTGGGTAATGGCCGTACCGGTAAGTTCTTTAGCTTTGAACATTCAGGCATTTCACCAGATGTTGTATGCCTATCTAAATCTCTAGGGGGAGGTTTACCTTTCTCTATCAATCTGATCAAACCCGACAGCGATGCATGGAAGCCTGGAGAGCACACAGGCACCTTCCGAGGTAATAACCTAGCCTTCGTCGCAGCAAAAGCTGTACTACAACACTGGACGAACGACTTTGAAAGTGACATCGCAGAGCGCGCAGAGATTATCGAAAAAAGGTTAAAGAAAATTTCTACGGAATATGAAAAAAGAGGTTTTAGCTGTCGTGGTAAAGGCATGATTTGGGGATTAGTCACCTTGAAAGGCACTACCGCCAAAACAATCATTCAAGAAGCATTTGCATCAGGCCTATTGATTGAAGCCTCTGGTGCAGATGATGAAGTGATCAAGATTCTTGCCGCTTTGACGATAGATATACCAACCCTTGAAAAAGGTTTGGATATTCTCGAAGCATCAATTAATAAGGTCATTTTTTAAAAAAAATATGAGCAGCTCACAAGTAGCGATTACAGATCTTTTACAAGAAGATCTGATCGCATTTCCAATTTTATTCTCTCGGCAATTAGCAAAAACACCAGATAACCTTGCCATTGTCTTTGGAGATCGTCAGTGTACCTATGCAGAACTAGATAAGTTATCAGATCAATTCAAACGTGCGGTCGTCACTCATCAGCGATCGAATGATATAACGAGCAATAAAAATATAGGAATATGTGTCGATAAGTCTCCCGAGGCTATCGCCGCGATGTTAGGTGTTCTTAAGGCTGGCGCAGCATTTGTGCCGCTAGATCCAGAATACCCAGCTGATCGTATTAGTTATATGATTGATGATGCTGAAATAAAAACGGTTATTGCACAACCGAACCATCAGGCAGATCTCATTCAGCAACTACCACCAGCATCAAAACAGACTATTAATTGGATCAATTGTTTTGAACCTGAAACTGGCCAAACATCCTATCTAGATCAAAAAATTCAGATCCAGCCATCCGATCTAGCCTACATTATGTATACCTCTGGCAGCACAGGAAAACCAAAAGGTGTACAGATAGAACACGCAGCCTTAGCGACCTACTGCTATGCAGACATTGAAATGTATAAGGTTCAAGAATGTGACCGAACTTTGCAATTTTCCACGATCAATTTTGATATCGCCATCGAAGAAATTTTTCCACCCTTATTAACGGGTAGCTGTATTGTTATACGGCCACCTATGCGATCCGATAGCCTCAATGAACTGTCTACAATAATCAATACATTTAAAGTTACTGCGGTACATATTGCAACGGCTTATTGGCATGAATGGATTGATCTGATGGTTGCTTCAAATGATCACATTCCACGATCATTGCGTTTAATGATCGTGACCGGTGAGAAAGTTTCAACTGAGCATTATCAGCGTTGGAAAAAACGCTGCCAGCATGACATTCTTTGGTGTAATGCTTATGGCCCAACAGAGGCTACCGTAAGTGCATCAGTATTTATTCCAGATGCGAACTTTGCAGGCGATGATATGCCGATCGGCAAGCCGCTAAAACGTTATACAGCAGCGATTGTAGATGAAAATTATAATGACCTTGCTAAAGGTGAAACCGGTCAACTGTTGATCGGCGGCCCAGCATTAGCGCGTGGTTATTTAAACCGACCCGATCTTAACTCAGAAGCTTTTATTGAAATATTACGTGATGGTAAAACTGAACGAATGTACAAAACTGGCGACTTGGCTCGCTGGCTAGAAAATGATGATATTGAATTTGCTGGACGTATTGATCATCAAATAAAGCTAGGTTCCTATCGTATTGAACCTGGAGAAATAGAAGTTGCTATCAACCAACATGAGCAGGTGTTGGAATCACTTATCATTCATGATGAGGTAGATGGTAAGAAGTCTTTGATCGCGTATGTAGCCCGAGCAAACAATGATATCAGTGCTAACGAAATTTCAAATTTTTTACAAAAAAAATTACCTGGCTATATGGTACCAGCACGTTACATTTTATTAAGTAATTTTCCTAAAACAACTAATGGAAAAATTGATCGTAAAGCATTACCCAATCCCTTAAAAAGTGAAGTGCCCAGAGCCTCAGATCATGTCTCGCCACGGAATGAAATTGAAGAAAAACTAGCCCGTATGTGGAAAGAGGTTTTACAACTTCCCGAAGTTGGGATCTACGATGATTTCTTTGCACTTGGAGGCAGCTCATTACTCGCTGTTGGTGTCGTTGCTCGGGTTATCACTGAACTAAAAATAGAACTACCCGTTCGTGACTTTTTTGCTAATCCATCCATTGCATCGCAAGCAAGACATATAGCCCAACTGTTGGATGTAGAAATAGAAGGTTCTGAAGTTGATGATAGTCAGGCACTAAGAGACAGGCTGCCTATCGTCGAGCCTAACTTTTTCAAAAGTGGTACGTACAATCTTTATGGTGTTCATTATCGACCACGTCAGGCACCAAGATCTCATGCAGTTTTGATGTGCAATTCACTAGGACACGAGTCGGCCAGAGCATTCCGTAACCTTCAACAATTTGCCATGCAATTGAGTGGTCAAGGCTTTGATGCTTTCCGTTTTGATTATCATGGATGCGGAAACTCGTCTGGTGAAAGTAGCGATATTAGTACTGAGCAGCTGCAAAAAGATGTTAGATCTGCGGCCGCTTATTTACGCCAAAAAAGCCAGTGTCAAACACTTTCGATTATTGCTGTTCGCTTAGGTGCACCTCTAGTAGTAACAGCTGATGTTAATGATGTAGAAAATCAAATTCTTTGGGATCCGGTTATTAATGGTTCTAACTATTTACAGTTATTAAAAACATTCCATGATAAAGCTACCTCTGGAATTGGTCGCTTTATAAAGAGCCGTAAAGCATCAAAAATTGATCAGCTATTTGGTCATGCCATGAGTGGTAACAAAAGAACAAATTTTGAACAACTTGAGATTTTATCTACTCAAAGTAAATCCGGTAAAAATCAGATTATAATCACTAGTGAAGATTATGCAGATTACGAATTAGATTGTAAAAATATATTTTCTGACTGGGAACATAAAGCAACCTCAGATGCGATCTATTGGCATAGTGAAAAATATACGGAAAGCGCATTTTCTTCCCCTCAAGCTTATCAAGTTATGTTGTCCGTATTAAATGAGGATATAGGCTAATGGATCAAGCTATCGTCTTCGGAAAATATGACCACTTATTAGGTATTACAAATATCCCCATTGATAAAGATCAACAATCTCAGCCACAAAGTGTTGCGGTGATTTTGGTGACTGCTGGTATGTTAAATAGCGTTGGCCCCTTTCGTATGTATGTTGACATTGCTAATAAATTAGCAACTGAAAGCATTCCTTCTTTACGATTCGACCTATCAGGTATCGGTGAAAGTCTTGGTGTCGGTGTCTCTGGCCGCTCAATCGATAGAGCAGCTGAAGAGATTATAGAAGCAATGGACTACTTATCGGCTAAGCATGACATTGATAAATTCATATTATTTGGTCTTTGTAGTGGTGCTGATGACAGCTTTCAAACAGCCCTCAAAGATCCGCGCGTCAAAGGCATAATCGCTCTAGATGGCGTTGCTTATAAAACCCGAAAATTCAAGATAAAAAAACTTCATCGTTATCTGAAATTGCTAATGCGATGGGATAAGTGGCTTAATAAATTTCGCCATTTAACTAGCACTCAACCTGCTCCGGCGTCATTAGCATCTGGAGGCGATGTGCGAGAATTCCCAGCAACATCCGATTTAGCGACAATTGAATTTCAGCAGCTTGTTGATCAAGGCATTCAGATGCACTTTATCTATACTGGTGGTACTGATTACTACAATTACGAACAGCAGTTTTATGACATGCTGCCAGAAGTAAACTGGGGGAAAACTGAATCTACAACATTCTTCCCGCATATGGATCATGTCGTTCTTCTGTGTGAAGACAGACAAGAATTAGTCGAGCACGTAACAGAAAAAAGTAAACTTATGATAGTGGGCTGTCGCTCAATTTAGCATGACTGCAAACCATACCTTATCTGATTTTTTCATCCAACAAGAACAGTTAGAGTTGAATGATCTTTTTTCACCAACCGTTCAGCTGACTCGGTATGATCTTGACTCTTATTCCGATGAACTCTACCCATACTTTCAGATTCACCAGCCTCTACAATCAAAACTCTGGTCAAACAAACGAAAAGCTCAATATTTAGCTGGGCGTTTAGCGGCTAGAGAAGCCCTCCATTCAATAGGCTCGCCTAAACCCGACATTCCCATTCCATCAGGTCATCACCGTGAACCACTCTGGCCTCAAAATACTCTGGGAAGTATATCTCATGCAGAAGGTTTCTCCGTAGCAACAGCAATGAACGATGGTAACTTTATCAGCAATGGCATTGGCTTAGATGTGCAAGAAATTATCAGTGATACAGATTTAGACTTGCTAAGTCCTTCCGTATTGACCACAACTGACCGTCTCATCTATGAAGCTCATTCAACAGGTTTGAGTAGAAATCAAATTTTCACACTTATATTCTCTGCAAAAGAAAGTTTTTTTAAAGCCGCCTACGGTAGCGTCAGAGAATATTTTAATTTTGATGCTGTTTCGGTTTGTGACATTGATGTGGAATATCAACAAATAACGATCATCTGTGAACACGATTTGAGCTCAGACATTCTCTTTCAAAATGAATATCCAATTTTTGTTGATATACTTGATATTGGAAGTCCTGTCGCGCTAACCTATAGCGTAGTTTAGCAATTTACCCTTTCCTTTAGTTGTCGAAAAAGTCAGATTTAAATCCGTTTCATTCTACTACTTTCACGAGTGAGTCTTAGCAAACGTTGTGGAAAAAGTTATAAGAACTACCGAAAAAACACCTCAATTAAATAAAAATATGTGAGTTTACTTAAGTAAGCCTTACTTGAACCTGATCTAAAATTTTCTGTGTCTTTTCTGCACTATCTTCACAAACGGTAATATGTCCAACCTTTCTGCCTGGCCGTGCCGACTTACCGTAAAGGTGTAGATGCACTCCGGGAATAGATAGAACTTCCATACTCTCAGGCAAGTCTCCTATAAGATTTATCATCGTTGAATAACCCAAATTTTCCGTTGACCCCAAAGGGAGATCTACCACTGCTCGCATATGGTTTTCAAACTGACCACAGACTGAACCTTCAATACTCCAATGACCTGAGTTATGCACTCGAGGTGCCATTTCATTCGCTAATAATTGATCACCTACCTGAAACAACTCAATGGCAATTACGCCAACATAATCGAGCTTTTCTAATACTTTTCGAGCGTAATCTTCTGCTTGGCTTTGAACAGGATCATCCACCTGACTTGTTGAGAGCCGCAAAATACCTTCTTCATGGTGATTCTCTGATATAGGGTAAAACGCCATTTCTCCGGAGACATTTTTAACGGCGATAATCGATATTTCTCGATCAAAAAGCACCAGTGATTCTAATATCGTCGGCACCCCATTAAATTCTTTCCAGACAGCGTCAAGATCAGTATCTTCTCGCAGCATTTGCTGACCTTTGCCGTCATAGCCCATCGTTCTGGTTTTTAATAAGGCGGGTAATCCAATTTGTACAACGGCTTGTTTTAGATCGTCTAGGCTCTCAATATTCGCAAAATCGGCTGTGCCGATACCCAGCTCACGAAACATCGTCTTTTCATTCAGACGATCACGTGCACATGCCAGAGCTTGGGCGGGGGGATAAACTGGACATTTTCCATCTAAAAATTCAATGGCTGATACAGGAACATTTTCGAATTCGTAGGTGATAACATCCACTTTTTCGGCAAGCTCTGCAAGGGCTGTTTCATCATCATAATTGGCGCAAAGGTGTTCTCCCAAATGGGAAGAACATGCGTCTTCGGCTGGCTCCAATATTACAAAATCTAGACCTAATGGATAACCAGCAATAGCGAGCATTCTCGCTAGCTGACCGCCGCCGACAATTCCTACTTTCATTACTCTTCTCTTGGATCGGGATTATTAATCACTGTTTCTGTTTGTTCTGAACGGAACGTAGTCAGTGCTTTCCGAATCTCGGGGTACTTATTACCCAACATTGCTGCCGCAAGCAAAGCTGCATTAGTGGCACCTGAATTACCAATCGCAAGCGTCCCTACAGGGATTCCTGCCGGCATTTGTGCAATGGAAAGAAGTGAGTCCATACCATTGAGTGCTTTCGACTTTACTGGCACGCCGAGGACGGGCAATACCGTTTTAGCTGCCACCATTCCGGGTAAATGGGCAGCACCACCAGCACCAGCAATAATGATTTCCAGTGCTTTACCTTCCGCACTTTCAGCATATTGAAATAATTTATCTGGGGTGCGATGAGCAGAAACCACCTCAACTTCATAAGGTATACCCAACCGCTCTAACATTTCTGTGGCATTGCGCATGGTATCCCAATCGGACTTAGAACCCATAATGACGCCAACTAACGCTTTCTCAACAACCATCCTTCAACAGTCTCTCGGTGAAAAAACGGTCTATTCTAACCCTAATAGTACAAAATCACGAAATTTGCAGGCGATTTTCGATCAACTCGATCCAGTGCATGACGGGAACCTGAGATTTTTGCTGTAAGAACTGCTGACAGCCAATATTGGCCGTTAAAATAATCTCAGGCTGATCTATTGTTAGGTTTTCTAATTTATTATCTCTCAACTGTTCAGAAATCTCTGGCTGCAATATAGAATAAGTTCCAGCCGAACCGCAGCAAAGATGGCTATCTTTCACACTACTAGACTCACAACCCAGTCGTGCTAATAGAGCCTCGACTCGTCCACTAAGCTTTTGCCCATGTTGCAAACTACAAGGAGATTGATAGACGACTCTTTTATGATTTTTTATCAAATTTAATTGTTCGAGATCTTCCTTTTCTAACACCTCAACCAAATCAAAACAGAGTTCAGAAACACGTTGAGCTTTTTCAGCATAAGACACATCTTCCTTCAACAGATATCCATAATCCTTAACCATCGAACCACAACCGCTCGCAGTGATAACAATCGCTTCTGCACCCGACTCAATATGCGGCCACCAAACATCAATATTATTTTTGATATACAGCATTGCTGCTTCGGTTTGAGAAAGGTGCTGGTTTACTGCACCACAACAGCCTGATTCTGTTTCACGAATCATCGAAATACCTAACGCATCTAGAACGTGTGCGGTGGCTGAATTAATAGAAGGTTTTAATGAGGGTTGAACACAACCATCAAGAATTAACATTTTACGTTGATGTTTTGAATTCGGCCATATTTTTTCTTTTTCTTTTTGTGGGATATTTTTAGATAAGGCGCTTGGTAATACGGGTTTGAAAAATTGCCCCGCTTTCAAAAGAATAGAAAATATATTTTTATTTGAAAGCACTTTACCCAACATGTAACGAACTGATTTGTCTTTAAACGAACGCGGTATTTTTTCCTCACTCACTTGCCGTCCAATATCGATCAAATGTCCATATTCTACTCCGGAAGGACACGTCGTTTCACAAGAGCGACAAGTTAAACAGCGATCGAGATGCAGCTGTGTATCTTCACTAACATTATTGCCTTCAATAAGGTTTTTAATCAAATAGATACGGCCTCGCGGGCCATCAAGTTCATCACCAATCAATTGATATGTTGGGCACGTCGCTGTACAAAAGCCACAGTGAACACATTTACGTAAAATACGATCAGCTTCACGACCTTCGGGCGTTTTTTTTACTTGATCAGAAATAAAGGTTTGCATTATAAATCCTGATACATCTTACCTATATTAAAAATACCTTCTGGGTCAAAAGATTTTTTTAAACGCTGATGTATCTTTTTTACCTCTGTGGACAAGGGAGAGAATATTTCAGTAGCATTTTTTTCATTTCGGAATAAGGTCGCATGCCCTTTATTCGCATGTACAACTTGTCGAATTTTTTCGGCCGAAAGATCGGTTCGATACCATCGTTGTGCTCCACCCCAATCAAACATATATTCCCCATTCAAATCGATATGTTCTGTTGCTGGTGGAACGGCTATTCTCCATAACGCCGAGCTTGTTTCTGAAAAGAACGAATGTTGCTGCTCTTTAATGGATCGCCAGTAGTCGAGATCATTTTCTAATAACTCCCCACCGATACTTTTATGGGCAGATTCTATAGCACCCGCAAAACCTGATAAACGTAAGTTTAGCTTGCCTTGTTCGTAACAAGCTGCTGATAAAGGAGTGGCCTGTCCCGCTAATTTATTCATTAATGAAATCGCCTGTTGCTGATCTCGCTCTAACTGAATGGTAAATTCAGTTTCTGGTTTTGGTGCTAATTTCAGCGAAGCTTCGAGAATGGCACCTAATGTTCCCAACGAACCCGTCGTTAATCGCGAGACATCAAAACCAGCTACATTTTTCATCACTTGCCCGCCGAAAGTCAGATCTTCAGCATGTCCATTAATCATACGCACTCCCAGCACAAAATCTCTCACACTGCCGGTATAGGCTCTTGCTGGCCCAGATAGGCCACAAGCTATCATGCCTCCTAAGGTTGCGGTATCAGCAAAATGGGGAGGCTCAAAGGATAAGATCTGGTTTTGTTCAGCAAGGACAGCCTCAATTTCTGTTAACGGTGTCCCACAACGAGCGGTGATGACGAGCTCTGTAGGTTCATAACTGACAATACCTTTATAGTCTGCCACATTTAATATTTGGCCTTCGATTCTCCGGCCATAAAAATGCTTAGAGTTGCCTCCAACGATTCTTAGTGGCTTCTTCAATTCTTTAGCTTGCTTAACGGCGGCTATTATTTTATTAGGCATTTGCAGATTATCGCATGCCTTAGATAAAAAAAAAGCCCGTTATAAACGGGCTTCTCATTTTACTGCTTTGCTTGCTTTGTAACTCATCGGCTATTAAAGCTCACCTAAAACACCAAAATTTTCAGCGAGTAGATAATAGAAAGCAACTCGGCATTTGTTTGGGTTACTACGACCTAATTTTTCAGTCACGACATCGATAGCTGCATTTAACTCTGCGTCGCTTTCTGTTCTTTGTAGTTTCTTCTTCAACCAGCTTTCACGAACACGATCAAGTTCGGTTTGGTCCGACGAAGATACTAGTGAAGCATCTTTGCTTCGTAGTGCAATACCTAAATGTTTAACAATTTTTGCTACGACATCTTCATCAACACTATCAGTATATTTTGCTATATTGTCACCGTAATCACTCATGTGCTACTCCTCCGCTAGGTTATTGTATTTGAAAAACAATTCTATCCTATCACAATCCTATTGACAATTTTCAGGCTTTGCGAACCTTGCTATTCAAACATCGTTTTGCATCCATTTGTAGACGATAAATGAACCTAACAAACTTGTCGCTGCAGCAAATAAAAATACCTCCGCAGGGCCAATCCCTTCCCAGATATAACCACTCAACAATGCACCAAGTGCACCACCAGCTCCAAAACTCAAACTGCTATACAAGGCTTGGCCTCGGCCTTGGTGTCTGCCTTGAAAAAATCGATGGATTAGCTGAATCGCTACAGCATGATGGATCCCAAAAGTCGCAGCATGTAGTAGCTGAGCAAAGATAATGATCGATAGGTATTCTGGAAAGTACGCGATCAAAAACCAACGAATAGCGGCACAGTTTAGACTCGTCAACAAAAGCATCTTTAAGCTGAAATACTTCAGCATAGTCAGCATGACTAGAAATAAACCGACTTCGGCTATCACACCTAAGGCCCAGAGCTGCCCGATTACGCTCCGTGAATACTCGTATTTTTCTAAATAAAGTGTATAAAAAGAGTAATAAGCACCGTGGCTAACTTGCATTAAAAAGAAAGCGAGCAGCATGGCAATGACTGTTGGGCTTTTGAGCACATTAACAATCGGTTCATGACCGAATGAATCCTCATCCGAGACATCATTCGGTGCAATAAGACTTGTCAACCAGATCCCAACAATCATCACGAAGGCAATCCAAGGCAGATACTGCACACCGTATCGTTCTAAAACTTCACCCAGTACGATAACGGTGATAATAAATCCAATCGATCCCCATAACCTGACTCGAGTGTAATCATGCACTCGTCCTTCAAGGTGGTTCAAGGTCACGGCTTCAAACTGGGGTAAAGATGCGCTCCAAAAAAATCCGAAAACCAGCATGACGATGGCTAATGTAAAATAAGATGTGGCGAATAATGCACCCGTAAAAACGAGAACTGACAACAAACCCGCAAGACGGATCGCGCCCATACGATTACCTTTATGATCGGCGATCCAGCCCCAAAGATAAGGTGCGATAATTTTTCCGACAACGAGCAGCGCCAGCAGCTCGCCAATATCAGAAGGTGTAAATGCTAGGGACTCAAGATAGAGTCCCCAGTAAGGTAAAAATATACCGACCGTCGCGTAATAAAATAAATAAAAACCAGACAGACGCCAGTACAGTCCTTTGGTCATTCTCCTGATTGAGCTGGAATGATCGGTGTTTCTGACTGCACATCCATATTTTGAGCACGATGACGCATAAGATGATCCATCACGGTTAACGCCATCATGGCTTCAGCTATTGGCGTTGCCCGAATGCCTACACAAGGATCGTGACGACCTTTGGTGATCACCTCAATCGACTCACCTTGCTTGTTTACTGAACGCCCAGGTAAGTGCAAGCTCGATGTCGGTTTCAGCGCCATACTGACCAGCACATCCTGTCCGGATGAAATGCCTCCAAGCACACCACCAGCATGATTACTAAGAAAGCCTTCAGGTGTGATCTCATCACGATGAAATGTCCCTTTTTGCTCGACAGAGTCAAAACCCGCTCCAATCTCGACACCTTTAACCGCATTAATGCTCATCATTGCTTTGGCCAGATCAGCATCAAGCCGATCAAATATCGGTTCGCCTAAACCTGGCGGCAAACCCTTGGCGACGACATTGATCCGTGCACCAACAGATTCTCCTTCTTTCCGTAGCGCCTTCATATAATCTTCTAGCTCTGGTACACGTTCAGGATCAGGGCTGAAAAACGCATTCTTATAAACAGCGTCCCAGTCTTTTAATTCTAGTTTAATTGGGCCTAGTTGAGCGAGATAGCCCTTGATAGTTATGCCGTACTTTTCCAATAGATACTTTTTCGCAATACCGCCGGCCGCAACCCGCATGGCTGTTTCGCGTGCAGACGAACGACCACCGCCACGATAATCCCGAACACCATATTTTTGTTCGTAAGTGTAGTCGGCATGTGCGGGGCGGAAAGTATCTTTAATATTCGAATAATCTTTTGATTTCTGATCAACATTCTCGATGATCAAACCAATAGGCGTTCCGGTGGTTTTACCTTCAAATACACCGGATAGAATCTTGACCTGATCAGGCTCTTTTCGTTGAGTGGTGTGCTTAGAGGTACCCGGCTTACGTAGATCGAGATCACGTTGCAAGTCCTCCTCACTAATTTCTAGTCCCGGTGGACAGCCATCGACAATCGCACCCAAGGCAAGACCGTGGCTTTCACCAAATGTGGTGACTGTAAATAATTTTCCGAAAGTATTTCCTGACATGATTCTATTTTACCATTCGCTCGATAGACGTAATCTTTATATTCTATCCTATATCGTAGCTAAGATTCTCCAGCTTCTTATCCATCAAATATTTAAAACCACTTTTTCTCATTCTCGGCATTATTTTATGGAGTCTGATCCTAAAGGAAAAGGATATTCAAGCAGTCTATACACCGATCTAAAAATAAGGACTGGGGGATTTCTTTAATCTTAGAATAGCTTTTTACAAGTCTTTTGCATGGATCAAAAACACACCTTCACCACCCTGAACAAAATCTAACCAGGTCATGGATAAATTGGGAAAGCTGGCATCCATCGCCTCTTGCATCAAACCGACTTCAACAATCAATACACCATCATCCGTTAAACGTTCTTTTGCCCCCGTTAATATACGTCGGACAATATCTAAACCATCACCACCGCCTTCTAATCCCATCACTGGTTCATGATGATATTCAGCGGGTAAAGCCGCCACATCTTCAGCGCTAACGTAAGGTGGATTACTAACGATTAAATCATATTTTTTCGGTTCCAACGAAGCGAACACATCCGATTTGACCAAACGCATTCTGTCCGTCAAATCATGTCGATCAACATTTTTAGCCGCAACTTCCAAAGCTTCATCGGACAGATCAATCGCATCAACTTTTGCATCCGGAAATTGCAACGCGCACGCGATCGCAATACAGCCGCTACCCGTTCCAATATCTAAAATATTTTTCGGCTCTTTCGTCATCCACGGTTCAAAATAGTCATAAATTAATTCAGCAAAAGGCGAGCGTGGAACTAAAACATTTTCGTTTACATAAAACGGCAAGCCACAAAACCAAGCTTCACCCAAAAGATAAGCTGCAGGTTGTCTGGTTTCTATTCGTTGCTGAATAATCGCTTTTGCTTGTTCGCACCGCTGATCAGAAAGGGGATCGTCAATGGCCGATTCGGGCGCATCAAAAGGCACTTCTAAAATACTAAAAACCAAATATACCGCCTCGTCTTGAGCATTGTCAGTACCGTGCCCATAAAACAAGTCGGCCTGCTCAAAAAGCTCAGTGGCTGACTCGACCAATTGTCGGACAGTGTTCGCAGAAGAAAGGGGGGAAAGTAGATTTGTCATTAGCTGTATATATGCTTTGAGCTTTGAATGAATATAAATTTTATTCGTTGGAAGAAGCCCCCGAACGAATCCCAAACTAGTTATTCCTAATTAATAATCCCGAATTATTAAATAACACTAGTGCTTTTTAAAAGACCAAGCCGCCGCAGAACATAAAATGATCAAGCTAGTGATAGCCAACCATAATGGCACCATTTCTGTTCCTGCTTGTAATTGGCCTTGAATATCGATGTCTAGCTTGCTAACCAGATAATCTGTGATCAACCCGGCAAGTATAGCAACAATCGCAACTCCTGCTAGATACGCGATTAGTGATTTTTTCCCTAATTCTTTGCCGATAATACCCAATGTCGAAATATTGGTTGCTGGACCCGCCATCAAAAACACCAAAGCGGTGCCTGGAGAAACACCGGCTAGCATAAACCCAGCAGCAATCGGTGTTGATGCCGTTGCGCAAACATACATAGGAATGCCGATCACAACCATCACCAACATGGCTGGCAAGCCACTACCCCACTCAACGAGAAATGAGGTTGGAACGAAAGTTTTTACGGCCGCAGCAAAAAGCATCCCTACACACAACCAAAACAACAACATGGCAAAAAGTTCAGTAAAAGAATATCGAATACCTTCGATTGCTTTTTGTGCGAATCCAAATATTCCGACCGTTTCTGAATTGTCTGTTGAACAACCGTTAGCGTCAGATTCTTTTACAACGTCAGGTTTTGAAGGGCAGCAACTGAGATCAGTTTCTAGAACAGACTCTTGAGCTACAGGTGTTGACGGGCAACAACTTGAAGTTACTTCAGTAAAGAGATCTTCAGTTTCATCGTAGCTTGTTGTCTCTTTTGTTTTACCCACCAGCAAGCCCGCAACAATGGCCGAGGTTATCGCTGCAATGGGCCGAACGATAGCCATAAAAGGCCCTAACAATGCGTAGGTGATAGAGACTGAATCTACACCCGTTTCAGGCGTAGAAACCAAAAAAGAAATGGTCGCAGGCTTTGATGCACCGGCTTTACGCAAACCCATCGCTGCAGGGATAACACCACAAGAACATAAGGGTAATGGTGCTCCCAGCAAGGCAGCTTTTACGATCGCTGCAAAGCCATCATCACCTAAGTGTCTCTCTAAAAAACTCATGGGAATCAAGACGTGTATCAATCCACCGATGATCAGACCAAGCACCAACCAAGGTGCCCCAGCAAGGCTGAGTTCCAACAAGTTTGTTATATAGGCGTGCAGTAAATCCATACCTCGATCATTCAGTTAATATTCACAGAATGCAAGTTATTGTTTTGTTCCATATTCTGTTTGTTCTGGATATTGGACAGGAATAATTCACTGGCAAAATTCAAGGACATCCGTTAGCCTTTCTTGACGGGTTACTGAACTCTCTACTTTAATAGTGAGTTGGAATTTAAGAATATATTGGAGTTTTACTATGAAAAAGATTTTAAGTATTACCTTGGCCGCAATGATGGCTATTCCGATGATGGCTTCTGCTCACGGTCCTTCACGACAAAAAGTTATAGAAACCATTGTGATCGATGCCAGTCCAGAAAAGGTTTGGGCTATTGTTGGTGATTTTGCGGGTCTCGACAAATGGCTACCTCCAGTTGCGGCTTTAAAAATGGAAGGTGAAAAAACACGTATTCTTTCTATCGGTGCCGCGGATGGCCCAACGATCACTGAAGAGCTTAAAAGTCTCGACAACGAAAAGATGATGATGAAATATAAAATCGTTGATATGAGCGTAATAGGTCAAGAGTCTCACTTAGGTAAGACATATGATGTGCCAACAATCCCCGTTTATAACTACCTTTCGATCATTAAACTGAAAGAAGTTGAAGGCGGAACTGAAGTAACTTGGACGGGTAAATTCTACCGTGTTTTCCAGCTCAACTATGAAAAAACAAAACCTAGATATCCAAAAGGCTTGGGTGACTCTGATGGTGTTGAAGCGATTACAGGTATTTTCAAATCGGGGCTAGAAAAGCTGAAGAAGATTTGTGAAGAAGACGAAGGTTGTTAAGAACTTTATAATCTTTCAATAGAAACTCAAACTGGGGCACGTGCTTATGTTACAAAATAATATAGGCAGGTTCTTCGGTTTTTTTATGCCGGCTATATTTCTACTGGCAGCTTGTACACCTAATAACTCACCGCAGGCATACATCACCAATCAACTCGATGACACCGTTAGTGTTATCGACATCAAGACACACAAAAACATCGCTACGATCAAGGTTGGACATCGTCCGGCCGGCGTTGCCGTGAGTGCTGAACGCATTTTTATTAGTAATGCCGAAAGTGTCGATATCAGCGTTATTGATAAGAACACTCACAAAGTCACTAGCTCCATCCCTGTGGGTAAAGGTCCGGTCGGAATTGCCAGTAACCAAAGTGGCTCTCAAATCTACGTCGCAGATTGGTATGATCACGTTGTTTCAGTGATCAATATCCCTTCCAATGACATTATCAAAACGATAAAGGTAGGTAAATCTCCTGCAGGTTTAATGCTTAACGAAGCCAAAAATCAACTCTATGTGGCTAACCGAGATAGCGACTCCGTCTCGATCATTGATACAAATTCATTTGAAGTAATTGCTGAATTACCAACAGGTGACGCACCCTTCGGCCTTGCTCAAAACCCTGTGACACATGACCTTTACGCGATCAATGTTCGCAGTGATAACGTCACTGTTATCGACACAAATTCTTTACAAGTCACCGAGACACTGGATGTTGGTGAATGGCCTTATTGTGGAATTACGACCATTGATGGCAAGCAGTTATATGTCACCAATCAAGACGAAGATAGTGTCACGGTCATCGACTTAGCCACTGGCCATGTTAAGGCTATTATAGAAGTCGGTGAAACACCTGAAGGCATTGACCGTTCTCCAGATGGCCAGTTTATCTATGTATCTAACTGGGGTTCTAGTGATGTTTCCATTATTGATCCGGTTAAACAAGAAGTGATAAACACCATCAAAACTGGCGAAGGTAGTCGTGCATTTGGCCTGTTTATTAACTAATAAGATATAATATAATCGTTCCTATCTCCTTATTTATAATCGCATTCCTTCCTTAACACACAACATTTAGACGGGTTGATTTTCCGTCATGCAACATCCTGAGCTATAATGGTCATTGTGATCCCCCTCAAGAGAAGGCCATGACCATCATCAAACAGCAAGATCTAATCGACAGCGTTGAAGACGCTCTCCAGTTTATTTCCAGCTACCATCCTATCGATTTTATCCAAGCGGTGCATGCTGCCTACGAAAGAGAAGAATCGCAGGCCGCAAAAGATGCAATGGCGCAGATTCTGATCAACTCCCGCATGTGTGCAGAAGGTCGTCGGCCTATTTGTCAAGACACGGGCATCGTCACCGTATTTATGAAAATCGGTATGGATATCCAATGGGAAGGCGATTTGAGCGTGACTGACATGGTCAATGAAGGCGTGCGTCGCGCTTATGGGAACCCCGACAATATCTTACGAGCCTCAGTATTAGCGGATCCTGCTGGCGCGCGTAAAAACACCGGCGACAACACTCCGGCAGTGATCAATATGGAAGTCGTGCCGGGGAACACCTTGGACATTCAAGTCGCGGCCAAAGGTGGTGGCTCTGAAGCTAAATCTAAATTCGTCATGCTCAACCCATCGGATAACATTGTTGATTGGATCGTCAAAACGGTTCCTACAATGGGGGCAGGTTGGTGTCCGCCAGGGATGCTCGGCATCGGCATTGGTGGCACAGCTGAAAAAGCGATGATCCTAGCCAAAGAATCTTTAATGGATCCTATCGATATCCAAGAATTACGTGTCCGTGGCCCTCAAAACCGTGTTGAAGAACTACGATTAGAAATCATGGATGCGGTCAATGATCTCGGCATCGGTGCACAGGGCTTGGGTGGTTTAACCACAGTTCTGGATGTGAAAGTCAGAGACTTTCCAACCCACGCTGCCAATTTACCCGTTGCCTTAATCCCAAATTGCGCGGCAACGCGTCACGCACACTTCGTGTTAGATGGCTCTGGTCCTTCGCTGCAAACACCACCGAACCTCGAAGATTGGCCAGAGATCACTTGGGATGTAGGCCCAAGTGCGAAACGCGTTAACCTTGATGAAGTCACTCAAGAAGAAATCGAAACCTGGCTACCAGGCCAAACCCTATTACTGTCAGGCAAAATGTTGACTGGTCGTGACGCCGCGCACAAACGTATTCAAGACATGCTCTCAAAAGGCGAACCTTTACCTGATGGCGTAGATTTCAATGATCGCTTTATCTACTACGTTGGCCCCGTTGATCCTGTACGTGATGAAGTCGTCGGACCTGCTGGCCCAACAACAGCGACACGGATGGATAAATTCACTGATCTGATGCTCGGCGAAACAGGCCTGATGGGCATGATCGGAAAATCTGAACGTGGCCCACTTGCTATTGAGTCGATCAAAAACCACAAAGCTGTTTATCTAATGGCTGTTGGTGGTGCAGCTTATCTGGTCTCCAAGGCGGTTAAAAAGTCTCGTGTTGTTGCATTTGCTGATTTGGGCATGGAAGCGATTCACGAATTTGAAGTGAAAGATATGCCCGTTACCGTTGCGGTTGATACCAAAGGTACCGCCGTGCACCAAACGGGGCCAAAAGAGTGGCAGAAAATTATTTTGGAAAAGAAAACGGCTTAATTTAAAAATGGAAAAAGATACTCTACATCGTTTTCTTATCGAAAACACACAAGTGCGCGGCGAATGGATCCACCTTGATCAAACATGGCAGGACATACTCAACTGTTCGAATTACCCTGCTCCGCTACGGCAAGTCCTCGGCGAAGCGGCTGCGGCTGTTTGCTTATTATCCGCGACGATCAAATTTGAAGGCTCATTGATCTTGCAAATAAATGGTAGCGGGCCTGTCTCGAGGCTGATCATGCAGGCAACTTCCGAAGGCGAAATCCGTGGTATGGCGCAATGGGATAAAGACCATAAAGATGACCTCATTTCAACCAACCTGCAAGATTTATTCGGCGAGGGTCAGATCGTTATTTCCATCCTCACTGATAAAGAAAGCGAACGTTATCAAGGGATCGTCAGTCTTGAAGGTGAGAGCTTAGCGGAATGTCTGCAAACCTATTTTGAACAATCCGAACAGCTTGATACTAAAGTTCATTTAGCTGCGAATCATGAAGCTGCGGCAGGTCTATTGATCCAGAGCTTACCTAACTCAGACTACGACAAGACAGATATCGTTATTGATGACAGTTGGGATCGCGCTGTGATCCTGACAGACACCATTCAGGCCGAAGAGTTATTAAACCTTGATGCTGAAGTACTACTGCATCGTTTATTTCATGAAAATGATTTACGCCTATTTGATCCACAGTCGATCAGCTATCAATGTACTTGCTCGCAACAGAAAATCGAAGACATGATCCATTCGATAGGAAAAAAAGAAGCGATTGAGATTATCCAAGATCAAAATATCATCGAAATAAATTGTGACTTCTGTAATACAAAATACTCACTAGACGCTATCGATATTGAACGTGTTTTTGATAACCAAATTACGGAAGGAAACGCTTCTCTTCACTAGTGTTTCTAGATAATTTTATCCCAGAATATTGAATTAATAGCGCTTATTTAAACCCGTGATGAGTGGATTTATTCTGCTCATCCACAACTGTTTCGCACACGCCCTTTACACAACCGATCAAATCAACATCCTGTCGAGAGAAAAAACCAATCAATAAAGACTAAAGTACATCAGAGCATGCAAGACAATCCACCGATAATTTAATGACTACAGATGAATTAATTAAAAAAAGAGGTCTTGTCTCAGCAAGACCTCTTTCGTTATCAAGAAGAAATGTTTTAACCTTCTCCTTTCTGAACATCATCAACCCACTCTTCAATCGTAATCACACCACCTTCTTGTTCTGGCCGACCGTGATCTTTAGGCGGTAAAACATCCTGCACTAGATCAACCCGCTTCCATCCAGCAAGTGGCGTCTTCTCCTTTTGCCCCGGAACATAATGCGACAACTCTTTTAACTCGTACTTATGAATATAACGCGGACAATTAATCCACATTTTAGTAAGTTTAACGCGAACGATCATCTCCGCTTCAAGATACTCATCCATCAACGGATCATCCTTGCAGACACTCGCCTCGCCATGAAAGCGAACACGATGCGGAGTCTCAAAATCAATAAATAAAATACCGACCTTTGACGTTTTCTGAATATTCCCCATTGAATAAAACATGCCATTGCCATCATAAGATGGAAAAGCAATCGTCGTATTATCAACCACCTTCACAAAGCCCGGCGCCCCACCTTTATAAGAAACTGTCGGCTGGCCATGCTCATCATTGGTAGAAAGGAAAAACATCGGTCGGCTCTCAATAAACGCCTGCTCAGCCTCACCGATCTCCGTCTGAACGATCATCTCTGTCAAACGATCAGCTAACTTACGCGTCTCGAACTCATCCTGAAAATCTCGATGGGCATCACCATATAGCTCACTCATTATCATCTCCTCATTGTTGTTTTTATGGTTTAGAGATTAGCATGTAAATAGTTACTGCGCTGAAAGAAAAACTAACGCCATTTGGGAGAGCAAGCATAAAAAAAGGCAACCGAAGTTGCCTTTTCGTATCGGTGTTCTATTAGAACTTGTTGCCGATAGTCCCCACCATCGGAATATTTGATACGTTTAAAAGTGTAGAACACTTTTATATTAGTATCAAGATAGCTTGATAAAGAGGTATCAGAACAACCCAAAAAGTTTACAACTAGTAAGATATTGATAATATTTGAGTTCTCAGATATATTATCACAACAACAAAAACATCTCCAACCCAAAAATATAAATATATTTAGACCTATATGAAGATAAGCTATGAAAGCTGTGGAAACAAAATAATGCTCGGATGGGTTTGCATCATGATTATCATCTGTTTAACACTCGTGATCATCAGTGCTATGTGTTTTGAAGAAACAGAGTTTATTCTTACTCTAATAAGCACTATTATCGATATATTCAACAATGACTGACTGAGGGGAAATGTCTATGACGAAATACAGGTTAGGGCTCGATCTTGGTACCGCTTCTATCGGTGCTGTCGCTTTTTCACTAGATTCAAATGACCAACCATCTGAAATTATCTGGCATGCTGTTCGAACATTTGATGAACCTACGGAAAAAAGCCAGACCGGACGAACACCTAAAAAAGCCGCTAGGCGTGATGCGCGTCAAAAACGAAAACAGTTCGATCGAAAAGCAAGTCGACTCCGACGTATCGCCCACCTTGCACCACTACTCAAACTCGATGCTAGAAAGATCTCTCCCGATAATGGTCAGAACCTACCTCGTTTGCGTGCAGAAGCTATCGAGCATGAGATTTCTCTAGAAGATCTGTTTCGAATATTCTTAAAGTTAGGAAAACGAAGAGGTTATAAAGGCCAGTTCAAAGTTAAGGCCAGCGACGGAGAAGTCAAAGCTGGTGTTGAACAAATAACTCAACTTATGGCTATCAATGGCCTACAAACCGTTGGACAATATTTATATCACCGTTTACAAAGAGGCTTACCCACCAAGCTGAAAGTACAAGAAATCCTTAGTACTAAAAAAAGAAAAGAACTGATAGACATCAATCCTGAACATTATAATCTCTACATTACGCGAGACATGCTTGAACACGAGTTTGATCTTATTTGGGAAACCCAAGCTAAATTTCATCCTGTTCTAAATGAGAAAAATCTCGGGAAACCTGTAAAAACAAACTTCTTTGAAGCGATATTTTTTCAACGACCGTTAAAGTCACCCGCTGCCATGGTGGGTAATTGCAGTCTAATAAACAATCTGCCACGCACCGCAAGAGCACAGCCTTCTTTTCAAACCTTTCGTATCGAGAAACAAATTTCAGATCTACGTTGGGGTATGCGAAAAACTTCACAGCCCTTATCCGTCGAACAAAAATCTTGCTTACGCATACTTCTCAATGATCCCGTTAACCTCACAAAAGAAGGGAAATTTAGTTTTAAGAAGTTTTATATGGCACTTGATGATTTAGAGATTAGCTATCCAGCAAAGAACTTAAATATGGACAGACAATCTAAAGGGGGACGAGAAGAATTACAGGGTAATAGAACTTTAAAAAACTTTGATCAGCTTGGTCTGTTAAATGAGTGGCAAACACTTTCATCGAATCATCAGGTCAGCACCCTCAACTTTCTTTCTGATCTGGGCTCACCCGAACAACTTGATGATGATCAATGGCATACACAGATCAAAGGAGCAGCTAAAGGCAAAAAAGCCAAGATGAGACAATTTGCAGATGAAGTTATCAATTTCATTAATCTTTTACGCGAACACGAAAAATTTAATCGTTTAACCAGCATGGGCTTCGATGCTGGCCGTGCAGCTTATTCTATAAAAGCACTTAATCAACTCAATGAATGGTTTATTGCACCTTACTGGCAAGAAGCGCCACAGGGAACAGACCTACCACGTATAGACGAAGAAGCCGCTATCGAACAATGCTTCAGCAAGCTCGAACAAATAACGAAATCAACTCAACGCTTAAACGTAACACCAGAAACAGGGAATGATGTTGTTGATGTTGCCCTTCGTCAAATTAAAAAACTAGTTAATCAGTGTATCGATGAACATGGGGAACCTGAACAAATAGTCGTTGAACTAACACGAGATATGGGGAAGAGTGTCCAACAACGTAATGAGATAGAAAAACGCAATGGCCTAAATAAAAAAGCACGAGATACAGCAAAAAAAGAAATAGAGAAACTAAACAAGGTGCCTACCAACAACCTGATCAGACGTTATCTTCTCTGGCAAGAACAAGTTTCACGCTGTCCCTACTGCACAAATAAGATCGAAGTCGACCAAGCATTACATGGCGGAGAAACACATTACGAACATATTCTCCCACGCTCGCTTACCCAAGTTGGCTTAAAAACCAGTGAAATAGTTTTATCACACAAAACCTGCAACGAACTCAAAGGTAATCAAACACCACGGCAAGCCTTTGAAAAAAATTCGCAACGCTGGGGGGCTGTAGAGCAACTCGCCCTGCACTTCAAACAACGTAAACTTTATAGAAAATCACAGCTACTGTTGATCGATAACTACGAAGATGACACGACTATAGATGACTTTAGTGATAGACAGTTTCAAGAGACCTCCTGGATATCTAAAGCAGTAGCCCAATGGATGCGTAACATCTGTCATGATGTTTTTGTCTCTCGTGGCCAATTAACCGCACGCCTGCGACATATCTGGCATTTAGACACTGTAATTCCTGATGTGCGAATCGAAGAAGGCTACCCGGTGCTTGATACAGAAGGCAAAAGCATCTCAATCGAAGACTATCGAATCGGTAAATCTCAATGGGAAGGAAGAGACCTTTCCGCAGGAACAAAACGAATTAAACGTAGCTTAGAGAAACGCTGTGATCATCGTCATCACTTAATCGATGCCATAACCATCTCTATGGTATCAAGAAAGCTATATCAGAATATGGCTAAGCAATACAAAGTCGAGCAGTTCAAATTAGAAGAATTTTATCGACAAGACTCACACTATCGACTAGAGCAAGAAAAACCAGAACCTAAGTGGTCTATAGAGCCTCCAGTGAAAACTTTACGAGATCAGGCGATCAGAGTCATTCGTGACTGCAACATCAGCCATAAACCAGATAGATATTCCTCTGGTGGCTTTTATAAAGATACCGCTTACAGCATAACAACTGACGAAAATGACAATAAAACCTACCTTGCTCTGCGTATGGATTTACTCAAACTAATTGATGAAAAATCTTTAGAAAAAACGCTTAAAAACTTACAAAACATTATAAGCCCAAGCATTAGAAAAATTGTATCTGAAGCCATAAAAAGTGATTTTGATAATGTTCAGGAAACGCTACAGAGAATAGAGCATCCTCTTTACAGCACTAAAGAAAAACCTGTTTACATTAGGAAAGTAAAATGTAATCGGAACTACAGCATAGAGACAGCAGAGCTAATCACCTTTGGAAAAAATAAGGAGCATAAAAAATACCTACAAGATGCAGGTAATGCCTATCTTGAGATCACATTAAATGAAGAGAAAACAAAAGTCACCGACTCACGGCTAGTTACAATGCCACAAGCTGCCCGAGGTTTAAGCTCATTAGCTGAAAATACGATTAGATTTTATAAAGGAGATACTCTTTTAAACAAAAGTAACGAACGTCTTTATGTCGTAAAACAAATCAAGTCAGCTTCTGGAGGAATTTTATTTCTCATACCTATCGTTGAAACAAGACCAGTCAGTGAATTGGATAAAAAAGAAAATTCAGGAGTGCTCTTACGAGCAAGTGTAAAAAAACTGAGTAACTTTATTCACGTCTCAGATCATGTCTGAACAAAGAGTTATATTAATCGAAAATCCTTGCTATTTATCCATAGACACAGGGAGGGTAAAGTTAGCAAGACCTGAACAAAAAGATACATTCATTCTTGCTAATGATATTGCAGTCTTATGTTTACATCACCCCGTAATTACGATCAGTCAAGGGGTATTGCAGGCATTGGGAAAATCTAAATCAGCGGTTATCACAACCGATCAATACCATCACCCACAAAGCCTATCTCTCCCTTGGTATGGCCACTCACGTCAACTTGAAAGGCTCAGAGAACAGTTTCATCTACAACACAGCCCGATCAATGAACAGCTCTGGCAACAGTTAATTCAAACACGCCTAAAAACTCAAGCACAAACACTCAGGTTTACGGGTAAAAAAGGAGCTCTCAGATTAGAACGTCTAGCGGATCAAGTATTGCCCGCGGACCCACAAAACCTAGAGGGACAAGGCGCAAAACATTATTGGAAATATTTATTTGAAGATATCGATAATGATGTTAAAAAAAGACAAAAACAAGGTGCAACAGACACCCTCAACGCACGTTTAAATTTTGGTTATGCCATCCTTCGTTCAATGATCGCAAGAGAGCTATCAATAGCAGGACTACAACCCGCTTTAGGCATAGGGCATCACAATAAAGACAACCCATTTAACCTAGCAGATGACTTCATCGAAGCTTATCGCTTTACTGTAGAAACTTGGGTTCTCCAACATGACTATGCCTCTGAGTTTAATGCTCTTGCACGACAACAATTACTACAATTCATTACACAAAGTTTGAGTATGAACAAACAAAGCTACCGATTACCTAGCGCCATAAATGAAACGATCAGCAGCTATTGTCGCATACTAAAAAAAGCAAAAAAGGAAAATATTTCTCTTAAAAAACTAAAGCTCTCTTTACCTGAAAAACAGGGGGATTTATGGCCTCAAATGGTTGGCGTATAATGTGGGTAATAGCCGTGTATGACTGCCCGATGACAAGTTCCGAAGCGAGAAAAGACTATACAATCTTTCGTCGTAGTATTTTACAAGAGAACTTTTTTCAACTACAAAACTCGCTCTACGCCAGGCACTTTCCAACAATGGCGGCTGCTGAAGCGGTGATTCAACGTCTAAAAATTAATATTCCAGAAGGTGCTCAAGTCGCCTTTTTTCTAGTTACAGACAAACAATACGGAATGACGAAGGAGTTTTTTGGAACAAAATCAACCAAAAACAAACCAGAAGAGCCCGAACAAATTGCTCTTTTCTAAAAAACCTGCAGGTATATCAATAACCTACAGGCCTCCTAGAGTATCAAACATTCCGATGGTGGGGTATCGGAACTCCATTAATATCGGTGATCAAGTTCCAACCAGAGTATCAAACATTCCGATGGTGGGGTATCGGAACCAACTGGATCTTTATCACTAACAAAACAAGAGAGTATCAAACATTCCGATGGTGGGGTATCGGAACGTATCCGGTGCCATCCTAGTGGGTTATTCCAGAGTATCAAACATTCCGATGGTGGGGTATCGGAACGTAAGCAATCGACAGTAAGTTGTACATTGAAGAGTATCAAACATTCCGATGGTGGGGTATCGGAACTCTTCTTTTGCTCCATGTGACCAAAATGATAGAGTATCAAACATTCCGATGGTGGGGTATCGGAACGCTCGCTACAGCGTCAATTATCATACAATAAGAGTATCAAACATTCCGATGGTGGGGTATCGGAACGGCGGCGTGTCTGCATCAGCAGCGGTTAAAAGAGTATCAAACATTCCGATGGTGGGGTATCGGAACAGAAGATCAGCTAATGTTGAAAGAGTTAATAGAGTATCAAACATTCCGATGGTGGGGTATCGGAACCGCGATTGATGGCTTGGCTCCCGTTGAATTAGAGTATCAAACATTCCGATGGTGGGGTATCGGAACCGAAGCGGGGCTTTAGCTAAACTTGTCTTATAGAGTATCAAACATTCCGATGGTGGGGTATCGGAACTGCTATCGCGGAACTCCATCCTCGTAGGGGAGAGTATCAAACATTCCGATGGTGGGGTATCGGAACCTAGTGTGGCGGCTAAGATTCACCGCTATCAGAGTATCAAACATTCCGATGGTGGGGTATCGGAACCCACACACCGGAGAGTGGTGCGGTGGTGAAAAAGAGTATCAAACATTCCGATGGTGGGGTATCGGAACGCTAACTAAAACATCAGCCGCAATATTTGCAGAGTATCAAACATTCCGATGGTGGGGTATCGGAACCAATCGATAGCCTTCTTCACGCACGATGGTGGAGTATCAAACATTCCGATGGTGGAGTATCGGAACACGCATCGATAGACAAGCCTGATTCATTACAAATCACAATAAAAGCTTAAAACGACGCTGCCCATTTAAATTATAGTTAAGTACATTTCATAGCAAATAATTATTTTGAACAAAAAAAACCCAGCCTAAACTAAAGCTGGGTTTCTTTGTTTCTACGGCTATAACTGAAAATTATTTAGCCTTAAGATTTACTTTTTTTTCTAACACTTAAGGTAAGCTGAATACACTCAACACACCACCAAGACGTGTATATGAGTTTAGCCCTTTGAATGCACCTACAGCACCCAAACCATCAGTATCATTTATCAAGCCGGCGGCCATTCCGATTCCAGCCCAGCCACCTACACCAGACAATACACCAACGTATTGCTTGCCTTTATGAGACCAGGTATTCGTGTTACCGATGATGCCTGATGGAGTTTTGAATTTCCAAAGGAGCTTACCGCTCTTAGCATCGATGGCTTTTAAGTATCCCGAAAGATCACCATAAAACACGACGTCACCGGCTGTTGCTAAAGCACCTGACCACACCGCGAAACGCTCTGGGATAGACCATACAATTTTACCCGTATTCGCATCCCATGCTATGAAGTTGCCCAGGTTGTTATCGTGCTCATTATTATTTGGGCAATCAGGGCAAACACGCCCCGCTGGGAACATACTTAGCACTGCATTGACATAGGGCTGACCCGCGACGTATTCACCACCACTGACTGGTTCATAATCCATACATACGTGGTTTGTTGGTACGTAGAACAAACCGGTGCGTGGCGAGTAGGCTGCAGGCTGTTGATCTTTTGAACCCATCGCTGCCGGGCAAATATTCGTTGAATTTACATCCTCACCATTTTGGTCAGTTGAATATTTTGCTACGACTTGAGGGCGGCCTGTTTTCATATCAACATGGGTTGCCCAGTTGACAGCCGGATCAAATTTCTCAGCCAGTAATAGTTCACCTGTTTCGCGATCCATTGTGTATGAGAATCCATTTCGATCAAAATGCACGGCACCTTTATGCTTTTTACCTTTAACGGTTACATCAACTAGAATGAGTTCGTTGATACCATCATAATCCCACTCATCATGTGGAGTCATTTGGTAGACCCAACGAGCGATCCCTGTATCCACATCACGTGCAAACAATGACATTGTCCACTTATTGTCACCTGGGCGTACTGTTGGATTCCATGTTGATGGATTTGCTGTTCCGTAGTACATCAAGTTTAGATCTGGATCATACGGCCACCAACCCCATGTAGAACCACCACCGATTTTCCATT
>CAJXQU010000009.1 GCA_913058255.1 uncultured Pseudomonadota bacterium | reverse complement strand
TTCTGCCTGTCTCGTGGGCTCGGAGATGTGTATAAGAGACAGTCTATGGACAGGTGATCAGAAATTTCTCTCGATACTGGTTTTTTTGACGACAATATTAACTCCACTTATTCAGCTTTTAGCTTATGCATGGTTGTTAATCCCAATGAGCTTCGGCAAAATCTGGCCTTTTAGCGATCCCATATTGCGTCTAAGCCATCACAGCGCACCTTGGAATATGATGGAAATTTTTCTACTTGGGTTCATCATCGCAGTCGTTAAACTGGGGGAAGATGCACTCATAATACCCGGTCCATCACTGTATGCCTTTGTCGGACTAATTATCGTAATGACCGTACTCAATATCATGTTTGTACCTTCACACGTTCGCGAAGAAATCCACGAAAGGAAACAATCATGGCTTACCTAAGAGCTGCAGATTTACTCCTCGCTCAATGTCATTTTTGCCATACTATCTCAAAGGTTGATGGTTCTGGAGAGCTGTTCTGTCCTGAATGTGACCACCGGGTGAGCTTACGAAATAGGAAAAGTTTGAGCCGTAGTTGGGCTTGGTTACTGACGGCTACAGTCTTTTATATCCCAGCTAACTTTTTACCCGTTGCCACAATTGCAAAATTGGCCAGTAACCAACCAGATACTATTTTTTCTGGCGTTATGCGCTTGTTACATGAAGGCATGTGGCCACTAGCCTTGATCGTTTTTATCGCGAGTATTTTTGTCCCGTTAATGAAGTTGATCGTCCTCTTTTGGTTACTGATCAGTATTAACCAGCACTCTAACTGGCGCCCAGAAGATCGAGCATTATTTTACCGCGTCACCGAGTTTGTAGGCCGCTGGTCAATGGTCGATATTTTCGTAATAGCAATACTCGCCGCGCTAATCCAATTCGGAGAGCTGGCCTATGTTAAAGTAGGGGTTGGTTCCATCGCATTCGCATTAGTCGTTATTTCGACAATGCTTGCCGCACATAATTTTGATCCACGTTTAATTTGGGATACTTGTGAAACAAGAAAACAACAATAATTTATCTGAAAACTTTGATTTGAACGATCTACCAACTGCAAAAATAACCCGTTCAAAAAGTATTTCATTAGTCTGGATCGTACCGTTGATCGCATTATTTGCTGGTGGTTGGTTAGCCTTTAAAGTGCTTAGCGATAAAGGCCCTGAAATCATGATCAGTTTTAGTAGTGCCGAAGGCCTTGAAGTGGGGAAAACCCGTGTTCGCTATAAAGATGTTGATGTTGGTAAGGTTAAAAAAATTCAACTCGATTCAAACCTAGAAAAAGTTATTGTCACCGTAGAACTCTCAAAAACAATCGGCCAACACCTCAATGAAAATAGTAATTTTTGGGCAGTAAGACCAAGGATCAGCGCACAAGGTATTAGTGGGCTAAGCACACTGATATCAGGTGTCTACATCGTTATGGATCCGGGTGAGGCTGACATGGGAGACAGACCCAAAATTTATATTGGCCTGGAAGAACCCCCACAAATTGCATCATCAACAGAAGGAAAAACTTTTTATTTAAAAACATCACAACTTGGATCTCTGGATATTGGTGCGCCTATTTATTATCGTCAAATTCAGGTCGGAGAAGTCGTTCATTACAAACTTCATGAGTCGGGTAAACATGTTAATTTAAATATTTTCATACACACGCCTTATGATAAATTAGTACAAAAAAATAGTCGCTTTTGGAACAGCAGCGGTTTTGATCTGAGCCTTGGCGCTGATGGTATTCAAGCACATATGGAATCATTAACAGCACTAATGAGTGGCGGAATCGCGTTTGATACCCCACGCAATTTAACAACCGGCACTCCTGCTAATGAACATCAAGAATATTACCTTTATCCAAACATAAGCAGTATTAATGAAGAAGCTCCATCGTTAAAGTTAGAATATGTTCTTTATTTTGACGAAACACTGAAAGGCTTATCAGTTGGGGCTCCTCTCGACTTTCGAGGAACCACTGTTGGTAAATTACTTGACAAAGAAACGCGTATTGATCCAATCTCTTTGAATGTCCAAACTCCCGTTTTGGTCGAGCTATATCCAGAACGTTTATCACTACAAGATGATGCCATCGAACCAACAGAAATCATCGAAGGCATGGTTGCGAACGGTCTAAAAGCAAGCCTTAAAACAGGTAACCTTTTAACAGGCCAAATGTATATCGAATTAGATTTTGATGAAAAAGGAAAGCCCGGAGTAATTCAACACACGGGCTATTATCCTAAATTTCCTACTGCTCCAGGTCAGTTAGGACAGCTGACTCGAAGCATCTCAAGTATCGCTTCAAAACTAGAGAACATGCCACTTGATGAAGTAGTGACTAACCTTAATGAAACCATCTTAGAATTTAAAAAGTTAGTCTCAATTCCAGAGAACAAAAAGAGCCTGCAAAACCTAGAAAAAATGTTGGCTGAAATTAATAAAACCAGTCAGAAGTTCGGCCAACTTGCCGACCAGTTTTCGCCAGTTTCTCATAAATTGAACAAGGCATTAGGCGCAGCGGACAAAACCTTGGTAACTACCGAAGAGACTATGAAACAAGTTGGCGTGACACTCAACAATATGAATGTCACCTTATCAGAAACTGCTTCATCGTTTTCTGAAGACTCTCAGTTTCATTATAAACTTCGCATATTATTAGAAGAATTAACCGAAGCCTCACGCAGCCTCAATGCCTTGGTTGATACCTTACAACGCAAACCAGATGCATTGATTTTTGGCAAATAAATTAGGAATAAACCTAGGAATAACTTTATGAAGCGCTATTTTTTCCAAAAACTATTTTTGTTTGGTTTTGTTCTATTAGGTTTGAGTGCATGTTCAAGCACACCAACGACTGAAGCTCGTTATTTTTCTTTAACACCCATTCAAACAACGGAAATAATTCCTGCTGTAGCAACTGATCTAAGTTTAGGTATTGGCCCTGTTGAAATTCCTAGAATGCTTAATAGACCTCAAATTATTTATCGTAAAAATAATAATGAAATATTGCTTTCCGAACAGAATCAATGGGCAGGATCTTTACGCGAAGAAATCCAGGGAATATTAATCGAACGAGCAATGCAAGTTTCAGGTAGCCAAGCGATCATGCATTATCCTTGGGCACGTGATCTACGACCTGAGTTTGAAGCACGCATCCGTATTGATCGACTTGATGGTGAGTTAGGCAAAGAAATTATTTTAGAAGCGCACTGGGATTTGCTTACACAGAAAGATAAGCGGCTAATCACCAGCCGTAAAAGTAGACACCAGATCAACCTGGAGAGCAATGACTTTTTAAGCTACGTCGTCGCTCAACAAGCGGCTTTAACAAAACTGGCAGATGAGATTGTTGCAGAAGTTATTAGCTTCCAATCACTCGACAAGCATTAAGAAATTTTTCTAGCGCGAACACCACGGCCTTTAACCTTGCCATTGGAAAAGTAGTCTAGCGCTTTTCTATACGCTGAATGCTCTATTGCAACATAGCTGAAGGTATCGAAAATATCAATTTTACCGATTTGCGATCCTTTTAAACCCGCGTCGCCCGTTAAAGCACCCAACAGATCACCCGGGCGTAATTTATTTTTCTTTCCAGCATCCAGTTGTAGTGTCACCATAGAAGATTGTTGTTGGTAATTTGGATCTTTTTTCAACCACTCCGGTTTTTCGATCGGACACTTTTGTTGTTGATAATCTTCAATCGCATTAACACGACTCATTTCACGCTCGCTAAATAAACTCAAGGCAATACCTTTTTCACCGGCTCGGCCTGTTCGACCAATTCGATGAACATAAATTTCAGGATCATGTGGTAACTCATAATTGATCACTGCAGGTAAAGATTTAATATCTAAACCACGCGCGGCAACGTCGGTGGCGACTAATACGGAACAGCTATTATTAGCAAACTGAACCAGTACTTGATCGCGTTCACGCTGCTCTAAATCACCATGAATCGCCAATGCCTCATAATTCTTGCTACGTAAAAAACTAGCGACTTCATCACATTTAATTTTTGTCTTACAGAAAACTAATGCTGATGCTGGTTTATGATGTTCAAATAAGGCTAATAAAATTTCATCTCGGTCATTATTTTTTATAGGATAAAAAGTCTGATCTATAATCGCTGAGCTATGCTCTGATTCAACCGTCACAGTAACAGGATCTTTTAATATCGAACGACACATCTTGTTTATTGCGTCAGGATAAGTTGCAGAGAAAAGCAAGGTCTGGCGTTGTTTCGGGGTCGCAGCAATAATCTCATTGATTATATCGATAAAACCCATGTCTAACATGCGATCGGCTTCATCCAAGACAAGCGTTTTTAGGCCTTGAAGCTCCAAAGTGCCGCGATTAATATGATCTTGAATTCGTCCAGGTGTACCGACAATAATGTGTGCGCCATGCTCCAACGAACCTTTTTGTAATCCGAAAGGTTTGCCTCCACATAACAAAACGAGTTTGATGTTGGGAACACAGCGAACCAACCTACGTAACTCTTTGCCAACTTGATCAGCCAGCTCACGAGTGGGGCACAAAACTAAAGCCTGTGCGCCAAAAAAACGTGGATTGATCTGTTCCAGTAAGCCAATTCCGAAAGCGGCTGTTTTGCCACTGCCTGTTTTCGCTTTTGCGATAAGATCCTTTCCCTCTAATACATGAGGTAGTGACTCCGCTTGAATCGCGGTCATTTTGCTATAACCGAGTGACTCTAGATTGGATTTTTGTTCGTCAGAAATGGAAAGGCTAGTAAAGCTGTCGCTGGTCATGTTGGTGTACCGTGGAAAAATGGCTGCATCATACCAGAGTTATACGCTATCAAAGCCACTATCGAGTAAAAAGGACTTTTATAGAAAAGTGTTAGAGTAGCTTTTTAAATTCTATGCGTTATTTTTTCCAGATTAGACATTGATTGTTAGCGGGCATCGCTAACTCTGCGATCAGCTCGATACCATTCGCTTGTCCGAGTTGGATAAGATCCTCTATATGACGAATACCACTCAACGGATCACGTTGCTTCAGCCAACGATCAAAATTTGCATTGCTTTCGCTCGTGTAAACTCCATTTTTATTAAAAGGGCCGTAGCTACAAAATTTAGCACCTGTCTGTAGATATTGACCTAATCGCGCAAAAAATATCTCAACCTTTTCCCAGCTCATAATATGGAGCGTATTAGCGGTAAACACAGCATCCAGCTGTGTAAACGGCCATGGTTGATCCTCAACATTAAGCATAATCGGCGACTTAACATTACTTAGCTTAGCTTCATCAACCCATTGAGAAACAACAGCTAAGTGTTCAGCTACCTCTGTCGGCTGCCAACATATGTCCGGTAAGTGCTCAGCAAAATAAACAGCATGCTGTCCCGTACCACTGCCTATTTCAAGGACATCACCGTCACTGGTAAAAATAGTCTGCAATATATTCAGAATAGGTTGTTTATTATTTTCACAAGCCTGAGAGAAAGGTTTATCCATATATTTCCTATTTTCATTTTTAATCATACCAATATGCCTATTTTTTAACTATTTGTCGCTAAGAATAATGTTATCTTTACAGCATGATAATCAAGCTGATCAATAGCATCACTGACATTGGTAGCATTCAATGGAACGAGCTCCTAAACTCGAACTACCCATTCTTACGTTACGAATTTCTAGCAGCTTTAGAAAATAGTGGCGCTGTCAGCGAAACCAGTGGTTGGTTACCGCGCCACTGCCTCGTTTATGAAACACAAGGTGATAGTGACGTTTTAATCGCCATCATGCCTCTTTATGAAAAACACAATTCCAACGGCGAATATATCTTTGATCACATCTGGGCTGATGCCTACCATCGAAATGGTTTAGCATATTTTCCGAAATGGGTGACTGCTGTTCCTTTCACACCCTGTGAAGGTGCTAGACTTTTAATTAATAAAACGGCTGATCCGATCATCGTTTATCAAGCCATTACTTCATTCTTAAAAAGTCAGGCCGTAGAAAACAATATTTCGTCTTGGCATTGTTTGTTTCCAACCAAGCCTGAAATCGATATTCTTAGAGAAGCCGATCTGATCATTCGAGAAACGGTACAGTTCAGATGGGCTAACCAAAATTATAAACATTTTGATGATTACTTATCACATTTCAGCATGAAAAAACGGAAAAATGTTCGCCGAGAAAGACGCTGGGTTCAAGAGCAGGGGATTGAACTGGTTAAAATTTCAGGCTCAGATATAACAGAACAACAATGGCAAGCCTTTTATCCTTTTTATCAAATGACCTATTTAAAACGAAATATGTCTCCCTATCTATCACTCAGCTTTTTCCATGAATTGGCTGCGACAATGCCAGAACAACTATTGTTGATCATGGCGGTCAAAAATGGTGTCTATATAGGAGCGGCTTTGAGTTTCGTTGGTGATGACACCTTATATGGCCGATACTGGGGTTGTTTTGATGAATATAACAGCCTGCACTTTGAGGCCTGTTATTACCAAGGTCTCGAGTATTGTATTGAACATAAATTGCAACGCTTCGATTCAGGCGCTCAAGGCGAACACAAAATTAGCCGTGGTTTTCAACCCGTCACCACGTATTCAGCACATTGGATCAATGATTCACAGTTTTCTACCGCAATCGATCGCTATGTGAAACAAGAAACACAAAGTATGGCTGAGTATAAAAAAAGTGCGGCACAATTATTACCCTTTAAAACAGAAGAGTAATCTGTCATACAAATGGTAAGAATATTCTAACTACAATTTCAATGATGAAACCAAAGAAACAAGGTGATACATGCAAACGATCATTTCGATCAAAAATCTAAATAAAATATACGCGAGTGGATTTCAGGCGCTGAACAATATCAACCTGAGTATAAAAAGAGGAGAGATCTTCGCATTGCTCGGCCCTAATGGAGCGGGTAAAACAACATTGATCAGCACCATCTGCGGCCTCATAAATCCCAGTAGTGGTGAAGTGCTTGCGGACGGACATAATATCATTAGTGATTTTCGATCGGCCCGCTCTAAAATTGGCTTGGTTCCACAAGAAATTTCAACCGATATGTTTGAAACCGTTATCGCTACGGTTAATTTCAGCCGTGGATTATTCGGCAAGCCACGTAATAAAAAATACATAGAACAAGTGCTACGTGATCTCTCGTTATGGGACAAAAAAGACTCAAAGATCATGACACTTTCTGGCGGCATGAAACGTCGCGTAATGATCGCAAAAGCACTCTCACATGAACCCGATATTTTATTTTTAGACGAGCCAACCGCTGGGGTTGATGTCGAACTAAGACGAGATATGTGGGAAATGGTACGTGGTTTACGAGAAAAGGGCGTGACGATCATTCTAACCACACATTACATTGAAGAAGCTGAAGAGATGGCTGATCGGATTGGTGTCATCAATCAGGGAAAAATCATTATGGTTGAAAATAAAAAAAACATGATGAAAAAACTCGGAAAAAAACAACTCGCTATACATCTAAAAAATCCTTTACAAACCATTCCTAGTGAGCTCAACGAATATTCATTAGAGCTACAAGAGCAGGGCAGTGAACTAGTCTATACCTTTGACAGCCAGAAAAAATCCAGCATTAGCGGTTTATTACGTCAACTTGAAAAACATCATATTGATTTTAACGACATCAAATCAAGCGAGAGTTCATTAGAAGAAATTTTCGTTAATCTAGTGAGAGAAAAATAATGAATTTCTATGCGATCAAATCTATTTATTTATTCGAAATGTCCCGCAGCATTCGCACGCTTATGCAAAGTGTCGCATCGCCCGTTTTATCAACCTCCTTATACTTTATTGTTTTCGGTGCGGCCATTGGATCACGCATGGGTGAAATCGATGGTATTAGTTATGCCGCATTTATCATTCCCGGCTTGATCATGTTGTCATTGTTAAACGAAAGTATTTCAAATGCATCATTTGGGATCTACATGCCGAAATTTACCGGCAGTATCTACGAAATACTTTCCGCCCCTTTATCCTACGTAGAAATATTGATCGGATATGTAGGTGCTGCAATGACAAAATCCATCACGCTTGGATTACTCATCTTACTAACCGCAAGACTTTTTGTTGATTATGAAGTTCAACATCCTTATTTTATGCTTGGTTTCCTAGTGCTAACCGCATTAACCTTCAGCTTGTTCGGATTTATATTAGGGCTTTGGGCAGACAGCTTTGAAAAATTGCAGATCGTTCCGATGATGATCGTGACGCCATTGACATTTTTAGGTGGCAGTTTTTACTCGATCAACATGCTACCGCCACTGTGGCAAAAGATTACCTTATTCAACCCAGTGGTTTACTTGATCAGTGGGTTTCGTTGGAGCTTCTACGGTGTCGCTGATGTCAATATAGCGGTGAGTTTAGGCATGACATTACTCTTTATGTTTCTTTGCTTAGGAATTATATGGTGGATATTTAAAACTGGGTATCGCTTGAAAGCTTAAATACTACTTAAAAATTTATCAAAAATTTCAGCGTAATACATATGAAACTAGCAAAATTCACATTAGCCGATATCGAGTTTGCTGATAGTCCAGCCATGTTTAAACGTGCTCATGACTTATATCAACAAGGTAAAGTGGGCAATATAACAGAGACTAGACTAGGCTATTCAGCAATCGTTGCTGGCTCAACGCCATATAGCGTTCGCATATCAGCAAAGGAAGTAGACCAAGGCGATTGTAGTTGTTACATGGGGCAACGTGGTTTGATGTGTAAACATCTTCTCGCATTGGCACTCTCCGTACTAGACATAAACTCACCAACCAACGTAACTCCACGTCCAACGGATCTCCCCGAAATAAAAAAAATCGTAACAAAAGGTATGCGCAATTTATGCATCTACACAGGGTCATCTAGCGACTGGTTCCATTACCAACGAAAACTTGCCACTGGATCAGGCATTATTTTACAAGCCATAAGTGAGTTATCAGCCACTAAAGAAAATGCTCAATACCTTTGGAAGCTCATACAAAGAATTGATAAAAAACTCGTTAACGGTATTGATGATTCGGATGGAATAATCGGTGAGTGTGCTCAAACAATAATTGAACAATTGGCAAGCTATACCAATGGGAACCCCGCACTTAAAGCTACAATAAAATGTTATTGTAGTAAGGAAACAAACTTCAATTTCGAGAACGATTTATTAAAAGCTATTAACAGTACAACATCTCAAATGTAAAAAAGGGACTTAATAACCCCTTTATACTAGCGACTGAAATACCAATTTAATGATGGCCTCTATACTCATAAGTTCGGTTGTAACGTTTATCCTGTCGATGTTCGCGATGCTGCTCACTATTATAGTAGCGATTTTGTTGACCTTGTTCATATGACGATCTTTCCAAGGGCGGTTATGGTTATAAGATAGTTGATGGCATCTATGCTGATTTAAATGGATAAACCTCGGCAAAACCTTAACCGTCAACTAGCCTTTATCAGCATAATGATAATGACTTGCAATGGTACAATTTAGTTGGAGACTTATATATTACTGGGTTAATAGGAATAAAAACCACCCCTTCAACTCAAACATTTTAGTCTCAATAACAAAGGATCCTTTATTGCTGCAGGGCAACTAAAGAATAGTTTCACAGTTTATATTCACCCAATTTTCTATCGCGCCCTAAATATAAATGTAGTACAAGTTAGCTAAATCAATACATCTAGTTATTATTTACTGAATGATTGATTGAATATTAAAGGATGTTCTATAAACTAGCGAAAATTATTACTAATAGCATAACAGGCTTAACATGACCAATAACGACATCCTACGCCGTATCCGCTACACCTTTGATTATAACGATACGAAGATGATTGATTTGTTTAAACAGGCCGATCTTGAAGTTTCTCGTGCTGAGATCAGTGATTGGTTGAAGAAGGAAGATGATGTTGACTATAAAGATCTCACCGATAGTCAATTAGCTTCCTTTTTGAATGGTTTTATCAATGATCGACGCGGCAAAAAAGATGGGCCCCAGCCTGAACCTGAAAAGCGTTTGTCGAATAATATAATCTTTCGTAAGTTGAAAATTGCTTTGGATCTACAAGCCGACGATATTCTTGCAATTTTAGAATTAGCCGAGCTTCGCATCAGTAATCATGAGTTGAGTGCTTTTTTCCGTAAAAAAGGTCATAAACATTACCGACAATGTCAGGATCAGGTTTTGCGCAATTTTCTGAGCGGTATGCAAGAAAAATATCGACCCAATACAGAAAAAAAAGCGATTCCAGATAACGTTTATAATCAACAAAAAAAGTCTGATTAATACGATATTTAGCATGGACGACATTATTTAATAACGTTTAAGTGTTTGAGGTTTGTATGACGAATTCAAATGACAATAAGTTAAATCAGGTTGTAGCTGACGCACGCAAGGCTAGTGAGCTTCGTGAAAAAAGCTATCGTGGTCAGGCGCTTAAGATGTATCCGCATATTTGTGGTCGTTGTGCACGCGAGTTTACGCGTGAAAACCTACATGAGTTAACGGTGCACCATCGTGATCATAACCATGATAATAATGCAGCCGATGGCAGTAACTGGGAATTATTATGCTTATATTGTCATGACAACGAGCATCAACGTCATACTGAGGCTTTACGTGGTAATACTTCAACGGGTGGCAGTACAAATTCTGCCGCGACTTTTAGTCCATTCGCCGATCTAAAAATTATGTTGGACGATAAAGAATAAGCTCTAAATTCACAGCAAAACATATACCTCTTATTATTTACAATAATATTAGTAATTATTGAATAAACAACCCTACTTTTTCCTATAAATTAATAAAGTAACGGTGTTCTTCTGTATACTCGCCGCTCCTTAACAAAACCCATAGGAATGAGAGTGTATAAAGTTTCACATTTAATACTGGCCCTTGCATCGTTGTTTATGCCGATAACATCATTTGCTAGTGATGCCGCACATCTTGACCTAACCAATAGTGCTATTGGTTATATCTGTTTATTCGTTTTTGTTATTGCTTACATCCTGATCATCATGGAAGAGCAGATACATTTGCGTAAATCTAAACCTATTCTGATCGCCTCCAGTATTATTTGGGTGTTGATCGCATTTGCATACCAACAACATGGTTATGATGATGTCGTTGAACATGCGCTACGTCATAATTTTCTAGAATATGCAGAGCTTTTCTTTTTTCTGTTAGTTGCGATGACTTACATCAACGCGATGATAGAACGACGTGTTTTCGATGTCTTGCGTGACTGGTTAGTCTTTAAAGGTTTTAGTTATCGTGCACTTTTTTGGTTAACCGGCATACTCGCTTTCTTTATTTCACCTATAGCAGACAATCTTACGACCGCTTTGATCATGTGCGCAGTTGTTATGACAGTGGCACCTGACAAGCCTAAGTTTGTATCACTTGCTTGCATCAATATTGTTGTTGCAGCAAACGCTGGTGGTGCATTTAGCCCTTTCGGTGATATAACAACGCTCATGGTTTGGCAGAAAGGGATCCTTCCTTTCACTGAGTTTTTCAACTTGTTCATTCCGTCAGTAGTTAACTTTGTTGTGCCCGCAATGATCATGCAGTTGGCTGTACCCGCAGGAAAGCCAGCTGAGACGAATGAAAAAACACTTCCAATGAAGCCAGGCGGTATGGTCATTGTTGCTTTGTTTTTATTGACCATTGTGACAGCCGTTCTTTTTCATAATTTCCTACAGTTACCAGCGGCCTTCGGCATGATGACAGGCTTTGGTTATCTTGGTATTTTTGGTTATATTTTGAAAAGAAAACATGGCTTCAAAGATAATCAGATCGACAAAAACTTTCCTGATGGTCGCGAAGAGTTTGGTTTAGAAAAAGAAGACCAACCATTTGATTTCTTTAATAAGATTTCACAAGCTGAGTGGGATACCTTATTTTTCTTCTACGGAGTAATCATGGCCGTTGGTGGTCTTGGTCTAATTGGTTATCTTGGTATTGCATCAGAGTTTATGTACAACGAACTCGGTGCGACACAAGCGAACATTCTAGTCGGCTTCCTATCTTCTATTGTCGATAACATTCCGGTGATGTTCGCTGTATTAACAATGAACCCAGACATGCCTGAAGTGCAATGGTTGTTAGTCACACTAACTGCTGGTGTTGGCGGTAGTATGCTTTCCGTAGGTTCGGCAGCGGGTGTTGCTCTGATGGGACAAGCTCGCGGAATGTACACCTTCTTCGGGCACCTCAAATGGACACCCGTTATCGCTTTAGGTTATGCCGCGAGTATCTATGTACATTTTTGGGTCAACGGCTAAAACTATAAATAATAAAAGAGCTTTTTGATTTGCTCTTGGGATAGATTACTCACCGTTTGAATGTTGTTTTTATAAACTTCATCCGGTGCAGTAATGTTTTCGACAGCCTTCTCTATGCTTGCTTCACGGATGATATGCAAGATAGGGAAGGGTGAACGATTCGTTAGGTTCTCCATTGAATCTGGTGCAGTGTCAGCGAAGCAATAATCGGGATGGAAGCTGGCAACTTGAAAAGTACCATCCCAATCGAACTTGATTAATAGTTGATCGACTAGATCTAAAAACTGATTATATTCATCAAAATCTGACAATAGTTTAGGAACAATCAATAAGGTTGTTTCGATCGTTTCAGTTTGTTCTATCAAACTCAGTTCATCATAAACATCTTCCAATAGCGCCTCCGGCTGATCAGCTGTACTACTGACAAAACGCACTTGTTCATTGCGTCTTGGTTGTTTAGCAAACGGGCAGAGGTTAAGACCAATAACGACTTCATCGAGCCAGCGAGTGACTTGTTCTATTTCGGTACTCATGATTTTTTATAGGCTAAATAGACTGTGTTCGTCGAATCACCATCTTTGTAAGGGCTAGGAAAAGTCACGACATGCGATTCTACTTTCGCGAACATTTTCTCCAGTAAAGCAATAAATTCAACATCAGGTGGATCATTCGACCAAAGCCCAAAAAGGCCACCATCATGAATCTTTTCTGACATTTTCGACAAACTATCTTTTGTATAGAAATGACCATTTTCTTCGTTTAGCCAATGCCGTGGCGAATGATCAATATCGAGCAACACAGCATGCACAAGCTTAGTCGGTTCATCTGGATAAAAACCACAAGATCCAGTGGTTGCAGAAGCAAAAAAATCAGCATGTACAAGCGTTGTTCGCGGATCATTCGTGAGTTCTTCTCCTAATGGAACCAGTCCTTGTTGATGCCAATTGATCACTGGCTCCATAACATCAATCACCATCAAGGATTTTACTGTTGCGCTTTCTAATGCCGCAACGGCGGTGTAACCCAGACCAAGTCCACCGACAACAATATCCAGTTTATTTTTCTCAGCATTAAGTGACGCAAGTGCAAGCTTCGAGAGCTCTATTTCAGCATCAGGGAATAGACTAGACATCAAATACTCTTCGCCCAACAACACCTCGTAAAGAATTTTGCCATCCAGTTTAGGATCAGACCGTCGACGTAAACTGATCGCACCTAAGGGCGTTTCTTGATAATCCAACTCTTCGAATACTATGGTCATTTTTATCCTTAGCCAGCTTTTTTAGATGACTGTATTTAATTTTTATAACGGTTGATAAGCCTAAATTTTAAAGTAGCAAATCATCTTCAATTCGTTGGTAAATATTCGCAGCTTCAATTAATGAATTAGCTGTCAATGCAGGCACACCGTAGACTTCTGTCGTCACATTGTAATCGTTATGAATCTTCGTCAGTAAAAGATCAAAATCGCCGTCACCGGACAATAGAACGACCTTATCCACATCTTTTGCCATATCCATAATATCGATGGTTATACCCACATCCCAGTCACCTTTTGCCGAACCATCACTTCGTTGAATATAGGGCTTTAGTTTTATATCAAAACCAATATGCTTTAGTGCTTGTTGAAACTTGTGTTGTTGATCATCATTTCTATGAATGGCATAGGCTGTTGCCGCGACTATTTCACCTTGGTTACTTATCCGCTGCCATAGTTTTCGATAGTTAAACTGACGATCATAAGCTTGCCGCGTGGTGTAATAAATATTTTGTACATCTACGAATATCGCAATTTTATGCACTTTAAACCCTATATATATCAATATAATCATATTCTATGGGATATTTGTTTGCAGGTGAATCAGCACTACTGATATTGTAGTAGCACGGTACAAATGAAAATACAGTTAGGTGAGAAATGTTATGGCAATATATGGTGAAGGCGATGCTTCGTTTCAAGCCGCTGGTGGTGAAGAGGGAATAAGAAAACTGGTCGATGAATTTTATCATCAAATGGAAACACTGCCCGCGGCTCAAGAGATTAGAGCGATGCATAAGGCTAAACTCGTTACGATAAAAGATAAGTTGGCTGTATTTCTAATGGGGTGGATGGGCGGCCCTAGAAACTATGCTGAGAAGTATGGCTCTATCGCAATACCATCATTTCATGCTTATTTGGATATAAAAGAAGAGCAACGTGATGCTTGGCTACTCTGTATGCAAGAAGCGTTAAAGCTTCAAGACTACGATGGTGAGTTTAAACAATATTTGATCGAGCAACTAGGCGTGCCTGCTGAACGGATTCGAGTCGCTTCACAAATGGCTCGTGGTAAAGAGTAAGCTTTATTTGCCAAACATTCTTCGCAGTGTTCTATCACGATCAAAAAGCGTATGTTTTACCACCGCGCATAAATGGATAAAGACCAGCCCTGCAAGTGAGCAATGTGTGCAATCTCACGAAGATTGATAATGCCTGTCGCTTCAGCCAAATTGACCACCTCATTGACTGAATATTTATCAGCTACTGACATCAACATAATATTGCCGCTGATACAAATTAGAAACAACAAAGTATTGATCAATAAATGAACAGTATGTGCTGTTTTCGTTTCAATACTTGAGTGGCTATTAAGTGGTTTAGGTGGCGGTGTTAATAAAGTCCAAATAAGCTTGAGAATGATTAAAAAAACAATAAAGTGCCTAATAATTTATGAAAAAAAGGCGCAATGAAAAACCAATTATGTTCCGCAGAAAGTCCCTCCATCCATAATCCCATACTAAATAAAACAATGCAGAGCAGGCCGACAGATCCGTGTAATAACCTGGCTATCGTTCCGTATGATATTGACTCTGAATTATTCATCAGCTATTTCTTTTTCTTGGATAAAATTTTATCGAGGTTATTTGCAAAATCCTGTCGATCTTTTTGATTCATTGGTGGTGGGCCACCCCCAACTTCCAAACCCGTCGAACGCATGGAGTCCATAAAGTCTCTAATTTCTAAACGTTCTTTAATATTATCTTTAGTATAAAGTTGTCCACGCGGGTTTAAAGCATGGCCACCATTTTCGATAACTTCATCAGCAAGTGGAATATCAGCCGTGATCACTAAATCTCCAGCCTCTAATTGTTTAACGATTTCATTATCTGCCACATCAAAACCAGATTGCACACGCAGTAAACTAACAAACTTTGAGCGGGGCGTTGTCATAGCATGATTTGCAACCAGTGTTACATAGGTTTCTGTTCGTTCCGCTGCCCGAAATAAAATTTGTTTTATTACAACAGGACAAGCATCTGCATCCACCCATATTCTCATTTTAGTTCTGCTCCCAAAATTCTAAACAACTTGCCCAGCAACCCAACCCGAAGACCAAGCCCATTGGAAATTATAACCACCTAACCAGCCAGAAACGTCTACTACTTCTCCGATAAAATAAAGTCCAGAAACTTTTTTTGACTCCATCGTTTTTGAAGAAAGTTCATCACAATCAACACCGCCTAAAGTAACTTCCGCAGTTCGATAACCCTCTGTCCCATTGGGTTTGATCTGCCAGTTATTTAAGTTCTCAGCAATTAAAAAAAAGTTTTTATGTGACATGCTTTGTATTGATTGGTCAAGTAACTCCTCTGACAACAAGCTTAGGATGAGACGTTTAGGCAGCAATTCAAACAGCACCGATTTTAATTTACTTTGTACTTTATCTGATTGCTTTTGTTTTAATAGATCAAGAATATCAAGATCCGGTAATAAGTTTATACTAACAACTTCACCCGGTATCCAGTAAGAAGACATCTGTAAAACAACGGGACCACTTAAACCTCTATGAGTAAATAGCAGGTTTTCTCTAAACGAAATGCGTTCATTACTAATGATGCTATCTACGGCGATACCGGACAGTTCTGAAAACTTTTCTTTCTCTTCTGGTTGCAAGGTAAAAGGAACAAGCCCTGCCGATGTCGGCCAGATTTTATGGCCAAACCGCTCTGCAACTTGATAACCAAAAGGACTGGCGCACATTTTCGGAATAGAAAGCCCACCACTTGCGATGACTAATGCTTCAGATTGAAAAGATCCTTTTGAACTCTTGATCACAAATTGTTTATCTTTAAGTTGTTCAGTCTGAACAATATTACAATTCAAAATGATCTGCACATCATTTTTTTTACACTCATCGAGCAGCATATTCAAAATATCAGCAGCACTATCATTACAAAATAATTGACCATGATCGCGTTCGTGAAATGGAATTTCGTAATTATTAACTAACCCAATAAAATCCCATTGATTAAATCGACTCAATGCTGATTTACAAAAATGTGGGTTATGGGATACAAAGTTATTAGCGCTAACTTCATAGTTGGTGAAGTTACAGCGACCTCCACCAGACATAAGAATTTTCTTACCAGCTTTATTAGCATGATCGAGCACGATCACTTTTCGTCCACGCTTGCCAGCTTCAATAGCACACATTAAACCGGAAGCACTTGCTCCAATAATGATGACATCCTTAATATTTTTACTTGTTATCATTATCTCGTATCACTTTAAAAATATTCGGTTTTCACTACGGATAAATTTTTATTTGAGTAATTCTTTTAACTCATCTGATGCATTCGAGGGCAAATGTTGTAATGCTTTTTTTCCTGCCATATCTGTTGAACTTTTATCAGCTGAAGATTTAAGTAAGAACTTAATAATGACTATATTTTTTTTATAAGCAGCATCCATCAATGGTGTTACTCCTTCAAGATCTTTATTGTTAACATCTGCTCCCTTAGCAATTAAAAGCTTAAGCGCAGCAATGTGCTGATGATTAATAGCATAAACAAGTGCAGTACTACCAAATTGATCTTGTGCATTAATATCAGCACCCTGATCAAGCAAGCTGTTTATTTTCTGCAGATTATTCTCTTTAGTCGCCCAGAAAAGAGGCGTCCAACCATCTTCGTCTCTAGCGTTGACATCGACAATTTCTGAAGCTTTGCTTTTAAGATCATTTAGATCTAGCTTTATCGGCAAAGCCAATGTTTGTGGAGACATACTTTTATTATTTTCTTTAGTAATATCCGCGCCATGTTCTATAAGTGTTTTGATGAGTGGAACTTCAAACTTCATAACTGCGAGATGTAGTGAAGTATTTCCATCATTATTTTGTTGATTAATATCCAGATTTTTTTCTAACAATGACTGAAGGATATTGATATTTCCACCTCCAACTGCGGCCATAAGAAGGTTGCTACCATCGTTATGAACTACGCGATAATCCGCTCCTTTTTTCAATAGAAATTCATATAACTCAAGATTCCCTCTCATCGCAGCAACAAAGACTGGAGTAATACCTTCTTTAGATTTAAAGTTTACATCTGCTCCGTTAGAGATGAATTCTTCAACCCGTTCAACATCACCAGTGACCAGTGCCTTCATGTAAGATGTTGGTTCAGGAACAACTGAGAAATCTCCATGTTTAATCACAACATCATAATTTGTCGCATAAATTTTACAGGCGCTTTCTGGATTTTTATTGCCTCTTTTATCTCTATTGATTTCACATTGCTCTAAAGCCTGTTTCTTTGCTGGTTCAATAATACTGTGGCCACTTCCACTCATGCCACAAGCATAACGACCATCGTTATCTCTGACATATGCAAAAGAACGGTGTCCGTGCATTGAGGTAAGATACTTCTGATAAAAGGGTAGACAGTTCCCATTTATAATTGGCTTGGCATCCTTCATCATTTGATTCAACTCATCTTCACTGAGCTTCTGTTCATCAGCAGTGATTAAGGTTGGGAAATCGCCTTTTTTAACGACAATTTCTCCATCAATATCGATGAATTTGCAGTCAGAGTTAACCTTGTTTCTTTGACATGAAATAATCGCATCTTTTTTTGCCTGCTCAAGATCCTCATGTCCATAAGCCCAACCACAACTATTTAGACCTTTCTCATCCATCGCATAAGTAAAAACTTTATGGTTTTTGAAATTTACATATTGATCTTTATAACTGGTATAGCAGTTTTTGTAGAGAATTTTTTCTAGTGAAAGCTCTATTTCTGCATGAGCAGCTGTTAAATTAAAGAACAAACAAGTTACGATGAACAGTAATTTTTTCATGATGTTTTATTTATCTATGAGACTTTGAATGAATAAGTAAAGTTTAGCTCTCTAAACTTTTATCGAGTTAAAAAAAAAGACCATTACTATCAAGAGAAACTCCCTTCATAATAATGGCCCTTTTAAGTTAGCTAGAAAAAACATCCAGCTAGCTAGACATCGCTAAAATTATTTTTTCTCGTTACGTTCTTGTACTTCCTTGATGACTTCTTCCGAAACATTCTTAGGACAAGGCATATAGTGTGAAAATTCCATAGAGAATTGCCCACGACCAGAAGTAAACGTACGCAAATCACCGATGTAACCAAACATGTCGCTCAAAGGAACATCTGCTTTAACACGAACACCCGTTGGACCCGCATCTTGTGATTTAATCATGCCTCGACGACGGTTTAAATCACCGATAACATCACCAACGTGATCATCCGGTGTGAACACATCAACTTTCATGATTGGCTCAAGTAGCTGAGGTCCTGCCTTAGGAATCGATTGACGGAAAGCACCCTTTGCAGCAATTTCATAGGCAACAGCAGAGGAGTCAACCGCGTGGAAGCCACCGTCAGTCAATGTCACTTTAAAATCTAAGCAAGGGAAGCCAGCCAATACACCTTGACCAAGCATTGACTTGAAGCCTTTCTCAACAGCAGGCCAAAATTCACGAGGAACATTACCACCCGTTACTTTTGATTCAAACTCAAAACCAGCACCTGTTTCGCCTGGCTCGATTGTGTAATCAATTTTAGCAAACTGACCAGAACCACCCGATTGTTTTTTGTGTGTGTAGCTATCTTCAGTCAGCCTAGTGATAGTCTCACGGTAAGCTACTTGTGGTTTACCAACTTCAACATCAACACCATGAGTACGTCTTAGGATGTCGATTTTGATATCAAGGTGCAATTCACCCATTCCTTTCAGAATAGTTTCACCGCTATCTTCATCGGTCTCTACGTGGAAAGAAGGATCTTCTTTGATCATCTTACCAAGAGCAACACCCATTTTTTCAGAAGCGGCTTTGTCTTTTGGTGAGATTGCCATCGAGATCACTGGGGCAGGGAATACCATTGGTTCAAGCGTTGCAGGCTGTTTTATATCACACAATGTGTGGCCCGTTTGAACGTTCTTCATACCAACAACGGCGATGATATCACCGGCTTGAGCACTTTCTAATTCGATACGCTCATCAGCATGCATCTCAACCATTCGGCCGATTCGTTCTGTTTTGCCTGTCGCGGTGTTGAGAATACTCATTCCTTTTTCGAGTTTACCTGAGTAAACACGTACGAAAGTTAGTGCGCCAAAACGATCATCCATGATTTTGAATGCAAGTGCGCGCAATGGTTTTTCAGGATCAACAATCGCGAACTCACCTGTTTCTTCACCTTCAAGATCAACTTCAGGCTGTGGTTTAACTTCGGTAGGATTAGGTAGGTAATCAACAACAGCGTCCAATATTAACTGGATACCTTTGTTCTTAAAGGCTGAACCACAGTAGGTTGGGAAGAAATCTAGTGCGATAGTGCCTTTTTTGATCAATCGTTTGATCGTATCAATATCAGGTTCTTCACCGTCAAGATACTTTTCCATCACATCATCATCTTGCTCAACAACCGTTTCGATTAGTTTGTTGCGGTACTCTTCAACTTTCTCAACCATGTCAGCAGGGACGTCGAGTAATTCATATTTTTCTGGATCACTTGAATCATCCCAAACCCATGCTTTACGCGTTAGTAGGTCAACAACACCAACGAAATCATCTTCTATTCCTATTGGCAGAACCATAACGAGAGGGTTTGCAGCGAGTACGTTTTCGACTTGCTCTACAACGCGGTAGAAATCAGCACCCATTCGGTCAAGCTTATTAACAAGAATAATACGAGCAACTTCTGATTCATTCGCATAACGCCAGTTAGTTTCTGACTGAGGCTCAACACCACCAGAGCCACAGAAAACACCGATGCCACCATCAAGTACTTTCAAAGAACGATAAACTTCTATTGTGAAGTCAACGTGTCCAGGGGTATCGATGATATTTAAACGGTGATCTTTCCAAAAGCAACTCGTTGCTGCTGACTGGATAGTAATTCCACGCTCACGTTCTTGATCCATGAAGTCAGTAGTCGCTTCACCATCATGAACTTCACCAATTTTATGAATCTTACCTGTAAGGCTAAGGATTCGTTCAGAAGTGGTCGTTTTACCCGCGTCCACGTGGGCAAAGATGCCAATGTTTCGATAAAGCGCTAAATCAGTCATATTCGTGCTCGATAGTTTAAAGTGAAGTAATAATTGTTGTGTTTGCTAACTTTAAAGCCAATATAAGTTTCAGCTCTAAAAAACCGCGTATTGTACCCAATTATGGGGCAAAAGAGAAAAGCTAAATGCAGGTTTTAGCGAGAAAAGTTATAAAAATGCTGTTTTTGTGACGATCATCCCCAGAATCGCTCTGGGAATGAGTCATTGTAGTCATACATTCTTCTTCCAAAGTTTCGTGCCAGTCAGCTAAAGCGTTTTCTGTTTCACGCTTTGCCTTAGCTCGAATACCTGATTTTGAACGTTGATGAACTCCACCTTTACGTAACAAGGGTGACGTTGCGACAGGATTTCTCAATCTCGTCCTCGTTGGTCTTAACATAAATACCTCCTGACCAATTTAAACCGCCATAATTAGCTTTTAAGCTTAACCCTAAATATAACTAAAGTAATGGCATATCAAGGAAATTCCACTGAGTTCCACCCAGCTTCTTTTCCAACTTCCGAAATGATCTGTTTTGCGACAGAAACTTCGGTGCTTCATCTGTTTGTTTAAAACAGAATTTTCGGGGTAGGGATGTATACAATGAGCGTGGTGGTTGCCGATGCTTAATTTTTTTCACCACCGCACCACTCTCCGGTGTGTGGAGATATATATTTTGAATCCCTAATTCCTGACGAATAAATTGTATCGATGCGGTTAACATCGCTTCATCCCAAATCTTTCCATAACGTTGTAATACACTTTCGACATAGCGTTTCATTTTTCTCACTGTTGTGTTTGTACCATAGCGATATCCTAAGCATCCTCCTGCTTCAATCCTTTTAGAAATACGTTTTGCTATTCTTGACCAATCCGTTTGTAGTTCTTCGATCAAGGCTTCATTCGTTGTAAAATCAAAATCAATTCTGGCCCAAGCTAAGGTTTCTCGAAATATATCTCGTTGACCTTTTTTCATAACAGGATGATCAAAAAAACTAAAACCATGCTCTTCATCAGGCTTTACTAACTGACGAAATATTTGTTCGTGTTTATTAGAAAAATTCAACTGTAAAACTAAATTAGAGCCCGCACGAGAAATTTGATCCCAACTGCGATCACCATGCCCCCAAGTGTCTAAAGATAATAAAAAGTTCTCAGAACTTTCTAACCAAAGTAATTCAAGATCGCTACGTCTAATAATCCCATCTCCAGAGTTACAAAGCAGATCCTTAATCACCGCTTTATTTAACAGGCCCGCATAATTTGTTTTCCTTAATTCAGACACATGGCAACGTTCATTAATTACCTGTGTCAAAATAAAAGCAGCATAACGATCCTTGTAATAACTGAAGTTTGTCTTACCTTTCGGCAAACACTCAATCACTTCTTTTGCAATATTAATATCCATAATTATTTATCCCTTCACGCAAACAATTTGTTTTAATGTATGTACAACATCGACCAGATCAAATTGATCCTCCATCACTTGATCAATGTCTTTATAAGCACCAGGGATTTCATCAATAACGCTTTTGTCTTTACGACACTCAATACCTTCCGTTTGTTGCTCCATGTCACTAACGCTGAATGTTCTTTTCGCTTTACTTCGGCTCATTTTTCTTCCCGCACCGTGTGAGCAAGAACAAAATGAACTAGGATTACCTTTACCTCGAACAATAAAAGATTTAGCACCCATGCTACCGGGTATAATTCCAAGCTCACCTTCATTCGCACTAATCGCACCTTTACGTGTAATAAAAACATTTTCACCAAAATGGTTTTCAACCGCGACATAATTATGATGGCAATTTATCGCTTCTTTTGTTGCTTTAAACCTAGGTAAAACTTTCGTTAAAGCATCAATAATCAAACGCATCATTTCACGCCGGTTAAACAGTGCATAATCTTGAGCCCAATGTACGGCTTCAACGTAATCATGAAAATGTTCAGCGCCTTCAGTAAAGTACGCTAAGTCTTTATCGGGTAAGTGACCCAGCTGCTTCCCCATATCTCGTTTGGCTAATTCAATAAAATACTTACCCATCGTATTTCCAATTCCACGACTGCCAGAGTGCAACATGATCCAAACATCATTATTTTCATCTAAACACAGCTCAATAAAATGATTTCCACCTCCCAAAGTTCCTAACTGTCTAACCCAAGTTTGGAATGGTTTTTTTTGCATTTTATTTACACGTGGATGTTTGTCAGTAATGGCGATCAAACTGTTTCTTAATGCATCCAAGGTTGATCGTTTTGCCATATCTTTTTTATGCATGTTAAAACCAACAGGTACCGCCGCTTCGATTGCTGTTCGTACTCGATGCAAATTATCCGGCAGCTGAACCGCCGTTAATGACAATCGAACGGCATTCATTCCACAGCCAATATCAACACCAACCGCAGCGGGGATAATGGCTCCTTTCGTTGGAATAACCGATCCAACCGTTGCGCCAACGCCATAATGAACATCAGGCATGACGGCAATATGGTTATGAATAAACGGCAACTCTGCGATATTACAAAGCTGATTGATCGCCGTGTGTTCTATTTCATCCGTATATATTTTTACGGGTACTTTTCCTTTTGTTATGACCCTTTTAATAGGCATTTTATTCACCAAGAATAATTTTCTTCAGGGCAAAAAAAAGCCCTGATCGAAGACTTCGAACCAGGGCTTTTTCTGACTGAAAGACTTCGTTATGAGTCTTTCAGCGAATAGATAAAAATCTACTAGAAAAGACTCAATACATAGTTGTTAAGCAAACTGACATTATTAATGCCACTGCTCGTGTTTTGTTTGTTGTTAAAATGTATTGGTGCATTCATCTTTCCTCATGAATTGTTAGGGGTTAATAAAATAACTGCACGGAGTATATGCCTCAAAACCCCAGTGTCAACAATAAGGTTTATTTTTGTAACAATGTATTTGTTTTTAAAGTTTACTTTCCAACACTGCCATACCAGCGGGCAAGTTAACTATCATACCCAATGTTTTCAAACTTGAACCTAAGGCATGTAATGTTCTGAACAAATGATGTTCATGACTTTGTTCACCCATTTGCCCGATCCTAACCATGTTTAAACCAAAGGAACCAGAAATTTCGACACGATAATTATCTGACATATGTTTCAGTAACGTGTTGGCTGGAATCTCTTCTGGGACACATATACCAATAACAGAGTTAAGCCGAGCTTCTGGTTTAACAAATAAGGTTAAGCCCATAGCTTCCATGCCGTCTTGTATTGCTGTCGAGCATCGTAAATGTCGATCAAACCGTTTTTCTAAGGTTTCAATACAGATCAATCTCAGCGCTTCATGCATGGCGAGGATCCCTGAAACGGGTGCTGTGTAGTGGTAGGCTTTTTTATACCAAAACTGATCGGCCAAAATTGCATCAAGGCACCAATGGCGGAGGCGATCTGTCCGCGCTGAAATATGCTCCCATGCCACCTCTGAAAACGCTACTAAAGAAACTCCCGGTATAGAAGATAAACCTTTTTGTCCACCAGTGATAACGGCATCAACTTCCCAACCATCCATATCCAAGGGCATTGTACTGAGTGTGCAAACAGCATCAACAATCGTTAAGCACTCATGTTTTTTTGCTAGTTCACAAATCTCCGGCAGGTAACGATTGAATACTGTATTTGATGTCTCACCCTGAACGATCGTGACAACTTGAGGTTTGTGCTTAATTAGATATTTTTCAACCTCTACAACACTAGCCGTTTGTCCATCAGGCACATCCATGCAAACAACATTGGCTTCATTGCGCTCAGCCATCTCTGCCAGTCGTTTACTGAAAAAACCATTACAGATACTCAAGACCTTCATCTTTGGCGTGACGATATTAACAATCGCCATCTCCATCGCCGCAGAACCTGGCCCCGCAACACCGAGAATGTGTTGAGACTCGGTTTGGAAGACATAGCGTGACATTGATTTAACCTGCTCGATAACCTGAGACATGGTTTCACCCAGATGATTGATTACGATAGAGTTGGCTGCGGCTACGCGTTCTGGAATGGGAACTGGGCCCGCTCCCATCATTAGCAGGGGTTCATCGGGCAATAAGGTATCTAATGGAACTATTTCCGTGGGTACTTGAATTATCATAAAAATCCTAAAAATCAGCTATATGTCTATATTCAGGCCATATTACACCTGTTATGACAAATTATAATTACCCTGATTGTAACTGAAATCCCGCCCGTCCTTGAAGCCCTCCTGTATGGATAGCTAAAATTTTATGGCCTGACGCAAAATAACCTTGTTTGATAAGCTCAAATAAGCCGAACATCATCTTCCCTGTATAGATAGGATCGAGCGGTATTGAAGTTTGTGTTTCAAACGCCAGCATAAAGTCGAACAGACGCTGCTCTGTTTTCGCAAAGCCTCCAAAGTGATAATCAAGATTAATCGACCAGTTGTGTTTTTCTGACGGCAGTAAACTGGCGACATCATCACACAGAAAATCAGCGCCTTTTAAGGCTGCAAAGCCTAAGAACTGATTTTGTTTAGCTGCAGAAGCTAAACCCGCAAGCGTCGTGCCTGTCCCACAAGCCAATGTGATCGTATCAAACTTGACCTCACCTATCTCATCAGTAAGCTCAGCAACACCTTTTAGTGCGAGAGTGCTCGCACCACCTTCAGGTATCCAGTAACCATCATAATCTAGGCCAGGTTGACTATCGTGCGCATGAAAATTTCGTAGCTCGCGGAACTCAGCACGTGAAACGAACAGTAGATCCATCCCCCAGCGTTGCATGTCTTGTAATGTTGCCGATTTATTAGTGGGCATTTCTCCACGGATAATACCGGTGGTTTTAATGCCCAATTGCTGGCCGACAAAGGACAGGGCGTGCAAATGATTCGACCAAGGGCCGCCCATACTGATGAGATGTTCCGCACCTGAACCAAGCGCATGCTGAAGAATATATTTGAGCTTGCGCCACTTATTACCCGAAATTATCGGATGCAGTAAATCTTCACGTTTAATGAAAACCTCAACACCAGAACTATCAATAGACGCATGATGTAGCCGTTGTACAGGGGCAGCATTGAGGTTCTGCTCAAGCTGAGTGAGTGCTTCCAGCTTGCTGTCGACTGCTGCACTCATAGCATTAAATGCTGGCTTTGCAGATCACAAACTTGGTATTTGCAGCAACCACCGTGACATTTCCAAAGAGCTTTTTCAGTTGATGCTTATAATTAAGATGACGATTACCAATCACCCACAGCTCTCCAGATGTTTTCAGCACCTTACGTGATTGATAGAACATATTCATGGCGACTTTATCAGCGGTCGCATGTTGTTGATGAAATGGAGGGTTACAGACGATCAAGTCAGCTGAGTCTTTGTCGAAATCATCTAAAGCATCACTCACATGGTAAGTAGCTTGATGTTGACCTTCAAAAAGCAACTTTCCAGCTTCCTTTTGCCCTAAATACAACTTAAATGTTTCTTTTGCCGAATCAATCGCCATAAACGACTCATCAACAAAATGGATCTTAGCTTCTGGAAAACGTTCAGAAAGCAACAGCCCAACGACACCATTGCCACAACCCAGATCGACAATATCTTTAGCAGCAGACGTTTCAGGTAGGTTTTCGAGTAAAAATCGCGTTCCAATATCTAAACTATCGCGTGAAAAAACATTGGCGTGATTACAAATCTGATACTCTGTATTTTCCAGCTGATAAAGAACCGGATACGGGCAGGGCGGAACTTTTTGCTGCTTATCGACAGTAGCGAAAATCATCCGCGCCTTCTTTTTAGCTAAAGACGTTGTCGTAGGTCCAAGATATTTCTCCAAAATCTTCCAAACCTTCTTAGGCAGATTCTTAACCATACCCGCCGCAATAATTTGCGTCTTTTCAGTGATATTTGCTTGAATACGCGAAAGTTGATCTTCTAGTAGCGCCAAGGTCTTCGGCACCTTAATCAAGACAAAATCAAATTCGCCAGCCAGTGCAGCGGTGCTTTCTAGAAATGTTACTTGTTTATCGTCAATACCATTAGCCGCTAAGTTTTTACGCGCAGAAATCTGGGATACCAATGAGTCCGAAAAATTAACCGGTGTAAAAGCGTTCAAAGCCACCGATAGAGTACCAAAACCATCATTCATGATTAAGATCTTTGATGATGAAATAGCATCCAGCTTGGCCCCGAGGAACTCTAAAAGGTATTCATCCGCCGCATCCCAAGCACGTAGCTTTTCGTCAGTTCTAAACGGGTAGCGCAACAGATCAAAACTGCCTTGTGGAACGGTTAGTTGCGTGAATGTTGTTTGTGTATCAGTCATTGATTGCTCTTCTGTATAAATAATTTCTAAGATGTCTAGGCTACATTATCTCTATTTTCATAAGGGAATGTAGATGAAATTTTGTCCCGTGTTATAAACCTTTTCTGTGCAAAAAAAGTCTGCCTAATTGGAACAATTTTTTTCAACCGGTTGAATAGCTTGCTCTCTTTTTGAAGAGTGCCTGTAATCTGCAGACAAACGATACTGGCGTGTATAAAGTTTAAGGCCAAACACTGATAAGTATATTTACGGTGCTACTCTATTGAGAAGCTTCAAAGGTGGGTTCAAGTTCCAATAGTAACATTAACGAGTATAGATTGGACTTGGGCTTTACTCCAGAGGTGGTAGAGTAAATTTCACCATTTTTCTGAAAAGGCATCAAACCAATAGGTTAACCCTTAACTAATTTGACGGGTAAGTTCCTAATTATTCTGTCGCGTGTTGTCGTACCTTAATTATGGATAGCAAAATTCAACCCTTCTTTTGAAGAAGGTCGAGCCAGGCCTTATTAATATGAGTTAGGGTGGTTTTGACCTGAGATCTGTCGTTAATTTGAGACGATTTTTTGTGGTTTAAGCCTGTTTTTTTGCAGGATGAATTTAACTACCTGATTTTATTGGCCATTATTGATTGGCTTGTTCTATGCAGTCCAAGTTTGGCAGGATGCAGACAATTTTTCACATCAATTTGACATCTTGAACAACAATGCAATGACAAGGAGGGACGAATAATGAGAAGCTTAATCTCAAAAATACTTAGCCTAGCAGCACTAACTATATGCCTTATGAACACTGCCAACGCACAACTGGAAACAAGACTGGGAGGACTTGCACTTTACGACGATGATCTGGATATTACATGGTTATCGGATGCCAATCTCATTGCGAGTAATTCTTTTGGGCTCGCTTATGATACGGAGTTGGGCGATCACCCTTCAACCACCTTTATTGAGACACAAAATACTATATCCAGTTCGGGACGATCTACATGGGGTGGTGCGATGCACTGGATCGATGCAATGAACATGAGTAATGGGGGAGTTGGATATCTTGGTTTTAATAACTGGCGCTTGCCAATGACATTGATACCCGATAGCAGTTGTGACCGATTCGGGCTGGGCTGCACAGGCAGCGAAATGGGGCACCTCTATAATATAGAACTTGGCGGTCGTGCTGGGTTAATAGCTTCTGGTGGCGATGGCCGACCTTTCACGAACCTGAACTTTACCTATTACTGGTCAGGCACGGAATATGCCGCAGATCCTTCTCGAGTTTGGCGCGTTGATTTCGGGTTTAATGCCGAAGGTGTTCAGGTCGCTCTCAACAAAAACCCTGCTAGTTTTTTTGCTTTTGCAGTACGTGATGGAGATGTCTCTTCAGTACCTGTTCCGGAACCTAGTCTTCTGGGTCTAACTGCTTTAGGAATAGTTGGTATTGCTGGTAGTAGACGCCGAAGATTAACAGCTAAGAGGTAGATACTGTCTTAAAAAACAAACCTAAACTATCTATTGTTAATCGCAAACTAGCAGAGGTACACTCTGAGAAATTCTCACAAAATAATTAGTTTAGTCAATATGATAAATAAACTTTCATTGTGTTTAGCGGTCTGATCTATCGTCAAACACATCAGAGTCGTTCTGCACCATGAAAGCACGAACTAAATTTTAGAAAGAACTCTTCAAAGAGTGTCACGTTTAACATGCATAAAGTACGTCGCCAAAGCCTGAGTGTCATGAATTCAAGTAGGCTTAAGCACCAACTCCAGTCTCTATGCTCTCTAGGGTCGATTAGATCATGCTCTAAAACTTTATTAAGAAGCTCATCCTTGCGCAACCTAGGTACTCATAAACAGTTTCTGACTCGGCTAAAGGACATATTCTAAGAACACTCCGATCCTGTTATTGTAACCTTTCGTACACCTTAGTTTGAGTTAGTCCACTGAGACTTTATCGGTAGAGTGAATAACCCCGTCTTCTTCCGCAGAACCGTTTAAAAATATATAAGTAATCCGACCCGATTCAAGTAATGCGCCTTCATCAGCCTCCACCTCTACCGAGAATGAAAAATATCTATCAGGTCGGAGCTAAACAGATCCGAACAATTGAGGCGTACATGCACACCGGTTGAGAGCAGATACTGCTTCAACCCGTTGTGTAGCAACCGCTAAGTTTCTTAGATCCTACCTGTTATAGCAGAGCACGCGTTTGCTATAACGTACGCTTATCTAGCAAATAATCGGCTCACAAATCAAGCTTTTAATTCTTACAAACTGGCCTGGTATAGATAGATCGACTTTTTAATCAGAAATCCCCTAATTTAATACTACCCATAAATAGTTACCTAATCTGTTCCAGTTCAATAAGGTCGTTAATAGAGTATGATTTTTTTTGTGGCAGAACTAACAGGATATTCTTAAATAACAAAGTTAGTGACATTACATTAAATACCTTACTAACCAAGATCGTGTCGAAATTTTGAACATTTTTGGAATAAGTTTTTATTGAAACTGGAGGAGTGTAAGAAATGTATAAAATAAATAAATCTTTAATTGTAGCTGCAGTAGCATCTACGGCAATTTTATCGATGAGTACAGCTCAAGCAGAAGTTGAAACGGTTAACGTGGGCTTTCTAGGTGCCTTGTCCGGTCCAGACGCTGGCTGGGGTCTTCCTGGTCTTACAGGCAACCAAATGTTTATTGATGAAGTCAATGCAGATGGCGGCCTTGATGTTTGCGGCACACGATACAAATTGAACATGGTGACATTTGATGACGAGGCGACAGGTTCAAAAGCTCTCCAGGGAGCTAAGCAGTTAGTCCTTGAACATGATGTCAAATTCATTAGTGCTATTGGAGGTAATCCAGCCGATGCTACACACCCATTCTTGACACATAAGAAGGTCGTTTACGCAAGTTTAATTTCTACGGACATTAAACCTGATCGTCCTTATCTTATCGCAGGGGGAGATGTAACACCGCGTATTGATATGATGCGACCTGGATATCATAAAGCTAAGAACCCAGAACTTAAACGTTGGGCAGTACTGTCTCAAGATGACTCTATTGGTCTGACCTCCCAGGCATGGGAAGTGGGTTCGGCATTAGCTGATGGTTGGGATGTTGTTTATGACGAACACTATTCACTTGAGACAGTCGACTTTGCACCGATTGTAACTGCCGTGTTGGCAACTAAGCCTGATGTTGTAAGTTTGAATTTATCATATCCTGACTTCGTGGTCAGTATTATTGAACAGCTTTATGTTCAAGGCTACAAAGGTGAAATCTCAGCTAACTATCTGGATTCGGAATCGATATTAACCAAGGTGCCGGCTTCGTATATAGAAGGTGCTGTTGATAGTTTTCCTTTATTCGATGATCCATGGTGGGGTGAAGGTTCTATTCAGCATAAATTCTATGATGACTGGACTAAACGTTATGGCCCCGGTGGTCCAGATGATGTCCACCGTGGTATTACAGGGATAGATTGGGATCACGTGATCATGCTTAAAGTCTGGGCTAAAGGCGTCCAATTAGCTTGCTCGTTTGAAGCTGAGAAGGTTGTTGCAGCATTACAGTCTGCAGATACGATTGATACTATTCTAGGCTCTGGTCCATTTACGGGGGCAGAGATGTGGGGAATCAACAATATGGTTTCAACGCCAATCCCTGTTAATGAGCACCGAAATGGTGTGAAACGTATCCAAGCTGTACTTGATTTCAAAGAATGGTTTGAACCACGTAAAGACGTCATCATCAAACATGTACGTTCAAAAGGAATGATGTTTGATCAAAATTAAGTAAGTTGTACTTTGTTGGCGGATCCGAGAAAGAAAGAGATTCCATTCTCGGATCCGCTTTTATGAGCGTTAAGACTCTAAAAGAAAACACATTAAACACTTTAACTTAAAGGTTAATAATTATGGGATTTGAAACATTTGTACAAACATTTGCAAATGCTCTGGTACTGGGTTCTATCTATGCCATGGTGGCGGTTGGACTAGCGTTAGCATTTGGCGTTATGCAAATGGCGAACTTTTCACATGGTGAACTCTTCATGGCGGGAGCCTATGTGGTTTATGTTTTATACTCCTTAGTGGGTTTGCCTTTTCTTGTGGCAGTTGTTGCCGCATTTCCAATTGTAGCCTTGATTGGAATGCTTTTTGAGCGAGTATTATTTCGACCCACCCGAGGTAATGTTTTGTCCGGTTTTATGGCTACAGCAGGTGCGGGTTTTATTATGCAGGTCTTGGTAGGACAACAATGGGGTGTCGGTTTAATGCGCTCGGTAGTGGTGCCCTATAAAGGAAGTGCTGAGATCCTTGGTGCTGCAATTAGTTGGCAACGTTTAGTTATTATTCCAGCGACGATCATCATGGTTGGTGGATTATGGTTCTTTTTGAAAAAGGTCAAAGCAGGAAAAGGGCTTAGAGCTTGTGCCCAAGATCCAGAAGCAGCTGTTTTACAAGGAATTAGTCTCAATAAGATGACATCACTTGCGATGCTTCTGTCTGGAGGTTTTGCAGGAGTGAGTGGAGCATTAATGGCTCCCATTATACCTGTCACACCTTATATGGGGCATGTTTATGGAGTTACGGCATTTATTGTAGTTATCGTTGGTGGTATGGCGAGTATTGAAGGTGCGGTTCTCGCAGCCTTTATTCTAGGTTTTATCCATACTTTTATTTCAACCGTTTACGATTCAGTGACCGCCACTATGGTAGGTGTTCTCTTTATGGCCATTGTTTTAGTGGTTAAACCAACAGGATTATTAGGTAATGTCAAAGTCTAACTCATCATCATTTATTTGGTTGCCAGTCGTTATAGTCATTGGCTTGTTTTGTTTTGCTCCTCAAGTTGTATCCGCGTATAGACTTGAGTTATTAACTATCTTTCTGATCAATGTGATCCTGGCACAGAGTTATCGCTTGATGACAACCACAGGAGATTGGACGCTTTGTCACTACATACTTATGGGTGTTGGAGCCTATGCCACTGGTATTCTTGCGAAAAAGTTTGGCGTGCCATTCTATGCAGCAATGCCTTTGGCGGCAGTTATTACTGTTGGAGTAAGTCTTATACTTGCATTGCCACTTTCAAGAACTATTGGTTTTGCATTTTTTATAGCTTCTTTCGCACTGGGTGAGTTTATTCGCCATGTGTGGTTAAAGTTTCATACTCCTTTTGGTGGTGCGCGTGGTGTGAATGGCATACCAAAGCTGGAAATTGGCCAACAGGGAGATTGGTATTTTATCGATTTTTGGGATTCTACTAACTTTTATTTTTTCACTTTGATCTTTACTGTCTTAGCTCTTTTAGTTCTCTATCGCATCGACCGTTCACGGGTGGGAAATGCCTGGAAATCAATTTATGCAGATAGCGAACTATGTGAAAGTATCGGTATAAACGTCACTCGCTATCGTGTTTTGATTTTTTGTGTTGCCGGTTTTTTTGCTGGCATTGCGGGGTCGCTATTAGCTTACCAAGTAGGCTCGATTGATCCACATAATTTTGAGATGGTTGAAATGGTTTACTTGATCATCTGGGTTGTCGTTGGTGGAGTGAAAACCTATTGGGGGCCATTGATCGGTGTTTTCTCTATGTCTTTAGTGTTTGAGCTAGCACGACCTCTTCAGGAATGGCGACCACTTTTATTTGGCTTAATATTGATTTTATTTCTGGTCTTTATGCCGGGTGGATTAGAAACATTATTACCGCGGATCAAATCATTTTTCCTAGGCTTGGTTGGCAAAAAGGAGGTGCGTTAAAGTGTCATTTTTTTCTGTAAAAGGTTTATCAAAACACTTTGGTGGTTTAGTTGCGAATAACTCAATCGATCTGGATGTGGAGAAAGGTGAGATTCGTGGAGTAATTGGCCCTAACGGAGCTGGTAAAACAACCTTCTTTAATGTGGTGAGCGGTTTTTATACACCCACTTCTGGCACGGTTGAATTTAAGGGCAAGGTAATTTCAGGATTACATTCAAGTAAGATTGCTAAGTTAGGTGCGGTGCGTACCTTTCAAAGGGCGGCACTTTTCCCTGAATTTACGGTACTCGAAAATGTCATCATTGCACGACATCTTAACGCTGACACATCATTACTGAATGCGATCTTTAGACATAATACTAAAGCTGAAGCAGGTAATCTTGCACGCTCAAAAGAGATTATAGAATTTTTGGGCTTAAAAGATGAGCAAGATAATTTAGCCTTAAATTTATCGCATGGACATCAGCGTGTGTTAGGCGTTGCAATGGCACTTGCTACTGAGCCTGAACTATTGATGCTTGACGAACCAGTTGCTGGAATGAACTCGAGTGAGAAAGCGGTTATGGTCGGTCTGATAAAGAAAATTCGAGATACCTGGGGTATTACGGTTTTATTAGTGGAGCATGACATGAAAACTGTAATGAGCCTTTGCGACAAAATAACCGTGCTTGATTTTGGTGAAAAGTTGGCCGAAGGTTTACCCGAAGAAATCATTAATAACGATAAGGTAATTGAAGCTTATCTAGGAGCAGATGACATTGTTGCTTGAACTTAAAAACACAGCTGTCCATTATGGCAAAGTCGAGGCGACTCGAGATATTTCTATTAAAGTCCTAGAAGGCGATATAGTTACTTTAATTGGTGCTAATGGTGCGGGAAAAAGTACAACGTTGAGAATGATCTCGGGATTGGTTAGACCCTCATCAGGTGAAGTGCTTTTTGAAGGCAATTCAATTACACACCTCCCTCCCGAAGAGATTACTGGTATAGGTATTGCCCATATTCCTGAAGGTCGTCGTGTATTTCCGCAGATGACTGTCATGGAAAATCTTGAAATGGGAGCCTATCTAAGAAAAGACCCGAAAGAAGTGGCGAGAAATATTGAACTTGTCTTTTCACATTTCAAGCGTTTGAAAGAACGTGTTAACCAGGCTGCAGGAACCATGAGTGGTGGTGAACAGCAAATGCTGGCAATGGGACGAGCATTAATGTCTAGTCCTAGACTAATATTGATGGATGAACCTTCCTTAGGTTTATCGCCGATCATGTGCCAGGAAATAGCGAGAATTATTAAACAGATTCACGCGCATGGTAGCACTATTGTCTTAGTTGAACAGAATGCTCGCCTTGCGTTGGCACTTGCAGACTATGGCTATGTTCTAGAGACAGGTGATGTCGCGCTTGAAGGTAAGGCTGAAGATTTGCGAGAAGATGATGAGGTACGTAAAACTTATTTAGGGATGTAAGAAATGGTGGTTTTGAGTAGTTAAGCCCAATTAGGTCGCTTCGCGACAAGCTTTAACCGCTTCATTGACGTTCTTACTCGATGAATGCCTAACTCAAAATCCATAGATTGTAGCTCTACTAACATTCTACGTTTACCATAAGTGGCATCCATATCGTGATGAACTTGTTTCATTGCAGCATCAAGTTTTACTTTTTCAACATTAATGACTTTAGGCTTAGCGCGATAATAAAACGTGCTCGGTGCCAATGATAAGCAGCGACAGATTTGCTGAACGTTGTTTCCAGCCTTCTTCAGTTTCACCGCAACTTGTTGCCGTTGTTCATTTCCATAGCGAAGAAGGCTGACGCTTTTTTTAGCAGAGCGTTGTCACTTTGCAATTGCTTAACTTGTTTTTCTAATTCTTGAATACGCTGTTGCTCTAATGTCATTGCGGTTGCTTTTGGTGTGACTCCCGATTGTTCTTTTCGATATTGGGTGACCCAGCGTTGAATGGAAAATAAACCAACCTCCATCGTTGCGGCGACTTCTTTTTGTCTATGTCCATGAACAATCACTAGCTCCACACATTCACGTTTATATTCAGATGATAGTATTTTCTTTGACATGTTGTCCTCGTTAGTTCTTGTAATAATACCTCTAACAATGTCTCCAACTAAATTGTACCGTTACACACTGTGGTCTCAAGACCATGAGAGATTCTTTCATATGCCGCAAATTATAAACCATTATCCAGCGAGTGGTTTTAACTTTGTCTCTATGTCTCACCATGCATTCCAGCGCTGCTCTAGTTAATAGCTAAACTCACTTTCCCGTTAAGCGAGGCGCATCATCTAAACGGTACTAGCACGACATTATAGGAAAGAAAGGTAAAGCCTTTGTCGTGTTATATTATAACTAAATTGCAAAAAGGCATTACGACACACTTACCTCTCTTAGATGGACATCTATCATGAATGATGAAATTAATTACACAAACAACCCGTTGCACGGTGTCAGTTCAAAAAATTTGTTGATTGAACTGGTCGATCACTACGGTTTTGATATTCTTTTTGCCTATCTCAATATTAATTGCTTTAAGACCAATCCTAGCATTGAGTCCAGCGTCAAGTTTCTCAAAAAAATAGATTGGGCACGTGAAAAGGTTGAGATTTTTTATTTGTATGAATTTAAAAACTTACCTAGAGCCTCTGATGAAAACTATCAATTATCGCCTAGAGATCGCATTATGCCTGACGATCATGTACCGAGAAGTCCTGCTGAACTAAGTCTAGAAGATGCTGAACGATTGCATAAAAAACGTGCTAAGAAATCGGCTGAATATAACTCCGGTTCGGGTGAACATTATGTCACTAAGAAGAATGATCGGAAGCCGCCAAAACCTTTAAGTAGCTCTGTTCATTCGGGTATCGATCCATGGGCAAAGTCGAGAAAATAAATTGGTTTTCAAATATCTCAATGGGGCAGGGTCAGTTGATTTAAATCTTCCTAAACCTATGACAGGCACTATCAACTTTATTTTACTTCCATATTTTCTTATTGATTAGCATATATTTATCAACTACCTCAGATATTTTCAGATCTATTTCCTTAGCTCTATTAGTTTAACAATGGTTCTCACTGTCTTTACTGATAACGAGTATGATGAAGCCTTCTTTATTTTAGACACATCATTATTTTTATGAACTCTTCCAAAGTGACCATTGGCTTAGTTAATCCCAAAAGTCCAGACAATGTAGGTTCAGTTATGCGCGCAGCTGGAAACTACCAAGTCGAACGTATTTTTTATACCGGTAAACGTTATCCTCGCGCGTTGAGTCATCAATCTCGTTCTACTGATACTCATCGAAAGGTCAGTAAAGGAGTGGTTATTTCTAAGGTGGATTCGCTATTAGATAACATGCCTAAACAAAATAAAATAGTGTGCATAGAGCTAGTAGTTGGAGCGATACCATTACCTGAATATGAACATCCTGAGAATGCTTTTTATATTTTTGGCCCTGAAGATGGCTCAATAAACCAAGCCTTAATTGATCACGCTGATGACGTGGTTTATGTACCGACCATCGGCTGTATGAACTTAGCGGCTACGGTAAACGTAGTTCTTTATGATCGTCTAGCAAAACAACCATCTCAAGTTACCAATGATGAACTAATCCTCAAAAGCCGAGATAGAAATAACCGATTGAGTATTTCTAATTGATGATTTAAGCGTTTGCGTGTAAAGACGTTAGTTAACCTTAATTAGTTACAGGATCAAAACTATTACAGTGCTGAGAAGATATTGATCCAAAAACGAATTTCATAGTTTATAAAGCAATAGGACTGTTCTAAAACACAAACAGCCTACAAAAAGGGTGTTAAGTCACATCTTAAATTTAACATAATATACATTATGCGAACTTAAGTTTAAACACAGTAACTCGATAAAGAATATCTATATTAAACTTTTGCCGTGTGGAATAACTTAAAGAAATTTTCAGTTGATGCTGTGATCACCTCTTCTACTGAAATCCCACGTAATTCAGCAACAAATTCTGCCACGTGCTTAACGTAGGCTGGTTCGTTAGTTTTGCCTCGGTGTGGAACAGGTGCTAAATATGGTGAGTCGGTTTCAACCAATAAGCGATCTAATGGAATTCTTTTTGCTACATCTTGGACTTGTGCGGCATTTTTGAATGTGACAATGCCCGAAAATGAGATGTAGAAATTTAGATCCAGCGCTTTTTTTGCGATGTCATAATCATCGACAAAACAATGCATTACACCAGTACATTGATCTGCTTTATATTCACGCATGATCGCAATGGTATCGTCACCAGCTTCCCGTGTATGAATGATCAAGGGTTTATTAACCTGATTGGCGGCCTTGATGTGTGTAATAAAGCGTTGTTGCTGAGCGCTGTGATCTTCATCTTCCGATCGAAAGTAATCTAAGCCAGTTTCACCGATGGCGATGACTTTTGCTTCGTTTTGTGAAAGTTCAACCAAATTTTCGACCGTGGCTTCTGTTTTGACTTCGGTGTTTGGATGCACGCCGACAGATGCATAAATATGCTCATATTGATCCGCTATCTGCTTGATTTCTGGATAACTATCCAGATCAACAGAAACGCAGAGCATGTGCCCTACTCCTGCTTCTTTTGCGTTTGAAAGTATTTTATCCAAACCTTCTTCATGTTTGATCATAGGAAGGTGGCAGTGCGAATCGACCAGTTTTACTGCTGACATTACTTAAGAATCCTTGTTACGTGATCCTTAAATAATTTAGGATCTACATTGTGTGTGTTTGACGATCAGATCCTACCGCACCTGATAGTTCGGTTTCAATTTTCTTTTGTGTTGCGCCCTTATCGAGGTTACTGAACTGAACACCTATACCCGGTGTTTTGCTACCTTGTGCGCCTTTTGGTGTAATCCAAACAACAGTTCCAGCAACAGGTACACGCTCTTTATTTTCCATGACAGTAAGCAACATAAACACTTCATCACCTAGTTTATAGCCTTTTGAGGTTGGTATAAACAAGCCGCCATTCTTTATGTAAGGCATATAAGAGGCATATAACGAGCTTTTATCACGTATCGATAATGACAAAATGCCCTGTTTGCCTTTGTTTGGTAATGCATTCATTCTATAGTCTTCTCAAATTAACCCATTCGACAGTTAAGTCTTCGAACATGGTTGATGTTTTTACGCTTGTATTCGTTGAAATCAATCGATGATATTCAAATAGTTTATCGTAAATATTGAAGATTCCTTTAGTTTCATATTGCTTAGCTAGCTGGTGTAGTCGTTCACAAAGGTCTTGGTTGACGAGTTTGGCTTGGTTGGGATTATCTATGGAACTTAATTTCAACATATCCTGACAGATATTTAACAACCAGAAAAATGTCTCATGTGGCTGTTTTTTAGACCATTGCTCCGCAGTATCGATAGGATCTTTCTGTTTGTTAGACATTAGTTCTAAGTCATCTAGTAAGCTTTTCCTATCAATAGACTGATCGAGCTCTTCCTTACCATCAAAAAATAATGGGCCACAACCAGAAGCCAGTGCTGTTTGAATTTTTTCAAGCTCTACTTTGTCACTCAACCATTCCTCAACCTCTGTAGAGGTGGCTGAGATCTTGATTTTCTGACACCGACTACGCACGGTTATCGGTAACATTGATGGTTGCTGACTAACAAGGATGATCAAGGTATCACCGGGCGGTTCTTCGAGTGTCTTGAGCAGACTATTTGCGGAACTGGTATTCATCGCCTCGGCAGGACAAATAATGATTACTTTACGTTTACTATAATGACTTTGAAATTGGCTAAAGCTAACTAATTTTCGGATCTGATCAATTTTGATCGCCTTGCCCTCTTCTTCTGGCTCAACGATGAGTAGATCAGGATGCGTTTCGGCCTTGATCAGATTACAAGCGGAACAACGATGACATTGCTCACCGGATTCTAAGGCTTGCTCACAGAGAATAGAACTTGCAAAGTTTGATGCAAATTCAAATAATCCCATCCCTTTCAAACCAGAGATCAATAGTGCATGTGGCAATCTGTCCGTTGTCACCATCGACTGAATGAGTTGCCACGGTTTTACTTGCCACGGATAAACTGGCAAGTTATTACTATCCAACTTCTTGTTCCAAAATGGTTAAAACCTGCTGCTTAACTTGTTCGAGTGTTCCCGCAGCATCGACAATCTTGACACGATCAGGTTCATCTTCTGCGATTTGTAAATAACAATGTCTAACGGTCTCAAAGAAATCTAAAGCTTCTGACTCAAAACGATCTTTTGCACTGCGTTTAGCTGCGCGTTCCAAACCTATTGCAACTGGCGCATCCAGAAGGATCGTTAGGTTGGGCTTCAAATCACCCAACACCCAATCTTTCATCTGAGTAATTCTTGCTGCAGGAATATTCCGGCCAAGACCTTGGTAAGCATAACTTGCATCTGTAAAACGATCACAAAGCACATCTTTACCCGACTCTAGTGCGGGCCTAATGACCTTATTGATATGCTCTGCGCGTGCAGCAAACATTAATAGCAGCTCTGTATCAGCCGCCATCCCCGTATGTTTATTATCTAGTACTATGCTACGAATTTCTTCGCCTATGAGAGTACCTCCGGGTTCACGAGTGATAACAAGCTCCCTGCCCCGTGTACGTAGATATTCAGCAATAAACTCAAGCTGTGTCGTCTTACCGACGCCTTCAATCCCTTCTAATGTAATAAACATTCCGCTCATAACTATCTCAATTGGTACTTTGTAACGGCATTATTATGTTCTTTATACGTGGCAGAGAAATAATGGCTGCCGTCACCTTTAGCAACAAAATAAAGCGAGTCACCTTTTGCTGGGTGTAGTGCTGCCTCAAGAGAAGCAGAACCAAGCATCGCAATAGGGCTAGGCGGTAAACCTTTTCGTGTATACGTGTTGTATGGCGTATCTGTTCGTAAATGTTTACGTGTAATATTACCGTCAAATTCTGGGCCAATTCCGTAAATTACTGTGGGATCTGTTTGCAGTTTCATATCTTTTCTAAGTCGTCTAACAAAGACACCAGCGATGGTTGGCCGCTCTTCAGCTTTGCCAGTCTCCTTTTCTACGATTGACGCCATTATTAATGCTTCGTAAGGTGTTTTATACGGCAAATCTTTTTCACGCTTTTCCCATAACTGTTCTAAAGTAGTTTCCATTGCCACATAAGCGCGGTTTAGAATATCTAAATCACTCGTTCCAATCGTATAAAAATAATTATCCGGGAAAAAACGCCCTTCAGGGTGCTCGCCAGCTTTACCGAGCTTTGTCATGATTTGCTCGTCCGTTAAACCGGTCAATTCTTTTTTCAGATCATCTTGAGCCGCTAACTTACTTAGGTATTGTCTAAACGTCAGCCCTTCAACCAAAATAATACTATGTTGAACAACCTTGCCCTGGGTAACGAGGGTTAGAAAATCATTGGGTGTCATACCTTGTTTAAGTTCATATTCACCCGCATGAACTCGGCTATCCAGTTTGCGCATTTTTGCAGTAAGTCGTAGAAGTTCAGGGTGCTCGTAGGCTTGGCTTTTATTTAAACGCTGAGAAATAACTTTCATATTATCGCCAGGTTTCACTGTAAAAATCACCGTGTTTTCTTTTAAAGCCATCGGCTCATCTAACGTCTTTTGCATATCGACATAGAGCCACGCAGCGTAGATCACGCCTGCAAATAAGACACTAAAAATGCTTGAAACCAACAGCTTCAACATACGCTACGCTTCCCTTATCTTATTTATTAATTTTGTTGTTATTGTTTTAGGCTGAGTCAAGTTTATCGTCTCTTCCGACAGGATTTTTTTAATCGGCCAAATTTCGATCAAGCTATTGGTTAAAAAAACCTCATCGGCTTGAAAAATATCAGCCGGTGTAAAGTCGTCAATATAGGTACGAATAGCCAAATTTTCTGCTTGATCCAAAACAACTTTTCGCATAATTCCCGCAACACCGCTCTGAGTCAGATCAGGTGTGCAAAGTGTATTATCTTTGACAAAGAAGACATTGCTCATCGTTGCCTCTTTTAATAACCCTTGCTGATCAAGCATTAAACCTTCAGCGATGTCGGGATCGCTCCACTCTGAGCGTGCAAGAACCTGTTCAAGTCTGTTTAAATGTTTGATTCCTGCGAGAGATGAATTTATGCCGAGACGGGTTTCACAAAGTCGTACAGTAACTCCTGACTGGAAGTTTTCTTCTGGATAATTTGGCCAATCTGAACAGCTAAGAATTCGGTTCGGAGTCATCTTTTCTGGTGATTTATAACCACGGCCCTCCCCCCCAGAAGTATAGATTATCTTTAAAACAGCTTTACCTTCAACATCTGCCATTAAGACCAATGCTTCTTTCAACAATAAGGAAATATCAGGGGATTTTATGAGTAATCTAGCACAACCATCAATGAGACGAGCCATGTGCTGATCCCAATATTTGAGTTCACCATCTTTGATTGCGATAGTTTCAAACAAGCCGTGGCCATATTGTAAGCCACGGTCGTGTACAGAAATATCGGCGGTGATCTCACCATTAACCAGAACAGTATTTTTTGTTTCAGCAGAGTGCATAGATAAGTTTGTTTTCTGTAGTTTAAACTTTCCTAAAAACTAAGGTTCCGTTTGTGCCACCAAAACCAAACGAGTTTGATAGTGCAATATCAATTTTCATTGCTCTTGATTCGTTAGGTACATAATCAAGATCACAGTCTGGATCAGGGGTTGTATAGTTAATGGTTGGTGGAGCAACTTGATCTCTAAGGGCAAGCGCTACAAAAACAGCTTCCATACCACCAGCAGCGCCGAGCGCATGTCCGATCATTGATTTTGTAGAGCTCATAGCAAGCTTATAAGCGTGATCACCACAGACAGATTTCACAGCCATCGTCTCGGCAACATCACCTGCAGGCGTTGAAGTGCCGTGAGCATTGATATAATCAATTTCATCGGCATTGACACCCGCATTACTCAATGCATTGACCATACAACGTGCAGCACCTTCACCACCGACAGAAGGTGCAGTCATATGATAAGCATCGCCACTCATTCCTGAGCCGATTAATTCAGCATAAATTTTTGCACCGCGTGCTTTAGCATGTTCATACTCTTCTAAAACCATCACACCAGCACCGTCACCCAGCACAAAACCATCACGATCTTTATCCCAAGGGCGACTCGCTGCTTCTGGATCATCATTTCTTGAGGATAATGCACGAGCAGCAGCAAAACCTGCCAGTCCAGTCGAAGTAGTTGCCATTTCAGCACCACCAGCAATCATCACATCTGCATCACCGTATTCAATCAAGCGCGCTGCATCACCAATAGCATGCGTGCCTGTAGCACAAGCAGTCACTATTGCGTAATTCGGTCCCTGTAAACCAAGGTGTACAGACAAATTACCGGAGATCATATTGATGATACTACTAGGAATATAAAATGGAGAAATTCGTTTTGGTCCACGATTAACAATCGTATCTCTACTGGTTTCAATTCCTAGTAAACCACCAATACCCGAGCCTACTGAAACACCAATGCGTGGTGCATTTTCTTCAGTAACTTCTATGCCTGAATCGTTAAATGCTTGAATGCCTGCTGCCATACCATAATGGATAAAGATATCCATTTTGCGAGCTTCTTTTTTAGATATATATTCAGTGATATCAAAATCTTTGATCGCGCCACTAAAGCGAGTGGAGTATTCCGAAACATCAAATGTTGTGATCGGAGCAATCCCACTGTTGCCTGCTTGTATCGATTCCCAAGCAGCTTCTACAGTGTTCCCCACAGGAGTTACAAGACCAGTACCAGTGACTACTACGCGTTTTTTACTCATGATAATTTTGTCATTGATGGAGTTTATTTCTTCACTGAAATCCGTTCCAGTTAGAGAAAACTCGATCAGAGATTACTAATTATATTTAGATCATCGATCCATTGATGACTTCTTATGTGAATTTTATCAGAAAATGAAAAAGGCCGTGTCATCCAAAATGACACGGCCTTTATAATGTCTTGCAGAACTCTAACCCTTAACTAGCGTTAGCGTTAATATAATCCACAGCTAATTGAACTGTTGTGATATTTTCTGCTTCCTCATCAGGAATTTCGGTTTTGAATTCTTCTTCAAGAGCCATAACTAATTCGACCGTGTCGAGTGAGTCTGCGCCTAAATCATCAACGAAGGAAGCTTCATTTGTAACTTCATCTTCCTTTACTCCGAGTTGCTCAACTACGATTTTTTTGACTCTTTCTTCTATACTACTCATTGTGGAAACTCCTCCAATTTAAAACTATACGTAATCAGTGATTACGTGCGCTGCATAGTTTATTGATTTTGTGCCAAGTTGCAAGTGATTAAATAGCATATAAATATATTTTTCTTATATAACAAACAGTTAACTGATTTATGGCATATACATTCCACCGTTAACATTCAATGTTTCTCCTGTAATATAACCCGCCTCTTCAGAGGCTAAAAAAGATACAGCATTTGCAATATCTTTTACATTTCCAAGTCGTCCAACAGGTATGCTGTTTAACATAGAGTCTATATGATTTTTTTCAAGCTCATTCGTCATATCTGTTTCAATAAAGCCTGGAGCAACGAGATTAACCGTAATACCGCGAGAGCCTATTTCTTGAGCCATCGATTTAGTGAAGCCGACCATGCCAGCTTTTGCTGCACAATAGTTAGTTTGACCTGGATTCCCGGTTAAGCCTACGACGGAACCAATATTAATAATCCGTCCATATTTAGCTTTCATCATGCCGCGTAAAAAGGCTTTGCTCATGCGAAAAATCGAGGTCAAATTAGTTTCAATGACAGAGTCCCACTCCTCATCTTTCATACGCATAAGCAAATTATCACGCGTAACACCAGCATTGTTGACGAGTATAGATGGTGTTTTATCATTGTCAGCTAATATTTTAATCATCGTGCTAACTGAGGTAGAATCGGCAACGTTAAGCTCTAAAGCCATGCCATCTATCTCGTTCTCTTTCATAGTGTTACTAATTGTTTCCAAACCTTTTTCTGAAGTTGCAGTTCCTATAACATATGCACCCTCTTTAGCCAGTTCCAACATAATTGCTTGGCCAATACCACGGGTTGCCCCTGTGACTAATGCGGTTTGATTTTCTAATTTCATGTGAGTGCTTTCTCCAATGATGAAGGGTCGTATACGGGTAAACAGGTAAGTTTTCGATCAATTCGTTTACATAACCCAGCAAGTACTTTACCTGGCCCACTCTCTATAACTTGATCTGATTGTGCCGACATAACCGTCATCACATCAACCCAACGCACAGGTTTATAGAGTTGTTCTATGAGTACTTGTTTAATCTCGGTTGGCTCAGAGTGTGTTTGAGCATCAACATTATGTATGACTCGTACCGTCGGTGATTTCACTTCAATTGCAAATAGACGTTCTGCTAATGCATCCGCTGCGGGTTTCATTAGAGAGCAGTGCGAAGGAACACTGACAGGCAGCATCAACGCACGTTTAGCACCGGCTTCTTTCAACGCTTCAATAGCGACTTCAACCGCTGCATGCTCGCCAGCAATGACAATCTGTCCTGGAGAATTGTAGTTAGCACAAGAAACAATACCTGACTCTGTAGATGCACAAACCTGCTCGACGACATCGTCATCTAGACCTAAGATAGCGGCCATTGCCCCTGCTCCAGCCGGAGCAGCTTCTTGCATAAAGCGACCTCGATCTGCGACGAGCGAGACAGCATCAGTAAATGCTAATGCTTCAGCACACACTAAAGCCGTATATTCACCGAGGCTGTGTCCAGCCATAATAGAAGGCGTTGCAGCTTTATCTTTTAATACTCGGTAAACAGCCACACCAGCGGTTAATAGGGCTGGTTGGGTGCATTCTGTTTTATTAAGTTCGGTATCAGGACCTTCTGATACGACTTTCCAAAGATCATAACCTAAGACTTCAGAGGCTTGTGCAAACGTTTGAATAACAACATCGAATGATTCAGCCAGATCAGCCAACATTCCAACGGATTGGGAGCCTTGTCCCGGAAAAATAAATCCTGTTTTCATAAGATTAAATTCTCAAAAAAATAAAGCTTGTCATCTAAAACTTGACTAAAGCAGAGCCCCAAGTGAAACCGCCGCCGAAAGCTTCGAGTAAAAGTAGTTCGCCTCGTTTAATTTTTCCGCTACGAACGGCGTGATCGAGGGCTAAAGGAACTGATGCGGCAGATGTATTTCCATGTTTATCAACCGTGACAACGACGCGATCCATGCTCATACCCAGTTTTTTAGCCGTTGCTTGAATAATGCGAATATTTGCCTGATGCGGAATGAGCCAATCAATGTCTGTTTTTTGGAGATTATTAGCTTCTAGTGTCTCATCAACGATACGGCCTAGTGTCTTAACAGCCATTTTAAAAACTTCATTACCCTGCATTTCTACGTAAGCTTCACCTTGAGGCACATGTAATAAGCTATTATAATCACCGTCCGCATGAATGTGTGAGCTCAGTATTCCAGGCTCTTCACTAGCTTCTATAATCACAGCCCCCGCACCGTCACCAAATAAGATGCAGGTACCACGGTCAGTCCAATCAATAATACGAGAAAATGATTCTGCACCAATGACTAATGCGCGTTTAGCGCCGTGAGTTTTAATAAATCGATCGGCAATATCAAGCGCATACATAAAGCCGGTACAAACGGCTTGCACATCAAAAGCGGGACATTGTTTAATGCCAAGTCTTTGCTGTAATAAGCAAGCAGTACTGGGGAAAATTCGATCAGGAGTTGTCGTTGCAAATATGATGAGATCAATATCATTCGCTTGAATGTTTGCCGCTTCAATAGCGCGTAAAGCTGCTTGTTCCGCAAGATCGCAGGTTGTTTGATCTTCTGCAACAATATGTCGTTGATGAATACCGGTACGTTCAACGATCCAGTCATCCGTAGTATCAACCGTTTTAGATAGCTCTTCATTGGTAAGAACTTTTTCTGGAAGGTAACTACCCGTGCCTATAATTCTGGAATATGTCACGCTTATGTTTTCACTAAGTAATTTTCTAGTTGATTTCTGATCTGATCAGGTACATTTTTTTCAACTTCTTTTATCGCTTCTTCAATTGCACTTGCAAATGAGAGGATATCAGCACCGCCATGACTTTTCACGACGATCCCTGTCAGTCCTAATAAGCTAGCACCGTTATAGTTACGAGGATCAGTTCGTTTCTTAATAGCCGATAAAACGGGTTTGCTCACTAGGGCTGCAATTTTAGTGAAAATATTGCGTGAGTATTCTTCTCTAGCAAAGGATGTCAGCATATGCGCAACACCTTCGCTGGCCTTTAATGCAACATTACCAATAAAACCATCACAGACGATAACATCTATTTCACCCTTATAGATATCATTGCCTTCGACAAAACCAACGTAGTTTAATTGGCTTTCAGCCAACATTTTTGATGTCAATTTAACGCGATCATTACCCTTCATCTCTTCTTCGCCGACATTAAGTAAACCAACAGTGGGAGACTCTATATTTTGAACGGCACTAACAAGGATGGAACCCATCACCGCAAACTGATAAAGCTGGTCTGCACTAGAATCGACATTAGCCCCCAAGTCTAAGACATGAGAACTACCATTGATCCCCGGCATCCCGCTGCAAATAGCCGGACGATCAATCCCCGGAAGCATGCGTAACACAAACCGTGCCGTCGCCATCAAAGCACCCGTGTTGCCGGCACTGACACAGGCTCCAGCTTCGCCTTCCTTTACTAAATTAATAGCAACACGCATCGAAGAGTCTTTCTTTTTCTTCAATGCTTGTGAGGGAGATTCATCCATTGCCACAATTTCAGAAGCGTGATGCACACTGAGGCGAGCATTATTTGATTCACCAGCGGTTTTTAAGGCGTCTTGAAGTACGTCCTCTTTTCCAACAAGCACCAGATTCAACTCGGGATTGTTTTTGAGTACGTGTAGACATGCAGGCACCGTGACAGAAGGTCCGAAGTCACCACCCATTGCATCAATAGAAACTTTCATCAGGTATTTGCTAGCCTGATGTCATAAATACCCGACATCAGACCAGTCTTACAGTATATCAACGTAAAGAATTATTCTTCTGTGTTGATAATTTTGCGTCCTTTGTAATAGCCATCGGGGCTAATATGATGACGTAGGTGAACCTCACCTGTCGTTGGATCTGTTGTCAATGTCTTCGCTGTTAATGCGTCATGTGAACGGCGCATGCCTCTTCGTGAAGTACTTTTTTTACTCTTTTGTACAGCCATTTCTTACTCCTGATCTTTTTTCAATTTTGCCAGTACAGCGAACGGATTCGGTCTGTCTGATTCCTGTAATTTCTCAACTATAGAGCTGCCGGGACATTCACCCTTATGATGCAAAGGTGCAAATGGTATGGCTAAAAGAACCTCATCTTCGATTAGTTCCAACAATGAAAGCGACTCATCTACCACCACCACTGTCTCGTATCCTAGATCTTCAAGACGCCCTTCTATTTCCTCTCCCACAACAAATTCTAAATGAATCTCTCCACGAACTGCTACTGCTACTGGTTTAAGGCAGCGCTGACAGCTCATGTTTACCCCTGCACTAAAATTACCAGTGGCTACTTTAGCACGATCTTGCTTACCAAAATCAAGCGTGAATTCAACAGTATTACTACCATTGTCTAAACCTACCCCTAAACTTTCGTTAAGGCGTTTCATTCGTGTAAGCTCAAATTTACCAACCAGATTCTCACCTAATTTGGAAAATTTAAACGGGTCTACTTGCTCAGGAAAATGCTTCATCATAAGCGGCGCACATTATAGAGGATCATTTAGTGAAATGGTAATAAAATAACAAGATGACTAAAAACAAATTATCGCACGAAACGGCACAAAGATTAATATTGGGTTCTTCTTCTCCTTTTAGGAAGGAGTTATTATCTCGTCTGGGTCTCATTTTCGATACTGAATCACCTGACATCGATGAATCACAACAATCAGAGGAGACAGCCAGCCAACTGGTCGAGCGGCTTTCTATTGATAAGGCAAAAAAAATCGCTGAGACACATAAAGATGCTTTAATAATCGGCTCGGATCAAGTCGCAATCATCGATGAATTGATATTAGGCAAACCAGGAACAATCGAAAATGCGCAACAGCAGCTAAAAAATGCTAGTGGAAAAACGGTAAAGTTCCTTACTGGACTTTGCTTATTAAATGCGAGAACAGGTCGCTATCAAGTAGACATTGTTCCTTATTTCGTTCATTTTAGAGACTTAACAGATAGCCAGATAAAAGCCTATGTAGAAAAAGAACAGCCCTTAAACTGTGCTGGTAGTTTTAAATCTGAAGCTTTAGGTGTTGCGCTTTTTCAGAAAATGTCAGGAGAAGATCCGACCGCTTTGATCGGTCTTCCCCTGATCCGTCTTGTCTCTATGTTGAAACAAGAAAATGTTGAAGTTCTAACGTAATTGAATAGCTCCAGTCTGCCCCATTATTTGTGCACTGGCTGACGCGCCAAAACGCTTAGCCAGTTTTTCAAATAAAGGTTCTTGAGTCGTAAAATTAACGATCTCTTCAGCACCAATAACTTCTCGTGCGACATAACTACTGCTACCCAAGGCATCCGCTAAGCCCATTTCAATACTTTTTTCACCCGTCCAGATCAAGCCACTAAAAATATCCTCTACCGACTTCAAACGATCACCACGCCCCGCTTTAACGGTATCAATGAATTGGTTATGAATATCGCTGAGCATACCTCTAACGTGTTCTACCTCATCATCATTGACCGGTTTGAACGGATCAAGAAACCCCTTATGACTACCAGCAGTGATTAATCGTCTCTCCACACCAACTTTTTCCATGGCATCAACAAAGCCAAATCCATTCATCAATACGCCGATTGAGCCGACTAGGCTAGCTTTATCAACATAAATTTTGTCCGCCGCCGCGGCAACGTAATAACCACCTGATGCACAAAGATCAGTGATCACAGCATAAAGTGGGGTTTCTGGGTGTAAAGTTCGTAGTCTTTTTATTTCATCATTGATATAACCCGATTGGACAGGGCTGCCACCAGGACTATTAATTCGTAAGATAACCCCTTTCGTGCCTTCGTCTTCAAATGCTTTTCTGAGTGCCGTTACAATGCGATCAGCACTGGCCTCTGAGTCTGGTGCAATAACGCCACTAAGATCAACCAGAGCGGTGTGTGTGCCGTCACTACTAGAACCAGATAGCACGTTCTTAGGTGTATAAAGCCATAAAATGGTCAGCAAATACATAAACATCATAAACTTGAAGAATATTCCCCAGCGACGTGTCTTTTTTTGCTCATCAAGTGATGAGTTCGCTAATTTGATAAGGGTTTCTCGTTCCCAATTATCACCAAGCTTGTCCGAATTCGGTTTTTCTAACATATACGTGTTCCCATCTATAAATTAAGTTTAATCAGTTGTTCTTTGTTGAAGATTTTCGAAATATTCTAGAGTCACTTTAAAATACACTCTTAAGCAAGGCGATCTCTAACTCGTTCAAACACAATTGTTCTTGCTTTTTTATCAGTCGCCAATAACAAGGTTGGATAAATCACCCCTCCAGCGATTATCTGCATAATCATCGTCGACACTTCCCCTGCCATTGAGATTTGTTTAAGCACAAAATACATTACTAGCGATAAGGCTAGAAACTTCAAGCTTGCTATAAAAGGAAAATCGACCGGTAATAAGCGCCTTCCGTAAATGGTTTCGACTATCGTCATAAAAACATATGACAGGAGCGTCGCAATCGCAGCCCCTTCAATCCCGAAAGGAGGGATAAGAAGTATATTCAAAATAATATTGACGATGGCTGCTGCAAGTGTGATCCAAATCAAAATAGTCGATTTTTTGATAAAAATACCAGCACCAAGCATAGGATGTGCACCATGGATCATTAAGCCGGCGATGACATAAGGTATCACTACGGCTCCTTCCGAATATTTACCTGAAGTGAGTAAATTTAATAAAGCTGGTCCAACAATAGCGACTCCAGCAATAATCGGAAAGCAAAGCATCATATAAAAATACAGTGATTTATTAATGAAATCTTTAGTCGCCTGCTCACCCTCTTCGCTCCAAAGTTTGAAGTACATCGGACGAATTGCTTGGAATAGAGCCACGACCAGCATGATCTGTACATATTCACACAGGTTATAGGCTGCGGAATAGATCCCTAAAGGCTCTGAACCGATCTTCCATTGAATAATATACCGATCACCTAGGCTCAAAATTATAAAGGCCAATTCACTACCGAGCAGAGGTATGCCGTAGATCAACATATCTTTAAGCATGGGTGGCGAAAAGCTACTTTTATTCAACTCAATATTTCTGAGTACGTAATATGCTAGAAAAAGTATTGCTGTAATTTGAGCAATCATTCTTGCAATGATCACCGACTCAAGTGATGTTGAAATATAGAATAAGGTGACAACAATAAAGATTAAAACGCCATAACGTTCAACAACAGTAAAAAGACTTAACCAACCACTCTTCTGCATTGCCTGTAAAAAACCCGACATCATACTCATAGAAACTTCGGCTAAAACGAGGATAGCTGTGATTAAGAATAAATATTTAAGCTTAGGCTCTGCCCAAATTGAGGCCGGAAGTATGTATACCGTGAGTGCCCAGAGCAACATCACGATCGTTCCAATACCTAACATGCCTAAAATAATCGTCGAATGATAGTTAGCTAGATTCCACTTACCCTTGCCGGACTCGGCATCCGAATAATATCTGACAATTGAAAACTGAAGCCCTGATTTACCAAATGCAGTTACAAAAGTGATTGTCGTCACGATTAAACTCAAAAGACCATAGTCACTAACAGATAGCATTCTTGTCAAAATAGGAAAAGAAACGAGACCTGCGAGCGAGCCCATCAGCCCAGCCAAAGAATAACGCGAAACATGAACCAAAAGGTTTCTAAGCATACTTAAGTTCTTATCTTTAAATTTAAATATTTATAAAAATATTGAGTTAGGAATATTATTTTAGGATAACGATGTGAGAACTCGTTGAAGCTCTTCAGATAAAGGCGCCTCAACTGTAATTCGATCAAAATTCTCAAGTTCGAAACTTAAATGACTTGCATGTAAAAATAAACGCTTCAAGCCAAAAGTTTTCATTGTTTTATTAAAACCATCATTTCCGTATTTGTTATCACCAGCAATTGGCATGCCTATATGTGCACAATGCACTCGGATTTGATGAGTTCGACCTGTATGCAAGGTGACATTCAATAAAGATGAGGCTGAATAACGCTTTTGAAGCTGTAGTTCGGTGAGAGCAGACTTTCCGCTTTTATTAACTTGAACAACTCTTTCACCACCACGCATGGTGTTTTTCGACAAGGGTGCGTCAACCATCTGGCTTGAACCTTCCCAAATACCATCAACCAGTGTTAAATAATGCTTGGACATTTTATTGTCCTTAATCAACTTATTCATTTGACGCAAAACTAATGGCTGCTTAACGAGTATAAGACAGCCTGAAGTCTCACGATCAAGCCGGTGAGCGAGTTCTATATAGCTATCTTTAAACTTAGGCATACTGCGCATGGCTTCAATAATGCCAAAACTTAAGCCTGAACCTGCATGAACAGGGATACCAGAAGGTTTATTAATAATTAGAAAAGCATCGTCTTCATAAAGAGTACTGGCTTCAAGCTGCTCTATAACCCGTAGCGGTATTTTTAACTCGACGTTTTCTTCTATAAAGACAGGGGGGATCCTGACTTGGTCACCTACGATTAGGCGATAATTAGTCTTGATACGTTTTTTATTAACCCGAACTTCACCTTTGCGCAGCATCTTATAGACACGGCCTTTAGGAATATTTTTTAAAAAGTTAAATAAAAAGTTGTCTATCCGGCGATCAGCGTGATCGGCATCTATCGTTAGATACTGTACTTTTTGAAAGCTGACTTCGTTCTCAGGCAATTTTTTAGGACCTGTTTGTGATTTATTTTGTGAGTTTTTCGAGGGCATGTTGCTGATGAGATCCAAGCTTGCTATTATCACATGCTTATCATCCGTCGTCTATAAAGAAAAACAGCGTCTCATCATAGAATGAAGATGACATTAAAACGAAGATAATTAAAGTGACTGTCCCAGACTTATGACCAAGTCTAACGGAAAAGAGACAGTGCGACTTACGAACAATACACAGAATATTATCAACCATTAGCTTTGGAAAAAAGGTAATGGTTGCAACAGCGCTCCCTTAAATTTCCAGGGTTATTAAACTCTGAAACGCTCGCTTATATATTTATATAAAGTCAGGCAGGTTGAGCGCACTAAAGGAACATACAATGAAACGCATGATAATTAACGCAACTCAGCCGGAAGAGTTGCGTGTAGCCCTTGTGGATGGGCAAAAGCTTTACGATCTGGATATCGAATCCACAGGAAAAGAACAAAAGAAATCAAATGTTTACAAGGCTAAAATCATCAGGATCGAACCGAGTCTTGAAGCTGCCTTTGTCGATTATGGCTCCGAACGCCACGGTTTTTTACCGCTAAAAGAAATCTCTCGCTCCGTCTTTAATAACTCTCCTTCTGGTGGTGGTCGTGTCAAAATAAAAGACGTGATCAAAGAAGGACAAGAGATTATTGTTCAAGTTGAGAAAGAAGAACGAGGTAATAAGGGTGCTGCATTAACGACTTTTATAAGCTTGGCAGGTCGTTACCTAGTGGCTATGCCGAACAACCCCAGAGCGGGTGGTGTTTCACGTCAAATTGAAGGTTCTGATCGTGAAGAATCTAAAAAGGCCATGAGTGAGCTTGAAATTCCGGAAGGAATGGGTCTCATTCTACGCACAGCGGGTGTTGGTAAAGCATCAGAAGAACTGCAATGGGATTTGGATTATCTCATGCAGCTTTGGAAAGCCATCGAAGAAGCTGCTGAGACTAAGTCCGCTCCTTTCCTTATTTACCAAGAGCATGATGTCATTATTCGTGCTATTCGAGATTATCTACGCAATGATATCTCTGAAATATTGGTTGATGATAAAGCACTTTATGACAAGGCTGTTGAGTTTATGGAACAGGTTATGCCACATAATCTGCGTAAGCTTAAACATTATCAAGATGCGACACCGCTGTTCACTCGTTATCAAATAGAGAGTCAGATCGAAACTGCCTTTGGTCGAGAAGTTCGCCTTCCATCAGGCGGTTCAATCGTCATAGAGCCAACAGAAGCACTGACAACGATCGATATTAACTCTGCTCGTGCAACTAAGGGTGGTGATATTGAAGAAACAGCGCATAACACGAACCTTGAAGCTGCTGATGAAGTTGCTAGGCAACTACGTTTACGCGATCTTGGTGGTCTCGTCGTTATCGATTTTATCGATATGTTGGCTTCAAAAAACCAACGCCAAGTTGAAAACCGCCTGAAGGAAGCTTTGAAGGTTGATCGTGCGCGCGTGCAAATTGGTCGGATTTCAAGGTTTGGCTTGTTAGAAATGTCACGCCAACGATTGAGCGCTTCTTTAATAGAAGGCACACATGAGACTTGTCCTCGTTGTAGTGGACTGGGTACGATACGTGGCACTGCTTCGCTAGGCTTATCTCTGCTAAGAATAATCCAAGAAGAAGCAATGAAGGATGGTGTTGGACGTGTTGTCGTACAGCTCCCTGTCGATACAGCGACCTTTTTACTCAACGAAAAACGTGATGAAATCATTAGCTTAGAAAAACGCCTTGGTGTTGATGTGCTACTGATCCCCAATCCTCAATTACAAACGCCTCATTATTCAGTTGAGCGATTCCGTAACCAGATATTGGAAGCTGCTGACTGGAAAGAAGAAGCGAGCTATGATCAGCTACAAGTAACAGAAGAAAGCTCCCCTTCCCAAACCTTGAATGAAAAATCGACGGGAGAAAAAGCGGCGGTTCAAGAGATTAGTCGTACAGCACCAAAACCTGCGGGAGCAACTTTAGCAGCTCCAAATGCAACCACACAAAAATCGTCAGAAGGCGGTTTGATTAAACGTATGTTCTCTAGCCTGTTTACTTCAGGAGCATCTACTGCTTCTAACCAAGAAGAGAACCTTAAAAAAACAGCCGCTAAGAAAAAAGCATCGCAAAGACGACAACCCAGAAAGAAAACCAGTAGTCGTTCTGAACAAAACACTAATCAGCAGCAGCCTGCTCAAAAGAAAGTAGCAGCGAAAAAGACACGCTCGAAAAAAGTTGCCTCCAAGAAGACACAAGTTAAGACCACACAAAATAGAGACAACCAGAATGGAGCTGAGCAGTCGAGTTCAGATGAAAATAAGACGAGTAGTCAGCAGTCTGTAGTAGATACTCAGAAAACTAGCAGCGAAGTGACTGCGACAGATAAGACAAGAGGTGATCGACCTCGACGCGGACCTAGAACACATAGAAACCGCAATCGTAAACGAGAAGATACACCGGCAAAGACTGAGACTACAACAGACTCAGAGTCTAAAGTCACCACGACATCTGAGAGTACACAAAAGCCTGTTGAGAAGAAACCTGAAGCCAAAGCTGCCGATAAAATAGAAAAAATAAGCACGACAACAGAAGTATCAATCGCGAAGGCTCCAACACCAGAAGTTAAATTGCCTGTAAAGAAAGCTGTGGTTAAGCAAGAAGGTTCTGCGGAAAAGAAAGCGTCCGTGCCTGAGAAAGTTGTTGTTGCAAAGCCTATCCCTGAGAAAGTCACAACTGAGAAAGCTGTTGTAGCAAAACCAACGCCTGAGAAAGTTACAACTGAGAAAACTGTGACCGAAAAACCTACTTCAAAACCCAAAGTAGATAAGAAAGCAGAAACGCCTTCTAGTAGTCCTTATTCACAAGGACTGGATGATATTGGTAATGATTAATTAATACCGAATGATTTACAAGGCCAGTCATTGGCCTTGTAAATTATAAAATGATTCCTGACTTCCTTTTGACTAAGCGCTTCCTTAAAGGCTAGAGATTCAGTCAGTTGGCAACCAACACTACTTTAAGCCTTAATGTTCTCGAGTACTATGGAACTCAATTTCAGGCCAGCGTTCTTTCGCTAAATCTAAGTTCACTCTTGTTGGTGCGAGATACGTTAGGTTTCCTGCGCCGTCGATCGCTAAGTTATCAAAAGCTTTAGTTCTAAATTTTTGTAAAATAGCTTCATCGGCACTTTCAACCCAACGTGCCTTTGCAACCTGAACATTATCGAACTTACACTCGACGTTATATTCATTTTTTAGGCGCCACGCGACAACATCAAACTGGAGAATTCCAACGGCACCTAAGACCAGATCATTATTGTTCATAGGTCTAAATAGCTGTGTAGCACCTTCTTCACTTAATTGGATCAAACCTTTGAGTAGTGCTTTAGATTTGAGTGGATCTTTCAAAATCACACGTCGAAATAACTCTGGGGCAAAGTGTGGAATACCCGTATATTTTAAATCCTCGCCCTGAGTAAAAGTATCACCAATTTGAATGGTTCCATGATTATGTATACCAATAATATCGCCCGGATAAGCTTCCTCTGCGTGTTCCCTAGCACCGGCTAAAAAAGTTAAAGCATTAGGTATTTGTAAATCTTTTCCAACACGTACTTGCTTGGACTTCATACCTTTTGTGTACTTCCCAGAACAGATCCGCATAAATGCGATTCTGTCACGATGAGCGGGATCCATATTCGCTTGAATCTTAAATACAAAGCCAGTGAACTTGTCTTCATCAGGTTCAACCGTACGGGTTAAAGCATCACGTTTAACGGGTGTTGGAGCATGCTCTAGAAAACAGTCAAGCATCTCTTCAAGGCCGAAACCATTCAATGCGGTACCAAAATAAACGGGCGTCTGTTTACCTGAAAGAAACGCATCCTTATCGAATCCGTGCCCTGCTCCATCAACCAGCTCGACACCTTCACAAAGCTCATCATATTGACCATCAATAGCAACCTTCAACTCATCACTATGTAGGCCTGAGATATATTCACTCTGCCCCTTTTGAGTCTGATAGAGTCGTGTCTGATCCTTATTGATATTAAAAATGCCCTTGAACTGCTTACCTGATCCAATCGGCCAAGTTACGGGAGCACATTCAATTTTCAATACACTCTCAACTTCATCTAATAGATCCAGTGGATCTTTGCTGTCCCGATCTAACTTATTAATAAAAGTTATGATTGGTGTATCACGTAGACGACAGACTTCCATTAATTTTATAGTACGTTCTTCAACACCTTTAGCTGAGTCGATTACCATCAGAGCCGCATCAACCGCAGTCAAAACACGATAGGTATCTTCAGAAAAATCCGCATGCCCAGGAGTATCTAACAAATTGATAACACAATCCTTATAAGGAAACTGCATGACAGATGAGGTCACTGAAATCCCTCTTTGTTTTTCAATCTCCATCCAATCTGATGTCGCGTGACGGCTGCTTTTGCGTGCCTTAACAGTACCAGCAACCTGAATAGCCCCACCAAGGTAAAGTAGCTTTTCAGTAACGGTGGTTTTACCCGCATCTGGGTGCGAGATGATAGCAAACGTGCGTCTCTTATTGATTTCATTGATAAAATTGCTATCACCCATACCTTCAAAATCCTAATTTGTACTTAAATTTGTACTTGTTTGTTAAATTACCCCTTCGGGGCTAAAAAGCGCGTCATTCTAACGAATAACCGCCACGCTATACACTACTACGCCAAAATGCCTTTCAGCTTTTCTAATGCCAACTTATGTTTATTCTCCGGCATCTTAGCCAGATTAATCTGCTTCCACTTAATGGCCGGAAGTTCACTTACACCATCTAAACCAAGCAACGCCCAATCTGGCTCACGGTTTTTAAACGATAGAAGGAAACTCTTCTCGCTTTCTGTTAGCCCTTGGTGAATAAGTTCGACCAAACGCTCTCTAACAGCCACCAGCTCTTCTAGCGGTACATCCGTCTCGGCCATGTTTGCAAACTCACCTGCGTAAATGGTCGATAACTCTTTGCATTGCGGCTTCAGCAGTTCGGCCATAGGCCGATTGTGGCTCGATAAATACACGAGAAAGGCTTTGCGTATTTCATCCGTTAAGCCTTCATTATCTAAAAGCCACTTAACATCGAATAAGTCTCTTGGATGCTGCCTATCCAATGCCGCACAGATTTTTCCGGCGTAAAGATCAGCTAGTGCCACCACGGGTACTTCAACGTAACCGAACTCTTCTTCAACAGCTTCGCAAACTTCCATAAGACGCGGCTCGTAAACCGTTCCACGTAACACTGGAGAAAGCTCCACTTTAATTTGAACCCCGTTGCGCGCAACGATGAGCCTCAACGAATCACGTTTCGATTTATAAGCTTCGGTTATCTCCGCATCTTTGAACGCGATTTTTAAATCAGCACTAATGACATCCAAAGCCTCACAAATCTCATCCAAAGCCTCATCACGGGCTTTCATAGGCAGATAAACCAGATCAATATCGACAGACAAGCGTGGAAACTCTCTTACAAAGAGGTTGATAGCCGTTCCACCTTTAAGCGCAAAGCAGGTCTGTTTCGCGACGAAGGGCAAAACCTGCATCAACAACTGCACTTGCTTGTAATACATACTGCTTCTATCCATCCTCAATATCCTTATCTCTAATCTTCACTGTTCAATGCCATATGCGACGGCACGGTGATTAAATAATCCGCATCCAGCTTTCCGCCTTTAGCCACAACGCGCTTACCTGAGCCTAAGTCATAATCCTTGACGTTTAGTTTGCTAAACCAAGGATAGGCTTGGCGCTTTGCCATCCAGAAAAACAATCGCTTGGCCTTTACGCTTTTACAGGCTTTCAAAAGTGTATCGAGCTTTCTGGGCGACAGGTTCACTAACCCCTGCATTAACTCATCGGCATGCTCAAACGTCACTCTATCTGGCAAGTCGATCAATAATTCCAATATGGCTTTCTCAGGGCATGAGAAATACACAGGAGGCAATTCCACCCCCCACTCATGCTCTTTGATGAAAACCTTATCCATCAAAAGGCTTTCAGGCCATAGCTTGCTTGTACTGTGTCCTTCAAACTCTACAGGCAGCGACAAACGCACTAACCATGTTGGTAGCTTACCTACCGCGTATAGGTGGATATGCGGCTGATTGCCTAATGACAGATACTGCGACAAACCAGATAAAGAAAGCGCTGATAGCCCACCTACCACGGCAGGCGGCACATCAGTACCCTCGACCTTGTCCATACGCTGCATAGAGGCAACCACACCTTCCCAACTCACAGAGCGGGAATACTGGCTGTATACCCCCGTTGCCAGCAGCAACAAGGTTTCAGTTTTAACCGCATTGTCTATGGCATGGGCGCTCAAGCCTTGTTCTGCTAGCCACTTCTTCGTGGCCAACATGCCATAAGGCAGAAGCGCTTTAAGTGACTGCTTATAAGTCCCTTTTACACCATCACCCTTTGAAGTCATGCTATTAACCAAGCGCACTTACCTTTCTTAGTATTCTTGGCCGTTAAGCCTGCTAAAATCGCTCAATAGTTTATCACTACCGATATATACGGCGTAAAACGCCGTATAATTTATAAATATCAAACTAACACAAACCGAAAAAGTTTACTAATATTATTTTTCACGGCGATAAACGCCGTAAATAAATCAAAATACAAACTGGAAGGTTTAATAAATAGCGTCTTTGGGTACTTACACTGCCCAAGGCCAGCATTATTTAAACTTTTGGGGCTCAGTTTGGCTCGGGCACGAGACAATACAAGCGAAGTATGAGCAATTAAGGCCGATAGGCCGCTGAGCCCCAAAAGCGGGGTAGATTAAAGCCCCCACCGTAGCAGGGGCTTCACTTTTTTAATGGCTCCAAAATATATGCACTTCCTGATAGCCTGTTTCAATTGTAAAGATGTCGCCGCCTAGCTCCATATCACGCCCCATGCGCTCATAGTCGATATACATTTCTAAGTGGCTTGGAATATTGCCGGTGTCCTCGGTTAGCTCTTGGGCATAATCCGCCACACTGGTATGACACCCACAATAACTTTCGTCTACGGCTTTTCGTGCCTCGTCGATATCGCTGTAATAACCAAGTAACTCCGCGCCTAGCTCGCCGTGCTCCTCGATAAAACAAGCAACCTCCTGCGCACTGTCTATCCCTTCATACTCTCCCAAGCTGTAACTGCCAAACCCCTCGTAATCATGAATTGCATATTCTTCTGCATCCTCTTCAGGGCTTGATACCAACATAGAATTAATCTGGTCTTGTATGTCTGTTCTGGTCTAATGGATTTGTGTTCACGTAAAGTGATCAGCTGGGCCTTCTCGGACAAACCCAATAGCGAACTCACGACACGTGCATTACGCCTGGCTGTCCATAAACGTCAGCCGGAAGACCGTGTGTGTTTTCACAGTGATCAGGGTGTTCAATATACGAGCGAAGCCTTTCAACATGCGCTGAAAGAGCATGGCTTAACATCCAGCATGAGTCGCGCTGGAAATTGCCTGGATAATGCGGCGACCGAACGCTTTTTTAGAAGCCTGAAATCAGAGCAAGTGAACTATCGTCGTTATCAAATTAGAAGCCAGGCTATTGCGGATATTATTGATTATATTGAACCGTTTTATAATCAAAAACGACGACATTATAAATTATGAAATATTTCACCTGTGGAATATGAAAGGAAATTACTGAAAGGCGCCTAAACAAGTCTCCAAGTTTAGTTGACCATTACACATAACTAAAAAATAGTTATGTACGGTTAGCCCAATTAGTAACCAATAAAGAGAGTATTGCTAATATCATAAAACCTGCGATTAGCGGAAGGACCGTATTATTATAATAGTGACCGATTAACATACCTAGAGGTACTGAAATAAAAGTAGATAATGAACCTATAACAGCTGCTCCCATGCCCGCAATATGGCCTAGAGGTTCCATTGCTATCGCATTAAGATTACCGAACAGGATGCCTATACAAAAGAAACATAACAGAAAATATACAATTAACATTCCTAAGTCAGGAAGCCCTGAATAGAAGCTGGCTATTATAAAAAATATGATCGAAATAACCATCATCGTAATCAATGCAATTCGACTAAGTAGATGCATACCATAACGCATAACAAGTTTGGCGTTGACTAAGGTTGCTATACCAATAGAACCCGCAATAAAGCCAAAATAAAGAGCGAACTTAGAACCTAGCCCATACAATTCTTGGAAGATTGGTTGAATGCAGCTTAGATAACCGACTAGTGCACCAAAAACTAAACCGCTGGTGATAGCGTAACCTGTAGAAACTCTGTTAGATAATATCTCTTTAATTTCTGATTGAATTTTTTCAGCTGATATAGGGATGCGTTCGCTAGCTAACAAAGTTTCAGCTTGCCTGACTGAAAACCAAACTAAAATTGTTAATGCTAAAACTAAAAATAAAGCAAAGATAGCACGCCAATCAGCGATAAATAAAATCATTTGTCCTAGTGCTGGCGCAATGATAGGTACTAATATAAATATTGTCATAATGAATGACATAACACGTGCCATCGCACGACCTTCATATTCATCACGTACCAGTGCCACAGAAACTATTTTCGGCCCTGCAGCGCCAAACCCTTGAAGAAAACGACCAAATAGCATCATAGAAAAACTTGTCGCAAAAATTGAGCACAAACTGCCAACAATAAAAATACTAATAGCTAGATAGATCGCTGGTTTACGGCCTCTACTATCAGAAAATGGCCCGTAAATCAGCTGCCCTATTGCCATCCCCACAAATAATGTTGTGATAATCAGTTGCAGATCATTCTTATTGGCTACAGCTAAGTCATGACCTATTTGCGGTAATGCCGGAAGCATTGCATCGATAGACAATGCAGTTAATGACATCATAAGCGCCATCAATGCGACAAATTCTGTGAAACTAATATTTGTTGAAGGTTTACTCATTTATGTTTTGCAAAGAAATTTATCCTGTTGATAAGGCAAACTATTTTTTTCAAGCTCCTCTTTCGTTATTGTTAGGCACTACCATTAAAATGAGAATGCGAGCTTTGTAGTTTTGAACATGGCGGTATAGACTGCATTTGAGAAAATCCTTTTTCTCATTAAAATTCTGCACGAAACTTATTTATAGGACTATCAATGGAGGTAAGCTCCATTTAGTTAGTCTGCTGATTTTTTCTGTATTGAAATTTATTTCTTTTTTATCTCAATACCTTCTTGTTCAAATCGAGCCAAAACTCTCCCCTTTATTTTTGGACCTAAAGACTTCCCGAACTCTTGTCCAGCAAGCATCGCTTCTTGTGTTATTTGGGGAAGTACCTTGTTCATTTTCTTACCTAGGGCCGTATTATTGAATGCGATAATTTCCTCAAGCTCTTGATTCGAAAAATGTTTATTATAAATTGGATAAATTAAATCAAAAAAACCACCATTTATCTTAATTTCATCATCAAAAATGCTGATGACTTCTTCGCTCATATAGTCATATGCTTTCGGATCAATATCTGGCTGTGATTGTCTTAACAGCATCGTCATTTGTTGAATAAAGATAGTTGAAAACTGCTTACTTACAGAAATAGTTGTCTGTCCTGTCTGCGTCAACAGTTGATCAATCAGCGCTTTCTTTTCGAATGGTACCTCTTCAGCCAATATGGGTTTAATACTACAAAGAAATATCATTGTTAACACTAAAATGGACTTTTTCATCAATCTCTTCCTTCAAATATTTCTTTAATATTTAAAAATATAAAATACGCTCTCACTACTTTTGTGCGTGACATTCTTTCAAGGTGTCTTTAATCCAGGTTCCAGTCGTCTCATTTTCTCCGTAACCCGTATACATTATTCCACAAAAGAAAAATGCTGGTACTTCACCTGAGTTTGGTTCGTCTAATGTCTCAGCCATTTTATATAATGAGATTAAATGCTTTTGGTTTTTGGAAACTTCCTTAAGGTGCAATTTTAACCAAGGGTTAGTTTTGGCTAATTTTTTTATATAAGGTAATGATTTTTCACAATGTGGACAAGTCAAAGACCAATACACATACAAATGGACGATAGACTCACCTTGTGCATTTTTCTCGATCCAAACAATATCTTTGGTTTGTTTAGGAAACCTTTGTTCTTGTGATTGAGCTGTTGAGAACATGGCTAATTGTCCCAAAAACATAAGCGCTACAAGATAATACATTTTCATAATCTTACATCCTCATCCGGTCATTAATTGAAGTTTATATAATGAGAAAGATCTTCTTTTAAAATAAAAGAGCCTCTGTTCTATTCGTTAAGTAAATAGAATGGCATCAGAACATCATTATATTTCACAAAAAAGAAGGGCCGCATAAGCGGCCCTTCGATTCAATTACATACTAAGTAATCGTTTAGTGCGTAGGATTAACGCCTAATGACTTGACTGTCTCAATAGTGAGGAATCGAGTAGGAGTTAAACCTTTAGCTTTTTGATACTTCTGAAATGCACGAATAGTTTGTGAACCCACAACACCATCAATTGGCCCGTGATAACTACCTTTTGCTTTCAAAGCTCGCTGAATATCTTGAACCTTAGCAGAAGTCATATTCGCTTGGCAAAGAACAGGTTTCCATTCCATATTACCTTCACTGATTCTTTCAGTTTTAGTCACTTTACCGAACTCAGCAGGAATTTCGATGCGACGTTCCTGTGGTGGAGTAACCATTTTACGTACTTGAACAGTTTTATATTCCGAAGGAATAGCAATCGTCTTCGTCGCTGCAGCTGTTTTCACAACACGCTTAGACACAGTTTTGTAAGCAGCTGGCTTTTCAGTCAAGCAAAGTGCATTACCAGTCGCTAGACCAGCATTTTTAGTGCTAGCTGAACCATGTAGGTGCCAAGAAGTTACAGGATCTGCAGACTTAACTGTCTTAGAAACAGTTTGGTAAGTCGCAGGAATATCAATCACACGCTCTGAAGCTGAAGTAGCAAGCTTACGTACTTTTTGTACTTTATATTGAGCTGGAGTTGAAACTGTTTTAGTCGTTGCTGGCGTTTTCAAAACACGTTTAGTAATTGTTTTGTATTGCGCAGGAACTTCAATCAAACACATGATTTCACCAGTCGATTGATCGATTCGATCAACAGAACCAGATACACGATTTGGAACCGTACCCGTTTGACAAGCACCACCAGAACACTCAGATACTTTCCAAGTAGTGAATGCAGGCTTAACTAGAACTTTTTCTGTCACTGTTCCATAAGTAGCTGGAACTGTAATTAGTTTCTCTGAAGCTTCACTAACCAAGACTCTTTCTTCTACAGTAGAGTAAGTAGCTGGAACGATATCGATTTTTTGAGACGCTTCAGACTTAACCATTCTTTCTGTAACTGTTTCGAATTTTTCTGGTTGTGTGTACTCAGCATAACATTGACCAGGCTGAACATTATCAGGCATACCCAAAGAACGAGCATAGTTCAAGAACGCAGCATCTGGATGTTGAGTTTTTGAATGTTTAGCTGATTGAACACCGTTACGGCCATAATGCCAATGAAGAGAAGAATCTTTAACAAGGATTTTCTCTGAAGTTGTTCCATAAGTAGCAGGAATTGTCACTAGCTTTTCTGAAGCCTCTTTAACAAGAATTCTTTCAGTAACAGTTTCAAATTTTGCTGGAATAACTTCTAGGCGCTCACCCGTTGGTTTAGTCTCAACTGTTTCAGTTACAGTTTGAAACTTTGGTGGAACCCAAATACGAGCATAACACTGACCAGGAGTCGCGTTAGGAGGCAGAAGATCGGTTTGCATTCCTGCAGCCGCTGCGCCTGCTATTGGAGCAGTTGCTACTGCAGCAGATCCTGTTGCCATACCAATACTGGTGGCTATCGGTGCTTGTATGTTGATTAACTGAGATGAAACTTCATCCGCATGTGCTAGCGTTGAACCTAAAGCTAACAGCCCCATTGCGCTTAAAGAAACTATACTTTTATTACGAGGTTTAATTGACATTATCCCCCCTCCTTTGAATAGATTAAAAAAATACTTAAGTTTGATCACGAGTCAAGTCACTCTCGATGACTTGATACCAATTGTAGATTATTGTAAAAATATTTCAAACATTATTTTCATACATCCAGCATCTCATTGATTATTATGAATATATTGTAAGCGCTGGCATACCCTGATAAATAGCTCTAAACGATGAAATTAACATCTAAAGTGCACGTTTATTTTAAAATACATACTAACCGTTTAGAAATTTAAATTTATAAAACAATAAGTTAATTAACTTATATGATAATTAACTTTAAGTTATAAGAAAATTTCTTCTGAAGTGTGTCAACTCAATAGTTGTTAACAATTAGAAACTTAAAAGAAACTTATAACAATTATCTAAAACTTAAATCATTATCTCTACAACGTCGGCAATTCTGTTGATATTTAGCTGAATGGAATATGAATGGGTTAAACTATTGGTTTACTCCTTGTGCTCTTATTTAAGGAAACTTATACAGTGAGATAGACGCCTCTACATTAGATTGTCTTTGCTAACATAGGCTTAGCTCTTACTCTGTTCAATTACACATATATTTAGAAATAATGAATGTATCATTATTGGTAGATAGTCTAAAATCACTAAGTTGTCCATTTCCATAATAAACCGGTAACTCACTTATGATCCCTGAAGAAGTAGTTGATATTTCGCGCTTACAATTTGCTGTTGTAGCTTTGTATCATTTCTTGTTTGTTCCTTTAACAATAGGAATGACCTTCTTGCTCGCGATCATGGAATCGGTCTATGTCATGACGGGCCGGCAAGTCTATAAAGACATGGTTCAGTTTTGGGGCAAGCTGTTTGGGATCAATTTTGCCTTAGGTGTAGCCACTGGATTGACGATGGAATTCTCATTCGGCACCAATTGGTCATACTACTCACATTACGTTGGAGATATTTTCGGGGCTCCTCTCGCGATCGAAGGATTGATGGCATTCTTTTTAGAATCTACTTTCGTGGGGATGTTTTTCTTCGGCTGGGCTCGAATGACTAAAGTCCAACACCTTACCGTCACCTGGTTGATGGCTTTGGGTACAAACCTCTCTGCTTTATGGATCCTTATAGCGAATGGTTGGATGCAGAATCCAGTAGGTGCTGAGTTTAATATCGAAACTATGCGTATGGAAATGGTCAGCTTTACAGAGATCCTTCTCAACCCTGTCGCTCAAGTTAAATTCATTCACACCGTCGCCAGTGGTTATGTAGCTGGTTCAATGTTCATCTTAAGTATTAGCGCTTGGTATCTGCTTAAAGGCCGTGACATCGGTTTTGCTAAACGCTCATTTGCTGTCGCGGCAGGTTTTGGAACAGCCTCTATTTTCTCAGTGTTATTACTCGGCGATGAGAGTGGTTACGAAGCTGGTGCTTTGCAAGAATACAAACTAGCCGCTTTTGAAGCAGAATGGGAAACCGAAGAAGCTCCAGCCGCCTTTACAGTGTTTGGTATTCCTGATCAAGAAGCACAAGAAACGCATTATGCGCTAAAAGTACCTTATGTAATGGGAATTATTGCCACCCGCTCATTCACTGAAGAAGTAAAAGGCCTAAAAGATATTATTGTGGAAAACGAAGATCGGATCAGAAATGGCATGTTGGCCTACGCTGCATTTGAAAAGATACGCAGCGGTAATGCTTCCGCAGCCGAAAAATTAACTTTTAAAACAGAACTAAGCCAAGACTTTGGTTACGGTTTATTACTCAAGCAATACACCGAAGATGTCGTTGATGCGACAGAAGAGCAGATCAAACTGGCTGCGAAAAACAGTATTCCGAAAGTTGCTCCATTATTTTTTGCTTTTCGTGCCATGGTCGGTGCGGGTGTTGCCATGTTATTTGTCTTTTTATTGGCTTTCTATTTCACGGCCAAACGCAGCTCTTTTCATAAACGATGGCTACTTTGGTTATGTTTCCTAAGCCTGCCATTACCGTGGATTGCCATTGAGTGTGGTTGGTTCGTTGCAGAATTTGGTCGTCAGCCTTGGGCTGTCGGTGAAATCTTGCCAACTGCACTGGCAGTTTCCAGTCTTGAATACAGCGACGTTTTTAATAGCCTCATCGCATTTATCATCTTTTATTCCATCTTGCTCGTTGTAGAAGTGTTCCTAATGCTCAAGTTTGCTCGCCAGGGGCCAAGTTCTTTACATACTGGTCGTTATCATTTTGAAACCGCTGCGAGCAGCACCAACACAAATAACAACTTACTGTAGGAGGTTTTTAGTCATGGAATTTTTAGATTACGAATTTTTAAGGCTGGCTTGGTGGATCATCATTGGTGTCCTGTGGATCGGTTTTGCACTCACAGAAGGTTTTGATATGGGAGTCGCCATGATCCTGCCGTTTGTTGGTAAAACAGATGAAGAGCGACGGGTTGCGATCAATGCGATAGCACCGCATTGGGATGGGAATCAAGTTTGGTTAATCTTAGCTGCTGGCGCCCTATTCGCCGCATGGCCAACTCTCTATGCGACCGCATTCTCGGCAATGTATTTAGCACTATTGATCTTATTATTCTCATTATTTCTACGACCTGTTGGTTTCGATTATCGATCTAAGCTACCGAACCAAAGCTGGCGTAATTTCTGGGATTGGGCTTTATTTGTTCCCGGCGTCATACCTCCACTGATCTTCGGTGTCGGCATGGGAAATCTATTTCTAGGCATTGGTTTTGAATTCGATGAACTCCTACGATCGTCATTAGATACCAGCTTTTTCCAATTGCTACATCCTTTTGCCATCCTGTCTGGCCTATTAGCGATCGCCATGTTTATGATGCAAGGTGCTAGTTATCTAATGCTTCGATCAGATGGCGCGGTTTATGAGCGTTCTAGAAGGTTTTTAAAAATAGCAGCTACTGCCGTGATCGCTTTATTCGCTATAGAAGGTCTCTGGATCTGGCTTGGTATTGATGGCTATGCTATTCAAGGCCAATTGGATCTCTCCGCAGCTAGCAACCCTCTTAATAAAACCGTCACGGTGGGTGAATCAAGCTGGTTGCAAAACTATTCAAACTATCCCTTGTTTATCATCGCGCCTCTACTGGGTTTTGCCGGCGCCATAACAGCCCTGATCATGGGTAAAGCTGCAAGACCAATATTGGCATTTTTTGGATCATGTACGAGTTTGATAGGCATCATTCTCACCGCCGGTTTCTCGCTATTCCCGTTTATCTTTCCATCAAGCCTGAACCCAAACCATAGCCTAACTTTATGGGATGCAACTTCTAGTGAGCTAACCTTACACATCATGTTTTGGGTATCACTTGTTTTCATACCGATCATTTTGGCTTATACAAGCTGGTGTTATAAAATAATGTGGGGCAAGCATACGCCTGAGAGCATCCGCGAAAATGATCATTCACTTTATTAATTACCAACCCATTAAGGAGAACTAACATGTGGTATTTTGCATGGATACTTGGAGTTTTACTGGCCTGTGCATTCGGCATCATTAATGTCATGTGGCTTGAGCTAAATGGGCTAGAAGAAGAAGACGAGTAAGCATTGAAGAATGCTTGATTTTTTAATATCGTTTACCCGATTGTATGGAGCACATCGTTCATTCTTAAATCTGCACAGCTGAGCCACAATGAGCATATCTGACTTTCTCAAGTCACAAAAATACCTCACCGGACACTACCTTTCACTCGCGATCGGTTTGGGGCTCAGCGCTGGATTTTTACTCATCCTACAAGCATGGCTACTTGCCAATATAATCAATGCCGTCATCTTTGAAAAAGCAGCATTGGATGATGTATACGTTTGGTTGTTGAGCATGCTCGGAGTTTTTTCACTGCGTGCAATCCTCAGCTGGGCCGCTGAAATCATCGCCTTTAAGGCCGCCGCTGAAATAAAGCGTAACTTACGCCAAACACTACACCAGCATATTCTATCTCTCGGGCCCATCGCAACGGATGGTGAAAGAAGCGGTGAACTGATCAACACATTGATCGATGGCGTTGAAGCACTCGAAGGTTATTACGCACGCTACCTACCAACCATGTCATTAGTCGTTTTGATTCCACTTTCTATTTTGATATTTGTCTTTCCTATCGACTGGATCTCAGGACTAGTACTGCTAGTAACGGCTCCCTTAATCCCATTTTTCATGATCTTGATCGGTAAGGGCACTGAGCGACTAAACAAGAAACAGTGGCGAGAAATGGCGCGTATGAGTGCTCATTTTTTAGATATGATTCAGGGGCTAAGCACCTTAAAAATATTTAACGCCAGCCAGCGTGAAATTGAAACGATCCGGCGGATCTCCACAGAATACCGACAATCAACCATGTCAGTATTACGCGTGGCCTTTCTTTCATCACTAGTTTTAGAATTTCTTGCCAGTGTTAGTATTGCAATTGTTGCTGTCTTAGTCGGTTTCAGGCTACTTTATGGTGAAATAGACTTCTTTTATGGCTTCTTTGCGCTATTACTCGCTCCCGAGTTCTACTTACCACTACGTAATATGGGCACACATTATCACGCCCGACTGGAAGCCATCGGTGCGGCTGAAAAAATGCTGGATATTCTCGCGAAACCTATCCCTGCACATGCTCTCGCTAATAACGACAAATCATTAATCGCCACAAACAAGCCGATAAATATTCAATTTGATCAGGTCAGCTATGCCTATGATAATCGAGGCATAGCCTTACAGCCTCTCAAGCTATCTATCCCAGCAGGAAGCCGAACCGCGCTAGTCGGCAAGAGTGGCGCTGGTAAAACGACCATCATCAGACTGTTAGCTGGCTTCATCTCTCCCACCAGTGGTGAGATCAAAATAAATGATCACAACCTCAACCAGCTCAAATTAGAAGACTGGCGAAAACATATTGCTTGGGTACCACAGAACCCCTATTTATTTCACGGTAGTATTCGAGAAAACATTGCTTTAGGCATGCCTGAAGCGAGTGAAGAAAAAATCAGAACAGCAGCGAAGCTCGCACATATTGATCAATACATTCAAAACCTGCCTGAAGCCTATAACACATTGATCGGCGAGCGAGGTCAAGGCCTATCAGGCGGACAAATACAACGCATTGCCCTAGCCCGCGCTTTCCTAAAAGATGCACCGATTATCCTATTAGACGAAGCGACGGCAAATTTAGATGCTGAAAGTGAGCAGTTGATCCAACAAAGCTTAGACCAGCTTGGTCAAAATAAAACTCTTATTATGATCGCTCACCGACTAAAAACCGTAGAGAAAGCCGATCAAATTTTGGTGATGGATAAAGGTCAAGTAACACAAACAGGCACACATAAGGAACTACTTGAAGAACCGGGACTTTATAGTGATATTTCACATGATATTTATCAGTCATCATTATGATAAATAACATAAATATATTATGCAGACTTCTGAAGTTGTTTCGACCCTATTGGGCATGGATGCTGTTAGGAGTGTGCTTGTCATTAATGACGATTCTGGCCAATGTCAGTCTACTTGCATTAGCAGGTTGGTTTATTACTATGATGGCAATTGCCGGAGCCGCCGGCACGACAGAGGTGAACTACTTTACACCAGCCGCTGCTATTCGAGGTTTTGCCATAACACGCACGGCGGGACGTTATGCTGAAAGGTTAGTCACTCACGAGGCCACATTTAGATTACTGGCGTCCCTACGAGTCTGGTTTTATCAACACTTAGAACCACTAGCCCCAGCTGTTTTACAGCACTATCACAGCGGCGATCTTCTTAGCCGAATTAGAGCTGATATTGATCACCTCGAAAATTTCTATTTACGGATCCTAGCGCCGATTATCGTCGCCATCATCGCATGTGTGTTCTTTGCCTTATTCCTGCACCAATACAACGACATACTTTTACTTGTAGAAATGTCACTATTATTTATTGCCGGTGTGTTAGTCCCTATTCTGATCAACAGACAAGCCAAACACAGTGGTGAACGATTGATCACATGCAAAAGCGATCTACGAGTAACCACCTCAGACAGCGTACAAGGTATGGGGGAACTGCTGATCTACGGAGCTGCAGACACACAAGCGGGCAAAATATCCCAATTAACTGAGGACCTGTTACAGGATCAGGAAAAACAAGCCAGTTTATACGGTATCTCCCAGGCAGCCATGTTGTTCTGCGCAAACCTAGCAATGTGGAGCATGCTGCTTCTGAGCATCCCACTACTTAAAGAACAACAAATTTCCGCTGCAAACATCCCTATGTTGGCGCTATTTGCACTCGCGAGTTTCGAGGCCATTGCTCCCCTGCCCTTAGCACTGCAATTATTGCCTGAAACATTGAAATCAGCCAAACGTATTTTTGAAATCGTCGACAAAAAACCACTGATCAAAGAACCTAAAACTGCCTCACCTAAACCAGAAAATTTTGATATCGAGTTTAAGCAAGTCAGCTTTCACTACGATGAAAAGCAAGGGAATGTTCTCAGTTCGCTCAACTTTAAACTTCCTCAAGGTAACAAGTTAGCTATCATCGGTGAAAGTGGCGCCGGCAAAACCAGCGTTATGCATTTACTACTAAGACTCTGGCCAATAACAAGCGGAGAAATAACACTCGGCGGCCACTCTCTCGAACATTTCCACAGTGACGACAGTCGTCAATATTTCAGCGTCGTCAGTCAACAAACCCTACTATTTAACAGCACAATCAAAAGGAACTTACTATTAGCGAATAACAATGCGAATGATGATGAAATAGAGCAAGCCTGTCGAACCGCACAAATACACGACTTCATCATCAGCCAGCCCCAGGGATATGACACATGGATCGGCGAAGCAGGCCTTAAACTCTCAGGCGGCCAATCACGCCGTATAGCCACCGCCAGAGCCTTACTCAAAAACACACCCATCCTAATCCTAGACGAGCCGGGAGAAGGACTAGATACCATCACTGAGAAAAAAATGCTGAATGCTATTTTTGACGATAATCCCGACATCAGCATTTTGATGATCACTCATAGAAAAATAGGACTAGAACGGATGGATAAAATTATTTGTTTGGAGAAGTTGGACTAACTCTAAAATTAGAAAAATTATGAAGTTGTCGTGAGAACATGAGTATATCTATATCAACAAAAAACACTCTAATATTGGAGTCCCTAGGGTTGATCGAACAAGGTATTTCTCTCTCCAATAAGCAACCAAAAACCTCTATTTTCACCTTTAATCAATACCAGAAATGCCGGGGGCATGTCATGCCTCTCTATCTAAGAATACAAAGATTAATTCACTAGCTCAAAGGTTTAAATCAATAGCCTCTGTCTCTGGCCGATCGGGAAAAAATCTAAAAAACAAACTCTTAATTAAACTAACAACAGCTATTCGAAGTTGTGTTATGAAAAAGTAATACCTACATTTACAATGTATCTGAACCGAAAAGCACTTTATCTCTTTACTTACGAAAAGACTATTCAGTTCAAGAAATTACTAAAAAATCGACTGCCTAGCACGAAGATAGAGACATTTAAAATCATCAGCCATAAAATCTTGCACCGACTTTTAGTCTTAAAAATTTTAGATTAAAATTCTATAAACACCTACTTAAGTAACGCACTCACCTTGATCACTGAGAAGCTAAATTAATTCTGTGTCCCTACACGAAAAACAATGCTCTTACCTTGCGAGAGCCTCAAATCTGCGATTATCCGGTACGATACAAAACTTGATCTTTCATAGTAATCTGGAGTTTTTCACCACCACAAAAAAATAAGTGAGAAGATAAAAACGACTGCCTATTTTTGCAAGCCTTATTAAATTCTACAAAAAATACTATCGAGAATGCCAATGGCCATTTCGGCAGTATCCGATTAAGAAGTTCAACATCGATAATCTTGAGTAAAACTTCATTGGCGTCATTATGAAAAACCACCATGATAGCCCCATGAAATATCTGAACTTCAGAACACCTGAAAGGTGATTCACTTACGACTCGAACTCTCCTGTTAAAACCATTTATTTGTAATAGCACAAATACTTGCATCCTTCATTTTTATTTCGGTTGTGCTTTACATAATGCCCATACAGAGAGTAGCTGGAATAAAAAAATAGCTTAAATAAAATTCAACTTTTGATCTTTTACTAAATTAACTAAAGCTCCTTGATAATTAAGTTGAGGTAACCTAAGATGATTTTTAACATCTAATTATAAAAACCACCGGGGGGATTATGGTTTACAAGAGAATCGCAACATCTATTATCGCTGTTATGTCGCTTGGCATATCTAGTCAGACGGCGCAGGCTCAGGATGATTTTGAAGCAACAAATACAACTTCAGATGCAAACAATCCGCTAGCAGAAACAACCTCGTTTAATATTCAAAATTATTACATCGGTAAGTTCACCGAGAGTAACCAAAAAGGAAATCAATTTGTATTACGCTACGGCAAGCCTGTCAGTATTGGCAAAACGAATTGGTTAGCACGAGCATCATTACCGATTAATAGTTTACCTGTTAATACTGATGGAACTAGAGAGACGGGCATAGGTGATTTTGATATTTTTGCTTCTTACCTTTTTAAAACAGGTGATCCGAAAATTAGTTTTGGTATCGGGCCACAAGTGGTTTTGCCCACCGCGACAGATGATCGGCTAGGGGCTGAACAATTACAGCTGGGGTTGGCGAATGTTTACTTCAATGCGCGTTCTGAAAAATTTCAATATGGTTATTTATTAACCTATCGCGCTGGTGTTGGAGATACAAATGGGCGTGATCGTGTATCACTAGCAGCTCTTCAACCTTTTCTTGTATATCAACTTGAGAAAGGTTGGTATACAGGTATGGCGCCTCTTTGGGGATACAACTTTAAAAATGATAGTTACAGCATACCAGTAGGCCTTCGTTTAGGAAAAGTGATTCAAAAGAATAAAACGGTTTTCAATTTTTTTGTTGAACCGCAGTATTCTATTTTTGATAAAGGTCCTGGCCAACCTAAATGGCAGATCTATTTCGCAGTAAATATGCAGTTTTCTAAGTAAACCTATTTTTATAAAAACTACCAAGAGGGGAATTAAGAATGCAAAAGTTCATTAAAGCTTTTAGCTTATTATTTATATTATTATCGAGTACAGCTCACGCTGAAGATAAAAAACCAAATATTTTAATTATTTGGGGAGATGATGTTGGTATGTGGAATATTAGTGCTTATCATCGTGGCATGATGGGCGGCACTACACCTAATATTGATAAACTTGCTAAGAAAGGCATGATGTTTATGGATCATTATGCACAAGCGTCTTGCACTGCAGGAAGAGCCGCATTTCTTTTAGGGCAATATCCGATGAGAACGGGGCTAAGTACAGTCGGCTTACCAGGTGCAGCTGAAGGAATTCAAAGTACAGATCCAACGATTGCTGAATTACTTAAACCCCATGGCTATGCAACCGGTCAATTTGGTAAAAATCATTTCGGTGATAGAGATGAGTTTTTACCAACGAATCACGGCTTTGATGAGTTTTATGGCATTTTGTATCACTTGAATGCCGCGCAATATCCAGAGCAATATGATTACCCAACACCTAAGGAAGCCGAAGCCTGGAAAATTGGTACACGGGGAATCATTCATTCCAAAGCCGATGGAAAAGGCGGGCAAACAATTGAAGACCTTGGCAACTGGGGAACTGAAGCACAAAGGACACTCGATCAACAAGTGGTTGAAAAATCTAAAGATTTTATGTCTAGAGCTGTACAAGAAGACAAACCTTTCTTCGTTTGGCATAACTTCATTAGAATGCATTACCCTACACATCAAACTTCTGAGTTCGAAGGTAAAACCGGTTACGGTAAATATGCCGATGGAATGGCGGAGTTAGATCACAATGTTGGCCAACTAGTTTCGCATTTAGAAGAGTTAGGTGTTGCGGATAATACTTTTATTATGTTTGCTACCGATAATGGTGCGGCAACCCATTCATGGCCCGATGGTGGTAACCAACCTTTCCACGGTGAAAAAGGTGCCGGAGGTTGGGAAGGTGCATTCCGAGTTCCTGTTATTGTTAAATGGGAAGGTCATATTCCAGAAGATGTTTCTACCGGTGAATTTATGACTATGGAAGATTGGCTACCGACTATCCTCTCTATCACCCAAGGTGAAGATAAACTCAAAGATGAGCTACTAGTGGGTAAGAAAGTAGGCGGAAAAACCTATAAAAACCATCTGGACGGCTACGACCAAAGTGATCTAGTGTTAAATAACGGCAAGACTAAACGTAAAGACTTTTTCTATTTCACAGAAACCACATTCCATGCAGTAAGGTATGGTGATTGGAAGTTCATGTTTAGAGATCAAGAGGATTGGTTTATGTCTCCGCAACAATCATTGTCAAGCCCTATCGTTACTAACCTAAAGTTAGATCCATTTGAAAGAATGCATAAAACCAGAGGCTATGGTGAATGGATGGAGCAACGACTCTATATGGCCGGCCCCGCAGGGAAAGTTATTGGCAACCTGTTACAATCGTTTAAAGAATATCCACCAAGTCAAAAAAGCAACAGTATACAGTTAGATAACGCTTTTGAAATCCTTAATAAAGCACCTTCTAATTAACGTGCTTATAGCATAATGAAAATACACCCTGTCTCATTTCCTGAGGCAGGGTTGTTTATCATTAAGAAGCGAGTAATAACAACGCTCACCATTGTTCATATTGCATCTCGATCAACACGCTTCACATTACTAACGTCACAAAATAGCTAGAGAATACGTTATGAAGTTTAAAATCCATTTCTTTTTTCTTTTCTGTTGTTTGATACCTTGCTCAAAAGCATCAGATGTTCAACACTTTTTACCCTCTTGGAATGAAGGTCAGACAAAGTCAGCTATTATAACGTTTGTAGAAAAAACGGTAGATCCTAAAAGTAAACACTTCATTGCAACTGAGGATCGTATTGTCACTTTCGACAATGACGGTACACTTTGGGGCGAACAACCAATGTATTTTCAATTCTTCTTCGCCATGGATCGTATACGCGAACTGGCAGATGATCACCCAGAATGGAAAGACACACATCCCTACCAGGCAGTCATTGAGAATGACACTCAAAAGATCGCACAATTCAACGCAGAGGATTTGATGCATTTAGTATTCAGCGCACATAGCCAAACGAATACTAATGAATTTGAACAACTTGTGAATACGTGGCTATCTACAGCACAACACCCTGTTCTAAAGAAACCGTTTACCCAATTAGTCTACCAACCTATGCTGGAGCTATTAGATTACTTGCGTGTCAATCATTTTAAAATCTTTATCGTGTCAGGCGGCAGTATAGAGTTTATACGTGCTTGGGCAGAACAGGTCTACGGTATCCCTAAAGACCGCATTATAGGTAGCACATTAAAAACTCATTTCAGTTATGAAAACGGCCAGACAACGATCACCCGTCTTCCTGAGCTAGAATTCAATAACGACCACGAAGGAAAAGCACTCAGTATTAATAAATTCATTGGTCGTAAACCTGTTATGTCCGTCGGTAATTCCGATGGTGATTTAGAAATGATGCAGTGGACGGCATCAGGTAAAGGATCACGTTTTATGCTGTATTTACACCATACAGATGTTGATAGAGAGTGGGCATATGACAAACATTCCAACGTCGGTAGACTTGATAAAGGACTAACTCAAGCCAATAATAACAACTGGACAGTGATTGATATGAAAAAAGACTGGAAGGTCATTTTTCCATTTGAGTTATAAAAAAGAAAATACTTATGGTCACAAAAATAATCGTAATCTCCTCATTATCATTAATGCTCGTATTAACAGCATGCGATAACCCTAAAGAGGATACGAGCAGCATAAAGGTTGGCACAACAAAAGCCACCCAGCCAAAAACACAAGACAATATAGATATATCGAATACAGAAGTGACACCGACTTTTTGTGTTAACCCCGATACTAAGCTTTTACTTGGACAACGATATTTAGATCAACAATTTCTGAGTGTAATTGATGCGATCAGTCCAGTAGAACAAGATATCAACACCATAACAGCTGATATGATATTGATAAAAGGTAGCCAGTTTGAAATGGGCGCTGATAAAGTAGCCGGTTTTGAAAATATGCCCGAAAGTGCCTTACCCCAACCCGACGAGTTTCCTAAACACCCCGTACGTGTATCTGACTACTACATAGATGAACATGAGGTTACCGTCGGTGATTATTTAACCTTCGTTAAGGCAACAGGCTATAAAACCGTCGCAGAACAGGATATCAATTGGGAAGAGTTAAAAAAACAACTCCCGCCAGGCACGCCTAAACCAAACGATGAGGACCTTAAAGCCGGCGCCTTGGTTTTTCACTTAATTGATAAATCTATCAACAAAGAAAATTTAGCCAACTGGTGGTCTTTTATCAGAGGAGCAAACTGGAAGTCTCCTAAAGCTGAAAATAGCGATATTCATCAGTTACTCAACCTGCCCGTCACCCAAGTCTCTTGGTACGATGCCATGGCCTACGCTAAGTGGCGTGGAAAACGGCTGCCGACTGAGGCCGAGTTTGAATATGCCATGCGCGCGGGAGGTGGGAACACTATGTATCCTTGGGGCAATCAAAAGACTACAAATAACAGCCAACAGGGCAACTTTTTACAAGGGGAATTTCCCTATATCAATACAGGCAAAGACGGTTACGTTACTCGCGCACCAGTTAAGTCTTTCCGCCCCAATGCCTATGGCCTCTATGACATGGCTGGCAATGTTTGGGAATGGACCAATGATTGGTATGATCCCGATTATTATCAACAACAAATACTGAAAGGGACAACCTCTATCAACCCACAAGGCCCAGAGAAGAGTCATGAAATATATCAACAACACGCGACCAATAAAGTAGTACGTGGTGGCTCATTTCTCTGTAATGATAGTTGGTGTTCTGGTTATCGCAATTCCAGACGTATGCGTTTAAGCCCTGACAGCGGCATGCAACATTTAGGTTTCCGTTGTGCCAAATCAATTATTAATGAATAACACTATCATCAACCTTTTTATTAAGATGGGTCTTCTAATGTCGATACTCACTACACTCACAGCTTGCACGAGTATCAACTATAAGCACCCTCGAATAGAATCACATACCATAATTAATACTGAAGATACTCTACTTGGAACCACATACACCCCTCTTGTTGCCTCTAAACCAAAAGATCATTCGGGCTTTTATCCTCTACTAAACGGCATGGATGCGCTCACCGCACGGCTGCTGCTCGCAGAGCAAGCCGAGCGTACAATTGATGCCCAGTATTACCTGATTAAAACCGATACAACCAGCCTTATTTTTATCAACACCTTACTCCAAGCCGCAAATCGTGGCGTGCGTATCCGACTATTAATAGATGATGTCTTTGCTTCTGGTTATGATGCTGAAATGCTGGCTCTTGACACACACCCAAATTTTGAAATTCGTGTATTTAATCCTTTCCAACGTGGAGTGTTCGGTCGAGCCTGGAGCGGTGTTACTGATTTCAGTCGCATTAATCGTCGCATGCATACCAAATCGTTTACCATCGATAATCAAGTAACAATTATTGGCGGTCGTAATATTGCCGACGAGTATTTCGGTGCTAGCCAACATGAAAAGTTTGGTGATCTGGATGTTGTTGGTATCGGCAGTGTTGCCCAAGATGTTTCTGCAATGTTTGACAGTTTCTGGAATCATCAAACCGCATTACCTGTATCTGCATTCGCAAAACCATTGGATGCCCCAGAAAAAGCACTGGAACAGTTGAGCACTAAACTTGATCAATCACGTGAGTCGATCAAAAACACCAAGTATGCTTCTGTAGTTATTAAAAAAGCCATGGCATTTCTCGATGGGAAGAATGACGTATTCGACTGGGTTCCCTATAAACTAATCTACGACTCACCTGATAAGGGCATCAAATCTAAATCTGGCCCAAGCCTCGACATAACAGGACCTTTATTAAAGACACTTCAAACTGCCAGTAAAGAGCTGATTCTACTGTCACCCTATTTTGTTCCTCGAAAAGATGGCATTGAATTCTTCTCTTCACTGCAAGCACGTGGTGTAAAAGTAAAAATAATCACAAATTCTTTAGCCGCAAACAACCATGCCGCTGTTCATGGCGGTTACTCACCCTCACGAAAACCTCTTTTGATGAATGGCATTCAGATTTTCGAAGTTCGACCCGATGCGAATATATCTGGTGCTGAGATTTTTGCAGCTAGTGGCGCGAAGGCCACTCTTCATACAAAAGCTTTCATTATCGATCGCGAAAAAATATTCGTTGGCTCTTTTAATTTTGATCCACGATCTGCTTATCTTAATACCGAGTCTGGCCTTGTTATATCATCTCCACTACTGGCACTACAGTTTGCCAATCATATAGATACCATACTTCCCACACAGGCTTTTGAGCTGTTCCTCAATGACACTAATAAGGTTCAGTGGCGTGCATATGATGAAGGAGTTGAGAGAGTCTATAAAAAAGAACCCTACTCAACTTGGAGACAACGATTTGTTGCGGGCTTGATGCGTTTCATACCCATCAAAGGACAGCTTTGATCCTAAGGGACTCCATGAAAATTCATAAATAAGCCTCTATTTAAAAGCTAAATAAATATTATTTAAACTCTAGACAAAGATAGTCCCCATCCTTTTTCTAAGAAGTTAAATCTATTTTTATTTTAGATGGATCTCGCTCTCAAATGTATCAGTTTATTTGAAGAAAGGCATGGCTTGAGCAGAGCTAATAGAATGAAGTATCAGGCATATTATTCAATCAATAAATCAATATTACGTCCTCTATTGAAAGAGGATACTAGACTGATCTAGTTACAACAGTGGCCATTAAAGTAGTATGGTTATCTAACCTAAGATCATCGACATCACAAAAACATCAACTAACTTAGACACTGGCCTGCTCTCCTTTTTTAAACTGTTTGGTAACAATTGATCTGCCCGAAGAACAGGCCTTTAGTTCAATTTCTTAAGTAGACTTGGAGTTATATAGTAATTAATTGGTGACTTTCCACTTCCCATCCTCTTGTTTACAAAGCCTGAATATTGAGCTACCCGTCATTTTATCTGCGCTGTTAAAGAACTTTGCTTTTCGACAGAGCATGCCATTATTGTCGAAGGTACTTAATGGTGTGATAGAGCCTGAGTGTCCTGTATCTTGATTAACCCACGTTGCCGTATTTCCATCCTCCCCATGTTCTAAGGTGGCTCTAGCTGTTTGTTTTAACATCGCCCAGTCACTATCAGTAAAAGCTTCTGCAGGACTGTTTTCCAGCCAATTCCAGCTTCCGGAAAGTGCTGGGGAGGAAACTAGCGTGAGTGTTATGAATGATAAAGTAATTGCCGTTTTATTAATGTTTGATGATGTCATCATTTACCTCTTTATATAATTGGTTTACGCAAGTCATAATAAATGAATTCACAAAGCGATACACCAGTATATGGGTTATAAATAGAACAAATTCCCCAACCTATAGGTAACCTCGAAAGATCGCCATTATAAATTCAAGTTACATTATCACTTGACTGAATTGTATTATCTTAGACATTCTGCACTATATAAGTCCATAGCCGCTGACCGCCTTAAAGGCTTTCCTTTGAGCTCATCAATATTTCGGGATAAATTTCGACAACGTTCTGATGTATGGTCCAATTTTTGATTCGTTACCTCTTCTTGAGGAGACGTTGCCAAATCATTTCTAGTAGAAGTGTTTTTTGAAAAGGTTGTTTTTTTTGAACTAAGCTCTACCCATTTCTCACCTTGTTGGCAAAGTTTAACGATGGTCGTACTTGTTAATTCTTTTGTAGTGTTAGTAAAACTGGCATTTCGACAGGTTACCCCTCCACTACTTTCATCTGTAGACAGAATAGTAATAACACCACTATTAAATGATTTTGGGTTTTGCCAGAAATAGTTTTTTCCTTCTTGAGAGGTGTTTAATGCCTCTTTAGCTGTTGTTTTCAATAGCTGCCAATCAGTATCAGTTAACTTTGTTAGGTCAGAGCCTTGTTCTAAATGTAGAGTTAAATCTAAAGCGATAACGGGCGCTGATAATAAGTTAGTTAAGACAAATATGCATGCTGCCATGCGTGACGATTTGATGCTGAGCATGTAGAAGACCTCGAAAAACAGGGTGAATAAAAATTAAAGTTATAACAACTATATCATAATAGTTACCTATTCTTAACCAATATAACCTGTTGACGTAACAGTTGAAAAGTCAAAAATTTCCTCTGAGGCCACCCCTCTTTGATCCCTCAATCGACTTCAACCATACGATAAATGCTATTTATTCATAGGTAAACTTCATTTCCAAGTGCGCCACTTTATTTAGAAAAAAGGCATGACTTGAACAGCTGATAAAATACCTTACTCCTTATTCGATCAGGAGCGACATAAATCTTCATTAGCTCACTACGTTGTTCAACATCTGCAACAAGGCTGTTCAAGAAAAGACAGATGCGTATTAGTACTGAAAGTGGATTTACCAGAATGTCAAAGAAGATGTAGAACTTTATAACCATTTACTAGGATTACATGAAAAATACCATCAACAAATGGTTTATGGCACAAGAGGATTTCCCCTTGGCTGAATCAGTATTCATAAGCATCGAAAGCATTGAGAATAAGTGTCGGCTAGCCACTGGAAAAGTCATACGGTAGAAGGAGCAAAAAGCCGTGGTGATATAGCAAGCCGTATCGAACGTAAAAGTCGATTGTTGGTGGCCACTAAGCTACATGGCAAACGGGCTGAGATTTATAGTATGGCGTAAAACTTTGACGGTCGATAATGGTAAGTAGTTTGCGGCTTTAAGCTGATGGGCAATCAAAAACCTGAATCTCTGTTTACTTTGTCGCCCCATATTTCCTTTAGGAGCGAGAAACAAACGAAAACACGAATGATTTATTACCGCATTATTTTCCAAAAAAGATTGGTTGAAGAAAGGTTACCGATAAAAACGCTCGTTCATGCCGTGGAAACCTTTAATAAACGGCCTCGTAAACGCCTCAATTATTTAACACCCTACAAGGTATTTTTTTCAAAATCACAGGTGTTGCACTTGCAACATAAACCCACTTTTTTCAATCACAAATATAACGCATTACATATCTGTTAGAGATACTACCCTCTGTAATGGGACAATTAAGAGACAGTTTCCTGATTGATAGATCTCCCTAGTTTATACTTGCAATATAAAGTTGCGGAGCAACGAGTGCTTCAGCTTCCTTACCTATTTCTCCTTGATTGGTTAAATAGGTAGTACAAGCAACTCTTATAACCGAACTAAAGTTAGTGACATCACCGGACTTACTTAATCCTTCTGTATAAAGTTGTGACAAAAAAGTCGACAAGCGCATATTTTCTTCATAGGCAATTTTATCCAAAAGTTGCCAGAAAATCATTTCTATTCTAATACTGGTCACATGACCATCAATTCGGATGGAGCGAGTTTTTTGTTTAAATAACCGAGCATCCCCACTTAAGTATATATTACACATTGTGACTTTATCCTCCTGAGGTATTAATTATTATGACTACATAGCAAATATAACAAAATATAGTACTCTTCATGCAGTACTATGCTACTACATATTTAAAATCACTCTGTGGCTAACCGGTGCTTTAAACCTTAAAGTGCCGATCTGTGTCTACCTCTGCCAAATAATTTCGTAGTTATTCCATCATATTCCGCCATACCATAATTTCAACCTCGACTATATATAAACTAGGCCGTAAAGACTTATAAAATCAAACTATCCATTTTTTTATCTTCCGATAAATATTATTACTTAATTAAGCTCAATTTTTATTTCAGGTTAATTTAATCTAAAAAAATCGTACCTATACTAAAAAAGTAATGAAACTAGAAGGCTTAATTGTCTTTTAATATCTAAAAATAAAATAAACAAATGAATTTATTTCATCTAGAAATGGTCTTTTAAATCCTCAATTCTACGATGATTAAAGTTATCCATATGAAGTATTTAATATAACAGGCAAGTACTACCATCAATGTTTTTTTCTCTCTACAATTCAAAAATCGACAAATGAAATAAGAAGGAGATTTAGATAATTGAGCAAGTTCATTCACACAATGATACGAGTTTTAGATATTGAAAAATCTAAACAATTTTATAACGATGTTTTTGATTTTAAAGAATCTCACCAGCTCGACTTTCCAGATTTTAAATTAGTTTATTTGCGAAATAAATACAATGAGTCAGAGATAGAGCTAACGGTGAATAAAAGTCGAGATCAAGCTTACACACACGGTGATGGCTATGGGCATATCGCATTTTGTGTTGATAATTTAGATTTTATGCATAAAAAAGTTACTGACTTGAAGTATCAGCCCAATGACATAGTTGAGTTTGTACACAATGATGAACTTATTGCTCGATTCTTTTTTGTAACAGATCCTGACGGATACAGTATAGAAGTACTACAGCGCCATGGACATTACCAATGACTTTATAGTCTTGAGGAAGTTATTTTTCAAGTGTTTCATTTAAGTAAGTAAACAAATAGCGAGGAGGTAATAATGATAAAAACAAAACAATCAAGAAGACAATTTGTTAAGTCGAGTGTCAGCGTACTAACCGGTACGATTGTCGCGACAAGTGGGATGTTGTCGATGATGGCCCCAAGTCGTTCTTGGGCATTAAATTTGGATGCTCTATCCAGTACTGATGGAGAAAGTATTCTGGTTGCTGCAAAAACAATTTTTCCACATAAAGATTTAGATGATGCCATTTATGCATTGTTGGTTAAGGATCTTGATGGTGCAGCTAAAGGAAGTGGTGAGGTCAAAAAGTTATTAACTGATGGTGTCGTCGATCTTGATAAACGTGCAGGTGGTAGTTGGTTAGAAGTATCAAAAGAAAAACAGCATGCAATTATTAAAGAGATTGCAGGAAGTGATTTTTTTGAAAAAATTAGAGGTACTGGAATAGTCTCATTATATAACAATGATATGGCATGGGCTCATTTTGGATACGAAGGATCATCTTTTGATAAAGGTGGATATTTCAATCGAGGATTCCAGGATCTTGATTGGTTGCCTGATCCGCTTCCAGAAGATAGTCCAGCAAAGATGTAAATTGAGATAATAATAAAAATTAACAGTTTAAAGTTTCTGTAGAACTGACATAAAAATGAGGAGGTACTCATGAAGTACGATTTGAATGATAGTAGTCCTGTTGTCATCATTGGTTCAGGTGCTGGAGGCGGTACGTTAGCCAACGAACTTTGTCAAAAAGGCGTCAAGGTAGTATTGCTTGAAGCAGGTGAAAGACAATCAACTAAGAAATTTGTAAATGATGAATGGGCATCTTTTACACAATTAGCTTGGCTTGATAATAGAAGCACCTCCGGAGGCTGGCAAGTGTCGAAAGACTTTCCTAATTTACCAGCATGGATTTGTAAAACCGTTGGAGGAAGCACAGCACATTGGGCGGGGGCAAGCTTACGAATAAGAGACTATGAGTTTAAAGCTTTGAGTACTTATGGAAAGGTAGAAGGTGCAAACCTTTTAGATTGGCCAATAACCTTAAAAGAGTTAGAGCCCTACTACGCAAAAGCAGAAAGTAAAATGGGTGTAACTCGAACCAACGGTATACCTGGATTACCTGGAAATAATAATTTCAAGGTGATGTATGAAGGTGCGAAGAAACTTGGTTATAAAGACTGTCATACCGGACGTATGGCGATTAATAGTAGGCCTCGAGATGGTCGTGGAAGCTGTCAGCAGCTAGGGTTTTGTTTCCAAGGTTGCAAGATGGGCGCTAAATGGTCAACGCTCTATACAGAGATACCTGCAGCTGAAGCAACAGGCAATCTTGATTTGAGAACAGGTAGCCATGTGATGAAGGTACATCACTCTAAAGATGGAAAAGTTGATGGCGTCCTCTACACTGATTCTGAAGGAAACACCCAGTTACAAAAAGCCCGTGTAGTTTGCATCGCAGGAAACTCCATTGAGTCTCCACGTTTATTGCTCAATTCAGCGAGTGGTTTATTTAGTGATGGTTTAGCTAACTCATCAGGACAAGTCGGTAAAAACTATATGCGGCATATGACGGGTTCTGTCTATGCAACATTTGATAAACCCGTGCATATGTGGCGTGGTACAACCATGGCTGGAATTATTACCGATGAGTCAAAACATGATCCGTCTCGAGGTTTCGTTGGCGGATATGAGATGGAAACTTTATCACTGGGCTTACCTTTCATGGCAGCTTTTTTGGAGCCAGGTAGTTGGGGTGAAGACTTTACAGAAGCCATGGATAACTATAAAAACATGGCCGGTATGTGGTTAGTCGGTGAAGATATGCCTCAAGAAAGCAACCGCATTACATTGCATCCAACTGATAAAGATCAATATGGTTTGCCAGTGCCTAATGTTCATTTTGATGATCATAAAAATGATATCGCTATGCGTGAGCATGCGTATCAACAAGGCACTAAAGTTTATGAGGCTTCTGGGGCAAAAAAAGTTTATCGAACTCCTCCTTATCCATCAACACATAATCTAGGCACATGCCGAATGAGTGCAAAACCAGAAGATGGTGTTTGTAATAAATATGGACAAACTCATGATATTGAAAACTTGTTCATCTCAGATGGTAGCCAATTTACAACAGGTGCTGCGGAGAACCCTACTTTAACGATTGTTTCTTTAGCAATCAGACAAGCGGAATATATTGCTAAGCAACTTTCAAGCAAGGCCATTTAATTAAAAATTTTTCGATAATAATATTATATTGTCGGATTAAAACTCATCTCAATAATAATTTAATGTTATTGAGATGAGATGGTGGCTGGAAATATTGAATGTGAATTAACTATGTTTTTTTATTAGTTAATAACTTCACTTGGTTACCTCATATGTGTAAGTGTTTAAAACTGTGTAGATAGTTTTCAGGAGTTTTTAACCTGTGAAAAATGAAATATGTTGATGTGGAAATCACATTAAACAAATAATAACTGAAGAGGATGTTATGAAATCAAAATTTGAAAAAAGAAAGAGTCATTTAATATTATTTAGCCTGCTGGCATGTTGTATTTCATTCAATAGTAATGCTGAAATAGTATTATATGATAAAGATAAAACAACAGTTTCTGTGGATGCATTTCTAAGTGCGTTTTATGTGAGCACTGATTCAGATTTTTCTGATCCGGCGAGAATTGATAAAAAACAATCTAGAGTTCGTATTGGGTATATACCAAACTGGATAGGATTTAATTTCAGTAATGAAACTGAAAGTGGGCTGAAACTTGGTGCGCGAACATCATTTTTCGTCTCTGTCGGTGATCAGGTTGATGATTCAAAACTAACCGAAAGTGTTGTAGACACCAGACAGTTTTATGGCACCGTTGGCGGAGATTGGGGTGAAGTGTTATTTGGTAAAGATTTTGAAATCTTTAGTAGAACCACGGTTTTTAATGACGTCAATGTGATGGGAGTAGGTAATATTAGTCAAACATTGGGAGTCGTTGATTTTGAATTTGTCTCATTTGGTAACTTGGGTTCGGGACAAACTTTCCCATTACCGATAGGACAGATTACTTATCGTACACCGACAATTAACGGGTTTAAATTAGCCCTCGCTGCAGTTGATCCATCAAAGCAAGCTCGAAATGGTGGAATTGACTCAGAAGAAGATATGCCTCGTTTTGAAGCAGAGTTAACCTATGATCGAGAGTGGGATGGTGGTAGTTTAACGGCATTTCTAGGTGGCACAACCCAAGAATCAACTCAGTTGATTGCTAATGGAGACACAATTGACTCTACTGGAGTTAACTATGGTTTTGTATTAAGGCAAAGTGGTTTTGTACTACATTTGTCAGCTCTAGATGGTAGTGGTATAGGCCCATTGATTAACTCTCAAGGAGGCTTTGCTGTTAATGGAAATGGCACTTTTGAAGAATTAGATGTTGAGGCGCGTTTGGCTCAGGTATCTTATACTTTCAATAAAGAAAAGCTGTTTGTCTCTTTGGGCAAAACAGAACAAGAAGGGGCAACGGCCGCTAGTGCAAATACCTTTGATGCAACATCATTTGCGTTTGGTTGGAATCATAGATTCAATGATAAATTAACGCTACTGGTTGAATACAACAATTTTGAACATGAAGGATTAGAAGATGTGAAAATCATCTCTACAGGATTGGAATTATTCTTCTAAGGAGTCTGGTTTATATGGGTTCACTAGCCGCTGTTGGGCCAAGGAAGGTTTTTATTTAACCTAACAAGGATGATTATAGAGAGTGTACTAAGTACACTCTCTATCTTTTTAAGTGCTTGTAGTGGTAAAGTAATTTTGGCCGCAGCTCAAGAGCCAACCCAGAACTTTTTCTCTGCTTCGTTCGGAGCCAGCTCTTTGATTTGTAATGGTCTAATAAAGTTGAATGAATTTATAGCCTATACTTTTGAAGTATAAAGAGGAGCTATAAATGAACCGAAAACAACGAATCAATTTTTCAGTTGAGCAGAAATTAGAATATGCCAAACTGATGGTCAACGAAGGCTATAGTAATCGCCAGATAAGAGAAATATCGGGGGCCGGGGCAACGGCTGTATCACGCTGGAAACGACAATACCTTGCTGAAATAAACGGACAAACACCTCAAGGGAAAAAGGCACTCACAGCCGAGCAACAGAAGATCCAAGCGTTAGAAAAACAACTTTGGCGTGCTAAACGGGATAATGAAATACTAAAAAAGGCGGCAGCTTTTTTCATTCGAGACAACAACAGTCTAAGTTGATGAGTGAGATGAAAAAAGCCAACCCTGATTATACGACTCACGAACTTTGTCGCGTTTTTAAGGTAAGTACCAGCACTTATTATTACCAATGTCGTCAAAAATCCACTCATCATGAAGAACGTATCATGGTGGAATCAATCAAAATGATTGCTGTTGAAACAAACTATTCATACGGCAAACGAGGCATGCATCGTCGTTATTAAATAAAGGTTTTTCTCTTGGCGTCTATCGAACCGCAAGCTTGATGAGAAAAGCCAATGTGTTCGCCATCACGCCTCGAAAAAAGCATTACTATCCAAACACAGGTAAATCTCATATCAAAGCAGATAATATTCTTCGTCGTCAGTTCTACCCTGAAACAATTAACACCCACTGGGTGGGTGACATCACCTATATCCGCACTCATCAAGGCTGGAGTTATTTGGCCTGTGTGCTTGATTTAGGTTCAAAGGAAATTGTGAGTTGGGCGATGTCAAAACATCCCAATGCAGAATTAGCAAAAAAAGCATTACGCCATGCTATTCGCAGGCAACGACCCGACGCGAGCCAATTGCTTTTTCACTCCGATCAAGGAGTACAGTATTCAGCGAACGTATTTGTTGAGTATTTAAGTAAGCTCAGCATCACGCAAAGTATGAGTCGTCGAGGGAACTGTTGGGAGCGCGAAGCCTGCCCTTGGGGTATAATAGTGTGATGGAGCGATTCTTCAGGAGTTTAAAAACAGAACGATTAAATCTATTAAGTTTTATCAATCATCAGGCTGCTGTCACTACAGTTGAGAGTTATATCTATTTTTACAACTATAAACGACTACATTCTTCATTGGGGTATATCACGCCAGCACAAAGAACAGCAGAAATGAAAAAAGTGGCTTAAAGTTCGTTCAAGATTACTTGACCATTACACGTTGCTCTTCAAGATCACAACGCTCATAACCACAGAGCGAAAAGCATCCTTCGCTGACAAACTCCATCGGCCAATTTCGGCGATTAAAGCAACGGTAAGCCATACCAGGCAAGTTTTTGAGCACAGTTTCAAGCCTATCTGCATTTGATAATGATTGGCGATGTTGATACTGAATTCTTAGTAATGAATAAACGACAAATGCAATAACCAGACTGATCATCACGGCAATAATTCTGATAATGTTGTCACTGATGATGCCCGATATCGACATAAAGCCAAAAGAAACAAGCCCTGCCATAACGGAAAAGAAAACCCGTACTCGCCGCAAATATAATTTTGTCTCAGAGATCGGTGTAATCTTTCGTTTTAATGAAAGCATAACAATGCAAACAAATGGCGACCAATATGAACACTTAATGAAACCTCTCTATGAAACTTATACTTCTCCATTTGGAAAATATTCATTAGGTGTAATTAATTATCCATGAAATAGAGCGACTTCAGATAAGGACAGGAAAGTAGTAAATTTTATTGTAATCTGAGACCGTTTCATCTTTAGTTAAGAACATAATTCTGAAGCGTTTCACTTAAAGGTATGAGCTCCGCTAATGATGTTATTTCAATTTCAGGAGCTGGAATACCTTCCGGAAGTTTCATATTATTCCGATTAATCCACACACATGGAACACCTGCAGAAGCAGCCCCAAGAATATCAGTCTTTGGTTCATCTCCAATATGTAAAACAGCATCAGGTTTTATATTCATCTGCTCAAATACAAAATGAAACATCGCCGGATCTGGTTTTGAAGTCCCTACGTCACTGGGAGAAAGAGTCATCGAAAAATACTGTCCAATTCCAATCGCATGCACATCTGAATTACCATTACTAAGAGCAACTATTTGATAGTTTTTCGCCCGGCACGATTCAAGAAAAGGTATGACATCATCGTATAGCGTCACATTATTTCTGGCGACAAGGAAAACTTCCATAGCCTGATCTATTAGTTGCTCAGAATAACCCATTCTATTCGAGAGACGACATAAAGACTCTCGCCGTAGCAGGGTCATATCATGACTTAGCTTTTGTTCTACCTTTGAGATTTCACCACGATGCTTTTTCATATCTTCAATAGAATACTTTGCTGCAAGTAATGGAACATATTCTTTCAACCAATCGTGTAAGACACCTTCGGCGTAATCTAGTGTTGGCTTATTATTCCAGAGCGTATCATCAAGATCGATTGTAATTACAGAAATCATCTTACTCATCAAGAGCTCCTAGTTATGGTGTACTATTAATCCATCTGATAAATCATCACATATGTTGAATGATTGTGGATTGATTCAAAATTTTCAGTTTCTACAATAAACCCTAAGTTCGATCGTCCTTTTGCAGATAAGAAGCCACGTCACAGATGATACCTTCTAAAAATTCCTGCTGAAGCATTTTTTCAGCAGTCTTCGATAGTATCTTCAATATAACTCATCGTCGAATTGTTCCCTGAAAATGGTGTCGAACTTTAAAGGCTGCTGTTAGATCTGGTCTGTTGCACACCTATTTACCGTCAAAATATAACGAGGCAAGTTAAACCCCTAGTCTCAACTCTTTGCTTCTCCAGCCTTCGAAGATCAGCGGACATCCGTCATCGGCGATATGGGTTCTGGCTTAATACTTAAACCAACACTCACTTCCAATCTCAAACAAAGATATTAATAACAATTTATTATTCCGCAAAAGTAAAAATAGGAATGGCAAATTCTGTATCTATTGCAAGGGTACTTCCGAATGACAACTGGAATCAATGTCACATTTGCTGCACCTCTTTAGAGATAAGAAGATATAGCGAACTAATGAAAGGATATGTGCAACTAGAAGATTAGAAGTATGTTTCTAGATCTAGGTTAAATTAAGTCTTTAAGTGAAAAATAGTGATCCTTTCGGATCACTATCAACTCTCTAAATATAAACTCTAAACTAATTAAAAACTTCTTGGAAGAAAGAAGAATTAAATAATTTCGAGTCTATAGTTTTAGAAACTTCTAGATACGCTGAAAACAAAATCACTGTCGATGGCAAAACCTTTTCCGATCTTATCCACATCTGCGTTGTCATGGTAACGTAGGTCAAAATCAAAACCGAGTACTGACTTCGTCACACCAAGGTCCCAATGCCCATAATCATCAGCAAAAAAGTCATTCTTATCACCTATGTCTGTGTAACCGTAGCCAGCATCAATACCGAAACCCTGAGGTAATGTAAATGCTGCAGAAAGTCTGTAATACAAAGAATCATCACCATTTTCAAAGTATTCTGGAGACCAGTTAAATTCAAAATTCACATAAGGAGAGCCAGGCGCATTAGCGAAGCCGTAACCGGCGCTGGTCCATAATTCGAAGGTGAAATCATCACGACCGGCATCATTCTGCCCCGGGAAGGTATAAAATAATGGCATAACCATAAAATCGACACCACCAAAGGCATCAGCCCAACCAAAATAATAGTCAATCTCCATCGTGCCGCCAACGCCATTAGCTGCTTGTGGAATTAGACTTGTAGCCCAAGCACCAGCAAACCAAGGACCTGACCCCCAATCAAAGCTACCTTGAATAGCTGGGTCGCCATCACTGAATGTAGTTCCACGGAACGTATAATCGGTAGTAAAGGTTAGTGTTGCAGAAAAATTCTCTACATCAAATGCATTACCTTCAGCAGAAACCCCGTAAGAACTTGAGAGTAACGTAAGTGCTGTCACTAGTTTTGAGATTTTATTCATAATTCCCCTCCATATGACGGGATTGTTTTAATTGATTTTACTTCTAGAATTTTAATTTATTGTTGTTAATTAACAACAATATATACAATTTATTGTTGTTAATTAACACAAACGTATTTGAAGTTATCTGTGTAAAAACATCAATTGCTTTGAAGTGGTACCCCTTAGTAGGTACGTCGTTCGAGTCACTATTATCAAACTTAAGGTACACTATTGAGTTAAAAAAAATCCTCACGTGCAAAATGCCCGCAGTGAGGATAAATATCAAATGAAAACAACAAATATTAAAAGTAAGGAAGTAGTCTACTTCAACTACAGTGCTATTTTCATAGATACAACATACCCTAATCAATCCCCTATCTTTGGTACGCCAAAAGTAGTAGTTACGTGCTCTCGAGTTGAATAAATATATTTTACGTATACGATGCATACAACTGCACACATAAAACTGTAGAAAAAATAATGCTCTTCAAAATAAACTTTAAAAGCTTACAGACAACCAATTAGTAGTTTAAGCGATATTACAATGCGACCAATTAGAGTTTCTAATCTCGACATTCATAATAATAAAATAATACTGTTTGGTTTATTGCTTACCTTTCTTTTAATTACTCTAAATTGGTGGGTAGTTACAAATGATAACTCACCTTTTATAGTTTCACCTGATATATTTTTTGCTCTCGCGACCTCTATTGTTGTGGGTTTGTTTATATTTATTTCCAACATTTGGAGTAATAATAAAACAGACGAGGTTGAGATTCTCATTTCACTTATTGATAGTGAACATGATGTCTTAACTCAACTACATAAAAATCCTGACTCGCTAGAGCCATACGTATTCTTCCTAGAGCATCTTGAATCACTATCAGGTGCAATCTCCAGCGCTATCTATGTTCGAGATGATACAACTGCTGAAATGAGGTTGCTTGTGAATACTGATAGTCACTCGCTCTCTTGGCCTATAGATTCACCACACGACGCTACTTTTCCGTCAAATGGAGAAGTGCAACTTATAGACTCCAGCTCACCTTTATACAATGTTGTTTTTTTACCCATATTCAGAGGGATAGAAAATCAGGCGCAGTTATTATTAAGAGTGCCAGTTGAAATGATAGTAACGGAGAAGCTTGAAAATACCTTCAAATTACATTCAAAGTTTATAGCAAATATCCTCTACATTTCAGAACTAACAGAGTTGAACTTAAGAAATGCACAATATGAGGAACGTTCTATAATTGCTCGCGAGTTACATGATTCAATAGCACAGTCACTTTCATATATGAAGATTCAGGCAAGCCGCATTCAAGATATAATTTCTAATTCTTCTTCATTAGATGCTACTACTGAGTTAATGATTGATGATGTTACTCAAGACTTACGGACAACTTTGAGCATTGCTTATCGCCACCTTCGCGAGCTAATGTCTTCATACAGGATAACCTTGGGGGGACGTGATTTCACACAGGCACTGATTGATTCGATCAATGAGTTATCAAACAGAAGTGTTATTGCTATAAATATCGACAACAGATTACATGAAAACACTCTTACCGTATCTGAAGAAATACAGCTTCTTCAGATTATTCGTGAGAGTCTCTCAAACGTGGTCAGACATTCTCGGGCTACTTACGCTCAGGTATCTTTACAATGTAGTTCTGATATCAATGTACGTATTGAAGATAATGGTATCGGGTTACCTAAATCATATAACCGAGAGCGCCACCATGGCATTATTATCATGCAAGAGAGAGTATTAGCACTAAATGGAACTATTCACTTTGATGAGAGATCTGGTGGTGGAACTATAATTTCAATATCATTCCGTACAAATAATCAAAATACTGATTGATTTGTGGAGAACTCAAAATGAATTCATTAACAATAAGCTCCGTATTAATTATCGATGACCATCCATTATTTAGAAAAGGCGTAGGGCAATTAGTTAACTCTCAAGATGACTTAAACGTTCTTGGAGAGTCAGCATCGGGTAAGGAAGGCATCGAAATGGCCTTTCAGCTTAAACCAGATATAATACTCCTCGATTTAAATATGAAGCATATGGATGGGTTCGAGGTCTTAAAGAAAATAAAAGAGACTGATCTAGAATCTCTTGTTATTCTTTTAACAGTTTCAGATGTGGAGAAAGACCTTCTCACTGCCGTACGGTTAGGTGCAGATGGTTATTTACTCAAGGATTCTGAACCTGAAGAGATACTCTCTAAGGTTAGACAAGCAGCTAAAGGCGAAATTATTCTTGATGACACGCTTGCTACGATATTATCCCGTATTATCCGAGAAGACAGGCTCCTGTCACCTGTTAACAAGTCTTCTCTAACTAATAGAGAATCTGAAATACTATCTTTTATCGCAGTAGGCCAATGCAACAAAGTGATTGCTAGGAATCTTGATATTAGTGATGGAACTGTCAAAGTTCATGTCAAAAACCTATTGAGAAAACTAAAACTTAAATCAAGACTTGAAGCAGCTGTTTGGGCTATTGAACATAAAGGTTATTTCTAAATAAATAATCGACAATGCTATTATTTTCATACTCAGAACTTCTATACAAATGACGTTCTTTAACAACCTCCCATTTCACAACAAAGGCGAACAGAAAATCAAGCCTTATCAGGAACTGATTCATCATTCATCAGATTTAGTTCAACACTTAGAACAGGTAATTTTCAGCATTAGTTATGCAGGTCATTGGACTTTTTTGAATGACGCATGGGTGACCCTAACTGGTTTTTCAATACAAGATAGTATAGAAAAAAATGTTTTAGAATTTGTCCATCCTGATGATCGTAATTTATGTAGCCATAGCTTTATAAGCCTCGTCAATAATGAACAAGATTCAATCCACATAAAAACTCGTTTTATTTCTAAAGATGATAATTATTTTTGGGCAAGTATATATGCCAAGAATTTCATGGGAGATCAACCTGCTATAATTGGCTCGTTTTCTGATATAAGCAATGAAGTATATACAGATGAACTATCCCAATCTAATCATCTCAGCCTATCCTCTTTAGTTGATAATCTTAGTGGTCTTATATATAGAGGACGCAACGATCATGCTTGGTCTATGGAATACATTTCTGCAGGTTGTTATGAACTTACTGGCTACAAAGCAGAAGAGTTAATCAACAAATCGATTACTTTTGCATCATTAATCCACTCTGATGATCAAGTGAAAGTATGGGAAGAGGTCCAGTTAGCATTAAATAATAGAATACCTTTTGAAATTATCTATCGAATAAAAACCATTACCGGCGAAATAAAGTGGATTTTAGAACGTGGTCAAGGAAATTTTTCTTCGTCTAACGGCGATCTCTTAAGCTTGCAAGGTCATATGATAGATATTACCAACCAGAAAGAATATTATTTACGAGCATTAAATGATAACCTTTACGTTGGAATTTCCGAAGTCGTGCGTTCGCATTTACTTATAGATAGGCTCAAATTAGCCGTTACACGGTCAAGGTTTGTTAGCAATTTCAACTATGCGTTGTTATTAATTCAAGCAGACCGTTTAGACAAAGTCATGAGTGGTTTCAGTGAGAACGAGCGCGAAGTTATTCGCTCTCAGATAATCAAACTTTTATCAGAAATCACACAACCTCTAGACACGCTTTGTATTATCAATGATGACAAATTTGCAATACTCAGTGAAAATATTGAATCCATAAACAATATTTCAAATTTAACTCAACGTATTCATGACAAACTATCCTGCCCAATTATTGTTAAAGGTTCTAATCTTTTCATTACTGTAAGTATTGGAATCGTTACTAATTCCCCACATTATGATAATCATAACCATATAATTAGAGATGCTAATACAGCCCTCATTAGAGCAAAGGTAATAGGCGGGGGGTGTCATGAAATATTTGATGAACGTCTGAACTCGAAAATTTCCGTATTAAATCGCATAGATGCTGATATAAGCAATGCTATTAAACAAAATAATATAACTATATTATACCAACCTATAATATCAGCAAAGGATGATATTATAGCTGGACTTGAAGCGAGTCTTGTTTGGGACCATCCTCGTAAGGGCCAAGTAATTCTCAAAAGCCACCTACCCACAGACATTGAAAAACGTCTCGCCGATAAATTAAATCAGCACTTACTCAACCTTTTATGTGAACAAATTATCAATTGGAAATCGCGCGCGCTTTCTGCTTCCCCTCTGTATCTTATTATTGATTTTTTCGATACTCCTAATTTGAAAAAAACTTTCTTTGAACAACTTGAAGAGCTATTATTTAAAAAAACTGAGTCTAATATTACATATTATTTACTTCTAACTGATGAAGAAAGTAGAACTTTACCAAAAGAGCAATCTACTCTACTTCAACAATATTGTAGTATTAACAATATTAGTATATGCATAGAGTTTCATGAACTAGGAAAGTTCATTAGTAATAACATAAAAAGAACTGATTCTGATATGATTATATTGAAAAATCCAGTTAAACCCGATAATTCAGAACAATACACCACCTTTAAATCAATGATCGAGTTTATTCATACACAGAATATACCAGTAGTTATCTCCCGCATAGATACTGATGTTAGGATTCATTCTATAAGGGAGCTAAACGCTGACTATTTACAAGGATCTAACTTTTTAAAACCTGTCGACTTACAAACCATCAATTCAATACTATCTAAACCAAAGTGGCCTTGGCTTGAGATAGATTCAGATCTTTAAACATTTGAGATGAGTATCTCTATTCGGTATTTCCCAAAAAATATATAAACCTATCACAACTACATTATTGAACAAGTAAAAGTGTCGGTGCACCATTGGCATGACTGCTTTTATTTACAACAAAGATTGCCGAATCAGGAGAAAGGCTTTCATCAATCGCGTTAAATCTGACATGATCACTTTTAAGCTCAATATAATTTGAAAGCTTTCCCTTATTCACAAAAATCAATACCGTTAACTGACCAGATGAAATAATTGACTCACGTTCCACCGATGACCAGTCCCATCCAAAAGGGCAGCTTTTAGATTTACGCTCAGGCTTAAAATTATTAAATATTTTTACTTTTTCCCAAACGAACGGCGTTACTTCTGCTAACCGTAGTAGTGTATCTTGCTGACTATTCTGCACGATATGTTGAACATGATTCCTTAAATCTGCTTGGTACATGCATCTTTGTTTAAGATCAATAAAATAATATATAAGTATAGAGATCACAACTAATGGGGCTATATATACGACCTGTCTCTTATACACATCTCCGAGCCCACGAGACAGGCAGAAATCTC
>CAJXQU010000008.1 GCA_913058255.1 uncultured Pseudomonadota bacterium | reverse complement strand
TTAAGCCACTTTTTTCATTTCTGCTGTTCTTTGTGCTGGCGTGATATACCCCAATTAAGAATGTAGTCGTTTATAGTTGTAAAAATAGATATAACTTTCCACCGCATTAACCGCAGCCACATGACTGATAAAACTTAATTAATTTTATTCACTGGTATTTCTGCAAGTTTCAATATTGTTGTGCTGGGATTTACTGATGGTTTGTTTATTTTTAGAGAGTTGTTTACAGCATAATATATCTTGAGACCTAACAGCGTACAGATTGTTAGAAGAACAAATGAGGTGCATTTGTTGTTTAGCATTAAGGGTTAACCTTGAGATCTAACATGTGACACAATCGAATTCATGGTTGAGTTTTACGGACTATTTATAGTTAAGGAAGAGTTGGAGTAATTCTTAATGTTGCTTTCTTTTCCTTAAATAAGATGCTGTTCGAATTTTTGCATAAAAACATCAGTTTTTCTTCATGTTAAAGAGTCGTTCAATAGTAAATGAGATGATTTTCTGATTGGAGTCATATTTGCTGGAAAAGGAACTATAACAGCTGGCACTCTTTCTTGGCTTGTGCACTTATTACTCGAAACCGTCGATTATCTACTTAATTTTGTTGAATTGTTTAGATGTCCATTCCTTTTGGCAGGAATAAATTAATCGTTGAAATGTTTCGCCAATGACTGATTTTTGAATACTGTAACTTTATTATTCTGAACAGCTCTCCTCGTTAGATCTGCTACTTGTTCTAAAGTGTTGTTGTCTAAGGTCGATAAGGTTGTGAGTGATTACATTGTTAAGCTTGGCCTCGCATTATTACTTCCAAGGCTTTACTTAGAACAACAATTGAAGGAATGTATTGTGAAAATGATTCAGAAATTATTAGTAGTTTGCCTTTTATCCTTTATGACGTCAGTGGTATCAGCGGATACCTTGTTGATTAATACGATTGAGAAAAATACTACTGTTGAACGACCTGACCGTGGGATGTCTCGAGCACAGGTTGAAAATCTGTACGGTAAACCGATTAAGAAATATTCGCCGGTTGGTGAACCACCGATTACAAAATGGTCGTATGCGAATATTACGGTTTTCTTTGAACATGATCATGTCATTCATTCGGTTGTTAACAGGAAGTAAGCAAAGAACTGTTAAGTTTATGGACGTCTTGTTGGTGGGGCGTCGTATTCGATCAATTTTTGACCGTTAAAAACTAAAAAGTGTTTTCCTTTGGCTCGAGCTATCATGGTGACACCTGTTTTTTGTGCTAGGTCTAATCCCATTTGAGTGATGCCTGAGCGAGATAGCAATACAGAGATACCCATTTGTGCGATCTTAATCACCATTTCGGAAGTAAGCCTACCGGTGGTGTAGAAGATTTTGTTGCAACCGGAAACATTATCTAACCACATTTTGCCAGCAATTGAATCGACGGCATTATGTCGGCCGACATCTTCAACGAAGTTTATAATTCTTTCATCTTGGCAAAGAGCACAGCCATGTACGGCTCCAGCAGATTTATAGACATCGTTATATTCACGTAGATTGTATAGAAGCGCGTAAATCATCGATTGTTTGATGGGGAAGTGTTCTAACTTGATTTCATCTAGCCCTGCCATAATGTCACCAAATACCGTGCCCTGACCGCAGCCAGTTGTGACAGTTCTCTTCTCCAAACGTTGTTCAATATTTTCAATCGGATTGTTGGTCGTTACGGCAACAGCATTAGTTTCCCAGTCGACCTGAATGGATTTGATGTCTTCTATTCTATTGATCAGTCGTTGATTTTTGAGGAAGCCTAAAACCAGTGCTTCAGGATGTCCACCTAGGGTCATAAGAGTGACGATTTCTTTTCGATCAAGATAGATAGTTAGTGGTAATTCCCCTGCAATTTGAGTTTCACGTTGCTTGCCGTATTCATCATAAGCAATAACAGTGCAGGTTGGGGCTAGACCCGATTGTGTTAGTTCGGGGCGGTAGAAGGATTTTTTTTTATCCACCAGTGCTATTCATGTGTCTGAATATAATGGGCTTCGCAGTAATATCAAAATCATGACCTTCTGGCTTGATACTCATGGCATCACGTATCGTTTTTTTCAACTTTTCTATGTCACCAGGATTTGCCCGTATTACTCTTTTCAAGTCGACAGAGTGTTCTTGTCCTAAGCAGAGTAAAAGTAAGCCTTCAGCAGTGACACGGACTCTATTACAGGTTGAGCAGAAGTTATGGCTGTGGGGCGAAATGAAGCCTACTTTAGTTTTTGTGTTTGGAATTTTGATGTAGCGCGCAGGCCCACCAGTTGATTCTGTCGTCTCAATAAGTTCAAAGGACTGAGCAAGATCTTCTTTAATACGATCACTGGAATAATACGCTTCTTCACGACTTCTATCAGAGACTTTGCCAAGAGGCATCTCCTCGATGAAGGTGATATCCAGTTCGCGCTCGATAGCAAAGTTGACTAAATCAGTAACTTCGTCGTGATTCCTATTTTTGAGGATAACAGCATTGATCTTAATTTTTTCAAACTTGGCCTTGATCGCTGCATCAATACCGGCAAGTACTTTGCTAATATCTCCCGTTCTAGTGAGTTCTTTAAATTTATCAGCTTTGAGTGTGTCGAGGCTGATATTGATGCGACTAACTCCGGAAGCTTTTAGATCTGCTGCCATGCGAGTCAATTGTGAACCATTTGTTGTGAGAGTGAGCTCATTAATGCCTGGCATAGCACCAATCTCGTCGAAGAGTTTCAGGACATTATTTTTGACCAGAGGCTCACCACCGGTAATACGGATTTTTTTGATTTGAAGCTCTGCAAAGGCGCGTGCGATTTGACCTAATTCTTCGAGGGTTAGTACCTGTGCCCGGGGGACAAAGGTCATATCTTCGCTCATACAATAGACGCAGCGGAAGTCACAGCGATCTGTTACAGATAATCTGACATAGGAGACGGTTCGTCCAAACGAATCAATCAATGGGCCATCAGAGTGAGTGTTCATGTAAAAGAGTATACCTTAAAGGCTAAGGTTTTGAATAAGATATACTTATATTACCCCTTTCTATACTGATCTAGATCAGAAAGTTACTCATTATTTGTAGACATATAACTCTAGAAGACAAGCTGAAAGGGATAGGCCTTTTGATATATTTATTCTAGTCAAAACATAGGCCATAATTATTAAGTGTAATAATTTTTACCGAATAAGATATACGGAGGTCAGACATGAAGTGGTTACGGATCTATTTGCTGGGTTTACTGGCAGTATCAAGTACTTTTCCACTTTTAAGTATAGCTGAGGAGCGATCTGAACTAGATGTCTGGACCACTTTCATCCGTCAGAAACACTTTCAAGAGAGACTTATTACGATAAGTGAGTCCATCGTCAAACTAACGGTTCCGTATCGAGCGGAAGATGCCAGTGTTGTACCTGTTAGTATTAATGCCCAAATACCACAAACGGCTGAACGTTATATTAAGACATTGTATTTATTCGCTGATAATAATCCGGTGCCTTTAGCAGGCACATTTCATCTTACCCCTGCCATGGGACGTGCTGATCTTGCTATGCGGATTAGGATTGATCAATACACCAATGTACGTGCTGTTGCAGAGCTGAATAATGGTGAGCTGTTTATGGATGCTAAATTTGTTCGCGCGAGTGGAGGGTGCTCTTTGCCGCCACCTTTTTTAGAGCTTCAGGCGGCGAAGGAACATATTGGTGAGATGAATTTCCGATCCGTAGATTCTGAAAATAACGATGGGCTGTTAGGGCAGCTTCGTATCAGGCATCCGAATGTGAATGGACTACAGCTTGATCAAAGAACGCGAGCGATTATCCCTGCGGATTACGTTACCAAAGTTATGATTAGTTTTAATGAAAAACACATTATGACTGCTGAAACTGATATTTCTATTAGTCAAGATCCAAGTTTTAGATTTTTCTTTAACCCCGGGCAAGGAGGGGAGTTAAAAGCTGAAATGGAAGATTCTAAAGGTCGGAAGTTTGAGAAGGTCTTTACGGTAAATAATTAATTCCCGTCCTAGGGGAACTGCTTGATCAGCCTTTGAAAAAAAGGCAATATGACTGTATGTTGTGATGAAATGACACAATTTATTCCCACGCTAATTCTGGATATCAGACTAAGAATAATAACCGTTTATAGATCCTGAAGGGGGAAGTAATGAGCAGGTTCCTTATTATATTGCTCGGCTTGGTTGCATTGTCAATTCTTGCCCGCTTTTGCATATATACAAACACACCTCGTATTGAGGATGACATAGCAACGCGTACTCAACAAGCACTGACCAATAGTGGCAAGAGTTTTGCTCTAGTTGGTGTTGATGGCCGTGATATTTATCTCTCAGGAATAGCTCCAAACGTTAGAGAAAAGAACTTGGCCGCTGATATTGCAGGTAAAGTTTTTGGTGTACGTAGTGTCGTTAACCAGCTTGATTTAGATAAGATAAAAGAAGATGAGTTTGAAGCTCAAGTACCTGATGTTGAGGAAAATGCTGAGGTTGTTGAAGCCGAACCAATCGAGGCCTACATGGCTGAAGAGCCTCAACCAGCTATTTTATTTCCTGTAGCGGAAAGCCCGTACCGTACGGATTTTTCTTATAAGAGTGGAGCAATCACACTAACAGGAGTTGTGGCTGACGAAGTATCTCATTTGTGGCTGTTAAATAAGGCCAAAGAAACCTTTGGTGAAGATAATGTTGAAGATCAACTTCGTGTTTCTTATGGTGCTCCACAAGGCTGGCATAACACCGTAGAAACGGCACTGGCAAATTTAGTTATGTTTAGTAAAGGGCAAGCTTCGATGGTCGATAATACCTTGACTCTTTCAGGCACAACGGCGTCAGAAGAGCTAGTGGAAAGGGTTAAGGCTGATGTGGCTGAGGGTATTGGGCAAACGTATATTGCTCGGTTTGATATAAAAATAAGCGAATCAGTACTAGAACCTATCGTCGCAGAACCGCAGGCTGCTCCTGTAGTAACAAAAACATCAGAGTTGAAGGTTCCTTGTCAGAGGCAGTTTAATGAAGCTTTGGCCGGCAAACGGATTTTGTTTGATACGAATAAAGCTGCTATCAAGCTCAGAAGTCACGGTCTGCTTGATCAGCTTGTTACCATAGCGAAGGGATGCGCGGAGTTTAGTGTTGAGGTTGGTGGACATACTGATAGCCGAGGTCTCAGGGCATACAACCAGAGGTTGAGCGAATCACGTGCGAAGGCTGTTGTTGCTTATCTAAAAAAACATGGTATCAATGCAAATAAACTTAGTGCAAAAGGTTATGGAGAACTTATGCCGATCGCTGATAATAATACTGTTAAAGGTATGGCTAGAAATCGGCGTATAGAATTTAAAGTGGAAGGAAAATAGCGGATGTTGTATCTGATCAATGAAATGTTAATTTACCTCCTATTGGCGGCGATAGTCGGAGTATTTGTTGGGTGGTGGATCAAGAAAGTATCAAGCGATAGAAACCTTGCTGCAACGGAAAACAGTCATAGAGTAGCACTTGGACACCTTCAAGCTGATAGGGATAGTTATAAGTCTAAATACAATGATCAAAATAGCAGCTCGTTAGAAAATGAAACGGAAGTAAATGGGGCTACATCTGGTTATGCTGCCGTTAAGCTGGATACAGGTGGCTTGCGATCACTTTGGCCTTACCCCGTTGAAGAGATTGAAGGTGTCGGTACTACCTATGGCAATAGACTACGCGCTGCTCGAATCGAAAATACCGAACAGTTACTCAACCAGTGTTGTGAATCATCACGGCAAACAGAAACAGCGAAACATGTGAAGGTGGAACCATTTGTTGTTGGAAAATGGGTCAGTATGTCTGACTTGATGCGTATTCCAGGAGTTCGTGGACGATATGCTGAATTATTAGAGGCTTCAGGAATCGCTTCTGTCGGCGAAATGGCTCGTCAAAAAGGAGCGACGCTAACCGCTATCATGGCGAGAGTTAATACAGAAGAGCATACACTACAATCAGTGCCCGATACTGAAACAGTCGTCGCTTGGATCGAGAGCGCAAAAGAGCTTCCTTCTAAGATAAAAAGCCTTGTTCCAAAGTAAAAACTAGCGAGTAGACAGGAACGTTAATTGATAGCCTTCTTAAGGCTTCTTCTTGCGGTATTGTTTTTTCATATAAACTGAAAGTTTAAAGGAAAATAAAAGTCTAGAGAATTGATTTCCAGCCTCGCTCGCTGTATGCTTCCTGCCGCTATCTTTTCCACATGAGGTGAGAATAAATTGCGTAAACCGTTAGTTGCAGGAAATTGGAAAATGAATGGTACTCTGGAGAGTATCAAACCACTTGTTGAAGGAATTAAACAAGGGTTAGCAGGAATAGAGAATGTTGAAGTTTCTGTCTGTCCACCTGCTATATATATTGCGAATGTGTCAGAGCTCGTAAAGGGCACATCGATATTATTAGGCGGTCAAAATGTTTCAAGTGAAGAAGCGGGTGCTTTCACGGGTGAAATATCTTGCAAAATGCTTAATGATTTTGCTTGCGACTTTGTTATTCTAGGACATTCTGAACGACGTAGTTTGTATGGAGAAACGAGTGAGTTAGTTACGGATAAATTTATCCAGAGCCAAAAACAAGGTTTAGCACCAATTTTGTGCGTTGGAGAGCAGCTGGAAGATCGTGAGAACGATAGAACAGAAGCTGTGATAGAAGAACAATTAAGGACCGTCTTAGAAAAAGTTGGTGCGATAGGTTTTGAAAATGCTGTTATTGCTTATGAGCCAGTATGGGCCATAGGAACAGGATTGACCGCTAGCCCAGAGCAGGCACAAGAGGTGCATCGCTTTATTCGGGATATTGTTGCTGAATATGAGCAAGAACGAGTAGTCGCGGAGCAGGTTCGTATTTTATACGGTGGTAGCGTAAAGCCTGACAACGCTAAAGAAATTTTTGCGATGAATGATATTGATGGTGGCCTGATCGGTGGTGCAGCTCTCAAGTCAGAAGATTTTCTAGAAATTTGTCGCGCAGCTAATTAATTAGCGCGTCATAACGGAGTAAGTAATGCAGTCGATTTTATTGATAGTTCATATATTAATGGCACTTACCTTGATCGGGTTGATCTTGATTCAGCATGGTAAAGGTGCGGATGCTGGGGCCGCTTTTGGAAGCGGGGCTTCATCGACTGTTTTTGGTTCATCAGGGTCAACTTCATTTCTGACCCGAGCGACGGGAATTTTGGCATTTGTATTTTTTTCCAATAGTTTTTTTCTGTCATACCTGTCAACAACTGGTGTGGAAAAAGAAAGCTTAATGGAAAAAGTTGAAATGATAGATGCTGTCAATCCAAATATGATAAATCCTGAGGTGATAGAAGCCGATTTGCCTCAAGCAGCTATAGACGATCTTCCTGTTTCTGTAGAACAAGCGGAACAGTTAGATATGCCGGTAGTCCCTCAGTAATAGAAAAAACAATAAGCTAAGATTGAAATTAGAATTGCCGATGTGGTGGAATTGGTAGACACGCTATCTTGAGGGGGTAGTGGCGAAAGCCGTGCCGGTTCGACTCCGGCCATCGGCACCATTTCTTTAAAAGAATATCACTGTTTCCTTATGTGATATTGTTATAAAAAATGATGCTTATTAACATGAAGTTCTAGAGTTCTGAGTCATAAATAGGTAACTATAATGCTTGAACAATACATACCGGTTCTAATCTTTCTTGGTGTTTCTACAGCCATCGGTATTGTATCTCTAACTCTTGGGCATTTTATCAGCCCGACAAAACCCAACACCGAAAAAAACTCTCCTTATGAATGTGGCTTTGAAGCATTTGAAGATGCACGAATGAAGTTTGACGTTCGTTATTATCTGGTCGCTATTCTTTTTATTATTTTTGACTTAGAAATCGCATTTTTATTTCCGTGGGCGACCGTGCTCGATGAACTAGGCATGTTTGGATTTATCGCCATGATAATCTTTCTAGGGATTTTAGTAATCGGCTTTATTTATGAGTGGAAAAAAGGGGCTCTTGAATGGGAATAGAAGGCGTACTGGAAAAGGGATATGTCACGACATCGGTCGATAGTGTTGTTAATTGGGCACGTACAGGCTCTTTATGGCCGATGACATTTGGTTTGGCTTGTTGTGCTGTTGAGATGATGCAGGCTGGAGCCTCTCGTTACGATATGGATCGTTTTGGGGTTGTCTTTCGGCCCAGTCCTCGTCAGTCTGATGTCATGATCGTTGCTGGAACGTTGGTTAATAAAATGGCTCCTGCTTTACGAAAAGTTTACGACCAAATGGCAGAGCCACGTTGGGTTATCTCAATGGGCTCATGCGCGAATGGTGGTGGCTATTATCACTATTCTTATTCCGTTGTAAGGGGCTGTGATCGAATTGTCCCCGTTGATGTATATGTACCCGGTTGTCCTCCAACAGCAGAAGCTTTGCTTTATGGAATTATACAATTACAGAAAAAAATTAAACGGACAAATACCATTGCCCGTCCTGCACAAGGATAAATTACTCAACCATGCCAGCCACTGAAGCCAGCATAAAAAAATTGTCTGACCAATTAGAGCAACGATTCTCTGAGTTCTCGGTGATCTGTGATAGCTGTGTCGAGCAAGTTATTATGGACGTTCCCGTTGCTGCAATATTAGAAGTCGCAACAGCACTGCGAGATGAAACGTCATTTGCCTTTGATCAATTAATGGATCTTTGTGGTGTCGATTTTTCTACTTATGGTGAAACTGATTGGCAAACACAGGGCGCAACAAGCTCAGGTTTTAGCCGAGGTGTTTCGGTTGATGAAGCAGAGAAAGTGGATGATGAAAGAAGGTTCGCTGTTGTCTACCAACTATTGTCTTTAAATCACAACCAACGTCTGCGTTTACGAGTCTTTACCTCAGGTGAGCCACCCATTGTTCCCTCAGTTGTTTCCATATGGAATTCGGCGGATTGGTATGAAAGAGAAGCTTTTGATCTCTTCGGTATTCTATTTGATGGTCATCCAGATTTACGTCGTTTACTAACCGATTATGGCTTTATTGGGCACCCATTTAGAAAGGATTTTCCTTTGGAAGGTAATGTAGAGGTTCGTTACGACGAAGAAAAAGGTCGTGTGGTTTATCAACCTGTCACGATTGAAAGTCGAGTTCTAGTTCCACGGGTTATCAGAGTTGATAATCATTTTGGAGTGAAGGCATCTGAGGAGAATGACGATGCCTGAAATTAAAAATATGACGCTCAACTTTGGGCCGCAGCATCCTGCCGCTCATGGTGTTTTACGCCTGATCCTCGAAATGGATGGTGAGGTGATTGAACGAGCTGATCCACATGTCGGCCTGTTACACCGAGGTACTGAAAAACTTGCAGAAAGTAAGCCATACAACCAAAGTATCGGTTATATGGATCGGCTCGACTATGTATCGATGATGTGTAATGAACACGCTTACGTTAACGCAATCGAAAAGCTACTTAATATTGAGGCTCCCATTCGTGCTCAATATATACGTGTGATGTTTGATGAAATTACGCGCATTTTAAATCACCTTATGTGGTTAGGAACACATGCGCTCGACGTTGGCGCAATGACCATGTTTCTTTATTGTTTCCGCGAACGTGAAGATCTGATGGATTGTTACGAGGCTGTCTCAGGCACCCGGATGCATGCTACCTATTATCGTCCCGGTGGTGTTTATCGTGATTTGCCTGATTCCATGGCTCAATATGAAGAGTCAAAATGGAAAGGTAAGCGTCGAATTAAAAAGCTCAATGAAAACCGACAGGGTAGTTTGCTAGATTTTATTGATGATTTTGTGAAGCGCTTTCCAGCCTGTGTTGATGAATATGAAACCCTTTTGACGGATAACCGTATCTGGAAACAACGTACCGTTGATATCGGTATTGTCAGTCCAGAACGTGCGAAGCAAATGGGCTTTTCTGGGCCCATGCTTAGAGGTTCTGGTATCGAATGGGATCTGCGTAAAAAACAACCTTATGAAGTCTACGATCAGATGGACTTTGATATTGCCGTTGGAACCAATGGTGATTGCTATGATCGCTACCTAGTACGTATCGAAGAAATGCGTCAGTCAAATCGTATTATAAAGCAGTGTGTTGATTGGCTGCGTGAGAATCCGGGCTCGGTTATTTTGGATGATCACAAATTAACGCCTCCAAAGCGTGAAGATATGAAAGAGGGGATGGAATCATTAATTCATCACTTTAAACTTTTTACAGAAGGATATTGTGTACCAGAAGGCGAGGTTTATTCAGCTATCGAACATCCTAAAGGTGAGTTTGGAATTTACCTAATCTCAGATGGTGCTAATAAGCCTTACCGAGTGAAAATTCGCGCAGCTGGTTTTGCCCATATTGCGGCAATTAATGAGATGGTAAAAGGACATATGTTAGCTGATGTTGTGGCTGTGATCGGGACGCAAGATATTGTATTCGGGGAGATTGATCGATGATGGAAAGAACCGCTTCAATTTTATCCGAACATGCGGTTGAAGTGATTGAGAAATTGTTAGCAAAGTTTCCTGCTGACCAGAGGCAGTCTGCAGTAATAGGCTCTTTGCAAGAAGTACAGCATGAAAACCGAGGATTCTTAACAGTAGAGTTGATGGATGCCGTTGCTGAATACTTGGGTTTAAGCAAGATCGCTGTTTATGAGGTTGCTAGTTTTTACTCTATGTTAGAAACGGAGCCTGTTGGCCGGCATAGTGTTTCCATATGCAACAACATTTCTTGCATGTTAAATGGGGCTGATGAGTTAGTTGAGCATGTCGAAAATAAACTGGGTATTAAAACGGGTGAAAGTACAAAAGATGACCGCATTTATCTAAAGCGGGAAGAAGAATGTTTGGCTGCATGTTGTGGTGCACCGATGATGATGGTTGATCATGTTTTTTATGAAAAGCTAACCACGAAACAGATTGACGAAATTCTGGATAAGTTGGAATGAGTAACGACGTGAAGGATATAATTTTAAACCAGACTTGTTATGAAACGTTGCAGTTCGACGAGCCATGGTTGATGAAGAATTATATTTCGATTGGCGGTTATGAAGCGTGGAATAAAATTATAGAAGAAAAAATTCCACCAGAAGAAATTATTGAAAATATCAAAGAGTCTGGATTACGTGGACGTGGTGGCGCGGGCTTTCCTACAGGTGTGAAGTGGAGCTTTATGCCACGCATTGGGATGCAAAATTATCTCGTTTGTAACTCGGACGAAAGCGAGCCAGGTACATGTAAAGATCGAGATATTTTAAGGTTTAACCCTCACGCATTAGTTGAAGGCATGGCAATCGCTAGTTATGCGATCGGGGCAAGTGTTGCTTATAACTACATGCGTGGTGAATTTATGGATGAGCCTTTTAAACGTTTTGAGCATGCGGTACGCGAAGCTTACCAATATGGTTTATTAGGTAAAAATATCAAGGATAGTAGGATCGACTTTGATCTATATCCAACGCTTGGCGCAGGCGCATATATTTGTGGTGAAGAAACCGCACTTTTAGAATCACTTGAAGGCAAAAAAGGTCAGCCTCGATTTAAACCACCATTTCCTGCTAGTCATGGTCTTTATGGTAGACCAACCACCGTTAATAACACCGAATCTCTAGCATCTGTTCCAACTATTTTACGTAAAGGGTCTGATTGGTTTTCTGGTGTCGGGATATCAAACAATGGCGGTACAAAAATCTTTTCAGTTAGTGGTCATGTAGCGAATCCGGGTAATTTTGAGATCCCGATGGGAACATCATTTAAAGATTTGTTGAAGCTGGCTGGAGGGATGAGAGAAGGAAGTACTCTTAAGGCAGTTATCCCTGGAGGCTCATCAGTACCTGTTGTTCCTGCAGAGACAATAATGGGCGTGACCATGGATTATGATTCGATCTCTAAGATCGGTTCTATGCTGGGATCTGGAGCTGTGATCGTCATGGATGACAGCACAGATATGGTTAAGGTCTTACAGCGTTTATCACGATTTTATTATGCAGAGTCCTGTGGGCAATGTACGCCTTGCCGTGAAGGTACTGGTTGGTTATATCGGATGTTAACGCGGATCGTTGAAGGTAAAGGTCAAATGGGTGATCTGGATAAGCTGGAAGATATTGCTGGTAAAATTGCGGGTCGAACAATTTGTGCGTTAGGTGATGCGGCTGCTATGCCCGTACAAGGTATGCTAAAACATTTTATGCCTGAATTTGAGCACTACATCAAACATGGTTACAGCATGGTGACAGGCAATCCGGAACAATCTGGGGAGAAAATGACCAATGCCTGATCAACTTGTCACGATTGAAGTGGATGGTAAAGAAGTCCATGTTCGTAAAGGTTCTATGCTGATCCAAGCGACTGATGAGGCCGGAGTTAGTGTTCCTCGCTTTTGTTACCACAAGAAATTATCTGTCGCTGCAAATTGTAGAATGTGTTTGGTTGAAGTAGAAAAAGCTCCCAAGCCGGTGCCCGCTTGTGCGACACCCGTTATGGAAGGTATGAAGGTTTTTACCCAGTCGAAGTTGGCCAAAGAAGGTCAAAAATCGACGATGGAATTCTTATTGATCAATCATCCGCTAGATTGCCCAATATGTGATCAAGGTGGTGAGTGCGAGCTACAAGATGTCGCGATGGGTTATGGGGATGATGTTTCTCGTTATTCTGAGCAAAAAAGGATCGCGAAAGATCAAGATATTGGCCCGTTAATTCAAACAGATTTCACACGATGTATTCATTGCACACGTTGTGTCCGTTTTGGCGACGAAGTTGCGGGTATGCGTGAAATTGGGGCGACTGGTCGTGGCGAAGATATGCAGATCGGCACCTACATTGAAAAAGCGGTGAACTCAGAGCTTTCTGGCAACATCATTGATCTTTGTCCAGTTGGTGCACTGACATCAAAACCGTATCGATATTCTGCAAGAGCTTGGGAATTACGCCAGCATGACAGTATTGCTCCACATGATGCGATTGGTTCGAATGTTCATATTCATGTCAAAGGAAATATCGTCAAACGTGTGGTTCCTAAAGAAAACGAAGCGATTAATGAAGTTTGGATTTCTGATCGTGATCGCTTCAGTTACGAAGGGTTAAATAGTCCCGATCGATTAAGCAAGCCGATGATCAAGGCTAATGGTGTGTGGCAGGAAACTGATTGGGAAACCGCATTAAAATTTGCTGTCGACGGGCTAAAAAAAGTTATTAGTTCCCGTATTGGTGCGTTAGCCTCGCCAACCTGTACTTTAGAAGAGTTGTACTTGTTTCAGAAATTATTACGTGGCATAGGCTGTCACAATATTGATCATCGGCTTATGCAGGCTGATTTCACGGATCAGAATGAGTTACCAGATTTTCCATGGTTAGGTCAGAGGATTGCAGATCTTGAGGAATTAGATTCAGCTTTGATTATCGGCAGTAATGTTCGACAAGAGTTACCTTTGATCAATTATAGAATCCACAAAGCAGCTGATCATGGTGCTGAAATTTTTGTGGTTAACCCAGCGGATTTTGATTTCAACTGGGAAGCTGTAGGGCGATTAATTCAATCACCTTCTGCGACAGAATCAGTACTTGCTGGGATCGTCAAGGCGCTATCAGAAGAAGGTTCAACTCCCGAAGTTGAAGCGTTGTTGCATAATGTCGAGGCAACACGTGAACAAAAAATTATTGCTGAAAGCCTACGTGACGGAGAACAGTCAACCATTCTTCTTGGGCATATCGCATCAGCCTATCCGAATGCTAGTAAGATTCGAGCTTTGGCAGGCATGATTGCAGAGCTAAGTGGATCGAGCTTAGGTTATTTTCCTGAAGCAGCAAATACTTGTGGCGCTTGGCTTGCAGGCGTACTGCCTCACCGAGAAGCCGGTGGTAAACCAACGAAATATTCTGGTGAAAATGCACGAGCCATGTTTGAAGAACGTATGCGGGCGTATGTATTGCTCGGTACAGAGCCTGAACTTGATAGCCTGACTTCAGTTGCTGCAGATAGGGCGTTACGATCGGCAGAATTTGTCGTATCAATGTTCGGTTTCCGTTCAGAAAAAATGATGCTGTATGCTGACGTGATCTTACCAATGGGTTTGTTTGCTGAAACATCAGGAACTTTCGTCAATGCGGAAGGAACTTGGCAAAGTTTTTCGGGAGCGGTTAAACCTCACGGTGAGGCACGGCCTGGGTGGAAGATCTTACGAGTTCTGGGTAACTTATTTGATCTAGAAGGATTTGATTATGATTCTTCTGAAGAAATTCTTACTGAAGTTAAACAGCTGAACAAAGATATTGTTCTCGATAACAAAGGCAAGTGGGTTTTCCCCAAAGAGATCAAAGCCGAAGAGCGTGGAATTGAGTTAGTTTTCGATACGCCAGTCTATTTCACGGATCCTTTAGTTCGTCGAGCGGCGGCTTTGCAGAAAATGGAGAATCTCGAAGAGAGTGTTTTACACATACATTCTTCATTAGCGACTCAACTTGATATAAAAGCTGGTGGACAGATCAATATTAAACAGGGTAGTCAATCGGTTGTATTAAAAAGCGTTATCGATGACTCACTTCCCAAGACATGTGCACTGTGGCGACGTGGTTACAAGCCGGAACCTGACTTTGGAATTAAGCCAGGCCAATTTGTATTGGAGAAGGTCAAATGATAGCTACATGGCAATCATGGCTTGGGCTTTGGTTGCCCGAACCGCTGCCGATGATCTTGATTATCTTACTCAAGATAGTTGCGATCGTATTACCTATCATGGGTTGTGTTGCTTACTTGACGTTTGCCGAACGAAAAATCATTGGTTATATGCAAATGCGGATAGGGCCAAACCGTGTTGGGCCACGAGGTTGGTTGCAACCGATTGCGGATGCATTGAAACTCTTATCGAAAGAAATTATTCTGCCGACTAAAGCAAATAAGGCTTTATATTTTCTCGGACCGATTATAACGCTTGCTCCAGCTTTGGCTGCATGGGCGGTTATTCCCTTTGATAACTTGGTGGTGCTAGCTGATATCAATGCTGGCTTGCTTTACATTCTGGCTCTGACCTCTCTGGCCGTTTATGGCGTATTGATCGCGGGTTGGTCATCAAATTCTAAGTATGCATTTTTAAGCTGTATGCGCGCCTCAGCACAAATCGTGTCCTATGAAATTGCGATGGGCTTTGCTTTGGTAGGTGTTTTGATTGCCGCAGGGAGTTTGAACCTAAGCGAGATTGTATTGGCTCAGCAAGGTAGCTTGCTTAACTGGTTCTGGTTGCCATTGTTTCCGCTGTTTATTATTTATTTTATCTCTGGTGTTGCAGAAACAAACCGAGCGCCGTTTGATGTGGCAGAAGGTGAGTCTGAAATTGTTGCAGGCTTTCACGTTGAGTATTCGGGCATGTCATTTGCACTTTTCTTCTTGGCCGAATATGCCAACATGATCTTAATATCAGTGTTATCTGCGATTATGTTTTTAGGTGGTTGGCTCTCACCATTTCAAGGTCTCGATGCCATCGGCTTAGGTGTCGTTGAAGAATATACAAACTGGATTCCTGGGATTTTATGGTTACTGCTAAAAACTAGTTTTTTCCTATTTTTATTTCTTTGGTTCCGTGCAACATTCCCACGCTATCGATACGACCAAATCATGCGTTTGGGTTGGAAAATTTTTATACCGCTAACGATTATTTGGATATTGGTTGTTGGAGGCATGGTTGTGTTTGAAGTACCACCTTGGTTTGACGCATGAAGATTTGGAAAACGATAAAAAGTTTATTCCTTTGGGAATTATTGAAAGGTCTGAAACAGACGGGAAGTCATCTAATTGAACGTAAGATCACGGTTCAATATCCTGACGAAAAAACACCTCAGTCTCCTCGTTTTAGAGGACTGCATGCGTTGCGACGCTATCCTAATGGTGAAGAGCGTTGTATTGCTTGTAAGTTATGTGAAGCTGTTTGTCCGGCTGCAGCGATCACTATTGAATCGGAGCAACGCGAAGATGGTTCACGACGAACGACAAAATATGAAATTGATCTGACTAAATGTATCTATTGCGGTTTTTGTGAAGAGTCTTGTCCAGTAGATTCAATCGTCGAATCACGACACTTTGAATATCATGGTGAAGAACGTAGTGACTTGCTCATGACCAAAGAAAAACTTTTAGCGAATGCTGTGCTGCTTGAAGACGAGATTGCTGCTGATCGAGAAGTGGAGGTGAAATACCGATGATGGGATTGCCGTATGATCTAATTGTTTTTTACCTATTTGCGAGCATTTTAGTGGTTGCTGCAAGCATGGTTATCTTTGTCCGAAACCCTGTCCATGCTGCTTTATTTTTAGTGCTGTCCTTCTTCGCGAGTTCTGCGATTTGGATGTTGCTGGAAGCCGAGTTTTTAGCTATCACCTTAATTCTCGTTTATGTAGGTGCGGTCATGGTGCTATTCTTGTTTGTGGTGATGATGCTGGATATAGATTTAGCCGTGTTGAAAGAGGGGTTCGTTAAGTTTCTATTGATTGGGGGTGTCATCGCGGTCTCCATGTTGGGCTTGATGATTAGTGTCGTTGGACCGGATAAGTTCGGAGCCGATCAAATAACACCACCTGCACGTCATGCAGCAGATTATAGTAATACTGAAGAGCTTGGTCGTGTTTTATACACCGATTATGTTTATGCGTTCGAGATTGCTGCAGTGATTCTTTTAGTTGCAATTATTGCTGCGATTATGCTGAGTCTACGTAAATCACGTAGTGCAAAAACACCGAATATATCTAAACAAGTATCCGTTAAAAAAGAAGATCGATTACGCATTGTAAAAATGGATGCGGTGACGGATAAAGGGGAGAGATCATGAGTTTGAGCTTATCTCATTTTCTGATTCTCGGTGCGATCCTTTTTACCTTGAGCGTCACTGGTATTTTTCTAAACCGAAAAAATCTAATCATCATTCTTATGTGTATCGAATTGATGTTGTTGTCAGTAAATATGAATTTTCTCGCTTTTTCTCACTTCGCAGGTGACATTGCCGGACAAGTATTCGTGTTTTTTATTCTTACCGTTGCAGCCGCAGAAGCTGCGATAGGCCTTGCTATTCTGGTCGTATTATTCCGCAACCGTGGCACAATTAATGTTGCTGAACTTGATGACCTCAAAGGATGATGACTGATGATTAATTATGCTTACATTATCGTCCTCGCCCCATTGGTCGCTGCAATTATGGCCGGTCTATTTGGCAAGAAGATTGGACGAACAGGTTCGCACTGGATCACAGTATTAGGTGTTGCGATCAGTTTTGCACTGTCTTTGTTGGTCTATATGGGGATAGTTTGGGGCGATGAAGAGCCGCTTAATACTAATCTTTATACCTGGTTAAGCAGTGGTGGGATCAATTTTCATGTCGGCTTTTTACTCGATGAATTGAGTACTACGATGATGGTTATCGTCACCTTTGTCTCGCTAATGGTTCATATTTATACCATCGGTTATATGCAAGATGACCCTGGTTATCAACGCTTCTTTAGTTACATTTCGCTCTTTACATTCAGCATGCTCATGTTGGTTATGTCGAATAACTTTATGCAGCTCTTTTTTGGCTGGGAAGCGGTTGGACTCGTCTCTTATTTGTTGATCGGATTTTGGTTTAAAAAAGACACAGCAATTTTTGCAAATTTAAAAGCATTCTTAGTTAATCGTGTGGGTGACTTTGGTTTCTTATTAGGCATAGCGGCAGTGTTGATGTATTTCAACTCAATGGATTACGCCGAGGTGTTTCAACAAGCTCCAGCCATGGCAGATAGAACGATCAATATTTGGGCAGATAAGCAGTGGTCTTTGATGACGGTTATTTGCATATTGTTATTTATTGGTGCAATGGGTAAATCTGCGCAAGCCCCTTTACATGTTTGGCTACCGGATTCGATGGAAGGCCCAACGCCTATTTCAGCTTTGATTCATGCTGCGACTATGGTTACTGCAGGGATCTTCATGGTGGCACGAATGTCACCTTTGTTTGAGTTATCTGAAACCGCATTAAGTTTTGTTTTATTGATCGGTGCCTTTACAGCCTTCTTTATGGGCTTACTAGGACTTGTTCAAACGGATATCAAACGAGTTGTGGCTTATTCAACATTATCTCAACTAGGCTATATGACAGTTGCGCTCGGCGTATCTGCATATTCAGCGGCAATTTTCCATTTAGGTACACACGCTTTCTTTAAAGCATTATTATTTCTTGCGGCCGGCTCGGTGATTATCGGCATGCATCACGAACAAGATATGCGCAAGATGGGCGGATTAAGAAAGTATATGCCGATCACCTGGATAACGAGCTTGATAGGCTCGTTAGCATTGATCGGGTTTCCGGGGTTAGCTGGCTTCTTTTCTAAAGATGCCATTATAGAAGCGGTACATCATTCCGATCGTTACGGTGCGGACATTGCCTATTGGGCTGTGCTCTCTGGCGTTTTCATTACCGCACTGTACTCCTTCCGTTTGATCTTTATGGTCTTCCACGGTAAAGAAAGAATGGATGAGCATACCCGTGCGCATTTGAAAGAATCACCTTCGGTGGTGACGATGCCACTTATTTTATTGGCGATCCCTTCTGTTTTGGTTGGCGCGATATTTATAGAACCAATGTTATTTAGTGATTATTTCGGCAGTAGTATTTTAGTTTTTCCTGAGAATAACTCACTAAAAGAAATGGGCGAACATTTTCATGGTTGGTTTGAAATGATCAAACATGGTGTAACACAACTACCCTTTATTTTAGCTATGCTTGGTGTTGTCGTTGCTTGGGTAGGCTACATTGGTTTTCCTAAAGCGCCGGGGAATTTAGCGTCGATTTTACGACCGATTCATTGGGTGTTAACCAAAAAATATGGCTTCGATCAATTCAACCAAATATTTTTTGCTGGTGGTGCAAGGGCGCTAGGAAGTTTGTTTTCCAATATTGGTGATCGTCTCATGATCGATGGAATGATGGTTAATGGCTCAGCTAAATTTGTTGGATTTATCTCCGGTGTAATTAGACATATCCAATCGGGTTATCTTTATCATTATGCATTCGCCATGATTCTCGGATTGCTGGCCTTACTAGGGATTTTTGTCCATGGTTTCTAATTTCCCATTGTTGAGTTTGATTATTTGGATGCCCGTGTTGGTTGGGCTTGCGTTAGTTTTTGCTGATACACATTTAAAAAGCAGTACATCAAAGTTGATCGCATTGGTCGCTTCATTACTGACATTTGCGCTATCGGTTCCGCTCTATTTTGATTTTGATAACAGCACGCACGCCATGCAGTTCGTTGAAAATATTCCTTGGATAGAAGTTTTTAATATTAACTATCATCTCGGCATTGATGGAATTGCCATGCCGTTAATTCTTTTAACAACCTTCACAACAGTGTTGGTGGTATTGGCTGCATGGGATTCGATTACTGATCGTCAGTCTCAATATCTCGGTGCATTTCTGATCTTAAATGGCCTAATGGTTGCCGTCTTTAGTGCTCAAGATGCGATGCTTTTTTATGTATTTTGGGAAGCGATGTTGATTCCGATGTTTATGATAATCGGCATATGGGGTGGACCAAACCGGATTTATGCAACGGTGAAGTTCTTCCTATACACCTTCTTGGGCTCCGTATTTATGTTGGTGGCTTTTCTGTATCTTTACAGCAAAGGCGGCAGTTTTGATATTCAAACACTCCATGACATGCCACTATCAATGGCCGCGCAAAAATGGATATTTGTTGCGTTCTTCCTCGCCTTTGCTGTGAAAATTCCAATGTTTCCAGTTCATACTTGGCTGCCTGATGCCCATGTTGAAGCACCGACAGGTGGCTCGGTTATTTTAGCCGCTATCATGTTAAAAATGGGAGGGTACGGTTTCCTTCGTTTTTCGATGCCTATCACTCCAGATGCGAGTCAAGAATTTGCAAGTATCATGATCGTACTTTCATTGATCGCGATCGTTTACATTGGTTTTGTCGCACTGGCTCAAGGTGATATGAAGAAGCTAATCGCATATTCATCGATCTCGCATATGGGCTTCGTTACGCTAGGCATGTTCATGATTTATAAAATCATCGCGAATACTAGTTCAACAGATGGTGCTGTTATGGCGATGGAAGGCAGCATGGTGCAGATGATTTCTCACGGCTTTATTTCTGGCGGCATGTTCCTTTGTGTTGGTGTACTTTATGACCGAATGCACAGTCGACAGATCAAAGATTACGGTGGTGTAGTCAATACGATGCCCGCATTTGCAGCCTTTATGATGTTATTTGCGATGGCCAATGCAGGCTTGCCTGGAACTTCAGGTTTTGTGGGCGAATTTTTAATTATATTGACAGCATTTAAGGCGAGTTTTTGGATTGCTTTCTTCGCAGCGATGACTTTGATTTTGGGCGCCGCCTATACTTTGTGGATGTACAAGCGCGTGGTTTTCGGTGAAGTGACTAATGATGAAGTGGCAAAACTTCAAGACATCAATGGGCGCGAAAAACTTATTCTTGCTAGCCTAGCATTTTTTGTTTTGTTATTTGGTTTGTGGCCCGCTCCAATTTTTGAAGTGATGCATCCAACCATTGAAAACTTGATCCAACATATTACACAGAGTAAGTTAAATTGAGCACGGCTAATCTCATGAATTACATTATCGCTACTCCTGAAATTTTTATGCTCAGTATGGCATGCATCGTTTTATTAGCGGATGTTTATTTAGGGCAGGGTGAGAAGGTTGTCTATCGCAAACTAGCTTACTGGTTATCTCTAGCCACTTTAGTTTTTACATTTATACTCACTTGGAAGGTATCCCCAGCTTCATCACAAAATGCATTCAATGGTTTATATGTTAGTGATGGATTAAGCGATGTTCTTAAATATTTTATTTATGGGATTAGCTTTACCGTTATTATCTATTCACGTGAATATTTAGAAGAAAGAAGCCTCTTTAAAGGTGAGTATTTTGTACTGATTTTATTTGCCGTGCTGGGCATGATGATCATGGTTTCAGCGGCTAACTTCTTACCGATGTATCTTGGTTTAGAGTTGTTATCTTTAGCCATGTACGCGCTGGTCGCGATGCATAGAGAATCGCGAGAAGCATCTGAAGCAGCAATGAAGTACTTTGTTTTAGGTGCGATCGCATCAGGAATGCTGTTGTACGGTATGTCGATGATTTATGGCGCAACGGGAAGTCTCAATCTTACCGAAATTAGCGCGGCGGTTGCGAGTGCGCAAAACGATAAGATGTTGCTAACATTTGGTTTAGTTTTTATTGTCGCGGGTATTGCTTTCAAACTTGGTGTGGCACCGTTTCATATGTGGGCACCAGATGTATATCAAGGAGCTCCAACCGCTATCACGATGTTCTTAGGGACGGCTCCAAAGTTAGCGGGATTCGCGCTGGCATATCGATTGCTAGTCGATGGACTTGGTGGCTTGGGTATGGATTGGCAGCAAATGCTGACTATTCTTGCCGTGTTATCCATCGCTGTCGGTAATGTTATTGCTCTCTCTCAAACCAATATAAAACGTATGTTGGCGTACTCCACAATCGCGCATATGGGTTACATGCTATTAGGCTTGATCGCAGGAACAAGCAGTGGTTATGCAGCGTCGCTATTTTATACAATTACCTACACTATTATGACTGCTGGTGCTTTTGGAATTGTGATCTTAAATAGTAGAAACGGTCACGAAGCCGATCAGCTTGATGATCTGAAAGGACTAAGTCAACGAAGCCCTTGGTTTGCGCTAATCATGTTGATTCTAATGTTCTCTATGGCAGGTGTTCCTCCATTTGTAGGATTCTGGAGTAAGTGGTTTGTCTTGAAAGAAGTTGTTGCTGTAGGGCATGTATGGCTTGCTGCGGTGGCGGTGTTCTTTGCGATTATTGGTGCTTTTTATTATTTACGCATAATCCGTTTAATGTATTTCGATTCTGTTGATGAGTCGGTCACTGTGACTGCTTCAGCTGACTTGAAATTTACATTGAGTCTAAACGGTATTACTGTTTTACTACTCGGTATAATGCCAAGTGCATTGCTTGGCATTTGTTTCGCAGTATTTACATAACGGTTGCGACTAATCTCTTTTGTGGCTGACTGAACTCAAGGCAGTTTTGCATTCAAAGCAACGAATGCTCTATTTTAAAGTAAAGAAAAAATCTTTTCTTTTATCCTTCATTTTTATTTTCCATAACCAGACTTCATCTGCAGATTGGAAATTAATTTATCAAGAAGACTTTGAAAATATCAAAGTTATTCATACCGAAAAATGGCAAAAAGATGATTTTCCTGATGATGATAAATTTTCTGAGAATGGACGTTACTTTTCTGAAAGGTTGATTAAGCCACCCCAAGCTTATCGCTTAACTACACATTTCGGTCAAACGAGTTTAAGTCATACCGGTTGGCTGACTGCAGAGTCATATACGCTAAATAGAAACACTGATCAAAGTGCTTTGCTTTCCATACAGCTCGATCCTGTGAATAAGAATAATAAAGTATTAAAACTGAGCTCACCAAACCATACCGATGCGACTCTAATTCGATCGAGTGAACAGCTGCAAGGACGATATCGGGTTAGTTTAAAAGTTGGTTTTCCGAATTTTGGTAGTGGAGAAAAACTTAATGGTTACGATGGCGATGAAAGAGCAAATCCGTGGCTAGATCAGAGTTCAACCAGTGAAAATGGATTCTACTGGTTGGCTATAACCGACACGGTGCCACGACCGCATAATAATATTTGGTTACATCATCATCGAAAGATCGTAATTGATTCTGATAACCACTTTCCGGCCTGGTCTCAGGTTTGGAATGGGACTGAATTTATCGATAGCGGCAAACACCCGATCATGTTATTCGCTTTAAATGGAAATGGGGAGACGGATCCTCTAAATGGTAAGCCATTTATTAGTTTTAGCCATTCGCAATGGCAGCGTTCAGGGCAGATAAAAGCGGTAGATTCTTATTTAACCGATCAATGGTACGAGCTTGTGATTGAACGAAATAAGAACCAGGTGACGGTTCAGATCAGTGGTCACTTTAAGTATGGAGGAGAGAAAAAATACACTGCTGAGATTGACCTTAATCAGCAATGTGTCTGGCACTATAACCGAGCATTTGATCATAAAAACCCAAACTGCAAGATTGATTCTGAATCAGGTGATAAAATTTGGCCAGATTATTTCTTTTTTGGTGATCCTCATATTAATTTCTACGAAGGAGAGGTTTCTTATGATGATATAAAATTAGAAATGTGGCGTGAAGAGTAGACACAGGAGCCTAAAAGTATGCTTCTAAATATGATTCTTCACTGAAACATTAGAATGAAGTTTATACATAAGAGCAGGCTAATCTTTAGCATAGGTATGTTACTTCTATGTTTCTAGAAGCTCTAAGTAATAGATAGCTTTCGTTTACTGTAAAACCAACTCAACAAGACGATTCAGTGCCATACCTTCATCAGAAGTATTTGGTGTTTTTGGATAGACGAGGCCTATGTCAATATATTCAACTGGGAGTGTCGTCACTATTCCACGCTGAATTAGCACAGCTACGACGGCTTTAGATAACTTCCACCTAAAGCTACTTTGCCAGTCTGGGTAGTTATCCCCCCCGATTTTGTTTAACACGCTGAACGGTATTTCAGGTCCTTGTTAAGGAGAACCTGCATCACGAGCTAAGCGAAAGTAAATATGATTGACCAACTCACACTGGGGATCGACATCTCCAAACTAAAATATGACGTAGCCTTACTGAAAGACACAAAACTCAAGCATAAAAAGTTTATCAACAATCCAAAAAAAGGATTTACCGCTCTGTTTGAGTGGTTGGAACATCATGATGCAACGACCGCTCATGTTTGTATAGAAGCCACTGGCACCTCATTACGATTCCGTGCGACGATGTCAAAAATGAGACGTTCCTCATTGAGAAAAGCCTTTTTTATGCCTGCATTGGTTGGACTACGATACAACCCGTTAATCATTGAACTGAAGAAACGATTAACGGCAGTGGGAAAATCCAAGATGACAATTGTGGATGTAGCGACGAGAAAACTGGTACATATTATTTATGGCGTATTGAAAAACGGAATATCATTTGATGAGAATTTTGCTTGATCTTGTAAGACAGTATCTGACCTTGTATTTTGCGTATCCTGTTCCTCATTATTTAAGTTATAGGCGTCGAAGCCTTTTTTAGTGCAGTAGAATAAGCTTGATTTATAGATCTGAACAAGTATTTGAAGTGAAGAGTATTTGAGAAAAATATAAGTACTTATATCACCTGAAATAATAAATCCTCAGTGGGGTAAAGAACGACTTCTACGCTTTGGAACGTAGAAGTCGGTTGTCGATGTTATCAAGCAGGTTCTGTACTTTCTTCAAAAACACTGTTTAGTTGCTCTACAATCTGTGGCGTGTTTTGTGCAGGATCTGCGATTTTATTCATGAAATTAGAAGTGTTTGAATTACCTTCTATCTTCTCTTGTGTTTCTTCTATATGACCTGACATCGTTGTCTCGTCACCTACGCTCCTAAGCTGTGTCATTCTCCATATCATTTTTCAATCTCCATTTTTTTGACAAACAAAATGTTTGCCTTACCATAAGGCTCGCTCAGAGCGCGACCCTAATTCCTTCTAATTCTAAGCAGTCTTCAGCAGAGAAGTAGCTAGTCGATGTTGCTAACCAGTTTTTTTACTTTCTTCAACAATATTACTTAGTTGATCTGCAATCTGTGTTGTATTTTTTGCAGTATCTGCAGTTTTATTCATATAATCAGTGATGTTATCAAGGATTGAACTTAAATTTGAAACTTCAGACGATTGTTGCTCGATTTGTTTTGAGAATTGAATAATCTCACCAGCGAGTGATGATATTTCAGAACCAATTGTTCCTGCGCTATCACGTGATTTTTCTGCGAGAGTTCTAACTTCATCAGCAACTACAGAGAAGCCTCGACCTGCTTCACCTGCGCGCGCAGCTTCGATAGCCGCATTTAGTGCCAGCAGGTTAGTTTGATCCGCTATTTGTTGAATAACCTCAACAACGTTTTGGATCTGGTTACCTGTCTGGGCAAGCGTTGAAGCACCTGTCGCTGTTTTCTGTGCTTGGTCAGCTAAGTAGCTTACGGTTTCACCTGCATCGTTGATTACGCTGCCTTGCGAAGATAACTGATCTGTTAGCTGTTCCATCGATGCATATAGGTCACTAGATGCTGACTGTAAGTGTTGTGAAGTTGAGTCACGTAGATTTTGAGACTCTTGTAGGACATCTCCGAGTTGATTTAAATCCTCAACAAGCTTGAGCATGCTTGGATCTTGGTAACTGACTTCTAGTTTATTTTGATAAATTCCTGAGCGATAATCTCCAATTTGTTTAATAATGACATTTGATAGGCCCGTTAGTTTTGCAGTTTGTCGTCGCAAAAAGAACGCTTTGAACTCACCATAATGTGCTACAAAGTTATCGACATATTCATCACTAAATTGTTGACCTTTTTCTACCTTGTAGAAAAAGATAGCACTGAGAGTTTGGTTAAGGTTTAAACCGAGAATTTCTCCAAAGGTTGAGAAGCCAATCAAGGGGGTATCACCAAAGATACCATCCATTTTAGGTAGTTCTGAATCATTGCATAACCGTCTTAATACACAATCGTTAAGAATACCTGCAATGGGCTCGCTAGGTTTTCCTAGTGAGAATTTACGGAAATCATTTTGTGTAGTTTCGACTAAACCGGTACGTTTAACTAAAACAAGTTCTTCACCTGAGCCGATATCACAAGAAAAATTAATGAGATCAGATTTTATATCGATACTTGCAATTGAACGTACATAAAGTTGATCTTTTACCCAAATTGCAAATGAGTAATCTGCTAAACTTTGATCCAAGTCATTTGGAGCACATTTAAAATATTCACATAACGCTCCTATAAATGAAGTTACGTTCCCATGTTTGTCTATGACTTGATTTATTTGTCGTTTTTCTACAGAGGCACTTGAAATTTTGAAATGTGTGTCTGTAGGGATGAAATTTTGGGTTTTGAAAATACCAAACCGCGTATCTTTTGCCATTTTTAAGAATGCGATAACAGCATGGTTTTCTAAACGTTTATTTCCATCATGGATATAGCTAAATTGAAAATCGAATAACCCACCAGAAGAGCCTCCAACAAACAAGCAAGGTAGTGCTCCTGAGTCATAGAGAGCTTCCATAAAGAATGACTCTGAACTAGATAGACCATCCATTAATATATAAGCGAGTGTATCTTTATGATCGATTTCTAGCCCGGGATTAATTTGTTTTATTCTTTTTGATAATCCACTGATACGTGATTCTAGGGGCTTGATATTGTCTCCACTACGTAAGTCTTCACAATCAAGAGGTACTGAAACAATGCTCGCTTTTGCTATTAACGATTCATCAAAACATTGCAAAACAATATTATCCCAACCGAGTGGTGTTGTTTTGTACATAGATGAATTTTTATCTTCTGAACAAAGTTCACCGGCTGTTGTACATATCAACATGGGAATATTTGTAAATCGAGATTTAATTTGGTTTGCAACGGTATCCAAATCTACATGGGGTGAAGTGAATGCCACTACGAAAGATGGATTGATACTTACATTACCAAGATCTGTCTGTAATAGACTAGAATTTGTACTAATGGTGCATACTGCACTAGATTTCCTTTTTTTCTGATTAAAAAAGCTCATAGTTTTTTCCAAATAGCACTCACCCTCCCAAAGGTAAGTTCGTTAAAATACACATATAAATTTTAGTGGTCACAGTTAATCTATTCTTATAGGTCCGCCTATAGACATAAAATTGTTACGTTGACAGAGTATATGTCGGTAAAGATTATAATTACTTTAGTCAAAGGCATCTTTGCCTTAATCTATAGCGTACTGAGAGTTGTTTGTGTGGATTTTTGAAGTAAAAAAGTGATAGTTTTATGAGATTAGATTAAGTTGCTGTCATCAAATTTATAACCGATGCCATATATTGAACGTATCATTTCTGCATCTCCTCTGACACTCTGGAGTTTTTTGCGAAGATTTTTTATATGTGTATCCATGGTTCGATCACTGACCACACGGTGGTCATCATAGACATGATCCATCAACCTTTGACGAGAAAAGACAAAGCCGGGCTTTGCTGATAGAACATCGAGCAGGCGAAATTCTACGGGAGTTAGTTCGAGCAGTTGATCATGAAACTTTGCCTCAAACTTTTCAGTATTTAAGCTTAATTTTGATTGAAGTGAGGATGTTTGTGCGGAAAAATTCGCTCGGCGAAGTAGTGCTTTTACACGCGTGATGACTTCTCGTGGGCTGAATGGTTTACACATATAATCATCAGCACCAATTTCCATACCAAGAATGCGATCAATTTCTTCAACCCTTGCGGTTATCATCATGATAGGAACTTGGGAAAACTCTCGTACTTCTTGGCAGATTTCTATGCCATCCTTACCCGGCAGCATGAGATCTAGCAAGATAATATCTGTTGAGTTTTCGTCTAACCATTTTATAACGTCCAAACCATTATTAAGCCATGTCGTTTTATAATGATTAGCTTGTAAATAGTCGATCAAAATATGCGCTATTTTTGGTTCATCTTCAATGATGAGAGCGTGTTGTTTAGTTGTCATTATGTCCTCTTCTCGTTGTTAGGGATGAGTATAGAGAGGCAGTTGTATAGAAAGCTTGATACCTCCTAGCATCGAGTCTGAGGCGCTAATCTTTCCACCGTGAGCCTCGATAATGGCAGATGCTATAGCTAGGCCAAGTCCAGCACCTCCAGTGTTTCGATTGCGAGATGGTTCTGCTCGATAGAGACGATTAAACATCTTGGATAAGTTTTCAGTGGAGAGGCCTGGGGTAGAGTCTTCAAAAGTGAGAAGAATATTGTGATCTGTTTGTTCTAAATCGATAATAATTAAGCCACCTTGATTGGTATATTTAATCGCATTGTCTATCAAGTTAGAAAACAATTGCATAAAGCGTTGTTCATCACCGAAAATAGATATGGGTTTAAATTGTTCTATCCGATTCTCAAGGTTTAAATCATGCTCTAATAGCCTGGAATGATACTGAGCAATCACACGATCTAGAATTTCAGTTAGATCGATAACAGATTTTTTATAACCTAACTTGCCTAAATCTGATAGAGAGAGTTGGTAGAGATCATTGACAAGATAGTTCAAATGGGATGCTTCACCTGAGAGTGATTTAATTGCGGCTTTATCAAGAGGACGAATACCATCTTGTAATGCTTCAATTTCACCACATAGGATAGCCAAAGGAGTACGAAGCTCATGTGAAATATCGGCAATCCATTGTTTCTGAGAATAACGATTTTTCTCAAGCGTATCGGCAAGCACATTAAAGTTACGCCCCAAGTCTGCTAGTTCATCGTTATGCGTTATATTAATTCTTTGTTCAAACTGGCCGGCCGTTAGATCATTTGCAATCTTAGTTAATTCAACAAAACGTCGACGGAAGTAGTTTGAAAGTAGCCAGGCTGCGATTAGTGATAAGAAAAAGGCAATAACACCAATTCCTAGATATGAATGAAATTGACTTTTTATAAAACGTTCATCGAGTTTATTGGTTAAGTTCGAAATGGAGCGTATCCGTATATAGCCAATCGTTTTACTCATAGATTTGATAGGAAAGTCTTCAATTGATGGGCCAGATTCTAAAGAGCCTAATACATTGTTTTTATCTTGATCTAATATCGCCATCCGTGAAGCATGGCGTGGTCGAAACCGCGGTGGTGGATCAAAAGGAGGAACAGGTTTTTCATGTCTTACTGGGGGTGCTGTAAAAGTAGCCTGTTCATTTCTAAATGATTCTCGAATGATTAATCGAAACAGGCGTGGATTTTTACGTAAAAAACTCCAGCTGCCTGCTTGTTCGTAATTTTCGACCAGCCGTTCGCTCAGAAGTTGTACTTGTCTTTCTTGTTGCCCTTTTATATAGCCACTAAAGTCCTGTCGAAAGCTCAACTGTGCAAGAACAAAAGCGATCGATATGACTAAAGTGGTGGTTAACAGTAAAACAAGCGCGAGTTTATGCCAGATGCGAATTTTCATAGTCTACTTTATAACATGCTCTCAATATATACTGAGTAACGGAACATAATATTCATAGTTTCTTCACATTCTCTTGAAACTCTCTACATAAGTTAGTTGCAAACTGTCTAGCGTAAACATTAACTAACAGCTACAACAACAGTCAATTAGATTAGGAGAATTAAAATGCGTAAATTATTTATAGTTCTAGGTAGCGCGGCATTGATTACAACTTCAGCCGTGACTTTTGCACAACGTGGCCATATTGGAAATATGATTGAACGGATGACAGAAAAATTACAGTTGAACTCCACTCAAGTAGAGCAGGTTACAACCATTATGGAAGAACAACATACAAAACGACGTGCCTTACATGAGGATACTCAAATTAAGTTACAGGCAGTTCTGACAAAAGAGCAAATGGAAAAAATGAAAGAAATGCGTGCGATGCATGAAAATATGCGCACAAGAAAAGGTGAACGATGTATGGATAATAAGTGATCTGGAAATTGAAATGATTAATATTTTACTGATATTTATTTAAAAAATATCCCTATTGATCGGCCTTTGTATTATCTTTTTGATATTATTCTCAATATTTATAAGGCCGATCCTTTTTAATTCTTTAAAATATTCCTTTAGTTAACGATTGCTAAATAGCGAATAAGACCTCATCGATTGTTTAATAAAGACTTCAAGTTTTCATCATGAAAATTTTATTTAAATTAGCCCTTAGTAATACACAGAGATAAATTAAGCTTATCGTTTATCTAGGCTTTTATTTGTAGAACTATCATAGTTTACTCCCATTAACGTAGGGGAATTGTTTATTTTCAGTATACGCTTCAAACAGATAAACTTCTGGGCACTAAAAGTGGAGAAAGGTCAGTGGTGTGGAGGATTGACGAAATTACTCTGCGGCATGGGGTAGGTATTATGGGTACAAATGAGAGAGAGTTGATTACGGGAGTTGTGTTAAGGTGCGGATGTTGAATGTATTGGTTTTGTTGGTACATGCTGCCCCGATTTTACCAGAAAAATCAAGTATTGCGGCTAAGATGATTGATGAAACGACTACTGGTTTATTTTTGAAAAAGTAATTTTTTAGATAAAAAAAACGAAAAAATCTTGGCTGGAAATAAAAAAAGAAGAAGGTTCTCAAGTTCTTTCATGCCTGTTTTTAACTTCTATTTAAATCCCAGAAACCCTACGTTCAAGTGTTATTTCCTCTATTCATCATTTGGAAAAATTATTTTATATTTATTAATTTTTCTATACACAGTCGCTCTGCAGATCCCCAGTTGTTTGGATACTTTTGTAATATTCCACTTATTGATTTTCAGACAGTTTATAAGAATTTCATACTCTGAATGTTGTAAGTTTTCTTTAATATTTTTTGATTTGTTAGAGCGTATTTCTTTAGGAAGATGCTCATCTTGTATTTCACCTGATGTGCACATTGCAGCAGAGTACTTTGCAACGTTAATTAATTGTCTAATATTTCCAGGCCATTGATAATGTTCTAATATGTCTAGCGAGCTTTCCGATAATAAGGTCGATTTTAATGATGAATATTCATTAAATATATTTACAATTAACTCTCGTTTGTCTGTTCGATTTCTTAATGATGGTATCTCTAAGGTGATACCGTTAAGTCGATAGTATAGATCTTTACGGAAAGTATTATTTTTAACCATTTCGGTGATACTTTTGTTGGTTGCTGAAATAAGCTGTATATCTAAATAAGTTGGCGTTGTTTCACCAAGTGGGATGACTTCCATTTCAGAGAGTACACGTAAGAGACGTGTTTGTAGGTGTAATGGCATATCGCCAATTTCATCCAAAAATAGGGTTCCACCATTAGCTTGAAGAACCTTGCCCTTCATACCATTTTTGAGACCACCTGTAAAAGTACCGCTAGAATAACCAAACAATTCACTTTCTATTAATGATTCAGGTATTGCTGCACAATTAATAGCAATGAAGGGTTGATCTTGCCGCTCACTTGCATGATGTATTGCTTTAGCGAGTGCTTCTTTGCCAGATCCTGTCTCACCAATAAGTAAAATATTTAAATCTAAGTTAATAACTTTCTTTATCTTCTCTCCTATGATTTGCATGTGAATATCATTTCCAGCTAAATCAGATAAATGCGGGTGTTCTTTACAATGAGGTTGTTTTACTTTTGAATTGCTTTTTTGCTTTGAAGGTGAGGAGCTATTTTTTTGAGAAAGAGAAGGTGCTCTAAGCTCAAAGAAAAAGGTATCTTGGTGCTCTAATGTAGTAAGTTGATGCCTTAGTGGTATGTTTTTATTGTGGTTATCAATCATTGCTGAAAAGTTCGATTTAAATATATCATGGACATACTTATTATTTAAGTCGGCTCTGTTCTTTTTATAGAGAAGGTTGTAGGAGTTTCTATTGCCGGCCACGATAACGCCATCTTGATTAACAGCCAGAATACCTGTTTTTATAATATTCGTAAGATCATTACCGGTAGAAAATTTTAATATCCAATGATCGCTGAAATCTTGGATGAAATTCAAAATTTCGATTTGCATCGCATGTTGTTCAACAAGACGTGAAATAAGTTTATTTTGATTGGCTGTTTCTGGCAGAAGGGTTGTGGCATTAAGAGCCGCCATTATTTTTCCTTTACTGTCAAAAATTGGGGAAACTGTACATGTAGCATTGAACATCTCATGAAAGAAATGTTCTCCAGTACGAATTAAAACAGGAGATTTTTCAACCAAACAAGTTCCGATACCATTTGTTCCTGAGATATTTTCAGACCAATTTGTGCCGTGATATAGGCCAAGTTTTTTTAATGTGTTTTCGTGATCAAGGTTATAACGGCAGTCGAGTGTTATGCCATTATTATCAGTGAGTAATATGGTGTAGCCTATATCTGCGATAAACTCATAAAGCTTATTTACACTGTTTTGAGAGATTTCTCTTGCCTTAGAAAAATGTTCTTCACATTCACGGAGTTCAATTTTTTCAAGTACATGAGGTAAGGGGGTACTAGATGGTGAAAGTCCATAGTCGTCAATGCATCGGTGCCATGAACGCTCAACCATGGACTCTATGTTTGATGCATCAACCATGCATGAAACCGTACTATGGATTTTATCAACATGTAGATTTTTTTTTGTCGTATATGTCATTTTATTAAAACAGTATATTTATTGGATATATGTTTGTTTACTTCATTGTATATCTAAATTATTGATAATTATTTTATCAAACGATTAAGAAAATTGTTTTGTCATACCTAAATGTGAAAAGGTAAGAGTGTTGATTAGTTTTTTTATAGTAACTCTGTTGGACAATAAAGTTATTGTTTTCAGAGTTAAGTAGAAGTTACTTTTACCTAAACTAATAACTAAAATAGGTAGCTTATAATCCTTTTCTCTAATGTAATATAAGATATGCATGTTGTTTTTGCTAATACCGAAAATGTTGAGCTATGACTGAACTTTCTATTTTTCTATCGCCGAGAGCTAGTGTAGATCCAAGTATATTAAGGTTAGATATTAGCAGATAAGTCGATAATAGCTAATTTATGCAACATCAAATCAGAGTATTATTATGGTTCAAGGGCATACTTTATAGCCTTTTAGTAGTTAATATAACTAGAAACTAACATGGTTAGTAATGTTTTTGCCAGAGAATATGAATATGACAAGTTTGTTAAAGTTACTTACCAAGAAAGGGTAAATTGACTAAGCTTTTGAAAAATATATGTATTTAATAAAAATATATCAGTATGCGTTGAGGTGAAACTAAAGGTTTTAAGACAATGTGTGTGTATTAGACAGTTGCTAGTAAACAATTGTCGCAATATTCATGCAGTATGAGGGTAGGGGTCGAACTATTATAGGTACAATACCTTACTAGTACTAGAAGGATATTGAATCTTTACTGACATTCCGCTACACAATAGTAGGTTACGGTATTTTTAAGCAAATACGCGTAAATAACGTAATCAAAGTTCAAGGTAAGAACTTAATTTAATGGAATGGCTATAGAAACATTATTATGATCAACAACATGGCTATGAGTGAAGATATTGTTAGCTGTGTCCGTAGCCTCAATTTCTAGAGTTCCTTCTTTTTCAGGAGTTATATAAAATCTAAAACTTGGGTCTGTGCTTATAGAGAATGTCAAATCTGCATCTAAGACAGTTTTATCGTTTAGGCTAACTTTTATATTCTTTATGAAATTTTGTTTTGTTTTTTCACTTCCTGGGGCGACCATTTCTAAACCTGAATAGTTTGGATGTTTGATTTTGAATTGAACTAAATTTGGTTTTGACAATGCAAGTCTTCCCATAATTCTAGTCCGCATTTTACCTAATAACTTAGCATTGGCGGCAGAAGGAGGGGGAGGGGCGGAACAACCTCCACTTGCCTTTACAAATTTCTTCGTCATATAGAACTTCCCATCACTTGTTTCTGCGATAGCACGAATATAGGTAAACTCATTCACCCTAACTCTCATTGAAAGGTCTGCTTTACTTTTGAGTTCTGAAAATTTAAAAACACCGACTAATGGAGAAGGGTTTTTGTCAATAAAAACATGAATTTTAATGATGTCAAAACTTTCATTGGTGGCTACCATGGTTTGGATTGAAATTGGTACTATGGCAGGATCTTCTGCTCTATATGGAGCTTCTAACTTTATTATGTCCTGATTTGAATCAACAATAATATCTTTTCCAGAAAAATAAATATTCTTTATATTATTCTCCCAATAATCTTCTAAAGAGTTCTCTTCCAAAGGACTCTGTTGTGAAGTATCTGAAGCAATTTCACCATGGCAGACTAGAGTGAATACTGAGAAGTAAAATGTGAGAAATAATTTTAAATAGTTCATTTATACACTCTATAAGTTAAGTAAGAAGATGTCCAAAATAATTGGAAATGAATTAAGAGCTTTATGCTGAGTCGAACCATTAGGAGTAAATTTTAACTTAGTAGTAGAGCTAGCTACTCTACTTATATTGCGGCTACTTTAATAAACAGTAGCCGCAATACACGTTACGAAATGTCAGTAATGATCTTAAGTTAAAGGGCGTGCGACTGTTTGCCCACGGAGGTAATCTTCAAAAGTCTCAAGACTATTCACTCCTCCACCCATTCCGCTGAGGTTAACACCACCATAAGGCAAGCCGTATGCAAAAACATTGTGGGCATTTATCCAAGCATTACCTACAACCATTTTCTCAGCAACTCTTTTCGCACGATCTAAATCCTTAGTCCATACGCTATTGGCTAAACCGTAGCTAGAGCTGTTCACTATATCTATCGCAGAATCTTCATCATTAAATGATACGAGGAATGCGGATGGACCAAAAATTTCTTCCTTGAAGCAGATATTATCAGAATCACCTTTGAGTAGTGATGGAGTTAGATAAAATCCATCTTCAGAACCTTCTGGAGAAAGAGCTTTTCCTTCTACAACTAGTTCGGCATTTTGGTCCAGCCCTTTCTGTTGATAACCTAAGATACGTTGACGTTGAACTTCACTTACAACAGGCCCCATCTGAGTACTATCGCCATGACTGTTGCCGATTACTGTTTTACCCAGAGCTTTGCTCACTTCGGACGAGAACTCTTCATAAATGTTTTCATGAACTAGCCACCGACTAGCAGTACAACAAACTTGACCTGTATTTGATGTAATTATTTCTGCAAGACTTTTAGCTGTTTCTTTAACATCGACATCATCAAAAATGACCGCAGCGCCTTTACCACCTAATTCTAATTTAAGAGGGAGTAAGTTTCGACCACAGGTCTCAGCAATCATACGCCCAACTTCTGGGGAGCCAGTGAAAGCCATTTTTCGAACCAATGGATGTTCAGCAATAGGCATACCGCTGTCAACGCCATATCCAGTGACCACGTTAAATACACCGTCAGGGATACCTGCTTCTTTAACCAGCTTACAAAGATATAAAGTACTTAAAGAGGTTAGTTCGGCTGGTTTCACCACGACGGTATTTCCAGCAGCTAACGCAGCGGAAGTACCCCACGCTAATAATAAAAATGGAAAGTTCCATGGAAAGATAAACCCACATACACCGTAGGGAACACGAACATAATGTGAATCCATGCCATCAACATCCAAAGGATCACTATACTTATCGTAATCAAGAGCTACTTGTGCAAAATAACGAAACGCACCTGCTGAGAAAGGAATTTCCCCTTCAATAGCGCCAGCTAAAGGTTTTCCTACATCGAGAGATTCTAGTGCCCCAAGTGTTTCTGCATTCTCCTCAATTAGATCGGCAAGTTTCATGAGCAGAGCAGATCTTTGTTCTACGGGCATTGTCGCCCAGTTAGAAGTTTTAAAAGCCTTATCTGCTGCTTTGCATGCTTGATCGACTTGTGTTGCATTTCCGGCGAAGATTTGAGTAAGTTTTTCTGCATTTGAAGGGTTAACCACATCGATCGTCTTACATCCTTCAGGGGATACGAATTGGCCTCCGATAAACATAGGTACAGTTTCTTGACCAAGAAACTGTGTAACAGCATTTTCGCTTATAGATTCTTTTAGGTTTGCATTCATAATTTAGCTACTCCTTTGAGATATGTTTTTATTAGTATGTTTAATTATTATAGCTTGTGCATTATTAAACCCAAATGGAGCAAATAATATGCCAAGGAATTCAGAACGTTATTTGAGATACAAATATATTAATGTTTAATTACATTTACTTAAGTAAATAACTTGTTGAGCTTGTTATTATTAATATTGTATTTAGATCTAGAAATGTTTAGCTATTGGTAAAAATATAAATAATTTGTAGCTTTAATTTCTGTGTCGTTATAGGTGCAAATGTTTCATGAAAATGTCGCATAAATGAGAATTCGCCAATTTAATGATTTCAATGAATTGTTAGCGCTCACATGATAAGCCGTTTTAATAAAGTCTCCATGAAAATCATATTGTTAACTTTTGAGTTTATGCAAATAGTGTGTTTAAAAATCTATAAATTTTATCGTAATGGTTTTGTAAGGTTTTTTTAAAAATCATGGTAAAGCGTGGCAGGTTAGCTTTAACTATAAAAAATCAATGTGTTTATGAATGATCTGTATGCATGTTTTGTATTTTATGCGAATATAATGTTCATGAGTTGTTTTATAGAAAATAATTGGTTGAAAATTTAAAAATGGAAAATACAGGATTTATTTTAACTCTCGAGGATATTGTTGGAAAAAGGAATATCCTTATTTCATTAGAACAAACAAAGCATTATAGAACAGGGTTTAGATCTGGAGAGGGTGATGCTGCGGCGGTTGTTTTTCCTGATGATTTGCTGAAATTTTGGCGTGTATTACAAGTTTGTGTTGAAGCTCGAACGATCATTATCATGCAAGCCGCTAACACAGGGCTAACGGAAGGATCCACCCCTAGTGGTTATGATTATGAGCGACCTGTCATAGTTATCAATACTCGTAAAATGGATCAGATGATATTACTGGGTGCGGAAACAGAAACAATTGAGGAAAAAAAGAAAGGTCGTCAACTTATTAGTTTTCCAGGCACAACGTTATATCAAATCGAGAATGCTTTAAAACCATTACAACGTGAGCCTCATTCTGTCATCGGTTCGTCGTGTATTGGTGCCTCGGTTATAGGAGGGGTTGCTAATAATTCAGGGGGTGCACTTATTCAACGTGGTCCTGCATATACTGAGTTAGCTTTATATGCTCAAGTTAATGAACATGGCCACTTAGAGCTAATTAATCACTTGGGGATTTCTTTAGGAGACACGCCTGAAGAGATATTAAGCAATTTACAGGATGAGAATTTTTCATTATCAGATGTTGTTTGGAATGATAATGCAATGGCTTCTGACATTGAATATAAAAAACGAGTTAAAGATGTTGATGCTGATTCTCCTGCACGTTTTAATGCAGATCCGAGGCGTTTATTCGAGAGCAGTGGTTGTGCAGGGAAGTTGGCGGTATTTGCTGTTAGATTGGATACTTTCAAAAGTGTTGAAAAAAGTAAAACTTTTTATATAGGGACAAAAGACTCCAACCAATTAAACCAAATAAGACGACATGTTCTTAAGAACTTTAAAAACTTGCCCGTTTTAGGCGAGTACATTCATCGGGATGCTTTTAATTTAGCCCGAGTTTATGGTAAAGATACTTTTTTAGCGATTAACATTATGGGTACACGCAGAATGCCGCAGTTATTTGCGATTAGGGGTCGTTTAAATACATTACTTAATCGTCTGCCATTTATGCCTAAAGATTTTCCAGATAAAGTCATGCAATGGCTTAGTTCGCTTTTCCCAGAGCATTTGCCTCAACGAATATTAGAGATGGAAAAATTGTATGCTCACCACTTAATCATAAAAATGAGTGATGATGGTATCGAAGAATTAACACAGTATTTAACTAAGTTTTATGCAAACGAGGACATCCAAAATAATTCTGGACACTATATTGTCTGTACTAAAGAAGAAGAAGAAAAAGCTATGTTGCACCGTTTTGCTGTTGCTGGCGCAGCGATCCGTTATTACCAAATGCATGAAGATAAAGTTGAAGATATACTGGCGCTAGATGTTGCTCTAAAAAGGAATGAAACTAATTGGGTTGAAGAGTTGCCCGAAAGCTTGCGGGCAAAGATATTTAGCCCTATTTATTACGGACATTTTTTCTGTCATGTTTTTCATCAGGATTATCTCGTTAAAAAAGGTGAGAGTGTGCAAGAAGTTAAACAACAATTGTTGGAGCTGTTTGATGATAAGGGTGCTAAATATCCTGCCGAGCATAATGTTGGGCATATTTATGAAGCTGCCAATGAGCTTAAAGATTTTTACCAAAAGTTAGATCCTACAAATACTTTTAACCCTGGTATTGGAAAAACAACTAAGCATCAAAGATACTGTAATTGCTGTTAGTGGCAACAACCTGTAAGTCACTCACTCTGGTATCTATAATTACTTTGTAAATGTAACGCTTATTCTTAGAATATAATATGCTCAAAAATCATCATTAATATTTTATTTCTAGACTGCTATTTAAATTTATATAATTATACAAATTTATAGAATGCATGTTGTTTTTTCATACAATCCTTTCCTTTAAGCAAAAGGTAGTGTGAATAGCAAATGTTGGTGCTCACCTACCCATTACATAACGAGTTCTATTGTTTCCCAAAATAACGATAACTTATGATTAATAGTAAATTAACATACTCTATTAATTCATTTGTCGCAGAAGATAAATCAATGCGACACATGTTTGTTTAATCTATACATTATTTAATTCCCTTTAACTCATAGTTTAATGAACTAGGTGTTTTGTTTATCATTAATATAGAGGCTGTATCCGGTCTATTAATAGCTATTAAAACAAAAGGTTGTTTGCATTAATGAATGGTGGGTTAATGAATGGTTATAGGGTATGTAAGTATCTTAATTATGTTTGGCGTATTAATTGCACAATGTTTATGGAGTTTTAAATTAATAAAATATGACTTTAATAATTTTAGTGATTAAAAATTCAATGCAAAATAATAAATTAATTAACCCGAATCAAGGGGGCATAAAAAATGTCTAATGTAAAAAGAATAACTTGTACTGTTGTTACAGCATTGGTGTTAAGTGCGGGAAGCCAAGCTGCTGAAGTAACTATGGAAAGAGTGCTTAAAAATAGTGAATCGCAAAACTGGTTGTCTCATCACAGAACATTGGATGGACAAAGATTTTCTCCATTGACTAATATCAATAAGAAAAATGTTAAAGACCTTAATGTTGCTTGGACATTTCAACTAGGTGGCGTCGAAGGTGGTGGTATTTGGCCTCATGGTGGCCTACAAGGTACTCCAATCGTTGAAGATGGAATGATGTATGTTACTGATGGTTGGGGAGCAGTCTACGCTCTGAAAGTTACACCGACTGGTGGTGATTTATTGTGGAAAATGGATCCAGAAGTTGATAAAGACTGGGCTGGAGCAACAGCTTGTTGCGGTGTTAATAACCGTGGTATTGCTTTATGGGGTGACCAGGTCATTTCCCATACTCTTGATGGACGTTTGATAGCTACTAACAAAACAACTGGTGAGAAGGTATGGGAAAGACAAGTAGCTGATCCAGCTGTGTCTGAAACTATTACAGCAGCACCACTGATTGTTAAAAATATGGCTATAACAGGTGTTTCTGGTGCTGAGTATGGTATTCGAGGTTGGTTGGCAGCAACAGATCTGACTACTCAAAAAGAAGTTTGGCGATTCAAAACTATTGCCGAGCCAGGTGTAAAAGGTCATGAAACTTGGAAAGATGACCATAACGCATGGGAGAATGGTGGTGGTTCAACTTGGGTTGTAGGTTCTTATGATCCTGATACTAACTTGATCCTTTGGGGCGTTGGTAATCCTGGACCTGATTGGGATCCTGAATATCGACCAGGTGACAATCTTTACACTAACAGTACAGTCGCTGTGAATGCAGATACTGGTAAATTGAAGTGGTTCCATCAGTACACTCCAAATGATCCGTACGACTATGATGGTGTAAACGAAAATACGCTTGTAGATATCATGTACAAAGGTAAAAAGCGTAAGGTTATGTTGCATGCTGATCGAAATGGTTATGCATATGCACTTGACCGCGCAACAGGTGAATTTGTTTGGGGCGAAGCCTTCGTTGATAAAATGACTTGGACTCCAGGTCTTGATCCAAAAACAGGTCGACCTTTAGCTTATGATCCTAAATCGGATGTACAACTCTATGCAAAAGGCACAGCACCTAATCGTGCGACTAAGGTAGGGATCTCTTGCCCAGGTAATATGGGTGGTAAAAACTGGCCACCAACTTCATATAACCCTGAATTGCACTTATGGTATATCCCTGTTATCGAAAGCTGTAATACAATGACAGCTAAAGATACGGTCGAAGGTACTCATAAACATAGAGAATGGTGGACAGGTGGTGGTCCTAGCCAGCATGAGCCAATTGTTGGTAGTGTTAAGGCTGTCGATCCAGATACAGGTAAAGTTGTTGCAAAATATGCTATGCAATATCCAAACCTTGGTGGAACACTTGCAACAGGTGGTGATTTAGTCTTTACAAGTCGTCCAGAAGGCGTTATAGCAGCATTGGATGGTAAGACATTACAAGAGCTATGGACCTTTAATGTCGGTGGCGGTTTGAATGCACCACCAATGACGTTTAGTGTTGATGGCAAGCAATATGTTGCTGTCCTTGTAGGTTTGGGCGGAGCTTGGCCTAAATGGTTTGTTGATAGCACAAAAGGACTGGAAAAACTTGAGCCAGGTTCTTCGCTATATGTTTTTGCTCTATAAGTAGTAAGTTAGCAGTATAATAGAATGCATAACCTTGAAAAGGGTTATGCATTTCTTTATAAGGTGGTTTTTGAAAAAAACTGATTCCTTTCTTAAGATAACGTAATAAAAAATTCAACATGCTCTAACTTTGTTCATACATATAAATATGATTATATTGAATTTGTAAAAGAAATAAGAACAACGAAAAAACGGAAAATACAATATGTCACAGATAACTGTTAATACTTTTTCAGTAATAAGGTTAATAACGATATCCTTGTTACTAATACCTTCCTTACTTCACGCACATAATAATCCTGAATTTGAAAACAAACTTATCATCAGTGTTGATGTTAATGAATCAACTCAATTAAGTAGTGAAAAATTTACAATAACTTACCCCAAAGAAACTATAAGACTTGTTTGGGATGTGAAATCAGAAGATAAAAGTAAAATAAGATTTTCTCTAAAACAAGGCGATGAGATCATTGCAAAAAATCTAAAGGATGGCATGGAGGTGATGCCTTCTATCTTCAATGACGAGTCTATAGTGATTACTGATGTAACAGGTGCTGACTCCTCTTTTAAGATAGATGTTCTTGCTAGAGTTATTGTTGAAAAAAAGAAGACAGAATCTGCACTCACCTCAGCAGGTAAAAAAGTTTATAAACAAGCGAATTGTGTCGGATGTCATAAATGGCATGGAGATGGTGGCGGTGGTTATGGTGGTGCAGCCTTGTCATTGCGAACAACTGTCTTGAATGCAGAATTAATTAAACTAGTTGTTCGTTGTGGTAGACCTTCAAGTGGTATGCCTTTCCATGGACGAAGTGTTTACAAAGGTGATGATGTAAGTTGTTACGAAACAACAGGAGAAGAGTTTGGTGAAGATAAACCGCCTAGGGCTAGAAAACTACTTAGTGAGAGACAGTTAGATGCTGTTGTTGACTATGTAGTGAATGTTATTAAAGGATCTGGAGAACCTAGCTTGGAGCAGTGCACTGCTTATTGGGGCGAAAAATCACGTCAATGTGACAGTTTAAGAGAGTGAGGAGACTTGTAAAATGAAATTAATTATTCCTCTTCTTTCAGTTCTTCTATCATTCTCAATAGGAAGTTACGCTAAAGATATTACTGATGCAGTTGTTGTTGAGAGAACAAAAGAGCTTCGTGATATATCCTTGGGTATGCATGTTAGTGAATTGCCAGCAAAACGTTATAAAGACTTTACTTGTGGAGGCCCTGCTAAGGTTCCTAAGAAACTTAAGAGTCTAAGCGAGTTTTTAGAGTGTTCTATTGATGCTCATAATATCTATCAGGTTTGGTTAAAATATGACCATTCAGATAATCAGTGGTCAGAGGTAGGGGAACGTTTTAGCGGTACTAAAATTTCTGGACACCCAGTTAATTTATCTGTTTTGATAGATAACGAGGGAGTGATACAAGGGCTGCAAGCTTATACAGATCCAAATGCTTCTCCGTTTAGCAAAAGACAAGCCTATCTTTTGTCAGCTAACATAAAAAAACGTTATGGTAGTTCGCAGTGGGAATGTATAGACGAAACAGAAGCAGATCAGGGAAAGCATAAGGCAATTGGTCCTGTTTATATAGATCAGGTTTGTAGCAAAACAATTGATGATAAAAGGATTATCGTTAAATCAAAATTTTACCGATCTTCAGACGACCCTATAGAGAAAGGAATTACTAACTCATCATCTTTAGTAATTATAAGTTTGAAAATATTACCTTTTCAATCGTGAGCTTTATATTTGAAGCTGAGTAAAAAAGTTAATATTGGCATTCAAATGCTCATTGATTAATTGGATTAAGTCATTCTTATTTACCTCGATGATGGCATATTCTTCTTAAGATGTTGGTATAGATCTTATGAAAAATCTTCTTAAAGCAAATAAGGCAGATTGTAGGCAGAATGACATTCATAGAGATAATATAGATTTTAATACTATAAGTATGGAAGTAGAATCATGTTGAAATCATATTATGTGGAGTGAAAATTTCACATAATATGATTATATCAAATAAGGCTTTTAAGAAATTAAGCAGGTTAAACTGGCTTCTCCCGAAGCAGTGCTAGTAGAGGCCGTAAATAAAATTGTGAAACTGTCTATCATGACCCTTGAATAAAGGAGAGAGTAGGTAGTAGATGAGCTGCAAGCTATTGCAGAAACTGTGGCTAAAAACATAAACTTTGAAGTAGAGCTGAGTGTGCTTCGACAGATACTGAGAAGATCACCGTTGAAGCAGCACTAAACGCTGAACGGGAAGGCCACCTTGCTTTTTCCAAGCATGAATAACCTGATTATAAAAAGAATAACTGTAACGGCACCACCCGCCAGCCGGAAGAGCTTACAAATCGAAGAAGGCTAGTTTGAACTTAAGACTTCACATGACCGAGCAGGTAGTTTTGAGCCTCGGTAGGTCAAAAAATACTAACATCGTTTTAGTTCTATGGATGATAAAATTCTATTTTTGTACACTCAAGGTACGTGATCTGGTCTACTACAACAGGACACTTTTAATTTGAGATAATAGGTTTCAAAGCAAGAGGTGTCATAACGAGCCAAAAGTGAACCAAAAAAGTACAGTACGTCATTTAAAGAAGAGGCTGTCGCCTTAATATTAGGGCAAGGCTATACCGCCTTAAAAGCATTTAAATCATGAGGTATGGCGGATAAACTTATTCTATAGCTGGTAAAGCCAAAGTAGAGTCAGAGCAGTTAGGAACGACATTTGTAGTGATCAAGTAATTTTGGCCACAGTTTTAGAGGCAAGCCAGAACTTTTTCTCTGCATCGTTTGGTGCTAACCCATCATTATGACTGTGCGGTCTTACCTGACTGTAATAGCCCATAATATAATTCCAAACAGTCTGTTTTGCTTCATTAAAAGAATAAAATCCAGTATCAGGCACTCATTCACTTTTTAAACTTCTAAAAAATCGTTCCATTGGTGTATTACCCCAATAATTCCCACGTCGACTCATACTCTGCTTGATCTGATAACGTCAAAGTAATTATGGATAATGTACGCTTGTATAGTGACAGCCTTGATCAGAGTGGAGCATTAAATTATCAGGTTGTCCTCGTATTTTATACGCTATCGATAATGCCTGGCCTATCAATTGTGAGTTAGGTGAAAACGATATTGCCCACCCCACCGGCTTTCTAGCAAACAAATCTAGAGCCAGTGCCAAATAACCCCAGTACTTGCCTGTCCAAATATAAGTAATATCGCCATACCAAACTTCATTAGGTCTTGTTACGTCAAACTGGCGATTCAACAAGTTCGGTATCACAACATGTTCTTTAGTCGCCTTTTTATACAGGTGGTTCGGCCAACTGGTAGCTCTTCAAGTCCTGAGCTTTCATCAAGCCTGTCACTCGACAATGGTTCCGTGGCTAACCTCTCTGGCTGTTTATCATTGCGATACTTCTAGCAGTGGCTGAACCTTTGCTTTCCCCATGAATTGATTTGACACTAACCCAGTTTTTCAGATGTTCGGGTTAAACACTCTTTTCTCGTTTATTCCAATATTTATAACTGCTACGGCGCACATCAAATGTTTGATATAAGGTGGTAACATGATGGTTCTCTTTAAATCGTTTTATCAGCACAAACCTTTCATTAAGTTCGACATCAAGAGAGCTGTAGCCTTTTTAAATATTTCTTTTTGCTCCTCAATACGTCGGATTTTTTGCTCTAATTCCATGATCTTTATTTGATCTGGTGTTATCGAATTAGCTTAATAGCTTCGCCATTACGTTCTTTGCGTAACTGCTTTACCCATTTATCCATTGTCGATTTACCGACTCCGATGGCTTCGGCTGCTTCTCGAACGACATAACCTTTATCGACTACAAATTGAGCGGCTTCTAATTTAAATTCTGAGCTAAATGTACGTCTTGTTGTTGCTGTCATTTCGGCGCTTTTATTATCTGAGGTGAATAATATCACCTCTAACTAGGTGGCCAAATTAACTATGACATTAAAGATCAAGCAAAATAAATCAGGGATAAAGGTCGAGGACATCTGTCGTGAACAGGGTATTTATATAGGTACTTTTTATAACTGGGCGTAGTAAATATGCAGGGCTGGAAGCGAACGAAGCTAAGCGTCTGCGTGAATTGGAGCCTGAGAACAATAAACTGAAAAGATTGTTGCCTGACAAGTTATTGGAAGTCGAAGGCATGAAGGATGCGCTTTCAAAAATAAGGTAAAGCCGATCGTGCATCACTTGATAGAACATTATCATATCAAGTGAGCGCATGGCCTGTTGGTTAGCTGAGATTATCGTTACAAAGTGAAAGGTAAAGATGAACAGGTGCTCAGAGCGTGCCTGAAAGTCCTAGTCGTTAATTATTCACATTACGGTTACTTGATATTACACGGATTATTGAAGGTTTAGTCATCAACAAGAAACGAGCTTGTCGATTTTATACCGATGTAGGGCTTCAAGTGCGTGCAAAAAAGCGAAAGAAACTTGCAACGTCCCAGACAAACGATGGCTCTGCCAACGTCTGATAATGAACGCTGGTGGATGGACTTGTCTCCGATCAGCTTAGTACAGCAGGCGTTTTCGTGTGCTGAATATTGTCGATGTTTATACCAAAGAAATGATGGGGAAACTAGTTTTTGTTTCGATCACAGGACTGCAAGTCGCTCGACTCCTTGAGCCGATTAGTGAACAACGACAATCACCTCATACGATCACGTGTGACAACGGCGCAGAATACACCAGCAAAGCGATGTTCTTTTGGAGCAAAGAACGATAAGTAAAACTTGGGTTTATTCAGCCAGGAAAGCCGACACAGAACGCGTTTGTTGAAAGTCTTAATGGAAAGTTTAGAAATGAATGTCTGACATCAACATTGGTTTAGAACATTGGAAGAAGCTAGGGTTGAAATCGGCCAATGGCGCGAGTATTACAACAATGTCAGAGCTCACAGTTTACTCGGCTATATACCACGGGTTGGATTTACAAAAAGAGCAGCATAAAGTGTTATGAATCTGAACAATGCGCTGGTACTAATGATGGGGAAAGGTCGCTCGAATCAAGTCTGGGCAGATGATGTGAGTTATTTAAAAACCAATGATGGCTGGTTGTCTTTAGCCGTTGTTATGGACTTATATTCTCAGCGTATCGTTGGTTGGTATGTGGATAAAGTATGACGACGGGTTTAATTAGCAAAGCGATGATGAAGGTTTGTACCTTAGACAATCACCGAAGGGACTCGTTTTTTATAGTGAAAGAGGGGAACAGTGTATCAATAAGCCATATCGTAAATGAATAACTGCTTATGGTATTCGAGCCAGTATGTGCTATGTCGGTGCTTGTTGGGGGGTGAGCGCTTTTTCGGCAGTATTAAGCATGATTGGTTATATAAGGTTGTCCAGCCGACACGAAGTGAAATGAAAGCTTGATGTGGCCGCCAATATGAAATATTACAATCTTAAAAGACTGCATACAGCTACTAATGGTGATTGTTTGCCAGTTGAGCTTGAAAATAAGTTTAGAGATGTGTCCGGTTGGACTTGGTCAGAACAGGATAGGATATAGGATTAGCAGGAGCAGATCAGGAAAACCCTCACATACATTGATGTGAGGGTTTATTTATTGAAATTTCAATAAAGAGCTTTAGAACGAAACAGAAAGTTCCATGACAAAGCCATCCCAGTCACAACTGCTAGCACCAGCAGGGTTACACATACCACCACCTGATTGAGCATCTTCATTCTGCTTGACGTATTCAGCCTTAAGCAAGGTTGAGTCACTTATCCAGAAACCACCCGTAAGTTGAAGACGATCAACTTCATTCTCACCGCCGACACCAGCTGTATCATTAGTTGATACCTGATAGCGTGAAGATACGTAGAACTTATCATTGATAGCATACTTCCCAAAGATTCCCCAGAAACTTTGCTCCGCATCCACTGTGCTGAAGTCACCACCACCATTTGATGCCATAGATCCTGTGCTATGGCTATATTCATCTTCACCTTCACCATAGAAAGCTTGAACCGTTAATGGTACACCAACAGCATCACCAGACCACATCAGATCAATCTGCCAAACATGCCCATCAATCCCAGGTAAGATACCAGCTACCTGTGCGCGGGTACCTTGTCCATTTTGGCCCACTCGGTAGTTGTCGCCATCACCTACAGTCATTAAAGAACGCTGTGCTGCACCGTTACCCAATTTACAGGTTGTTGGTGTTGCACAACCGACCACATCGCCATCAAATATGAATACACCCGCGCCGATACCAAAACCACTATTGGTGGTCATCGAAGTTCTTGCACCATAGTTATAACCACTTTCGTCATAGAATGCGTCGGCGAAAGAAGGGATGGTTAGAGTTAGGTTATAATCCCATTTACCAAATGAAGCATCATGGGCACCAGTTAACCAGATCCCGTGTGTTGCAGTAATCATATCAGCTAAACCATTACCAATGTTAGGGTTGCCTTGAACGGACGCGCCATCTGAATAGCGAAGAAAGTTCATGGTTGTTTCCACAACATTACCAACACGGAGAATATCATTATCCGTCAGTTTTAAATCGATCCATGCCAGATCCTGATTCATAGCAAAGCTGAACTGTTCACCTGCTCCATAATCATTAGGCTCGTCCGCAATTTCTATAAACGCACCAACTCGATCGCTAATTTGTGCAGAAAACCATAAGCCAACACGCAACCGTTGAAAGCCAGAGTTTTGCCTTGCATCGGCTGCATTTTGTCTATTAGCGCCACTAACTTCAATTGCAGATTGCCAATGTTGTGCTAGGTAGCCGCCTGCCTTTACTTTGCCGCCAAATAAATCGACGTCAGCATGTGCAATGTTTGCACCCAGCAATAATGGTAATGCTGCCGCCATCATATTTAGTTTATGTTTCATTTCTATACACCCCTTTGGTTTTATGTATCAAAAAAACAACATTACAGTTGTAATTAGGTCACGTTATTAATAACGTATTAAGGCATTAAGCAATATCTTTGCCAGAAATACAGATATGATTGGGGCTGTAAGGTTTGGTTTGATTTTGGTTGGCATTATACCCCGTATCCTTATGATAAATATAAGAAATATATTGAATTTATATTAATGAAAAGTAAACGTGATTTTCATTAATTGGGTGATGAAGGTGATGATTATTGTAGTAACTGTAGCACTTGATACAGTTGCGGTGACATAAGTGTGTCAAGTGCTACAGTGTTGTAAAATACATACATTCTCTTTTGTGAGCCTTTTCTGGTTTATTCAACCGTTTTAAGAGGAGGTGAGTGATTTCGAGGTTAAAATCTTTAATCTAGTTTGATGACCGGCTGGTGGGTACCCGATCATAGTGTTTTACTGACGATTTTAAGAGAATTGGACTTTCTTAACCGCTAGAATGAGGTTGTCAAGATCGTATTTCATCGGAAAGGAATGTATGCCCTATCGACATATAAGCGATATTAGCGCAAAAGAACGTGATACCTTAATGGTTTTATTACCCTTTGGTCTCAGCTAGAGAGAAATTGGGTGGGGCTTAAACTGCCATCACACGACCTTCAGTCGATGAAGGCTCACTATCAAGTCGCTATGCTGAGATTAGACCAGTAGCACAAATGCTAAGCGAGTCGTCATTTCTGTAAGTATGACAATCAACGCCTCTATCTGTTTGCGCTTGAGAAGTTGAATATCATTGGCCACCTAACGCGATATTCGTGGTTATTTGAAGCATCGCTATACCTTAACCAGTCTTTTGCAACCGAGCATGACGAGCATTTATCAGAGGTTCTATTGTGATCTATAGACCTAGGGTGGGCTATTTGCTTGAGTTATGCAACATAAAAAACCTAAGGCACTGAGCCTAGAAGGCTGATGTAGTCACATTCAAGATCGGATTGGTATTTGTTGAGCCGGTGTAACGGGAGTGAACAAATGTAGCCGACTTGGTGACTTGCTACTGTTTCGTAGGTGAGCTATCGCTTGCATCCATGCAGTTGCTAAAAGGTGGGACAGTTAAAGGTTACAAAGGTGGTGTGGTGATGGGATAGCCACTCATGTGGAATGTAAAAGTCGTTTTTAATCGCAGAGAAGTGAATGGAAGGGTGGAGAGAGGCCTTAACTATGGTTATAAAATTTTTTAAATCAATTCTTTGAGAAGTTGTGTAGAACACTGATCCAAGACAATGGCTGTGAAAATGTACGACATCGTGATATCGCACAAGGTAAACAAATGTGAGTCTCTTATTTTCCCATCCGATCTCACCTTGGGAAGGATAGGAGTGAAAAAACTAATAGCTATTACGAAGTTACTTTCTTAAAGGCACCGACTTCCGTCCGTGTCGTGCTACGACAACAGATAAATAGCGTCGTTACATTAATTGATCAACGATCTCGTAAAAGTCTTAACTATCCCACATAAGGAAGGATTTAAAAAAACAGTTAATGGCGCAGAAACCGCCTCCTATTGCCTAGTAAATGCGGGCATTGTTCTAATGCTATGTAGAAAAACCTTGAAGGCGAGCCACTAAAGGCTATGTTTCTCGATTAGCATTAGACTATTCGAAATGTCTCCTCTAATAATATAGATCCAACTTTGTCATGGATGCTCTTAATAGATACAGTGTTTTTATAATTCTTTTAGCAGGAGCCTTACTTTTTCATTGTAAGCTTTATCGCTAACCATCCCTTTTTTATGAAGCTCTTTGAGTGTCGATAAACGCTCCTCAAGTGTCGCTGTTGGCTTAACACGTCTGGAATAGCTATTACTATTCTCATTTTGGGAGTTTTTCTCTCTTGCTTGCATCTCACGTTCTAAACGCTCAATTTTTTTATTTAGAAGTTGTTGTTCCTGATCAATTTTTTGGGTTTGTGATTGTAATTCACGGGCTTCACCAGTAGTGCGAGGAGTTTGTTTTTCTGAAATTTTATTTTTTTCTATACTGTCCATAAAACGAGGTGTATCTATTACAAGCCAATCGTGCCTTTTCTTATTATTTTGTATATATAGTTGATGAAAATCATCCGTCATAAATTTAGTTTTTAAACGCGACTTATCAGAACGTGATCCAACTTTTAATCTAAATCGTTTTAAGTCGTTAGTTTCAGCTTGTCCAGCTACATTAGTGGTTCCGCCTGCCCGGAAATATTTTTTGCTAATGTCAGCGTAAGTAGTACCAAAGATTATGTGTAATTTATTATCTAGATAGAAGATACGCGCGGTAGATGAACGAATATTTTTTCCAAAGTATAATTCATGCTGTCCTGAAACACTAAATGTAATATCTTCTCCTGGCTGTAGTTTTGCTAAGGCTTTTGAAATAGGACCACTAATTTTTCGTAATTCACTCGTACTAAAGAATTTATTCTGTGGGTGTCGCGATCTTGTTTCTGAATCATATTCAGAATTTTCGTCGTCAGAATTGGAATCAAAAAAATCAGTGTTAAAAAAACCACCTTCATCTTTAGACAAACGAATGCTGCTCAATAGGGTATAAATATCTCGTGGACTTATTTGAACTGGATGATTATTCGGTAGGCGATTTGCTTTATCAGTAGGAACGATGGCCACATAATCATAGCCTCCTTGCCAGACTATTTTTTCTGTGCCAACTGCATTGGATGACACATATGTCAGTAGTATTAATAGGCCGGTGAAAACACGCATCAATTTATGTAATGAAATTGATTTTGTATACATATTCAAATTAAAACTCCATTGACCACATTGATCAATTATTTATGACAGAGACATTTAACGCTAAATATAGCATGGTTTATATGATTGTCTTTAATAAAATTAACTCTATTTAGGGATATAGCTACTTGAATCTAATACTCGATATATATTTGTTATGGATATGGATAACTTGTGCGACAGGTGTAGAAAGTATTAAACACTTTTGAAGTATTAATTTTATTTTAGCTTTGTGGACGAAGTAATAAACAGATTTCATATTGCTCTAATAAATCATATAATTAGGGTCGTTTTCAGGTGTATTAATATCTTGTCATTGGTTGTGTTAAATCACATGGCATGCCAATTGTAATGCTCTCCTAATGTACTAACTTATGATTAAATTTCTCTTCGGTAGCGAAGAGATTCTTGAGGTTGGTATCAATAGTGCCTCACTCTTTACATTTTAGGCCTCGTGAGCAGGCCTTTTTTATAAAGCTGACGGCCACAAATTTCGAGCTGTCTGTTGCTTTAATAGCTATATTTTTCATAGGCTTACTCTATCTGAATATGGTCGGTTGAAAGTTTAAAAATAGTAGCGTTATCCTATTTAAAGTATGTGGAAATGGGCCTAAGGAATTTTTCAAATTATCAAAGGCTGATGATTTGAAAGTAATCATGTATATAAAGATTATATCTGGGTAAGGATTGATGGCTGCATAAGTTGTGACTTTTCTACTCTTGCTAGTGGTTTTTAAGTGGCTGGGCAGTAGAGTTATGCCATGTGTCCAAAAATGTTGTTTTTGCCTCGATAAAGCTATTGAAATCTACAGGTTATGACGTGATAGTCGCAAATTCGCAGGTGTGCTGTGGACAACGAGATTTTAACAACGGTGATATTGATATAACTGAAAGAATATTGCTTGACAAGTTATCGAAACATTTGAGCAGTATGATTTTTTAGTTGCATTGTCAGATGCATGTCTTGACATGATAATAATTCATTACACTGGGTGTGTTTTAAGATGAATCAGACATCTCTGAGTAGATGTGCATTTTTAAAGTCTGCTGGGTTTAAAAAAGCAGGATTAAGTATTTACCCTTAGTGAATAGTTGGGCTAAGACTCGAGACTTTCGATTGATCAAAGTTAAGGCAGTTCAAAACAATGGAAGGTTTTAAAAGAAGAGTGACCATAGCTGGTCAACAAAAATTATCAGGTGACATGATCATGGAAAAGATTCGCCAAGCAAGGTCGAATGATGATTTTTAAAATTAAAGTAATAAAGTAAAGTGAGCTGGAAGATTAAAGATGAAGATTGATACTTGCCGAGAAGTTAATTATGTGCCAAACGCTGAGAAATTTCTTTTAAAGTTAGACGCTGCAAAGGTGACATATTCTATCATTTCGAGTAAGAATGAAATCATAAAAGAAGTTCATAACTATACAGTTAAAAATCAAGACAATAGGACGATTACTGTTACAGATGAATCAGATCTAACTTCCTTGGATTGGGAAGATGTAGACGTGACAGCCGAGTATGAACCACAGACATTATCTACCAGTGTCACATTTGCCTATATGGGCATAGAAGAGACAGGTACGTTGGTTATTTTATCTTCACCTATTAGTTCTACGGGAATGAACTTTCTACCGGATCATCATATCGTTATATTAGATATCAAAAACATTGTCGAGACGATGGAAGATACTTGGCAAGTGTTACGTAATAGTCAATGTGAAATGCCACGTACGATAAACTTGATAACGGGGCCGAGCCGCACAACTGATATTGAACGCACGATTGAAACCGGAGCACCTGGAGCAAAGTATTTACATGTGATTTTGATCCAGTCTGAGAAATAAAAACGAATAGCAATTTAAGCTTTATAGAAGCAAGCGATGAAAAGCTAGTATAGAACTGAATTGGGCAGGAAAATTTGAATTTGGTTGGTGATTAAAGGATTCATTTTTGGGTGAAATTCTCTCGAATTTATCATCAGCAAACGATATAGCACAATTTATTCTAGCAATGGAGCGCGTTCGGACTTGATATCGAAAGAGTTTTGATGAACGCGATCCAGTTGTTAAAGGCGGCGATCGGTGCCGATCATAAAGAGTAATAAACATATTGAGATCTGTGAAGAAGGACTTTCTGACCATACTGAGATCGTCGAGTGGTTGGTTAAATAAAAATAGAAAGTATTTACTTAATTCAAACATTTTTGTTAAAACGTGGTTGAAATTATATAAACTTAGTAATTAAAATTTAAATGTAATCTTAAAGGAGTAATAAAATGAACAAGCTTTTATCAACAAGTAGTGCAGTAATATTTTATTTTTCAATTATGCTCAATCCCGCCCAAGCTGAGCAGGCAACACTTAAAAAAGTCTGGGAAAGTGAAGCGATCTACAAACTGCCTGAGTCGGTAATATATGATGAGAAACGAGATGTTCTTTACGTTTCGAATATGAATGAAGATGGTTTTAAACATTTAGGCAATGGTTTCATTTCTAGAGTCACAACTGAAGGAAAAGTAGTTGAGATGAAATGGGTCACAGGTCTCGATGCTCCGAAGGGGTTAACGATCTCAAATGACAAACTTTATGCTACAGATATTAATTCTTTGGTCGAAATTGATATTACAACGGGTAAAATCTTAAATAAGTATGTTGCACCAGCAGCGATCCATTTGAATGATGTTGCAGCCGATGCCAATGGTCAGGTCTATGCCGCAGATACGTTGACCGATTCGATCTATCGTTTAAGTAGTATCGGTCTTTTTGCCATGTGGCTGAACAGTCCAGCACTTGAAGCACCCAATGGTTTGCATATTGAAGGTAATAATATGATTGTTGGTAGCTGGGGATTTCCAACCAATGGATTTAATACTGAAGTGCCCGGACATTTAAAAACGGTCTCTTTAATCAACAAAACAATTAAACCTCTCGGCGATGCTACACCTGTGGGTAACCTTGATGGTGTAGAAGCAGATGGTAATGGTAATTATTATGTGACTGACTGGATTAATGGTGGTTTATTACTAATAAAGCCTAGTGGAGAGTCAGAGTTATTGGTAGACCTACCGTCTGGAGCGGCTGATCACGAAGTAATTTTGAAAAAGAAACTGATCATAATTCCATTGATGATAGAGAATAAACTTGTGGCATATGAAATAGAGTAATTTCTTTACTTTATCTTCGGCGAGTTATTAACGATGGTGATCTTTTGATAAGTTTGTGCTATTTCATTATAAAAACATAGAATGTAGCTAGTACTTAAGTAGTACATCGTTTTCATGTAAAAGGCTTTTTCAGTTGAACTAGATTCTTGTTGCTCTTCTGTTAAAGCCTTATTTTCTGATGTTTTCTGATTTATCTCAGGAAGGTATTGTCTTTTCAAGGGAATACAACGGTTGCGTTATACTTGAAGCATCTCTTAGTTTATTGATTGGTTTGGCCTTGATTTATCATCAGGTTGTCATATTTTAATTTCTACTTGATTTAAAGATTTATTATTTTTATTGGGTTCTGTATAGTGAGTTCCTAATGATTTTTAAAATCTTTGGGGTATAAATCTATTCAATATGATCAGTTTATTATAAAAACTACGATGGCTAAGACAATGGATCTAACTCTAAACAAAAATATCCCTTTCGTGTATATGGAGATATTTACAAAAATATTTATTTTTCTTCGAAGCTGTTTAGCACGAATTTGATATTTCATACCTCCCTAACCGAGCCTACAAAGGAAATCACTGATGCGAGAAGCAATACCTAACCCCAATGATATCGATCCTGTAGAGACAGAAGAATGGGTCGAGTCCCTAAAATCTGTCCTTAGTAAAGACGGCCATGAACGAGCCCACTATCTAATTGATCAGCTCCTCGATATATCCCGTCAATCGGGCAGTGACATTCCTTTCAGCGCCAACACGGCTTATCAGAATACCATTCCTGTTGAGATGCAAGCTGCATTCCCCGGGGATCATGATATCGAACGGCGGATACGTTCCTACGTACGCTGGAATGCCATGATGATGGTTTTACGAGCCAATGTAGACACCAATGTTGGTGGCCATATATCCAGTTTCGCCTCGTCCGCCACCTTATATGATGTGGGTTATAACCACTTTTGGAACTCCCCTTCAGCGACACACGAAGGAGACTTGGTCTTTATCCAAGGCCATTCTTCTCCAGGGATTTATGCACGAGCCTTTATGTTGGGCCGCTTGAGTGAATCGCAAATGGACAACTTCCGCCAAGAGATCGATGGTGGCGGTTTAAGTTCCTATCCGCATCCTTGGTTGATGCCTGACTTCTGGCAATTTCCAACTGTTTCGATGGGGCTTGGGCCGATCATGGCCATTTACCAAGCGCGTTTCATGTTGTATTTGAGAGATAGAAATTTTGCCGACACGTCGGGTCGCAAAGTCTGGGCATTCTTAGGTGATGGTGAGACAGATGAGCCAGAATCATTAGGTGCGATCGACATGGCGGGGCGTGAAAAGCTCGACAACCTGATCTTCGTCGTTAACTGTAACCTACAGCGTCTCGATGGACCTGTGCGTGGTAATGGCAAGATTATTCAAGAGTTGGAAAGCGTTTTTCGTGGAGCCGGTTGGAATGTGATCAAGCTAGTTTGGGGCCGACATTGGGATGCTTTATTTGCTCGTGATAAGGATCAGGTCTTATTAACCCGCTTGATGGACTGCGTGGATGGCGAGTTCCAAACGTATAAAGCTAAAGACGGTGCTTATATAAGAGAACATCTGTTTAACAGTCCAGAGTTAGCGGCCATGGTGGCAGACTGGTCTGATCAAGATATTTGGGACTTAAATCGTGGTGGTCACGATCCTGCGAAGATCTTTACCGCATTTAAATCGGCGAATGAGCACAAAGGTCAGCCGACCGTTATCCTTGCGAAAACGATCAAGGGTTATGGCATGGGTCGTTCAGGCCAAGCACAAAATATTTCGCATCAACAAAAACACATGAGCGTTGAATCACTACGTAATTTACGTAATCGTTACAATCTGCCTGTTAAGGATGACGAGATCGAAAACTACCCTTACTTAACTTTTGAAGAGGGTAGTGTTGAATTGGAATACATGTCCAAACATCGCGAATCTTTAGGAGGTTACTTACCGGTACGTCGTGAAAAATCTGATGCTTTAGAAATGCCACCATTAAGTGACTTCAAACCCTTGTTAGAAGCCACGGCAGAAGGTCGTGAAATATCGACCACTATGGCGTTTGTACGACTGTTGAATATTTTAACGAAGAACAAAAGTATTGGTGATCGCATCGTGCCGATTGTGCCTGATGAATCGAGAACCTTCGGTATGGAAGGCATGTTCCGCCAGCTCGGGATTTGGTCACAGGTCGGTCAACTTTATACTCCACAAGATTCTGATCAACTGATGTTTTATAAAGAAGATAAGAATGGTCAGGTTTTGCAAGAGGGTATCAACGAAGCTGGTGGCCTGTGTGATTGGATTGCAGCAGGGACATCTTACTCTACGCATGGCGTCCCCATGGTCCCGTTCTATATTTTCTATTCTATGTTTGGTTTCCAACGGGTTGCAGATTTGATCTGGGCAGCTGCTGATCAACGTACTCGAGGTTTCTTGCTCGGTGGCACGGCGGGTCGCACCACACTGAATGGGGAAGGTTTACAACATGAAGATGGCCATAGTCATCTGATGTCAGCCATGGTTCCAAACTGTATCTCTTATGATCCGACATATGCTTGTGAGCTGGCAGTGATCATTCAAGATGGTTTACAACGGATGTACGTTGAGCAGGAAGATATTTTTTATTACATCACCGTAATGAATGAAAACTATACACACCCTGAGCTATTAAAAGGCTCTGAGAAAAATATTCTCAAAGGCATGTATCTATTCAAGAAAGGTGGTCGCTCGAAGAAACCTAGAGTCCAATTGATGGGCAGCGGGGTTATCTTCCGTGAAGTACTCGCGGCGGCTGAGCTTCTCAAAAAAGACTGGGGCGTTGAATCCGATCTTTGGAGTTGCCCAAGCTTCACGGAACTGGCGCGTGATGGTCAGGAATGTGAGCGTTGGAACAGACTACATCCCAGCAAGCCTGCGAAGAAATCGCATGTTGAAAAATGTTTGGAAAAACAGGATGGACCCGTGATCGTCTCAACCGATTATATGCGGCTATTTGCGGATCAGATTAGACCCTATATTGATCGCCCCTGCACGGTGCTTGGTACCGATGGTTTTGGCCGTTCGGATACCCGAGAAAACCTGCGTCGTTTCTTTGAAGTGAATCGTTATTATGTTGTGGTTGCAGCCTTGAAGAGTTTAGCTGACCTTGGTGAAATCGACATGAAGCAAGTCGATAAGGCCATTAAACAATATGAACTGGATACCGAAGCACCCGCGCCTTGGACGATATAAGGGAGAACTAACATGAGTCAAATAATCGAAGTAAAAGTACCTGACATTGGCGATTTTGATGCGGTTGAGCTGATAGAAATCGCAGTCAATGTGGGTGATGTTGTCGAATTGGATCAAACACTGATCGTCCTCGAAAGCGACAAAGCCAGTATGGATATTCCTGCCGAAGCGGCGGGCACCGTAAAACAAATTATGGTTAGCGTTGGTGATCAACTAGCGCAAGGGACTGCGTTCATACAGCTTGAAGTCAGCGCAGGGGATACGGCGGTCGTAGTCGATGTTGTTGCTGAACCAGAAGCGCCGCAAGCTAGTGAAGTGGTTGTCGAGGTACAAAATGAAGTCGCAGCAGCTGCTCCATCGGGTGCGCCAACAACTGTATTGATCACGGTACCTGACATTGGTGATTTTGATGCCGTCGAGTTGATCGAAATTTCAATGAAAGCAGGCGATAAGGTCGAAATTGATCAAACAGTCGTCGTATTAGAAAGTGACAAAGCCAGTATGGAAATCCCGTCTGAAGTCGCGGGGACGCTCGGTAAAATATTAGTCTCTGTTGGTGACCAAGTGTCGCAAGGTGACGTGATTGCTGAAGTTCAGGTTGAAGCTAACGGAGCAGCAGAAGTGGCTCCTGTTGCTAAGAGTCAGCCTGCTGTTGTTTCGACACCGCCTGCGGAAACAGGTGACAAAGCAGCGCCTGCCGCTGTATCGACAACAAGCCCAATCGTCAGTGGTAAAACAAAAGACGGGCTACACGCGACCCCCTCTGTTCGAAAACTTGCACGCGAACTCGGTGTTGATCTGTCATTATTACCAGCAGGCAAAGGTCGTAAAGGCCGGATCTTAAAAGACGACGTTAAGGGCTTTGTTAAGCAAACGATGCAGGCTATGGCATCGGGAGAGATGGGTTCCGGTTCTGGTATTCCGGTTATTCCTGCGGTGGACTTTTCTAAGTTCGGCGAGATCGAAGAGCAATCATTGAACAAGATTAAACAGTTGACCGGCGAATTTCTCAGCCGTAACTGGTTGAACCTGCCGATGGTTACACACCATGACGAAGCCGATGTCACAGAGTTAGAAGCTTTCCGCAAATCATTACAGACGGAAGTGAAAGTGACCGGGTTAGTGTTCATCATAAAAGCATTAGCGGGCGCATTGAAGGCATACCCACAATTTAATTCATCGTTATCACCGGACGGCAAAACCTTATATTTGAAAAAATATTTCAATATTGGTATTGCGGTAGATACACCAAATGGATTGGTCGTTCCTGTCATCCGCGATGTTGATCAAAAGAGTTTATTAACACTGTCAAAAGAACTGGCTGAGATAAGCGTCACGGCGCGTGATGGTAAGTTGAAACCGAAAGATATGCAGGGTGGTTGTATGACCATTTCCAGTTTAGGCGGAATTGGAGGTAAAGCATTTACTCCGATTGTGAATGCGCCTGAAGTAGCTATTTTAGGCGTCACACGTTCATCTATGCAGCCGGTTTGGAATGGTACTGAGTTTGTTCCTCGTTTGATGATGCCACTGGACTTGACCTATGATCATCGGGTTATTGATGGTGCTGATGGAGCACGGTTCATGTGTAAAGTTATCGCACTGTTAAGTGATATTCGCCAACAATTACTCTGAACACAGGACATAGACAATGAGCAAAGCAACAGAAACAATGGAAACCGACGTGCTGGTTCTTGGTGGTGGCCCGGGCGGGTATACGGCGGCATTTAGAGCTGCAGATTTAGGGTTGAAAGTCACGCTTGTCGAACGCTATCCTGTCTTGGGCGGCGTGTGTTTAAACGTTGGTTGTATTCCCTCAAAAGCCTTGTTACACATGGCACAAATTATCCACGAAGCTGAAGCGGTGAGCGATCATGGTGTAAGCTTTGGGAAACCAAAACTTGATTTGGATACGATGCGCGATTGGAAATCAGGTGTTACCAATAACCTGACAAAAGGCCTTGCAGGTCTGGCTAAACAACGCAAAGTGACGATTGTTGAAGGAACAGGGCAGTTTGTTTCTAGCACACAATTAGAAGTGAAGAATGGTGATGAACAAAAGTTAATCAACTTTAATCATGCGGTCATCGCGGCGGGCTCTCAACCGGTTAAAATCCCTGTATTTCCAAATGATGATCCACGCTTGTTGGATTCCACCGGTGCATTAGCACTTGAAGATATTCCTAAAAAATTATTAGTGGTCGGAGGCGGAATTATTGGTCTTGAAATGGCCACGGTTTATCATGCACTGGGCTCAAAAATTAGTATTGTTGAACTGCAAGATCAACTAATTCCGGGTTGTGATAAAGACTTGGTTCGACCTTTACATAATCGCATCAAGAAGCAGTATGACAATATCTACGTATCGACGCGTGTTACGGCGATAGACGCTCAGAAGAAAGGTTTGAAGGTTTCATTTGAAGGCAAAGATGCACCAGATAGCGAGGTATTCGACCGCGTCTTAGTGGCGGTTGGGCGTCAACCAAACGGTAAATTGATCAACGCAGAAGCGGCGGGGGTTAGTGTCGATGAGCGTGGTTTTATTCATGTTGATAAACAACAACGTACCAATGTTCCGAATATTTTTGCGATAGGCGACATCGTTGGTAACCCAATGCTGGCACACAAAGCCGTGCATGAAGGCAAGGTGGCGGCGGAAGTTATTAGTGGTTTGAAGAGCGCGTTCGATGCGATGACGATCCCCTCGGTGGCCTATACCGATCCGGAAATTGCATGGATGGGGATAACGGAAACGGAGGCTAAGGCAGAAGGTGTCGAGTATGAGAAAGGTGCTTTTCCTTGGGCCGCTAGTGGCCGTTCGCTGAGTATTGGTCGTAATGAAGGCTTGACGAAATTACTCTGCGACAAGAAGACGGGACGTGTAATTGGGGCAGGCATTGTGGGCACGAACGCGGGGGAGTTGATCGCGGAAGCTGTGTTAGCCCTAGAAATGGGCGCGGATGCCGAAGATATTGGTTTATCGGTACATGCTCATCCGACGTTATCAGAAACATTAGGTTTTGCAGCTGAGATGATTGATGGAACGATTACTGATCTGTTTGTGAAAAAGTAATTTTTTAAAAAATAAAGTACTAAATATTAAAACTCGGCTAGAAGTTAATGCATGCTAGTCGAGTTTTTTTGTTTGGCGAATTCCACTTCGAAGTGCACCATTAGAATTGGTAGATTCAATATTAAATTGCAACTTAGTTTTAAATAGGATTGAAACTAAAGGCTTCGAAGAACACCTCGTTAGGTGATTTAAAACCCAAACACTTCATAGGTTTATGATTGATATTTTTGACGATAAGGTCAATTTCTTTTTGATCATAGTTATCTATTTGTGTTTTTTTTGAAGTTTAGCCTATTGCCATTCTCAATACTTCCTTTTTGATAGGATTTATACGGTTCAAAAAAACACCTTTTCCCACTCACAAAGAGGCCCCCACTAATCACAGAAGAGGTCCTGCTCACCGTCGAAGCCGCGCTATCACACCCTCTACTAGCTCCAAAACAGAACAATATAGAGACACTGTGAGCTACCTCTAATTTTTCGAAGCTCGTCATCAACTGACTCATCAATCACGACTCGACGATACTACATCGGAACATCAAGTGATAAAGCAAGACGGTTATATTAAGGCTCTTTGCTAATAACGATCTTGCCGAAATGCTCAGCCGCTTCAAGGTATCGATAAGCATCGAGTACGTCATTAAAATCAAAAACTTTATCTATAACAGGTTTAATATTATTCTCTACAATAACCTGATTCATGGCATTAAACATTTCTACACTGCCAACATGAACTCCGTTGAGGCGAAGGACATTTAAAGCAGCCGTTAGATTGATAGGAATATCAAAACCTGAAAGAATTCCGATTATTGATATTGAACCATTTACCTTGGTTGCATTGATTGATTTTTCGAAAGTTTTTTCACCACCTAGTTCAAGTAAAAGATCAACTCCTTTACCATCGGTAATTTTAAGCACCTCCTGATCCCAATTAGGCGTTTTAACATAATTAATTGTGTGATCCGCCCCCAGTTTTTTTGCTAACTGTAACTTTTCATCACTGGAAGAAGTAATTATGACATTCGCCCCTAATGCTTTGGCCAATTGCAAACCAAAAATTGAAACCCCTCCCGTACCTTGTGTTAAAATAGTCTCTCCTTTTTGAATGTTCCCTAGTGGCACCAAACCGTGCCATGCTGTAACCGCAGCGCAGGGCAAAGTAGCCGCTTCTTCATAAGATAATTGATCTGGAATACGAACAGCACCTTGCGCTTTTAAAACAAAACATTCAGCCAGAGTGCCATTTATTCCTCCACCTAATGCGGTCTGTAATCCCTTCTCATCGACTAAGCCTTCTACCCAATCTTGAAAAAAATTACCGACAACCCGGTCACCTATTTTAAAGCTTTTAACTGAGCCTCCAACCTTAACGATCTTCCCTGCACCGTCAGACAATGGAATAATAGGCCTATTGTCATTTCGGAGATAACCACCTTGTGGTATCAATAAATCTCGATAATTAAGGGAACAAGCCCTCATCTGAACTAATATTTCATCTGAAGCTAATTGTGGCTGGGGGATTTCTATCTTTCGTATATCCTCAAAACCTTTTGCGGAAAAAACTTGATATGCTTGCATTGATACATCCTCTTATTTTTTATAGAAAAATTTGACTTGTGTATATTACGCTTTCAAGTCTAAAATAAACAAGTAGTAATGTTTTAGTTGTATAGTCTTAATTTTAAGACCTTTTAATATAATCAATAAGTTATGGGAAATTATAAATTTATGAATCAAGTTAAATGCCCCGTCAGTTATTGTATGAGCATCATTGGTGGTAAATGGAAAACAGTCATTGTTTATCTGATTTCAACCGGTGTGAACAGGTTTGGAATACTCCAACGAGGTATCCAGGGCATTAGTAAACAAATGCTGACGACCCAGCTTCGTGAACTTGAAAAAGACGGTATTTTGGATAGAAAAATCTATGCGGAAATTCCACCACGCGTTGAGTACTCAATTACCTCTAAGGGTAGATCAATTTTACCCATTATAGAAAGCATGAAATCCTGGGGGAAGAAAAATATGTAATTAATGTTTATCTTCCCTCATGAAATAATTTCTGGGTTCTAGCTCCAATAGATTAGATTACTAAAACTGAGCTCATGGTGAATACAAGTTGAAAGTTGCACTTAAAATGTGGGTCTACCAATTCTAATGATGCATTTCGAAGTGGAATTTTCCTTTATAAAAATTTTGAGTTTGAAGCACTGTAAAGTGCCGTCTAACTAAAATTACAGATTAAGAATAGTTCGCCTGTTCTAGTTGTGATATCTCTCTAATGGAAACTAGCTTGGTAGGTGAAAATCACCATCGGTATTTGTCAAATAACTCTGGATTAGCCCAAAAACGATTATTTAACCAGGCAGGAACTTGTTTATAAGTTTGTAGAGAAAAGTACCAGATGTCTGGCGTCTTGGTCACAGAGTCAAACTTTACAATTTGACGCATACCCATTTGAACAAAATCACTGGTTTTCCAGTTTGATGTTTCTGATTGGAGCATGAGTAATTGTTTGCTGTGTTGATCACGCATTAGCGCGATTAGTTGTTTTGCTTTTTCGTCATTTATTTTAGACAAAATATTATTGAATAGCACCAGATCATATTGGCCATCAATATGAAAAGCTTCACTTGAAGTTACGTGGAGGTGAGTACTGTTTTTATTATTCTGTTGGAGATCAATTTCATCACCGATAACGAGAATAGAGTCAACCGTCTCAATTATGTTTTTTATTTTCTTATTTAAAGAACTCGACATTAAAACCTTTCCAGCTGGGGGAAAGGAACCTCACCATGATGAACATGCATGGCTCCTAATTCAGCACAGCGTTGCAAGGTTGGAACTGCTTTACCAGGATTCAACAAGCCCTCCTCATCAAAGGCGGCCTTGATCGCATGAAATTGTTTAAGTTCGGGTGCCGTAAACTGCATGCACATTGGTTTTAATTTTTCAGTTCCCACACCGTGTTCTCCAGTGATGGTTCCACCGACTTCAACACAATGTTCTAATATTTCTATACCAACGGCTTCAGCGTGTTCGAGATCCCCCGGTTTGTTTGCGTCATAGAGAATGAGAGGGTGTAGGTTGCCATCACCAGCATGGAAAACATTTGCAACCATCAAACCATGCTCAGTCGCTATCTCATTAATTCGTTGGAGTACTGAAGCTAAGTGTTTTCTCGGAATGGTGCCATCGACACAATAATAATCGGGTGCTAAACGGCCCACGGCTGGAAAAGCGGCTTTGCGTCCGGCCCAAAACATTTCGCGCTCAGCATCATCTTTTGCAACGCGTGATTCAATAGCCCCATTTTCGTTCATGATCGCTGTCACTCTTTCTATCTGTGCTGCAACTTCTTCTGCGGTTCCATCTAGCTCGCATAGAAGAGTCGCTTCTGCATCGACAGGATAGCCTGCATGAATGAAGTCTTCAGCGGCTTTGATCGTTAGTTTATCCATCATTTCTAGGCCCGCTGGAATAATGCCTTTTGCGATAACTGCTGCGACAGCAGCACCCGCATTTTCGATGTCGTCAAAAGATGACATGATGACTTGCATGAACTCTGGAACCGGTAATAGCTTAACTGTGACATCAAGAATAATACCTAGAAGGCCTTCAGAACCGGTCGTCAGCGCCAAGAGATCGAAGCCAGGTGAATCCAGACATTCGTTACCGATTTCTAAATATTCGCCCTCTATCGTCAGCATAGTGACCGATAAAATATTGTGTACTGTTAGGCCGTACTTAAGGCAATGCACGCCACCTGAATTTTCGGCAACGTTACCACCTATGGTACAAGCTATCTGCGACGATGGATCGGGAGCATAGAATAAACCATATTCTGCCGCTTCTTGTGAGATAACGATGTTTCTGACACCAGACTGGACCTTTGCTGTGCGATTGATCGGATCGATTCCAAGAACGCGAGTAAATTTGGCCAAGCTTAACAAGGCGGCATCGGCATTAGGTCTAGCTCCACCTGACAAGCCGGTACCTGCTCCACGCGCAACGACGGGGACTTTATGCTCGAAACAAACACGTAACAAAGCTTGCACTTGATCGGCATTTTCGGGCAGTAAAACGATTTTTGGTAGTGTGCGATCAGCAAACAGACCATCACATTCATAAGGACGCATTGACTCTTCGTTGGTGATGACAGAGCCCTGATTGGGCAGAATTTTCCGACATGCGTTAAAAAAATATTTATCGCGATCCATAATATGCACTGCCTATCTTTAATTGATTTACGCACAGATAATATACACCTGAAATCCAAGTTTGGATGAAATTTCAACAGATGAGATGTATTTATCTAATTTTACTCACTAAGAATTGCTTAAATTCGTAAATTATCGAGTGATTTAGCTTATTTAGTCAAACTATCATATAGAATGTCAGTTTGATCATTTAATCCTTCATAGATTTTGATTAAAGCTATTGATTTGAGTTTAACCAAAAACACTTTGTTGTTACGAACTTTCATTATAGATAGGCGAAACTATACTCATGAGCGAAGAAATTCTAGTAAATAGGACTCCACAGGAGACACGTGTTGCAGTCGTTGAAAATGGCGTATTACAAGAATTTATTGTAGAAAGAACCTCCAAAAGGGGACTCGTTGGAAACATTTATCTTGGCACCGTGTCTCGCGTATTACCGGGTATGCAGGCAGCCTTTATTGATATAGGTATAGAAAGAACAGCATTTTTGCATCTTTTCGATATTGTCAGTAATAAAAATGGAAACAATAAAACGGATGATGAAAGTGCTCCAACAGAGAGAACGATCGAACAACTCTTAAAAGAAGGCCAAGAGGTTTTAGTTCAAGTAACTAAAGATCCTTTGGGGAGCAAAGGCGCTCGGCTTACTACCCACCTCAGTATACCCTCTCGATTTTTGGTTATGATGCCTGGTGAAGATACTGTCGGCATTTCACAGCGCATTGAGAATAGTGCGGAAAGAGAGCGTCTGAAAAACCTCATTATGTCTTGTAAGCAGTCAATTGAAGAATCTGCTACTTCTGAAGAGAAAAACCAAGGCACTCAAACTTATGGGTTTATTCTGCGAACAGCAGGAGAGGGTATTTCTGATCAAGAACTAATGACTGACATGAAGTTTTTGAAGCATCTATGGCGCTCAATTTCTGCCAAAGCTAAGAAAGCAAAAGCACCTTGTGTCATTCATAAAGATCTTCCTATGCTATTACGAATGTTTCGTTCTTTGGATGAAAATTGTGTTGAGAAGATCCGTATTGATTCCAAAGAAACCTACGACAATGTAGTTGCATTTACCAAAGAATTTATTCCTGGCTTGATCCCCAAACTGAGACATTATCTTGGCGAGCACCCAATCTTGGATTTATATGCTGCTGAGGATGAAATTCAGAAAGCTTTAGAACGTAAGGTGTCGCTTAAGTCGGGAGGACATTTAGTCATCGATCAAACAGAAGCAATGACGACGATCGATGTAAATACGGGAACTTTTGTCGGTAATCGTAATCTAGAAGAGACTATCTTTAAGACTAATTTAGAAGCTTCACAGGCGCTTTCTCGGCAATTACGGTTACGTAATCTTGGTGGAATAATTATTGTTGATTTCATCGATATGAGTAATGTTGATCACCAACGACAAGTGTTACGCGCGTTAGAAAAAAGCTTATCTCACGATCACTCAAAGGTTGGTATTAGTGAGATTACATCTTTAGGGCTTGTTCAGATCACGCGAAAAAGAACGCGGGAAAGTTTGGAACACATATTGTGTGAACCATGTCCAATTTGTAAAGGTAGTGGTTCAATTAAAACTGTTGAAACGATCTGTTATGAGATTTTTCGAGAGATCTTGCGTGAAGCAAGGCAGTTTGAAGCACGGAAATTATTAGTGGTCGCAACGCAAGATGTGGTTGATCGCCTACTCGATACTGATTCTGACGAGGTTGCAGAATTGGAAGCTTTTATCAAAATACCGATCACATTTCAGGCTGAACCGATGTACGTGCCTGAACAATATGACGTCGTGTTATTGTAATTTATTAAACTTACTGGGACATTTGATCAATTTCTGAACCGATTAGAATTTCTCTATACAAAGGATGTTATTAATTAATGCACAAACGTGTCTCGCGGGCAGTGATCCATATCAGCTGGTACGCGCTAGTTTCTGTCATTGTCACTTCGGCGTTATTGATCAGTCTGATCGGACTTACAAGTTCAAAAATTGATGATCTCCGCCCGCGTATTCTTGAATGGGTGCAAACAACAACAGGGCTTCCTGTGGAGGTTGGTAAGCTCACGATAGAATGGCGTGGGGTTATTCCACAGTTAAAATTATCAACGATCAAGGTTCTCGATCGAAACAGTCATAAAACACTGACTCATTTTGATCAGGCTATGTTGAGTGTTGACCTTTATCGCTCGCTTATTGATTGGAAAGTCACTATCGCGCATCTTGAACTATCTGGTTTGAATGTAGAGCTTTTACATAAAAAGAATGGCACGATTTCACTACTTGAATTAACTGAGCAACCTACTACAAATAATGATGGGTTAACTCAATGGTTATTAGAGCAGCCACACTTACAAGTTAAGAATTCCAACATCATTTGGCATGAAAAAATAGAGCAGCCGAATCCTCTCAGTTTGACAGCCGTTGAACTGCAACTAAAGAACAAGCCGTTAAAAAATAAACATGATTTATCCGGCTCAGCACGTTTGGATGGAGGTAAAGGATCTGTTGATTTTGTGATCGATGTCTTGGGAGACCCTTTGAGTGCAGAGTGGAATGCAAAGATGTTGTTCAGTACTGAAGAGCTGGATGTGGTCAACCTTATTCCTGTAGATAAGCTTGAGACCTTAGCGTCGATTTTGCAAAAGGAAAACATTGCTTTAAATAATGCCCGATTAAACTCTACGACTCAGATCACTTTAAAGAATGCACAAATATCAGATCTAAAAGGGCACTTTTCGTTAAAAAATTCTGACTCGATTTATGCTGTAAGTAGTACTTTTCAACTAGAAAAATCTAACACAAATGGTTGGATCCTAGTTTTACCAAACATCTCCGTAGCAGCACTAGAGAGACAGTGGCAAGCGTTTGTTCTTAAAGCAAAAATACCTAGTGATTTTTCAGAGGAAAGCCCAGAATTTGAGATTGAATTGAATCAGCTTCGTATAGAAGATTTAATCTCTGTGATTCCTGAATCACGACGAAAAGAGTTAAACTATTTTCAACCGAAAGGTGAGTTAGTAAATTTAAAAATACAATATAATCAGAAGAACCCATCTTCTCCGATGGTCATAAAAGGCGAGTTTGTTGATCTGAAGTTAGATCCTTATAAGAAGATTCCAGGAGTAAAAAATCTTTCAGGAAGTTTCCTGAGTAGTGGTGACATAGTCACTTTGAATTTAACTAGTCATGATCTTATTTTACAACGCCAGACTCATTCAGGTGAGTTAGAGGAACCATTGCATCTACAACAGTTATCGGGAGATCTTGAGTGGAAAAATAGTGAGCAAGGTTGGTTGATGATCATTCCTCAAATTACTTTATTAGATCCGGATTTAAAATTTCAACTGACGGGTAGTATTAAAAAAGACTTGGTAAGTTCACCAGAGCTTGACCTGAGAGGAACTTTTTTTCGTGGCAATGTAGAGCCGATCGTAAAGATGATTCCCTCTAACTTGCTTAAACCCAAAATAACCGAATGGTTAGATAAGGCTATTGTTAATGGGCAGTTAACGGGAGGTCATGTTATTTTTCGTGGAGCGCTAGATCAATTTCCTTTCGAGGATAAACAAGGTTTTTTTGAGGTTAGACTTAATGTAGAAAATGGTGTTTTGGACTACTTCAAAGGTTGGCCTAGGATAGAACAGATTACTGCCGAAGTTGTGTTTACTGAAAAAAACATGTTTATCACTGCACCTTACTCTGTGATCGATGACACGCCCGTGAAAAATACAACAGTTGAACTCCCAGAGTTAAAAACTGAAAAGCCCCGTTTACTGATCAATGGTAATGCAAAGGGGCAAGTTAAAGATGGGATAAAATTCATCAATAACAGTCCGTTAAAGGCATCTATTGGAAAACAGTTAAAAAATATAAAGATAACAGGTCCTCTAAATTTAGATTTACACCTGGAAATACCTCTTTCTAAAGGGAGAGAAATAAAAGTAAAAGGCAAAGTTCATTTACAAAAAAATGCATTATCTCTTGATACTTTAGGAATAAAAATTAAGTCACTTAACGGTGATTTTATTTTTACGAAAAATCGATGGTTCGCTAAGGCTTTAAAAGCGCGTCTTTATGAAAGTGCAATAACGATTAACTTGGATGTCGATAGAAGTAAGGGCAGTACACGATCAGATGTTCGGTTGACGGGTTTAGCAGATAGACAATATATAACCAATAGAATGGTTCAAATTGGTATGAAGCATGAACAGCTTCAAGTGCTGAAATCCATTAGTGGTACAACTACCTGGCAAGCTAGTTTATCTTTGCCTACTAATATAGGCTCGCCTGATGAAGATACTGGCCTAGTCATTACTTCTAACTTGAAAGGAATGAATATTTTAGCTCCTTCGCCGTTAGGAAAAGTAAAAAGCGATTCACTGCAGTTAAAAATTTCGACAACCCTATCTAAAAAACCAAACAGGCAAATTACTTTCGAATATGCTGATGTTATCAAAGGAAATATCAAATTAAGTTCTGTTAAGGCAACAACAACCCTAAAAAAAGTTGATTTACACTTTGGTGCAGGTAAACCAATGTCTTTCGATAAAGATAATTATCTTGTGCAGGCAGGCGGTAAATTATCTGACTTAGATATTTCTGCTTGGTCAAATTTTATTAATCGTTATTTTGGGAAAGCAGTTTCAACTAAACCAACGAAGGATCTTCTTTCATTTAATCTTTCTATAGGGCAGTTATTAACAGCAGACCGAACCTTCAAGAACAATCATATTCTAGGGATATCGAGTATAAACTCTTGGGAATTACAAGTTGAAAATGATACTGCTCACGGAATGATTAGTGTTCCTTACCAGCTGGCCGAACAGGCTATTAAAGCAGATTTTGAACGGTTGACTTTAGTATCATCAAAAGGAAAGTCGAATGTTGCCAGTATTGATCCTAATGATCTGCCAGAGATTTTTTTATCAAGTCAAAGGTTTCAATATAACGAGCTAAAATTAGGATCTTTGCAAATGCATGTAAAGCCGGTAGCGATGGGTGCTAGCATTGAAAAAATAGTGCTGTCATCGGCGGATGTTTCTGTTGATATTGTTGGAAAGTGGCTTTTTAAAAATAAACAACAATCTTCTAAATTCAGAGTGCAGGCAAAAGGTGAGTCTTTAGGAGCACTGTTAGAGCAGTTTGGTTTTGGTTCTAGTGGTATTGCAGAAGGAAAAACTGATATTGATATTAATGCAAAGTGGAACAGCTCTCCTACAGAGTTTCAGCTGGCTAAGTTAAAAGGAAGCTTGGCTCTGAAAGTGGAGAATGGCCGTTTAGTTGAGGTTAAAAATAGAGTGGGTAAAGTTTTTGGTTTGCTTAATATTCAGTCACTTGGGAGGCGGTTATCACTCGACTTTAATGATCTATTTGAAGAGGGGTTTAGTTTCGATGAAATTTCAGGTGATTTTGAAATTGATCGAGGAAACGCATACACAAATAATTTAAATATGCTTGGTCCTTCTGCCAATATAGACATTGTTGGGCGCGTCGGGCTTGTAGAGCAAGACTATGATCAAGTCATTACAGTGACACCTGCTGTTTCTGATAGTTTACCAGTAGCTAGTGTGCTTTTTGGGCCTGTGGGTGCTGGGGTTGGCGCGGCTTTGTTAATAGCAGAAAAGATTGTGCCCATTATCCCTGAGACTATTGATAAAGTACTCGCAAGCCAATATACCTTGAAAGGTAGTTGGAAAGAATCTCTTGTTGAGCCTCTTACACAACCTAGGAAGGAGGCAGGGGCTAGAGGATTTTCTACAAATTAAAGGGTTTATTTTGCAAGATTTATAGTTTTTTGGTTTAGAATGTTCTTGAAAATATTATGGCATTTATACACTTAGCTCACCAGTATGAAACATTTTATCTAGCTCGAGCTAGGGTGGAGATAATTGCTTTTTTAGGCTTTTTAAGAGTCGATGAATGGCGTAGTATTAATTTTAAGATATAAAAAATCCCCAATTTATGAGGCTTTTTTATATCAATCTGTGAGATGTTCTTAGCTATTGTGAGGCTTTCTTAAAAGAAAGATCATTGCTGTGCCTAACAACCAGAATGCAGGCGGAACGGAAAATGGAGAGGCTGAACTACTACCTATTGATTGGTTTGCAACAATTGAAGATACTAGGTCGCCTGAGATACCTGCTGCCGCGGTACTCCATATTGCTGCATGAGCATTAATATCTACGGACTCTGCTGATGAAACGCTACTAAAGGCTGCGCCCACTGCGAATACTGTTGAGAGTATAAGCGTTTTAGATTTTTTCATTATGTATCTCCTTACCTTAACTTCTATAATTTGCCATGGTTCTAAATACACATTTAAGAATGGGTGTAATAGACAGAATATACTTATTTTAATAGCAGTATTCGTGCCATAATAATAAGTTCTGTAAAAACAATGGGATAGAGTCTTATGGAAGGAAGTCGGGCTATTTTTTTATAAAAATCGTCTCCTGCAGGAGACAGGTTTCACGTAGTTACACGTATAAAAGTGCGATTTTTGAAGGAAGTACTGCTAACTTGAGCGGCAAGTAGCAAGTTTATCGGTATGTTGTATTTAAATATTTTGAGGCTAATTTATAAATTAAGGTGAATTTAGCAGTAGGTGATTCTGATTATAGCCTAGCTTGATTAATGTTTAAGCGGCAGCAACCTTTATCCCCCTAGGTATGTTGCTGAGTCTCTTTGTCGATATAGGTTTGGACAGTTGCAACTATTTGTTTGGTACTCAAGCCACTATCTTCTAAGTTGTCAGTTTGTGAACCGTGCTGAATAAGTCGGTCTGGAATTCCTAAATGAAGAATATTTGTTGTAAGCCCTGCTGCTGAGATGGCTTCCGAAACAGCTGAGCCTGCTCCACCTTCTATGACATTTTCTTCAAGAGTCACTAAATTCTCATACTCTTTAGCAAATTGAGTAATTAGTTCAGTATCCAAAGGTTTCACAAAACGCATGTTAACGACGGTTGCATCGAGTTGCTCAGCAACTTCCATAGAGGGTGAGACCATGGAACCAAATGCAAGTAAGGCCAGCTTTTTGTTCTTACCTTGTCGTTTGATTTCTGCTTTCCCAACAGTTAATGCGATCATTTTTTGTTGAACCTTAACGCCTGGACCGCCACCGCGAGGGTATCTGACGGAAGAGGGTTGATCGAGCTGCATGCCGGTATATAGCATTTGTCGACATTCATTTTCATCCGAAGGAGCCATAATCACCATGTTGGGTAAACAACGCATGAAAGAGTAATCGTAAAGGCCATGATGTGTTGGTCCATCTGCACCGACAAAGCCAGCTCTGTCTATAGCAAACAACACGGGTAAGTTCTGTAATGCAACATCGTGCAGTAGCTGATCATACCCGCGTTGGAGAAATGTAGAGTAGATTGCAACGACAGGTTTGATGCCATCACAGGCCATTCCTGCCGCCATGTTTACGGCATGTTGTTCGGCGATTCCTACATCGAAATAGCGTTGTGGATATTCTTGTTCGAAGCGAATTAAGCCAGAGCCTTCACGCATTGCTGGCGTAATTGCGACGAGTCGATCATCTATCGCAGCCATATCACAAACCCAATCACTAAAGACGCTCGTATAGGTCACGGGAGCAGGTTGATCGGATGGTAAAATACCTTTGTCGGGATCAAAAGGGGCTACGCCATGGTATTTAACGGGATCCTTTTCTGCTCGCTCATAACCTTTGCCTTTTTTGGTGACGATATGAAGCAGCTGTGGGCCTTTAAGCTTTTTGATATTACGTAAGGTTGTCATTAAGACAGGCAGATCATGGCCATCAATAGGGCCTATATAGTTAAATCCTAGCTCTTCAAACAGGGTGCCAGGCACAATGAGTCCTTTCGCATGCTCTTCAAGTTTATGGGCTAGTTCTTTTACAGAAGGCAAGTTGGAAAGTACTTTTTTACCACCTTCGCGAACGGAGGAATAGATTTTCCCTGATAATACTTGCGCAAAATGATTAGACAGTGCGCCAACGTTTGGTGAAATGGCCATGTTGTTATCATTAAGGATAACGAGTAGGTTTGAGCCAACATCACCAGCATGATTTAGTGCTTCGAATGGTAAACCTGCGGTCATACCTCCATCGCCGATGATAGCGACACATTTTCTGTCAATACCCGCATGATCGGCTGCAATCTGCATGCCTAGAGCGGCGCTGATCGAGGTGCTTGAGTGACCAACACCAAATGCGTCGTAAGGGCTTTCTGAACGTTTAGGAAAAGGTGTGATTCCATCTTTTTGACGAATAGTTGTCATGCGATCACGACGTCCAGTGAGCACTTTATGTGGATAAGCTTGATGACCAACATCCCAGACGAGACGATCTTCCGGGGTATTGAAAATATAATGTAATGCAATGGTTAACTCGACCGTACCCATGCCGGCTGCAAAATGGCCTCCACTCTGACTTGCCACATCAACCAAAAAATCACGTAATTCTTTGGCCACTTTAAGCAGTTCAGACTCTGTTAGCTGACGTAGATCCTCAGGCGAGTCTATCTTTGAAAGAAGTGGGAAACGGCGAGTACTATCCATTGGCGTGGTTTCATTGTTCGTAAATACGGCAATTATGGAGAGAGCTTAGTCAGGATGCAAGGAGGATTGTTCATGCGGTTGGCTAAGGAACTAAATACTATATAATGTGCTAGACAGATGGGAGCTGTTTTACCCAATCACGAATAATAGAGGAACTTCACACTAACATGGCCGTACCTTTGATCCAACAGTATAGAGTAGCGCGTTACTTGATGACCCAAAAGTTGAAGCGTGTTGAGCGGTACCCTCTTGTCTTAATGCTTGAACCCTTATTCCAATGTAATTTAGCTTGTTCTGGTTGCGGTAAAATCGACTACTCTGATGATATCCTTAGTAAGCGACTGAGCTATGAAGATTGTATTGCTGCTGTTGATGAATGTGGTGCTCCAATGGTTTCTATCGCAGGTGGCGAGCCATTAATTCATAAAGAAATGCCGAAAATCGTTCAAGCTTTAATCGACAAGAAAAAATTTATTTATCTTTGTACCAATGCTTTATTGTTGGAAAAAAACATCAAAGATTACTCGCCATCACCTTATTTAACGCTTTCGATACATTTAGATGGCAATGAGAAAAGGCATGATCATTCGGTGTGCCGTGATGGCGTTTATAAAAAGGTCGTCTACATCATCAAAGAAGCTGTCAGCAAAGGTTTCCGTGTCACAGTGAATTGCACATTATTCCAAAATGAGACGGCTGAAGAGGTTGGCGAGTTCATGGACACGATGATGACACTTGGTGTTGAAGGTGTCACGATCTCACCTGGATATAGCTATCAGCATGCTCCTCAACAGGATGTATTTTTGAAGCGCAAGGGTAGTAAAGAGTTGTTCAGACGTTTATTTAAACTGGCGAAAGGTCGTAAATGGCGTTTTAACCAATCTTCATTGTATTTGGATTTTCTCGCGGGGAACCAAACCTACGAATGCACTCCTTGGGGTAATCCAACTCGAAATATATTCGGGTGGCAAAAGCCTTGTTATTTACTGGTTGATGATGGTTATGCGGACAGTTTTAAAGAATTGATCGAGGACACTAGTTGGGAGAAGTATGGTACGGGTAAAAATCCTAAATGTGCTGATTGCATGGTTCATTGTGGGTATGAACCGACAGCGGTTAATGACACGTTTAGTAGCCCGTTAAAGGCTTTGAAAGTATTTTTGAAAGGACCTCGTACGGATGGCCCAATGGCCCCTGAGCTACCTATGCAGTATGAGGAACCAATCCTGCAACAACCTCAGGTGAAGATTGTTGCAGAGAAGAAGGATGAGCAGCGAGTTGCTTAACTGCTGAGCTCTGCTGTTGGCAAGTCTGGTTTTATGGCTTGTCACTTTTCGAGTTGTTTGGTCACCATGTGGGGTGTGAAAGAAAGCTTTGATGCAGGACCTTATGATTCTGTCGCTAATTTGCGACAAGCTGAGCTGTTAACGATTATTCTTGCAAGAAGTGAAGCCCATGTTGTTAAACAAATGTTGTCTTCTCTAGATCGTGAAAATTCCAAAACGTTATATAAATTTAATCGCTGATCAATCTACAGATCAGATTGATGGGTTTACGGCATTGAAATCAGTCTGAATCGATGATTGTACTTTGGCTAGAAAGTTTCGAGAACAAAGTAAGATCATCTGGCTTGCTTTAACACACACTGCAATTAGCTTGAAACCCTATGATAGCTTAAGTGATTCTTGAAATATGGTGGCACGAAGGACATTTACACAGCTCCATTATTCAGTCCCGTTGTTGTTATTTTGTACGGCTCTAAATGATTCTTGCTTACATGGAAACTTTAAGTTGGGTTGCTGCTTTCCCTTTTTATAAAGGAAAGCACATTATTTATTATGTTTGTTATCTATTTACGGGTGATTTTGTACTATAATCTGAGTCCTTTTTTGGGTACTAGGCTTACCCATAGCAGGAGCTTTATACCTGTTAATGTCGATAATATCCGCTTATCGTTATTATGGCGGTGAACGATCCAACTGGAAAAGACGTTTTTACTCATGATTGGCTAGGAAGTATTTAAGTTTTTACGTGATGATAAAGCATAGCTTGATATCTACAGAGACAAAATACATGACTAAACTATTTGGCATGAAACTGATCGCTGTTTTACTTTTAATGTTAAATTCTTCGCTGAATTTTGCTAACGATACGACTCCTGAGAAGGTGGTTGCTAAGTTGCACCAAAGTTTGCTTCAGTCAATGAAAGAAGGCGGTAGTCTTAATTATCAAGCAAGGTACAACAACTTAGAACCAGTAGTTCTAGCCAGTTTTGATTTTAAGACCATTACAAGAATTGTTTTGGGTCGACATTGGAAAAAGCTTGATAACGCACAAAGATCACAATTTATTGATGTTTTTTCTAAATTGAGCATAGCTACTTATACATCACAGTTTAAGAGATTTTCTAGGCAGTCTTTTGAATACTTAAATGATGAGATGATGACGAGAGGAAGAGTTGTATTGAAAACGCAATTTGTTACAGAAGACCGACTTGTATCATTTAACTACATTTTGCACTCAGTAGAAGATAAGTGGCTTATAATCAACGTCATAACAGATGGCGTTAGTGATCTTTCTCTAAAAAAGTCAGACTATGCCACAATAATGAAAACGGAAGGCTTCGATGGTTTGGTAAAAAAATTGCTTGAGAAGGTACGTAAACTGGGCATAAAACCATAATGATTTTGGCAAATATATTGAGCAGGAGTTAGAGGCTTTTCATGGAAACAAAAATATCGAGAGTACTATCCTATTTCATCTTATTGAGCACGTTTCTTTTGCTTACAGGGTGTCAGACAGGTGGGGTTAGAGAAGAAACAGATCCTTTGGAAGGGCTTAACCGGCCTATCTATGGTTTTAATGATGGTTTAGATAAACATATTCTGCAGCCGATTGCTAAAGGCTATGTAGCTATTACACCTAAGCCAGTCAGGAAAGGCGTTACAAATTTTTTCAGTAACCTTGCCTATTTAAATGTCATTTTGAATGATGTTTTACAAGGGAAGTTTGCTCAAGGTTTAGATGATACTGCTCGTTTTGTCATTAATAGTACCGTAGGAATTGGCGGAATATTCGATCCAGCTGGACATGGAACACTTCCTAGACATGATGAAGACCTTGGTCAAACACTTGGAACTTGGGGGGTGGGTGAGGGCGCTTATTTAAACTTACCATTATTAGGACCAAGCTCTACACGTGATGTGCCTGATATTGTTACGAGTACGCTTTTAAACCCACTAACTTATTTTGCTGCGGCTATTGCTGCTCCAATCACTGCTGTTAACGTGATTAACACGCGTGCTAATTTATTGGATGCCTCGAATTTCCGTGATGCTGCTGCGCTGGACCCTTATGCCTTCACACGTGAAGCTTATCGGCAGCACCGAACGTCTCTAATTTACGATGGCAACCCTCCTGTTGAAGAGTTTGAAGATTTTTTTGATGATGAAGAGAGTGCTAGCTTAGACGAAGACGTTCTGATTATTGAGTAAGAATTTTAGATAGTGCTTTAAAGGTTAGAACATAACTATCACTAAAAAAATCCGAAACTGGTCGACACTCTGGATGTCTCACATAGCGATATTAAGGATACATTCAGGCACTGAGTGCGAGAATTTTCACCAGAATTTAAAGGTGAAAATATTATTCTCAAACACAATATGTGAGGACAATCTCATGAAAAAATTTATTACTTTAGCGTTAGTCTCTAGTCTTGTTTTTCTGGGCGGCTGTAACAAACAACAAATAGGAACCGGCACAGGCGCAGCACTGGGCGGTCTATTAGGTAGTACTATCGGTGATGGTAAAGGCAAGCTAATCGCAACAGCCGCAGGAACCTTAGCTGGTGCGATGATAGGCGGTTCAGTCGGTGCTAGTATGGACGGGTTAGATCTTATGAAAACTAATCGTACATTGGAAAGTACTCGTACAGGCACGACTTCAAGCTGGCAAAATCCAGATAGTGGTGTTCAGTATGCAGTTACACCGACTCAAACATACGAAACAGCATCAGGCCCTTGTCGTGAATACCGCACCAATGCGACGATAGATGGACGTCGAGAAACTGTTTATGGAACAGCTTGCCGTCAATACAATGGACGTTGGCAAGCGGCGAATTAATTCAACTTAGTCAACCTGTCTTAGATCCATCTAACTAACACGAGATTCGGTTACAATATAGAGGCTTGTCGGTAAACGACAGGCCTTTTTTATTGGTATCGAAAAATATGTTATCGAACGCTACAAAGAATGTCGAAAATTTATTAGGTAAATGGCTACATGTTGTACAAAAACATGCTTGGTTATTTTTAATTTTTGCGTTGTTATGTACTGCCTACAATGTCATATATATCAAAGGAAATCTTGGTATTAATACCGATACCGCTGATATGCTATCTAATGAACTGGATTGGCGGAAAAATGATATTGAATATAAGAGAGCCTTTCCTCAGTTTTCAGATAATATCGCTATTGTCATTGAGTCGCCGTCACCGGATCAAACTCAGGATGCAAGCATTGCACTTTCAAAAAAATTGCGACAAGAGAATGAGATTTTTTCAAGCATTTTTCAAATAAAAAATTCAGATTTTTTCAGGAAAAATAGTTTACTCTACCTCGATATTGATGAGCTTGAAGACCTTTCAGAAAATCTTGCTGAGGTACAGCCATTTTTAGCAAAGTTACAAAAAGAGCCAAATACCAGAGGGCTTTTTTCAGCATTAACCCAAGCTTTAGAAGCATCAGAACAAGAGCTTGATCTTGATCGTATTTTTAATTCAATAGACCAAACTCTTGTTGCCCACTTAGACAATAAATCATTACAAATGTCTTGGTATGAATTAATGAGTGGTCGAGAAACAAACCGTGATGATCGTCGTGCAGTGATCACAGTTCAACCAAAGCTGGATTATTCAAAACTGTTGCCAGGTGAGCCCGCAATAGAAAAATTACGAGCCATTGTTGATGAGCTGAAACTGGAAAAAATCTATGCTGCGAAGGTTCGATTAACAGGCGGAGTAGCATTGTCTTATGAAGAATTAGATAGTGTTTCTCGTGGAGCAAAAACTGGCGGACTGATCGCTTTGATTGCAGTTGTTATTATTTTAGTTGTCGGACTTCGATCCTTTTCTTTGGTTTTCGCCACATTGCTGACACTGATCGTTGGACTAATCTGGACAGCTGCTTTTGCGACATTTGCCATAGGTGAGCTGAATATGATTTCTATCGCTTTCATGGTGCTATATATTGGTCTAGGAGTGGATTTTGCTATCCACCTCTGCTTACGTTTCCGAGAGCAAAGGGTTGAGTTATCACAATATACGGCAGTGAATTCTAGTGGTAAACATATTGGGGCTTCTTTGTTGCTTTGTGCTTTTACGACGGCGATTGGTTTTTATGCATTTTTGCCTACAGCATATTCTGGTGTAGCTGAGTTAGGCTTGATCTCAGGTACCGGTATGTTTATCAGTTTATTTTTAAGCCTAACAATATTGCCCGCTTTGTTGACATTGCTGCCCTATAAGGTTACTGCTCTCAAACACTCAAGGTTTACTAATTTAGTCCAGCAACAACTGCTCCGACACGCTAAATTAATTACGATCTTGGCTTGTGGTTTCGGGGTGCTCAGCTTAACTGTTTTACCTAAAGTTGAATTTGATCATAACCCAGTTCACTTGATGGATCCTGAGACCGAGTCTGTACAAGCATATCAAGATTTATTGGCTGAAAGTTCACGTTCGCCATTATCGATCAATATTGTCCAATCTGAAATAGGGAACTTGGCTGATCGGTTACAAGGGTTAGATTCGGTTGATGAAGTGGTTACATTGCATAGTTTTATCCCGATGGCACAAGAGAATAAGTTAGCGGTAATCGAAGATTTGAGCTTGGTTATGAGCTTGGAAGATATGGTAGAAAAAAATACTGTTTCTGATCAAGAACGGCAACAATCTCTTCATAATTTCTCGGAGGCTCTTAAGCTTAAGGAACCTGAACATAATCTAAATCAGAGTTTAGAAAAACTACTTAATAAAGAGTCAAAACAACTTGAGCGATTGGAGCATAATTTGATTGCATCTTTGCCGGGACGTTTGCAAAGCCTTAATAAAAGCTTAGAGGCCGAAGAGGTTACTATTGACTCTTTACCTCGAGATATTTATGAACGTTGGAAGTCGGGGAAACGTTACAGGGTAGAAGTTTTTCCGCAAGCGGATCTTGATGATAATATTGCACTAGAAACCTTTGTCGATGATGTCCGTGAGATCGCTCCCAATGCAACGGGTGCACCGGTGATAAACCTAGAGGCGAGTAAGGCTGTCATCGAGGCTTTTCAACAAGCATTTAGCCTCGCTATTATTATGATCATATTTATTTTATGGATCTTTCTAGAGAAGAAGTCGGATAGTTTATTAATATTAGGAACTTTAATTTTATCTGGATTGCTAACCTGCGCCGTTAGCACCTTGCTAGGTATTCAATTAAATTTCGCAAATATTATCGCTTTACCATTAATACTTGGTATCGGTGTTGATAGTGCCGTTCATGTCCTTCATCGTTTCAGAACCGCCTTGCCTGAAAATGGCTCATTATTAAACACAAGCACGGCACGAGCGGTATTTATCAGTGCGATGACAACTGCTTGTAGTTTCGGTAATCTTGCGATTTCACCACATCAAGGTACCGCCAGTATGGGAGTATTGTTGACTATCGGGCTACTACTTACCTTGTTAGTGACCTTGATAGTTTTACCTGCTTTATTATCTATTACGGATAAAAAAATATGACCACACTTGTTACTGGTGCAACAGGGTTTGTTGGCTCGGTCGTTGCGCGGTTGTTATTAGAAAAGGGAGAGTCTGTTCGTGTTTTAGCCCGCCCGAATGGTGATCGTCAAAACTTGAAAGGTCTTGATGTGGAAATTTTTGAAGGTGATTTAAATGATCCGGCATCACTTAAAGTAGCCGTTAGAAATTGTCGCAACCTGTACCATGTAGCAGCAGATTATCGATTGTGGGTACCAAACCCCAAGGCAATTTATAAAACTAATGTAGAAGGTAGCCGAACTCTTTTGTTAGCAGCAGCAGAAGCTGGTATCGAAAGAATGATTTATACTAGTAGCGTTGCAACATTAGGCATAAATACCGATGGAACGCCCTCATGTGAAGAAACACCCGTTTCTTTAGAAAATATGGTAGGTCATTATAAACGATCAAAATATCTTGCTGAGCAAGCTGTGCGGAACTTGATTAATGAGCAAAGCCTACCGATTATTATTGTTAACCCTTCAACACCTATTGGCCCGGGTGATATTAAACCGACACCAACAGGTAGAATGATTCTCGATGCGGTAAATGGAAGAACTCCAGCATATGTAGATACAGGTTTAAATTTAGCCCACGTGGAAGACGTAGCGAGGGGGCATCTTCTTGCTTTTGATAAAGGACGAATAGGGGAGCGTTATATCTTAGGTGGGGAAGATATGAGCTTGAAAGACATTCTAAGCTTAATTGCGAGGCTAACCGATCAAAAACCGCCGAAAATTAGATTAGCTCACTCGGTAGTCATGCCAATTGCCTACATAAGTGAAGCTTGGACAAGGCTCACGAATGGAGTTGAACCCAAAGTGACGGTTGATGGTGTGCGTATGTCGAGAAAGAAAATGTATTTTTCTAGTGATAAAGCCAAGACAGAACTAGGATATCAATATCGTTCAGCAAGCGAAGCGATCAAAGCCGCAGTTGAATGGTTTAGATAACCTTAATTAACGTTACCTTTCGGTGATAATTCTTGATTGGAAAAGTAATTAAAAGGAAATTAATGTCAGTGCTCACTTGTTTCCTACCCAAAATATTCTACCTTTAGTTACACACAAAAAATTATTAGATAATCTCTATCAAGTTATAATTGGAATATTAAAAAAGGTAACTAATATTTAAGCATAAAAAACCGATTGTAAATATTGAACTCAATAGAGATATTTTTTAATGAAGCAGAATTTCCTTATATTTAATATTCTTCAAACTGATTGATGGAAAGTAAAACTAAGGTACAAGCTTCTTGAACAATGATGCCAGCTTCTGTTAATAACTTCATTTCTTTGATCGCCTCAGAGCCGGGGTTGAAAATAACTCGTCGTGGTTTCAAGTTAATAATATCATTAAGCAGTTTGTGAAAATATTGAGAATTTATATACACGGTGATGGTATCTAATTGTTGCTCGATATCTTGTAAAGACTGATAAGCTTCTACACCTAAAATTTCTTTTTCTTTTAGAGAGACAGGATAGACTTTATGACCTTGTTCTACTAATTGAACTTGGGCTTTATAAGAGTCGCGAGACGGATTATTGCTGGCTCCGAGTATTGCGACATGTTCCATTGGGTGATTACTCCTCAGGTATTTTTCATAGGGCCGAACGAGAATAGGGGATGACGGCTGACACTTCTCCAGCGAGTTGGCGAGCCTTAATATTTCTCCAATATTCGACAGTTAGTAACTCATTATGAACCTCCATAAAGAGTGAACGTAAGTCTTTATTCATAGCTAAAAACTTCAGGTGCTCTTCAGGGAAAATATCGTTATCACTAACGTGATACCACGTACCAGCACGCATCTCATCGTTATCATTATTGGCCTCAGGTATGGCCCTAAAATTACATTCAGTGATTAGTGCAACTTCATCATAATCATAGAATACGACACGCTTATGGTGGGTAACCCCAAAATTTTTAAGTAACAAATCACCGGGAAAAATATTGGTTTGTGCTAGATCTTTTAATGCTTGTCCATAATCTAAAATAGCCAATTCAGCATCTTCCTTACTGACTTCTTTTATATAAAGGTTTAGTGGTCTGACATAGCGTTCTGCATAAATATGTTTGAATATTAGTTTATTACCTTTCAATTCAACGGAATTCTTAGCTTTAGTTAATAGCTCTTCAATCAGTTCATCACTGAAACGATCAGCAGGGAATTCTATTTTAAAAAAAGCTTGGGTATCGATAAGTCTACCTGCTCGATCATGTTTTGAAACGAGTTGATATTTGTCGATCACACCTTGGCGAGATATTGTTTTTGGAAAGCCAAACTGATCTCTGATTACTTTAAATACGAGGTTGTAAGATGGTAAGTTGAAGACGAGCATAACCAAACCTTTATCACCATCGGCATGCACAAATTTATCGTCAGTGGTATTAAGATGTTTTGCAAATGTTCTGTAGCGCTCGTTTTTTCCTTGTCTCACTCGACCAAGAACAGTGAACAATTCATCTACAGGCTTGTCGGGTAGAATGGAGCTCAGGAAGTGTACTGCGGCCTCAACAGAGCTTGGATCGGCAAAGTAGTAGGAACGTGTGTATCCGAAGACGATACTGACTTCTTCCTCACTCATGAAGACACCATCGTGCGTAATACCGGCATCTGTATTTTTAAAGGCAATCACTATCGGGATGATACAATGGCGTTTTATAATTCTACCGACCAGATAAGCTCTTGCTGATTGATAAAACAATGACTCTATAAATTCAAAACGTATGAACTCATCATTTCCAGTTATATTTTTATGACAGAAGTTAGATATTTTGTCGGCAATGGCTTCAACACTGGAATCTATATTAAAGTACTTTGCACCGAAGTTAATTTCTTCTAAGTTTTTTTTAAATAAAGTTTTTAATGAACCCCAATATGGATAGCGTCGTAAAGTGAGTGAGCCTAATTTTTCAGTTCTTCCATCCATACTTGAAAAAACAAATTCTAAGTTTGGGTTATAGCCAACGGTACCACCGACTGATTCAAATACGCGACGAGTGATGGAGTTAAAAAAAGTTTTTATAAATGCGGAGTCAGGAATGTTTTCTAATCGCTCTCCTAGAAAGGTTCTAATTTCACTCCAGAGTTCTTGATCTTGAGTATGCCCTTCAAGTAATTTTCTAACGGATTCAGCTATCCTACTTGCAGATTTCTCATAGAGCTCTATTCGGTCTGCGATATCTTGTTGATGACCTTTCCAGTCTCTTTCGATGAAACGAATATGAGCACGATCAGTGATGCGATGGAAGTTTTTGTTATAACGTTGAAAACCGTTGTAAATAATTTGTGAACATTCTGGAACGATGTGTCCATTATCATAATTATCTGACATTACAGGCTTCTCCGATTAAGTCTTCACGATATATTGAGTTTCAATATAATACTTAAGGCCAATATATTGATCGTGATCAAGAATGACTTAATCAGAGATCCCTTTAAGTAACTACAAATTAGCGATTAAGGCATCACCAAATTCACTACATTTGACTTCAGTTGCACCTTCCATCAAACGTGCGAAATCATAAGTAACCGTTTTATCTGCAATCGTTTTATCCATTGCTTTAATAATGATGTCAGCCGCCTCTGTCCAACCCAAATAACGTAGCATCATTTCACCAGAAAGGAGTAATGAACCAGGGTTGACTTTATCTTGCCCAGCGTATTTTGGTGCTGTGCCGTGTGTGGCTTCGAAGATGGCATGGCCCGTGTCATAATTAATATTGCCTCCGGGTGCTATACCGATCCCGCCAACCTGTGCAGCGAGTGCATCAGATAGGTAATCACCATTGAGGTTCATTGTAGCGATTACATCAAAGTCAGTTGGGCGAGTGAGTACTTGTTGCAATGTGATATCTGCTATTGCATCTTTCACAAGTACTTTACCTGATGCTAATGCGGCTTCTTGCTCAGTATTTGCAGCATCGCCGCCTTTATCAGCTTTGGTTTGCTCCCATTGATCCCATGTGTACGTTTGATCTGCAAATTCAGTTTCAGCCAGTTGGTAGCCCCAGTTACGGAAAGCACCCTCTGTGAACTTCATGATGTTACCTTTATGCACGATGGTTAAGCTCTTACGATCATTCTCAATAGCATACTTAATTGCAGCTCTGATCAATCGCTCAGTACCATCCTTAGAGATGGGTTTAATACCGATCCCTGATGTGGCTGGGAAACGAATTTTTTGGTAATAGTTTGGAAACTCTTTTTCCATAATATCTAAGAAGCGTTTGTTATCTTCTGAGCCTTCTTCAAATTCGATACCAGCATAAATATCTTCAGTATTTTCACGAAAGATAACCATGTCGATTAATTCAGGTTTCTTCACTGGAGAAGGAACACCTTCATACCAGCGAACGGGACGTAAGCAAACATATAAGTCTAAGATTTGACGTAATGCTACGTTGAGTGAGCGAATTCCGCCACCGATAGGGGTTGTAAGTGGGCCTTTGATCGAAACTAAATATTCTCGACAGGCATCGAGCGTTTCTTCTGGAAGCCAGCTGCCTGTTTCCATGTTGGCCTTTTCGCCAGCAAGAACTTCCATCCAATGGATTTTGCGTTTACCAGCATAAGATTTTTCAACGGCAGCGTCTAAAACTCTAACTGCGGCTCGCCAAACATCAGGACCAATTCCATCACCTTCGATAAAAGGGATAATAGGTTCATCTGGCACGTTTAGAATGCCATTTGAAATGGAAATTTTACTACCTTGGGATGGTGTATTTGTATCAGTCAAGATCATTGTCCTCGTTAGTTTTTTCTTTCTTTAAAATAGATAGGGTGTAGCATAAAGCATTGAAAATAAACTAATAAATAAGAATTAGCTCTTATCATTTGTTGTTTTAAAAAGTGGCGGCTTCCCACAACTTCTGTGATTATAACGCATCTAGAAAGATTGCGTTAAAACTCACGCAGATTTTTATTTAAATAGCAAGATGTTATTTGGGTGACCCTTTAGCTCTGTTCGTTTTCTACGTAAGAGGGTGGCTAAAGCCGTCAGTTGCTCATAACTATTATACGGTCTCTTCGAGCGCTTGATAGAGTATCTGCTTTATACTCGATGGATCAAACGGTTTATCGAGTATGGCTGATACGCCTGCTTGTTGCACATTGGCAAGCCGCGACTCATCATTCTCACTAGTGACCATGAGAATGGGTATGTAGGTATCTCCAATATCATTACGAATATATTCAATGAGTTCTTGCCCGTCCATTTCAGGCATGTTGAAGTCAGTAACAATAAGATCAAATTTATTTTCGGAGAATTTTTCGATTGCATCTTTACCATTCTCTGCCATGGTCAGCTTTTCAATGCCCAGATTATTGAGGATTCTCGATATATGGCGTCTAGCTGTGGCGCTGTCATCGACGACTAGCACACTTAGATCATCGACATCATAATTATTTAAAACAATCTCATCGGGGTCAATGTGCTCCAAGGATGCACGCAAGGCCAAACTTAAATCAGCATGATTAAACGGTTTAGGAAGAATCGCTACGACACCAGCTTGACGAATAGGATCGGTATGTTCAAAGCGAGTCTCACTAGAGATTAACATGAAAGGAATATGATCAAGCTCCTCATCGCTACGCATAGTAGTGACCAGATCAATTGCTGTCATATCGGGTAAATACATGCTACTGATAACAAGATCTGGCTCGTATTTACGCATATCCTGAAGTGCTTGCTCGCCTGAAGAGGCCCCTGACACTTGACCAACACCATCTTCATTTAAATGTTTTTTGATCATTTTTAGTTGCGTATCAGAAGGTTCTACGAGCAAGATCGCAAGATCGCTAATTTCTAGACTCATTTCGGTATATTCCCAGTTTTTTGAACTTTTTATTAAGGTTCTTAAAGTTCATTAAGCAAAGAACATGCCTGCATACGTTTCTTAATATTCTCCAGAGAATCATCGCCTTGGGCAATAAAATGTAGACCATCAGTAGATTCCAACAATACCGTAGGAAAACTACTTACTGCTAACCTGCGACGATTCTTGAAGTCTTTTTGTAACAAGTCTTCAACTTCTGGGGTAGTCAGATCTTGCTTAAACTGAGTGATGTCGAGGCCAAGTTCTTTGGCTAGCAAGACGTGTGTTTCAAGATCTGACGGGTTTTGTGCCTGCAAATAATAGGCTGTTTGAATGGCTAAAATCATTTTCGGGATATTTTCATTCCCTTGTAAGCCTGCTGCAATCACAGCACGACAGGCTGGATAAGTCGAACGACGCGGTTGACAAATTGTCCAGTAATCCCAGTTGAACTCAGCCCCGGTTTTTTCAGTCACTAAACGCCATTGCTCTTGGATATAAGCTTGCGTTTCAGGAGGCATGGGTTGATCCGAGTCAGCGGCAAGTCCACCCATGATATATTTTACCTCAACCTGTTTGGGTAGCAGTTTTAATAATTCTGTAAAAACAGGCCGAAAACCCCAGCACCAACAACACATAGGATCGAGGACATAATAAAGCGTACTTTTCATTTTCTATTAACCTTGTCATTTGTGATGAAAAACATAAGAGAGAGTTTAGATGAAGAATGAGATTGTTTGCAGCATTTTATTGATCGCAAACACATTTTGGGTTCATGCTGGAGTTTAAACCTGTCGTGACAGGGAGAACTAGCGTGAGATCGCATAGCGAGGCAAGCTGCTATCTCTGGCTGTGATGAAACGTTTGCAACATTGGAGCTTGGTCTTCAAACGGCGCAAGAATTCGTTTTCTCGAATATCTAGAAGCATGTCTTTTAATTCGTTATGTGTTCTCATTAAAACTAATCTTAACCACATTCTGATCGGTGGTTTCCAAAGGTAGATCTGCAGCATTATCTTGAGCTAGTTCTGTAAAAGGAAACAGATCGGTATCCATCAAGTGCGATGGTTTGACGTTTTGTAAGCTGCGAAAAATATTCTCGATTCTACCGGGGACTTTTGACCACTGATTTAACATACCCTTGATCGCAACACGTTGTAGATGATCTTGTGCGCCACAGAGATTGCAAGGGATGATCGGGAATCCTTTAATTTCAGAATAAGTGATAATGTCTTTTTCAGTAGCATAAGCCATTGGACGAATGACAATGTGTTTACCGTTATCACTTTTCAGCTTCGGCGGCATAGCTTTTAATGTGCCACCATGGAACATGTTGAGAAAAACGGTTTCGATAATGTCGTCACGATGGTGCCCCAGGGCTATTTTTGTAAACCCCTGTTCTTCAGCGTAGCTATAGAGGTTGCCGCGACGCATTCGTGAGCACAGCCCACAAGTAGTTTTGCCTTCTGGAATAACCCGTTTAACGACGCTGTAAGTGTCTTCCTCGATGATATGAAACTGAACTCCGAGTTCTTCAAGGTATTCGGGCAAAACATGTTCTGGGAAACCAGGTTGTTTCTGATCAAGATTCACAGCGACAAGCTCGAATGAGATCGGCGCAGTGCGCTGCATGTTGAGCAGAATATCGAGCATGGTGTAGGAGTCTTTGCCGCCTGACAAACAGACCATGATTTTGTCACCATCTTCGATCATGTTGTAGTCAGCAATCGCCTGCCCGACGTTTCTACGTAGGCGTTTATGCAGTTTATTGAACTCTAACGTTTGTTTTTTTATGTCTTGTGGCATATCTATATTCTTAAATAATCCTATAAAAAGGTAAATCTAGCCGATATAAAACTTTATCGAAAGTGGAAAATATGAAATTATAGGCATATTAACCGTGTTGGTTATATCTAAATGTTATTAACAACTAATATTATTAGTAAACGTAAAGACAGTGAACAAATATTGTGACGATAGATCTCGAAAAAGTTAACGCTGAGCTGAAGGATAAATCACCTGTGGAAATTGTCCAATGGGCGATTGAGCAGAATCGTAAGTTAATAGTGACGACTAAATTTGGTCCTCACTCTGCGGCACTTCTTCACTTGGTCACTCAGCAAAAATCTGACACACCGGTATTGTGGGCTGATCATGGTTACAATACAAAGCCTACCTATTTGTTTGCCGAAAAGTTGATCAAGCAGCTTAGCTTGAACATGAAAATTTACACACCTGAAATGACCTCAGCACGTCGTGACTCGATTATGGGGGGGGTGCCTGATGTCGGTGATGAACTGCATGAGGAATTCACACGACAGGTTAAGCTAGAGCCATTTAGCCGTGCGTTTGATGATTTGCAGCCAGAAGTTTGGTTGACGGGGATCAGAAAAGACCAAACAGAATTTCGTCAGTCTTTAGATATCGTTACCTTGTCTAAACGTGGTGTTTATAAAGTGGCACCTTTGTTTAATTGGACCGAGATTGATCTTGAAGGTTATCTCTACGAAAATGACTTGCCGACAGAAGTTGATTATTTTGATCCAACTAAAGTCTTGTCTCATCGTGAATGTGGTTTGCACTACGCGATCTGATTTATTCGTCGGACTTTTTTCTCCAGTAAACTAAGTAAGAGCAGCTTCAATTATGCTGCTGTGCCGATCTGCTCGCCCATTTTTAGCGGTAAACCTGATTGAAGCTGTTCAAGCCAACTCATTTGATTCTTACCGAATAAAAGAACCACCGTTGAGCCCATATTAAAACGCCCCATTTCCTCTCCCTTTTTCAAGCTCAGACTGCCATCATAATCCCAAAACTGAACCTTCTTGCCATAGGGCGGAGTAATAGTGCCTTGATGCCAGACGGTTTCCATGCTGCCAACGAAGATGGCACCGACTAAAATCATCGCCATCGGACCAAGTTTCGTTTCAAAAATACAGATGGTACGTTCGTTTCTTGCAAAAAGATTCTCAACATTTTCTACCGTGCGCTGGTTAACAGCAAAAAGATCGCCTGGCACATAAACCATTTTTTTTAGAGTGCCATCAATGGGCATATGGATGCGATGATAATCACGCGGAGAAAGGTAGAGTGTTGAAAAATAACCATTAGAGAATTTTTCAACTAGGTCGCGATCATTAGCAAGCAGGCTACTTAATGAAAAACTTTTCCCTTTCGCTTGAAATAATTGTTTATTTTCGATTGAACCTACTTGACTGACGGCACCATCGACAGGTGATGCAATCGAATTCTCTTGTGTTGCAAAAGGTCGCGCTTCTGTTTTTAGTTCACGTACAAAAAAATTATTAAAATGGCTGAAGTTATTTATATCCTGCTCAAGGGCGATCGACATATCCACTTTGTATTGTTTTATAATCATGTTGATCAGAAAATTTTTGATCAAAACATTTTCACAACGCATTAGTTTATACATCTGGTTAGAAAGCCAATGTTGAGGAATGACTCGTTGTAACAGAATAAAAATTGGATCAATAATTTTCATGAATACATGTTCTATTGAAATCTAAAAAGAAGGGAATATTGCTTAGTCAGTAATGGACTTTTTTACTGTAGCGATAATTTTTTTATTATTTATTTTTTTGAAGATTAAAGTGAGTTCAACTTCATCGCCTTTTTTCAGTTGATATTTTTTACCCATCAACATCATATGGAAACCTCCAGGAGCAAGGTCAAAGCTGGTGTGTGCTGGAATAATAATTTCATCGGCATGCCGCATTTTAGCGATATCATTTACGATTTCTGTCTTATGAAACATGATGTCTGTAAAGGCTGGGCTTTTTACGCAGATCAAGGTGATATCTTGATCCGTAGGGTTATGCAATGTCATATAGGCGGCTAATACATCGATTGTTGGAGGAGCTTCTCTAATCCAAATTTTTTCAGCCGTGATGATGGGTTGAGCATGTGCCGACCAAGCTAAAAAAGGAATGAGTAAAGCGTTTATCAGTAACGGTATTTTTTTCATGTTCTCTATTCGATTTTTATTATTGTTTTTCGACAAAATCTCGGATCGCTAGATAACGGTTTTTTATATCTGCTTTATCATGAGGACTAGAAAAAATCCCAATCATTTTTGCATTAGGGTTGAACAATAAAATGGCTGCTGAGTGATCCATAATATAGTCACTTCCATCAGCTGAATTTTGATCAGGGATTTTTTGCGTCAAGATCCCTAATTGTTTGGTTAGCACAGCAAGGTTTTGTTCTGTTCCAGTAATGCCCTTAAAATCAGAGTTGAAGTAGGTAATATAGTCTTTCAGTTTTTCATGAGTATCTCTGTCAGGATCGACTGAAACGAAAATAATTTCTGGTTGCCTTTCAGGTGGTATCTCTTTAACGATTGAGTTCAGTAAAGCCATTGTAGTGGGACATACATCAGGGCAATGTGTGTAGCCAAAAAACATCATTGACCATTGGCCTTTTAAATTATTAAGTTTGAAAGGTTGATTGTCCTGATCGGTGAGCTCAAATTCAGTCATTGTTTTGGGATTAGGCCAAAGCATTCCACGAATACCGGTTTGCGACTGTGTGAGCGCAACAGTGTCGGGGGATTTAAACTTTTGAGAGAAGAGTGCACCAGCAATAAGGCTTATGAGTGCGATCAGAATGATGACGGGTTTTTTTGATAAGAAATTCATCCGCTGATTATACTGAAGAAAGCTCCTCTTTAGTATTCGTTCTTTACCTAAACTGATTCGGGAAGGGAAGTTAGCTTAATAAATGACGTACTCAAATTTCAAATGTAGCTGTTTGACTCTGCACCTATCGTTTGTCTAAAACGATAGGTGCAGAGTAATAATAGGTGCAGAGTAATAAATGAGTGAGCTGGTTTCGTAAAGAGACTACTGAGTTTTGAGTGTGATCCAGTCACTAGCTACATTAGATGTCGTTTGAATTGAGCCTGTGTCGAGTTCAATTGCTTTTCTGACTTGATAATAGACACGTTTACGGCCATCACCTGAACTCAAGGTAAAAAGTGGTGTTTTTTGATATTTGATCCATTTAGAGTCTTTAAAAGTAGGGTCTTCACTCATTCGATAGTGAGTTGGTGTTCCAGAAATTCTAGGGCTTAAGACGACACTACGGCTGTGTGTTGTTATGTGACCTTTGTCGAGGTTGATGGCAGCAATTCTTAAACTATTATTTTTCGAATCATCAGGTTTAATATCAATAATAGTAGGTGGGGCATCACAAACAGGGCCAAGTCCACCGAGTGGCAAGTGAATGGTCCTTACAAGTGTTGTATTGCTTACCACAGGGATTACTCGTTGGATTCCTCTATGTTGAGAACCTGACACCGTTAATAATAAAGGTGTTTTTGGTAGCTCAGAGAAATGCACATAGCCTTTTGAATCAGTACGCACGGCGCCGAACTGGTGCGTGTTTGCTGATGTACCTAAGCAAACAGCTACATTCTTTAAAGGTCGTAATTTATTCGCATCGAGAACGTGTACTTTAATAGTGTTTGCTTGAGTTGAGAGTGTGGCACTCATCAGAACTATTGCGAGCAATGCTGTTGCTCTCGCTTGTAACGTTGAAAGGAGTTTTCTATCCATGATTATCCCTCGTATTGGTTATTATTAATCTCACGTGACATACATTTTTCCGATTCTTTCTTCGGACTATGAGTCTCTAAAATTACTAGCTGCTATTTGACCAAATTATTTGAAACGATCTTTCGCTGCAGTGTCAAGTTATTGACACCATAGCACGAATTAGACCAATGTGCCTAAATATCCTGAATTCAAGTTAAATAAGCTAGTTTTTGATGTCAGTCGTGCTAGAATTTCGCCCTCTTATGATTCAATTTCCTAATATCGATCCCATCGCTGTTCAACTAGGTCCGCTGGCTATCCGCTGGTACGGGATAAGCTATCTTGTGGGCATTGGCTTAGCCTGGTTATTATTAAGCTGGCGAGCTAAATCTAAGGAGAACTGGGATAGTGATCAAGTCTCAGATCTGGTCACTTTCGCTGCTCTCGGTGCGGTGTTGGGTGGGCGTTTAGGTTATATATTTTTATACAAATTAAATTCTTATGCCGCTGATCCTCTTTCTATTTTCAAGGTTTGGGAAGGTGGTATGGCATTTCACGGTGGTTTAGTCGGTGTATTGATCGCCTTTTTCCTTTTTGCTAGAAAGAACAATAAGTCCTTTTTTGAGGTTGCTGATTTTGCCGCGCCCGTGGTTCCTGTAGGACTATTGTTTGGTCGCATCGCAAACTTTATTAATGCTGAACTTTGGGGCGCTCCAACGGATAGGCCATGGGGCATAGTGTTTCCCGGAGGAGGCCCATTACCTCGACATCCATCGCAGCTTTATGAAGCCGCGTTAGAAGGCCTCTTGTTGTTTCTTATCTTATGGTTCTTTTCACGCTCAAGTCGGCCTCTTAAAGCGGTTTCAGGTCTATTCTTATTAGGTTACGGTTTTTTCCGTTCTTTGATCGAGTTGGTTCGAGAGCCTGATGCGCATGTCGGATATATCGCTTTTGATTGGGTGACATTAGGACAACTTTATTCATTGCCGATGATTTTTGCTGGTGTGGTTCTGATTATCTTTGCATACCGCAACAAAGAGGGCGTTTAGGTGCAGCAATATCTTGATCTATTAAGACATGTGAAAGATCACGGAACCGAAAAGGGTGATCGAACAGGAACAGGAACAAAAAGTGTCTTTGGTCACCAAATGCGTTTTGATCTAGCAGCTGGGTTTCCAGCGGTTACAACAAAAAAGCTCCACTTTAAATCGATTATCCATGAGCTACTTTGGTTCTTGCAGGGCGATACTAATGTTCAATATTTGCAAGATAATGGTGTCAGTATTTGGAATGAATGGGCTAACGAGCAGGGCGAGTTAGGCCCCGTTTATGGTGCGCAATGGCGTTCTTGGCCAACGGCTGATGGTTCTGCCATTGATCAGATTACGCAGGTTATTGAACAGATTAAAAATGATCCAAATTCTCGACGGTTGATCGTCAGCGCATGGAATGTTGGTGAGCTGGATAAAATGGCGCTAGCGCCTTGTCATGCTTTGTTTCAGTTTTATGTTGCTGATGGTAAGTTGTCTTGTCAGCTCTATCAGCGTAGTGCCGATATCTTTTTAGGCGTGCCGTTTAATATTGCGTCTTATGCTCTATTAACTATGATGATCGCACAGGTGACAGGGTTAGCTGTGGGTGAGTTTGTTCATACTTTGGGTGACGCGCATATCTATTCAAATCATTTTGAACAGGTTGATACGCAACTCAGCCGCGACACATTACCACTGCCAGAAATGAAAATTAATCCTGCGGTGACATCCATTTTTGATTTTAAATATGATGATTTTGAGTTGATCAACTATCAAAGTCATCCTTCTATCGCCGCTCCTATCGCTATTTAAATTATGAAACTATCCCTCGTTGTCGCCATGGACAAAAATCGTGTTATCGGAATTGATGGCGGTTTGCCGTGGCACCTTTCGTCTGATCTGAAATATTTTCGTGACATTACCATGGGTAAGCCGATCATTATGGGACGTAAAACCCACGAGTCGATTGGCCGGCCATTACCTGGTCGACAAAACATTGTGGTCAGTAGAAACTCCGAGTTTATCGCAGAAGGTTGTGATGTCGTAACTTCTGTCGAAGCCGCTTTGAAGCTGGTTGAAAATGTGCCTGAAGTGATGATGATCGGCGGTGCCAGTTTATATGTTGATGTGTTGCCAGCAGCGGATCAACTTTATATGACTGAAGTTCATGCCGAAGTTGAGGGCGATACCTGGTTTCCGGAGTTAGATGTTGCAGAATGGCAAGAGCTGTCCAGAACGGAGTTTAGTGCCGATGATAAAAATGATCATGACTATAGTTTTGTCGTGCTCGATCGTGTGACGGCATCAAGTTAATGCAAAGGCTTGTTTTTCTAATGCACGCCCATATATAAGGACGTATGAACGTATCACCGCAAAAATTATAAAAGGTTAGTCGGTTTAAGACTGATCAGTGTTTTATAGAAACTCAGATTCATCCAACTTATACGGTCTGAGTATTCTACTTATTTCAGGGTATTCTAAGTGAGCAAAGTCGATATTACATCTTCCTCCGAACTACTTCCATCTGTGCCTGATGATGTATTGATCATCGTTCCGGTACGAAATATGGTCATGTTTCCGGGCGTTATGATGCCAATGCAGGTCGGTCGAGATTTTTCCATTGCCGGTATTGAAGAAGCTTTTGAGAGCAAACGTCGCATCGGTCTTTTGATGCAGCACGATGCAGATGTGGAGAAGCCTGGGCCGGCTGATCTTCACCGAATTGGAACCTCTGCAACGATACTGCGTTATGGCAACCACCCTCAAGATGATGTGCATCATGTTATTACTCAAGGTGAGCAGCGATTCCGGATTCTAGAATTCATTGAAGGCAATCCCTTTATGTTGGCGCGAGTAGATTTCATTCGTGAAGATGAGTCGAATAGCACGGAAATTGAGGCGCGAGTACATCGATTGAAAGCCTTGGCTTTAGAAGGTTTAGAGCTGTTACCCCATGCGCCGATGGAATTGTCCAACGCGATCCAAGGGATAACATCACCTTCTGATCTGACCGATATTGTCGCTAGTTTTATCGATATCGAACCAGAACAAAAGCAAGATGTTCTCGAAACTCTAAAGCTAGAAACGCGTCTTAACAAGGTGATTAAACACGTCAGTCATCGTGTTGAAGTGTTGCGGATATCAAACAAGATCCATGTAAAAACCCAAGAGAAAATTGATGATCGTCAGCGTGAATATATGTTACGCGAGCAGATGGAAGAGATCAGAAGAGAGCTTGGTGAAGACGAAGGATCTGAGATCGAAGAAGTTGCAGAAGCGATCATCAAGGCTGAAATGCCAGAAGCGGTTGAAGAGACAGCGTTAAAAGAATTGCGTCGATTGGAAAAAATGCCAGAGTCTTCCTCTGAATATTCTGTTAGTCGTACTTATCTGGACTGGTTAACGGATCTGCCTTGGAATAACCTTAGCGAAGAACAGATTGATATAGAAAAGGCACGTAAGATCCTTGATGAAGATCATTACGGTCTGGATAAAATAAAAAAACGTATTCTTGAATACTTGGCGGTTCGTAAGTTGAATCCTGATGGCCGTAGCCCGATCTTGTGTTTTGTTGGTCCTCCTGGAGTTGGTAAAACGTCGCTTGGGCAAAGTATCGCACGCGCGATTGGATTGGAATTTATCCGCACCAGTATGGGTGGTGTGCATGACGAAGCAGAAATTCGTGGACATCGAAAGACGTATATCGGTGCTATGCCGGGTAAGGTGATCCAAAGCCTGCGTAAAGCCGGCACGCGAAACCCGATCTTCATGCTTGATGAGATGGATAAACTGTCGTCAAGTTTTCATGGTGATCCATCAGCAGCTTTATTAGAAGTGCTTGATCCAGAACAAAACTCGACGTTTGAAGATAACTATCTCGGCGTACCATTTGATCTGAGTAAGGTTTTATTTATTAGTACGGCTAACGTCATCTATGAAATTCCGGGGCCACTACGTGATCGTATGGAAGTCATCGAACTGAATGGCTACACCGATGAAGAAAAATATAATATCGCTAAGAAATACTTGATCAAACGACAGATGAAGCACAATGGCCTGAAAGCTTCGCAAGTCTCATTGACGGCGAAAGCACTCAAAACCATTATAGAAGGTTATACCAAAGAGTCTGGTGTGCGTAATTTGGAACGTGAAATTGGAGCAGTGTTCAGAAACGCGGCGGTGAGAATTGCAGAAGGTGAAAAGAAAAAAATAAAGATCGACGTCGAAGATTTGGATGCGATATTGGGTGCATATAAATTTGAAAGTGAACTGGCAATGCGCACCAGTGTTCCAGGCGTTGCGACAGGATTGGCTTGGACTCCAGTCGGTGGGGATATCTTATTTGTCGAAGCAAATAGAACACCGGGTAAAGGTGCATTGATCTTAACGGGGCAGCTGGGTGATGTCATGAAAGAAAGTGCACAAGCAGCTTTCACCTTACTGAAATCTCGACATGAAGCATTAGGTATTGAAAAAGAGCTTTTAGAAAAATCAGATATTCATGTGCATGTGCCTGCCGGAGGGATCCCAAAAGATGGTCCAAGTGCCGGTGTTGCGATGTACTTGGCTTTAGTCTCGTTGCTGACGGATCGAAAGATCAATAAAGATGTCGCAATGACTGGAGAAATTAGCCTACGTGGTTTGGTTCTACCGATAGGTGGACTCAAAGAAAAGTGTATCGCAGCTGCCAGAGCAGGGATCAAAACGGTGATGATCCCGAAACGTAACGAGCGTGATATCCAAGAAATTCCTGAGTCGGCAAGGAAAAAGCTTAAATTTATCTTACTTGAACAGGTCGAAGAAGCTCTAGAAACCGCCTTGGTTAAGTAAGCTTCCTCACGAAGCCTTTTTTCCTTTTAGTGGAATGGCTGTTAGTGTTCTAGCAGTCATTTCAAAACATTCTTAATGTCCCCCGCGAATTCATACAATAAGAAAAATACCTAAACTGGTATTTTTTTATCTTTAATATTCTTAATTAAAAAAGAATAATTGATGGACAATATTTTCTTTTTTAATTCACTACGAGTTAACGATTCATAATGATGAACTCGTAATCATTGGACAATATGAAACGTCTTCACTTTTGCATCCCAGCGTATCTGTAAGTCTTAACTTTAATAATGACAAACTCAGAACAGCGATTAAGGCAGGAACGATCTCCAAATCACAAGATATGGAATTAATCACAAAGGGTGAAAATGTCGATGTACTAACAACAGAAGAAGTGACACAGTTAAGCCATTTTGATCCGCCGTAGTGATACAGATCAAACCTTCACCTTCTGTATTTCCCCTAACTATGCAGAATCTTTATAGACTGTTAATATTTGGTTCTTTATAATAAGCTGTTAGGCACCTGAATCAAACATTTATGCCATCTGATAGAGAATAGAGGAAACACATGAAAAACAGATATGCCTTGCTTACCAGCACAGTCTTAGCATTAGCGTTGCTTTCATGTACAGAAACTCAACATAGTGAATCGGTTGAAAACACTCAAAATTTTCATCTTGCTCAAGCAACTGATTTGTTTGCTGGAAGCTCCGTTAAAGTTAAGCAAAGTCTGGTTGACTGCACTCTTTCAAACGGTACAAAAACCAGTTGCATCAGTATTACTACAACCCCGACAGAGGCAACGCACGAACTCGGCCCGTGGTGCCCTCGGAATATTAGTGACGGAGCAGATAAATCTGGCATATGGTTAGATGGCGGCAAAGTGCACAACGCTGATGGACAATTTATTGCGAACCTAGCTAAATTTTATAAAGACAGTAAGTGGCAATTATTTAATCCCGAAACGGGCGCAGTAAACGTGACCAACAGCAAAGAAGCATGCCTAGCAGCAGCACGGCCTGATGTCGATCCGAAATATCAAAATCATTGCGTCGAGTGCCTGCCGTCTTATGTTGATAGTAGGAAGGCCGTTACTTATTTGATTCCAGTAAACCCCGTTCCACTAACTAATTCTCAGCGGGTTCATCCACATGGTGGTATTGGCCTCGCATTCAGCGGTGTTAAATTCGATGCGCCAGCTCCCGTTGACGCCATTCTTGGCGCATATACTTTGGCACCGTTTGATGATTGCGGCGGGCATATAAATCCTCATGCGGGTTACCATTATCATGCAGTAACAGGGTGCGCCACAGAGAAAGATTCAATAGAAAATCACGCGCCCATGATTGGTTACGCACTAGATGGTTATAAGTTGTATAGCCAGCTAAACAAAGACAGCAAAGAACCTGACGATCTTGATGCTTGCCGCGGCCACGAATTCAGCAGTCTTGGCTACCATTACCATGTTAATGACCCAGGCAAAAATCAAATCCTAGGATGCTTCCGCGCTGAACAGGGTTGTGCTCTAGAGGATAGCAGTCAAACTTGTGAGGTAACAGATAGGCGTCCGCCACCACCCGCGTAACGTTGATGCGAGCAACAGGTGCCTAACAAATCGCTGCAAAGGACGTTTGACCCGTCGGCCATTTTTGCTATCGTAAAAACAGCCGCCGCATCAAACGCCTCTGAGCTCAGGCGTTATGCTTCTTAGAAACCCTACTGACATAATGGTGTCAGTAGGGTTGTTATATAATGTTGAAATCAAAATATCCAATAGGAAGAAAAATGGAAGTTACTCGTATAAATGAATTTCAAGCATCTGAAGGTAAATCAGGAGATTTACATGATTTTTTAAAATCATTATTGCCATATATCAATTCATCCCAAGGGTGTATTTCATGCGAGGTATTGCAAAACAATGATGATTCATCAATTTTTGCTGTAATAGAAAAATGGGAAAGTATAGAAGATCATAAAAAGTCTATTGAAGGGTTTCCAGCCGAAGATATGCAATCAGCAATGAGTTTGTTTTCTTCACCTCCAAAAGGAACCTATTACAAAACATAAATGCAATTTTAAAAAGTAGATTTAAAGGCATAACAAGTTGCTTCATCGGAACCTCGCTACGCTCGTTCCGCTGAGCAAGGCGTTAGGTGTCTGCGACGCAAAAACACAATCACAGTTTTTAATAAAATATTCCTCCTCATACATAATCGAGCAAACAAAGATGAATAACGAAATATTTAAAAGCTCGAATAAAAAGCACCTAGCTAAGTTACTAAATGTAGGTGAAATTCGTTTTGGCCCTGCATATTTCGAGCTAGAACTCGATGGAGTAAAAATAAAAGACCGATTATTTAGCTCGAACCCTATTTGGTCTAAAAATGAACAATACATTGCCCTACAAGAATGGGTTTCTATAAAAGAATCGGAAGGCCCAAAAATGCAGTTGTGCCTTTTTGACTTAAATAATAATTTGAATTACACAAGTAAACCTATAAAGGGCTATGCTGTACCAAAGCTATTTGAAGGTAATATATTACTTTATAATAAAGCTGATTGGTCATCTGGGTCTGAAATAATTACTGAGTTAGAACTACATATAAATGAAATTACAACTTGGAAATAAGTATCACCTAACAAGAGACTGTGGTTCCAAGTCAAGCTTTTTATGCTAGTTTTTCATCCCAA
>CAJXQU010000007.1 GCA_913058255.1 uncultured Pseudomonadota bacterium | reverse complement strand
GCGGAAAACGACGAGCGCGAGCGAGTTGATTTTCCGATGATGTAACTTGTTATGTGAGTGACTTATTAACTACATCTTGAATGTATGGTTCTATTTGTTTTTGAATTAGTTTTCTCGTGAAAAAGAGTCCAATAAAAGCTCCAATCAGCCCAGTATAAATAAAGAGATGAGTTGAGTTATAAAAATATGAACCAAAAGCACCTCCTATTACTTGACCTAATATTATTGGTAGATGTAGTTTAAAGTACTCTTTTTTTTCAGTAGTTTTAAACCGTGAATATGCCTCTTTATATAAGCGTTTCGCTTCATCTTTTGAAAGGTGCTTTAGTTCTTCAAAGTTTCTATATGACATTTTTATTACCTCGTTAACTAATTTTAATACACATAACGCCTTGCTCAGCGGAAAAATACGAGCGCGAGCGAGTAGTTTTTCCGATGAAGCAACTTGTTATGTATTTGTTTCAAAAGTGTCTAAATATTTGTTAGCTTCAGCCTTAAACGCAGGATCTTTTATAACAAGTTTTTCAAACAATTTCTTAGCTTCTTGTTTTTTCCCTGCAAGAAAAAGAGTTCTCGCTGTAATGAGCATTACATTGGAGTCGTTAGGTCTGCTTTTATTTAGTTTTTTACAAACACTTAATGCTTTTTTTAACTCTCCTTTAGCCAAATGATAATTTATAGTCTCGAATAAACTGTTACCTGTAAGGCGATTTTTATAAAAGTTAGATAATATAAAAATTAGGTTTAATAAAACTAAAAACATTGCCAGATAAATTATTATATCCAGTTTAGTTTGTGGCAAAAAATTCAAGTTTATGTTGCTCCAAGTAAAATTATTAAAAAGTGCCAAAAAGTAGGGGGGTGTTAAAATTGACTATTCAAACGCCTCAAAGTGGCTTTTGCCTCGCAGAGACATAACGCCTTGCTCAGCTGAAAAATGCGAGCGCGAGCGAGTAGTTTTTCAGATGCAGCAACTTGTTAGATTTGTTATTCATCGGCGTGAATAGATTTAAATAAGTTCATTGCTTTATATGATTCCCAAATTCCAATAAACGCTGGTGTGGCCGCAGCAAAGTGTTGACCTTCTGAAATTAAATATGATTCATAAAGGATGATCATAACAATAATAATGAATGCTATTAATAACATAAGTGCAATATTACTCGCAAGTTCAGCATTTTTATTCTTATAAGCTTTAAAGATGAAAAACAATATCAGGGCATGTAATAAAATGTTTAAGGAGAATTCTATTAAACCTCTTTCCCCGTTTAAAAGAAAAAATGTCCATATAATTGCACTCAATATAAAAGATATCCCAATATCTGTTAATGCATCACTAAATTTTTTCTTATTTTCTTCATCCATAATTTTTTCAAATCCTTAATATGTAAAATGGAAATAATCTAACGCCTTGCCCAGCGGAAAAATGCGAGCGCGAGCGAGTAGTTTTTTCCGATGCAGCAACTTGTTAGACTATTATTAATTTCAATAGATTACGTTACTGGGTGATACCTATAATAACACCAAAATTACCGTCCATTTGTGTCCAATTCTTTGATGGTAAGAAGGTCTTTGATACAAACCCATCTAGGTATAATGCATTGTCACAACCTTGTTCTTTGAAATATGATGCAAAATCAAAAAGATTAACCTTTTCTTTAGACATCGCAAAAATTATATTACCATTTGGTAAAATGCCAACACCATTTCTTATATTGGTATGTTTTGATCCTTTTGCAAATTTAGGGTGTATATTTCCATCAATTACTAACATAGGGCCTGATTGTGTAGCGTACTTTACGTTGTTGTAATCTTTTATGTTCTTTGTTGTTTTTATAAATGCTTTTTCACTATGTGTAATATAGAAAATACCATTTGGATTTAAATAAAAATTACCATACCCCTCCTCTTTTCTATCTATTTTGGAGAGAACAATACCATTTTCTATATATAGCCCTTTGGGTCTATGATTTTTATCATATATGCCTCCATTGGTCGCAAATATTAATTGCTGGCCTTCATTTTCTATTTTTGTTTTTAGGCTTTGAAAGTTACCATAGTTCTTGTTCTTATCATTTTTCCAGAATAATTTAATGTTTTGTTTAGCTGGGTCAACAGTCTTGCTTAGTACTTGAAACCTCTTTGAATCTATTTTCGCATTCACTTTACTTCCAGGGCTTAGTAATAAAATAGAGGAAAAAATTAAGGCTACTACGATTGATAATAAAGTGAATATTTTTAAAGAAAGCTTCATTTTTTGCAGTTTATTAGTCAACTTTAAGAAAAGAGTAATTTTATTTTTTGAAGTCTAACGCCTTGCTCAGCGGAACGAGCGTAGCGAGTTTCCGTTGCAGCAATTTGTTATGTAAAAGTTGCTTGATTAAAAGTTATAGCAGAAGCCAAAAGCGTAACAAAAACTAAGTAACCGATTGCAAAAACGACGGAAACCAAACCCAAGCAAACACACTGATAAAACTAAACTGCTGGTAAATAAAAAATACACTTTCAAATTGGCACATACTAAAAGCCAACTAAAGGAATGAATGTAAAATTAGCTAAAACACCCAAACAAAAAAACAGCTTACCAAACTAGCGAACTAAATAAACGAAACTGCGAAAACCGCCAAAAAAGTGGGGGGGTGTCTTTAATAATAACTGAACCCGCCCAAAAAAAGTTTTTGCCTCGCAGAGACATAACAGTTTTATTCACCGACACTATGTCGGCTATCACTTTGTCGGTCTATTTCGTTTTCAAGATAAAAACCGACATCTAATAAATAATTGTAATTCAACCACATAAGGCTGAACCTCTAAATAAACAAGCATAATAGTCCGACATGGTGTCGGTCTATTTTTTAATGTTTTTTGTAAATATATAGTTGACTGAACTTACACTAACGCATTAACTATCAGATGCTTAGTTAATATTTGTAACTTTTGTTTTAAAAAAATAGTCCGACAGTCGGTTGATTTTTATGTCGGACTATTTATATACTCGGTGAAAGTTATATATTTATCATCATGTTAGGGAGTGACAGATGGAATCAATTAACGATATTCAGCCAGCAATACCTTCACCACCTGTTAAGTTTATGGATAAACTCAGGGTTTTTATTCGAGCTCGAAATCTAGCTTATAAAACTGAGAAAACGTATTGTTTCTGGATAAAGAAATTTATCAGGTATCATCGAATGAAGCATCCGCAAGAGATGGGCCCAGCTCATGTTGAGCAGTTTCTTCATAATCTAGCAGTCGTTGAAAATGTTAGTATTAATACTCAGAAAACAGCACTCAATGCTCTGGCATTTTTATATAACCGATATCTTGAGATGCCTTTAGGTCAACTGACTATCACGAAGGCTAAACGATCTCGTCGTATCCCAGTGGTTTTTTCTCATCAAGAAGCGCTATCAGTTATTGAGAATCAATGGGGTCAGATTGAGCCTCCCCCATTACAACGGATACATTAACTAAGAGACAATAGAGTCTCAAAGGAGTATCCAAAATGACAACGAAACGCAAACCTTACAAAACCTACACGCGAGAGTTTAAGCTAGAAGCCCTGCGGCTGATGGAAGAAACCGACCGTCCTGCCAGTGAAATCGCCATGCAACTGGGTATCAGGCGTAATCAACTCTATAAATGGAAAGAACAGTTAGCCCAAAAAGTGATGTAGCCTCCTCCAGAAAAGGCAGGCCTAAAAAAGTAGAACAATCAGACATAACGACACTGAGACAGGAAGTAAAACGCCTCTGGGAGGAGAATGAAATTCTAAAAAAGGCCGCGGTCATGTCAGAACCGACAACTGACCACGAAGCTCCGGTGTTATTACCAACAATCACGCGAAACCTATGGCTCTCCCCGACGTCATCAAGAGTTGATGGCAGCGGGTGAATCCTGCAGCGTTAATCGCGTGGCACGGTTGATGAAATCGGCCGATATTCAGTCAAAAATAACCCGACGATTTGTGCTCACAACAAACTCGAAGAACACGTTAAAACCGGCACCGGATTTGCTGGAAAGAAACTTTACGGTTAAGGCGGTCAATAAAGTCTGGGTATCCGATACGACGTTTATTGCCACCCGCGAAGGCTGGTTATATCTGGCGGTGATATTAGAACTCTTTTCACGCCAGGTGCTCGGTTGGTCGATGGGAGAAAGAAACAATGCTGAGTTGGTACAGTCGTACCTTAACTATGGCATTGTGGCGACGAGGTCAGGTGCAGAATATAATTGTCCATTCCGATCAAGGTAGTACCTATGTCTCAGGTTATTATCAACAACAACTCCGTGATAACGGGCTACGTTGCAGTATGAGTCGTAAAGGAGAATGTCTCGATAATGCCGTGGCCGAGAGCTTTTTTGGTACCTTGAAGAATGAGCTTGTTTACCATTGCAACGATACACTTGAAGGGCTTAAGGGGAATGATGTGCTGCTAGGAGGAGATGGAGATGATGAGTACCTTATAAAGCAAAATCATGGCGATAATACTATTGTAGACGCGCAAGGTAACGATGAAATCACTTTTGGCTCAAATATATCTCATGACCAATTATGGTTTCAACGTGAAGGGGATAGCCTCAAAGTAAGTGTTGTTGGAGGCAATAGTTCAGCTACTATAAGTGACTGGTATGCCGATTCTACTAAGGTAATAGAAACCATTAATGTGTCTGATGCTCAAATCCAAGCGGGTAATCAGCTGGAGCAACTCGTTACAGCCATGGCTGCATTTAACCCTCCAGCCAGTGGTGCCATGCAGATATCTGATGAGGCAAGGGATTCACTAGCTCCCGTATTAGCAGCGAGTTGGAGTGTCTCGTAACTTATATTAGGAAAATGAAACTATGAAGTAAGGTACCATTTTATTATGGTGCCTTGCTCCATCTTAGAAGGAGTATAAAACTAAAGACAATGCCTCAATTTTGACTAAATTAAATAGCTGAGATTTTGTTTTACTGTGATCTGTTGGGAATTGGCGGAGAGAGAGGGATTCGAACCCTCGATACGGGGTTACCGTATACACGCTTTCCAAGCGTGCGCCTTCAGCCACTCGGCCACCTCTCCGATATTTTTATCAATTTTTCTGTCTTGTTTTGACAGGGCGTGAAGGGTAAACCAGTTTTACGTTTAGCGCAATGCTGTTTGGTTGCTTGTCGCTTCGAGTCCGATCTCGTTGATTCGGTTCATTAATTCGGCTTCACCTTCTGATAGGCCACATGTTTGGATCAATTCGTCGGCGGTTGCGCCTCTGTCCATGAGCATGACGGCCTGTTCATAATGAGAGTCGTTGGTGCTATTTGCACTGCTGTCATTTTGACGGATGGTGACACTTCTTAGTTGTTTCTGCTGTTTTTCAAACCGTTCACTGATCCCACGCATACACAAAACTAAGCCATGTAGATCTTGATACATGCGGTGATTTGTTTTTTCTGATTCTTGCAGTGTCTCTTTTAATTGAAGAAGTTGCCAAGCTAACCACGCACACGTTCCTAGGCACGATATCAAGCCAATTATAAGCAAATAATTCATTGTGTTTTCAATCTGGCTCTATGCAAATTCATCAATATGACCATCTTTGTTATTTGATTGTTTCTCTTGTTGCTGATGGTCTTCATCATCGTGTTCCTTGTTCTTTTCCTGCCTATCATCTCGTTCATCCCTTGGTCGCACCGGAAGTATGGGCAACACGGGATATGACTTTATTGAGTTGATAGCCATGTTAGAAAAGATTCAGCCCCGATGTTAAAAGGAGCCTACGTCACTCCATTCATCATCACTGAGAAATTTATTCAAATCTACAAGGATCAAAATATCTTCTTCACGACTGAATACGCCTTGGATGTATTTAGAGCTTTCATCGTTGCCGACATTCGGTGCCGTTTCGATTTGTGAACCGCGTAGGTTTACAACTTCAGCGACGCTATCCACGAGAATACCGACAATATTGTTATCCGACTCGATGATGACGATTCGTGTTGAGTCATCAGCTTCTGTTGTCATTAGGCCAAAACGTTTGCGTGTATCAATTACGGTAACGACGTTGCCACGTAAGTTGATAATACCTATGACATAATCCGGCGCACCTGGTACAGGAGCGATTTCTGTCATTCGCAGTACTTCTTGAACCTGCATAACGTTAATTCCATAGGTTTCACCATCCAAACGGAACGTAACCCATTGGATGACTGGATCTTCTACTGCTTCAACTAATGCATTCATTGTCTTTATCCTATTATGTGTGCTTTATAGAATTGCAAAGCACGGTTTATGCCAAAAATATTATGCCTCAAGGTGATTTTGCGCCACCATCAAGATATTTAATAAACTCTTCACCATCGAGCAGTGCGCATAAATGCTCTTTAATCATGCCGAGTAGCCAAGGCCTACGCCTTTCTGCCCCACTCCATCGAACTTGATCAGGCTCTAGTTTAATGGCCCTATCAGCACTGTGACACGCAAGTCCCCAACGCCCATCACCAATCTGTACGATAAACTCCGGTGTTTTTAATTCTTCGCCAGAATCAATTTCACGGTTATTACTCAGCAAGAATAGTTTTCTAGCATTAACGACTTGTATACTGCTGCCATGGAGTTGAAAGCTTCCATCAACCCACTCCGCTGAGTTCGGTAGTTCTGTTAATTTTTCCGGGTATTTTCTTATGCCACTCATCGCTTCCATGGGGATCGCGATATCCATACCATCGATGTCGATAAAGAGAGTTTGGAATGACTCGGTAGCCCACTCAGGTTGCCCATCAAACCGCCGGATTTGCTTCGGTTCTTCTAGCTCCGCTACCTCAGTTTCGACGGCAACGACTGACTCGGTAAGATTTTTTTCAATCTCAGGCTGCTCTCTAAATAGAGCATCTAGATATAAGCCCAACGCCTCTGTTTGGTTTGATACTTTTACGTCTTGTTTGACTGTTGTGCTCATAAGCTAGCTTCCCGTTCTCTTTCTAGCAAATCATCTAATAAGGCTTGATAGGCCAACGCTCCGCGAGATTGTGGGTTCATTAGAGGCAATGGCAGTCCGACTCTGCTGGCTTCTCTGAAATTTGTGTCTATCGGGATAACCATCTCCCATAGAAGATCCGCATGATGCTCTTGTAGATACTTGAGGCTATCAATTGATGCACGAGTTCTCCGGTCGTACATAGTAGGTACGATCACCTCTTGAAAAGGTAAATCATGTGCCTGACGCACAATATCGAATGTATGTTGAATACGTTCCAAGCCTTTTAAGGCTAAAAACTCTGTTTGGACGGGTACGATGACTCTATCACTAGCAGCTAATGCATTGATCAGTAGAACGCCTAACATAGGGGGACAATCGATAACGACATGATCAAAATGATTACCCCAGCGTTTTAGAGCATTACTAATCACCATGCCCATGCCAACGCGTGTACCGAACTGACGATCAAGCGAGACTAAAGCTGTCGATGCTGGTAATAAGCTCAGTTTAGGAACATCTGTACGTAACAAAACGGATGCCATAGAGATCTTTGTTTTGTTAGCCGCTGACTGAAAAAGTGTATAAACACTCTCTTCAACCGTATCAGGATCTTGACCAAAATAACTCGTCATTGACCCATGAGGATCAAGATCGATCATTAGGGTTTCATAACCTTTAGCGGCTAACAGGCCTGCAAGCGATACCGCCGTTGTCGTTTTACCAACACCACCTTTTTGATTAGCTACGGTCCAGACTTTCATTCTTCAAAACCCTCTAGACTAGGTTGTCGAATAGTATGCAAAATACCACTGCTTATATTTTTCTTTTCAGAATCGCGAGCTTCGCTTCTTTGCGCATCGGCTTGCAACTGTGATGCATCGGTTGAAATCATGATCAAGATTCTTCGGTTTTTATTTCGACCAACAGCAGTGCTGTTATCTGCAATGGGCCTATACTCACCATAGCCTACAGCAGCCATTCTTTGTGGATCAATCTTACGAGTTGTGAAGTGGCTAACAACACTGGCGGCACGTGCGGCTGATAACTCCCAGTTCGATGGAAAAGCTGCCGTTTTTATCGGACGATCATCTGTAAAGCCTTCAACACGAAGTGGATTTTTAAATTTTGAAATGACCTCAACTAACTGATCGAGAACCGGACCTGCTTTATTTGATAATCGTGCATGGCCACTACCAAACAAAACTTGGCTGCTCAACTTGATTTCAACCCACTTCTCGTTGAGTTCAACGTCGAACCCAGCTTCTTTGAGTGATTCAGCAGCTTGCCTAAGCTCGTCAACAATTTCTTTACCCTCTTTGTAACCTTCAGGGATTTCACTTTCACCTTGAGTTGGCGCGTCATAGCCTGTTTGCGGTTTGTAATCAGGAAGAATGCCTTCACCACTCCTAATTTTCTTTTCAGGATCGATAGTTTTGAGTAAGTCACCCACTTGAATCGGCTCAAGCCCTTTCAATGGCTCTTCGTTAAATGCATCTTCCATCGATGCAGACAATACTCTGAACTTTCCATCGTTAACCGATGACACGGAGTACATCACGACAAAAAATGCAAACAATAAGGTAATAAAGTCAGCATAGGATATTAACCATCGTTCATGGTTTTCATGCTCTTCTTCATGTCGTCGAGCTCTCATAATCGACTCAGCCTTCCTCTCCGACAACAAACATCTTTCGTGTTTGTTGTCCCCATTAATGTCACTTTCAGTTGATTAAAAATATCCAATTTCACTCTCCCTCAAGAGTGATTTTCAATTCAAGAATGCTTCTAAACGTAAAGCGATCACTTGAGGGTTTTCTCCTTCGGCAATGGCTATAAGACCTTCAGTTAACATATCTTGATAACGTGCTCGCTCACGAACAATACTTTTCAATTTGCTAGCAGCAGGTAGTAAAAATAAATTAGCTATCCCAACACCATAGATAGTTGCTACAAATGCAACTGCTATGCCACCTCCTAATTTACTTGGGTCAGATAAATTTCCCATGACGTGGATCAGCCCCATAACCGCGCCGATAATTCCGACGGTTGGTGCATAGCCTCCCATTCCTTCAAAAACTTTTGCTGCTTGAATATCACGATCTTCCTGGGCGACAACTTCTAACTCCATGGTTTTTCTAACCACATCAGGTTCATTACCATCAACCAACAACTGCAAACCTTTTCTGGCAAAAAGATCTGACTCCGTTTCTGATATTTTTTCTAAACCTAAAAGTCCTTCTCGGCGAGCAACGTTGCTCCAGCTTAGTAATTTGTTTAGTGATTCTTGCATAGGAATAACGGGGGGCATGAATAACCATGGCAACATACGCATCGAACGTAAGAAAATATGCAAAGGAGTCTGTACCATAATGGCACCTAAGGTGCCGCCTGAGACGATCAAAAATGCGGGGCCATTGATTAGTGTCGTTAAGTGTCCACCTTCGAGAGACTGTCCTAAAATAATTGCACCGAAAGCGACAATAATTCCTATAAGGGTTAAAAAATCCATACTTAAACTCCCATAGCTAACGTTGCGGCGATCTGATCCAGTGACATGATTTCGTCAGCTAAACCTGCTTTTGCTACAGCCATTGGCATACCGTACACAACTGAACTTGATTCATCTTGTGCCCAGACTTCTGAACCACCCTGCTTTAACTCGCGAGCACCTTCACATCCATCTGAGCCCATGCCGGTTAAAATGACAGCCAACACTTTACTCGGGTAAGCACCAGCCAATGATCGATACGTCACATCTACTGAAGGTTTATAGTTTAAAGAGAGATCGCCTTCTGAAATATCTAATACCACTTCTTGTCCTTTCTTTTTAACGATTGTTTGTAGCCCACCAGGCGCTATATACGCACAACCAGGAAATAATACGTCACCATTCTCTGCTTGCTTCACAGTAATCGCACACATTTGATTTAAACGTTCAGAAAACATGGGGGTAAATGTTTTCGGCATATGTTGAATTACAATGATAGGCAATGGGAAATTTTGTGGTAGTTTTTTTAATACTTGTTGAACAGCAACAGGACCTCCCGTTGATGCTCCTACCGCTAAAATATCATAATTATGAAGCTTTTTTTTAACTGCTCTTGTAGCTGTAGTGGTGGAACTATCCGTAGAATAATTATTTTTTTTCCGAGCACTCTTCTTAGCAATTGAAATAACTTTATTGCAAATTTCTTTACCCATCTGCTCTCTATTCTCTACGATTTCATGAAAGTCTTTGGTCAAAAAATCCAGTGCGCCGGCATCCATCGCTTCAAACGTTGCATTAGCCCCCCGCTTTGTTGAAGAGGAGATCATCAGTACCGGAGTCGGGCAATCATTCATAATGGCGCGTACCGCAGATATCCCATCCATCACAGGCATTTCAACATCCATAGTAATTACATCAGGTTTTAACGACTGAGCCTTTTCTATAGCTTGCCGTCCATTATGAGCAATTCCGATCACTTCAATAGCAGGATCAGAATCCAAAACTTCTTGCAACCTATGTTGGTAAAAAATAGAATCATCTACAATCAAAACACGAATATTCATCGACATCCTACAAAACTATTTGAAAATTAATTCTGTTCAATATTCGCTACTAAGAAAATGTTTGCTTAGTAACGACTTGCGTAATGTCCAATCAGGCTGGGTAAATCAAGGATTAAGGCGATACGCCCATCTCCTGTAATTGTTGCTCCTGCAAGCCCTTTCGTTCCTTGTAAATTTGAACCTAATGGTTTAATTACTACTTCTTCTTGCCCAATCAAATGATCAACCAGAAGCCCAACTTGTTGTGTACCAACGTTAACGATAACAACATGTCCGGGACTCTTACTCTCAGCATCAAATCCGGAATTTGCCACGAGCCAATTACTTAAGTTAAATATCGGCAACGCTCGACCACGAACAACGAGCACATCTTGACCATCGACAACATTCATATCGCAGGCATCAAAGTCCATAATTTCTTTTACGTTGACTAATGGTAGTGCGAATATTTGTTTTCCAAGAATAACCATGAGCGTTGGCATAATTGCCAATGTCAAAGGTAGCTTGATCGATAGTGTTGTACCTTCGCCATACGCTGAGTCTATTTCGACAATACCATTAAGTTGGCTGATACGTGTTTTCACCACATCCATACCGACACCTCGACCAGAGACATCAGAGACCTCAGCTTTAGTCGAGAAGCCAGCCGAGAAGATTAATTCGAAACATTCACGATCATCTAATCTGGCAGCCGCATCAGCATCCATCATGCCTTTTTCGACGGCTTTACTACGTAAAACTTCAGGATCCATACCTGCACCATCATCAGAAATGGTAATCAAAACATGATCACCCTCCTGCTTGGCCCCTAACTTCAAAGTACCTTGTCTATCTTTGCCGTTTGACTCACGTACATCTGGCATTTCGATGCCATGATCAACTGCATTTCGAACTAAATGCACCAGAGGATCAGCCAGTGCTTCTACTAAATTTTTATCTAGATCCGTTTCTTCACCAAACATCTCGAGGTTGATTTCACGGCCCAAGCTTCTAGCTAAATCACGAACCACACGAGGAAACTTACCAAAAATTTTCTTAATCGGCTGCATACGTGTTTTCAACACAACCGTTTGTAAATCAGACGTAATTACATCCAAAGATGCAGCCGTTTTCGTCATTTCTTCATCACCGATGGTCTCTTCAAGATTCGACATACGGTTTCTGATCAATACCAATTCACCGACAAGATTCATGATGCTATCAAGTGTGCTGGTCTCTACGCGAACGGTACTTTCAGCCGTTGGTGGTGCTTTAGCTTTTGGCTTACTTTCTTTTGCAGGAGCCACAAGATTTTTTGCCTTCTCTGGTTCTTTAGCAACGACAGGTTCTGTCTTAACTTTTGATTCTTTAGGAGCTTCCGCTGGAGCCTCCGCAGTTACTTCTTTGTCTGTTTCTGACACGCTAGCATTACTATGTTTACCTTTACCATGAATGTCATCCAGAAGCTTATCAAACTCTTCTTCGGTGATGTCACCCTCTTTTCGCTCAATTTTTGTAACAGCTTTCTCTTCGAGAACAGGTGCAGTATCAGATGATGTTGGTGAGCCACCTGAACCGTGTAAATCATCAAGAAGTGACTCAAACTCTTCTTCAGTAATGTCACCCTCTTTCGCTTCTATTTGAGTCACTGGTTTATCTATTGACGTATCATTACCTGAGAGTGCATCGACAATTTCATCAAACTCTTTTTCGGTAATATCATCAGATTGTGCAGGTACTTCTGATGTTGCTTCTCCTGCGGCAGCTGGGGCTGCACTTTCAATCACTCCATTTTTATCAGCTAGAATCGTCAGCTTATTCATTAAGTCGGCTGGTGCTGCATCAGGATCTTCGCCTATACGAATTTGGTCAAACATATCGTTGAGAACATCGAGCACATTCAACACGGTATCCATCAAGTTGGCATCAATTTTTCTTTCACCTTGCCGTAACAAGTCAAAAATATCTTCACATTTATGCGCCACATGCACTAAGTTGTCCATTGCAAGAAAACCTGCACCACCTTTGATGGTATGGAATCCTCTGAAAACAGCATTCAACAAGTCTGAGTCATCTGGTGATGTTTCCAGGTCAACCGCTTGCTCATTCAATAACTCAAGTATCTCGCCTGCCTCAACAAGAAAATCCTGTACAATTTCATCACTTAGATCGATAGCCATAATATTTCTCTATTTTTTCAAAAAAACCTTTTGTTTTTATGTTCTTTATTAAAAACCAAGGCTTGAAAGAAGGTCATCGACATCATCTTGTCCATTGACCACATTATCTTTATTTTCAGCATTCATCTGTGGCCCTTCAGCTTCTACTTCGCCAACCACTTTTTTAGCACCCGCTTGTACACCCGTTGCTCTAATCAAAGTGACCAAAGAGTTTTCAACTTCTTGTACCACACTAATAACCTTACGAATGACCTGACCTGTTATATCTTGGAAGTCTTGTGCCATTAAAATGTTATTTAAACCTGCGTGAATTTTGTCAGAATTTTCATTTAGCTCTGTCAAAAAACCGACCAGTTCATCACCCATTTTTTTAAACTCTGAAACATCCATTTCGCGTCGCTGAAATCTTGACCAGTCTTCCTGTAACTGTCCTGCACGAGTACGGATCGTTTCAGACAAGGGCAGGATTTCTTCTACAGAATCCATTGTTCTATTCGCTGCATCTTCTGTTTTTTGAATAACAAAATTCAATCTTTCTTTTGCATCTGGAATTTCATTTTCGGCGATCCCGGCAAGATCTGACTCTGTTCTAACACTTGCAAGTGAGTCGTGTAACTCACGTGTTAATTTTCCAATTTCTTCAAACAAACGAGATTCTCGTTCTGCCGCGATCATTGCTAATACTTCATCGGCAAGTTCTTCATTACCATCTTGTAAGGCATCTATAAATTCGTTTGCTAAATCTAGTCGCGTTGCATCTACCACAGTGCTTACCTCCTAGTCTGGCCGGTTTAAGCCGGAGTGTCGATTCGTTCAAAAATCTTATCGATTTTTTCTTTTAACGTACCTGCTGTAAATGGCTTAACAACATATCCATTAACACCCGCTTGTGCAGCTTCAACGATCTGTTCACGTTTAGATTCAGCTGTGACCATTAGTACAGGTAGTTCCTTCAGATCTGGATTTGCTCTAACGGCTTTAAGAAGGTCTATCCCTTGCATTCCAGGCATGTTCCAGTCGGTAACCAAAAAGTCAAAGCCACCCGCTTCTAACTTTGGTAAGGCTGTCTGTCCATCATCCGCTTCATCTGTATTGGTATACCCAAGGTCACGCAACAGGTTTTTTATTATTCGTCTCATTGTAGAAAAATCATCTACAATAAGAATTTTCATATCTTTATTCACAATATATCTCCGTACTTTTATAAAAGATTTATCCAATCTTGCATTCTTGCTTTCAACCTGACCAAAGCCTGTGAGTGGATCTGGCAAACCCTTGACTCACTAACTCCAAGCACTTCACCAGTTTCACGTAAGTTCAATTCTTCTTCGTAGTAAAGCGACATAACCAGTCTTTCTCGGTCAGGTAATCCTGAAATTGCTTTCTTCAAAGCTTCCTTGAACTTTTCTTTTTCTACCTGCTCAGATGGTGTCTCAATATTGTCGATGAGACTTTCAGAAAATCCATCTTCACCTGTAACCAAATCTTCAAAACTAAACATTCTGTGTCCACTGGCATGTTGTATAATTTGATAATATTCATCCAACGATATATCCATATGCTCAGCAACTTCAGCATCTTTCGCATCACGACCTGTTTTCCCTTCAACTTCATTCATCGCTTTAGTTAACTCTCTAACTTTTCGATGTAATGATCTTGGTGCCCAGTCTCCTTTACGAATTTCATCGAGCATTGATCCCCTTATTCTGATACCTGCGTAGGTTTCAAAACTTGCGCCTTGTGATGCATCATAATTTCTTGATGCCTCCAATAACCCAATCATTCCTGACTGGATTAAGTCATCAACCTGCACGCTGGGTGGTAGTCGCGTCATCAAATGATATGCAATCCGTTTCACCAAGAGCCCATGCTCTTCTATCAAATTATTACTGATAGGGGCTTCTTCCCTTCCGGCTGTTTTCTTGTATGCCGCCACTTGACTCATAATTGCACCTGCCTTTTTCTTGGTTCTGCCTGTATTAGCTGTTCAACGAAAAATTGTAAATTTCCATTCGCTTTGCTGGGTACAGACCATTTATCAGTTCGATCGGCCAGTCTCTTATATGCTCGTGAAGCTGAAGATCCTGGCAGAGCGTCAAATATTGCTTTTCGTTGTTGGGCGACCTTCCGTGAGTTCAAGTCATAAGGAATGGTTCCAACTAAATCTAGTGATACATTTAGAAACTGTTCGGTTACATCAACTAGTTTCTGAAAAATTCGTGCACCTTCCAATGTGCTTTGTGTCATATTGGCTAAGATTCTAAATCGGTTAATACCATGATCTTGATTCAATACTTTTATCGTTGCATAAGCATCCGTAATCGAAGCTGGCTCATTACATACCACCAGAAGAACTTCTTGAGCTGCAGTACAGAATTTAACCGTGTTTGAATTTATTCCTGCCGCTGTGTCGACAATCAAGACATCAGCTTGTTTCGTTAATGTACTAAAAGCCTGAATAATTCCTGCTTGCTCTGCTGCCGATAAATCTGCCATCTGCTTGACGCCGGAAGAAGCCGGGATGATTTTTATGCCCCGTGGTCCTGTCACAATAATTTCATCTAAGTCACATTCACCACGGAGCACATGAGATAAGTTAAGTTTAGGTCTTAGTCCTAACATTACATCAACGTTTGCGAGTCCAAGATCGGCATCCATTAACATGACACGTTTACCTTTCTCAGCCATTGCTAATGCCATGTTGATCGAGACCGTTGTTTTACCAACACCACCTTTACCGCTACTCACAGCGATAACGCGGGTGGTTTCATTCATGTCATATTGACTGACCGAACTCATCGTTGAGCGTGGAGTGATATCTACAACATTCATAGCATCTCTCCTTTCAACATTTGTTCCATCATCAGATCTTCAGTTTTATCAAAAGCATTCATACTTTTTGATATAGCGACAGCCTTGCCAACTAGATCCTGAATATTAGAAATTTTTAGATCATCTGGAATTTTTTGCCCTTCACTGTAATAAGTGATCGGTAATTTATGTTCTACAATCGCTGATAGAACAGGCCCCATAGAGGTAGATTCATCTACTTTTGTAATGATGCAACCACAAGGATCAACGGGTTTGAATGCGTTGATCATTTGTTCTAAGGCATCCGCCTGTGTTGTCGCCGACAACACCATATATGCCTTTAACATTGAAGTACTTCCTTTGATCGTTTTTAATACAGAAGCGAGCCTTTCATCTCGATGACTCAACCCAGCAGAGTCGATTAATACTAATGGCTTTTCTAAAAAGCCATCCAATGCTGCTTCCAGTTCTTGTTCTGAGCCAACAGCTCGAACGGGGATTTTTAAAACACTACCTAAGTTTTTCAGTTGGTCAAATGCCCCAAAACGATGTGAGTCTGTTGTAATTAATGCAACATTATCTCTGCCGTGCCGTGCTGCATATTGAACAGCTAGTTTTGCGATTAGCGTCGTTTTACCGACACCCGCCGGACCAACTAGTGCAACAACGCCACCATTTGTCAAAATTGTGTCGCCCGCTACAGGAACTTGTCTAGCAAACATCGCGAGCGCCCTAAACCAAGCTTTTCGATGCCCTAGATCTTCATTAATTCGATACGCAATATGCCGTGCAACACTCGGTGTTAAACCTAAGCCGACCAACTTCCGCAAAACCCCCGCACGTACTGGAGTTTTTCGGCTCATCTCACCCCAAGCAAAACCAGAAATTTGAGTTTCAACTAGGGATTTCAATGAATGCAATTCTTTACGCATATCATCGAGCAAAGAGTCTTGTGTCCAGAGGACTTCTGGTGTTTTTTCGATAGCAATTTTTTCAGCTTGATCATTGTTTAGATAAGCTTCTATATCGTTGCTTCCCGGAAGTATTGGCGTTTCTGGAGTGATCGACTGTTCAGACGTTGATTTCTGAACCGCACTGGATAACTCAACCTTAAAATCCAGCTCAGGATTATTGTCAGATTCAGCAAGAACTCGTTCAGTACGAGGAGCCTGCCTATACTCAAACTTTGGTTTCTTATTAAGGTTAGGCTTTGCTTGTTGCTGTGATTGCTCTTCAGGTAATAACGCTGCTTTTTTTGCAGGTTTTCCATCAACTGAAGGAAACGTATATTTTTGCGGCTCTGCACGCGATGCTTCTAATAGTGACTCATCATAATCAACAGCAGCTGTAATTTCTATGCCTTCAGGCACCTTTTTGTTTGACAAAATAACAGCGTCTGGACCGTGAAGATCACGAACCAATGCTAGCGCTGATCGCATATCCTTTGCTACATGACGGCTTACATTCATGTGTTCCGTCTCCTTGTTGTAATAGTTATTTTTGACATGTTAATCATTTTCCGATTCACTCAATTTTATTGCCCACCGACAGTTGCAATTATCGTAATCTGCTTACTCTCAGGTATTTCACTAAACGCTAAAACATTCATTGCTGGGACGCTGTGCTTGATAAACCTAGCAAGAAATTCTCGTAGATTATCTGGTACTAACAATATCGCTGGTTGGCCCGCTGTTTCTTGTTGCTCACTAATACCTTTTAGTGATTGCAACATTTGGCTTGCCAGCCCAGGTTCTAGTGCAATACCACCGTCTTGCATGGCTTTTACTGACTGTTGCAATAACTGTTCCAAACTTCCATCCAATGTCACAACTGGTAGATCCTCATTCATTCCGTTGATTTGCTGCACGATCATGCGACCTAAAGCGATACGAACAACGGATGTTAGTGTGACGGGATCCTGACTTTGCATAGCGTATTCTGATAGCACCTCGATAATCGTACGCATATCACGAATAGGCACCTGCTCTCTCAATAGGTTTTGTAAGACTTTAACAATAATGCCAAGTGGCAAAATCTTAGGAACCAGGTCTTCAACCAGTTTTGGAGAGCTTTCAGAAAGTCGATCTAACAGTTGTTGAACTTCATCATGACCAAGTAGTTCATGAGCGTGATCCTGTAATGTCTGGCTTAAATGTGTCGCGACTACGGTGCTAGAATCAACAACGGTGTATCCTAATGATTGTGCTTGATCACGTTGCGGAGGATCAATCCAATAAGCATCTAAACCAAAGACAGGATCGTGTCCCGGTAACCCTTGAATATCGCCATAAACTTGACCAGGGTTAATAGCCAGCTCTTTATCTACATGGATCTCATCTTGGTTTAGCGTCGCACCCAGTAAACTGATGCGATAAGCCGATGGGCCTAGATCAAGATTATCGCGGATATGAACCGGAGGGATCAAAAAGCCCAATTCCTGCGATAATTTTTTACGCACGCCTTTCAAACGTCCAAGTAGCTCGCCGCCTTGTGATTTATCGACAAGCGGAATCAATCGATAACCGACTTCTAGCCCAATCGCATCTATTGGAGCAACATCATCCCAACTTAATTCTTTGTTTACTGGCGGTGGCGGTGGGGGTGCCTCTTCAACCGCAGCAGCCGTTGCAGCCTTCTCTTTTTGATCCTTAGAAATATAATAAGCACCCGCACCCGACGCGGCAGCAAGCGTAAGAAAAACCAAATTCGGCATACCCGGGATAATGCCCATCAAACCAATGAGCCCCGCAGAGACGCCCAATGTTTTAGGATTTGCAAACAACTGGCTCACAATTTCATCGCCCATGTCTTGCTCAGTTGAAACACGAGTAACCATGATTGCGGTCGCCGTAGAAAGCAATAACGATGGGATTTGAGCAACAAGGCCATCACCGATGGTCAATAGCGTAAAAACTTTTGCGGCATCACCAACAGCCATCCCGTATTGCAAGGTGCCGATAGCTAAACCACCGAGAATATTGATGGCTAAAATGATAATCCCAGCAACAGCGTCGCCTTTTACAAATTTACTTGCACCATCCATAGAACCATAAAAGTCAGCTTCTTGGGTGACTTCTTGACGGCGTATACGTGCTTCATCTTGATCAATGACCCCCGCATTTAGATCCGCATCGATCGCCATTTGTTTACCGGGCATAGCATCTAAGGTGAAGCGAGCGGTGACTTCAGAAATACGTCCTGCACCTTTAGTAACCACCACAAAGTTTATGATGACCAAGATCGCAAACACAACGAAACCGACAGTGTAATTACCACCTACGACAAAATCACCAAAAGCCTCAATAACTTTTCCGGCAGCACCCGTTCCTTCTTTCCCGTGGAGTAATACCACACGCGTAGAAGCAATATTCAAACTCAAGCGTAACAGGGTGGAAATCAGCAAGATCGTTGGGAAAACGCCAAAATCCAGTGGCCGCTTGCTGTAGATCACGGCCAATAATATGACCAGAGAAAGTGAAATATTGAAGGTAAATAATAGATCGAGAAAGATCGTCGGCAATGGCAACATCATCATTGCTAACATTGATAGCAATAATAATGGTACGCCTAATCCGTATCGATTCAGATCTTTAAATCCGTTCAAAGTCAATGGTTCCGCCATAATTACAAGTATTTACCTTTTTAATTCATCTGGTATTGGAAGATCCTCAGGCACTGGATTGACGTCAGTTGCTTTTGGATTTGCCTTAATTTGGAAGACATATGCCAGCACTTGCGCCACCGCTTTATATAACCCTGCAGGAATTTCCTGGTTTATCTTAGTGCTGTAATACAAGGCCCGTGCCAACGGAGGTGTTTCAAGGATAGGAATTTGATTATTTTGGCCAATTTCACGTATTCTAAAGGCGATATCGTCCGCTCCTTTTGCCACCACTTTTGGTGCGCCGGGATTATCTGTGTCATATTTTAGCGCCACAGAAAAGTGAGTTGGGTTAGTAACGATAACATCGGCTTTCGGAACTTCTTCCATCATTCGTCGCTGTGCCATTTCTTGTTGTTTTTGACGGATTTTGGATTTAACTTCCGGCATACCTTCGGTATCTTTGTGTTCTTGTTTGATCTGCTCTCGGGTCATCTTCAGCTTTTTACTGTGCTGCCAGAGCTGTTGAGGAACGTCGACGGCTACGATTAAGATGGTTGCAGAACTGACAATAAGGAATGTCCAAGCAACCAGATCAGCAACCTGTGCAAGGCTACTTTTTAGATCTCCATGCCCGAGAGTCATGATTTCGGGCATTTGTTTTCTGATCATGTAATAGGCCACGACAGCTATCACTGAAAATTTCAACAGTGTTTTGAATAGCTCTATAACGGTATTTGCACCAAATATACGTTTAATGCCAGCAAACGGATCGAGCTTACTACCTTTAAACTTGATCGCATCAAAACTGAAGTTCCAACCACTCATGACCAGTGGCGCAGCTAAAGCCACAAAAATCATAACGATGACAAAGGGCAGCATAGACATAACTATGTTATTCAGCGCATTCAGAAAAATACCAGGAAGTTCTCTGGCAGCAATGTTGATATCTGCCGCACGAGTAAAAAATGTGGCCATGGTATCCGTGATACCTTTGACCATATCAACACCTAAGGTCAGCATCGATATTGATGCAGCCATTAACATTAACATCGTCGTTAAGTCTTTTGACCTCGGTATGTCCCCTTTTTTTCGCGCATCTTCTTTGCGCTTGGGGGTGGCCTCTTCAGTCCGATCTTGCCCAGTATCTTCAGCCATTTTCTATAATGCTCCTGAGCCCGAGACCCGTGCGAGTCCGCGTGCGTGGAGAAAGGCTTCTTGAAAAAGATCGGCGATGTGTCCCTGCATGCTTGATAGCGTCATGGAAATAATAAACATGCCCATAATCATCATGATTGGAAAACCAACTGCAAAAATATTGAGTTGCGGTGCTGCACGAGTCATGACACCAAATGAAAGATTAACGATCATCATCGAACCAATCGCTGGAAGCGCGATCAGTACGGCACTGGATAACAACCAACCACCCCACGTAACAACGCCCCATGCATCTTCACGGGTAATTCCATCAACACCTATCGGTAAGGTTTTAAAACTATCAACCACAACCTGAATCATGATCAAGTGTCCATTCAAACTAAAAAACATGAGCGTCGCAAGAATTACATAAAATTGACTAATAACAGGGACTTGCCTACCACTAGCAGGGTCAACCATCGCAGCAAAACCCAAGCCCATTTGTTGCGCGATAACTTCACCACCCACTTCCAAAACCATAAATATCAGACGAATAACCAAGCCAATTGATGCACCAATCATCACTTGTTGAGCGGTTGTCATCAGGCCAATTCCTGACAGTGGATCAATGTAGTCAAATGCCGGGATGGTGGGTGCAACAACGATGGAGATACTAACCGCTAGAATTAACCGTAACGTTGTTGGAATGGTCCTCGTACCGATCATCGGTGCAGTCATTAATAAACCTGCGACACGAAAAAATGGCCATAAAAAAGACTCAATTAGAACCAGAAATTGTGTATCAGTGACGGTCACTAGAGAATTTCCCAGAATAACCTTTAACTAGCCGCCAATAACATTGGGAATTGACTCAAAAATTTGTATCGTAAAATCAGTGAGTAATCTCAACATGAAAGAACCACCAACGGATAAAACCAGCATGGTGATCAAGAGCTTAGGGATAAAGCTCAACGTCTGTTCATTAATTTGTGTGGCGGCTTGAAAAATACTTACCAGTAAGCCTACTGCGAGTGCAGGCAATAGCATAATCATCATCAGAGTCGTTGCCACTTCTAAGGCGTGATGACCGACAGTTAGTGCGAATTCAGGTGTCATGTGTAAAAACTCGAAGCTAAGGTTCCAACGATCAATACCCAACCATCGACCAGAACAAACAACATGATTTTGAAGGGTAGTGAAATAATCATGGGGGATAACATCATCATGCCCATCGACATCAAGACACTGGCGACGACCAGATCAATGATCAAGAAAGGGATGAATATTAAAAATCCTATTTGAAACGCAGTCTTTAATTCACTGGTTAAAAATGAAGGAACTAAGATTGATAGAGGCACTTCACTTGGTTCGCTAAATTCTTTTTTTCCCGCAATTCCAGAAAACATTTTCAGATCAGATTCACGCGTTTGCGCCATCATAAACTTTCGAATAGGAAGGCTACCAAGTTGCAAAGCTTCCATCATTTCCATTTCTTCATTTAAATAGGGCGTTGCAGCAGTTTCATATATTTCATCAAAGACTGGAGCCATGATAAAAAAAGTCAAAAATAGTGCTATCCCGATCAAGATCTGACTGGACGGCGTTTGAGCCGTTCCTAATGCTTGTCGTAAAATGGCTAGTACAATAATGATCCGTGTAAAGGATGTCATCATTAAAAAGATGGCAGGAAGTAGTGTCAACACTGTCATCAGTATTAACACTTGCAAGGTTAAACTATAACTTTGTGCACCATTTTCACCCGTTGTAACCGTTAAAGCTTCTAAACCACCGGCCGCTAACGATGAGGAGGAGATCAGCATCATGAATAGAATAAAAAATATTTTTTTCATGATTCTTTTTTCTTAGTTTGAACATCTTTATTTAAACGGCTTTTTATCTGTTTTTGTAGCTGTCCTGAAAAACTATTATCAGATATTCCCTGCCCTGAAATAACCGGTTCATCAAATACGGAGATAGGAGAAATACCACTTGGAGAAACACCGACCAAAACTTGCTTTTCGCCGACTTGAATAAGTAAAACACGATCTCGTGAACCAACAGAAACACCATCCAAGACATGCATCTTTCCGCCTTGGCCAGTGCGAATTCCACCAAGCCTTTTTAAAACATAAACAATCCCACCAAAAATCAACAGTACTGCGGCAAGACTAACAAAAACCTGCATCATACTGCCGATAGAGACAGGCTCCATCAAAGGCATTTTTTTATCTTCTGCAAAAACTGAAGATGAAAAAAATAAACTAAAGAAAATAAAACTATTATTCATATTTTTTTTCAAAATTAACGTAATTTTTTAACACGTTCTTGAGCACTGATAACATCCGTTAAACGAATACCAAATTTCTCATTGACCACAACAACTTCACCGTGAGCAACCAAGGTTCCATTGACCAAAACATCCAAAGGTTCTCCTGCCAGTCGATCAAGCTCGACAACCGATCCTTGATTCAATTGCAGCAAGTTTCTGATCGCAATTTTTGTACTCCCTATCTCAACAGCTAATGTCACAGGAATATCTAAAATCTGGTCAAGATTACCCGACTCGTTACCCGCGCCAGGATCCTGCGTAAGTTGCTCAAAACTGGCTTGTTCAGCTTCAGTCTGTTCCGCTAATGCATCACCCCAATCTGCGTCTGCTTCACCTTCAGCTTGTTCTGATGGTGCATCTCCACCTTCGGCTTCACCATCAGCCTGTTCGGCTAGTGCATCACCCCAGTCCGCATCTGCCGTTGCGTCTTGATCTTCTGTTACATCATCGGTCATTTGTTACTCCTGTTAATCTATTCATTGTGCTTTGTCTGCTCTAATTGACGGAGCCAAACATTTCATCAACTTTTAATGCACAATTCCCACGCGACTCTCCAAAACGAGCATTAAAGACGGGTACACCGTCTACTTTTGCAACAACATGGTCTTCAATATCCACGGGAATAATGTCACCCGTTTGCATATCAAGAACATCACGTAAGGTAATATCTCTAGTTGTTAAAATACTATTTATTTCTACGGGAGCAGTAACTAACTCTTCGCGTAGTGACGTCACCCAACGTTCGTCTGTATCCGATGCATCACTTTGCATTCCTGCATCAAGAATTTCTCTGATCGGTTCAATCGTGGAGTATGGCAATGCTATTTGTAAGGTGCCGCCACCACCATCGAGATCAATGTGGAAGTTTGAAATAATCATGACTTCACTTGGGCTCACCACGTTTGCAAACTGTGGGTTTACCTCAGAGTTCAGATACTGATAATTAATCTCCATCACAGGCTTCCAAGCTTTTTCCATATCACCGAATATTTCTTCTAAAACATTCATGACAATCCGCATCTCTGTTGCTGTAAAATCACGCCCTTCAATCTTGGTATGAAAACGCCCAGAGCCGCCAAAGAAGTTATCCACTAAGGAGTAAACAAGCTTAGGATTTAAAACAAAAAGCACCGTTCCTCTTAGAGGATTCATCTTCACCATGTTCATATTTGAAGGCATAAATAAAGTATGGATATATTCTCCAAACTTCATCATTTCGATCCCTTCTACTGATATTTCAGGTGAGCGTCTTAAAATGTTAAAAAGACTGACACGAAAATTTCTTGCGAAACGCTCATTAATCATCTCCAGCGTTGGGAGGCGCCCGCGTACAATTCGATCTTGTGAGTTAAAATCATAACCCTTGGCTGATCCATCATCGGCCTCTTCTACAGCAACCGTTTCGACATCACCACCATCAACACCGTTTAAGAGAGCATCGATCTCATCTTGTGAAAGAATATCTGCGCCAGCCATTTTTTTTCCTTAATCTTTTCCTAATGACACTTATTGAGTGACAAATGTTGTATATAAAATATCGTCAACGTTATCTTCACCCATCGGCTCATTGAGCACACTCTGGATTTCTGCAAGCGCTTCAGCTCGCATTTTTTCTTTACCTTCAGGTGTACCTAAATCTTCAAATTTTTGTCTACTAAAAACCATATTAACCACATGCTGGATCTTAGGTAGATGTTTCTGGATAGCATCTAAGCGTGATTCATCTTCTGTCATTAATGTCACTTCAGTCTTCAAAAATCGCGTTTTACCATCAGCGGCTTGATAATTAACGACCAATGGTTTTGCAAATGGTAAATAGGCAATATCTTTAGGTTCTTCTTCAACAACCTCTTCGCCCTCCACAACCTCTGCTTCATCACCACCCATGAAAAATAGTGCTCCACCGGCGGCACCGCCTACTAAAACTAATACTGCCACGATGATAATGATCATTTTTTTCTTACTACCACCTGTTGTTACTTCTGTAGCTTCTGTAGCTTCTTCTATATCTTCCGCCATTGAATTGTCCTCTTAGTAAAATTTCAAACGTGAACCAAGCCTTGTTCGGAATAGCTTGATTCTGACACTTCTATTCGTTGCATTGCTAACTAACTGAAATATATAAAATATCTACAACGTACTATGTATTGAGAATAATAATTCTTAACTTCACACTAACGATCGTAAGACATATTTTGTTATCCCTATGCACAAGAGTTAGCAATCACCATGCCATAAGCCGATAGCTATGAATAACAGTTACTTACCCTAATATACTTTTAGCCATGACAGTCCATTGACTCTTTCTTTGTCCAATAAAACAGGCATAATTTACGCCAACTAAAATGTAGTTATTCTTCTTCACGAGAAATGGGTAGAGTTAGGTTTATGGCCAACAATAAAGATGATGAGATCAATAGCATAAGGATCGATAAATGGCTTTGGGCTGCACGTTTTTTTAAGACTCGTGGATTAGCTTCTGAATCAATAAAAGGAGGGAAAGTGGATCTCAATGGTTTGCATGCAAAACCATCAAAAACTATACAAATCAACGATAAACTAAAAATTAGAAGAGGTGCTTTTGTTTATGAACTGACCGTTAAAGCCATTTCTAAACATAGGGGATCTGCAAGCATAGCCAGAGAGTTATATGAGGAATCAGAACAAAGTATACTGGATAGGGGAAAACTGGCAGAACAACTCAAAGCTGAATCAGCATTACGACCAACAACACTAGGACGACCGAGTAAGCGGGATCGGCGTCATATTATTCGATTTACACGAAAAAGTGAGTGAGCTCAAAGTTCACCTAATGAAGTTTCAAGAACACCTCAGGCTGATTCTGCTAACAAATCAAAGGCAAGTTTAATCGTCTTCGCAGCGACCTTATTTAGAGGCAATATTTCATCGGCAGCACCAAGTTTGACAGCTTCACCGGGCATTCCCCAAACGACACTCGTTTTTTCATCTTGAGCGATAGTGGGTGAACCTGCTTCCTGCATCTCTTTGAGTCCTTGTGCTCCATCATTACCCATCCCTGTCAAAATAATACCAACAGCATTGGCTCCAATATTTTGAGCAACTGATCTGAACATAACGTCAACGGAGGGTTTATGACGGTTCACAACAGGGCCATCATGTAAGCGACATATAAATCTAGCCCCATCACGTTCGACTAAAAGATGATGACTACCTGGAGCAATATAAGCATGACCACGCAAGATTTGCTCACCATCCTCAGCCTCTTTAACTGTAATCGCACACAAATTATTTGCTCTTTTAGCAAATGGTCCACTAAAGGCCGCTGGAATATGCTGCGTAATAACCGTACCAGGTGCATCGGCAGGAAAGTCCATAAGCACCTTCTTAATCGCCTCGGTTCCACCTGTGGATGCACCAATCGCAATGAGTTTATCAGTAGTTTTAAATGGTCTACGTTTTGCTTGCTTACCGATCACAACATCAGCAGAGTTTGCAGGATTTACCCTCGGAATGTCATTCAACGCGGGGACACGTGGTTTAGACAGATCAAGTACTTGAACATGTGCTGTTGAAGCAACTTTTATCTTCCGCGTAAGTTCTTCTGAATAATCTTTTATCGTGTTAGAAAAGTCAGTTTTTGGCTTAGTGATAAAATCTATCGCACCATATTCCATCGCATCTAGTGTTACATCAGCACCTTGCTCTGTAAGTGTCGATACCATGACCACAGGCATCGGCCTTAAACGCATCAAGTTCCGTAAGAATGTAACGCCATCCATTTCAGGCATCTCAACATCCAATGTCAAAACATCAGGCTTCAATGTTTTGATTTTATTACGTGCAATATTCGGGTTTGCTGCCGTACCAACAACTTCCATTTGAGGATCAGAGTTAATGATCTCCGTTAGCATGTTCCGCACCAAAGCAGAATCATCAATAACTAAAACTTTTATTTTATTCATCGTATTATCAAAACAACTCTATTTCACCAGCAACTGGTTTATCTTCAATTTCATGCTGGTACTCTTCTTCACGTTTCGCAATAGTCTCATTATGAAGAGAGCGTAGTTTTTTTACTTTAACCTTGCCTGTCATCGGATCGTAAATCACTTTCCTTGGATAAATATCGCCAACATCAACCCCGACTAAATCTAAATTTTCAGCATTCACATATTCAATAGCAAATTCAGCATTACGTTTACCTACGTCAGACATATTTTTTATAATCTGTCCTCCGCCTACAAGTTTTACTTCAAGGTGCTTACGACTTGCACCCTGCTTAAGAATGTCATTGATCATATGCTCCATAGCATAGTTTCCATAGCGAGTGGCTTCACTAATATTGCCATCAATCCAACTATCATGGCCATTTTGTCGGCTCATTGGTAACATGAAATGGTTCATACCACCAACGCCAAAAACCTTACAACGTATACAGGCAGAAATACACGATCCTAACACTGTGGTTATTAGTTCGCTGTTCATTGTCACATAATATTCGCCTGGGAGAATTTTAGCTGTAACCGCATGACTTTGCTTATCTACATAACGATTTATATTTTCAAAACCCGATAGTGGTTCAAGGATTTCGGCATTATTTTTATTCAAAAAATGTGACATAGACTCACCTTTAATTAAGCACACTTCTTGTATATGGTTTTTCCAAGCAGTTCAAAATCATCAGAAATTTTGAATAAAGTCTCAGAGTGTCCAATGAACATTTCTCCATGTGGTTGCAACGCTTGTGAAAATTTTTCAAATAAAACTTTTTGCGTATCCTTATCAAAATAGATCACTACATTTCGACAAAAAACCACATCAAAACCACCATTAAACGGCCATTCATTGAGTAGATTTAACTGTTTAAAAGAGATTAACGATTGTAGTTCAGGAGCCACCCTAACATAACCACTCTTTTCACCTTTACCACGTTTAAACCATTGGCTAATAGTTTGTTTATCTAGACTTTCCACACGCTCAGCTTTATACACACCACTACTTGCCTTAGCCAAAACATCAGAATCAATGTCGGTCGCAAGAATCTTTACATCCCATGAATTAATATCAGGAATAGACTCCATCAAAGTCATCGCAATAGAATAAGGTTCTTCACCGGTTGAACAGCCAGCAGACCACACTCGGATTTTTTTAGATGCGGCATTTTCTACTAGCAGCTTAGGGATCATGACATCTTTTAAATAATCGAAATGATGCGACTCTCTAAAAAATGACGTCAAATTAGTAGTGATAACATTTATGAAGTTTTCTAGCTCTTGAAGATCTCCTTGTTTAAGCATTTCATAGTAATCTTCAAAGCGATTAAGATTCAGTTTACGTAACCTTCGTGATAAGCGGCCATAAATCAGTTCTTTTTTCTCATCAGAGATAGTAATACTCGTATGTTCCTTAATCAGATCTTGAAATATTTTGAACTGTTTATCAGTAAGGGTAAATTCTTCTTTTATACTCATTGTCTTTCCACTTTGTTAATAACGAAACTAGACCTCAAATTTAAAACAGTTCTATTTCGCCAATATCTTCATTATGGTTACTCTTGAATTTCTCAAGAATTTTATCTAAATCCGCACCTTCTAAAACCATATCGAACATTTCACGCTCTTCAGACATGGTATATCGTCCGCGAATATCATCCTGTAACCGCATCCACTCCGAAGGGTTATATAGTTTTGTTTGGTCGGCAACTAGTTCGCTTAGAGAGCTAAGGCATTCATTGACATGGGTTAAGTTTTGACTAAGCCGATCATAAAACTGAAAAGCAATAATTGCCCCGCTAACCTTATCAGAAAGCGTTCCACACTTTTCGTCAATATGGCCTAAAACTTGGCGTTCTTGAGATATGTTAACGTCTTTAATCATGCTACGAATTTCATTAACAGCATCTGCCATCGATGTGAAAGAATCCGTTAGTTCGTTAACTGAGTCATTACCGTGCATCAAAGAACCACCGACTTGTGCGACAGCAAGATTCAACATTTTCACTGTTTCTCTAACCTGACTCCAATCAAGGTCAGGAGTTGCTGAAGTTGATCCTTTTACCCTTATATTCAGTTCGGCTGTTTGCAAATTCATTCTGCTTCCACCTTCCAAGAATTTAGTATTTTAAAATCTAAAAGCATCACTTAACCCCATGAGGTTTACTGCATTTAACATAGAGTCAGATGTATCTTTCCATATTATTTTTTTATTTTTCTTTTCTATCTCTAAGGCGCAAGCGAGTAGTAATTGTAGTGCTGCAGCATCAACCCCATCAACGTCTGAACAATCAATTTCAATCTCAGACTCATGTTCAATCGAAGCAGAAAACTTCTCGTGCAAGATCGCCACATCTGCGATGGTTATCGGACCTTCAAGTTTATAATGTCCATTTAGGCCAAAACCTACTTGCTGCATATCCATATCTTCTTCCTCATCACTTGCTGACTGCAAAATAATTTCTTGAGATTCCTGTTCCACCGCAACTTCTACGAGAGGTTCTCTTGTTAATAAAGCGGCTACTTCAACTTCTGAAACATTTCCTGTTACTGGCTCTAATACATCAGCAACCTCACACTCTGTATCGGCCACATTCATCCAAGCTAAAGGATCAATTCCTATCATTGATTTTTTGTTTTTACGTTTTAACCCTGTTGGCGTTTTTTTCATTAATTTTTCGGTCATTAATCTACACCTTCAAATTCCGCTTTTATAGTATTTGCATGCATCAGATCGTTTGCTAGGGCTTGATAATCAAGAGCACCATTACTCTTAGATCGGTACTCAAATATCGTCTTACCCATTCCTGGGCATTCAGCCAACGCTGCGGTTTCACGAATATGTGTAGAAAAAACTTTATTTGGAAAATACTCTAAGATTTTTGCTAGAACTTCTTTACCTAACCGTCGCCGTGTGTGCAAACGTGTTAAGACAATCCACTCTTTAAGATGGTGACCTAACTTTTTCTCAAAGTTTTTGATCGTGGCCATTAAAAATGACAGGCCTTCTAACGACAGATAATCACCTGTCACTGGAATCAACACTTCTTGGCTTGCTAATAAAGCATTTACGGCCAATAGACCTGATGCAGGTGGACAATCGATTAAGATATAGTCTTGATCTTGTAACTGATCCTTTAACGCATCTCTTAAACCTGATCCTTTTTTTACACCGCCTTGTGATAGATGTTCAATCTGTCCCAAGTCTGCTCCAGCGGGTATGATATTAAGATTCTCACGCACCTTAATGATCAGGTTTTCGATAGGTATATTTTCTAAGAGCACCATATCCACTCCAGAATATTCACGTCCATCAATCCCTAAGCTACTGGCTAGGTGAGATTGAGGATCTAAATCAATGACGGTTACCTTATTACCTGCTAATGCTAATGCATGCGCTAGGTTAGCGGTTGTGGTCGTTTTACCCACCCCACCTTTCTGATTTATGACAGAAATAATTCTCATACATCAGCCCCTGTTCTGATTAGGAACCCCGACAAATTGCCCGGGCTCCGGTATTGCTTTGATTCTAGATGAGCATTTTTTAAAACTCTTCCCACTCATCGCTGTTCATCGTTTTACTCGCAGATGCCACTTTTTTAGGTGCAGGTTTTCTTTTCTGATCTTTAGGAGCATCTTCAGTCCAAGGCCGCTCGTCTGAACGTCTTTCTTGCGGCTTAGGAGTTTGACTTCCACCAGTATTAAAGTACTCCATTTGCTCTAATAAACTCTGAGACTGTTCATCCATCGATTCACTCGCTGCTGCCGCTTGTTCAACCAGAGCAGCATTTTGTTGCGTGCCTTGATCCATTTGCGTCACCGCTTTATTAACTTGTTCGATTCCTGCAGACTGTTCTTGTGAAGCTGCTGCAATTTCCGCGATAATATCACTGACTTTTTTCGCAGAGCCGGTCATTACTTCGAGCATGTTGCCAGACTCATCGACCAGCCTCGAACCTTCTTCAACTTTTTGTACAGAGTCATTAATTAAGTTTTTAATTTCTTTCGCTGCACTTGCTGAACGCTGTGCTAAATTGCGTACTTCAGACGCTACTACTGCGAAGCCTCTGCCTTGCTCTCCAGCTCTTGCTGCTTCTACCGCTGCATTCAATGCGAGTAAGTTTGTTTGGAAAGCTATCTCATCAATAACCCCGATAATATCGGCAATCTTACGACTTGATGCATTGATTTCAGACATCGCATCTATCGCATTACCAACAACCTCACTACCCTTTTCAGCTTGTTCCCTAGAATTAGCAGATAGCTGGTTCGCTTGACGCGCATTGTCAGCAGTCTGTCTAACTGTTCCGGTGATTTCTTCCATACTTGAAGCGGTTTCTTCTAGTGATGATGCTTGCTGTTCTGTTCGGTTACTTAAATCTGTATTGCCTTGAGCAATTTCTCCAGCAGAAGATTTAAGGTTAATAGCACCTTCACGAATATCACCAACCATACCGCGTAGATTTTTAATACTATCATTAACCGATGTGGTCATTTGACCAAATTCACCTTGGAACTCACCGTCGACGATCTTAGTAAGATCTCCCTCAGATAATGCATGTACCACTTCTGAAGTTTGCCTTACTGGCTCAACAATTGTGTCCATCAGGCTGTTGATGCCATCAGCCATGGCTCTAATGAAACCTTCATACTGTTCCGTATCTGGAATACGAGCATCTAGCTCTCCAGCCATTGCTGATTCGATTAAAGATTGAATTTGTCGTTCTGCAGCCTTCTGGTCGGTGATATCACACCACTCAACCATGTTACCCATATAATTACCATGCTCATCGGTGATTGCCGTTGCATTAACACTAAACTCTAGCCCCGCTATCTTGATTTCTGCATTGGCTGGTAATGCTTCCACATTGCCAAGAAGATCACGTTGATGTTTTGGATGCTTATGAAACTGATCGATATTCGTACCAACCAATTCGCGAGGATTAAAGTTAGGGAATAAAGCTACCATCTCGGCTTCACGCGCTTCTAACATTGCCACAACCGCAGGGTTTGCATAGGTGATTGTTAAATCATCATCACATAACATTAAGTTAGCTTGTGCACCATCAACAGCTGACTGTAATCGTCTTACTTCATTTTCTTTTTGACGTGTTTCAGTTACATCATTCCACTCTAATGTACTACCGATATAGTTCCCATCAATATCTAGTTGCGCTGTAACGTTAAGATTAAACTTAAGATCACCAACAGTAATATCTGTGGAGAATGGAAGATTATTAGGATCACTTAATAATTTTCGCTGATGTGATGGATCTGTATGAAAATCATCAATACATGTTCCGATAATTTCCGCAGGATCAAATCCTGGGAAAACTGTGCGCAATTCATCTGCCGCACCGTTCAATAATTCAACTGTAGCAGGATTGACAAAGGTAATAATCAGATCACGATCGACCATCATCATTGGTGTCATCGATCCACTCACTGCCGACTGCAACTTGATTACGTTATTTTCTTTCTTGCGCAGCTCAGTTACGTCATGCCATTCCAATGTATTGCCTATGTAATTACCCTTGTCATCCATTTGCGCTGTAACGTTAAGATTAAACTTAAGATTACCAACAGTAATATCTGTGGAGTATGGAAGGTTATTAGGATCACTTAATAATTTTCGCTGGTGTGATGGATCTGTATGAAAACCATCAATACAAGAGCCGATTATTTTCGTCGGGTCAAAACTTGGAAATACCTTGCGCATCTCATCTTCAGCTTCCGTTAAAAGCGTCATCGTTGCAGTATTTGCATAGGTAATAATAAAGTCACGGTCTATCATCATTATTGGTGACATCACACCTGCTAAAGCTGAACTGAAGCGTGTTAACTCTTCTTTATCTTTTTTACTTGCTGTCGTTTTATTCGTTGCCATCATCTGAGCCTCATCATTCTCATAACCCTCTAACATGGTTGCCGCCACATAATTAAGTGCCTGGGACCATGTATTCTGAACTTCTTCTGTCCATAGTTCTCCTGCCAGCTCTTCCATGACGCCTAACAACGTTTCGGCAACGGCTGGGTAATGCGCTTCAATAGCGCCATACTCTTGATGTTTTTTACCCATTTCATGTAAAGCTTTCTCAAGCTTTTCAGGGCTACGTAAACTACTGACAACTAACTTTAATGAAGTCAGTAATTTTTTTGGTTGTGCCTTTGGATCTGTGTTTTTAAATAGCGGTATTACGCTGGGATGTTGCTTAAATAATTCTTCATAGAATCGTTCAACCAACATGTCTGCTTGTGGTTCAAGTGCTGCAAAAGTACTTTCTAAAAGTTCAATATTCATTGTCTTTTCTCTTCAAGAGCTGTTAACCATTCCAAGTCATATGGGCAAACATCTCAAGAAGAGAAGCGCTCATTACATCTTCAGTGTTACTTCCGGAATACCTTCCTAGCATTAGGGATAGCCATTTTTTTTTACTACTATTTCCACCAAGCATAATTCGTTCCATGATTTTTAGCCTCAGTGTAAACTCTGATTGCCGACACTCTCTTCCGTGTCAACCAAATGATCGATATCCAACAATACAACCATGTTGTCATTGATCGCTGTTAAACCTCTAACAAAATCAAGATCAATGGCATCCCCCATCTCTGGTGGTGCCTGCAATAAATCACTTTCTATGCTGTAAACATCAGAAACAGCATCAACGATAAATCCGATAGTTCTTTCTTTGTCAGCATTTTCAACTCTCAAAACGATCACTACGGTCGTTTCGGTATAATCAATTTCTTTCAAACCAAAACGCAACCGAAGGTCAACCACCGGAACAATAATGCCGCGAAGATTAATAACACCTTTTAAATAATCAGGAGAGTTTGGAATCTCAGTAGCGCTATCCCAACATTTAATCTCTTGCACGCGCAAAATATCAACACCATATTCTTCACCTGCCAGAAAAAAGCTCAAAAATTGTTCTGCATTCTCACCTAGATCCGAATTCATCATAGAGAGTGTGTCTAATTGATTATCAATTTCCATATATAATTCCTGCTGGACTACGCCACGGCCTCTTCTAAAATACGAGGTTTAGTTTTTTGTTTCTTACGCGATAAAGCAGCTAATCCAGGAAGGTCAAGAATCATAGCTACCGTGCCGTCACCAAGAATAGTTGCTCCAGAAATCCCATCCACTTTTTGATAGTTTGTTTCTAGGCTTTTAATAACTACCTGTTGTTGTGCCATTAGATCATCGACAAATAAACCCACTTTTTGTCCTTCAGATTCAGCGACAACTAATAACCCATTATCAAGCTGGGTGCTATTCGGAATAACATTAAATAACTCATGTAAACGCATGACCGAAATATACTCATCACGCAGCTTGTAAAGTTCAGCTTTACCCGCAACCTTATTACAATTTTCTAACTCAATCTGCAGAGATTCTATGATTGAAATCAGCGGTATAATGTAGACATGCTCACCAACTCGGATCAACTGCCCGTCAAGGATAGCGAGCGTTAATGGCAGGCGAATGGTAAATGTTGAGCCAACACCTTCTTCAGATTTTATCTCGACGACACCACCCAAATCTCGGATGTTTCGCATCACAACATCCATCCCAACACCACGACCAGAAACATCACTAACAACTGCTGCCGTTGAAAAACCTGGTGCAAAAATCAACTCATGAATTTTCTCATCCGGTAGGACTTCATTTTCACCGATCAGTCCATTTTCACGTGCTTTACTTAAGATTCGTTCTTTATTAAGACCAGCACCATCATCGATAATTTCGATAACGATATTACCGCCTTCATGAAATGCATTTAGCTGCAATATTCCAATTTCAGGTTTACCAGCAGCCTTTCTTACATCAGGCATTTCTATGCCATGATCTAATGAGTTACGAACGAGGTGCACTAACGGGTCACCAATTTTTTCCATTACAGTTTTATCTAACTCAGTCTGCTCACCAGACATTTTAAGTTCGATATTTTTACCCAATGTTGAAGCCAAATCTCTAACCAAACGCGGAAAGCGATTAAATGAAAAGCTAATGGGCAACATTCTGATCTGCATTACATTTTCTTGCATCTCACGCGTGTTTCTCTCTAGCTGGTCAATTCCATCTTTTAAGCGTTCTATATCTTCTATTTTGAAATTTTCACTCATCTGACTCAACATCGATTGAGTAATAACGAGCTCACCAACCATGTTAATCAATGCATCTATTTTGTCCGTTCCGACTCGAATCGATGAGCTTTCGTTCCCTGTGTTTTTTGCAGTTTTTTTCTTGATGGCTGGAACTTTCTCTACAACAGCTTTTGTAACCACTTCTGCTTTAGATGCTTCAACAACCAAACTTTGAGGAGGTTCTTCATTTTTATCAGCTGCTGCTTGTATGATTTTCAGATCACAATCTTCATCAACCCATTCAAAAATTTCTTGTATTTCAGCTTCTGAGCAGTCACTTTTTAGTGAAATTTCCCATGAAAGATAAGATTCTTCTGGGTCAAATTCTGAAAAAGGAGGAATTTTTGATGTCTCAACTTTAGAAGTTAATTCACCAAGGAGTTCTAGTTCTCGAAACATCCTGACAGGATCGTTGCCTGTTTTGAATAGGTGGGAGTGTGGTCGAAAAGATATGCTCCATACACCGCCAGACACAACATTTTCTGTTCCGCTTTCTACTACAACAGCAGTATTTTCTGAAGCTTCAGAACCTTCAGCGAGTATCGTTTCTAGGTCATTCTGTAATTTTTTTGTTCTATCTTGATCTATTTCTTCTTCAGCATCGACTGCAGATAACATCTCTCTCAAACAATCTACACTAACGAGGAGTAAATCCACCGCCTTACGGGTGACTTCACGAGTACCATCACGCATTTCGTCCAATAAAGTTTCCATGACGTGTGTAAAGCTAGCAACGTCTGTAAAGCCAAATGTGCCCGCTCCACCTTTTATGGAATGCGCTGCTCGGAATATCGTATTGATCTCTTCAGTATCTGCGGCTCCCAGATCAAGATCCATTAAACCCGTTTCCATAATATCAAGCCCTTCGAAACTCTCTTCAAAAAAGACTTGATGAAACTGGGACATATCAATGGACATAAATCACCCCTCGATTAATAGTTGTATATGATTAATGGACTAAAATTAGCCGATTACTTTTTTGATCGTGCCAAGTAGCTGATCAGGATTGAAAGGTTTAACCAACCAACCTGTCGCACCTGCCGATTTACCTTGTGCTTTCTTATCGCCTGAAGATTCAGTCGTCAGCATCAGCATTGGAGTAAACTTATAGTTTGGTAACTTTCTTAGCTCTTGTATCAGAGTGATTCCATCCATATTAGGCATATTTACATCTGTCAGGACCATGTTGACTGTTTTTCCCTTTGCCTTATTGAGTGCGTCAACACCATCGACAGCTTCGATTACCTCATATCCTGCACCTTTTAAAGTAAACGAAACCATTTGTCGCATTGAGGCTGAATCGTCAACCGCTAAAATACTCGCCATGAGAGTTTTCTCCTTAGTTTTGCTATAAAAATTGCCACATTAATATTTCTTACTAATACTTATCGACACATCAGCAAGCTTCTTTAATGAAAAGAACTTTAATCAACGATAGTGTGGTTTTCTCAAGCAATCTAAAGGCCATTGTCATCTGAGAGTGCTTGGAGGGTACTTGGTAACTCTAGGGCTTTAAATAAAGAATATGACAAAAAAAAGGGCGCATAAAGCGCCCCAGAGTTATTAACTTATAATGAACTAACCTTCAATATCAAACTCTTCTGTCCACTCCACCCCTTTAGAATCTGAAACAGTGGCTGTTACAACTCCTTTACCTTTAGGCTTAAAAAAGAACCGGAAACTAGGATCAGCACTAATAGAAATCCCAACTTCTGCTGTTAGTATCGGCATGTCATTGTATCGAATAGAAACTTTTTTTACGTAATGTGCCGGAGTGATTAAACGAGTTCGCTGATCAAGCTGCATGCCAGTAATATTAGGGTGACTGATCATATACTGGCTAAGACTCGATCCATCTTCAGTGTTCTCAATAGTACGAAATTTCATTTTACCAATTCGAGTCATTGCTGCTTTAAGATCTGCACCCAATGGCGCAGAACAACCTCCAGAGGCCTTAACAAAATTTTTGACCATATGATGCTCACCTGTATTCAACGCAGCAATCACTCGAACATTTGTATATTCATTAATCCGGATCCGCATAGCCAGATCAGCTTTACCCACTGCTGGTGACATATTAAATATACCCACTAGCGGTTCCGGGTTTTTGTCGACAATTATATAAATTTTTTCTATATATAGATCTTTCGTCTGTGGGATCTGAGCTGTAATACTGATCGGCGTCACGGCAGCATCTTCAGCACGATATGGCGTTATCATATCGATAACCGTTTTACCTTCTGTGATCACTATGTCTTTGAAGTACTTATCTTTCAAAAATGATTCCCAAAGACCCTGCTCAGACTGCTCAACACCCATGCTTAATGAACTAAACGTTAGGGCAATTAAGGCGAGTAGAGTGACGAAGCCATCTCTCTTATGGACATATCTTTCATTAAAACTATTCATCCTCTATCTCCTTTATTCTCGGTGTTTAGAAACACTCATTCATAGTTAAAATATTTTTTTGTCCTACTAATAGCATCAGTAGGTTAGTCGAAGCTTCTAGCTTCGAACGACCATCAAAGGTCTTTATCTATACTCCCTCCTAAAGAGGAGAGCGCCAGTCTTGAAGCTTGTAAACCAGCATCCATGTAATAAAACCCCTTCAGACTGTCCTCCTCATCGACCATGTCCTGAACCCAAGTTTCATCAATGCTCTGATTCTTCATGGATACTTTCTGGGACAGTCTCTTGGTTTGATGCATTCATGCAAAAGGGACACAAACATCCATCATCGCCATAGGTTTTAAGAAAAAATTCGGTAAACTGACATCACTTCATTTTAGAATCATGATTGTTTAATTCTATCGAAGTCAGTGCTTGCTTAAATACAGCTCTGATTCGTTCTAAGTTAAGATTTTGGTTAGATCAGTTTTCAATAGTGAATGCTAGATTTCTCAACACCAATTCGCTCAGAAATATTCCGATAACTAAAAGCATGATATCCACACGTCTGTACTCGTTCCTGTGTGGTATCCTTTATTCTTTCAGCTCTATTTTGTTATCTACTGCTAGATAGATTAGAATAGTTTAATATTAGAAGCAACGTATATTCATAAACAGTCTAATAAATATAGTTCTAATTACAATATATGCTAGGTACTTTTCAAGGCTTCCCTACTTGAAGCTAATCCTATATCGATTAAAATCCACCTAATGATTAATCGTAAAATTATAGTATCTATACTTATCTTCGGACTACTATTTATCGGTATTTTATACGCTAAAAATTATCCACTCACAGAAAAAGAAAACCTCGCAAAAGACCAAGCTCAAGAAAATCAACAGTTGACCATTGAAGGAGTTCACTACCTTTTGGATGTGTCTGACAATAATCCAACTCAAATAAAGGAATTACTCGATCGTGCTGAGAAGTTATCAACAACATCTAATCCTAGCGAAAAGGCCAATAGGATCGTCATGGTAATCCACGGAGCAAATGTTGAGTTATTCGATAAAAAGAATTATCTCCAGAATAAATCGCTGATAGATCAAGCCGCACGTCTCGATGCCTTAAATGTGATTGACTTCAAGATCTGTCAAACGGCAGCAACTTCACGAGGAATCAATGCAACTAGCTTTCCATCCTTTCTGGAAATTATCTTTTTTTCTGGCTATGAAATCGATCGTTTAGAAACAAAAGGATATGTCGAACTATAAAGCGCTTCTATTTTAGGTAAAATATTTAAAAATGTTGGTAGCCCGATTCCACAGGCACATAATGACTCCCATTTGAGAGTAGACACCTAAGCCCCCGCTCAGCTTCGATTACACCAATTTCTGCAACCTGAGTATATTCAGACAACTGATCAAGCAAATGTCGATTTTCCGGAGCTATTGTAAAGCAAAGCTCGTAATCATCTCCTCCTGATAGCGCCATATCTCGTGACTCAAGCTGATCATACTTCTCACAAAGCGCTAACGATAGAGGTAAATGTTCGACCCTTAAGCTTGCGCCAACATGGCTAGCATTCAGAATATGGTTAAGATCTGCTAATAAACCATCCGAAATATCGATAGCCGAGGAAGCTAAACTTCGTAACATTAGCCCAACTTCAATTCGTGGGGTTGGCCTAGCAAGCCTTTGCCTGAGATATTCAAATGACTTATCAGTCTCACTCCATGAAGTTAAACCTGCGGCAGCATCACCCAAAGTCCCTGTCACACAAATAAGATCACCCACTTGCGCGCCAGACCGAACTAGCTTCTGACCTTGTGGGACAAAACCATGAGCTTGAACAGTAATAGTCAAAGGACCTCGTGTCAGATCGCCACCGATCAGCTGTATGTTGTACTGCTCGGCCAAGCTAAAAAAACCCGAAGCAAATGCCTTGATCCAGCTTTCGTTAGAGTCTGGTAAGCTCAGAGCTAATGTTACCCAAGCTGGCTCTGCTCCCATTGCAGCAAGATCACTCAGGTTAACGGCAAGACTACGATAACCGATATCCTTTGGTCTCATATTGTCCGGAAAGTGTACATTTTCGATAAGTGTATCCATCACCAGTACTAAACCATGGTTTTCAGGAACTTTAGTCACAGCACCGTCGTCACCGATCCCTAAGATGACATCTGCACGCTGAACTTTTTGCTGTTGAAAAACTTGTTGGATGATCTCAAATTCAGAAAGCGCCACTTAACTACCTCAAATAGATCCAAGTGTATTTGCTATAAAGGGAAGATAAAGATATTCGAAAATGAATCACTCGAGAACCTTTCTGTTTCACACGATTTAATTTAAGAAGCTTGAATTTCTACTTTTCTAAGATCTTGAGCCAATTTATCCAGCGAGCCATTGATAAATTTGTGTGCATCTGTCGCACCAAACATTTTAGATAACTCGATTGATTCATTAACGGCTACACGCCAAGGTACTTCTGGACAATATGCCAGCTCAAAACAGCCGATCATCAAGACTGAAAATTCGACAGGATCAAGATCGTCAAATGGAATATCAATAACGGTAGCAAGAAGTTTCTGTAACTCTTCAGAATGTTCTGGGATCTCGATCGTCAACTTACGGAAATAATCCATATCGACTTTAACAAGTTCTCGTTCAGCGACAAATTCCATCAAGATATCTTTCGGATCAGCACCCGCTAATCGCCATTGATAAAGCGCCTGTACAACACAACGTCGGGCTCGTACACGGCCTCGTATACTTGAATGCTTCCCCATTAACTTAACTGACTAAACAATGAAACCATTTCGATCGCCGTTTGGGCAGCATTTGCACCATTATTACCCGCTTTGGTTCCAGCTCGCTCGATAGCCTGTTCAATCGTATCAACCGTGAGTACACCGAAAATAACAGGTAGCTCATGTCGAGTGCTTGCATTTGCAATACCTTTTACACATTCACCAGAAACATATTCAAAGTGTGGTGTAGAACCGCGAATAACCGCGCCCAAAGCAATAATCGCATCAAAATTACCTGTGCTAGCCATTCTTTCAGCAATCACTGGCAACTCAAATGCACCGGGCACTTTCACAACGGTGATCTCTGTAGGCTTCACACCGTAACGTTTCAAAGTATCGACACAGCCATCGAGTAAGGCTTCAACAATAAAGCCGTTGAAACGTGTAGCAATGACACCAAAACGCGCTTTTTCAGGTGGCTGAAAATTTCCTTCGATCAATCGGTAATCTTCCATAGTTCTCTCTAAGTTCAAATAATATTAATAATATAATAGTGCAGAATACTTATCCGCGTAGGCCTAATCTAAACTAATCGACGGGATTATAGGCTGTAAATGCTGGATTATGAAACATATTCTATGATTTCTAAACCAAAACCCGAAATTGAGTGGATACGTTTCGGCGCACTTAAAACTCGCATTTTTCTAACGCCGACATCCGCAAGGATTTGCGATCCCAAACCAATGACTCTTAAATCATCCATTTCTGATTTCTTCCTAACCACTTTTTCTTCTGTTGCACGTTGCTTGTTTTCAATCTGATTGATCATGTCTTCTGTTGATATTTGGCTTCTTAATATAACCACTACACCACTATCTTCTTCAGCAACTCGCTTCAAAGCATCTCGTAACGGCCAACCAGCATCTCGGCCGCTATAAGCCGTCAGATCGGTTAATGGGTTTTCAACATGCACCCTTACCATGGTTGGCTCTTCAGGATTAATTTCACCTTTAACCAACACCATATGGCAACTACCATCAATGCTGTCTTTATAGGTGATTAGCTGAAATTTCCCGAACTCTGTTTCTAAAGGACATTCTGCAATGCGCTCTACGGTTTTTTCATTCTGGACACGGAACTGGATCAGGTCCGCAATTGTGCCTAGTTTCAAGCCATGTTTTTCAGCCAAAATTTCAAGATCAGGTCGACGTGCCATCGTGCCATCTTCATTCAGGATCTCAACAATCACCGAAGCTGGTTCAAAACCAGCCAACTTAGCCAGATCACAACCCGCCTCTGTATGGCCCGCGCGCGTCAACACACCACTCAATTGTGCCATTAAAGGAAAGATATGGCCCGGTTGATGAATATCAGAAGGAACGGCATCCGACTTAACCGCAGCAGCAATCGTCGTGGCTCGATCACTGGCTGAAATCCCTGTAGTGACACCTTCAGCGGCTTCGATAGATAACGTGAAGTTCGTTCCCTGACCTGAATAATTATCTTGCACCATCAATGGAAGGTTCAACTGCTTACAGCGTTGTTGATTTAATGTTAAACAAATCAAACCACGGCCGTGCGTCGCCATAAAGTTAACGTGCTCTGCTTTCACGCAGTCCGCAGCCATAATGAAGTCCCCTTCATTCTCACGCTGCTCGTCATCAACAATAATGACCATCCGTCCCTGACGAATTTCTTCAATAATCTCTTCAGTCGTTGCAAATGCCATAATTAGTCAGTTACGTTACATAATTTTTCAATTATACCTGACTAGAGCTCTTTTATGTGAACCCTTTCACAACTATGTAGTCAACATTCTCAGATCAAAAAACCAACGCTAGTTTAAGGATACTGAATAAAGCCACACTGACTCATTCAGAGCTATGAACTGATCTACATAGGGCTTTAATTTTAGCTTGTTGAAGTTACGATTACTTTCACAATTGAACAACTGTGATGTGAACATTAACACTCCATAGAGATAAAAGTGTTGCCATAAGACGACACCTTATTCAAGAAAATGTCTATTAACCAACCTCAAAATACTGCATAACTTTGTTTTTTAAAGCTTTAATTCTAGTAGGTATGCTTTATGCTTAGTAAATTCATGTTGCAAGTGCACTTACCAGCGGAGCTCACCCTATATACTATGCCGTATGTAGATGACATAAATATCTAAAGATAAGGGGATTAACTATGAACAATCTTAAAGGGCTTATTGTTTTTACATTGCTTATTTTCGCTACGAACGTTAGCGCTTTGGCTATAAATTTCAGCAACACCAATGATGGTTTTGCCAGTTTTACACTCTCCTCAGAAGGGATAAACTATACCTTCTCGAACCCCTCGGCAGACACGACATTCTCTATTAGCAATAATGAACTCCTATTTGGCAACAGAAATGGTGCTAATGCTGTCGATATGACCTCATTTAACCTAACTGTAGATATGAATACAGTTCTCAACTCATATGCTGTTGGTAACAACGCTACGGCTAATGGCGGCTCTTTCAGCATCGTAGGTGGCAGCACAAATGTGTCTGGATTGGATGGAAGCCCAGGATTTACACCTACTTCTGTAGACATTACGCCAAATATTCTGCTATCAGCAGGTCAAACGTATACTTTTTCATACACACCTAATAATGGCACATCAATCACAGGTTTATCCGGATTTGATGCTACACCATCAGCAGTACCAGTCCCTGCAGCAGTATGGTTACTTGGATCGGCGTTAATCGGGTTAAGTAGATTTAGAAGAAAAGGGTAAAAGTATATTAGTGAGTCTGATATAAAGGCTCACTTAAATGCTCGCTAAGTATATTGTTGTTACTCATCTTGTAGCAGCAAAATGTAGTCGCCAGTGTCTACTGTGAATTTATTTCACATCCAAAGTTATAATATGGTCTTCAACATCATCTATTTCACCTTCGGGTATTGCCCAACCGCCAATTGAAATACCTGCCTTTGTAACACTATCTGGATCACCGCTGATCAAAGGATGCCAACTAGGCAGATCCTTTCCTTCATCGAGTAATTTATAGGCGCAGGTCGGTGGAAACCATGAAAATACTTCGGGATTCTCCGGCGACATGGTTATACAATCAGGAACTAAAGTTGATCGGGTTTTGTATTGAGTGCACTGACACGTTTTATGATCTAACAACTTACACGCAACTTTTGTATAGAACAGCTCTTGAGTGTCTTCGTCTTCGAGTTTAAACAAACAACATCGGGCACATCCATCACACAGAGATTCCCATTCAGGACGCGTCATTTCAGCTAATTTTTTTACTTTCCAAAAGGGTTGATCAGCCATTACTTAAAGCCTGCTTTTACGATCTGTTCCATCGTCAAACCTGAAGGTTTATCTGATTTATCTAAAAGCCTCTCAAGATATCGAGCAATAATATCCACTTCAATATTTACTTCAGATCCAAGCAGGTATTCGCTAAAAATGGTTTCCTGTTGCGTATGAGGAATGATCTGCAAACTAAATTCACTGCCATTAACTTCATTGACTGTCAGGCTAACACCATCAACACAGACCGAACCTTTGTGCGCAATATACTTGGCTAATTCATCTGGAACTCTGATCACATAACGGGTCGATTTCCCCTCCGCTACGCATTGGGTCACCTGACCTAAACCATCAATATGACCAGAGACAAGATGACCGCCAAGTCGATCAGATAATTGCATCGCTCGTTCCAGATTGACTACCGATCCTGCTTTCAGTCTTCCCAGCGTCGTCAATGCCAGTGATTCACGAGAAACATCAGCAGAAAAACTCGACAGATCAAATTCCACAACGGTCATACAGGCGCCATTGATACTAATACTTTCACCCATTTCAACGTCCGTGAATAGCATATTACCAACATTAACCGTTAAACGAGAATCTAGCGAGCCTGTCTTGATCGCTGATATTTTGCCAATGGATTGAATAATTCCTGTAAACATATTTCTCTCTATATCGGTTGAAATTGAGATGTAAAATCTCTAAGACTTTATGTCTAAAACGTGAGCAATAACGCGAATATTTTGATCAGCGCCCTGTCCGATCGTTTTCATACTCTGAATATCTAATTGTACACAATCTGCCAACTTTTCCAGCCCCGGCAAGTGTACAAGTGGCTTAGCTGCTCCACCCAAAAGCTTCGGCGCTAAATAGAGGATCAGTTCGTCCACTAAACCCGCCTGAATCAATGCCCCAGATAAGGTTGGACCCGCTTCAACTAAGACTTCATTAATTTCTCTTTTTGCCAGTTCTCGTAATGCATTTTCTAAATCAATTTTATAGTCTGAATTGATCTTAACTTGCAAGGCATTATCTTGTTCGATTTCCAACCCAGTCATAATCAATGTTTCGCCAGCCAATCTCGCCATCTTGGCATTTTTTGGAAAACGAAATTGTGAGTCTAAAACGACTCTCAACGGTTGACGTCCAGCCATCTCAATATCTGCATCACGTACATTCATCGATGGGTCATCGGCTAATACGGTATCGACTCCCGTTAGAATCGCAGAACTTTTTGCTCGCCAGCGCTGCACATCTTTTCTCGATGCTCCACTCGTGATCCACTGACTTTCACCTGACGCCATTGCCGTACGTCCATCTAAACTTGCACCGATCTTGACACGAACATAGGGCAAGCCCGTCCGCATACGCTTTATAAAGCCGGGGTTTAGACCTTCCGCCTGTGCCTCACAAAGGCCAACGGTTACATTAATGCCTGCTGCTTTGAGCTTATTGATCCCTTTGCCTGCCACTAAAGGATTTGGATCTTGCATGGCGATAAACACTTCACTGATACCTGCCTTAATCAAGGCATCTGCACAAGGTGGAGTTTTTCCCTGATGAGAGCATGGTTCTAAGGTCACGTAACATCTTGCACTATTTGCCTCTTCACCAGCTTCGGCTAAGGCATTAACTTCCGCATGACCTTCTCCAGCTTTTAGATGAAATCCTTCACCGATGATCTGATCATTTTTCACCAACACACAACCGACACGCGGGTTTGGATGAGTCGTGAATAAACCTTTCCTCGCCAATTGAATGGCTCGGTTCATATATTGCTGATCCGTATGTGGAGTTGATTCGCTCATGCGAGCAGTTTGCGGGGAGTTGTATAAAGGGTCAAGCCAGATACTCGATACAAAAAGATGAGCCAGAGAGTATTCTTTAAAATCAAAATTTACGAGAGCGTAAAGAATTAAACGTTAATTTGTTTTTTTTCGTGAAAATTCTAAAAAAAACAGATGGTTGCATACACAGGATAAACCACAGAAAAACAATGATATCAGCTAGATACAACTCACATCATTTGAAAATTTATTTCCCGAATTGATTTTATCTCTAAAAGGCGACAGGTTTAAATATGTTAGGTATGAGTATTTTTTAAGCTTTTGGGAGACTGCAAAAAATTGAAGTCGGTATTTACCAATGACTTTTTTGGAACTTTTAGCAAGGTTTAGATTTGCCCCTTTCTTTTTTGACTTCACTAGGCAATTCATCCTCAAGTCGCTCGATTTCATCCAGAAAAGCGCGAACATCTTCAAAACTACGGTAAACAGAAGCAAAACGGACATAGGCAACTTGATCAAGTTCGCGTAACTGATCCATGACCCAATCACCTACTTTTTGAGAGTCGATTTCACGCTCACCCGTTTTGCGTAGCTGACGTTTGATCTTCTCAATAGAAACTTCAACAGCATCCATTTCTACAGGACGTTTTTCTAATGCGCGCGTAAGGCCTGAGCGGAGTTTTTCTTCAATAAAAATTTCACGACGACCATCAGATTTCACAATCTTTGGATAGCTTAACTCTGCCGTTTCATAGGTGGTAAAGCGCTCTTTACAATCAGTGCATTCACGACGGCGACGTATTTGATCGCCTTCGCTGGCATCACGTGAGTCAATGACTCGTGTATCGAGTTCGTTACAAAAAGGGCAGCGCATATTATTAGGCTCACTTAGACCAAAAAAAACCGCAAGGACACCAAACTGCCATCCTTACGGTTACTTTATTTTAGAGTATTACTTTACTTAGCTTTCGTATAATGGAAACTTTTTGCAAAGCTCAAGTACTTCACCTTTAACACGAGCGATTGTTGCATCATCACCCATATTATCCATGATATCGCAGATCCAAGTCGCAACCTGTGATGACTCAGCTTCTTCGAAACCACGTGTCGTGATCGAAGGCGTGCCGATACGAATACCACTGGTTACGAAGGGTGATTGTGGATCGTTAGGCACAGCATTTTTATTCACCGTTATATTGGCTTTACTCAATGCTGCATCAACTTCTTTACCGGTTAAACCTTTCTCGATCATATCAACAAGGAACAAGTGATTATCTGTACCCCCAGAAACGATTTTCAACCCACGCTCAAGAAAGACGTCAACCATGGCATTCGCATTCGATTTAACCTGCTGGATATAAGTTTTGAACTCCGGTTCCATGCACTCTTTGAAAGCAACCGCTTTAGCAGCAATCGTGTGCATGTGAGGGCCACCTTGGTAAGCAGGGAAAACCATAAAGTTGATCTTCTTTTGGATCTCATCATTCGCTCTGCCCATGATGATTCCTGAACGTGGGCCACGTAGCGTCTTATGTGTGGTAGAAGTCGTGATATCCGCAAGGCCCACTGGGCTTGGGTATTCACCCGTCGCAACCAAACCTGCAACGTGAGCGATGTCAGCAACCATAATCGCGCCAACTTTATCGCAGATGTCACGAAAACGCTGCCAATCCCACTCACGTGAGTAAGCTGAGAAGCCTGTCCAGATCATTTTAGGTTTATGCTCTAAGGCCAAACGCTCTGCTTCGTCATAATCAATAACACCATTTTCATCCAAGCCATACTGAATCGCGTTGAAAACTCGGCCAGAAACATTAACGTGCGCGCCATGGGTCAAGTGACCACCGTGCGCTAGGCTCAAACCCATAATCGTATCGCCCGCTTCCAACAAGGCTAAATAAACAGCACCGTTTGCTTGTGATCCTGAATGTGGTTGGACATTGGCCCAATCGGCACCAAACAACTCACACGCACGATCAATGGCTAATTGCTCAACAACATCGACATACTCACAACCACCGTAGTAGCGCTTACCTGGATAACCTTCAGCATATTTGTTAGTAAGAACAGAACCTTGGCATTCAAGTACCCGAGGGCTGGTCATGTTTTCAGAAGCGATCAACTCGATATCTTCTTCTTGACGAACACGCTCGCCTTCCATCGCAGCAAACAACTCCGGGTCAAAACCTTCAACCGTCATATCTTTAGTGTACATTGGACTTTCTCTCCATTTTTATTGCAAAATTTATAGTCAAAAATTGTAGTGATTTTTGTCCGATTTTCAGATAGCAGCTCTCATATTCATTGACAAACTGCTGTATCTATAGGGCTGACATCAATATTGATGGATCAGCTAAGAATTTTGTATGACCCCTAAGAATAACAAACATTATTCGGGAATAATACTGTTCAAGATTTATCATGAAGGGCCGCTAGCTTCAACATGTCCGAAGCAGTATTTAAAAGCCCCCCAGAAAACCTGGAACAGGAGGCTGATTTACCCATTAATCGTTTTCTTGCCATTAACGAAGGCAGAATGTCGCGTGTTCAACAAGCTCTCAGTCCAAGAAAGCAAGCCTTCTTGGATGCTTTGCCGCTATTATTCCATGTCAATGAACACGATCTCCCCGGGTTTGTTTCAAACAAAACACCGTTTGGAATCGCTGATTACTATCCCTCTGGACAGTCTTTGTTTGAAGCAAGACGCATCGCTCGAAGTAATAAGGTTGGTAAAAAAGCACCTCAGAAATTCAATATTTTGGGTCTTTATTTTATGGGGAGCCCAGGCACGATCGCTTATAACGGCGAAAGTGACTTTGATATCTGGGTCTTTGTTGAACCTAGTATCAATGAAAAATTGCTAGAAGAATTACAACAAAAAGCTCAATTAATCGAAAACTGGGCGGCCAAATCAGAAATTGAAGTCCATTTCTACATTATCAACCCTGACCGGTTTCGCGTCGGTGAAATGCTACCGATTTCCAATGAAAGCAGTGGCAGTTCTCAACAAGGGCTATTGTTAGATGAGTTTTATCGTTCCAGCATTAAAATTGCTGGCTTACCTCTCACATGGTGGATGGTTCCTTTACAACATGAAATGCAGTTTGAAGAATATATTCAAAGCCAAAGGAACGTCACTAACGCAGACCATCCGAGCTTAGATAAATGCATTAATCTAGGACCGTTAACCAATATTGCCTCTGAAGAATTCTTTGGTGCCGCGATATGGCAACTCAACAAAAGCATTAAGTCTCCTTATAAATCGGTTCTAAAACTACTATTGATGGAAGTTTACGCCGCTGATAATAGTGGCGTTAGCTTGATCAGCCATCAATTTAAAAAGCGCGTTTATGAAGGCACAACCGATATCGACTTGCTCGATCCCTGGCTATTGATGTTTAAACAGGTTGAAGAGTACCTGCTTGATAGCGGAGACATGCTAAGGCTGGAAATTTTACGTCGTAGTTTCTATCTGAAAGTTAACGAAAAGCTATCGCAAAATTCTAACAGCAGTCGCTTTGGAGACTCACGTCAAAAGCTGGTCAACGATCTTGTTACAAACTGGGCATGGGAAGAAGGGCAAGTTTCAGAACTTGATGCACGTGACAACTGGAAGCTCGAAACAGTCATTCGAGAGCGAACCGGCCTGATTAATACTTTAACTAAATGCTTTCGAATTCTCACTAAATTCGCCAATGAAAATACTAACAACCCATTAATTACACAAGCCGATCTACACCTACTTAATCGACGCTTATTTTCTGCCTTTGAACGAAAATCTGGCAAGATTGAAATCATTAACCGTGGAATTTCACCCGATATTAGCGAAGGCACTGTTTCTCTACATTTAATGCAACCGACCCCAGAATCAACTTGGGGTTTATCTGAAACAGTTCAGGCTCCTCCATCATGGGTTTTATATCGCGGTATTGTCACTCAGCAAGACCTCGGTGACACAACACATTTAAAACGAACTTCCAGCCTGATCGAAATATTGGCTTGGTGCTATTTTAATAAGATCCTTGATAAAGATAGTAAAGTTTCACTTTATCTGCCTGCCGACAATAAGATCAACCAGCAGGAAATAAAAACAATTTTAGAAGCATTTTCTAAACAATTCACGCTTGATCAACAAACTGAAAATATAGCTTTATCAGAACCGGTAAGAATTATTTCTGGAGCAGTTTTTGTTAATACTGGGCTACCGCCAAAGGCCGATTCAAACTTAAATGATACCTTGTTATCTAGCCAAAGAAGTAATGCATTAAGTTATGGCGGCCAACATGAGAACTTAACAAAAACGTTTGATCTTGTTTTTGTTACCTCTTGGGGCGAAACGTTTATTAAGCATTATTCGGGGACAGACGCATTAATTGATTGCATTACTGAATACATGTCATGGGCACCTCTTTCACAAAAAATCCCGCCGGAGATCTTAGAGGTCTACTGTTACTCGCCTGGCTACGGTTCACAGATCAGAAAAACATTAAATGCTTTGTTTAGTGATATCGTTGAACATTTTTTTGCTGCCGACGGTTACACAGAAGGTCGTTATATCGTAGAAGTTGAAGATGGTTATCAAAGCATCGAGTTCGACAATGATGTCATTTCTCATAAAGTGATAGAGAACCAAACTAGCTTATTAAAATATCTAGCGAAACCAGCCAGCAATTTTTCGCAAGTACATTTCGGCCCATACACCTGCTCAGACACCTTGCTACCTGCTATCTATGCTGCGAATAAACCAGAAGCTGTACAGATATTTTTCTATTTAAAGGATGATCAAGCAAAAGTACATGTTTTAGATGAAAAGGGTTCGCTCTTTACACAACTGAGTACTTTAGAAAACAAGCATAGTTTTTTTGGTCATTATAAAGTTTTTGCTGATGCCATTATTGAACGTATTGTTCATAATGATCTTACCAGTCTTCTAAATGAGACAGAATGTGTCACTGAGATGTATTCTATCGAAAAGAATCGACAGCTAGATGGAATGATCAGTTTTGATATTGAGCCATTGACCTTGATGATGGATCGCTCTGAGAATTTTCTTAGTCTACAGGTCATTTGTGACCGCGATGAAAATCATTCCGAGCAATATACAATTTACTGCAAAGATAAAGAGTTTTCATCATTAGAATATGGAGAGTCTCTATTTGATGTTGTAGCAGAACAGGTGATGCAGTTTAGAGGTAGTCGACAAGCCTATCCTGTACATATTACTGACATCGATCTATCGCAGACGATGCTCAACGATCAGAATAGAAATCAATTTCAATCAAACCAATTCTTCCGCTATAAAAAACACATCGAATCCAAACTAACCAAAGCTCTGGAAAAATCATAAGGTTCTCTTATACTGCATCCTACTAAAGAGGATGTGTTCGGTAATGAATTTTTCAAACTTTGGCCAGAAGTTCACTAACAAATCTGGCATTCTGCAATTGATGGATGATCTTGGTCAGGCCATGTCAGGTGACTCTGATATGTTGATGTTAGGTGGTGGCAATCCTGGACATATTCCAGAAGTTCAACGCATCTTTCGTGAACGTATGCAGCGTATACTTGCCGATAATAATTCATTTGAAAAAATGATTGGGAACTATGACCCTCCTCAAGGAGATCTTGCCTTCACAACCGCCTTAGCCGATCTCTTAAGAGAGTTGTTTGACTGGGATATACATCCCGAAAACATTGCCTTAACCTTAGGCAGTCAATCTAGCTTCTTTACACTATTTAAGCTTTTTTCTGGTGAATACTCTGATGGAAAAAAGAAAAAAATTCTTTTCCCTTTAGTGCCAGAATATATAGGCTATTCTGATCTAGGTTTAACAAATAATGCTTTTATTGCCCAACGTCCCTCGATCGAACACATCGATGACCATACCTTTAAATATCATATCGACTTTGATGCGTTAGAGATCACCGACGAGATTGGAGCCATTTGCGTATCACGCCCAACCAATCCGACAGGAAATGTTCTAACCGATAAAGAAATTCAACATTTGATGAGTCTATCTAAGCAACATCAAATCCCTTTGATCATCGATAATGCATACGGCCTACCCTTTCCAAATATTATTTTCAGTGAAGTTGAGTCTGTCTGGAATGACAATACAATTCTTTGCATGAGCTTGTCGAAACTTGGCTTGCCAGGTACCCGTACTGGGATTGTCATTGCGAATCCGAAAGTCATTGAAGCAATAACGGGATCCAATGCTGTTTTCAACTTGGCTACCAGCGGTCTCGGCCCACAGTTGACTTTGGACTTGGTCAAAAGTGGTGACATTATTTCACTCAGTAAGCAACTAATAAAACCGTATTACCAACAAAAAGCTGAACAAGCGATCAACCACTTATCTGCATCACTTGATGGTTACGACTATCACTTACACAAGGCCGAAGGTGCATTGTTTTTATGGCTTTGGCTACGTAACTTACCGATAAACAGTAACGAACTATACAATAGAATAAAAGATCGGGGTGTCTTAGTGGTCTCAGGTCATTACTTTTTTCCGGGTTTAAATGGCGACTGGCAACACACACGTGAATGTATACGTATCACCTATTCTCAAGAAGACGACACCGTCAAGCGAGGTTTAGAAATTATTGCCGAAGAAGTTAAACGCGCTTATGACGTGGTCTAATCTCGCCGCCGAATCACATGATATAAACTCTGCACATTACTACGAGACTCTGATAAAAATATCGTGATCATAACCTCTTCTAAAGCTGCTATAACACATATAAAGGTAGCGATGTGGAACAGGTTAGCAGAGCCCCCAGAGAATAAAAACATGGATGATAATGCCATCGCAATGGCTGCAACTTTTGTCATCCATGTATGGTAACTGGGGTAATTTCCAAACTTAAATATCCCAACTAAAACTGGCAATAAAATACTAACCACTATTGCAATAACATAAGCCTTTTCTTTTTGTATCACTTCTGGCCATAGCAACCAAGCACAAATAGGAATGGCCATATAAACGACAAAATCAGCCAAGCTATCCAACTTTGCTCCAAGCTTGCTCTCTAAGTTAAACGTTCGTGCGATGAACCCATCTAAAGCATCTGTTAAAAAAGCAAAACTCAATAATCCAATAAAAATGAATGCATGACCTTTCCATGAGACAAAGATAAGAACTGGCACTAGGGCCAGCCTGAGCAGAGTTAAAAAGTTAGGAAGGTAAGTTAACCGACTCATTTATTATTCCCATCATTTTTCGCCTTTATCTTCTTTCTTGTTTTTTTTCTTATTTTTCAACATATTAACCTTCTCTGCAACCTCTTTTGTTTTTTTCTTCATCAGTTTTAACCAGTGTCGGGCCCATGCAAACTCTAACCCGAGGATTGCTAGACCTGCAGGAATCACAACAATCGCAGGTCCCGGTGTTACAAACATAACAACACCAATCAAAACAACAGAAACACCGACAATAAAAATCGTAATACGTCGAACAAATTTATATGTGAGGTGTAATGTATGATTCATGATCTGTTAAGTCACAAAACCAAACTCGGCTTCTAGCGCTGCATGATCAGATAATTTCCGCCAAATGGCGGAATCATTAACACGACAGTTAATCGGTTCAAGGTTTCGATAATAAATACGATCAACGGGAAGAACTGGCCACCATACAGGAAATGTTTTTGCATGCTTACCCGTCATAGATTTAAACACTTCGGATAGACCTAAGCGATGACTGAGGCTTTTTTCTGCCTGCCCTAGCCAATCATTAAAATCCCCAGCTATAATCAACGGAGATTGCTCAGGAACATGTGATTCAATTCGATGTGAAAGCACCTGTAATTGTCGACGACGCTCAGGCGCACGAAGCCCTAAATGAATACAAAAAGTATGTACATATTCCTCTGATTCAGGAATATCGATAACAGCATGCAGTAGACTTCGGCTTGCACGCCGATGGTTTGAGACGTTGATATTTTCCCATTCGACAATGGGGTATTTGCTTAAAATTGCATTTCCATGGTGACCTGAATAATAGATCGCATTTTTACCATAAGCATAATGCGGCCACATTTTATCCGCTAAAAATTCAAATTGAGCCTCTGATGGCCAATCACTTACACGGTTATTTTTTAATTTATGCTCACCTTGAATTTCTTGTAGAAAAACGAGATCAACATCAGCAGTTTCAATCGCTTCTCGGATTTGGTGTAGTACAAACCGAAAGTTTCCGACACTGAAACCTTTATGAATATTATAGGTTAAGATCTTAAGTGACTGACCGTTATTCATTGTTTTCCAAAACTTTGCCTCCAGTTTGATCTTTACCCTGTTCAGGGTTATCAACCGTATTAACCATAAAATCTACCCAGCCTTTAAATTTTTCCGTAACCGTCGTTTCTGATGGCTTTGGTTTTGCAGGAACGTGCACTTCTTCAATTTCGACAAATTTATTTCGGTTTGGAACATATACCTCATGGCTACGGCTATTCTCTAGCGGTGTTTTTTCCAAGAATTTACGTTCATCTATAACCGTTAATTTTAACGATGAACTTGCTTCTTGCTTTTCATTACTCTTCACCGTAATAGTTTCTTGGATAGACTCATCTTGAAACTGTGTTTGTGTTTCGAGCACAGTTTCATCTTTTAAGATAAGCTGCTGCTCCGACTTTGCTTCTACTGAAAAGTCATTAAACAGTTCATCACCTGTTAGAGGATCAAGTTGTTCTGATTCATCTACTAAGGTTGCAGGAACAGGTTCTGATATTAATGCGGGTTCTGAGCTATTTTCGAGGATAATTATTTTGCCCTCAGCTTCTAGTTCATTTGCTGTTTCTTCATCAAGAATCGGTGGTGGATTTTCAGCCAATATATCGGATGTTATTTCAGATGCCTTCAGTGTTATTGGCTGGCGGTTATCCTCAGCCAACTCAACCGGCTTATCACTAATGATATCCTGTGGTACAAAACCTGGACTAACAACTTGTTGTATCTTTGAAAAATTTCCAATAAGCAAGGTTAAAATAAGCAAGGTTAAAATGACCAGAGCAAACTTCAACCCTCGCCGAAAACCTTGCCGATGAGCCAGTTCGACTGATGTCGCATCTTCTTTATCCCAATAATCCGAAAGTTCTCCATTTTCATGAATTTTCGTCACAGATTCTGTCAATGACGCTTGAACTAACGAAGCAATCTGGCTGGAAACTTGCTTAATCGAACTAACCGATTGTTCACCTGACGCTACCGATGATGACAAGCCTTTATGAAACTGATCAGAACTTAAAAATGCGTGCCTCCATTCTGCGATCGTCTGTGGTCTATCTCGCGTTAAAAAAGCCAAACCATGCTCTATCGCTGAAATAAACTGATCAGAATATCGCGCATCAGCTAGCTCACGGCAACTGACCAGGTTGTCCTTATCGGTACCCGTTAACGACTCTCCTCGCGTGACAGCATCACTTGGTGGAACACCCGTAACCGCTCGATATAACGTTGCAGCCATACCATAGATATCTGACCACGGACCTTGTTTATCACTCTTACTGACATACTGTTCGATGGGTGCGTAGCCAGGGGAAACAAGACTCGTCAAAGTATGCGTGTCTTTTTCTAAGGACTGACGAGCAGAACCAAAATCTAATAAAACCGGCGTTCCATCTGTACGAATAAAAATGTTTGCCGGCTTTATATCTCGATGAATAAAGCCTGATCCGTGAATGGTTTCAAGACCGTTAAGAATAGGAATGAGAATCTTCAACAAGTCTGATTCATCAAGCAGTTTTTGTCGTAATAAAATCTCTTTTAGGTTTACACCTTGCTCATAATTCATCACCATATAGGCTGTATTATTCGCCTCAAATATATTCATAACACGAACAATATTTGGATGATCAAGTTGATCTAGGATCCGTGCCTCTTCAATAAAGCGGCGTAAGCCCATCGAGAACTTTTCTTCATTATCTACCGAGACAGGTCGAACTGTTTCGTTAATATCGCGCATGGCATATTGACTGGGGAGAAACTCCTTGATCGCAACCAAACGGTTTAAGTTGATATCTTGTGCTAAATACGTAATCCCAAACGCACCTTGCCCAAGTACGGACTGGATCTGATACCAAAGTAGCTCATATCCAGACTGCAGAGCATTCCGTGAGCTCAATTTATTCTCCGCTTGCTTCATAGCTTACGACTCGATTCCTTCCGGTTCTTTTAGCTTGATAAAGAGCTTGATCCGCCGCTTCAACCAATCTATGTGCAACTTCATTTATATCGTCAATAGGTTCGATCAGCTCTGTCGTCGCAACACCGATAGAAACCGAGACCTCTAGATCAATTTCGGAAAAATCATACTCCCATTGCTCAACACTTTTTCTAATCCTTTCGGCGATCTCTATTGCAAGCTCAAGATCGGCTTGCGCCAATAAAACGGAAAATTCCTCACCACCATAACGGGCAACAACATCAATGGTACGAAGCTGCTCACGGATCAACTGCGCAACGTGTCGTAACACATCGTCACCCACTTGATGTCCATGCTCATCATTAACCGTTTTGAAAAAATCCAGATCGATAAACAAGCAACCTAGCGGCACATTGCCACGTCTCGCCCGCTCCAGCTCTTCTAACAACCGCTGATCAAAAAAACGACGATTATTAACATTGGTCAAGCCATCAGTCAAACCAATAAAACGTAACCTCTCACGATTCTCCGCAGCCTCTAAACACACTGAAAGTACGGTAGAAAGATGATCCATAAAATCGGTTGCAGACTCGACAGAAAACTTATCTCGATTATAACTAGCAAGATTTAGCGAGCCGATCAAATGACGATCTCGAATCAAAGGTAAAATGGCTACGCTAGCAATCCTTTGTTCTGTTTTCGGAAAAAGACTCGTGTGAGCGCGTACCCGATAAGGCCCTAATGTTGGCCGTCGACCTTGTTCAAACAGCTGATCAACCAAGTTGAGATCATCACAAAACATTAATTCAGGAAAGTCTGATCGAGGTGTGCTGGTTGAGTCAAGTAACCGATGGATCTCATATTCAGGATCGTTCAGCGTCAATGTGACTAAATCCCAACCAAAACCTGCACGGCTATCATAGAGTATCGTACGTAGTACTTCTGGTAGTGAAGCACTACGCATTAAATTTAATTCGAGTGCCTGAAACCGTCGCCAACGCTCATCATTACGACGTGCTTCGAGAATAAGATCATCGAGACGCCGCTGAACAGCAGAAGAAGATTGGCTACGAATAATAATTACCCATGTTAATGGCTATTGAGCAACACTAGTCTAGATTTGCGATAATCGTATCAGCAAATTCTTGGGTTTTCGCTGTTCCACCCAAATCCCCTGTAAGACCTTTTTTCTCACTCATCATCTTTTCTAAGGTTCGTCTTATACGATTAGCCTTATCTTGCTCGTTGACATGATCAAGCATCATCGCTGCTGCTAAAATAAGTGCTGAAGGGTTTGCAATTCCTTGTCCAGCTATATCAGGTGCGGAGCCATGTACAGCTTCAAATATTGCTGCATCATGACCAATATTTCCGCCTGGTGCCAAACCTAAGCCTCCGACCAGACCAGCAATCTCATCTGATAAAATATCGCCGAACATATTCGTGGTTAATATAACATCGAATTGTGCTGGGTTAATGACAAGCTGCATCGCCGTGTTATCGACAATCTTGTCATCAATTTCGAGCTGGCCTTTAAATTTCTCACCAACTTCCATACACGTTTCTAAAAATAAACCTGTCAGTGCTTTTAAAATATTGGCTTTATGCACAATCGTCACTTTTTTACGCCCATTTTTTACTGCGTAATCAAACGCAAATTCAGCGATTCGTCGACAACCAACGCGTGTAATATAACTTGAAGACTCAGCAACTGCATGCGGGTCATCATCGACAGGAACAAAATGTTCTGCACCAACATACATGCCTTCAAGGTTTTCTCTGATCAAGACAGTATTAACATCATTATAACGACCATCGGGCAGAAGAGACTTAGCTGGACGAACATTCGCAAACAGCTTGAAAGCTTCTCTTAGTCGTACATTAACGGAGCGAAAACCACCACCAATCGGTGTTGTTAATGGCCCTTTTAATGCCAGTTTAGTTTTTGAAATTGATTCAAGAAGCGCATCGGGAATAGGGTCACCACCTTTATCCATCGCTGCCATTCCACCCTCTTGGTCATCCCACTCAAAAGGAGCATCAACAGCATCAAGTACTCGAACTGTTGCTTCGACTATCTCAGGACCAATGCCGTCACCTCGAATTAGGGTGGCCGGTATACGCTTTTCTGAAGCTATTTGAGTCATGGTTCATGATCCTATATTGAGAAATTAATCCCTCGATTTTATACGAACAGGCAAGGCAGTGCTGATAAAAATGTCACTTCGATCAAAAGTTCAACCCGTTAGTCTTAAATATAATAAAGATAATAAGATTTAGAGCCCATATTAATAGTTTTAGTTAAAGACATTTAATTTATTGATAAGAAAGAAATTTTGAGACAATTTTGACATTGAGCCCTTCTCAATTTAACCGCAAAAGATCCATGTTTTACAATTCCATAATTAAGTCTGCTAGAATTAACCTTAGCTCAGAACAAGAACGACTTTGGGTGGGCTGGATCTGTTCAGTTTATTCTATCTTAGTGAAAGGAAACCGTTATGATTTCTCTTTGACCTCAGCAGAAGAAATTGCGAGATAATGTGTAAGATCTAAATTAAAAACTAAAAATTATAAAAAACTTAAGTATTTTGATCTCAACATACCTTCACAGAACACACCTTAAGACTCCAAAATTGAGCTTGGCACGAAATACAGCTGTAATTTACGACCGTTCACCCTACAGAGTATTAATAATATATGTGTCCGCTATCACACCATCAATAAACAGAAAATAAATTAAGGATTACACTAAATGAACATCTATGTTGGAAATTTACCTTACAAAACAGTGAAAGAAGACCTTCAGAATGCATTTGAAGAGTTTGGAGAAGTAGAATCTGTAGATATCATTGTTGATCGTCGCTCGGGACGTTCTCGTGGTTATGGGTTTGTTTCTATGCCGAACGAAGGTGAAGCCAAGGCAGCGGTTGAAACACTTAATGGTAGTGAAATGGATGGCCGAAACTTACGAGTGGACTTCTCACGACCAAAACAAGAAGGAGAACAAAACGATCGTCCTTCTAATAACAACCAAAACCGTAAACCAACCGCTCAAACGTCAACATCCACTGAGAAAAAAGGTGGTTTGCTGTCTAAGATTAAAAGCTTTTTTAGCTAGTTTTTAGATCAACTAACTAGCTCTAAATTACAAGAGTAGATCTAACGCAGCCGTTAATGCTGGGCCGTCTATATAGGCTGATGCGCCTTGAACGACGGCTTCGCGTCTTGCTACACCACCAAACCCGATCACGTAAACGCCTGCTTCTGCCGCTTCCAGATCAGTAATACCATCACCTATTAAAGCGGCGGTTCGCTCACCCTTTCCTAACACTTGTCGACAGACTTTAGCCTTGCCACCTGCTCTAGCTAAAGGCGACTCTTGATCAAAGCCTGCGTAGTTTCCTTCCGCATCAAAGAATATATCAACCGCGTGAATCTGTTGCTCTGGAATATTAAGCAGTTCACCGACTTTTAAAACCGCGTGGCGTAAACCACCACTGATAATATGAACTTCTTTACCCTGCTTGATCAACTCTGCCACAACTTTCTCAGCACCTTCTACCATTTCTTCCAAATATCGCTGGCTTACCCAATCTAATGCTGCATTTGTTGGATTAATCAGATCCAGCCGCCTTTGATAAATCTCTTCAAGTTTCATCTTGCCGTCCATCGCTGCGTTGGTGAGCGGTACAAGTTCTTCCGCAACGCCAGCCTTAACAGCTAACTCGTCAATGCCTTCTATGGTCGAAAGTGTGCTGTCACAATCAAAAAAGACAATATCAAAATTCTGTTTCATAAAAATAACTACCTGATCAAAAATAATTTAAAGTGATTCTTTAGCTTGTAAAAATGCCCAATCCAACCACGGTAATAAGTTCTCAACATTACTGGTTTCGACGGTCGCACCACACCAGATCCGTAATCCCGGAGGCGCATCACGATAACCTTCTATATCAAATGCTGCCGCTTCAGTTTCGAGCAAAGCGACCATTTTTCTTGTCACGACTAACTGTTGATCGACTGACATTGCCCTAAACCAAGCTTCTGTAATTTGTAAACATACCGAAGTATTTGAACGCGTTTCGGGCTGTTCGGCGAGGAAACCTATCCAATCTGTTTTTGACACCCATGTTTGAATCGCATTGAAATTCGCTTCCGATCGGCTGATTAAACCAGACAAACCACCGACACTGGCAGACCATTTCAATGCATCAAGATAATCCTCAACACAAAGCATAGAAGGTGTATTGATCGTTGCTCCTCTGAAGATACCCTCGATCAACTTTCCTTTGCTGGTTAAACGGAACAGTTTCGGCATCGGCCAAGTGGGTGTCCATGATTCTAAACGCTCAACCGCGCGAGGACTCAAGATCAGCATGCCATGTGCTGCTTCGCCGCCCAAAACCTTTTGCCAGGAGTAGGTCACTACATCAAGCTTATTCCAAGGCAGATCCATCGCGAAGGCTGCGGAAGTTGCATCACAGATCGTCAAACCTTGTCGATCAGCAGCAATCCAATCTCCATCCGGCACCTTGACACCAGCGGTGGTTCCATTCCATGTGAACACGACATCATTATCGAAGTTGACCTGTTCAAGATCCGGTAATCGTCCATAATCTGACTCAAGCAAATTGACATCGGCAAGCTTTAATTGCGTGATCACATCGTTGATCCAACCGGAACCAAAACTATCCCAAGCCAACATGTCCACTGCACGTGCGCCGAGCAAAGACCACATAGCGATTTCCATCGCACCTGTATCAGAAGCAGGGACAATTCCAATCCGGTAATCATCAGGCACCTGTAAAATCTCACGTGTACGTTCTATCGCCTCTTCTAGCTTTTGTTTACCCGAATCGGAACGATGAGAACGGCCTAATAAGGCTTGATCAAGCTGTTCCAATGACCAACCCGGCCGTTTCGGGCATGGGCCAGATGAGAAAAATGGATTTTCTGGTTTTTTTGTAGGTTTCAAACGTTATTCCTTCAGTAATATGCTGGAGCGCATGTTCTTAGATTTCTAAGGCCTTCTCATGCGCCGCAGCACTATAAACGGAGTTGAGCTAAACTCCAATTACTTACTCTTCATATGCACTCATTGGTGGGCAACTACACACCAAATTTTTATCTCCAGCCTTATTGTCGATCCGTGCCACAGGTGGCCAATATTTATCATCATGCGTTTCCGGTAGCGGATAAAAAGCGGCTTGCATCGTGTAAGGAAATGGCCATTCCTGCTTGAGTAAGACATCCGGGTGCGGCGCATTGGTTAATACATTGTTTTCTGCATCAACTTTGCCGTCTTCCACCTGCTTAATTTCATGTCGAATCGAGATCATCGCATCAATAAAGCGATCAATTTCGCGCTTATTTTCACTTTCGGTTGGCTCGATCATCATCGTATCAGGTACAGGAAATGACATGGTTGGGGCATGGAAACCATAATCGATTAGTCGCTTAGCAATATCATCAACGGTAATGCCGCAGGCTTTTTTGATCGGTCGCAGATCAATAATACATTCATGCGCAACCATACCATTTTTGCCCGTATAGAGAATCGGATAATGCTGAGACAGCCTAGACTTAATGTAGTTAGCACTCAAAATCGCCACTAGCGTCGCGCGGCGTAAACCATCACTGCCCATCATCGCGATGTAGGCCCAAGAAATGGCCAAAATGCTCGCAGATCCCCAAGGTGCAGCAGCGATTGCTCCAATCGTGTCATGATTGCCCGCCGCCGGATTAACACCCGCGACGACCGGATGATCGGGCAAGAAAGCGGCAAGATGTCTGCCGACGCCTATTGGTCCAACACCAGGACCACCACCGCCATGTGGAATTGCAAAGGTCTTATGAAGGTTGAGATGTGAAACATCTGCACCGATTTTTCCGGGGCGACTAATTCCAACCAAGGCATTGAAATTCGCACCATCCATATAAACCTGTCCGCCGTGCTCATGGATCAGCGCACAAATATCAACAAAAGCCTCTTCAAACACACCATGTGTTGATGGATAAGTGATCATCAAAGCCGCGAGTTCGTCTGCATGTTCGCTAGCTTTTGCCGTAAGATCGTCCAGATCAACATTGCCCGCATCATCACAGGCGACGACCACAATCTTCAAGCCAGCCATCATCGCGCTTGCTGGGTTGGTGCCATGAGCCGAAGCGGGGATCAAACAGATATTTCGATGTCCCTGACCTTGTGACTGATGATACTTCTTGATCACTAACAGGCCGGCATACTCGCCCTGCGAACCCGCATTGGGTTGAAATGAGAAGGCATCAAACCCTGTCAGATCACAAAGCATGTCTTCTAGTTCGTCAAACAACTGCAAATAACCCTGCGCCTGATCCAACGGTGCAAAGGGATGCATGGCGTTAAACTCACGATACGAAACTGCCTGCATTTCAGCTGCCGCATTGAGCTTCATAGTGCAAGAGCCAAGCGGAATCATCGAACGATCTAAGGCAATATCTTTGCGTGCTAAACGACGCATGTAGCGCATAATTTCGCTTTCAGAATGATAGCGGCTAAAGACTGGGTGTGTAAGAAATTTAGTCTTGCGTAACAATGAATCAGGAATACATTCTTCAACATCCTCATCCAAAGGGCCGACATACATTTTCTCTGTTTTGGTTTTAGAAAACAGCTTCCAAACCTTTCTAATTTCTATCCGACGGATCGTTTCATCAATCGCGATACCAATATGATCAGCATCGTAAACCCGCAGATTTATTTGTGACTCTCGTGCACGAGCAGCGATACGCTTCGCTCGTCCTGGCGTATGAATCTTGATCGTGTCGTAATAACACTCGTTCATGACCTCTATCCCCAAATGACGGAGGCCCGCAACCAAAATTGAGGTTAACCGATGTACACGAGTGGCAATCATTTTCAGCTCTTTGGGGCCATAATAAACCGCATAGAAACTCGCTAAAATCGCCAGTAGAGCCTGTGATGTACAAATATTACTGGTCGCTTTGTCACGTCGAATATGCTGCTCGCGCGTCTGTAGTGCTAGCCGATAAGCGGGCTGACCCAAGGCGTCATTTGAAACGCCAATAATCCTGCCCGGAACAGATCGCTTATAAGCTTCTCGCGTCGCAAAGAATGCTGCATGAGGACCGCCATAGCCCATTGGTACGCCGAAACGTTGTGAATTACCGATGACAATATCGGCATCCATTTCACCCGGTGTTTTTAATAACACGAGGCTCAAAAGATCGGCTGCGACGGTGACTAATGCCGACTGTTGATGAGCCGCAGTTACAATAGGTTCGAGATCTCGAACCTCACCACTAGAACCGGGGTATTGGACGATCACACCAAAGACATCATGCTTGCTGAGATCGTTATAGGGATCACCGATAATCAACTCATAACCAAAACCCTCTGCACGTGTCTTGATCACCGCAATGGTTTGTGGATGACAGTCTTGATCAACAAAAAAGGCATTACATTTTGATTTTGATAATCGCTTCGACATGGCCATCGCCTCTGCCGCAGCAGTGGCTTCATCCAGCATGGAAGCATTCGCCATCTCCATGCCAGTAAGATCCATCACCATTTGTTGGAAATTTAAGATCGCTTCCAAGCGGCCTTGACTTATCTCAGCCTGATAAGGCGTATAGGCCGTGTACCAGCCTGGATTTTCGAGAACATTTCGCTTGATCACCGGTGGCATGACGGTGCCGTAATAGCCCATCCCAATCATCGAGATAAAAACCTTGTTACGTGCCCGAACTTTGCGAATGTAAGTTCTAACCGATCGCTCACTCATCGTCGAGGTGAGAGTCAACGGTTCTTTGTTTAAAATATTTTCTGGAACGACTTTTTCGATGATGTCATCCAGTTCATTTATTTCCAGTTCGTCTAGCATCTCACGTAACTGGTGGGGATCTGGCCCAATATGCCGGCGGATAAAATCACCGCTCATTTCTAACTCATTTAGAGGGATTCTTTGGTTAGCTTTCTCACTCATAGCGTTACCTTTCCTTTGTAAGATTAAAGTCTATGTTAAAAAAAAGTGTGTAGTTCCGAATCGGTATAATTAAATAAAAGGTGGTTTGGTTACCTCCACAGCTTGACGTTTGTTTCTGATCTCTACTTCAATATCTGCCAACTGCTTAGTATCTATATGGGCATCGACTCTAGCCAAAGCGATTGCCTGCCCTAACACTGGAGAAAAACCACCACTGGTGATCTCGCCAATAAGTTGATCCGCAATAAACAACTCTTGATGGGCTCGCAAAACGCCTTTCTCATTCAATAACAGCCCAATTTGCTGGCGGCTGATACCGTTAGATTTTTCTGCTTGTAAAGCGGCTCGGCCGATAAAATTTCGCGTTTCATCTTGCAAGGCGACCGTCCAGCTCAAGCCTGCTTGTAGTGGTGAAATCTCTTCATCCATATCAGAACCATAAAGATTCATTCCAGCTTCCAGCCGCAACGAGTCACGTGCACCCAAACCGATAGGCTTGATACCCACGTCAATTAATTGTTGCCAGAAATCTGCACTCTGTTCAGCGGGCAAGATGATCTCAAAACCATCTTCTCCAGTATAGCCTGTACATGCGATAAATAGATCGTGCCATTGAAAGGCATTAAAGGCTGAAAGCATCAGTAGTTGATCAGCACATTGTGCAAGAACCTCACAAAGAATACCTCGTGTTTCAGGGCCTTGCACGGCGATGATCGCTAGCTCATTTTGTGTAGTAATCTCCACCTCGAAATCGACCGACACCCGTTTAAACCAGTCACTGACCTTCTGACGAGTTCCCGCATTCGAAACGATCCGATAGTTATTCTGTTGTCTAAAGTAGACGATCAGATCATCAATGACACCGCCGTTCTCATTGAGCATGCAGGAATACAGCGCCTGCCCTGTTGTTTTAAGCTTGCTCACATCATTGGCGAGTAACTTTCTTAGAAAAGCGTGCGCCTCTTTTCCCTGAAAATCAGTCACCATCATATGAGAGACATCGAACAAACCAGACGCATTACGCACCTGATTATGTTCTTCAATTTGTGAACCGTAATTTAAAGGCATTTCCCAGCCGGCAAACTCCACCAGACGAGCACCAGCTTGCTGATGTTTTTCAAAAAGCGCAGTTTTTAACAATGTAGATCTCCTAAGGACAATCTTGACGGGCGTTAGTTAGAATTTCTAAAACTCTAACTACAGTATCGAGGATTATATGTCATAATTTCGCTTTGCAAAGAAAAATATCTTAACAATTGGAGAACATCTCAATGCTCAACGTCGGTTTTATGTCTTCTTACAACGGCAGTGGCATGATGTCTGTCCTTGAAGCCAGCAAAAATGGCTTGGCAGTAAAGCCTGTTGTTCTCATCTGTAATAACAAGAATGCGAATGCCTTTAATAATGTCGAGCCATACGACTTGTCTACTTTTCATCTCAGCTCAACCACACACCCTGATCCGGCTGATCTGGATAAGGTTATCTGTACAACTCTACAAGATGTCAAAATAGATCTACTCATCTTATCTGGCTACATGAAAAAACTCGGACCACAAACTCTAGAAACATTTCGAAATAAGATCTTAAACATCCACCCTTCTCTGTTACCTAAGTTTGGTGGGAAAGGCATGTATGGAGATCACGTTCACCAAGCTGTGTTAGATAGTAAAGCTAACGAGACTGGTGCAACCGTGCATATAGTCACGGCTGAGTACGATCAAGGTCCCGTGCTCAATCAACAAAGAATTACACTGACCGACCACGAAACCTTAGATAGCATTCGTGACAAGGTTAGGGAACTTGAAACGCATTTATATGTTGATACTTTGGAAAAGATTCTTTCTGGAGATATTACAATCCCTTCCAATTAAAGCTTATTACACGTACTACACGTCGGTAACTCTCTGCTACATATACCCTTCTAAATATCTGTTATAGTATTTATCTTGATTTCAAGGATAAGAAAAACGTTTACTCATGGGCTCTATCTTCGTCAATACTGCAACACCGGATAATCAGCCACTCACAGAGGAGTATTTATCTGATCCAAACCTATTGCCCGCGATCAAATATTTATTACCCAAACTCAAGTCAAAAGACAAACAGATCGCATATGCTGAATTCTTAGCCCGAAAAGTTAAACGTCATCCTAAAAATCTCAATATTCACACCCAACGCATCAACTTAAATTATTACTTAGAAAATGAAGAAGCCTATTTTGGAGCCTTGATCGATTTGTTGATCGCACTAGGACCAAAAGCTATCGAGTTAAAAAAATCCATACTAAGACCAACTTATGGGATACTCACTAAAGAACATCGAGTATTTATAAAAAAATATCTACATAGTGGTATCAGTCCAACACTATCAATCAACACAAAAGAGTCGCGTTTATCACAAGGATTATCTTCAACGTCATCCGTTATCATTGGAAATTCTGATCAAAAAAATATTAAACAACCATTACCGACCGCACGTAAAAAAATAACCAAAGGAGATTATCAGGCCGCACAAACAATTTTAGAGAATGCCTTAGAGCAAAATCCTGATGATGAAGAAATTACCTACGAATTATTAGAACTCTATCTTAATAAGAATATGATCAATGCATTTACATCAATGACGACTCGCTTACAAGGCAAAACATTAACCGCACAAAAAAAATGGTTAGAAACAGAAAAACGTTTATCAAAATCTTAGATCATGGCTATCGCTGAATTTCAATTTGCAGATAATATCTATTTATCGCCAACACCCAGTGGCGCTTTCTACGCGATCTCCAGCCCAGCCAAAGAACCCATGCGCACTCTCTTGCTCGCACTACTCAGACAAGAAGAGTCACAACAGCCAATAACCAACAAGCTTATAGAGTGGACAGGCGTAGATGATATTGAAGGTGTACTCTCACTCGTACAGCAAGCGCAATCACTCGCTTGGATAGAAGGTTTGGAAGAACCCATCACACTCCCCGACTCAGGCTTCGCAACCATGGTAGAAATTCTACTAGAGTCTCTCTCCAACTCAGGCAAAGCTTTGTTAGTAGACGGATCAGGCTGCACGATTGCGTGCAGTGGTTTTGACGATGAGACTGCAGAAATGCTTTCCGCCTTCAGCACTGATCTCATCGCCGTCCAAGACCGACATGAGAAACGATTAAAAAAATATTTTGGACTCAATATACATGGTTGGGGAGCAGTGGACTCATCAGGCTCAAGTCGAATCGGTACTTGGCCCATTTATATTGGAGATAAAAGATTATTACTCACCATCCCCGGTGAACCTCGTTTTAATTGCCCAGAGTTTACGCTATTAATTTGGAGTTTAGTTCGACGTTATTTTGTTTAGTTTTTATCGTCGATTAGAAATAACTAACCTTATTAAGACTTTCATTATTCTAAAAGTTGATAGTTTTTAGAAATCACACTCCCTAAATAAATAAAGAGTCACTAATTATCATGGAATGGTTTACTTTTAAAGGAAAACTCACAAGAAAAATATTTATTATAAGGGTAGTCTCAATATGGATCCCTTTTGCGACACTGCATTATTTCATTCGTACTAACGAATATCAGATGATTAATATCGAGACCCGATTAATTACGTACTCAATCGTCGATCTACTTATAGTTTTATTTTGCTTACCTTCAATAGTAAAAAGACTTCGAAGTATTAACTGGTCCGTCTACTTATCCAGCATGTTTGTATTAATAACCATTTTAGATTTTAGAAATATCCTTTTAATAGGTATTTCTTTATCAGAAATACAGACTTACTTTATTCTTGGGTTAGCCGTAACCTGTCTAATCTTATTTATTTTTCTAATATTTAAAAGAGAACTTATAGCTTATTAAAGCTATAAAATAGCGATTGATTTTCAACCACTCAAAAAAAACCCCACTTCCGCAGGGCTATTTGTGAGCACTTATTTTATTATTTTTATTAGTCTTTATATGGTCGACCTTTCCGCAATTGGAAAAGTACGGCTAAACCCATTAACAACATCGCAGGTGGGAATGTGAAAGTTTGACTTGGTTCGACAAAGAAAGATGAAACAAAAAATGTGAGAGCTGCTGATAACAATAAAACAGCAGTGGCTATTTCCGCTAGTGCAATGCTTCGAAAACACACGGTGATATGATTTTTAATAAAGTCCATTTTATCTTCTCCATCCATTGGATCAGTTACTGTAGTGATATAACTTCTATCTACTTAACTTTAACTTGTTACACAAAACATGCCAGATAATTTTATACTTAATTATCAATAGGATACCGATTAAAATCCTACAGCCTCGTAAACTTACCTTAAAATGCGTCTCTATCTGACGACGGTTTATCTATCTTTTCTCGATCAGTTTTCTATAACACTTCCAGTCAAATGCTAACCCAGGATCTGTTTTACGGCCTGGTGCTATATGACAATGACCAACAATCTCTTCTTCAGTAATCTTTGGCCACGTATGTTGTAGCAGTTTTGTAATGCTAGCGAGTACATTGTACTGAGCTATTTCATATGGCTCATGATCAGAACCTTCTAACTCGATGCCTATTGAGAAATCATTACAGCGTGTGCGGCCATTAAACTCTGAAACGCCAGCATGCCAAGCTCGATCGTTTAATGAAACGTATTGAACAACTTCTCCTGTGCGTCTGATCAATAAGTGAGTCGAAACTCTCAAATTACAAATTTCTTTAAAATAAGGATGTTCTTCTGAATTAAGTTTATTAGTAAACAGTTGATCAATGTGTTTGCTACCATATTGTTCCGGTGGCAGGCTGATTCCATGGATCACGACGAGATCAATCGATGCACCAGCGGGTCGCGCGTCATAATTCGGTGAAGCACAGTGACGAATACCTTCGATCCATCCTGTTTGTTGGTTATATTTCATACGATACAGACTACCACCTACGATCAAATTACGGCAAACTAGGACCTTATGAATGATGAAAATAATTCCAGTCTTGGGCGAGGTATGTTGGTTCTCGCATTTATTATTGTGTTAGCGATGACAACATGGTTTTTTTCTGATGTTCTCAACGATCTACGCAATCCTAATCAGCAGCTCGCAAATTCTATGAATACTGATGGGCTGCCTGAGGTTATGTTGCAACGTAATCGTTACGGTCACTACATCGCCTCTGGATCAATCAACGGTCAAGCGGTTGAATATATGCTGGATACCGGTGCAACGGATGTTGCTATTCCAGCGACACTTGCTGAGAAGATGAATCTAAAACTTGGACCGGAGATTCGAGTATCGACCGCTAATGGTGAGATCACTGCTCGAATGTCTCGACTCGACCGCGTTGATCTTGGCGCTATTTCCTTACGTAATATAAAAGCTACAATTAATCCATATATGGATGCAGATGATGAAATTTTATTAGGGATGAGCTTTTTAAAAAAATTAGAAATGATCCAACGTGGCGACACTCTAATTCTTCGACAATATCAACTTGACGAGTGAATAGTTATGATTGAAAAACTCACTAGCATTACCGGCACGCTTTCAGGAATTCTTTGGAACAATGTCTTTACCCTAGCCGCACTGCTCGGCATTGGTGCTTACCTGACTGTCAAAATGGGTTTTATTCAATTTCGTGGTTTCAAACATTCTGTCCAACTCATTCAAGGCAAGCATGATAAACCTGATGATGTTGGTGAGGTGTCTCACTTTCAAGCTTTATCAACAGCGCTTTCAGCCACCGTAGGCACGGGGAATATTGCGGGTGTAGCAGCTGCTATTACACTTGGTGGACCCGGAGCATTATTCTGGATGTGGGTCACGGCTTTTTTTGGTATGGCGACGAAGTTTGCCGAATGTAGTTTGTCTGTAAAGTTCAGAGAAATCTCACCTAGTGGTGAGGTTGCTGGCGGCCCGATGTACACCTTGTTGCATGGTTTGAATCAACGTCCGTTAGCCATTATGTTTGCGAGTTTTGCACTCATAGCATCATTCGGGATCGGCAATATGGTACAGGCAAATTCTGTCGTCGATGGCTTAGCATTTATTAATCCTGCGATCAAAGATCACCGCTGGCTTTTAGGTGCTGTGATGGCGGTGATAGTCGGACTAGTGATCATCGGTGGTGTTAAGAGAATTGCAAAAGTTGCCAGTATACTGGTGCCTTTTATGGCTGTGATATATGTCGGAGCGGCCCTGATTGTTTTGATCAAAAACTTTTCAGAAATCCCACGCGCAATAGGTTTGGTTTTTAATAATGCCCTTAACATCTGGGCTGTTGGTGGTGCTGCTGTCGGCGAGGCTATCCGCTGGGGTGTTGCACGTGGTTTATTCTCCAACGAAGCAGGTCTAGGTTCATCTCCAATGGCTCATGCTGCTGCAAAAACGAATGAGCCTGTTCGAGAAGGGCTGGTTGCCATGCTAGAACCTTTCATTGATACCTTAATTATTTGTACATTGACGGGGCTCGTTATACTAACAACCAATGCTATTGAAACACGGCCCTCCGAGATAACAGGGGCAGCTTTCACGGCTTATGCCTTTGAACAATCTTTGGGTGGATTTGGATCAAAAATCGTCGGAATTGGACTCATGTTATTTGCTTTTTCAACCACAATAGCTTGGTCATATTATGGTGATAGAGCCGCACGATTTTTATTTGGTGAAAAAGCAGTCCTTCCTTATAGAATTGTCTATTCCATACTCGTAATGGTTGGTGCAGCAATACCATTAAAACTCGTCTGGAATCTTGCAGACATTACGAATATCTTAATGGCAATTCCAAACCTGATTGCTCTAGTTTTCTTGGCGGGCTTGGTGAAGAAAATGAAGAATGATTATTTCTCTAAAAACGAAAAGCCTCAATGAGACTTTTAACTCAAAGAGAGTTTTTCCTTTAGACTTAACAAGTAGAATTATTCAATAACCTTATTGAAGTTATAAATATCCAGACAGATAAGCGAATGATTACTCTCTATTTAATATGATGTGCTATCGCGTCTGGTAGCTACTTTTTAACTAGTCGACAACAAACAATCGACGAACCAAACTCCCTAAGCCATTTATGTTTAAAAATAGAGAGTTTGCGAATAGGGATAGTATCTAACCACTCAATTTTACATGAACTATTTGCAACGATTTTTTCAAACTTCTTGATGGTTATTTGATTTAAACCACCGGTTACTTCAGAAAATTTTGTTGCTCCATCAGTTTTAAAATCTGCACGCCATCTAATCAATGCCTCTTCAGTAAAAATCAAATGTGCCCAAGGGAAAACAGAGAACAAATGCCCTCCGTACGGATGTAACCATATGGGCCCAAATGCAATTTCTATATGTCCATCAGGTTTAAGTAAGTCCGCCATTAATTCCAAAATAGAGGCCGGATCATCAAAATGTTCAAATGCATCCTTACTCATCACAACGTCAGCGAGCTCATCGGTGTTGGTAGTAAAAGTACAACGGTCACTCACGGATTTTTTCGCTGCTAAGTCTCGCGCATGACCCAATAGTTTTTCTTGAATATCAACACCAATTACCTTGCCGGCCCCCATTTGGGACAGATGAATCGCTTCAAAGCCTGGGCCACACCCAAAGTCTATGACTGTTTTATCTTTTACCCGTTCTCGTAATTTATCACCAAAGTAATCGGTCAACTGTTGACCTGCCCGTTCAAAATCTTGATAGTAATCTTCAGAGCTCTGCTCATGTGTTGTTAGGTGTTTCGCACTAATTCTACGCAATAACTTATAACCTAATTGCCCACCAATAATAGTCATTAACTCTCTCCTTAACGCTCTGCCCTTATACTTAAAATATAATTATTTTCAGCTCTAGGATATCTACTACAACGACTCATACGCACCAATGTCTGGAATATTTTTACGCTCATTTCCATCCACATCTCTATTTGTGGAACTAGCAGGGTTTCCAGAGTTTATAGCTCGACTATTAGGCAGTAAGTGGCCATCAAAATTTTCCAAACTATCGTTAACCAAACCTGGTTTTTTATCACATTGCATCTCCTCACCAGGGCAAGCATTAAGATCTTTCACATCATTAATCAAGCTATACTTCATAGAGAATGGATCTTGTACTAGCCCATCTCCGTACCAGTACAGACAGGTTTGATCGCCCGCGCGCCAATCTTTATGCCCAACAAAGATAGAGCTATCGATCTGAATTTTTTCAGATCCATTACATGACTCATCTTTACATGATGCAATCATCAAACAGTCACCTTCTCCCGTCAGCGTACTGTGCTTTAGACTAACTTTACTGTTGGAAAATAATGAAATTGATAAGGTGTTACCCTGTGCACGACAGAGATCACCTTCTCGCATTAGAGGTGCTTTAAATGAAGAGCAATTACTATTCAATACGCTATTTTCAATCTCTGCACTGCCAGAAATTTTTAATTGATTACCCGCATTTGCATAAGCTTTGAGTCCTGACACTTCAACTTTTGCGGTTTTATCCAAATATAAAAGGTCGATACCATCAGAGCTATTGTGATGAACGACCACATCTTCAAATCTCCAGGTCCCACCTGAATTAGCTAAACCAATGCCATCACCATAACCGCCTGACTCTTGTCCCCAGCAGCTTTTAGGAAGAGGTTGGCCTGTCTTCCAATCTTCTGAACAACCATTCCAGGCAATTTCAGTGTTACGAAAAACTATCGTTCCAGAATTACTCGATGGCCCTGCTAGATCACCGTCCCAACCGACCATACCATTCGCGACGATCTGAGTATTATTAATCTGCCAGTTGGAGATCCGTCCAGCATGAATCCCCTGACTCGCCATACCGTGAATACGTAGGTTATTGAGTACAACATTATCTGAATCTTCAGCATAAAGCCCTGTATCCGCCCAATTCCCATAAGGAAACTTATCACGTTGACAGGCTTTCACACAGCCCTCACAAGGAAATTTTTCAGGGTTATAAAACTCGATACAATTATCACGATCAGTAATATTCAAACATGATATTTCTACATTAGAAGCACCTTTTAGATTGATAATACGAGAAGATCTTTCAGCTCCCCAAAGCACGGGAGGATTGACACATTGTTTACCTGTCATCTCGCCAACAATCCGTGTTGGATGCAGCTTATCTTTGCCGGAAGGAATCGCTGGCATAAAACAATCCCAAGGATAGTCTGAACTACAGCTTCCAGCTCCTGGCGCACCATGTCCCATTTGATAACTTCCATTACCTATATATAACGTATCACCCGCAGATATTTTAGGTTTTCCTTCTGGTGGCAAGGCTTGAAAAGGGTGATTCCATGCACAGCCATTATTTTCACCTTTCTCAGCAAGGCTCTTATTAGACAGACCATTACATTGTTGTGCTGAACCACCATCTGATCGCACATAATAATCTTTTGCCACAGATGGCATTGATAATGAAAGCCCACTTAGTAAAAGAGCTAGAGTTAATAAGGTGCTTATTTTAATCTTTGATATTTTCATAACAATCTATTGAGTCTGTGAGTTCAAGGGAAGTAGGGCCTAGCAACAAGGTAAGTCATAACGTTGCTCAGCTAGTTAAAGAACAAAAGCTTATACACTAATATAAGTGTTAACATTCACTAAACTTTTATCCATTCATAATGAGCAACATGCTGTAAATACTGCTGTTTTTTATAAGCTTTCGGCCAAGATAAAATACTCAAGCAAACTTAAATTATCGACAAAAGGACAAAGTTCTTGAATTAGCCAAAACTCTTTACTTAATAAGTTAGTCCGTGATTTGGTCCTGTCTAGTGTGTTGTACACTAATAAATATGAATTGTTTATGAACGAAATATTAACCAGCAAAGTGTAAGCCTCAACCTTACTAGCCAATTAAGCTTGACCCATTGTATAAGTATCGAAAGTCCTAGTAACAATAACCATGTGTTCTTTCCGATAATTAATACCGTTCAATATCAACTCGACTGATTTATAATCCCTTGTCCTGAAGTTACAACCTTCATCAGCAGCAAGCCTCTAACAGGGCAACTATTTAGCTATGATGGAAAAAATAAATCATCACATTAGGCCAAATTAATTGATCACCTGAATATAGCGTTTCACTTCTATCTACAGGAGTGTACAAGAAAGATTAAAGCCTAGTACTTTCAATCACTATTCCTCTACAATGCCCAGCTCTTTTAACTCGAACTCTTACCCCTATGGCAATCAATGCTACGATCAATAAAATCACGCTTAATATTGCCGATATGGATCGACATTATTATCAAGACCATGAACTAACCGTCGCCCAACATCCATCCGAAACAGACTTACGCTTTATGATACGTTTAGTTGCTTTTATGGCAAATGCCAGCGAATCATTAACGTTCACAAAAGGTTTAGAAAGTGATGAAGAGCCCGATCTATGGCAAAAGACTTTAACTGATGAGATTGAGTTGTGGGTTGATCTAGGCCAAATTGATGAAAAAAGAATTCGTAAAGCGTGTGGTCGATCCAAACAGGTAACCATTTATACCTATCATCAAAGAAAAGCTGACATATGGTGGCAACAGCATCAGGAGAAGTGTCAACGTTTCAACAATCTAAGTATCTTTCATATCAATGCTGAAGGCATCGAGGCAATGGTCAAACGTTCAATGCCGTTACAATGCAATATTCAGGACGGGGAAATTTATTTAAGTGATGATAAAAATAGTATTTCAATCACCTTTGATAGGCTTAAATAATTGAGTACCATTCAACATCTGAGAGCCTCGAACATCTAAATTAATATTTTCAATCAGACCCAACCTTGCAATTCATTCCTCACTAAAGCATCCAGCATATCAATACTCTCAGTTGAATCATTTAAGCATGGAATAAAATCATAGTGTTCGCCACCGTGTTCAATAAATATTTCTCTATTCTGCATATTCATTTCTTCAAGTGTTTCTAAACAATCAACTGAAAACCCAGGCATAATTACAGCTACTTTTTTACCTTCTTTAGCTAAAATTTTAAGTATTTCGACAGTATACGGTTCCAGCCATTTCTTGGGACCAAAACGCGATTGAAAGCTCATCTGAAATGTATCTTCATCCATCCCTAATGATTCACGCAACAAACGGTTTGTTTTTACACAGTGACAATAATATGGATCTCCCTTATCAAAATATTCTTTTGGCAAACCATGATATGAAGACAAAATAACATCTGGTTTTTGTTCACAATTTTCAAGGTAGTCCGTAATACTCTTTCCCAGTGCTTTGATGTAAGAAGGTTCTTGAAAATAAGGTGGCACGGTGCGTATTGCTGGCTGCCAACGAAGTGTTTTCAACACATCAAGAACGCGATCGTTAACACTCGCGGTAGTGGTTGCACTGTATTGAGGATACATAGGCATGATCAGAATTCGTTCACACCCCTGTTCTTTAAGATTAAGTAGTTGTTTTTTGATCGAAGGGTTTCCATAACGCATAGCCCAATCAATGTTTAAATTTCCAGTGGTATCGTTTATTTTTTCACGCAACTTTTCAGCTTGCATGCGTGTATAATAACGCAATGGTGATTCATCAATATCTTTCATCCAGACCTGCTGATAAGCCTTTGCACTTTTGCTTGGTCGTGTGTTTAAAATGATGCCTCGTAATATCGGCTGCCAGAGCCATGGTGTTAGTTCAATAACACGACGATCAGATAAAAACTCTGCAAGATAGCGTTTCACCGAACGAGTATCACAACCGTCAGGTGTTCCAAGATTGACCAATAAGACGCCAACTTTGCTCGTGCGTATTTTAGGATGAGTGCTAGGTAAGTGATCGCTGTGATTATTCGACATATTTTTTTATATTGATTGTTTGATTACGTTTCCACGCTTTATAAATATCCAATGCCGCTTTTCTTGAATCAGCTAGATCGACTATTGGTCTTGGATAATTCTCAGCTAGTTTAACACCAGAGTCCGCTAATATGTCAGCCGTTGCCATCCAAGGTGTGTATATATAACGATCAGGCAGGCCAGAAAGTTCGGGCAACCAACGACGGATATATTCACCTTGCGGATCAAACCGCTCACCTTGTCTAACAGGGCTGAAGATACGGTAATATGGTGCAGCATCTGCCCCACTCCCAGCTACCCACTGCCAACCCATCGTATTATTAGCCAGATCAGCATCAAGCAAGGTATCCCAAAACCAACGTGCCCCCGTCAGCCAATGTTGGCCTAAATTTTTAATTAAAAATGAGGCGACAATCATTCGAGCACGATTATGCATGATGCCGGTCGCCCATAGTTCTTTCATACCAGCATCAACTAGCGGAATCCCTGTTTCCCCCTGTTGCCAGAGTTTTTGTATCTCAGGATCATCCTGCCACGGGAAGTTAGAATATTTAGGATTAAATACCTGTTCAATAGTATGCGGAAAGTGAAACATTAAATGATGTGCAAATTCTCGCCATATAAGCTGCCTCTCAAATGCCTCGATGGCCATTAAGTTGACATCATTTGTATGTTGTAACTTTAAATCTTGTGTAACAGCAAAGATTTGCCTGACACTTATTTCACCAAAGTGAAGATGTATGGAGAGAATCGACGTTGCATTCTTTGCAGGTTCATCACGCTCCTCTGGGTACTTTACTAGATATGAAGTTATAAACCGGTTCAACTGATCCTGAGCGGAAGCTTCTCCTGGTTCCCATAAGCCATTCAGCTTTTTATGCCATGGATGGCTCGATACTAACCCTAAATCACTTACATTTAAATTATTTTTCAGACCTTTAGTCAAAGGTTTTTTGGCCGAAACAATGGCTCGATAATCTTGTTGAGGTTGCGTCAGATAGTTTTTATGAAATGCGGTGAACACCTTATAAGGCTCACCACTTTTATTTTCTATTTGCCAAGGATCCCACAACAAATTTCCATTATAACTTTTCGCATAAAGCCCTATCACTTTTAGTTTACTTTTGATCTTTTCATCACGCTTTACAATGGCAGGTTCGTATTGTCGATTCCAGAAGACCGCATCCGCATCACTTTCATGAATTATTTTTTCTAACTCAGTAAAAGCATCACCCTTTCTAATCTGTAAAAGTAGGTCATGGCGATTTTTCAACGCTTTTTTTAAAGCCTTTAAACTCCGTTCAAGCCACCATAAACTCGGCTCACCAGCACTCCAACCCCCTTCATCATTAGGCGTGTGAAGATAAACAGGAATGATGCAGTCGTGTTGTTCAAACGCTGCATTCAGAGCTGGATTATCAACAAGTCTCAAATCTTGTCTGAACCAAAAAATCGCCGTAGAAGTCATAAACTTACCTTGCCTCATTAATGCTTACAACATTGTGCACTGATCATGGGCAACCCTAAAATAACACCCTCTTTTTAATCCTCATTCAAGCCCTAACAAACTCAATCAACATCAGGTCAGGATGAATAAATTCATAACCTAAAGATTTTTTCACTTTTTGATTGCTGATAATTTTATACGAGTCGTCATCTTTACAACTAAAATCGGGTAATGGTACCCCTGCCCGTTGAGCCGCCTGCGTATAAAATACTTTTTTCGTCGGATGCGTATCAGCACAACAATTAAACACTTCTCCCCAAATATTTTTTTCGATAATTTGCTGAAGAATATTTAAACAGTCATCAAGATGGATAAGGTTGACTGGCGCATTTGGTAGCTTTACAGGACGGCCATGACGAAAGAAATTACCGGGGTCTCTTTTTCCTCCAACCAGTCCACTGAATCTAACAATCGTTGTCTCGAACTGCTCACTACTTCGAAGTAAATCTTCAATAATAGACAAAGGCTTTGTTTTAACTTCTAGTCCATCTGACTCAGAGATAACCTTATTAACATTGTCATAAACCGACGTCGAGCTAACAAATATTAATTTATCTATTATCGAAGTTTCAATTAGTTTGAGTAGTTCAGAAAAACCCTGAATGTTTTTACTTGTAATGTTGATCACTAAAACCTTCGTCTGCAAAAAATTCTGTAACCTATCAAAACCCTGATCAATATCCACAATAAAAGGCTCAGCACCGACAGCCTCAAGATCAGAAAAGCGATCCTTCGAACGCGTTGATGCTTTGACTATAAATCCTTGGTCGACAAATCGCTTAGCTAGCGGCAACCCTAGCCAGCCGCTGCCTAATATACTGATGGTATCGATACCAATAACTCCTTACTAAACACACGATAAAAATGCTTCATACTACTTAGTATAACGAAAACTTCGTTTTTGTTTTACTGACCCTTCAAGTGCAAGTCCAGATAAATCTACTACTGAAATCCATCAGAAATCGTCTATCTTTATCACAACATCCTGTGGCGTCTACAATTTTTTGTAAAAAACAACTCTAATGTGAAGCTCGCTTTAACGCCCCGCCCTTAGTCTGACAAACCAGCACAGCCGGCTAAACTAAAGAAAAATATAACAATCAAAATGTGTCTCATACCTTTCCATTTTTTGATACTTCAACAAAAACATAATGCCCCTATCAACTTTATATTCTGAAGATTAAAGCATCACCCACCATTTATAAAAGTTAACAAATACTCTATAAACTTTACTGTATATTCTGATTTGTGAAACTCTATATGGATAGCTTTCATACTGCCCGTCTTTATAAAAAAGCCGGGGAAATGATATAAGGAGATATCAGAATGAAAAAGATTTTATACTCATTAACAATACTAAGCGCGCTTAGTACAGCTAGTGTTCAAGCCTACTCAAGCAACTACACAATTACAGCTATTACTCCACCAAGTGGCAACTCATCTGTTGGTTATGGAATAAGCTCTAATGGTTTAGTCACAGGTCTATACCAAGATGGCGCTCACTACGGCGCCTTTATTTATGACGGCGCAACAGCAAGGTCTCTATCAACAAACTCTTTCAGCACATTCCGTGGTTATGGCATCAATGCCCAAAGTGAAGTTGTAGGTAGTACTAATACTCTAAACTACTTTCATCATGATGGAACCACTAGTAGCCTGATTGGTACGCTCGGTGGACGTAGCTCCTACGGTCAAAACGCAGCAATTAATGATGCGGGTCAATATACTGGAGAAAGCTTACTGGCTAACGGGGCGACACGCGCATTTATTTCCACAGCAGGAGCAATGGTCCCAATAGATACACTAGGCGGTCAAAGTGCAGCTGGGTTTGGTATAAGCCAGTCTGGTAATGTTACTGGTTACTCAGTCACGGCAAATCATGAACAACACGCATTTCTTTACGATGGCTCTACTGTATCTGATCTGGGCACCCTAGGTGGCAGAAACTCTTTCGGTTATGATGTTAACGATTATGGCTTCGTAGTTGGAGAGGCAGATACTGCTCAGTTTGGCCGTCACGCCTTCTTGCATGATGGTACAACAATGCAAGATCTTGGTACCTTAGGAACATCCCTCTTTTCATCTGCTTACGGTATTAACAATAGTGGTCAAATAGTCGGTGACTCTGGTTTTGGCAAAGCCTTTTTATATGAAAATAACACCATGCTTAACCTATGTGATGTTGTTAATTGTACTGATTCAGGTTGGCTCTTTCTAAGTACTGCTCAAGGAATTAATGATAATGGTGATATCGTTGGGACAGGAAACTACCAAGGTACAGAGCGTGCATTTCTAATTTCAAGTGCAGCGTCAGTTCCAGAACCAACAACAATTTTAATGGCCTTAACAGGCTTGATTGGTAGCTTAGGGTTCTCACGTCGACGTAAGAATCTAATTTCAAATAGTTAGTATGTGTACAAATTAACTTTCACTTTCGTCAGGCTTGTATCTGTAAGCCTGACGTTATCCTTTACAGAGTCTTCTCATAACACTTACAAACTAAGAAACGCTTGCCCTAATACCTTTCCATTCCAACTATCCAAATTTAACCTCCTTTTAAACAACAGACCTGCTCTAGATAGACAGCTCCGGACAAGCTACAGAGATCTTTACTTTCATCTCATGGCAAGTCTTTAATAACCAAAATCATCAACAACTGCTAGAAACATGATCAGTAGTCAATGCAAATTGATAGCTAATTTTTTTCAACAACTTGCCGCTAAGACTAAAGTCTATATTGACGTGCCGCATCTAAATACGATCAACTCTCATTGCTACAACATCCTGTGAGATCTACGAAATTCCTTAAAAATCAGCTATAATGGGAAGATCGCTTTCGCGAATATGTATACCAATAAAATTGTCGACATGGATGTTGGCATTGAACTCTGGAGAGAATTATCATGCTTGAAGCTTATCGCAAACATGTAGAGGAACGAGCTACTGAGGGTGTCGTACCTCAACCGCTAAGCCCTGAACAGACTGCTGATCTGGTTGAATTATTAAAAAATCCACCTGTGGGTGAAGAGGACTTTATACTTGATCTGCTAACTAATCGCATCCCTGCTGGTGTTGATCAGGCTGCCTACGTAAAAGCTGGATTCTTAGCTGCTATCACTAAAGGTGAAGCTACATCACCATTGATCGATAAGGTTAAAGCAACTCAATTACTCGGCACAATGTTAGGTGGTTACAACATTGCAGCTTTGGTTGACGCGCTGGATGATGAAACGATCGCAACAACGGCTGCTGAAGCGCTCTCACATACATTATTAATGTTTGATGCTTTCCACGATGTGAAAGAAAAAATGGATGCTGGCAATGCTCATGCTAAAAAGATCGTAGAGTCTTGGGCTGCAGGCGAGTGGTTTACTAGCAAACTGGAGCTAGCTAAAAAAATTACCGTGACGGTCTTTAAAGTCACGGGTGAAACAAATACTGATGACTTGTCACCAGCACCCGATGCTTGGTCTCGCCCTGATATCCCCCTGCATGCACTAGCAATGTTGAAAATTGCACGTGAAGGCATCAATCCTGATCAAGACGGTACTATTGGTCCGATCAATCAAATTGAAGCCTTAAAAGAAAAAGGTCATCCCCTAGCCTACGTCGGCGACGTTGTGGGTACCGGTTCTTCACGCAAATCTGCGACGAACTCGGTGTTATGGCACATGGGTCGCGATATTCCTTTCATTCCTAACAAACGCGACGGCGGTTACTGCCTCGGTGGCAAAATTGCTCCTATCTTCTTCAACACTATGGAAGATGCTGGTGCGTTACCCATTGAATGTGATGTTGATAATATGAATATGGGTGATGTTATCGATATCTATCCTTATGAAGGTATCGTTAAAAATAATGAAACTGGCGAAACAGTGTGTGAGTTCGGTCTTAAAACCGATATTCTGCTTGACGAAGCACGCGCTGGTGGACGTATCCCATTGATCATCGGTCGTGGTTTAACCACTCGTGCACGTGAAGCGTTAGGCTTGGAAACAACCGATCTGTTTCGTACACCAGTACCTGCGAAAGACACGGGCAAAGGTTATTCATTAGCTCAAAAAATGGTTGGTAAAGCGTGTGGCGTTGAAGGTATTCGCCCCGGCACTTACTGTGAGCCACAAATGACAACGGTTGGTTCGCAAGATACCACGGGGCCTATGACACGTGATGAGCTAAAAGATCTGGCTTGTCTAGGCTTCTCAGCTGATCTGACAATGCAATCTTTCTGTCATACAGCGGCATATCCAAAACCTATCGATGTAAACACCCATCACACGCTACCTGATTTCATTCAGACACGTGGCGGTGTTGCTTTACGTCCAGGTGATGGTGTTATCCACTCTTGGTTAAACCGCATGTTGCTTCCTGATACTGTTGGTACCGGCGGTGATTCACATACACGTTTCCCATTAGGTATTTCTTTCCCAGCAGGTTCTGGCTTGGTAGCCTTTGCTGCTGCAACCGGTGTTATGCCGTTGGATATGCCTGAGTCTGTGTTAGTTCGTTTCTCTGGTGAAATGCAAGCGGGTATCACGCTACGTGATCTGGTTAATGCGATCCCTTTGAAAGCCATTGAAATGGGTTTGTTGACGGTTGAGAAGAAAGGTAAGAAGAATGTCTTCTCTGGACGAGTTTTAGAAATTGAAGGTTTACCTGATCTGAAAGTTGAGCAAGCATTCGAGTTATCTGATGCATCTGCTGAGCGTTCGGCAGCGGGTTGTTCAATCAAACTGAACAAAGAACCTATCATCGAATATCTAGAATCTAACATCATCATGCTTCGTTGGATGATCGCGAATGATTACGGTGATCCTCGTACCTTAGAACGTCGTGCTGTTGCGATGGAAGAATGGTTGAAAGATCCTCAATTGATGGAAGCCGATGCAGATGCTGAATACCACACAGTGATCGATATTGATCTGGCTGAAATCAAAGAACCTATCTTAGCTTGCCCGAACGATCCTGATGATGTGAAAACAATGGCTGACGTTGCTGGCACTGACATCGACGAAGTTTTCATCGGTTCATGTATGACCAACATCGGTCACTTCCGCGCAGCGGGTAAATTGCTCGAAGGCTTTGGTGGCACGATACCAACGCGTTTATGGGTTGTACCTCCAACGAAAATGGACGAAGCTCAATTAACGGCTGAAGGTTACTACAGCATATACGGAAACGCAGGTGCTCGAACAGAAATGCCTGGTTGCTCGCTGTGTATGGGTAACCAAGCACGTGTTGGTGCTAATACCACGGTTGTTTCAACGTCTACTCGTAACTTCCCAAATCGTCTCGGCGATGGCGCGAACGTTTACTTGTCTTCAGCTGAAGTTGCAGCTGTAGCGTCAATTCTTGGCAGAATTCCTAACTTTGAAGAATACATGGAATTTGCTGCGAAAATTGATCCGATGGCAGATGATATCTATCGTTACCTAAATTTCGATGATATGCCGAACTATACTCAAAAAGCAGCTGAAGCTTCTGCAAAATTGGCCGCTATACCCATTACAGTGGCCGATTAATAGATTATCTATTATCGATAAGAAAAGCGGGCCATGTGCCCGCTTTTTTGTGTTGCCGACTTTAAGAATATTCCGTTACATCGACGAAGAGAAGATTGTTATGACCAGCACAAAACGACTATATTTAATATTTACGCTTCTGCTTTCATTCGCTTTTATGCCTGCACATGCTGCTGATGAAGAGGAAGAAGAAGCTCCTGAAATAATGTATGTCGATATGCCTCCCGCATTTATCGTCAACCTAGGCGGTCAAACAGCACCATCAAGCTACCTAAAAACTGAAGTGCAACTGGTCGTAAATGGTGAAGATGAAGCTGATCTCATTCGTTTCCATAAAGCCCCAATTAGACATGAATTAGTTATGTTGCTATCGAGCAAAACCAAATCAGAATTACAATCACCAGAGGCTCGTGAAGCACTACAAGCGCAAGCATTAGAAAAGATGAATACACATCTAGGCCTGCTTAACAAAGAACTGAAAGTTGAAGAAATACTTTTTACAACATTCATTGTTCAGTAGTACTTAAGATTATAAATAATTCTGTATAACTGTCTTATTTAACCTATCCTCTCAATCTAGAGTTTTATGACAAGATCCAATTGAAGCGATTGACTCATCTCATGAGTCCAGTCTTTTTTGTAATAACTCTAATCGTAAATCCTTAAACATATCTTCCATTGCTGCCACCAACTTTATAGCGACTTCACTCACCCCGATAATTCTTTCATTTTTTCAAACTTACCAAAAGACGTAGTCATTTCCTTTTTATCTAGCGTCGCACTTGCTGTTCCATATGGATACGCTTGTAAAACATCGATCAACAACGCATTAGCAAAACCTTCTATCGCTACAGCTTTTGAGGGCAATATATAACCGCCAATAATCGTTAATATTCTAACGGTCAAAATATTACTCTCGCTATTTTCTCGGCTGAAAACTTCATAAATCAATACGGCATCAAGATATTGTCTAGCTGCTCCCAACTGTCCTTCGTATGCTTTGATCAAACCTACTTTTTAAAGATTATAACAATCTAATTATATAGGCCGCTATTCGTGAATTTGTTCTGTACTCAAAGCACGAACTTTTCATATAATTGATCAGTCCTGTTTTAGCTTAATCCGTGTATTATTAGCCCTATTAGATTTCTACTTGGATAAATACATGGATCAGACAAACGCTTCACCCAAAACAATCTACCTGAAAGATTACCAGCCTGCTGATTTTTTGATCAGTTCTGTTGATCTAACATTTATTTTGAATGAAGGTAAAACTCAGATTATTTCGAAGTTACAACTCAAGCGTAATAATACCTCAACCGCACCCCTCGTCCTCAATGGTGAAAAACTAGCTCTAACTGCCATCAGCTTGAATGATTCCGAATTATTAAGCGATCAATATACCGTGGATGATATGTCGCTGACCATTTCTGATGTGCCAGATCAGTTTATTTTAGAAATCCATACAGAAATTGATCCTGCATCGAATACTTCACTTGAAGGCTTATACCAATCCAGTGGCAATTATTGTACGCAATGTGAAGCTGAGGGATTTCGTAAGATTACCTATTATCTTGATCGGCCAGATGTTATGGCTGAGTTTACGACAACGATTGAAGCCGATAAAAATAAATATCCTGTCATGCTATCAAATGGAAACTTGATCGAGAAAGGAAATTTGGAAAACGATCGTCATTGGGTTCGATGGCATGATCCGCATAAAAAACCGTGTTACTTATTTGCTTTGGTGGCCGGTGATCTTGCCTTAACGAAAGACAATTACACGACAACATTCGGTCGAAATGTTTCTTTGGAAATTTTTACCGAGCATCACAATGCGGATAAAACTGAACATGCGATGCAATCTTTAATAAAATCCATGCAATGGGATGAAGACACCTTTGGTCTAGAATACGATTTAGATATTTATATGATCGTTGCAGTAGACGACTTCAATATGGGCGCGATGGAAAATAAAGGTTTAAATATTTTTAATTCAAAATATGTTTTAGCCACCCCAGAGACTGCTACTGATAACGATTACATCGGCATTGAAGCTGTGATCGGGCATGAATATTTTCACAACTGGACGGGGAATCGCATCACCTGTCGGGATTGGTTTCAGCTCAGTCTAAAAGAAGGTTTAACCGTGTTTCGTGATGAATCTTTCACAGCAGATCTCAACTCGCCTGCGGTCAAACGAATTGATGATGTCAGAGTTTTACGTGCGCATCAATTCCCAGAAGATGCGGGTCCGATGGCTCACCCAATTCGACCTCAATCTTATATTGAGATAAATAATTTTTATACCGTCACGGTCTATAACAAAGGTGCTGAAGTTGTACGTATGTACCAGACTTTACTAGGTAAGGATGGTTTTCGTAAAGGTATGGATCTTTATTTTCAACGTCATGATGGTCAGGCCGTCACGACCGATGATTTCCGTAAAGCCATGGCCGATGCCAATGATGCCGATCTAGAACAATTTCAAAACTGGTACGATCAAGCCGGTACACCCGAATTATTTATCTCCGAACAATGGGATGAAGTCACCGGTAAGTATTATCTAAACTGCCGTCAGAACTGCCCTGCAACTCCAGAGTTAGAAACCAAGCAACCATTCGTTATCCCGATACGAACAGCTCTGTTGGATGATAATGGGAACGCTATGATCAAAGAAACCATCTTGCTGATGACCGAGGAAGAACAACGTTTTGAGTTTAGTGGCTTGTCAAAACATCCGACACCATCCTTGTTGCGTGGGTTCTCCGCACCAGTGAAACTTCATTTTGACTATTCAAATGCTCAGCTTGCTTTTTTGATGGCTAGCGACAGCGACGAGTTTAATCGGTGGGAAGCGGGCCAACGATTGGCAATGCGTGTGTTATTAGATCTAGTCAATAAGTTAAAAAATACTACAGAGCTCACGCTTGAAAAAAGCTTTATTGAAGCCTTCCATAAAACCTTAGTCAGCGATAATGATCCGGCATTGATTGCTGAATCTCTAACACTGCCATCAGAAAGTGATATTGCTCAGCAAATGGATATCATTGATCCAGAAGCGATCTATCAAGCAAGACAGTTTGTACGTAAAACATTGGCTGAGAATTTAGCCGCTGATCTGAAATCAGTTTATGAAAAAAATAGATCAACGGGTGAATACAAAGTTGATCCTATTAACATGGCTAAACGTCGTTTACAAAACTGTACTCTCGCTTATCTTGTCTGCTTAGATACAAAAAAATCACGTCAAACAGCCATAGAACAATTCACACAATCAGAAAATATGACTGACAATTTAGGTGCATTACACAGCCTTATTGCACAAAATTCTGATGAGAGAGAACAAGCTCTCAGCCAGTTTTATGACCGCTGGAACGATGACCCGTTAGTATTGAATAACTGGTTTAGTATTCAAGCTAGCACAAGCCTTCCAAACACTTTGAAAACGGTTAAATCATTGTTGGAACATCCTAAATTTAGTATTAAAAACCCAAATAAGGTTCGTTCTTTAATCGGTGCTTTTGCACAGGCGAATCAACGTTGTTTCCATTGGGAAGATGGCTCTGGTTATCAGTTTATAGCTGATCAAATCATTCAACTTGACCCTATGAATCCACAAGTAGCATCAAGACTAGTCCGAGTCTTTACACGCTGGAAACGTTTTGATGAAAATCGACAAACGTTGATGAAAGCAGAATTGGAAAGAATTAAAAACCAGCCCGGCTTATCCAACGATGTTTATGAAATTGTTGAAAAAAGTTTAGGTTAATCAAAACTATTTTGATCAAAAAATCTACAAAGTAAGGTTACATCATGAAAAACTGTAATCAATGTGGAAAGTGCTGTGTTAATTATAGCGATGGTGGCCTTTCAGCAACGAAAAGCGAAATCGAATTTTGGGAGGTTTTTCGTCCCAAAATTTTTGATTATGTCCGCGATGGTAATATTTGGATGGATCCTCAATCGGGCAAGCAATTACAACGCTGCCCATGGTTGCGTAAAGTAGTTAATGAAGAAAAATATACATGTGATATCTACTTTGATCGTCCAGATGACTGTAAGCATTATCCTATAACGATTGATCAAATGGTTAAGGATAATTGTGAAATGCTTGAACCTAGAGATTTACTTCAAACCAAAAAAGCACAGAAGTCGCTTGATAAGATAATGCTTGATAGCAGACCATCTGGTTATTAAATATCAAGCTTTGAAACAGAGAAAGTTAATAAATGAAACCTTGGAACCTTTCAGTCATAACCATTAATGATGCTCAACAATACATTTCACCTTAATACGTTTTAAAATCTTATCTTAAGCAGTCTGTCGATGTCTGGCTTCAGCTTCAACAAATATACGTTTCACTTCTGGATAGTTCTCTTTAATTTTAACGCTGAGTTGTTCGATAGCTTCCTCAATATCATCAGCTTTCGCTGAATCTTGAAAGGTAGCGCTGACATTGAGTAGGATGAAGTCAGGCCCCATGTGCATGGTTAATAGTTCATTAACATGTTCAATTTCGGCATGCTCTGTCACAATCGCTCGTATGCCTTCAACGACGCCCTTGCCCGCCCGTTCTCCGATCAACAATCCTTTCGTTTCAACTGCCAGCCAAAATGCGGTTGTACCTAAGATCAGACCTATGACTACTGATGCAATTCCATCGAACTGCAAAATACCGGTAGATTGCGATAGATAAATACCTAATGCCGCAACCAACAAACCAATTGTTGCCGCAAAATCTTCAAATAAAACAACGAATAAGGAAGGATCTTTACCTCTTCTAACTGCTTCAAAATAGCCAAGTTCCCCTTTAACCTTTTTAAATTCTTTCAAAGCTACCAGAAAAACAGCTCCTTCAAACAAAAAGGCCAAGCCAAGTACAATGTAATTGATCATGACGCTTTTCATAGGTTCTGGGTGAATAATATGGTGTATACCTTCGTAGATGGAAACACCCGCACCAACAGCAAAGATTAAGATCGAGACGACAAAGCTCCAAAAATAGATCTCTTTGCCATGACCAAAAGGAAATTCATCATCTGCAGGCTTCTCTGCACGCTTAATTCCGTACAACAGTAGACCTTGATTGCCTGTATCAACAACCGAATGGATGCCTTCAGAGAACATCGCAGAACTACCTGTAATGCCAGCAGCTACGAATTTTGTTATTGCTACCAAAGCGTTACCAGCTAACGCTGCAAAGATTGCCTTCTTTGATCCTGATGTCGACATGAATACCCCCTTCAATCTCTAATTTCTTATTCAGAATTGTAACAATTTGCCGCTATATTCGCCATGACACATTTATCCGAACATCGATTCTTAGAATTAAAAGCGACGGGTGATCTACCTTCACCAACTGGAGTTGCGTTAACTGTTTTAGAACACATGCAAAACAAGCAGGTTTCTACTGCCGATATAACGAGCACAATTCAAGCTGACCCTGCATTAGCAGGCCGTTTAATCAAGCTTGCAAATTCGTTTGGTGAAGGCGAAGAAGGTGGCCGACCTACTGTCTCTTTGGCCGAAACTATCTCTCGTGTTGGTGCTGGCGTAACACGTCAAATCACCATTGGTTTATCGGTTTTATCGAGTAATATGGATGGTGAATGTTCTGCATTTGACTATCAAAATTTTTGGTCTTATTCACTAGCAATGGGGGTAAGCACTGAACTATTCAGTAATCGTGATAAATTATTCCCTAAGGATGAAGCTTTTACGGTGGGTCTATTAAGTAATATTGGTCGGTTAGGTCTAGCCAATGTTTATCCTGAGCAATATAGTGAAATTCTCGAAGCAAATGGCGATAAACCAATAAACGAGTTACTTGAGGCTGAGGTCAAATATTTTTACACGGATCATCTTGAAATGGCGCATGCTATGTTAAAAGATTGGGGATTGCCACCGGTTCACTACAATGCGATTTATGGAATGTATGATATTTCTAAAGTTGCTAATCAGAATCATAGAGCTCAATCATTAGCGCAATATCTCAACCTTTCTGCAAAAGTAGCCACTATCTGTACTCAAGATTTATCTGTGGATCACCCTCTGTTTAATACTTTGTTAAAAGAAGCCTTAAAACTAAATATCGATAATGAAGAACTGCGATCTATCGTCGGTAAAACAAAGAATATCTGGAACAACTGGAGCCAATTATTGGATGTTCCGGAGCAGGCCGATGCTCCGTCAGAATCTAATGACGCGATATCTCAAGAGCCTATCTCTCCAGAATTGATTAATCTTGAACAAACTATTGATCGCGGGCTGCAGGTTTTAATTGCTGATAATGATATTGCGACAAGCAATAGCCTTTACCAACAACTTACCAACGCCGGCCACCTTGTTACAAAAGCAAGAACAGGCAAAGAAGCTTTACAGCTTGCATTGGAAATAAATCCACAACTTCTAATCACAGATATCACAATACCTGAAATGGATGGCCTTGAGTTATGCCGTTCGCTCCGTAGAACAGCTGCTGGGCAAAAAATGTATATCATCGCCATGACAACCAATAATAGTGAAGAAGCATTAATTAGTGCCTTCAAAGCTGGTGCGGATGATTTTATCGAAAAGCCTTTTAGTCCGAATGTTGTTTTAGCTAGAATTCGTGGTGGACAACGTGTTTTCCGATTACAGAAAAAGGTTAGAGATGAACGTAATAAAAGCCGTAAAATCTTAGCCGAGCTAGCATCAGCCAATAAACAATTAGAACAAGCGGCACTCACTGATCAATTGACCAATATACCAAACCGACGTTATGCAACGAATCGTTTAGAACAAGAGTGGGCGACGTCTAATCGTGGTCAAGTATCGTTAAGCTGTATGTTGATTGATATCGACCTATTTAAAGGGATCAATGATAAGTATGGTCATGATGCTGGTGATGCTGTTTTATACGAAGTAGCACAAGCCTTACGAACGGCTTCTCGTTTAGGCGATGAAGTTTGTCGGATTGGAGGAGAGGAGTTTCTCGTGATCTGTACCAATACAGACATGGCAGAGGCCGAGGCTGCAGCTGAAAGGTTACGCACCGCTGTTGAGAACCTTTCTACCCTCGTTGGCGATAATGAACTTGTTACGACGGTAAGTATTGGTGTTGCAACACGTCATCCGCATGATGTGAGCACCAACGATTTGCTTAAAGCTGCAGATATTGGTGTTTATACAGCTAAAGCAAATGGGCGTAACTGTATCTATAGTATTACTGAGAGAAGTGATGCTAAAAGTAATTCTAGCAATAAAGGCTCAGCTGATCATGTGATACATGTAGCTCCTCAACCTTGCGACGTTGCACCTCTTTCGTAGAAAATTATTCGCTAAGATCAAGAAAATTTAAAGGGCTGTCCTAGCGATTAGTTAACTAGGACAGCCCCTTGTTTTATTTAAAACCCACCACCCGTTCGAAAACCACCACCGCTACCGCGTGAATTAAAACCGCCGGATCTTGGCATTCGAAAGATGCTTCCACCTGAGCCTCTTCGACCAGTCGGAAGATGCCAAGGACTGCGTCGACGTGTAGGAATACCTAAACCACCACTACCAAAATCAGGCCAAGCCCCAACATCGCGATGGCGTTGATGCCTTTGTAATACTCGCCAAAGTTCACCACTGCCGATCAATCCATTTAAAAATTGGCTAAACATCGAAGTAATCAAACTCTCATTTCCAAAGCCTGAACGTATGTCATCATAACGATGATTTTTAAATTGCCGACGCACATTTTCTAATTGTTCTAATCGTTTTAGTTTAGCTTCGTGCATACGACGATGGTCACGTAATTCTGTTTCTAAATCATGACTCTGTTCTTGTAACTCAGCCAACTCGCGAACCATTAAGTTATCTTGATTACTCACCGTTTGATGAGCCGCATCATTTAATTCATATACACTTTTGTTACTTAATGCCGTGCTTAAAGTTTGTAAGCTCTGTTCCATGTAACTGTCTTTTGCTTCAACAAACTCTGTCCGTTGCTTAAAGAGTAAGTTAAGTGAGTGTTCTTGTTGTTCAATTTCATCATCAATGCCATCAACATTCCCTAAAGCTTGAGCATGCTCAGATTGCAGTTGTGGCAAACCGGACTGTTCGGCTTGTTCTGTTTCTATTGCAACCAACACTTCGAGCGAAAGATCAGAATCCCGTCGAGCTTCTAGAGCATGAGCTTTCAAACGTTTCGGGATCTCTAAAAGCATCCAGTAGTTAACACGATATTTATTATAATCCGAGAGTTCTTCCACCCAGCTATCAAGGTAACGAGTTAAGGAATTTCCCGTATAATCTGGTGTACCATAGCGTCTATTCCAAAGATAGATAAACAATTTATTACTTTCATAAGGCCGACCTTTTTCAAGACGATCTTTTTCTGCAAGTTTAGCTTTACCTTCTGCTTGTTCAGCAATGCTATCAATCTTGCGAGCTTCTTGAAGCTGCGCTTGATAGATACTATCACTCTCTAAACCCACTTGAATTTTATGTTCACAATCGACAACCCTTTGAGCTTTTTTATTCATCACCTCTAAAGCTGTTTGTCGTTTTTCTTCTAATCCTTTTAAAGCCAAACTACCACTATCAATACTTTCTTCCAACTGTTGATAGGCACGACCTCTTTCTTTTAGTAGTGAAATTGCTCGTTGATCAGCGGCTTCAAGCTCACCTAAAAAAGAGCCTTGGCTAATTTCATCCAATCGAATTTTTGCAAGCTGTTTTAATGATTCAGCTTGTTGACGACGATTGCCATGTACAGCTTCACTGACATGATTTAATTCTGCATCGACTCGGTTAATATCTTTCCGAACTGAGCCCAGCCCTTGGTCAAGATAACGTAATGTTTGTGTCCCACTGATCATACTACTCTCTCCTACCAGTCCGTTATCGCTGCGCCACTTGAAGAAATACTATACTCAGGATGAAGTTTACCGCGTTGTTTTTGGCCTACTGCACGATCTTGAATAATCCCATCATCTTTCTTATCCGCTCCAATGGCTTGATACGTTGACTGATCAACGCGCACTCCCCACTTACTAACCACGGTTGTTTTACCAGACTCTTCACTCGTTATAGGAATGGATAAAACCTTACCGCGTGAATCAACCGCTTCTATAATGATGTAGTAATTTCGAGCGCCATTATTCGCATCCGGAATTCGCCAAACACCCGAACGCTCTCCGGGCTCTTGTAAAACACGAAGCTGGTAAGCACTTTTTAATTTGATAAGCATCACTTCAAGATCATCAACAGCAGATTGGGCTTCATCAAAACTCTCATTGTTCAATGCCTGCTTACCGTAAGACTGGAGCTCTAAGGCCTGAGCTAAAACCTCTTGCTCTCCAGCGAGTTGAATCACTTCTCCATATGATTGCCGAAGCTGTTCAGGCAATGCATTGTGAGCAACTTGAACTGGGCGAACCGCTGCCAGGTAATAGAAAAAACACAAACACACTAAAAGACCTAAGCCGAGCAGAAAGGGTTTTAACCATTGTTCTCGTTTGACATAAAGCTTTGCTAGCCATGTCGAGAAAGAATCTGCGGGGGAAGTGTATTTAAAGCGATCTTCTTCAAGCGCTCGCACGCCGTCAGCGAGCACTTGATCCGTAACATCTATTCCTTGTGCTTGATAAATATCACGCAGTTTTTCGATCAAGCGTTCTCGGCGAACATCGGCATCGAGCTCACGATCAACTAATTGCTGACGATGTCGCAAGGTATCTACGACATCCATAGCCACCATCAGATCTTCTAATGGTGCTGCTTTTTCTATGCTCGCCATAAGAAGTCGTGTTAAACGTTATGGGATAAAGGTAAAGAATCGCCTCGGTTGATGATCACCGTCAAACGACGTTTGCCATCCTCAACCACATCACGAATTTCTTCAGCATTTTTGGTGGATAATATGCGCATTTCAGCAATAATCTCAGTTGTACGTTCTTGAAAATTCACGACAGAATCGACCAGCTTTTTCACCGACTCAGCTCGGATAGTAGGGCCATAACCTGCTCTAACGGCTGCTTCTTGCACCTTACCACCAATATCAGCCAAGTCTTCAAGGCTTTGTGAAACACCGTCTTTCATCGCTTCTAGCGCTTGGGTGCTTTCATGTAAACCAAATAGCCCAGTGAATGAAGCCGTAAGTGCTGTAAGAACTGTTTCATTAGTTCCAAAGAATGTTATTGCCTGTTTATAGACGCGATCTTTTGCACTGGTGGTTTGCATTAGACGCGCCATAATGACTTCTGATGTGTTGTAGCTGACCGTCAAATTATCAGACAAATCTTTCGAAATTTGATAACGATCTTCCGCAAATTGCAGCGCACGTAATTTTTCATCACGAGCTAGTTCTAACTTCGCTCGCTCTGCCATATCTTCGCCCGCAAATGATGCTACTGTTTCTGCAGCTTGCTTTAACCTTCCTTGCGATTCATTCCAGAGGGCTTCAGCTTGTTTCAAAATATCGAGGGCATGAATTTCTGATTCTTTCATCGCACCACGAAAATCTTGATAAGCATTTAGAATGGTTCGCTCACGCTCGATCTGATCACGCGAATCACCAGCTATTTCGAGATAAGTCGCTTTAATTTTATCGAAACGGCTCGCGATATCTCCACGAGTCACTTTCATCCAGACATTACTAACTCTTTCAAAAGTATCTATTTTTCCATCTTCAACTTGTTCAACCATGCTTTTTGCATCATTACGAATGCTGTTGAATGCGGTGGTAATTTCTTCGTAGCGCTCGCCCATTTTCATCTGACTAACTTGTTCACGGACAACATCGTTAAAAACAGATGCTTGCGACAATGTTCGTGCAATCGCTAACGATTTATCACTATCAATATCCGAAATTCGCTCTAGCAGAGCCAGAATTGGCGCTTCTTCGACATTCTCTGGCATTAAACCAAGATCACGTAATTGGTTCATCGCTTTATCAAGATATTGAAGGGTTGTATTGCTCATAATTCCACTCCTCTAGGATATATTTAGATATAATAATAGCTCAGGTCTTCTTTCTTAAACGATATCTTTCCAAAAGCTATAATGCCTTAGAAGAAAACAATGCTTGAGGCTACTGCTGTTATTTTGATTAAAATCCATCATAAAATAGCTGGTGAAGTTATTCAATCATACATAAAACTGATAAGTATATACTCCAAACATGAACGACATGTTAATTCGTCAAGTTAGACAAGAAACTGTTCCCGTTTACATACAGATAAAGAGTTTGTGCTTTGAACCATCTGAAACTGCAGAATATGAAAAAATTACCGGATTTATCAATGCATAAGGAGACGAATGAGCCTGATATCACCGATAGAGAGTTCAAAGATTATGATCAATCATAAACATATAGGCGTTTGCAAAGCGGAAAACTAACCTTAAAATGTTTTTTATATCACTAACAATAAAAACTGCTTTCTATGAATAAACCCTGCCCCTCTACAAAGCTCAATGAAAAAAATGAGCCTCTACCTTCCTCAAGTTTATCAATCAAAGAGGTACAAAGTGAGCAATGGGATAAAACGATTACCAACTTTAGTGATCTCCGACAAGAACAATTAGCCATATTTATCAATAATCGATGGCCTAAGCTCGACACTCAATATTGTCTCTTCGAAAAGAAGTTAGATACAAACAACAAAGAAGCTATTGCTGGTGCCGCAGTCATGATCGCACGAGTGCCTTTTTTAGGTTCAGGGGTAGCGATTATAAAATGGGGGCCTATGCTGAAAGACTGTGCAGATCCCGAAAGTTCGTTTTCCAATTATCAAGCTTGCATCAATTTACTTATACAACGCTACGCCGTTGAACAAAACCTACTGCTTTCAATACTTCCATCGACTTTCGCAGAACCTAGGGAGTGGCAAGAAACATCACTTGTCGAAAAGGGATTCTCTCAAGGCAAAGATTTATCTTTTCCTGACCGTTATTATGTAAACCTAACAATTGATACTGAGAGTCAACGAAAAAGTTATGCTTCGAAATGGCGCTACCATCTAAAGAAATCAGAGCAAGAGGATTTAGTTTTTGTTCATGATACATCGGATCAAAATCTTGAAATTTTCATGGATCTTTATCGAGTGATGGCTGATCGCAAACAATTTCCTGATTATTCGGCAATTGAAACTTTACCTATTCTAATGTCCATTGAAGATAAAAAGCTAAGGCCTGAATTATTTCTCATAACAAAGTCTACGGTTACCGTCGCTGCAGCCATTATTTTTAAATCCAGTGACAGCGCCGTTTATCTCTACGGTGCCACATCTGATGAAGCCCTACCCCTGCGTGCAGGCTATTTTATGCATGACAGGATCATTCAATGGCTATCAGGAAATACGCATGCCAAATGGTATGACCTAGGTGGCAACGATGGATTTTCAGGCTTGCATCAATTTAAAAAAGGCATGGTTGGACAACATGGTTCCATTACTCAAGTACCCGCTATTTATACTTACGGGCATTCTATTAAGAGTAGAACTATTGGACGTGGACTTTTTTTACTCAAAGATATTAAAACCACCTTACAACAACGTGTCGAAAAATGGCGAAGCCAACTCGCGACGGCTGATCTTCCTTGATCAAAAGATTGTTTAGCACTTCCGCCGCTCTTTTTCTAATGCGGCTTTCTGGTGCAGCGATAACCGTACTAACTCAAATTATTATTGCACGAAATTTGGGGGCTGAATTTTTAGCTGAATTTTTACTCATTATAGCTATAGCTAATGTCAGCGCAGTGTTGTTGCCGCTGGGATTCCAATCAATAGCCTCTTACTTTGCAGCAGACTATGCTTCAAAAAATGAATTCAACCGACTGATCAGTTTTCGTAACCACGCCTATCTATTTATTGTTACTCTGTCAATTTTCTTAACTTTAGTATTCTGGAGCTTACAGTCAATTCAAGTTTCAATGTTTCAAAACTTCACCTCCACAGCATTACTTTTAGCACTAACTTTAGCGCCTGCAATTGCTCTTACCTTCGTCAATAGTGGAATTTTAGTTGGACTACGCCAACCGTTTTTAAGTCTAGGACCTGACACTCTGGCACGGCCAATTATTTTTCTTATTTCTGTCAGTTTTCCGATATATATATTTTCCGAACCAGCATCATTAAATATGCTTTGGATCGCTGTTATTTTTATTTGGTGTTTGGCTTTATGCCAAGCTTATTTATTAAAAAAATTACTGAACGAAAAACTAAACTATCCTTCAACTAATCAAAGCGAATTAAAACGTTGGTTTAAATATGCAGGTCCTTGGATTGTTATTGGCCTTATCAGTGATTTTTTTATCGATCTGGATCTTATTGCCCTATCCGGAATATTAGAAAAAAATGAACTTGCTATTTTTGGTGTTTCATTGAAATTTTTAATGTTGATCGGCTTCGCTATGTCGACAATATACACCCTGATCTTACCGGACATTTTTGAATCTCTTAATAAGAATTTATCGACTGAAATGCTCGCAAAGATCCGTCAAGCTAGTTGGTTAAGTTGCCTCATAGGTTGCTTAGCATTAGTTGGGTTAAGTTTATTAGGAAACTGGGCTTTATCTTTATTTGGACCAGAGTTTAAAGCTGGGTTAATTCCATTAATGATTATGACCACCGGTTTAATTCTGCGTATGATGATGGGGCCTGCGAGTCTGGTTTTATCGCTTTATGAGTCACCTTTTGCTTCACTGCCCATCTTACTTTTAGGCTTGTTATTGATGATAGTATCAAATTATCTGTTGATCCCCAGCTTTGGACTTACAGGCGCTGCGTTAGCAATATTCACAACACTGGCATTTTGGTCCATAGGCCTTTGGTTTATAACCATTCGTAAAACAGGTCTCAATATTTCAGTTTTTCATAAATAACAAACGGTTCTATTTATTCTCTACTTTCCCATAAACCATTGTTTAAAACATCCCCATCGGCCAGTTCTGATACCTAGCTCATAACCAGGTTTTGTCTTATTGAGTGGTAATTCCCACAAAGAATAATCCTCGCCAAAAAAGTGTGCTTTTAGTACACATGTTTTTTTAAAATCATACCCGGCTAATAATAATGCTGGTCGTCGATTTTTTGTTATAACGTAAGCAGAAATTTTATGCCATTGGTTCTGATCAAAATAGTCTATAAATTTACGTAAAACATTAGAGCTAACTAAATAAGGTTTATACTCATGTAATGCAAGAGCCCAATCAATAATAATAGCTCCTTGAGAAGGACAAGCAATAATAAAACCTGCTATTTTCCCTTCAACCATACCAATCATCAAAAGATGAGGATCGATGGTATATAGATGCTTGAGATAGCTTGGTGTAAGACGTTGCTTTTCTGTCGTTTTAGTAATTTGGTTATAGTAAGGGTTCTGATCAATTTCAGTCATCAATAATTGATGTATTGTCGCAAGATCATCTAGGTGTCCAGCACGAACTAACAATTTTTTTCCGTGCGTATGTTTCATCTAATATTACTTTTTACTACGAAAGAATAATTGAAGTTGATTCATACTTTTTACCACTTTCATAGCCTCTTCAGACTTTTTAACATGATGTTTTAAACTCAGCCGCAACCAAGATATTTTCAATCTAAGGTAGCCTTTTGCTGTCAATGCAAAACCAGAAACCGTCATAGGCAAGCCCTCGCCACAAAGCTCTAGCTTGTATGGCTCATCACCTAATGAGAAATCAAAATACTTCAGTTTTGCACGGGCAGCGAGTTGAACTAGCTTTAACATCATCATTCGGCCGGGAGAGGTTGATGATGGCACATTGGGGTTATAGGCCGAAAAGTAATAATTGAATACTTTTGATTGGATCAGGCCAAGACAAATGGCCAATGGATGACCATTTTTTTCTAACACATACAGTCGGCAATACGATTTATCTGCTTGCTCAAGTAGCATCCGAAAATGCGCTCTTATATGTTTTTCACGAAAAGGGTTACGTGTACCAGCCATATCTAACTGGGCAGACTTCCAAGTAATGGCTTGCTCTAGTAGTTGTCCACGTTCTGTTGGATCCTCGATAGATCTAAGCTGAACCGCTTGCCCACCTCGTAACCTGTTTAATTTATTGCGTTCTCGCTGACGTGTTCGGCCACTACGTGCTTGTGTGTACACCAATGGCCAACCATCGGATAAATCAAGCCCATATGTTTTGCTTGTGAAAGGCCTAGAGTTAACTTGGGCAAATGGGTTCTTTGTGCCCACAAGTTTTGTCGGCTGTTTGATAATATAAACACAATCTGCATTTATATATTTTGCGACATCATTAATGATTGCTTTGGCGTCTTTATCTGTCATGGCAAGCGCTTCAGCATCGGCAAATAAAGGAGCATTGTAGTCATTACTTTTATGCCCCAAACATAAAAGACGGCTTGCCGACATAGAGTCCTCGAGCATCAGTGGCAACAATAACTCTATTCTTTGTTTGCTACGCACTACAAGCATAAAAGGATAGATCTTATACTTACCCGAGTATGTATTTAACCAAGCCGAAATCCACTCAAGCTGTTGAAATGGAGTGGAAATTCCTCGTGTTTGAAAAGCTATCCACTCCGGAGTTATTGAAGATAACGTACAAATTTGAAGTTGATAAGTTGTGCTCGAACTAATAAACCTCTGTTCGGATTCTCTCAAACATGTCAGATCTGAAATTAAACGATGCGCAGTATAAAATGGTGTACGAACACTGTCTGAAGTTGAATGCATCAGTTGGAAATATCTGTCATGTATGCTTTACAAAAATTATCTTAATCCGCTATAAATCTACCTTGAAACCTACTATTTGTATATGTCTTTAAGGTGGTTTGTGGTGTTATGAAATGTATAGGATGACGTTATCATTTTATCCATCAACACACTATCAAACGGATCAAGATCTCGCTTTACTCGACTTACGAAAATAACCTAAACCGAAAAGTGCTGACAATAGTAATGGAAAACCAGCCTGAACCGGCACCGCTGCCGAAGTAGCGGCCGAATTTAGTAGGAAAGTTTCGCCTAAGCCTAAACCAGCATCGTAAAGCGCTTCGCTCGTCAAATAAAATTTATCCGTTCGTTCTAGACCTCGACTGTCATAATACAGATCTCCAGCGAGGTCTTTAAGAATATCACGCATTCTATCAATATCGTCAACAGAGGCATTACCGAGTTGTCTTTTTAATGGATCAAAATCAGCGTCAATCAAGGACAAAGCAAACTGGAAGTTAGGATCAAGATTAGGTGTACTCGCGGTAATTTCACCAATCATATTAGTAAAACGCGACGAATACCTATCCATCGCAGTTGAGTCACCCGCATCTCCTTCACCCTGAAATCAAAACAAACCACTTAAAACAGTCTCGCTATCATTGAGAGCTGTTTGTAATGCTGCCGTACCATCTGCATTGAAAAAATCCTCACGATAATTCTGCCCAGCTCCATTTTCAGAAAACCAGAACTGTAACCATACGCCAGAATGCTGTTGATGGACTATCAGTACATTTTCATATTGATTACTATTAACAAGCGAGGCTTCAATACCATCAGCCCAGGAGCTTTTAGCATTTGACTGGCCACCTATGAAAAATACGTTAGTCGTAGCAGCGAAAGAAATTTGAGGTAAGAATAAAAAAACAGCAAGAACTTAAACATTGAGATCACCCCTAATAATGAAGCAATATAATCGCAACCCGTTGTATTCCTGAGAATAAACAAGGCTGCTCCCTATATTCAGAAGCTAAATACAAAATAAACGCCAAAAACTAATATTGACTAAATATGTGGATAACAACATTTTCAGTTTCATGATTTTTAACTAAGATGAAACGCTCTGTTGCTTCAATACTTTGATCTTATTGAAAATAGGTCTACAATGTATGAGTCGGGAGGCTGTTAACAACAACTGTTGGAAGAACGGGCTTCAGATAACTATAAGATTGCGCGTTGTTGTAATAGGTTTCAGAAGCTACCAAAAGGCACCTCCTGTATATTACCTCTATAAACCGCAGTTTATTTATATTTACATGATTTAACAAAGAGGTAAGTTACATGGCTACTGGTACTATTAAATGGTTTAACGATTCTAAAGGCTTCGGCTTTATTTCTCCTGCTGATGGCAGCACTGATGTATTCGTACATTTCTCTGCAATCAAAGGCGAAGGTTTCAAAAGCCTAGCAGAAGGTGAAGAAGTGAATTATGACGTTGAAGATGGACCTAAGGGCCCACAAGCAAGTAACGTTGTAAAAGGCTAATTCAGCTTTAAGAATTGCTTAGAAAAAGCCCAGTAATTTATTACTGGGCTTTTTTATTAACTGATGTTTTTTTGATGTCTTCCTCAGACTTCTCCCGAAGTTTATATCTAAATTTTTCCTAGAAATTTATCTTGACGCCTTTAACTTGAGGTAACTTTAATTTTTTTGTTGAACATCTTTCTGAAAAAATTGCCTATGTTATGAAAGATTAGATAGAAACACGGCAAAGCCACTAAAATAACAACCGTTGTAAACAGTAATCCAAACCCTAAGCTTACCGCCATTGGTGCAAGAAACTTAGTCTGCCCCGTTGCAAAAAAGATCAATGGGGATACACCTAAAAATGTCGTTATTGATGTCAGGATAATCGGCCTTGAGCGTACTTCGCCTGCATGCAAAATAGCTTCTTCTATGCTTTCACCACGCGCTCTTAGCTTATTTATAAAATCCACTAGAATCAAAGAATCATTGACAACAATGCCTGAAAGAGCCAAAAAACCAACCATTGATAAAAATTGCAGGTTATAGTCAAACAAGGCATGACCAAATACGACACCGATAAAACCAAAAGGGATAACGAACATCACAATTAATGGATCAAGTATCGAATTAAATAGCGCAGCGAGGATAAAGAAGATCACTGCTATTGCGATAATAGCTGCCTTACCCATCCCTTCCATCGATTCATCAGCTTCTCGTTTTTCACCGAGAAAAAGTAATTCAAAACCTTGATCGGCGAGATACTCTGAAAATTTTTCTTCTATCTGAGCTGCGACAATAATCGGTGTGGTTATATTAGAATCAACATCTGCTTGCACTGTAATTAACCGCTGCGAATTTCGGCGTCGGATATTTGTCACACCTCGGCCAATGTTAAAGTCGGCAACCTCGTGAAAGTAAACTGTTTGACCCGTCGTTAAAACAATCGGTAGGTTTAGCAGGCTTTCCGATCGTTCACGGATCGCTTCAGGAAAGATCACCCGTACTGGCAATCGTTTCTCATTCCAAGTGACGTGTACAACTTCATTCCCTAAGAAACCACTGCGCACTATGTTTGCTAGTTGACCTTGCGTAAGGCCAAGTAAACGCCCCCGTTCATTCAACTCATATTGATACTCTAATTTTCCATCTTCAAGATCTTGTTGTACGTCATGCACACCTGACATGCGTTTCACATATGACTTTAGCTCTTCGGTAAGTTCAGTTAATTTTTCGATATCATTACCAACAATTCCAACCTCTAAATCTTTTCCAGCTGGGCCACCTTGAGGTCTGATAATACTCATATGCTTAACACCAGAAAGCGCTTCCACAGCTTTTCGTACTTCCTGAATAATTAGATCTGTCGATCGTTCACGCGTACCTATTGCCTCAAACTTAAGGCTGATAATTGGCGCAATCCAGCTTTCAATAAAACCTTCTGACTTCGGTTGTTCTAGATCGATAATCAACTGGATCAAATTGTTTCCATAATTAAGAAGATTAAAATCTACAAAACTAATACCTACATTAGTCAACATTGAATCTAGCTCATCTTCTCGCATAATCTCCATAACGGCCGTTTCAACACGTTTAGCCAATCGTTCACTATCTTCTAACGAGCTTGTGATAGGTGCTTCAACATTGACAAAAAACTGACCTACTTCAACATCTCCGAACTGTTCATACGGTAACCTCGTCATGCTATATTTGACACTTATAACGAGCAAACCAATGACAAGCACACTGACCAAATATTTATGCCGTAAACACCCTGCCATAAATTTTCGATAAAACCCTCGCCATGCAATCCAACCTCCGGTTTTTCTCGGCTGTTTATCCGCTTTTAAAAACTGCTGTGCATGCGCCGGTAGAACAGTGAATGCTTCCCATAATGAACCGAGCAACGCTGCACAAACAACAAATGGGATCACCTTGATAAACTCTCCCATCGTGCCTGTAACAGCCCACATTGGGGAGAATGCTGCAATCGTTGTCGCGGTTGAGGCCATGACGGGCCAGAAGACTTCTTTTGCACCTAACTCGGCAGCAGTCTCGGCTGATTCACCCATTTCCATGTGGCGATAAATATTCTCAGTCACAATAATCGCATCATCAACAATCATTCCTAGCGCGATCAGGAAGGCGAATAAAGACACCATATTAATAGTATGACCAAACACTAGCATTAAGATCACAGCGAGTAAGAATGAGACAGGAATACCCAGCGCGGTGATCGCTGCAACTCGGAAATTTAAAAACACATAAAGAGAGAGTAGCACCAAAACTAAGCCGACTAATCCAGAAGATTTGACCGTACTTAAACGTGTTTTTAGATAAACTGATGTATCCGAATGTAGGCCTAGCCTGACAGAAGAAGGCAGATCTTTTTCAAGCTTGTCGACAAGCTCATGAACCTGTTCTGAAAGCCAAATACTTGAGGCATCACTAGTTTTTGTCACGGTTAAATTAACCGCTGGTTTACCGTTATAACGAGCTAGCGTTTCAGCTTCTTCAAACCGGCGTGAAATCTGAGCAACGTCGCCTAATTTCAAACTTCCGCCTGTCGCATTGGTTCGTAGAATAATGCCTTGCATCAACTCAGGTTTAGGCTCTATACCTTTACCGCGCAGAAGGATATCTCCTTCACTCGCTTGAATTGAACCACCCGGCTGATCAACCATGTTCTGCCTCAAGGCTGTCATAATCAAATCTAACGGCACGCCTAACGCTGACAAACGATGAGGATCAACTTCGACCCACAATTCCCAATCACGATCGCCAGCGACTCCAATGCTGGCAACGCCCGGAATCTGCATTAACTGACGCTTAATATCATCTGCAAGATCATAGATGTAGGCACGACCAGGCTCGCCGTAGAGCGTTAAGGTTATTACTGGAAAACGCGTTTTTATCCGCATCATTTCCGGTTGTTCTGCGGTATCAGGCAGATCGGTGATCCGATCAAGTGTGGTTCTGGCATCGCGCAAAAAACTATCAATATCAGTACCCTGCTTGAGCTTAATATTGATCGTAGAAACCCCTTCCCGACTGGTTGATGTCATCACATCAATATCTGCCAGCCCATCAAATTCTTCCTCTATCACGAGAGTGACTTGTTTTTCGACCTCCTCAGGAGAAGCTCCCTCAAACTCGGTGATAATATTGATCTTGTCCAGATCAACAACAGGGAACATCTCTTGCGGCAAGAGACTCCAAGCCAGTAGCCCCATCATCAAAATTAGGAGCAAACTGAGATTGATGATCAGCGGATGACGAATGGAATAGCGGATAAGTCCCATTTATTGGCTCACCACATATTGCCCGTCTTCCAATGCAGCAACATCGCGAGCAACGATTTTGTCACCGACAATCACTCCCTTAACGAGAAACATATTGCTGTCGCGGCCAGTAATTTCTATCACTATCCGAGAGATCTGTTCGTCAACTATCCGAAAGACATAGCTCTTGCCATCCTCTCTTAATACAGACGTAGTCGGTACTAAGAGAGCATTGACCATTTTCTGACCTCTTAATTGGACTTGCCCCAACTGTCCCGGTAATAATCCTTCGCCGTTTAATCGAATCTTCAAGGCATGAGTATGGGTGCTAGGATCGGGATCATATTGAGCTGAAATCAATTGTCCTTGATGCTCCGTCGCATCGATGACAACCACAACGGATTGCCCTACCTCAAGTGCAGCCATTTCCTTGCCGGCCACATCAACAAGCAGATCCAGCTCTTCAATTTGCACAAGTTCGACAACGGATTGTCCAGGAGAGACATAATCGCCCACAGAGACATCAACCACATTCACGGTTCCTGAGAAAGGGGCTACAAGCGTCGTTCGTTCAACATTGCGTCGCGCTTTTTTTAACGCTACATCACGCATTTTCAATCGACTTTCTGCAGTTTGGACACTATGTTTTAGTTGTTCTTGTTCAGAGCGTTCACGCAAAACTGCACGGCGAGTTTCATCAATTTTAGATTGTGAAGTCAATGATTGTTTTTTTAACGTTTCCAAACGATTAACTTCACGTTGCAATAAGGTTGCTTGTCTATTCACTAAAGAAAGTAGCTTCTTATCTCGTTCGATCACGTTCTGCTCTTGTGCTAATTGGATATGCATCTCGGTTAAAGCATCGTCAAAATCACCGCCATCGATTTGAACCAAGGTGTCACCGACGCTAACTTTTTGACCGGCTTCTATCGTGCGTTTAGCCACTTGCCCAGACACTTCAAAATGCAGTTTCGTGCGACGCGCTGGAATCAAGCGTCCAGTTACCTTAGTCAAAGGTTGAATATCGCCCTGTTCAACTTCTGTAGTAACCACATGAACAGCAGGGGCTTCTCTAAGTTCTGTTTTAGTTTCAGGTTGATTTTTCTCCAACCACCACCAAGCTCCAGCCATAACGGTGATCAAAAGAACGAATGTGAAAAATGAAAAGATGGACTTCAAGCTTAGCTCCCCCAGATAAACGATCTGTAACCTTTATAGTATGAGACACAGGGGGTAGAATAGTAACTTATTATTCAAATAAGTGGCGTCAAAAGCCTTCATACTCTTGAAAAAAACAATAACACCAACGCATTTTTACCGAACGCTACTCCTTATTCCAGCATTCGCATTCCTTTCAAATACCTCTTTAGCTGATGGTATTTCTGATCAAACGTTATGGAAACTTTGTGGCGACGAACCTCTCGACGCAGAATGGCGTTTAGAAAAACCAACTCAAGTCTTGGATTTCGGTGCTACTTCTATCGACGCTAACGAAATGGAAGTAACCCAAGAAGGAGTTACGACACTCTCGGGGCAGGTTGAAGTTAGGCACAATGCCAATACCGTATTTTCTAATCATGCTATTTATGACGAAACTAAATCGAACCTCAACGTTAAAGATAACGTTAGGTTCTGGACAGAAGGACTTTACTGGCATGGTGAAGAAGCCACCGTTGATCGAGAGCAAAACGTATCTACTTTTGAACGTGGTGATTACCGCCTATTAGATCGACGTGGCCATGGCAAAGCAGAAAGGATCGTTGATCAATCTAATGAAGATATTACTCGGCTAAAAAATGTTGAATACACCACGTGTCCTGGCGGGCCTGACGATGATGCTCCTTGGCGACTAAAAGCTAAAAACCTCAAACTTGATCATGATGCAAACTGGGGGCAGGCACTACATTCCGTATTACGGATAAAAGATGTTCCTGTCTTCTATCTGCCCTATATTAGCTTTCCGCTAACCGATGAACGCATGTCTGGCTTCTTGCCGATGACCATTGGAACGACAAAAGATTCTGGCTTTGATATTCGGACACCTTATTATTGGAATATATCAGAAGATAAAGATGCGACAATCACACCAAGAATTTTAGGTGACCGCGGTGTCATGGTAGGCACACAGTTCCGTTATCTGCACCCAACGGGGAAAGGTATTGTTGAATTAGAATATCTACCTTCTGATAAAAGGTTCGAAGATGATGACCGTTACTTTTTTGATATGGAAGTCAAACAAGGTTTTTCTGATCGCGGCTTGCTTTCCATCGACTTTAATCAGGTCTCTGATAAAGAATATTTTGAGGATCTGAGTACAAGTATCGACATTACCAGTCAGCGCTTACTTGATCGTCGCGCGGATATTAGCTGGAGTGGCGGTTTATGGAGTGTCTTGGGTCGATTACAGAGTTATCAATCGGTTGATAACAGCTTGTTGCCGAACCAGCAACCCTATGATCGCTTACCCCAATTTTTCTTCCGCACGCATTTTCCACAACACAATAAAAGTTTAAACTATCAGTTTTACAGCGAAGCGGTGTATTTCGATCGTGACGACAGTACTAATGGTGGACGCGTCGATCTTATTCCAGAAATGAGTTATCCGATCAGAAATGCGGGCTCGTTTATCGTTCCTCGTTTGAAACTACGTCACACACAGTATTTTCTAGATCGAAATGATGGGTTAAATGACTCTCCTTCTCGAACCTTGCCTATCTTGAGCTTAGACAGTGGCTTATTCTTTGAAGGTGATTTAGCGTTTGGTCAAACAGAATTTTTACATACGTTAGAACCACGTTTGTTCTATTTGTATATTCCTAAATCAGAACAATCCGATATTCCTATCTTTGATACGGGCCAATACGATACCTCTTTTGCGCAACTATTTAGAGATGACCGATTTAATTCGGCCGATAGAATAGGAGATGCTAACCAACTCACTATCGCTCTTACCAGCCGGTTAATCGATAAAAACACGGGACGGGAACGAATGAGTCTCAGTTTAGGTCAAATTCAATACTTTAGAGATCGAGAAGTCATATTGCCCGGCACAGTCATTGGAAAAAATAACTCCTCAGATATCGTCGCACAAGCCAGTGTTCAAATAAGTGACCACTGGTCAACACGATATGATATGCAATGGAACCCGCATGATGATAGAACAGAACTTTCGTCATTAAACATTCGCTATCAACCCGGCCGCGATACGGTTTTCAATGCCGCCTATCGCATGCGTAAAGATATTGTTGATATCGAACAGGTTGATTTTTCAATGCGTTGGCCAGTCAATCCAAACTGGAGTATCGTCGGCCGTTATAACTATTCATTACAAAATGATCGGGCTATCGAGAGCTTAGTCGGGCTTGAATATAATAGTTGCTGTTGGGCAACAAGGATTGTCGGGAGACATTTTTTACGTAACACGGAAGGAGATTTTGATAATGCCATTTTCTTACAGTTTGAAATGAAAGGCCTAGCCGGATTTGGTCGGAAGACAAGAGACTTCCTCCAACAAAATATTCCAGGGTATCATCACGAATTTTAAGACCTGTTCTTTAAAAATAACACAGCAACATGGCCATTAACTTTACTAAAATATTATGAATTCAAATACCAATATAAAAAAAATAATGCCTCTCCTTTTCGTAGGATTGATATTGCTCAATAACCCAGTCAAAGCCGAAGTGCTCGATACTATCGTCGTTGTCGTTGATGATAGTGTCATTATGGCCAGCGAGTTAAAACGAAAAACAGATCGTATTAGCAAAGAGTCTACTCAGCGTGGAGCGAAACTCCCTCCTCGTGCCGAACTAGAAAAACAAGTTCTAGAACGCTTAATCATGATGAATATTCAGCTTCAATCAGCAGAGCGCGGTGGTATTAAAGTTGACGATACTATGTTGAACCATGCTTTGAGTAATATTGTTGCTGAAAATAAAATTTCGCTTGAGGATTTTCGTAAAACGATTGAAAGTGAAGGTTACGATTTTGATCAGTTTCGTGAAGATATTCGTGAAGAAATAACCTTATCACGTCTACGTCAACGCAAAGTTGATAGTCGCGTTTTTGTTTCTGAGCGCGAAGTCAAAAACTACCTCGCCACACAGTCACAACAAGGTAATGACTGTCTCTTATACACATCTGACGCTGCCGACGATCTACTCTGTGTAGA
>CAJXQU010000006.1 GCA_913058255.1 uncultured Pseudomonadota bacterium | reverse complement strand
TTAGTGTAAGTTCAGTCAACTATATATTTACAAAAAACATTAAAAAATAGACCGATACCATGTCGGACTATTGCACTTGTTTATTTAAAGGTTCAAGCTTATGTTGTTGAATTACAATTATTTATTAGATGTCGGTTTTTATCTTGAAAACGCAATAGACCGACAAGGTGATAGCCGACATAGTGTCGGTGAATAAAACTGTTATGCACTCTAAAGATGAATGACTTCGAACTAAATTACGAACTTACTGGAACAGGATGGGCGGAAGTATCGTTCCAAAAGAATTCTAATGTAAAAATTGAAATCTCGTACTTACATGACACCCTGCTAGATTTATCAAAAATGGCTATTTCTCTAAGCAATGGCGATAAAAAAGCTGTGGCATTATTCATGGATGAACCAGGCGAACACCTATTAGTAGTAAACAACATATCCGAAGTTGTTGAGTATGAGCTGCGTTGGTACGAAGACTGGGTAAGCTGGGGACTACACCCAGAGAACGATTTTGAAGTTATCTTAAAAGGACAATCTACTACCGCACAAATTAGTAATGAAATAACTAAAGTTTTAAAGCATCTTTATTCAAAATATGGCCTTAAAGGCTACAACGAAAAATGGGCTGAGCATGAGTTTCCAATTGAACAATACGAGTTACTTACCCGTGCATAACAATTGGGTCGTGCGGGACATTTCACCGCTGCGCGTCTCATGCCCCACACCCTAAGCGTTATATGTCACGGGAATCTGACTCATTAAATTACTAACCAAAGTTTATGCAGCACTAAGCATCATATCTTTGTTGTTATGTATAGGTATCTATTTCTTTGATGTTGGCTTTGTTGGTCGCCATGGTGGAATTCCTATAATTGTATTATTTACCAGTGCGCCAGCCACAGTGTTTTTTGCTTTACATTTATGCGTTTCTCTATTCAAATATAGAAATAGGCCATCACCTGAGCGAGACCCAGCATTCTTAGCATTTTATGCTGTAATACTCATAAATATGATTATAAATGGTGTTTCTTCATATGCATTGTTCAGCATATAACCAGTGCCGGCACAATCGCTTCGCTGGACAGCCAAATTGCTGCACTTTTTGTGTGTGGCTTCGCCACTGTTACACAAAAAGCACAACAATTTGTCTGCCTGTGCGGCAGGCGTTATGTGCCCTAAAGGAGATGAAAATGACGAATTCAGATAACAGTTTAGATACATGGCGAAAGCAAATGTATAAACTTTGCTCTTCACCTACGGTCGGAGAAGAAGTCGTTTTTTTTGATGAAGAAAAAAATTTAAAGCATACATATCGTGCTTTAACATCTGATGGATATGACACAAGATGGAAAAAGATATCATCTGAAATAGGAAGTCCACGAATAACTGACAACCCAGACAACCTCGATGATTATCAATATATGAGTGACGGCATGTATATTCATAAAGATGATTCTTGGTGGTAAAAATAGGATATAAAAAATGGGCTGGCTAGATTCGTTAAAAGATATAAAAAAATCACTACAAGATCAGGAGGGATTGGATAAGCCATTTAAGACTGAATACTTAGATGAGCAAATAAATCCTGAACTAGAGCCAGAGAAAGGGGTTATTTCGAATTATGGGCTATCTTCAGAAGAGGCCTCTCAAGTGCTGGAATATATAAAAATATATAAAAAAGAATCACTTGAGAAGCATTGGGAAGTAAATGAATATATTACAAGCAATTCACTTTGGGGTCGTTTCTCTGAAATTAGATCATTAAATGATCATGGCGATAGTAAACGCATCCCAGGAATACTTCCAAAATTTTACGCTATAGTTTGCAAAATTCTTGAAATTACTAGTTCTAATGGAGCACCACTAGACAAATCAGAAAAATATTAAATATGGCTATATTTTTCCCAGAATTTGAAAGCATCAATAAATTAAAACAAGCCCCAACAGTGGGTGAGTTATATGCATTGGAAATTCTGAAGGGTTTGTCAGATGATTACGAAATTTATTTCCAGCCCTTTATTAATGGCTATATCCCCGATATTGTAATAGTTAGAAAAAGCTTTGGTGTTTTAATAATTGAAGTTAAAGATTGGAAATTAATGCATTACCGCATTGATGATAACGACAACTGGGCTTTTAAAAAAGAAAACATTCCAATAAAATCACCGATTAAACAGGTAGAAGCGTATAAAAATGATTTATACAATATTAGTGTGCCAGCATTACTCCACGGGAAAATAAAAGATAAAAAATACTACGGCATAGTGCAAACGGCTGTTTATTTTCATAATGAAAATTCATTTACTATAAGTAAATTAATAAAAACAAATAATTATTGTCCTATTTTTGGAAATGATAATTTTTGTGTCGAAGAGATAGATAAGCATAGATTTATGCTTAGAAAATACGAAAATAAATTATTTAGCGATAAAATATATAAAGAGTTTAAACGGGTTTTGACGCCTTCATTTCATACATTGGAACAGGCGAAAGAAGTTAAACTAAGTAAAAAACAAGAGCTATTAGTAAAGAGTGAAAATAAAGAGCAGAAAATAAGAGGGGTTGCAGGTTCAGGAAAAACACTTGTTTTAGCTCAAAGAGCAGTTAATGCTCATCTCAGGCACGGCGGTAAAGTTTTAATATTGACTTACAATATAACGTTAAGAAACTACATCCATGACAATCTTAATCGAGTTAGAAAAGAGTTTCACTGGAATAATTTTCATATAATTCATTATGATGCATTTATAATCTCAGAAGCAAATAATCACAATATTAAAGATATAGAAAATGATGACCTTGATTTATTTGAGAATGTTAAAAATAAAATACACAAATACCAATCAATATTCATAGATGAAATACAAGACTATCAAGAAGAATGGATTAGAATCATAAAAAAATATTTTCTTGTCGAGGGAGGAGAGTTTATTGTATTTGGAGATGAGAAACAAAATATTTACGATAAAGATTTAGACAACAATAAAAAACCAAACACTACAATAAAAGGCGCATGGACTAAATTAGAGCAATCATTTAGATTAAGTAACAATATTCTAAAACTTGCAGAAAACTTTCAGAATAGATTCTTTTCAGAAAAATACGAGTTAGATAAAGCAACCCCCAAACAAGATACATTAGATTTTAATAAAGAAAATATTGAATATTTTAAACTAGATAATAAGACCACGCTTCTCAGTTTATCAGGATTTATAACTGATAAAATTAAAGAAAACTCCATTCAGCCACAAGATATATGCATCCTTTCTCAATCCAATATTTTGTTAAGGGGCTTGGACTTTGAAATAAGAAAAGCATCAAACCAAAAGACATATACAACATTTGAAACTCATGAGATGTATCAATATTTAAAAGAAAAAAAATCAAATGCACTCCAGCTTGAAAATGAAATAAGAACAATCAGAAGAAACAAAAGATTTAATTTCTGGATGAATTCTGGCGGAATAAAGTTATCGACTGTACATAGCTTTAAAGGCTGGGAAATTAATACACTTTTCTTAATTATTGATAGTAAAACAAAGTATGAAACAGATGAAATAATTTACACGGCATTAACCAGATGCAGAAGTCAGCTCTTTGTTATAAATATAAATAGTGATGTCTATGATGATTTTTTCAAAGAAGAAATATATACCAAAAACATACCAACAATCGACTCATGCGTACCTGACACCGTTGCAAATGGTAACGAATCAATAACCATTAGCAATATTATAAAAGAAGACCAAGTAACTGACTTCTATTATAATTTTTCAAAATTAAAATCAAACGGTAAATTAAACATCCTTGTAATTGGAGGAATAACAGGAAACACAATAAATTTTAAAGAAACGATTAATAACCATTTTAGTAAGTTTAATATAAAAGCTCAGGAATGGGATGTAGAGTTCTGGAATAATAAAATCATCAAGAAAAAAGACATAAGGTGTTTAAAAAAAGGACAATCAAAATTTGATTTAATCATAACAGGGCAGATTCATCAGCATTCTTCAAAAGGTAATAAAAAAGCAAACTTACTTACAGAATTGATGAAGCCTCATTACGTAAAACGTATATACGGTTGTAAACCCCAAGACGCATTAAAAGCAGATACGTTTGTAAACAAGATAGATGAATATATTAACAAAACCACATAACAATGCGTTGCAACAGACATTTTTTGCGTGTCACCTTTTGTGGCTTCCGCTTTGCTCCAGCTTGCCACAAAAGCTAACCCACAAAAAATGCCGTTGAACGCGGCGTTATACGAATCTCGATTATGGATGATGAAATCAAATTAATAATTTCAAATGAAGCTAATGTTTCTCTCGATAAGGTCAATGACAATTCAACCTTGTTAGGAGATCTAAAAATTGATGGAACGAGAATTAAAGACAGGCACTCTTGAAAGAAAGGTAAATCATGATTCCATTTTGGTTTCATATTGATTCTAAATTCTTTTGTTCTTCTGATTTTTCTTTGATTTCGTACATTTTTCTTTGATTTTCTCTATGACAGGCATGCTTTGCATCAATGCTTGATTGACCGGTGTTTTTGGCGAGCTTGAATTGCGGTTTAGCCCGTGTCGGCTATTTTCTCTTTTATTCTTCGTTTACGTGCGAATCGTTTCTGATAGTGTTCTTCAAACTGAAGGGTGTTTTCTAACCATTGACTTGGCTCGATATTTAAACGCTCTAATATCGGTGGAAGATATTCGGCTATAGCTCCCCTCTTTCCCTCTCTGATTATTCTTCCGGTGGTATCTACTAACTGTAGATATTCTTCTAGACTAAATAATATCCCGATCTGCTCTTCACTTTTTAAATTCCCCTCAAATTCTTTAAGTGGTTTTAGTGGTAGTTGGAAATCTAATAAGCTGTTGTAAGCTCCTTGTTGCTGCACCGCTTCTTGTAAATTAAAAATAGGATCTATGCGCTCTTTGATGCTCGTATGATCTGAGTTCTCTGGAGTTTGGGCCATGCAGGCTCTGATTGGATTTAGATCCACATAGGCCATACATGTTAATAAGGATTCTTCTGTTAGTAGTGGTTGAGATTTAAACCTTGCTTCCCAAAAATGGCCGGTGCATTGGTCTTCTTTGTTAGCTTGTCTGGCGATAGGTTCATTGAGACATTTCATGAACCAACTAAGACTGGTTAATCGGTTTTTATAAGATGTAATAGTTTCTTTTGTCGTTTGTAGTTCTGCTTTTGTTTGTTGTTCTTTCTTTTGCCATTTTTGGATGAGATAGGTGCCTTTGAAAAGGCTTGTCCAACGATTGACGATCTCTTGTTCTGTCCAGCTTTCTGCCGCTTCTGGGTTTAGTTTTATGACAAGGTGATAGTGATTAGACATGACAGCATAAGAGCAAATATCTATTGTGAATACACTTGAAAGTATTCTTATCCTGTTTTCTATCCACTGCCGCCTGTGTTCGTAGTTCTTACCCGTTTGGTCGTCTTCGCCACATAAGAATGTTCTGCGTACACAGCGAGAAATGATGTGGTAATAAGGCGTGTCTTCAATGGATACCTGTGCTTTCCTTGGCTTTGGCATGGTCTTAATCCTTTTAAGTCCTTTTCTGATAAGTGGCTTAATACTCCTATGTATGATGCCTTCAAGTCAATTAGACTCAACCATCGTTTATAATTTATGACGGTTAACATATTCATGTTATTTGTTTTTATAGTCTGAAAAAAAACAAAATAAGATCTTTTATCTTCAAAACTGGTCAAAATAAATAAGAAGACAAGTTCAACTATTTTTTTTCAAAATGGTGCACTTGCTTTGTGGATCTCTGTCCACTGATATCAATTAAATAGAACATATCAGTGTGGGTGAAATTACGAGTATTATCTCTCGAAGGTTGAAAAACTAGACCATAAATTAACTACATCGTCTTACTATATTTCTCATAATATCGAAGTACCTTTTTAACGTAGTGTTGGGTTTCTTTATAAGGTGGGATTTTGTTACCGTATTTCATGACCGCCCCCTCACCTGCATTATATGCAGCCAACGCTAGCTTCGTGTCGTTATCAAACATAACGAGTAAGTCACGCAAATATTCTGTGCCTCCTCCAATATTCGATTCAGCATCTTTACTATCTTTCACACCATAACGCTTTGCTGTTCCGGGCATCAGTTGCATCATACCTACCGCTCCAGCTTTGGAGATTACTTTAGGGTTGTAGGCAGATTCCGCGGTGATCACAGCATGTACTAACGCCTGTGGGAGTTTGTTTTTAGTAGCGGCTGTTTTGATCATTTCGCCATATTTTTTCTGTCGCTTCGCCAGACTTATGCCGCTGTGTTGTTTTGGTCGCCAGCCTTTCCAAGTTTTAACCAGCAGTTTATAACCTTTATGATTAGGACTATCCGTTAGGAACACATGTCCATTTTTATCCGTGTATTTATAGACGTCAGCTTGTGTGGTTGTCACCATAAAAGTCGACGTGATTAGACTCACTAAAGCAAATTTCAGTAAGTTCTTTTTTATATTTCTATAGTTCATAACTAAACAGTCACTACCCTAAATTATTGTTTTCAGCATGTGTCCTAAAAAATCAATGTCAATAAATATAGGCTAACTAAAGCGAATACTCCTGCGATCACGTCGTCTAGCATTATGCCAAAACCACCTGAAACACGTTGATCTATCATTCTTATCGGCCAAGGCTTCCATATATCAAATATTCGAAACAAGATAAATCCAATCACAATCCACAACCAACCAACTGGTGCGAATATCATGGTTATGAGATAGCCGACAACTTCATCCCAAACGATTCCTGGATGATCGTGTACGCCTAATTCATTCGCGGTCTGGTCACAGATCCAAATGCCTACAATGAACAATGCGATTGTGATCAAACAAAACACAGCGAGTGGCAGTGGCTGCATGATCAAGTACAAAGGAATTCCCACCAATGTTCCGAACGTTCCTGGTGCTTTTGCAGCAAGTCCTGTGCCAAAACCTAAAGCTAAGCAATGAATTGGATTCTTTAATAAAGTTGGATCAATTTTGGGGCTTTCAGTTTTATAGTTCATGTCGTTCGTCTTGTTAGTAGTATCTAATGATTTAAGTTTGAGTGGTTATAGCTCTAGTGCATCGATCCCTGCAGAGAATCCGATTAACGATAACGGCATTTCAATCGCTTTCCTGTGGCCATCATAAAACGTAACCATCGCAGTTTTACCCATTCTGAATGACTGTAACATATCGTCTTTTAACCGAAAGCCACCGCGACAACCCGACGTTTCACATCGCTCGATCTCAAATTTCGTTGGTTCTTGTTCATCGATCTTAATATTTGCACCGAGTGGCAAAGAGATGCCTAACGGCATAGAAACTAAGATCACAGCTTCTTTTTTATTGCCCGGCAAATAACCCACCGCCACGTGCAAAATGCTATCCCCACCATTTTGTAGCACCAAATTTTGGAAGATGAAACAACTTTCACGTCCTTCACTTTGTTCACAACGCACGGTCCAGTTATCAAATGCTTCGCCATCCGTAGGTACTGCATTCGCAGTCGTACTGAATAGAGTCGTGAGTAGGAGAAATAGCTGACTAATCAAAATATTATGCGTTATTTTCTGCATCGTTTAGCCCACCATTCAGGTACTTGTATCGATTTAACAGCATCATAGTCATCGTAGGGTTTGAGATCCAGAATGGGAGAGCCGTCAAAAGCATCAAGTCGTTTGACGGTCAACTTATTACCGTTTCGGTTGAGTAATTCAGCTACAGCCATGCCGATCGGGTTCGGTCTGTTTCTAACTCTTGTCGCTAGCACACCTGAGAGAGGTAAATCTTTATCTCCACGAGGATGAAGCAATTGCTCTACAGGCATCTCTGGCTTTTTATGCATCCAGAATAAAACAAAGAGATGAGAATATTCCTCAATACCTGTCAAGGCATCGGCCCACTGATCATCGATAATGATCTTTGAGATCATTTCTGCTCGACGCCGTGGTACTTCTGCATCCGGCACATCATTTTTGACAACGCCAATCGGCTGTATATTTACCGCTTTACTTTCATCTTGAGACACTTGAAATCTTCCCCCTTCCACCCTTCAGATTGCTACTTGATTTAATGCTGAACTTGCAGAGCCTACCCCAGCTTGGCCTGCCATCAAGGCACATTCTGACACGTTAATCGCTGTATCAACAGGTTCTGATAGAACTCGAACTGTTTTTCTTGCCACAACCGACGATTTAGTGCGTGATGAGATGTAAGTTTGCATATCTCTCCTCTAGAAATGCTCAATAATGATATCCAAAAGGACGGCTAAATTCTGCGAGAAGGCATTGAAGAAATTAAAGGGATCACCGCTAAAGAATGTTTCCCACCTGCCGCTATAAAATCTGTGAGCATATGGAGTGCTCAGACAATTTTTCAGGGGTAATCATCATGGCAGCTTCAAAATGGGCAGGCGGTATCGTCATTCTTATCGCATTTATTGTTGCAGGTAAATCACAAGCAGCAGACGTTACAAGTTCAAACGTCATAGAAAAAAATAACTCGATCATTATACAGCATCATCAAGGCTGGAAATAATCGTAACACCTTAGTGAAAAAATACTGCTGCGTATCAAAACGATCTGCAGCAGTATTTATTTCGCGCTCAACCCGTGCTCCTTATCAAAACTAATAGCTTCAGCCAGACTGATCTGGTTATAATCAGCCATTTTACTGGTTACGTGAGAACCATTTTAAAGCATTTCAGCAATGACTCATCGCTATCATTCAACAACGAATCACCTTATCTTGCTGTAACTACTACTATTTTTAGGCATCACCCCTCTGTATCCGTAAACTGGCGCAAACCATGCAGTTAGCTTAATTGACCTTAGAATTTCTAACGTCAATTAACTATTAAATAATACCTTTGGAGGTAATTATCATGAAATGGGAAACTCCTGCATACGAAGATCTACGATTTGGTTTTGAAGTAACTATGTACATCATGAATCGTTAAGATGTATATCTGGGAGAAGTGAACTTTACTTCTCCCTTTTCACTTACAATCGACCTTACACTTCTCTCGATTGCTCACATTTGATAAAGAACAATAATATGCATATCCGAATTTTAGGCTCTGGTGCCGGTGGTGGCTTTCCTCAATGGAATTGCAACTGTAAAAACTGCAGTGGAGTAAGATCAGGCGACGTTAAGTGCGTCGCAAGAACACAGTCATCAATCACCGTTAGTGCCGATGGTGAAAACTGGGTATTGATCAACGCATCACCCGATATCCGTGCACAATTTGAATCTTTCCCTCCCTTACAGCCGGCGAGGAAAGTACGCGACACAGGCGTTCGCGCGATCATTATTACTGACGCTCAGATAGATCACACAACCGGATTATTGATCCTAAGAGAACACGATAAACCTTGGGATATCTATTGCACCAAAGAAGTAAATGAAGATATGACGACAGGTTATCCGATCTTCAACATTCTTGGTCACTTCCGTGGTGTTAATTGGCATGAAGTTATGCCTAATGAAACCAGCTTTACTATACCTCAAGCACCTGGCTTACGTTTTACCAGTGTTGCTTTAAAGAGTGAGGCCCCACCCTTCTCTCCTCATCGACATAATACGGTTGATGGTGACAATATAGGCTTACTCATCGAAGATTTGAACACAGGAAAATCTGTGTTTTATGCTCCAGGTTTAGGCGTCATTGATACAACGGTATTTGAATATATGGACAAAGCGGATGCTGTCCTCGTTGATGGGACCGTCTGGACCAATGATGAAATGTCACATGAAGGCATTAGTAATAAGTTAGCCAGCGAAATGGGCCATTTATCACAGAATGATGAAGGTGGAATTAAGGAAACCTTATCAAAACTCGAAACGACTCGAAAAATTCTGATCCACATCAATAATACCAACCCGATTCTTGATGAAGACTCTGACGAACGACGTCAGCTAAACGAAGCCGAAATCGAAGTATCTTATGACGGCATGGATCTACACTTATAAGGAACACAAGATGATCGACAACACTCCCTGGTCCAAACAAGAATTTGAGGCAAAGCTTAAAGAAAAAGGTCGCTTTTATCACCGCAATCATGAGTTTCATATCATGATGAATAATGGTGAGCTAAGCAAAGAAGCTGTTCAAGGTTGGGTTGCTAATCGTTTCTATTATCAGGTTGCTATTCCAGTCAAAGATGCATCGATTATGTCCAATTGCTGGGATCGAGATGTACGTCGTCACTGGATCCAACGGATGATTGATCATGATGGCAACGAAGGTGATGAAGGTGGGATCGAGGCATGGTTAGAACTCGGTGATGCTGTTGGCCTTGATCGTGAAGATTTATTAACACATAAACATCTATTACCCGGTGTGAAATTCGCCATCGATGCCTATATAAATTTTGCTAAACAACAGCCTTGGCAGGTTGCCGCCAGTTCATCATTAACGGAACTATTTGCACCGACCATTCATAAAGATCGTATTGATAACTGGCCCGATAAATATCCTTGGATCGATCAAGAAAAAGGCTTCCGTTACTTTAACAAACGTCTCACAGAAGCTCGCCGTGACGTAGAGCGTGGCTTAGAGATCACGTTGGAGTATTACAAGACTCGTGAGCAACAGGAAGAGATGTTGAACACACTACAATTCAAACTCAATGTGCTTTGGACCATGTGTGATGCTATGTGGATGGCCTATATTGAGAAAAAACCTCCCTACCATAATTGTCCTGCAGGAGATGAATAAGCATGAGCGATGTAATCAGTTTAGAGTCAATCCCGACAATCTCACCTATGTTTCGTTTGCAGTGGGAAGAAGTACAAGATGCTTTCGTTATTCTTTACCCTGAAGGCATGGTCAAACTCAGTCAAAGTGCAGGTGAGACTTTAAAGCGTGTCGATGGCGCTGCATCAGTCGGTGATATCATCAACGATCTGGAAGCTCAGTTTGAAGGTGCCGATTTAAAAGATGACGTGTTGCAACTATTAGAGGTGTCGAAAGAAAATGGCTGGATTAAAACAACAAGTTAATCAAGCAGGTCATACGGTCACACCTCCATTGTGGTTGTTAGCTGAGCTTACCTATAAATGTCCGTTGCAATGTCCTTATTGCTCAAACCCTGTTGAGATTGCAGCTCACAAAAATGAGCTTTCAACTGATGATTGGATCCGTGTCATGCGTGAAGCTCGCAAGATGGGCTCTGCTCAGATTGGTTTTTCTGGTGGTGAGCCTTTAATAAGGCAAGATCTAGAAGAACTCATCGCTGAGGCTCGACAATTAGGTTTTTATTCCAACCTGATCACGTCTGGTGTTGGCATGGATGAAGCGCGGATCAAGGCGTTTAAGAAAGCCGGTCTGGATCATATTCAAATCAGCTTCCAAGCCAGTAACGAAGAGCTCAATAACTTCCTAGGTGGTACGAAAACGTTTGAGCACAAGCTAGAAATGGCTCGGCTGGTGAAAAAGTATGAATATCCGATGGTCTTGAATATCGTCATCCATCGTCAGAATATTGATCAGATGACCGATATTTTAGATATGGTTGTTTCTTTAGATGCCGACTATGTTGAACTTGCCAGTACTCAATATTATGGCTGGTCATTGCATAACATCGATCAATTATTACCAACACGAGATCAACTAGAACGGGCAGAAAAGATCGCCCACGAGTATCAAGATCGCTACAAAGATAAAATGAAAATTATTTATGTAGTGCCTGATTATTTTGAAGGTCGTCCGAAAAAATGTATGAATGGCTGGGGCAATATTTTCCTGACCATCGCGCCAGATGGCGTTGCCCTACCCTGTCATTCTGCACGTCAATTACCCGGTATGGATTTACCCAGTGTCAATGACTTTAGTATTGAGCAGATCTGGAATGGTTCTAATGACTTCAATAAATTCCGTGGTATGGACTGGATGAAAGAACCTTGCCGAAGCTGTGACGAAAAAGAAGTTGATCTCGGTGGCTGTCGTTGTCAGGCCTATATGATGACAGGTGATGCAACGAATACTGATCCAATCTGTACAAAATCTTCTGAGCATCAAGCCTTGCTCGATGATGTTGCTAGAATTGAAACTAATGCGCTCAATCATGTGGAAGAGAAACCTTTGATCTTCCGTAATATGAAGAACTCCAAGAAACATTTGGATAGCCTAACTAAATCTGAATAGAACGTTTTTATTTAACTGTAGAAGCGCTCTGCCAGTTAACATTGAAGTCATATTTAATCTTTCCAAACTTAAAAAAAAAGGGGCGCTAAAGCGCCCCAAGCTAGCTTATGATAAGAGACTCTTAACTATTAGTGAACTCTGGATAAGCTTCCATACCACATTCACCAATATCGACACCTTCATGCTCTTCTTCTTCGTCGACACGGATACCCATAACAAGCTTAAGGACCATCCAAACAATCAGGCTGGTAATAAATACCCAAGAAAATATTGTTAATGCACCTATCAACTGGCCACCAAACGTGGATCCGCCTTCAGTGGTTAAAGGGTTTGTTACAGGTACCAACATCAAACCAAAAAAGCCAACAACACCGTGAACAGAGATTGCTCCTACAGGATCATCAATACGCAGTTTATCAAGCGTGACTATAGAAAAGACCACTAAGATCCCCCCTAAACCACCGAACAAAGTTGCTTGTAACGCTGTTGGTGTCGATGGTTCTGCCGTGATAGCAACTAGACCTGCTAGAGCACCATTCAACGCCATCGTTAGATCAGCCTTTCCGAATAAGATTCGAGCAAGAATCAGAGCTGCAATTAAACCTCCAGCTGCTGCTGCATTGGTGTTCATGAACACGATTGCTACAACATTTGCATTTTCAACGTCATGTGTGGCTAAAACTGAACCGCCATTGAAACCAAACCAGCCCATCCATAAAATAAATGTTCCTAATGTTGCCATGGGAAGATTTGCACCAGGGATAGGGTTAACTTGACCATTCGAGCCATATTTACCTTTCCGTGCACCTAGCAAAAGAACGCCTGCTAGTGCAGCTGATGCGCCCGCTAAATGTACAATACCAGAGCCAGCAAAGTCACTCCAAGGAACCGTCGCAACATCACCACACGCATGACCTTCATCTAGTCCACCCAGTGAAAACATACCGAAGACACCACATTCACCCATACTGCCAACGACACCATTGCCCCAAGTCCATGCACCTTCCATAGGATAAATAAAGGCGGTCATAACCACGGCGAAAGTAAGGAAAGACCATAACTTCATACGCTCTGCAACAGCACCTGAAACAATAGACATCGCTGTAGCGACAAAGACCACTTGGAAAAAGAAATCTGCCGAAGGCGCATAAGTTGCCACTTTTTCAGATCCCGTCACTCCATCACCGGTGATTGATGATAGGAACATGTCACCGCCATACATAAATGCGTAACCGCAGCTCATGTACATGGTAGAAGCTACCGCATACAAGGCTATATTTTTCGTTAAAATTTCTGTAGTATTTTTCGCACGAACTAGACCGGCTTCGAGCATTGCAAAACCTGCCGCCATCCACATAACGAAAGCACCCATTACTAAGAAGTAAAAAGTATCAATCGCATACTGCAGTTCAAATATTTGATTTTCCATTTTATTACTCTCCTCCCTTCAATTAGAGGGCTTCGGAACCGGTTTCACCTGTACGAATACGGATAACCTGTTCTAGTGTAGTGACGAAGATTTTTCCATCGCCGATCTTGCCAGTACTAGTCGCCTTGCAGATAGCTTCAGTAACGGCTCCGACCTGATCATCATCCACCGCTATTTCGAGCTTTATCTTTGGCAGAAAATCAACAACATATTCAGCACCTCGGTAGAGTTCTGTGTGTCCTTTTTGTCGACCAAAGCCTTTAACTTCGGTCACTGTCAGTCCTGTCACTCCAACCTCAGAGAGCGCTTCACGCGCATCGTCTAATTTGAAGGGTTTAATGATAGCGGCTACTAATTTCATAGTTCCGTTCCCCGATTATTGAGTTGTTATAAAAGAAAAAAAATCTCGGAATAACCGAGGCTTAAGTTTGTTACTACCAGCTGCTTGATACCGTGAAAACGACACCATCACAAATATCTGTGTCAACACCACAGTCTTCATTGGCATTAAACATATCGTAATAAGTCATATCGAAACCAAATGCACCCACTTCTTTCGATACACCAGCAGACCAATGTGTATAGTTTGTATTAGCGTCATCAACATCTTGGTTACCGATATTGAACGAAACACCAAAACCTTGGCTTAGTGCGAGATCAAGATTTGCAGCTACATAGATACCAGTACCTGTTTCTCCATAAAAATCAGGAGAGTAAGCAAGGTAGAGACCTGTGCTAACCATATCGTTGAAGCTATAACCTAAACGTCCATAAAGTTCGAAAAAGTCATAGCTTGCGCCAACATCTTCATTTTGTTCAGGGTATAGGTAGTAAAGACCACCCACATCATAGCTCACACCCGAGTCACCAAAACCGCCACCAAAACCTGCATAGACATCAACTTCGATAGAAGATGCATTATCTGTGCTGGGGTTGAATTCAATGCTAGATGCCCAAACACCAGCGTAGAAACCAGATACATGGCCATAATCGAGACCACCCGAAATAGCAGGTCCTTCATTAGATTGCGTGAAGCCGCGATACATGTAGTCAGTCGTTAATGCAACGTTACCGTTGAATTCGTGTGTTCCTTCTGCATGTGCAAATGTAAACGTGCTTAATAAAGCTGCTGCCATTAAAACTTTCATAATTAAAATCCCCTCTTACTAAGATTTATATTAAGTTAAAAATAATCTGCCATTATGTAGTTGTGTAATTACACAATATTTAACTTAGCACCATTTAGGCCAACTCTATTTCAATATACTTATCAACAACTTACACTTGATTGTATGTTTTTTTATACATATATCCGCACCATCTATGTGCAAAATAATGTATCTCGCACTCACGTGGTGCGCTCCTCACAAGAACATTCTTTAAAACTCATGATATAGTGGATAAGGTCTTCAATATTTAGATAATTATGATAAACAATTCCACAATAGAATCTCTAGCTGAAAAAATCACAAGTTCACTTCCTTCTGGAGGCAAAGCACTTGCGGATGATCTCAAAAAAAACCTACGTGTCGGGCTTAACTCAACCTTAGAGAGGATGGATTTAGTCACCCGTGAGGAGTTCGATATCCAAACAGAGCTTCTTGCACGCACTCGAGCTAGATTAGAGATATTAGAAAAACAAGTTGCAGAGTTGGAGTTAAGATCAAAATAACTTGAGTTAACAACTTAACATTTCCAAGGAAGGAAATATGAGCATTGCGATAGTCTACAGTCGTGCGCAGCTGGGAGTTAAGTCCCCGCTTGTAACGATCGAAGTTCACCTTTCAAATGGTTTGCCTAGCCTGTCGATTGTCGGCTTGCCAGAAGCCGCTGTGAAAGAAAGTAAAGATCGCGTTCGTAGCGCTATTATCAATAGTCGTTATGAATTCCCGCTCAAACGCATCACCATCAACCTCGCTCCAGCGGATCTGCCCAAACAAGGCGGGCGTTATGATCTACCGATCGCATTGGGTATTCTTGCTGCATCTGGCCAAATACCTAAAGACGACATACTGAACTATGAATATGTTGGCGAGCTTGCCCTAACGGGTGAGTTAAGATCTGTACCGGGTGCATTACCATTTACAATTGCAGCAAAAAATGCCGGTCGCCCCGTTATACTCCCATCTGAAAATGCCGAAGAAGCCGCACTTATTCAAGATGCTCAAGTCTACCCTGCTCGGCATATGCTTGAGGTTTGTGCTCATCTTGAGAAGCAAACATTACTCTCCCAGTATGAAAATACCCATGTTACGAGAAGTCTTGAAACCAGCTCAGATCTATCAGAAGTAAAAGGCCAGCAACATGCCAAACGAGCATTAGAGATTGCTGCCGCTGGCGGTCATAATCTACTTTTTATTGGACCACCTGGAACAGGCAAAACTATGCTCGCAAGTCGTCTTCCTAGCATTCTACCGGATATGAGCGAAGCAGAATCAATTGAAACAGCATCGGTAGCTTCTATCACACAAAACCTTTCATCACATAACTGGAAGAAACGTCCTTTTCGTTCACCACATCACACCAGCTCTGCTGTTGCGCTAGTCGGTGGAGGCAGCCATCCAAAACCCGGAGAAATTTCTCTCTCACACAATGGCGTGCTCTTCCTTGATGAGCTTCCTGAATTTGATCGTAAGGTTTTAGAAGTTTTAAGAGAACCCTTGGAAACCGGCCAAATTAATATTTCTAGAGCCGCACACCAAGTTGAATTTCCAGCTAGGTTTCAAATGATTGCAGCGATGAACCCCTGCCCTTGTGGTTATCTCGGCGATGAAAATGGCCGTTGCCGATGTTCTCCCGATCAAGTCAGTCGGTATAAGGCAAAAATTTCAGGGCCTTTATTGGACCGAATTGATCTGCAAATTGAAGTTTTGAATTTAAAAAATTCTGACTTATTGGATGATAAGCCTTCTGGAGAATCAAGTGCAGAAGTGAAGCAACGTGTAGAGATGGCTCGAGAACAACAACTCCTTCGTCAAGAAAAGGCAAATCACTTGCTTTCCAGCAAAGAAATTTCCAAGCATTGCTCACTCGATGAAAAGGATAAGTCTCTTTTACAAGTAGCTATCGAGAAGTTAGGCTTGTCAGCCCGCTCAGTCAGCCGTATCCGCAAAGTCGCACGAACGATTGCCGATCTTGAAGGCTCTGAACAGATTCTAACATCACACTTAACCGAAGCTATTTCCTATCGCAGACTCGACCGTAATCATTCATAATAAAACTTTTCTAAACGACGAGTGTGAAGCTCTGAATAGGATTGTATTTTATGGCTACATACGCAATTGGTGATATTCAAGGCTGTTTTGATGAGCTTAAAAGTTTACTAGAATTGATTAGCTTTTCTATCGAAAAAGATCAGCTTTGGTTCGCCGGCGATATTGTTAACCGTGGCCCTAAATCATTAGAAACTTTACGTTTTATCAAATCACTTGGTCACAGTGCTATTACCGTTCTCGGTAATCACGATATACACCTGCTTGCGTCCGCTCAATCAAATAAATCACACCGTAAAGACACCTTTGGTGAAATTTTCTCAGCACCCGATCGTCTTGAATTATTAGACTGGCTAAGAAAGTTACCTCTGTTTCATCACGATACGACTTTAAACTTTTCGATGCTACATGCCGGCGTTGCCCCACAATGGGACTTACAAAAAACTCAATTATTAGCCAATGAAGTTGAACGTATTTTACGTAGTAATCGATACTCAGAATACCTCGCTCAGATCTATGGCAATGAGCCTACCTGCTGGACAGATGAGCTTATGGGCTGGGATCGGTTACGTTGCATAACCAACTACTTCACACGGCTACGTTTTTGTGATGAAAGTGGACGAATGAACTTTAGTGAAAAAGGCCCTCCGGGTACTCAGCCGGAAGGGTTAGTTCCGTGGTATCAACTCCAAGATAGGCGAACTAAAAATCAAAAAATCATTTTTGGTCATTGGTCTACACATAAACTGGCTGATAATGATTTTTTATTCGGGCAAAATAATGTCTTTCCTCTTGATACAGGATGTTTATGGGGAGGAGAGCTCACCGCCCTTCGGCTTGAAGATGAGAAGATATTTCAGGTTCCAGCAATTAATCATTGATTAACGAAACTATTTTTTTAGCTTTAATAAGTGATAGCACCGTTCCATTTAGCTCAAATCTGTCAGCTATTACTGCTTGCCACATTTATCTTCACGGTGAAGCCCAATCTTTGCCTTATTTCATATAAAAATAACTAAAGATATCCGTAATAATGCCGACTTAATCTATATAAATTTATACACAAGTAAGGCTTAAAGCACTATGCAAGAAACTGATCCAATAAACCCGATAGAAACCAATAGCCAAGTAAGCTCGTTTCTATTCGCTCGTGCGCAATCGGAAGTCATGCTTGGGCTAGTCTCTGTTCTGATTACTGCAAAGATATTTTGGGAGTCTGCAGAACAACCCCACATCCTCTATTGGACGCTCATTGGTCTAGCTCTGTACGTAGCACGTTTTTTTATTGGTAATACACAAAATTTAGAGAGGGTCAGTAGTGTCAGAACCGTTACTTTTTTCATAGCACTCGCACTCTGCGGAATTTTATGGGGTAGCGCAGGTTATTCTGCCATTCAAGGTCAAGCAGATTTCCTTAAAAATGGTTTATTAGTTTGGATCTGTTGTTTATGTTTTCTAAGCACACTGATCTACACAGGAAAATTAAGTTACTTCCTTGCTTTTATCCTTCCAGCCATTGGAATTCCAATCGCGGCGCTCATCAACAATGTTTCTCCAGAAGTATCCCCTATGCTTTATTTCCTCGCTGGAACCGCTGGATTCTTAACACTACTCTCTTTGATCTATCGTAAATCTTTCCTTAGAGGCATTTCTGCGCAGACTGATTACCAACAGCTGTTAGTCGAGCATTCCGCACTGATGGAGAAATCACAAAAGCTAGAGGTATCACTCAAAACATCGTTACAGAACACCGAAGAGATTCAAAGTAGTCTTGAAAAAACATCCAAAGTTTTAAACAAGTGTGAAACAAGTAAAGACACACTAGCGACTAATTTACGATCAAATCTTCGTACTGATCCAATTACCAACCTTTCAAATCGTAAAGAGTTTTTAGATAGGCTTTCTCAAGAATGGCAACGCTCTACTCGTAGCAAAGAACCGCTCACCGTCGCTTATATTAATGTTGATGGGTTCGATAAGTTGATGAAAGAAAAAGATAAAACAACTATTTTTTCAACATTAAAACGTGTTGGCGAGTCTATAAAAGCACATGGTCGTCGTGCGGGTGATGTTCCTGCTCGTGTTGATAAATCAGGTTTTGCCCTATTGTTACTTGGTGCCGACTCAAAAGATGCTTCAAAAATCATCGAGCGCGTAAGACGTTCAATCAGCGATAAACATATGTCAGCTAATAACTCGGGGGATCCGATCACCGTTCATGCCGGTGTGGCGACGCTTGTGCCAAGTAAAGAATCTAGCCCAGAAGAATTATTTGAACATGTAGAGTCCGCAGCCTATGAAGCAAAATTTCAGGGTGGTAACCGTGTGATAAATTTCCATGCATTTAATGATATTCCTATGACTAATTGGGATCTTATGAAAGATGGTGATTTGAATGAGGCTAACTTCCAGCAGAAACTCTTACGTGAAGGCTACAACACCAAACGTGAAGTGGTGCCAACCAAAACAACCTTTAAGGATCAAAGCTTTTCCAAGCCTATGCTCTTTGCAGTCTATTCTGGTATTTTCATGTTGAATGTCGAAGGGCAAGAGTATGAATTAAAACGTGGTTCAAGCTTAGTTCTACCTGAAAATGTCACCTTCAGCGCAGAAGTAATAAGTGATGTTCCTGTTGTTCTATATTTAGAAAAACATTAGGCACTTATCCAAACACATTATATGAAAATTATTAGATTCATATTTCTTCTTGTGTTTATCTCAAGTATTACAGCCTGTAGTGATAATAAACCAAAACTCAAAGCTCTTTCTAAATCTGCAACCATCTTAGCTTTTGGTGATAGCCTTACTTATGGAACGGGTGCGTCGCAGGTTGATAGCTACCCTAGTAGGCTAAAACAACTTATTGGTTTTAAAGTCGTTAACGCTGGCGTATCTGGGGAAGTCTCTAGTGACGGTAAAAAACGACTCGGCAAGTTGTTAGATAAACATAAACCAGCTCTGGTTGTACTTTGTCATGGCGGTAATGATCTGTTGCAAAAATTGGATACTTCTCAAACGATTGATAACTTAAAAGCCATGATAAAAATGATCAAAGATAGCGGAGCAGAAGTTATTTTGTTGTCCGTTCCTAAACCTGGCCTAATGCTAAAACCAGCTCCATTTTACGAAGCTATCGCAGAAGAAACGAAAACACCTATCATTCTTGGACTTATCTCAGAAATTCTGTCAAATCGCACCCTTAAATCTGATACGGCTCACCCAAATGCTAAAGGCTATTCTGAGATCGCAAAATCTATCGCTGATTTATTAATAGAACGTGATGCCGTTAGTTCCCTGAAACAGGGTTAGGTTCTTCTTTTAGGGCTGGATATATCCAGATCATTCCTTCACGATTTGGCATCTCAACCTGAAATAAATTTTCATTAGACATGATCGCATCAGCCGGAAGGATTTCATTTATATGTAATAAATAAGCGGTGAGCGCGTAAGTTTGATCATTTGACAAAGAACCTGGGGCCATTAACGGCATTCCACGTTTTATAAAGTCAAATAAAGTCGTCGCATAAAGCCAATAAGTCCCAATAGTTTTATCAGGATACTCTCCTGTTAAGCCCTGTTCACCGCCAGACAATTCTTCAGCTGTGCCACCAACTCCAGCTGGGCCATGGCAGATCGCACACTGAGCCTTAAACAACACTTTTCCTTCGGCGACTGTACCCTTACCAACAGGCAGTCCCTTTCCATCCGGAAAAATACTAGAGTCCCAAGCCTTTATCACCTCCTCAGAGGCAGGTTTTCCTAATTTAGGGCCTTGAATTTCTTGCTCCAACTCCGCATGAACAACTGCTGAAAACATCGACAACATGAAAATAAAGCATTGTTTAGGCGTAAACATAACTAACGTACCCCTCTGCTGCAATTTCCCAACTTACAATCGCATTGTAATGAAAGTAGCCATGCCTACCGCGCTCCTTAACCAAAACATCTCGCTCAGGCTGAACATAACCCGTTTCATCCGTTGCTCTACTTTTGATCACGGCTAAACTTCCATCCCATTTCCAAGGAATACGAAACCGTGTGAAACTTTTTGATAAAACTGGCTCCTGAAGCTCAGAGTCCGCCCAAGTTTTACCACCATCGGCAGACACTTCGACCTTAGTAATTTTTCCTTTGCCTGACCAAGCTAGGCCGGTAATTTGATAATAACCCGCACCATGCATTTCTTGTCCTGCACAAGGCGATGTAATCAGAGATTTAGCTTCCATCTCGAATGTGAATTGTCGCGATTTACCCGATGGCATCAATTCCGTATATTTCGCCGTTTCATTTCGCGACATGACCGGCTGATCGGTTAGCTGCAATCGACGCAGCCATTTTACATTCGTCACTCCTTCCCAACCGGGTAACAGTAGGCGTAAAGGGTAACCGTTTTCAGGCCTGATCCTTTCACCGTTTTGATAAAGTGCGAGAATGGCATCGTCCATTGCCTTTTCGACAGGAATACTAATATTCATTGCTACGCCATCGGCGGCTTCTGCGATCAACCAGCTGGCATTCGGTCTGATTCCAGCTTCATGCAAAAGAATCGATAGCGGAACGCCTGTCCATTCACTGCATGACACCAGTCCATGAATATGACCTGCTGCTGCTTGAACGGGGCGTTTATTCCAACCGGCATTGCTATTTCCCCCACATTCCACAAAACAAATTCGAGACTCCATTGGGTAACGCTTTAAATCATCGATAGAAAATGTCAAAGGCCTTTCGACTAGCCCATGAATGAGTAATTGGTGGTTTGCAGGGTCGATATCAGGCACACCATTATGGTGCCGCTCATAGTGCAGCCCGTTTGGTGTGATAATCCCTTCTAACTCGTGTAAAGGACACCAAGAAACACCGTTTCCATCAGCCATAGCATTGGCAGATACCCATCGAATAGTTTGGCTTTCATAAGGAGAAGGAAGCCCATAATTACTAAATGTATTTCCAGGTTTTAACATGGAAGGCGATTGCCCAGAATTGGTTGGACTTATTCCTTCAGCAGCAGCTTCTACAGATGATTCCGTAATAAGAGTGGCTGTAGTAAAAATTAGACTACGTTTTAAAAATAGGCGGCGATCCAAAATACCTCCACCAGCCACAGGCAATATTTCTGTCGATGACAAATCATTATTATTTATATCGTTAACACCAACAGTCTTGTTAGTTGTAGACCGATTCTTTGGTGCCGTTGTCTCTGTGGATTTTTTAGTCATGCTGACCTCCAAGTAAGCGTTATACATATTAGACCTATTGAATGTTAAATCAAACACACATAATCAGCAGCTATCTGTCTCCCCTAAGAGACAAAATTGATGGAGTTTAAATAATAGTTAGTAGTGTAAATTTACTTAAAAAAATAACATCCCAATTTTTCATAAATAAATCAAATGATTAAGATATTATCTTCGTGTAAAAAAAGGAATGATTATCCCAAAGACAGAATGGCATACTAATTGCTACAGTTGCTATATATTTACATTACATCAAGAATTATGAAGTGCATTATTGAGCAATAAAGCAATATAAGGATATAGCATGCAATTATCGACACCATGGTACATTCCAGTGCTCCTCACTATGGGTGTGTTTTCTGTTACAGGAGCTGTCGTCTGTCTGGGTTTATATTTTGTGGCGAATAATGAGTACAACCGCATCATCTATTTAGCGGGTTTCTTCGTTTCATTAGTAAGTGCATTTTTCTCATTAGGAATGAGTAAAATATCCTTACTATTTTTAAACATAAATAGCCACAAATAGAAGAAGGTAGCATTTTTTAGCACCGTAAAAGAGCTAAAATATTATATACAAACTAAAGGAATAGTGAGTAATATGGGTATTCAGAACAACACGGATCGGATCCAACATTTTTATGCTGATTTTACCTCTGATCAGTATAAAGAAAGCCGACGCTTTCCACGTTATAAAATCAAAAGAAGGATCTTAATCAAGGATCATCAAGGCCATATATTGACCGGACATGCCATCGACATTTCAAGGTTTGGTTTACAGTTTCGTTGCTCTCCGCAAATTTCTTATCAATTAGAGCACTCTAAAGATAATCTCGTTGACACACATAAAACTAGCTTTGAAGTAAAAATTGCGCTCCCATATATGAACACACTTGAAGAGTGTGGTATCCATTGCTCCCTTAACGAAAGTATTCAAGCCGATGATGAAAATATGCGTATCGGTTTAAGCTTTTTATATTTCGATGAAGCCAGTCAATCACGGATTGATCATTTTATCGACAACCTTACCTTGTAAAACTCGCTCAAAAATCAGATCAATACTGATTGATCGATGAATATAAAGTGTTAGATATCTTATCGACCTAAATATCAATGAGATTTATTAAAATATAATACACCTAACCTAGGTGTCAATTATGTTCAGGGCTTACTATGATAAGTTATCAACATTTCTTTCAGCGCTAACTGTTGATTAGATGAAAAGTAAATCGTTTTGAAATTAACCTTCTCAAGAAAATCTTTAAATGCACTATCAACAAGATTATGCCTTTGAAGTTCTGCAAGAGTCATCTTTAAATCCACATGAACCCTTTTGATCAAAATAAGTTGTTCCGAATTCAATTGTCTAGCTAACCAAGCTGACAAACTATCGGACGTAACATCCCAATTTTTCTTAATCTCTTGCACTGTTCTTAATTGGTATGAAGGTAACCAAACAGGTATTTGTTGTTCCATTAAAGCCTGTTCAATTTCTTCCAGCGAACTTGCAGGAATGATCTCGAGCCCATGAGACTCAGCAATGCCGATCAAAAATAACCCAAACTGATCCATTGCATGTAATGCCATGTGATGAGCCACTTGATCATTAAACTGATACTGTTTTTGTGCATGGCGTACTTGATCAGCAAAAGGCCCACCACCAGGAACTAGGACAATTTTACCGGCTCCATATTGAACGATCGTCTTTACCCAATCGATCAGTTCTGGAGCATCAAAAAAACTGCCTCCGAGCTTTACAACCCACATGATTAATCAGCTCTAGAATCGCTTTGCGCAGATTGCAAAACATTTAACATAGCAGCTGCTTTATCATAGGTTTCTTGATACTCAGCTTCCATTTCTGAATCAAGCACAATGCCACCACCCGCTTGGAAATGAATTTTATCTTGATCCCAAATCATCGTTCTGATCGCTATATTAGTATCTGATTGTCCATCAAAACTAATATAGCCTATCGAGCCACAATAAACGCTCCGTCGGTGTGGTTCCAGCTCTTCGATGATTTCCATCGCACGAAGTTTTGGTGCTCCGGTAATCGAACCTCCAGGGAATGCTCCTTTGATCAGATCCAATGCGTGCTTATTTTCAGCGAGAGTGCCTATAACAGTGCTGACTAAATGATGAACTGTTTTATAACTCTCAATCTCAAATATTTTCGGTACAGACACAGAACCAACCGCACAGTTTTTACCTATATCATTACGTAGTAGATCAACAATCATGACATTTTCAGCCTGATCCTTTTGACTATTCTTTAACTCTTCAGCCAGTTCTTGATCACGTTTAGGATCTTCATCTCGCGGACGTGTACCCTTGATCGGTTTTGTTTCCACATAGTTATCCTTGATCAACAAAAACCTTTCTGGTGATGAGCTTAGTATATAACTATTATCTTCAATGCTATCGACCGCCATATAGGCCGCAAAGGGTGCTGGATTCATCGTTCTTAATCGCAAATAAGCATCCCATGGATCACCTGCCACATCAGCAACAAAACGCTGTGCTAAGTTGACCTGATAACAGTCACCTTCATGAATGTAATGTTTGATTCGTTCGAAAGCCTTAGCGTAATTTTCTTTACTAAAGTTTGAACTTACATTTGAGTTTACTTTGAAAGGTTTTGTAATAGTTGCGGCTTTCGGTTGGTTTAATTGTTCTAAACGTTTATCCCATTGAAGAAATGTTTTTTTATCTCGCCCCTGCCCCACCAACCAGCTCTTTTGTTTTTTATGATCAACTACGACAGCCCAATCGTATAAACCAAATTTTAATGTTGGCAACGTTAAATCACTTTTTGCTGTAGCAGGCAAGTCTTCTATTGTTCGACCAAGGTCATAACTAAAATAACCTAATGCACCACCGACAAAAGGTAGGTTCGGATCATACTCAACTTTTTCGCCTAAATATCGTTGTAAAACCTGAAATGGATCATCACTTGTTTGCCAGTGCTTACCGTCTTGTTTGCAATCTGTTAACTTTCCACGCGTTGTAATTTCTAAGTATGGTTCGGCAGCAAGGATATCAAAACGACCCAGCTTGATATTGGGATATCCACTGTCTAGAAAAATGAAGCCTGACAAATGTGCAAGATGCCCATAAGCTAAACTACTATCTTCTGAATATGGTATTTCTATTTTTCTCATAAATGTAATGCGGCACAAGCAGTTGCTGGAGCACAGATCGCAGCGGCCTGTTTTAGCCTCTCATCTCCTTGCAAAAAATCTGCAAAATCAATGTAGGGATAGTTTTGCCTTTCTGCAAGCAGACGGATCAAAAAACGTCCAGCACCGGCCCCGACGATTGGCATTTCTCTACCAGGGTAACGAGATTTTACACGATATATCGCCTGACTGATGTGCTGGTTATGCTGCATTGCTATATAACTGGCGAGTTGTTGCCAAGCAGAAAGCTCAGCTTCATACAGATCTCGACCGACAACACGCGCCAATCGTCTTGCACAATCCAACATGCTTGTCCCACCTCCATCTGCTGTTGAGAAACTCGCATTCTCAGGCATGTCTCTAGTCAGACAGTATATATCTGCCATAGAAGAAAAATATTCTGTCGCTATTTGCTGCCAGTTGCCCGCAAAAGGGACTTGTGAAACAACAGAGGCGACAGGTGTTCGATTGACTCCAGTATAAATCAGCTCATCCTGCTGCATTCTTTCACTGTCTGTCATTCCAATGCTTTCGGGGGCATGATCAATTATCGGAATAATATCAGTCGTGGTAGAGCCTATATCAATTAGAAGCCCACTCTCGATTTGGTTCGCAACAAATGTTGTTGTTGCATGCCAGTTCGTTGAGGCTATTTCTATCTCGCAACCTTCGATCGAACTACTATTAACCCAGCCTTTATTAGCCGCATAAACATGCTGTTTTTTACTCAACAATTGTCTGAATTTTTCAACCAATTCTGTTACACCTGAAATACGATCAGGAAAAATATCTGCAAGTTCACCTGTCATCGTGATGCCATGCCACACAGCAGCATCAATAAATGTTCTAGGGATCGATGCAACAGCCTCATCAAGTACATCAATCCCCTTCCATAATGGTGTTTCAATTTGTTCGATATGAATAACTGTCGCCTGTTGATCCAGCACAGCCACTTTTAAATGAGCACCACCAATATCCCACCCCATATAATAATTTTTATACATTAAATATTAACCGTGATCATTTTAAATTCTGAACTATCCAGTATAGGTAACGTATTTTCGAATAACATATCGAGCAATAATTTTGCTGGATTTGTATTTATTGATTCTTTCAACCCAACATACGAGGTTGTCATTCGCGGGTTCACTTCTATCAGCACGATGTCATCTTCAGAGATGATCACATCCAAACCAACATACCCTTTAAGTTCCGGAAGAGCAGCACAAACCTGCTTCGCCAACAGCCCAAGCTGCTCTTGAAAATGAAGAAGTGCATTTATCCTCAAACCAACCAAGCTTAATTTATTCTCAACACACTTTATTAATTGTTCATTATATCCGATAGCAAGGCATTCACCCTGATAACACAAGAGAGAGATACTTGCTGGAATACCTTCGATTTTTGGTTGTACAATCGCTTGATGACAATTAGCTGCAGCATCTTTTATTTCATTAATGGAGTAACAGATCGAAATATCCTTACAGCCAACACCACCATCTGGTTTTACGATCCAAGCCTGATTATTTTCCTGAGTAAATGCTTTTATATTACTATCGTCAAAAAGAGTCGTTTTTACTACTGAGATCCCTTTATCAACAAAAAATTTTGCCGTCAACAATTTACTGGCTGTTAACTTAATAACGTCAGGTGAGCTGCCGAGAAGTAATTTCCCAGCATCAATAACTAGCTGTGAAATCTGTTCCAAACAACCATCAGACTCTGGCGCAATGAGTAATACAGCATCAACGTTATGACAGAAATCACTCAATGACTTAAAGTAATTTTCTTTGATTATATATGAACGACAATTCCTTGGGATCTCACGCATAGCGCAACGGGGATCCAATGTTATGAAAACTTCAACAGAATTAATTTCGCCAAGATCTGACACTATCGCATCTAACATCAAGCGTCCCTCTTGCAGTAGTGAAGTCGTCAATGACTCACCAATCAAACCACCGCCCGTGATAAACTCAGAAACAAGGATCTTCATATGCAAATAATTCCAGTCTTAGACATAAAAAATAATCAGGTTGTACAAGCCATAAAAGGTGAGCGCTCTAACTATCAACCGATTCAGTCAAGTTTATGTTCTTCTAGCAATCCCCTAGAAATTACCAAGACGTTAATAAATAAAACAAAAGCTAAGGTTCTATATTTAGCCGATCTTGATGCTATCGAAAACAAAAAAAATACTCCTGATAACTTTCGGCTTATACATTTATTATCCCAACAATTTCCAGATCAATCCTTTTGGGTAGATGCTGGTTTCGATTCATCAGATAAACTAACATTATGGAAAACCATACCAAACTTAAAACCCGTAATCGGCACAGAAAGCCATTCTGATATTTCCCAACTTCTTAAGGTATTAACATCAGATAGCATCTTATCATTGGATTTCAAAGATGGTCATCTACTTGGGCCTAAAGAAATTTTAGATCAAGCTCAGCATTGGCCAAATGAAATCATCCTGATGTCATTAGATTCCGTTGGAAGTAATAGCGGCCCAAACTTTAGCCTGATGACAAGATTTCAAACACTGCACTCAAAAAAGATATTCTATGCTGCAGGAGGAGTAAGAGATCAAAAAGATTTGGAGCGCCTAAAAGATTCTGCTACTGGTGGAGCATTAATCGCTAGTGCACTGCACAATGGTAAGCTGACTTTCGAAAAATGATGATAAAAATTAATTTCAAGCAAGTTTTAAACAAAAAAATACCCCGGCAAGCCGAGGCATTTCTATCTTAATCTATTTCGCTGGCTTAACGAATAACACCAGCTAAATAAAAATTAAGAGTTTGCAGCAAACGGATGTTCCGTTGCTTTATTTGCTACAACGTCACGAGCTTTTGGCTCACGTGCAATCGCACGTTTGATAGACTCTTTAACAGCTTCGTAGTTGTATTCTTGGATTTTAGCATCGTCTTCAGCTTCCCAATGGATGAAAACACCAACAGAAATGAAGATGTCATCAGCTTCGTCAGCTGGAATTGTGCCGTCTTCAACACAATCTGTAACAGCCATGGCAACGCCACGTTGTGCTGGGCCAAACATTTGTACTGCTTGCTTAGCGCCTTTGATAGTAACTTTGTTGAACATAATAGTGCTTGGTTTAGCAGCAAGGTTGGGTGCAACAACTGCTAGCAGTGTGCTGAAACCATCTTTGTTGTTTGTCAGTGCATTACAAAATGCTGTTTCTGCTGCTGAACCACGTGGGCCCATGATTAAATCAATATGTGCAACCTCGTTACCGTCGCCTACCAAAGATTCACCAACCAATACTCGGTCAATAACTGCCATTGTTTTATCTCCTGTTTTTAGAGTTGAAGTAGAATTTGTTGTAGATGATTCTTCGACGAGTCCTCTGAATATTGACATCGCTTGTCACCTTAAAATTTATTGACGAGTTTCCTCATCCGTTAATAGAAACCGCAAAGTAGCGGCGTATTAGAAATACTATTCACAAGAGAGCTTCCAAAGATAACGCAATTAAACTGGCAACAGTTAAATCAGCGCTAGTCCCAGGATTAATACCTTCCCGTTTAAGAGTGTCATCATAGTCCTGCAATTGGGCTTTTGCAACCGTCGGATCAGCACCTGATAAAAACATTTTTTCTATTTTTTTTGCATGCTCAGAAACCTGTTCTGCTTTCTCTATTCCATGCTTACGCACAATATGACTGTCAGGGAATTTTGATAGGAAGTTTAAGTAACACGCGACCGTTGACCATTCCAATCTTTTGTCGATATTTTTCCATCGTAAAAGCTGCATTCGAAGAGCACTTATACCGCTTTCAAAAACATCCTTAAAACCATGAGAGTATTGCCAAGCAATTCGGTCACGTTCTTGTGCGGCTTGCATTGCCTCTAATAAATTTACAGTTGCAGGTTTTCGTACATCATGAGATTCAGCACTACCTAACCCACCAGGATTTGCTAACTCAATAGCTTCAAAAGTTAACGTCGCATCATTAACAGAAAGATTATTCAAAATGCTAAAAATTGTTTGTTGAATAAACTCACTTTCTTTTTTTACAAAGGCAGCTTGCGCTAATGGTGCGGCAAGAAGAATAATACCTAAATTCGTATTACAGCCAACCTGCGACATCGTTAACTGAACGCTTTGTAAAATACGTTCTCCGACAGATAAATCGGGCATACCCATTACTGGGCTTATTAGTTCAGCGCTACGAATAAAATCCTTCGCTTCCATGCCATGCCCTGCAGAATGAATACTGACATTACCTGGCTTAAATGCATTGATCTCAGTTATGCAGCTTTTATAGACTGACTGTGTAACTATTTCGGAGATTTTTTTTGATCTATCTGTCATTTTAGAACTTCAATTTTTAGTGAGGATGCTACTTTCGAAAGAAAATGATCGGACATACGTTCTGCAATATTAAAGTCACAAACTTTTTGTAATCCCCACCAAGCGGGTACGCTATTGACCTCTGTCACCAAATAATGACCTTGCTCATCTTGCATCAAATCAACGCCTGCATAGTCTATATCAACAGCCTTTACTGCTGCCTCTGCCAATTTAGCTAATTGTGGATCATGTCTCATAAACTCACAGGTAGCGCCTTGTGACCGATTAGTAATCCAATGTTCACCCGAGCGTAGCATCATTGCCTCAGCACGACCATTGATAACGTAAACTCGCCAGTCATGATGTTTATCAGCTGTTTTATCAATATACTTTTGTATATAAAAGACATCACCATACAGCTCAAAGTCATCAGGTAAATCTTCTATGCTTTCGATCTTTATCAAGCCAATACCTTGTGAACCAAACAAGGGTTTCATAACTAAAACATTACCCTTGTAAGTCTGCTCCAATATAGTTGAACGGACTTGATCCCTTGATTCACAAACCCATGTATCTGGAGTTGGTATTCCATGAAAATTTAATAAAAAACTTGTCATGGCTTTATCAACCGTTCGTTCGATTGCTCGACCGTTGTTATAAACAATCATTCCTGTGTCATAGAGTAAGTGAAGAATATCTAATCGCAATATGACTTGTTCTAGGCTTCCTCCGGGAACACCACGCACAAAAACTCCTGCCAGATTTTCAGCTGAAAACCCGGGGATTACAATGGCCGTTTCATGAGCAGAGTTTTGCCCTCGAATAGCAAGATGACAATCGACTAACGAAACAAAACCACTCTCAAAACCTCGCTTTGTGAACGCTGATTTTAATTGGCGGCCATGCCAGCCAGGATCATCTGTAATTATGGCGATCTGATTTGGGAGCGTCATAGATTATTTATATTTTTTCACTAAATCATACAATAGAGAGTTTATATCATAAACAATGTTCTCTTTTAGCGACAAGTTATTAATCTTTAATTTTTTTAACTTTTCGATCTAAATCATATTAACTAAAAGATTGATCAAGTAGTTTTTCATCCAATTTCCCAGCATAAAAACTCTTGCCTGTTTTTACAGTAGTTACTGTAACTTTAGCAGGGCTGAATAACATGGGATCAATTTTATAAAAATCATATCCTGAATCTTTAAAAATATCAGCGAAAGGTTTGCCATAATCTTTAGACGAACTACTCGGTAAATTCTTCGCAAGCTCTTCGGTTTCATCATTTTCAGCATCGACATACAAATGAACTTCTCCACCGAAGAGGATTGAATCATTGGTACGCCCCATCGCTTTTACAAAATCTGAATGTGGTGGTGATACCGGCGCTGTGGCAAAACCATCTATGATTTTTTCTAATGGAAAATGTAGCTCATGTGCTTTATGTAAGGATGTTTCTAATGAACGTGCGACGATTTGAACCCCTCCTGCTAAACTTGAAGTTGGTGTCAGAATAATCGTTAAGTTGTCGGCGTTAACATGACAGCGTTGAGCAATGTCATCAGCCAACTCAACAGGAGGTTTTTTATCAACCTCGATCACCATTATGGCAGTTTCACTTTCATCTCGATAAGCTAACGCTTCAAAAAGAGGCTCGTTGCTACCTAACGCCCGCGCAGGGCCTGAACCTAACGCCATGAACTTTTCTTTGCCTTCACCGTGAGTCAAGCTCCAACCCGCATATTGGCTGGCCAAACAAGCGAGAACTGGGTTTGATGTATGAACATCAACGTTAGTGCGCCATTTATTAAAGTTATTTGTGGAATTGAACGTAACGGTCCCTAATCCGCCTAGACAAATTTCGCTAATCAAACGACCCGCCTCAAGACCTCCAGGAACATTAACACCAGCATCGATAATGGTAGTACCATTTGATAATTTTTCGACACAGACACGCAGAGCTTGAGCATTATCAATCATTTTTTTTACTATCGGGGCAGCTAATTGATTAACGCTAGGTTTGAATTGTTGAGACATGACTCCCTCTTTACTTTTTTAAATATTAAATAAAGACTCGAGAGCGATCGTTAGTTTTTTGTTGATAGTGATCAGTTCTTGGCTGATCAGTTAAAACTTAGGCAAAAGGAATCTCCTTTTACCCTAGCTTAATAATATTGAACAAAATCATACTCGCGCTGAAGCCTTTTAGTGCTATCAGTCCTACAAAAGGCCTAATAACTCTTTTATTTTTATTTCTCTGTCATGCACTAGTTTTCTAGCGTGGTTAGCGCCTGAGGCTTCAGCATAAACGGTGCAGATTGGTGCACCCATTTCTATATTCTCGTCGTATTGTGGCATATCTGCAACCCATTTCGGCCACTTTCTAATATTTATAGACAAATCCCTATCTGCATAAAGTATTGTTTTAGCATAATAAATAGCTTGATCAAGCACAAAATTTTCAAGGTTTTGATGACATGCATTGAGGTGTGCTTTAAACAAATTTAATGGGTTATTGTCGTGTAAATCCATTGTTGACACGGGCCTGGGGTTGATTTCGAGGATATGGATCCCGCCTTGGTCATCCAAAATAAAGTCGATCCCACACAATCCAACGAGTTTAAACAAACGACTTATTGTCTTAACCACTCTAGCCAACTCTGCCTGCTGTTCAATGTTATTCCAGCCTACAGCCCCTGAATAACGAAAAGAATGCTCACCGACGCTCCAAGTCCGGCTATAGCCAACAATCTGTGCATCTTCGAATGTTGCTAGAAAAAGAACTGATCCAGTGACCCCAGATTGAAATTTTTGATAGTAACTGTCTTCAGAATATTTCTCCTGCCTGTTGAACCATTCAACATGATCACCACCACTGCCGCCCTTCTCCTTAACAAGCCATTGATCTGATTGAGGAGCCTCCAATTGTGTAATTGGAAATGAAATATCATTGTCAGTAAGTAGTTTGGCTAGGTGTAGCGGTTGCTTAGCAAAAGAAATACTCGCTGCTGAAGGGCCGAAAATAATCCAACGCTGTTCCAACTCTGCAACTAGATCGGTCCTTGATTCAAAACCACTAGCTAAAATAATGCCTTCAAAAGGGAAGGTTAGAAATAACTGTTCAATATTACGAAAAATTAAAGCATCGCTAAACTCAGATAATGTTTTAACTACCTGAGCGTAACGATGTGTATCTTGATCACCATACTGATCAATAACAGCGACGTTAAATCCAGCATCATAAGCCGATCTAGCCAACATTCGACCAGACTGACCTAAGATCAGGTATTGATCATTTGATACGTTCAGCTGCAACCTGTCTTGCTACTTTAAAAGACTCATCATGATCGATATAGATTGGACTATCTTTCTCTTCAACCATCATTTTGAATAAGTTATAGTGAACTTTATATTTGATGTCACCAATCGCTAATGCACCAATTCCAACCGCTTTTTTAGGTGTAGCATCAATAACCTTGCCCATATCATTTATTGCTACACCTTCGATCCCCAAAGGCGGAACCGCATTGACATCCGCTGCCACGATCAAGTTTTCAGCCTTCTGTAATTGATCCGTACGTAAAATACGGATACCCGCTTTAGCAGCACCAATAACGATATCTGCAGTATTTAAGAAATAAGCAATTTCATCGTCAGTGCGGCTGCCCACACCTTTCATATCGACCGCAAACTTCAGGTTATATTCATCAGCAATTTCCTGTCCTACTTCGGGTCCGAGATAACTAACCAAAGAAACATTTGCACCACATTTTGCAGCCAAAACGCCTGCACAAACACCAACAGGGCCAGTGCCGATAACGCTAAGTTTTTTACCTTCCAAACTTCCATAACCTTGTTTATCGACCCAGCGTTCTATCGTCGCGACAATAGCGGCTGCGGTGGTTATCGCGCCACTTGGGTCAGCAAATACAGAGACCTCGAAAGGTGGCACCATCGCTGCTTTTGCACGCTTGAGCATGTCTAGAGCTAGAGAAAAATCTCTGCCTCCAATAAAAATACTGGTTCGTTTTACACCCGCAGGGCCACGTGAAAATATAGTGTCTTGAGTCAAACCATGAATATCTTCTAATTCGACACTGGTGTAAGGGATAACGCGATCAAAATCGGCCTCATAAGCCATGTTTACATCAAACGGACTGACATTTTTCGTCGGGTTAAACATATGTAATAAGTAGGGAGCATTTTTCATATTTTTTTCCTTAATCAACTCGCTTACGCTTCGTTGCTCGAAATTTCAATAGAAGCACCTTTGTTAGATGCCTGACATACTTCAAAAATTAACTCTTTATTACTAGCTTTAGTGGCTTTTTTTACCAAACGATTTGCTTCCACCTCATTTTCAACCAGTGCGAAACCTGTAGGCCCCCAAGAGCTCTGTCCTATACCAGTGATCCCCTGATCTTCCATCCAGCTCAAAGCATCAGCAACCAAATTACTACTAAACCGGCCCCCTTGGTAATTGGCAAAATAATCTCCAACCATCTGCTGAACATGTGTGATGCCTTTTCCAAAGTCTTGGATATTTGACTCAACTAACGCTGGCAATACACGCATCAAAACGGTTCGGCAAAGATTGCCCGAAATACCCGGGTCCATTGGAGGTAGCTTTTTAAACGCTGACTTTTCTGATGAACCATTAAGTCCGATCTTTTGATTATCAAAAATCAAGATTAGTCGCCATTGTTCTGGAAAAGCCATCCTACAAATAACCGGAGGTACTATCGTTTTACCACCACGACCACCATCGACAATAAAACCACCCTGCTGAAACGCACCGACACCAATTCCTGAACGTGCGCCACGATCAGTCAACTTCGCAATCGCTGTAATATCGATATCTAAATCAAATAAATGAGCGATGGCTGAACAAACCGCCAGCCCCATTTGAGTACCAGATCCCAACCCTGCATGCGAAGGTATAGCCTCATGGATCTCAATATTGACGCTGCGATCAGGTGCATATTTTTCGAGTAATAACTTTGCGTATTTCATTGCACGTTTTGATGAGGGACCCGTGGCCGTAATTTCATCACTAGCGCTAACGGTTAACCGCGTATTAAAGCCAGCTAAGGTTAGTCCTAAGCCACCAAAATTTCGTCCTAACTCACCGTTCATATCCATAAACCCAAGATGAATTCGCGCGGGTGCTGTGACTGTGACTGCTTTTCCTATCTGACTCAAAACGGGCCTAATCCTTTCAATTTATTACCTATAAAATAGTCGTTAAATATTTGCATCTTTTAAGTCGCCTGAAGTTTTAATTGTGCGGAACGTAATGCTTCAATCCGGCTCCAAACCACATGTGTTTTGTCTAATAGTTGCAATACATCCATTCTTTTTAATACATCATAGACGTTATCATTGAATCCGATCAGATAAATTTCTCGATCAGTAGCTAATTGGTCATGAATAATATCTTCAATCGCCTTGCACGATGTTGTGTCGATCATATGTACATCAGACATGTCTAGGAGCATGATTTTATATTCTTCAACACCTGACAATTGTCGTGTCATTCCCTTCGCGGCGCCAAAACTGATCGGTCCAGAGAGGTGAAACAGTAGCACTTTCCCTTTGAGGTCTGCCATTATTTCAGCTTCTTCTACTGACAAAGGAGCTTCTTCACCAGGTTCGGTGATCAGTTTTACTTGTTCAAGTTGTAGATTGGTCAAGCGTTGCACCAAGATCAAACTGGCCGCAACAACACCCACACCAACCGCGGTGATCAAATCGATAAAGACCGTAATCAATAAGACAACCATCATAATGACAACATCCACTCGTGGTGCTGTCATGGTTCTTTTTAAATATTCCCAATCTATAATATCGATACCGACCTTAATTAGTATTCCTGCGAGAACGGCATGCGGGATATTTTCAGCTAAGGAACCGGCCCCTAAAACGATGGCAAGCAGTAGCAAAGAATGTAGCATTCCTGAGGTCGGTGTCTCCCCACCTGCACGTATATTAACCACCGTTCTCATCGTCGCGCCGGCGCCAGGCAATCCCCAAAATAGTCCAGCAATCGTATTACCAATACCTTGCCCGATTAATTCGCGATCTGAGTCGTGATGTGTTCGCGTTTTGTTGTCCGCTACAAGTGATGTCAATAAGGAATCAATCGCACCTAATGTTGACAAAACAAATGCTGATTTAAACATATCAACCAAAAGTTCAACATTAAAAGAAGGCATATGTAACGCCGGTATCCCCGTTGGGATCACACCTAAAACCTTAGCATCACCTCCTCGAAAGAAAATCATATAAAGTGCCGTGCCAACGATTAAAGCGAGCAGCTGTGATGGAAACAATTTATTCAACTTTGGTGGCCAGAGGTAAACAATGAAAAGGGTAATCATGCCTAAAATTGCTGCATCGATGACAGGTGATGAAAGTACTCCTGGCAGATTTTGAAAGGCTGCAAAAATGCCCTCTTTCGTGGTCGTATGCCCGACTAAAGGAGCTAGTTGTAAAATGATGATGATGACACCAATACCACTCATAAAACCTGACAACACAGGAAAAGGAACGAGATTAATATAACGGCCCAGTTTCAAAACACCCATTAAAATTTGTAGTAGTCCACCCATCACTACAACGGTAAATGCGATCGCCATACCTGACTCTGGAAACTTACCCAGGTAGTCGATAATAATCGCGGTCATTACAACGGTCATCGGACCGGTAGGGCCCGAAACTTGCGATGGTGTTCCGCCAAAAAGTGCAGCAAAAAAACCGACAATGATCGCACCATAAAGTCCTGCTATCGCACCTGCACCTGAGGCAACACCAAAGGCTAAAGCGAGCGGCAATGCAACAACGGCAGCCGTTACACCGCCGAAGATGTCACCACGTATATTTTTAAAATGTAATCCATGTATTAATTGGGTCATTTTTATTTTCTCTCAAGGTTTTATAATTTAGATACTTTTATTCTTATTTTTTCTTCTTATTATTGAATTTAGTTGTTTTTATGCGTTTCACTCCCCTGCTTGTGGAGACACTGTGAAATCTGTGCTAATTTTAAGATTCAAATGCTGGATGTCGTTATGCCAAACTATCAGTCAGTCTGGAAACGCCTCGTTATCCAACCTAACCACCAGCATAAAAATTTTCCGATGAGATTTTTGAAAGTTATTTGAGAGTACTCCTGCAAGAGCACCCGATTTTTTTTCGATAATTTCCCGATTAACCGAATTTATTTTTAAGACCATACCAGCCATGAATATAGCCACTAATCAAAAAGCTTTACCGAGCAATGTGGTAGATGTTCCCAATCCTTTTTGTGGAACCCTACCCGACGATCTTCAAATAACGATATCAGATAATCAAATAAAAGTAACTAACACTGATTGTCCCATTACAAAAGCAGGATTTGAGCGAAAGTTGCCATCCAGTTTAAGTCCCCAAGTTAATGGTAAAGATGTTGATCTCAATACAGCCATTGCTAGAGCGACGAGTATTATTAAAAAATCCAACAATACACTTTTTGCTGGTCTAGGTACGGATGTTTCTGGTAATAGAAATATTCTCCAGATTGCCGACAAGGTTGGCGGTACTGTCGATCACATGCTTAGCGAAGGAGTGATGCGTAATATACTTGCCCTGAGTGATCACGGTTGGGTTATGTCTACATTAACCGAAATTAAAAACCGTGCAGATTTAGTTATTTTTGTCGGCACCGATGCTACTGAACATTCACGTTTCCATGAACGCATCATTTGGCCTGAAGAAGCCTTATTTGTTGAGCGCGAAAAAAGAGAAGTGGTTTACCTTGGTAAGAAATTAAACACCAAACCCGGTATCAGTCCAAATGGAAAAAAACCAACCACGATTTCTTGTGATATACCAGAAATTCCAGCCATTATGAATGCGCTTAATGCATTAATCGAAGGCACCTCGTTACAAGCGAAAAAAGTCGGCGGCACGACGATCACGAATTTACAAAAGCTAGCCGATAAAGTGACCGCAGCTGAATATCCTGTTTTCATTTGGTCTCCACCGAAATTAAATTTCCCCAATGCTGAGCTTGCCGTTGGCGCTATCAGTGATGTGGTTAGAACACTAACAAAAACTCAAAGAGCTGCGGGCTTTTCATTAGGTGGTGGAGATGCTGCGGCAACTTCGATCGCCGTCTGCACATGGCAAACGGGGTATCCGACTCGCGTCAGTTTTGCGAAAGGTTATCCAGAATATAATCCAAGCCGCTTTAGTACCGAAGAAATTTTATCTTCAGATCAAGCCGATGCTTTGGTCTGGGTATCCACCATCTCGTCGAATAAACTTCCACCTGAAACCAAGATCCCGACGATCGTTATTGGTGAACCCAGCATGAAGTTAAAAACCACTCCTGATGTTTTCATTCCTGCTGGGACACCCGGGATTGATCATAAAGGTCTGATGGTTCGAGTGGATGCTGTCGTCTCACTTCCTATGAAAAAAATACGCGATATTGGCCTACCAAGTGTGGCGCATATCTTCGAAAAAATTTATCAAAAACTTTAAACATTATAGGAATCATTATGCTGATCAAATTAGCAGGTGGCAAAGTTTATGATCCCATGCATGGGGTCAACGGCCAGATTAAAGATATTTTCATTCGTAATGGGCGCATCGTTGATAAGCCGTCTAAAGATGAAACCATTCATAAAACATACGATGTAAAAGGTCGTGTCGTCATGGCTGGTGGAATCGATCCTCATACGCATATCGGCGGCGGCAAAGTGAATATCGCACGCATGATGTTGCCCGAAGATCACGAGCAAGATTTAGTCAGTCGTACGCCATTAACGCGAGCGGGTTGTGGTCATGCTGCACCCTCAACGCTGACGGCAGGCTATCGTTATGTCGAAATGGGTTACACCGCTGGTTTTGAGCCCGCCATGTTGCAGGCCAATGCTCGACAAGCCCACATGGAAATGGCTGACACACCGATCATCGACAAAGGGGCTTATGTCATGCTCGGTAACGATGACATGTTTATGCGCATGATGGCGCAGGGTGTTGAACAGGAGGTCATGAATGACTATGTAGGCTGGACAATCTCTAACTTCCAAGCGATGGCGGTTAAAGTGGTAAACCCGGGTGGCATCAGTGCGTTTAAATTCAACCAGCGTCAGCTCGACTTGGATGAAAAACATACTCACTATCAGATCACGCCGCGTGATGTGTTAAAAACACTTTCTCGATCCTTAGTTGATCTAAAAGTGCAGCACCCTCTTCATGTACATGGTTGTAATTTAGGTGTTCCGGGTAATGTCGAAACAACACTCGATACGATCCGTGGCATGGAAGGTCTGCCTATGCACATGACGCATATTCAGTTCCATAGTTTTGCGACTGAAGGTGATAAAAACTTCTCTTCTGGCGCAGCACGAATTGCTGAGATGGTGAATAGCCATAAAAATATTTCCATCGACGTTGGTCAGATCATGTTCAACCAAACGGTTACCGCTTCTGGTGACACAATGCGGCAATACGCTGGACATTCACATGGCAGCCCGAACAAGTGGGTTGTAATGGATATCGAATGTGACAACGGCTGTGGTGTTGTTCCGTTTAAATATACCGATAAGAGTTTTGTTAATGCGTTGCAATGGGCGATTGGTTTAGAAACCTTCTTGATGGTTGATGATCCTTGGCGGGTATTCTTAACGACAGATCATCCAAATGGTGCACCTTTTACTTCATACCCTCATTTGATCCGACTACTAATGGATCGTTCATTCCGAAATGACATGTTGCACACCGTCAATAAAGAAGCTGCTGACATGACCGTTCTCGGATCAATTGAACGTGAATATTCCTTATATGAAATTGCCATAATGACTCGGGCGGCTCCTGCGAAAAGCCTTGGTCTGACCGATCGAGGGCAACTTGGTGTCGGCGCAGCAGCGGATATTGCTGTCTATAAAGAAATCGATAACAAAGAGAAGATGTTCGAAAAACCAGAGTACGTCTTTAAAGACGGTGAGCTGGTTGCTAAAAATGGCAAAATAGTCAAGGTTACGCAAGGCACAACCCATGTGATCAAACCTGATTATGACAAGAGTATTGAGAAATCACTCGACGAATTCTACAAAAAATACCACACCGTTGCATTAGACAATATCGTTGTCTCGGACGACGAAATTATTGATGAGGGACGCGGTAGTATTACCCAGCATCACTGCTCACGGGAGGACACCAACGCATGAAAATTAATGGTGTAACGATTGATGATACCTTCGCAGAAGCTTTCCCAATGAAAGCAACGCGGATCATTATCACCGCGCTAAATTTAAAATGGGCTTATCACTCAGCTAACGCGATGACAGGTTTTGCAACTTCGGTTATTGCTTGTGGTTGTGAATCTTCCATTGAGAAAGAGCTTAAACCTTCTGAAACGCCTGATGGACGTCCTGGACTTTCAGTTTTGCTATTTACTATGAGCAAAAAAGAAATGATCAAGCAGATCCAAAACCGAGTTGGTCAGTGTGTTCTCACCTCTCCGACCAGTGCTTGTTTCAGCGGCATGCATGAAGGTGAGAAGCTAGCTTTGGGTAAAAACCTTCGCTACTTCGGTGATGGTCATCAAATTGCGAAAAAAATTGACGGCGTGCGCTATTGGCGTATTCCTGCGATGGATGGCGAGTTTCTGGTCGAAGAAAGTACCCATATGACGAAAGCGATTGGTGGTGGTAACTTTTTAGTATTGGCAGAAAATCAAGAGGTCGCCCTCAAGGCTTGTGAAAAAGCCATTGTCGCCATGAAGAAGATACCTGATGTGATCATGCCCTTCCCTGGCGGCGTTGTTCGATCCGGTTCAAAAGTTGGATCAAAGTATCCAACACTTCCAGCTTCAACCAACGATGCATTTTGTCCCACTCTAAAAGGCCAAGTGAAATCTGAATTGGATAGCAGCATCGGTTCAGTGATGGAGATCGTCATCGACGGTCTTTCACAAGAAGCGATCAGTGAAGCCACACGTGTTGGAGTTTTAGCTGCTTGCTCATTAGGTAGCAAAAAAGGCATCAAGCGAATTAGTGCTGGTAACTATGGCGGTAATCTCGGCCCTCACCATTTTCATTTACGAAAAATTCTTAAGTGAGAATGAAAAATGAGTCAAAATAAAATGATCAAACCATTAACTTTCACATTGAAAGAAAAACTTATCCAACGTATCGATTTATCCGCGTTGATCCCAAATCAACTTGAAGGCAAGCCGCTGGAAAAAATCGCTAAAATAAAAATCGCGGTAGGAAACAAAAAACTAACCGTCGAAAAACTATTCGACATCGGTGGCGAAGATACTCAAAAAATAATCTTCAAAAAAGCGGTAGATTTGTTTGATAGCATTGGTCGGAATATGAACCAAGGTTCGATTGAAGTCCGTGGTTCCGTTGGAGACCGAGCTGGCCAAGATATGAATGGTGGCGAACTCACGATCAAAGGCAATGCTGGCGATTGGGTCGGAACGGGAATGCGTGACGGCAGAATAGAAGTACAAAAAAATGCACGAAAATTCCTCGGTGGCGCTTTACCCGGTCAATCACACGGCTTACGTGGTGGGACTATTCATGTCTTTGGTGATACTGGAGAACGTACGGGCGATAAAATGCGTCGCGGTATGATCGTGGTTGAAGGTAACACCGCCGATTACACAGGTTCACGCATGATTGCGGGAACCATCATGATCTGTGGACAAGCGGGCAGCAATACTGGCTTTGGAATGAAACGTGGGACTATTATCCTCTCCGATCAACCCACGAGCATGCCAGCAACATTTAACGAATGTGGCTCTTTTGAATTGGCTTTCTTAAAGCTGATCTTTAACTCGCTAGCAAACTCTAACCAACGCTTGAAGAACCTTAAAGAAAATTCATCTTGGGTCACTCGTTATGTGGGTGATTTAAGTATTAAAGGTCAAGGTGAATTGTTAATTCTTCAATAATTCATCACTACTCATCAGCTAAGTGCCTAGCTGGCTGATGAGTAAGTTCTCTGATCTTTATTAAACTTTTACCCCTATTGCCACTCTAACTTGCCCCGAAGATCGACAAAGAATAAAATGCGGCTTGATAGTTACTATTTCCTTATAGAAAAAATACCTTATGAAGGATGATGACCTCAATCTTTTTCGACAATCTGTCAGCGTCGATAAACAGATAAAGTTTGATGGAATTAAACCTGCTCGTGGTAAAGCCGTAATAAAACCTAATGATGCTTCGACTCAAGAGCTGCAAATTATTGATGACATGTTTTCAGAAGACTTTGAAGCCGCCAGCCTCGAAACAGGTGATGAACTACATTTTTTCCAACCAGGTGTTTCCAAAGCAGACTTTAGAAAACTACGAAAAGGTTTGATCAAAATTCAACGCGAGCTCGATCTGCATGGCATGACAGTAACCATGGCTAGGGAGAACCTAGCAAACTTTCTATTTCAATGTAAATTTGAGGATATTCGGTGCATTAGAATTATTCACGGTAAAGGCCGTGGTTCAAAAAACGGACAACCCGTGATCAAAAACAAGGTCAACAATTGGCTGCGTCAACGTAATGAGGTCTTGGCTTTTTGCTCAGCCCGACAAAATGATGGAGGGACTGGTGCCGTTTACGTATTGCTCAGAAAAGCATGAAAATCTCCCAAACCGTCCTTCTTTCACATACAGCATCACAAGTTTACTATTCAATGATTGAAGTTGTTTGACGCAACATGGTATAGATAGTGCTACGGAATTTTAGGATTCTTTATGAATTTCATAACATTGTGACAGCGAGCTAAAACTTTATGGCGATATGGAAAATTGCAGCGGTAGGCCTTGAAAGCCGTGAACATGCATTACTAGAAACAACAATAGATCTCGCGGCGGGGATCGAAACCGGCCGCTGGCAAATTGTTAGTGAACAAGCAACAGCCCAAGTGATTATTGCTAATACGGAAACGCCTGAAGGACAAGCCATTCTGCAACAAGAGCCTAGTCAAACTGGCGCTTTAGTTATTCCCTACACAAATTCTGCTGAGCATAAAATAAACGGGCTTACACTTGTTTCTCCTCTCTCATACAAAAGTATTACGTCACTCCTGAAGAAACTAGAAGCAGAACTAAACTCTCGAAAACGCGTCAAAGCGGCCCCTATTGTAAATTTAGAAGATTCTACTGAGCGGGAAGGTTTAGTTGAGGTGAATAATACACAAGTAATCGAACAGACCGAAAAAATTGCACAGGAAGTTTCAAACGAGGCTGATGTCAAAAAAATAAACACCGATGAAATAACTAAACATAAAATTGATTGGCTATCTGAAGATGAAGTCGAAGAATTTGAAACTGAACCGCTTACCTCTGAAGTAATATCAAGCAATAATTTTGTTCAACAAAAACCAAGCAACCAAACTTTTGTTGCGAAAACCCAATTGCTAGGACTGATTTTTAATAGTATCGAAAGTGGCAAAACAACCCAAATCAGCCACGCAAACTACCCAGTTCTAAGGATCTTCCCTGACAACGGTTGGTTTATTTTTACTGAAGAGCTCGATAGTTATCCTGAAATGTTCCGCGAACCTGCTGAATCATTTACCCTAGATATCCTTGATAATGACATTAAAGACGAGTTATTTAGTGGTCGTTTACCGCAATCATTATGGAAATTACTATTTACAGCCGCATTATTCGGTTCGGAAGGTCGGTTGTTAGAAAATCTCGACAGCGAAAAACCTTTCCATTTAGTGCATATGCCCTATTTTGGGATGATCCCACATACAGCTGATCACGTGACTACAGCAGAGTTTCTGGTTAATAATCATAAGAATCTTGAAGCGATCAACAATGATATTAATATCGACACAAAAACGATTATTGATTTTTGTAACGCTTGCGATGCGATTCAATTACTACGCAATGAAGACATTACTCATGACGAGAAAGTTGAAATGTCTGCTAAAGATGAAGATCTCAATGTTATTGAAGACGATAATACTATTGAGTCAGAAATTATCAGGGAAATATCACCACACAAAAAATCTGGCTTGATAAACTCACTCTGGTCTAATTTGACCAAAACTTCTTAATCAACTCAGTATGATTTAATAAAAGCAAAGGAATAAGCTGATGACAAAACAAGAACAACTAGAGAAACTGATCGATGATTTACGTCAAAACGTACCTGATATTACGGGTGTAATGGTGGCAAGCACTGATGGTTTGTCGATCGCATCTGATTTTCCCGATGATGAAGGTGCACGTATCGCAGCCGTTGGTGCCGCGGCTTCAGGTTTAGGTGCTCGGATAGCACAAAATGCGACCTTGGGTGAAGTCACTGAGACAATGGTTAAAGGTGAAGAAGGCTTATTGCTACTTTATAAAGTAGGCAGTGAAGGTGTGCTTGCGGTTCGTGCCCCAGCTAATGGTAATCTCGGTCTAGTTAGGCTCGAAGCCAGCGACACCTGCAAAGCTGTTCGTGAAATTCTTGGTTGAGTAATGCTAGAAAGTTAGCCATTTTGAACCAAGGTAAATAAACGACCTCTATAGAACTTAAACCTCTCTAGTTCAAGGCTGTCCGAATGTTCCCTTTACACGATGATAATCCCACCACGATTAATCCTTTTGTCACGATAGGATTAATCGTTATTTGTATCCTCGTTTACCTATGGCAAATCACGCTTGGTGAAGAGCTTGGTAATATGATCGTTTATTCACTCGGCATGATCCCTGCTGTGCTCTTCGATCACTCTCAGCTATCAACAGAACTTTATATCGTTCCTGCGGAAGTGACCGTCATAACCTCTATGTTTATGCACGGCGGCTTTATGCATCTTGCTGGTAATATGCTTTATCTGTGGATCTTCGGTAACAATGTTGAAGACAGTATGGGACATACTCGCTTCATTCTTTTTTATCTTATCTGTGGCGCTGCCGCAGCCCTTAGCCAAGCATTAATTGAGCCTAGCTCGGCTATCCCGATGATCGGTGCAAGTGGTGCAGTGTCTGGTATCTTAGGTGCTTATTTATTGCTACATCCACATGCAAAAGTCCTGGTCGTCGTTCCCATCATTATTCCTCTTACTTTTCGTATTCCTGCGATGTTTGTCTTAGGGATTTGGTTTGCAATGCAGCTTTTTAGCAGTACGACTGTCGTTTCCGGCGAAGGTGGTGTCGCTTGGTGGGCGCATATTGGTGGGTTTGTTACCGGGATGCTATTGATTTCCGTCTTCAAATTCAAACAGGTGAAGCTCTTTAATCCAGCTATTAAGCGTTAAATGTTATAGAGTCATAACCCTTTATATTTATTAGTAAAAACTTTATTATGTTTGCTAAACTAATGATAAGTTTATTCTTTCATAATTAGAGGAGTTTTTATGATTAACTTCAAACTGATACTCTGCCCTGTTGACTTCTCAACCACCTCGACCCACGCATTAGAAACTGCAATCGAACTCGCAACAGAGCTCAATGCAAAGATACACCTCGTCCATGTTTATCAATATCCTTCTTTTAGCTTGCCTGAGGCTGATCTTGCCACCCCAATTGATCTATCCATTCAAGAAGGCTATGTCGAACGATTAGAATCTCAATTAGCTAAATTAAAGAAAAAATATACGGATGATGCGTTGAATATTATTAATACAACTTTAGTCGAGGGTGTACCCTACGTAGAAATAATTCATACCGCTAAGGAAATAAATGCCGACCTGATAATTGTTGGTACTCACGGCCGTACAGGGCTTTCTCATATGCTGTTAGGAAGCGTTGCAGAAAGAGTCGTTAGAAGCTCCACCATTCCGGTATTATCGGTACCAAATAAAGATTAAAAGAAAGATCAATTAGAGTTTTAAACTCAAGGATACCGACAGAATGTTAATCATACTCACAGCACTACCTTGTGAGGGAGCTCCCATTGTTTCGAAATACAACCTTAAGAAACAAACAGAAATAAATGCATTTCAGATCTATAAAAATGATCAGATAACTTTAATCGTATCGGGCTTAGGTAAAACTGCGGCAGCTAGTGCAGTTGGGTTTATCCATGCTTTAACAAATTTAAGGTCTCACTCGGCATGGTTAAATATAGGTATTGCAGGACATTCTGATCTTGAGTTAGGAGCAGGATTTATTGCCAACAAAATCATTGATTGCTCGACACAGAAAACCTATTATCCACCGATAACATTCACCCCTTCTTGTATAACTGATCAATTACATACGGTTGACCAGCCTGACAGCGAGTATCATCAACAAGGTGGGGTTGATATGGAAGCAGCCGCCTTTTATGCAACGGCAAGCCGGTTTAGTAGTGGTGAACTGGTCCAGTGTTACAAAGTTGTTTCTGATAATAAACAATCGCCTGTTAGAAAATTCCAAAAACATGAAGTGACAGAAATGGTTGAAAACAATATGCGCGATATTAGTAGCTTAACTAATCATTTATTAGAGGTAAGTAACGCGCTAGAAACCGTTAACCAGATACCCGAACTGTTTGATAAAATTAATGATCAAGTAAGACTAACTCACTCGGAGCAGTTGCTAGTTAAAGCTCGTTTAAGACAGATTAAATTATTAAATCCTAAAACATCCATTAACCTATCAGAAGTTATTAATTCATCATCGAGTCAAAAAATAATTCAACATTTAGATAAAATAATCAGCTCTCAATCGATTTATTTTCAATCATGATTTCTACTATTTACATTGAGAGTGAAATCCGTCAGCACGCTGTTACGAAAGAAGTTCTCGCCAGGTTTCCAAAGGCCACATTGATTGAATGTGATCGCTATACTGAAGTGTTCAATCGTAAATCACAAAACTTCCGTTTGCAGAAGAAACAGCCTTCTTTAATTCTCGCAAAAAAGCATCAGGGTTTTGTATTGGAAGCGCCTGATAGTTATGGTATTGGCGGCGATAACAATTACTACTTTTCTCATATGCTCAACTGTATATATGACTGTCGCTATTGTTTTTTACAAGGAATGTATCGGTCAGCTCACTATGTTCTTTTTGTAAACTATGAAGATTTTTCTAACGAAATAAATAAAAAACTATCTATTCATAATGGCGAAAAAGTTTGGTTCTATTCAGGTTATGATTGCGATAGTCTAGCATTAGACCCGGTAACAAACTTTGCTGAATATATTTTACCATTCTTTCGTCAACAACCTCTCGCACATCTTGAGTTTCGAACCAAAAGCACCCAAATTCGTTCACTACTTAAAGCTGAACCTATTCCAAATTGTGTGATCGCTTTTAGTTTATCTCCGGAGAATATTACCCAAGCACTGGAAGATAAAACACCTTCGCTTTCTCATCGCATTGAAGCGATGAAAAAGCTGCAGTTAGCCGGTTGGAATGTTGGGATTCGTTTTGAACCTTTGATCTATATGGATGACTACAAATCCCATTATGGTGAAATGTTTAATACTGTTTTTGAACAACTTGATTTAGCAAAGATCCATTCAATCAGCGTTGGCGCTTTTCGTGTCCCCAAAGGATATTTCAAGAATATGACGAAGCTCTATCCTGATGAAAAGCTTTTTGCAGGACCGTTAGAAGAGTCCGACGGTATGATCGCATACCGTCAAGACTTGCAAGAGGATATGTTGGCTTGGTGTTCAGAAAAAATTGAAGCCCATGCTCCCGCTTGTCATCACTACCAATGCCGTAATTAGTTTACCGAACCTCTCGCTGATAAATAAAGGCATCGTTACCAGCATCGATCCCAAATGTAGCAGTGGCTTTTGGATCTAACCGGTTAGGTTCTGTTAATGGTCTGCCCCAATCAAATTGAAGCCAAGATGGTGCATCTAATGTCACACCTAAGGTACCTCGGTTCCCCGCTCCCGGAGCTGTAATAGTCAATGCAGCCTCTCCATTGGTAAATGCAGCCTCTCCTCCACTAGTCAATGGAGAAAGACTCGTTGAGACCAAACTGGGGTCTAAACCATCTAACATTTCAAGTGGGGAGACAGTAAACACAGCACAGCTGTGATTATCCGTTGAGTCAGTATCTGTTCTAAAACCACCAGTTGCATCATCATAAACCTGCAGTGAAATCGGTAAAATAAGATCGAGCAACTCCGAACCAAATGCACTGTTAATCATCAATCGGCCATAACGTAATTCGACTTCGCTTGGTTCTAGTTTTTCAGTGGTTGAAAAGTTATCTTTGACATCATCACTATCTTTAATACTCTCAATTAAAAGATCAATATCACTATTAAATTTACCGATAGCCGTACTGCGAGCATAAGTAAATTTATCTTCACCAAATGTATAAGTAGCAATACCTTTTGAAAAGGCCGCTAAGCTTGCTGTTCCTTCATCCGGTGTAATCGGCATCCCATTACTCGCATCTTTATTGACGGTTGCAATTGAGACTCCAGCAATGCTAAGTTTTGCAAAACCACCTTCATAATTATCTGTTGTTACACCCGCTAGATTTTTTGCCTCAATATCAAATGTTGGACGATTTCCTAAACTATAACCAAACTCCTGTCCCATATAGTTAAATCCAGAAACGCCAGGGAGCACAGTACAGTTCTTACTTAAATTACCATCTTGTTTATTATTAATTGCAAAATGTTCGGGGATAAAACGTCCAATATTATCAGAGTCGGATATAATGTTTCCGGCTCCCAAATAATTATCATCTAAGACCGATCCTGTGAGTTTTATAATTCCCACTTCATCCCAGCTGTAGGTCCCACTAAAGACACCATTGCCTTTCGAAATTAAACTGTCCACTATATCCATACTCCCTACAGCTCCACCAATAGGTGCAACTAGAGCATGTGAAATTTTGACACTTTCTGGAGTTGATTCATTGCCATAATTAGGTGTGGTATCACCGTTAACATCAACGGCGGAGACCTTGACATCAAAACCTGCTCCCGCTGCCACAAAGTCATCCCCAGATGCGTTTGCAGCGGCTGGATTTGGAGCATCATCGCTACTTCGTTTAACTTCAAACTTAAAGCCATCTGGTTTCACAACAAAGGCATTACTAATACCATAAACATTGTCAGCCTCTGTCGTATCGTAAGCACGTATTCTCGTGTTGCCTGCATCTTTATAATTAACAGTCAATTCTGCTTTACCGTTTAAAAATTTTATTATTCTCGATGAGTCTAGGCCTCCCATTCTGATCGGATCACCATTGACAGATATACTGCGCGTACCGCTTGTTGGATTAATGTAGTCACCTTGAAAACGAATCGGTTTATTCCCGGTATAGTTTTCGATAACCCCACATTCAGGGTGTGTCGCAGATTGTCCATACGCTGTTATATAAACAGGGAAATCTGCTCCTGATGTTTGCGTTAAAATAGGATCATTAATAGATGTTGGCGGAGGATTACTAATCGGGTTTGCCGTCAGCAAAAAACCACTCGCGGCATAGGTAAAATCATCTTCGCTATCATCATCGCGGATCCCACCATCATAAGCATCGATATTAAACGTGGCTGGACCTTCTTCATACCTTAGCCTTAGACTAACCGAACCTTTATCTGCGGAAGAAAAGGTATAGGTTGCAACACCATCATCAGCGACTGAATCATTTAATACTCCGTAACCGCTCGTGCTAACCCAACTTCCTGTGCTTGTCTGTGTATCTAGCGTGACTGTTCCTGTATAAGATTCCAAATAATTACCATTACCATCGATTGCAGATACAATAACTGTCTCATCTGCGCAATGGATACCGGCCCCATCATGAGAAATCTTAAAGTGGTCAAGTGTCGTTCCGCTACAAGGATGCGTTTGATTCATTATTGTTTGAACCTGTTCAACACTTAAAGAACCGTTATCAACTCGTAACTCATCAATATCCCCTGTGAAACGATACCCTCCACTGACTCCCCAGCCACCTATATGTAAATCCGGCCCAACCACAGCGTAAGTATTACTTGGAAAATTTCGCAACTGCGACAGTGTCTGCTCGACTCCATCAATCACTATCCGATTATCTTTTACATTACCATTGGTAAACTCTGCTGACAGATGATGCCAGCCAGAATCTAGTCCGAGGGTAGATGTACCAAAATTATCTCCAGCTCCTGTATTAAAACCAATGTTTCCGGAATAAACCCATAAATCATATCGTTCCCAACCTATCGGCATAACACTATTAGTTCCATCCCACTTCATCCAAAAGCTGATCGTCGTTTTATCACCAGCAGTTGTGGATACGGGTAAGTTAGGTATTAAAATACTTCCTCTATTTTGAGAGGCATAACCACAGGTACCAGGATCGGTATTTTTTACCGGTGAGGCATTCGTAGGACTCGTGTTCGCAGAAACTTGTCCATGATGATTATTACCACTACTGTCAACTATCTCATTCGCAGATCCTGACCAATTAGAACCATCAAGGTGAAATAAAGCGAGTGGTTCGGGTGGCTGTACAACTTTTCCATAAACCCGAACATTGTCATAATAAACAGCGCTATCATTATCATGAGTGTATAAACCAAACTCTTGGACTTCAGGGAAGTCTTCACTTGCCTGCAAGCTTATACCACAATCAATAAAAACGTTGATGCCGTTTTTATTAGTGACATCAACCGTCATTTCGAAGGAGTCAGGTAAGACAAACTGTGTTTGTCTATCTAAAACACTCGTGACACCGGCACTAACTTTGAGTAATTCAAAATTACGATGAGTTGAGGAGCTTGTATAAGCAGTACCATAATCGCGCCACCGAACGATATAATAGTTTTTATCATCAACATAGCCGAATACCAAGCCAACACCGTTATTTCCACCTGCGGGTCGGGCATCGATATCAGCCTTGATCACATAGTCTTTTAGAATCCTCTCGCTGGTTTTAAGCCCATGTCCCAAAAACCCTGAGCATGAATTTCGTTGCTCTTTTAATCGGCCGTTTTCAACAGTCCAGCCACACCCTTTGCCATTAAAACGATGTATATCCCAACCAGAAAAATCACCATCATCAAAATCATCTTCAAACAATAAATAATCGTGGCTAATATTACAGCTATCAGAGCAAGCTCTTGTATCGTTCATAACACCTAATATAGCCGTCTCATCCAATGCCGCATCATAAACCCGAACCTCATCAAGAAGCCCTGTTAGATTATAAGTACTAGGGGCATGTCCAAGACCCGCAAGCACAGTGTCATAGCTAGAGTCCGTTCCTATTTTCCCCGTATAATAGGTTGTTCCTGCCAAAACTCCATCGACATAAAGCTTCATTTCCTTACCATCAAATGTAGCGCTAAGGTGATACCACTGTGATAAATTTAACCTAGTACCATGAACAACATGAGAAGAACCCGCATTATCCCAAATCTTAAATTCTGGCACATTACCACCATACCGAACGCTCAGTGAGAAGCCTTTGTAAGAACCACAACAGTCTCGATCATTAGAAATAATATAGTTATACGGGCCTGATTCAGAAACATTGACCCAAGCAGTTAAAGTTAAAGCATCACTGATCGAGTTTAAATTAGAGTCATTCGGCAATTGAATGTGCTGTCCAGTCTTACCACCAGCCGTTCCATCAAAAACGCCATAGCCACACGTACCTGAGCGACCGGCCAATGCTGGTGTCGTTGCATCTGTTATGGCATTAGCAATAGATTTTCCGTGCAATTGGTTGGCACTGCTATCAATAACTTCTCCAGTAGCTCCATTCCAAAATGGTTCATCAAAGCGCCATTCAGCGACAGGCGTTCCTGGACAGTGCCTAACCGTTCCATCAGCATTTTTCCCTGCGCTTATATTGTCATGCAACTCCGCCACTTCAACAGCATTGATTGCTCTATTATAAATAGAAACTTCATCAACCAACCCTTCATGTTCTTGGCCTTTATCAAACCGAGCCAGTACGGCATCTTGTTCTTGCCCTATAACCAGCCCTTGCACATTTAATAACTTAGCAGCCCTATAGGTTGAAACACATTGAGTTAAGCTACCATCAACATATAAACAATTATTTGTGCCTGTCCTAGTCCAAACGAAGTGATGCCATAGCCCATCCTCCAAATTTGGAACGGTAAATTGGCGAGACTCATTGTGTAAGTAAAGACGTATCTTTGTAGCACTGGTCTTAAAAATGAGCAGCTCATTATTAGAACTAGAGCCTGCAGCAGAGATTAATCCACTTGGAGAGTTCGGTACGGTTGCCCATAACGATACTGAGAAATCATTGAGTCCATGTAATGCATCGTTATCCAAAACAACATAATCTTTGATACTGTCGGCGGTCAGATCAGCCGCTCGACATAGCTGAGCTTCATCCGTTGTCGTGGTGCCGATGGATGCCTCGCCATCATGGCCGTTATTACTACTATCTTTTACTTCTTGAGAAATTCCCGACCAACTCAGCTCATCGAAATGCCAGTCGGCAATAGGCTCTTTTGTCACGCAAGACTCTGATTCATCCATTATAGCCCGTACTTCAGCTACCGATAATGCACCATTATGTACACGAACTTCATCAATGCCACCTGAAAACTTGTAGCCTCCATTAATGATCCAGCCACCCACTCGAAGTTCACTGCCGACATAAGTCCGGCTATTATTAGGTCTGCTTAATCGCTGTGTCAGCCTTTGCTCAACACCATCTATCACTAACCTATTTCCATACATATTTCCATTGGTAAACTCAGCGGAAACATGATGCCAACCATTTGCTAAACCCGTCGAAGGAATTCCATAAATATCCCCAACTCCACTATTAAACCCGAAAGAATTAGAAGAAAAATAGAGATCATAAACTTGCCAGCCAATTGGCATGACACTTGAAGAACCATCCCAGTTCATCCAAAAGCTAACCGTTGTTTTTGCTCCAGCGGCTGTAGAGACAGGAAGACCTGTCAGCGCAATGGCTCCGCCAGCCATTGAAGCATAGCCGCACGTTCCTGGATTACCCATGGTTACAGGTGAGGCTGTTGAGGGACTCGTATTAACAAGAACTTGCCCATGATAGCCATTACCACTGCTATCAATGACTTCTTTAGGTGAAGAGTCCCAGAAAAACTCGTTAAGATGATATTCAGCGATCGGCACTGCAGAAGCGGATGCCGTGAAGAACAAAACGAAACATAAGGTAAGTTGATAAAAATATTTTAAGCGCATGGCAACTTACAAAGCAATTTTCAAGCCATTCCTTCTTAAATTAAACCCAAAATAGAGAATATGATGACACTAAAACTTATCTGTACACGCTTGATAATTTTTGATTATTTTTCAAACTACTTCTTTCCTTGAATTGCAGGATTCATTTTTTCGATCAGACGATGAATTCGCATGGCAAGCGTTTGATGAGCCACCGCTGAATTCTGCTTAAGAATATTAGAGGTTAAGGTGACGATATAATGTAAGTGATTTTCACCTGCTGGCGTTTCAATAATCGCCACAGAGTTCATTAAATTCAGCACATTACCATGATATTTTTCGCACACAAATTCCGGATCGAGATCGTCTTCACACTTATAGAGTGAGCCTGACTTAAAATAGACAGCCGAATTTTTTAAGGCTGGATGTGAGGCATAGCGGATACGGCGTTCCGTCATATAAAGTAAGCGTTTTATCTCACGACTCGAGAAGTCGTCAACCAAATTGCCTTGTTCCATTTTTAACATCAGGTCCATCAACTCGTGCGTTGTGCCATAACTGTTGGTTCCCTGAACTAAACGCTTACCTTTCCAAGTAAAAAAACTACCTTGGCGTAACTGCTCAAGATCAATCCCATTCCGCCTCAGTGGTGCTTGAATCGTTTCGACTAACAAATTTTTGAGTTCTTTTTTAGGGCTTTCCTTGAAAAACTGATCGGATTCCTCGATCGAAACGGGATACTCTTTACCGAAATGTCGAATCAACATAGCCTCTTTCATCACCATACTAGCAGCAGCATTTGAACTCGCCGATAGCATCCAATCCAAATACTCCCATAAACTACCAGTGTCACCGCGACGTAATGCCCGCTGTCTGACACGGTTCTTCTCAGCATCCCAAAACCGCACTTCATGATGATCGCTGAGAATAAACTGATCAGCTGTAACGATTGTATTTCGTAAAATTTTCTGCCGTGCTTCGATATCATCAGGATATGCATAGGCCAGTGCTTGGAAGAGACCTATCGCAACGATGATCTTTCCTACACTTCCCGGATTACGTCGATTTTCACCCGCATGTTGGGCATATTTAGGATTATCTGGATCAGATAAATCAAGTACCGAGATAGAGTATCTATTGAGATTTCCACGTAAATAACGCTTCACTTTTCGAGTGAAAGCTTCATCTATTTCAGGTATTTCTAAGTATTTCTGATTAGCGAGGCGTATGTCGACTTGCTCAAGTGACAACAAAGCTCCACTCGGTTGTTTAGAACCACGCAACTCACCCTGTTGAATCAATCGCACAGCTTCCAATCGACGAATCTCCCTATTTTCACTATCAAAAATGGGGTATGCCTGATTCTGCTCTATGGCCACAAGAAGAATAAATAACGTTAGAGCCTTAATGCTGAGTTTTTTCACGATCAGTTTCCAATATTGAGTGTCGATTAATAATAAGCAATCTCAACTCCCGCCTTTCTTCACAGACCAAGCTATGTTCAAGAGACCAGACTCGAGGCCGATACAGGGATATTACAGATCACTTTATGAATACGCGATAGATGAAAACAAAAAAGACCCTAGTTTTAATATTAGTCGCCTTAGCCGTAATGCTTTCAGGGTGCTTTTTTAGCGAAGAAGCTGATCAAGAGCATTTTAAAAACGCTCGTGCCTATATAGCGAGAGGCTATCATGGCGCAGCGGCGGTAGAACTTAAAAAAGCGTTAAATTTAAACCCGACTGATATGCCCGCGTTATTATTGTTAGATGAGATCACAACGGGACCGAAACGTTATAAAGAACTGCTGCCATTTCTAATAAAATCACAACAAGCAGGTCTCAGTGATATTAGAATTTCTTTCCTTCTCACAAAGGCCTACCTAAAGGATGAGAGGTTTCAAAAAGCGTTAGATCAAATAGAGAGTATCAAGTCTGCCTCAAATACGAACAATCCAGATAAAACAAAACTGACTTTATTGGAAGCAGAAACGCTAATTGGGCTTGGAAAATTTACGGAAGCAGAAAGTATTTATTCGCAGCTATTAAATAACCCCGACAATAGACATGATGCTCAAATTGGACTTGCCCGTTTGTCGATTCAAAAAACGAAACAATCGATTCCATTTCACCCAGCGTACTTCAATACGACACTTCCCGGAGAGCAATATTTACTAGAACTACCCTTACGATCTGAACACATCTACTTATCACAGGATATGAAAGATCAACTAGTCAAAGGTGACACAAGTATTCAAAAGTTACTTTTACAAACACCTCAAGATCTTGAAGCTAACTTGTTACAGGCAGAAATATTTTATCTTCGTGGTCTATTTACCCAGTCAATAAAAGTAGGAAATCATTGTTTAGACCTTGATGGAAGAAATATTCAAGCACTCTTTTTACTTGCAAAAGCAAATATATCGTTAGGTTATTATCAAGCCGCAAAGCATGATTTAATTCAGCTACTCGCTATTGAAAGCTCTCACCTTTTAGCAAGCAATACATTGGCATCGATCTACCTTCGGCAAGGCCATGCTAATGATGCAGAGAACATTTTAAAACCTTTTATCAAACAAGCACTCAAGAATGAAGATCTCTATATAAACTTAGGCATATCTCATTCTCTCGAAAATGATTCAAAAAAATCATTAGGCTATTTTAAACTTGCAGTTGATCTTTTCCCTAATTCCGCCTTCGCACATGCACAATTAGGAACAGCTTACCTTAGGCACGACGAGCATCAACTTGCGATTAATGAATATCGTAATGCACATCTAAATGATCTCAATAATCTTGAGATTAGCCAAGGGTTGATAGATACCTACTTGATGTCAGGCAAGTTTAAACCCGCATTAAGAATAGCAAGAACCTTACCCGGACAATATCCTGAGTCGCCATCAACCTACCATATATTGGGGTTATTGTATGAGCATCAAGGAGAGATAGAGAGAGCTCGCACTAAATATAATCAAGCCATCTCAAACAACCCAAGGTACTTTCCTTCAAGAATTCGTTTAGCACGTATTCTAAATAATGAAGATCAATCTGCAGCGGCAGAATCTCTATTATTTGACGGGTTAGTTTTAGATCCCAATCATATAGAGCTGTCTACCGAAATAGCATTATTAGAAGACCAAAAAGGCCAATATCAAGATGCTATCGAGCGTTTATATAGTGTAAGCAAAAAGAACCCTGAAGAACCATTACCCAAAGTCGTCTTAGGACAACTTTATCTCAAGAATGGGAATCTTAATAAAGCACTTGAGATGAAAAGAATTTTAAGTCGAGTTGAACCTTTACCAATAGAAGCGGTTCAGTTTATTGGAGATACATATCTGGAGTTAGGTAACTCTGCCCTAGCAGTAACAATGTATAAGTCACTCGTAAAAAAAATGCCCGGCAATCCTTATCATCAATTAAACCTTGGTAGAGCATTAATTAAAAATGGCTCGGTTAACACAGCTCGAATTCATTTACAGAAAGCTATTGATGTTTTTGGTGAACATTCATCACCTGCATTAATTTCGCTAGCAGAACTTGATATTCAGCAGAACGATATAAAATCAGCTAGAAAAAATATAAAAAGAATTCTAAAAACTAAACTTGATCTTACTGAAGGGTATTTACTTTATGGCGATCTGCTCGTTCGAGAAAATAAAATAGATAAAGCGATTAGTATTTATTCAAAAGCTATAAAAAGCAGTAAAAAAATAGAGGCTATCAAAAGAATATCACTTGCCTATTTACAGTCTGTAAAGAAAAAGGATGCAGATGCATTTTTGAATGAATGGTCTAAAAAACTACCTAATAACCCAGCTATTAGTTTGCTCTATATTAATTATTACTTTCAATTAAGTCAGTCTGAAGATTCTTCTCAAGCTAAGAATGTCACCTTAGCTCTCAAAGAAGCAAGACGCTTTATTCAAATTCAACCTGACAATGGTTTAATCCTAAATAAGCTGGCACTTCTTTCATTGCACTCTAATAAAAGTGTCGCATGGGGTTATGCACAAAAAGCACATGCAATTATTCCTGAAAGCCCTCAAGTGTTAGATACATATGGAAGTATCTGTTTGCAAAAAGGACGTCAAGCTGAAGGTTTAGAAGCGTTGGAGCAAGCAGTCTTCGGTGCTCCAACAGTCCCCTCATATCAGTACCACTTTGCGAAAGGCTTAAATGAAATTGGTGAATCAAATTCAGCTAAAAAACTTTTAGAGTTAGCGCTGTCTAATCAAAGTCCATTCAAAGAGAGAGATGAAGCTAAGCGAATGCTCGCGAAGATGTGAGTCAGGACTTAAAGAACCTCCCTATACTAGCTTTATAGGCTCAAACAGGGAGGCTTAAATATTGTAATCTAATTATACTTTTTTGATTGTCGTCTAGCGAATAATCCGATCAAACCAACACCAACTAAGACAAGAGAACTTGGTTCAGGAACAGAAGCTACTGTATATTGTTCACTTAGATCAAAAAAACCTGAAACAATTTCAGGAAACTCTAGTAAAGATCCATCAGCATTGAAACTTGCTGGCTTATCGATATAAGCGGGGTGATACCAAACACCAATAGTTTCATCGAATTGAACACCATCCCAATCGTTAGTTCCCGGTGTTGTTGGTAGGTAACTATTCAAGATTGAAGCATCGATCGAAAAACTAAATGTCCGTTCACCAACATTCGTCTCCGTTGTTTCAAACACACCACCATAGTTATGAATAAATTCACCCGGTGTATTCCAGCTGCTGCCACTATTCAAGCCATTGTAAACATAAGCGGCCACATTACCTGAGTAACTATCACCATACAAAATGGCATATTCATTCCGATCTATCATCGGATCAGGTCCATCACTCAAAACTAACCAGAATGAATTTGCAATGACACCATTTGTTTCGGTTAATGTTGATTGCCAACTTAACGCTTGTGTGTCTGAGTTATAACTCGTCGAAAATTGAGTTATATCGCCAGCTTCATCGCCCCCATGAGGGTTAGTTATTTGATAGGTATATGTTGCTGCTTGAGCACCAGAGACTAAGCCCAAACTAACGGATAAAACAACTACTTTAAAGATATTATTCATTTTCATGAAGTCCCTCCATTTATAAATATCAGCCACTCTTGGATAAAGCCTGAGTCGCTACTCTGTTGTATTATTAATTGATATGAGAAGCTTAATCACCAACTTCTCAGGGATCACTTTAAATATCTGTTCCAGTTAATAACGGATAGGCTTTACGAGTCAATTGCCGAAAGAGAGCAAACTGTTAAAGATTGTCTCGTACATTGGTTAAAGTTTTATCTAGAGCTTAAGTAACCCTCTAAAAGCTTAGATAACCCAACGTTCTAGGTTATCTATAGGTTATTATTTTTATTGAGGAATTTGAGTCAAGTTAACACTATCTAGTTGGGCGGGGGGCATCTCTTTATCCATAGAGATGAGATACTCACTACTACGAGCTATGGCACTTTCTAAGAAAGGCCTAATTTGGAATAACTGTAACTTTCCTTCTAGAAAACCGAACTCAATATCGGCTGCCCCAGCAGTTCCATCTTCATTCATAATCTCTGGAAACTTCTCTGGAATTTGTTTTGAAAACTCGATCAATTGTTGAATTTCTGCTGTTTTTAAAACTGTCTCGGCTCCCGACACAGCAACTTTACGTATCCCACCTGACTTCTCAATGATTCGTTTTGTTTGCATGCTAGCTTGGGCGATTAATATAACTTCACCAGAATCAAGATTAACCTTAATAGATTCAGCAGCTTGGCCATCCACAGCACCACCAATACCCTCATTCACCGCAATAGATAACCAACCAGAATCACCCGTATCAATATCACGTGTCACCATCACCCCAGACTTTTCTGCAGGTACGCTACGCATTAACAGAATAGCAGGGTAGACATGCTCTGGCTGCTCCATGTGTGACTGACGCCAAGCGAATGCTCTTGTAGAGAAAGGTGATGCCCAAACACGCGAAATCGCCTTGAGAACATTCTCAAATCCGACAACGTTTGGAACCGTCAAATTCAAACCCGCACCAGTAAAATTAGGCAGATCTTCAACATTGGTATCACTACGGACAAACACACCATAACTACCGTCTGCACCAAAAACTTTTTCCATATCTCGAGCTAGTCGCAACTTAAAACTTTGACCAGGGTTAGCATTAACGATCCAGTTATCTAGCTTTTTACGAAATGCTTTTTCAGCCTTTTCGCGTTGGTCTGAGCCATCAGGCATTGCAGCCAAGAGCTCATACTGACTCACCATCCAATAAAAAACACTTTTCCCTGCCCCAGGCATAGGTTGTTTTAATAGTTGGTTAAACACTGAGAAAGGAATGGTTAAGCCATTCGCCACAGAATCTGGAAAGTTGTGATATAACTCGCCTAGTTTTGCCGCTTTTGGGCCTACCGTTACACCTGACTGTTCTGTACGTAACTCACTCAACGGAATGAAGTTAAGGTTTTCTAGATCAATCTTACCCATATCAGGTCTAATAGTAGTACTTGATTCTGCGACCTTTTCTGCAAAAATATTCTCATAACTACCATCATCTTCAAACAGACGAACAGCACCATTGGGACTTACCGCTAAAATTACTTTTTTGTTTTCATATGGCCGCAGTCTTTCAATTAAAGTTTCATCGATACTAACATTCGGTATGCCTAAATTTCTGGCAAGCAGTTGTACATGAGATAAGGGATTGCCTTCACCCGCCGTTAAAATACCAGCGACTGGCGGCAAGTCTGCAACTGTTTCAGGTAACAAGTAAATGCCATTCTGATCAAAACTTGCAACATTTCCTCCCACACTTGATAGGTGCAATACGCCGCGCGATAATCCTGGGTTGAGACTTCTCAAACCCGCCCCAACTTCAGTATCAAATAATTGCGACTGTGTGCCAACTAATTGATTCGCATCACGTACGAGTGAATCGAGCACATCGACATAAAATAATAATGGCCCACCACGTAATTGATCTTGAATAAAAAGTTCTGCTAAAGGCTCAATCTCAGCTAGTTTTTTTAATGCCTGATAAAAATTTGCACGAAGATTTTGTCCTGCCCAACCCGGTACACGAGCTAAATAATTTAATTCTTTTTTATAATCTGTTAGTGCAATTTCTTGTTGATCCAACCGTTCCAGAGAGGCCGCCATAGCATCAAACTGTCGGCGAGATAAAACACCTGTTCCATACGTTGCTTTCAAGCTACTTTTTAACCAAACCAAACGTTGTGCACGTGAGGTATTTTTTATATCTGCAATTAACTCCCTGCCCAGATCAAAATGTTCGGCTTCTAATAAAACACTCGTATCCAAGACATCCAACCGAACGCCAGCCTTTGTCACATCGACAATATGATCACGCAACACCATCATCGTATTCGCTGTCGTCGCAAACAAAACTTCGGGATCACTTGAGCTAATCAACCGCGCCGACATATCACGTAATGATCGAGACATATCTGGCATTTTACGTACACGTTTGGATAGACGAGAGATCGGTAAATTCAATGCCGGACGTGCATAGATCTCGTCTATAAGGTTCGCTAACTTTATATATTTATTAGCTTTGCTTTTACTTAATTTTGCCGCGTAGTTTCTTACCGTTTCGGCATCAGATGCATCTGGTGAAATATGAATCTTATTTCTGATCAATAAGAATTTTTCATCTTCCGTTGACAGGTCTATCGCTATTTGACGCATTTTCAATACCGATGGCGTGTCAATACCATGCGGCAAAACACTAACACTCGTTCTTAATGTCGTATAACCTTCGGTTAGCCATTTCTTAGACTGAACCAGTTTTTGCAGCACATTCCTTGCCCCTCGAACTTCATCCTCAGCTTGCATCGAACCACGATAGAAGCGCGCTTTACGCATAATCCAGCCATTGTCAACAGTCATCAAATACCGTTCAATCAACAGTTGTCTAAACGGTTCTGCCTGAGTGGGTTCTGCCATTAGATCAGCGCTTTCATCACCGAGCAAGGTCGCTATAAAATAGCCCTGCTCTCTCAGTGCTTTGATATGCTTGCTCCATTCACCATGCTGAACGCCACCACCGTGATCGCTACACGCGTAAGGTTGCGGCGCTAACACACTGCCATCTTTACAAAACCAACGTAACCGAGTGAATGGGCCACGATCACGTTGTTTCATTTCATCAATCCACTCTCGGTGAGTTGAATTTTCTGCATGACTAATGGAGATATAAAAAAGACTTATTGCAAAGCAAATAATCAGCATAGTAACTCGTGCCATTTTCGCGATATATTTGTTCATAAATTTATTCTTCAATGAAGCTTGAAAGATGCAAAGATGTTCCCCTCCAGGAATTAACCATTCTAGAGCTTTTTATCGAGCAAGCAAAGATTAGGGCTAATTTTATCCGTTTTGCTTGAAGAGACATCGATCACACTGAATCAGGAAAATCCAAATTTGCCCAAGCGTTGTAAAGTACAACGGCCACGGTATTAGAAAGGTTCAAGCTACGGCTTTCTGCTTTCATGGGTAAGCGTAGGATCTGTTCTTGTCCAATTGACTCCAAAATATCATCAGGAAGTCCACGAGTTTCTGGCCCAAAGATCAGTACATCGCCAGACTTATATTCGACATCGGTGTAAACTCTTTGACCTTTAGTTGAAAGCGCAAAAAGACGCTTAGGCGAGGCCTGCTGCATAAATTCTGCAAAGGAGTCGTGCTGTTTAACTTCGGCCCACTCATGATAGTCAAGCCCTGCGCGACGCAAAGCTTTATCTTCCAACTTAAAACCTAAAGGATGGATTAGATGTAGTTTTGCTCCAGTGTTGGCACAAAGTCGTATAATATTCCCTGTGTTCGGCGGAATTTCCGGCTGGTAAAGAACAATGTGTATCATGTTTTGAAGTTCATTTTGGTGACTATCCAATAGCGAACGAAATTTAAGTGCTTTTTTATAACAAAGGAATCAAATGAATAAAAATCTGGCTACTGAGTTTTGTGGATTAAATTTCAACACACCACTCGTGTTACTTTCTGGTTGTGTCGGTTTCGGAGAAGAGTATACCCGCGTTGAAGGCTTTTCCAACCGTGATGTTGGGGCGGTTTGTTTAAAAGGTACAACCTTGGCGGCAAGAGCTGGCAATCAACCCCATCGTGTCACTGAAACACCCGCAGGAATGATCAATGCGATTGGTTTACAAAATCCAGGGACAGCTGCTGTCATCAATAATATCTTACCAACCTTAGATTTTGATGAAACCAAATTCATCGCGAATGTTTCAGGCTCTACAATAGAAGAGTACGAAGAAGTCACACGCCTATTTAATGATTCGCCGATCGATGCCATCGAGATCAATATCTCTTGCCCAAATGTTAAAGAAGGTGGTGTCACTTTTGGGAACAACCCTGACATGTCGGCGCGAGTGGTTGAAGCCTGTCGCCGTGTGACGAATAAGCCGCTAATTACAAAGCTGTCTCCCAACCAAACCGATATCGCTGAAAATGCACGACGTTGTATTGAGGCTGGTACTGATGCCTTCGCAGCGATCAACACCTTGATGGGGATGGCGATCAATATCGAATCCCGTCAACCCGTTATTGGAAATAATCAGGGTGGACTTTCTGGTCCCGCAATCAAACCCGTGGCTCTATTAAAAGTTCATCAGGTGCACCAAGTCGCAAAGCAGCACAATGTTCCAATCATAGGCCAAGGCGGGATCTGTTCCGCTGAGGACGCGATCGAATTCTTGATCGCTGGTGCGTCTGCGGTTGGGGTAGGCACAGCCCTCTTCTATGATCCTTTAGTATGCAAGCAGATCAATAACGGTATTTCTGAATATTTACAGAAACACAAACTGACCAATATTTCGGAACTTGTCGGTACCTTGAGCTTAAATGGCTAGTCATTTAATCAAGTAAGTATTATCAAATAAATTTAAGCTCCCTCATCTCATCATTCCCTTTCTAGCCTTTAAATTTCTCGGATTCAGCCAGGTTGGCTAGATCCGAGAAGCTAATTTTTTAACACGCCACCCTTCCGAAAACATTTTTCATCAACCAATCAATAAGTTAGAGCTTAAAGTTTTATAAGATCTCGCCGCTAGCTTGTGCTAATAAACCATATTTGTTGTGTTATGACGCCTTAAAGTTAGGCTCAAAAACCACAAATAAACCTTTTGTCGGCAAATAATGACCGCTCGCCCTCTAAGGTGTTGATCATAATTAAATAAAAACTATGTTAGTGACTATGAAAAGAAATTTAGACAAAAATCAACGCGGGTTCACCTTAGTGGAACTCATGATCACTGTGGGCATTGCTGGAATTTTACTCGGTGTCGCTGTGCCGAGCTTTCAAGACTTGATGCGAAATGGTCGTATTTCTAGTACCTCCAATGACTTTGTTTCCTCTTTGCAGTTAACTCGGAGTGAAGCTGTTAAACGTGGGCATCAGGTGATTATGTGTAAAAGTGCCAATGGAAGCAGCTGTACGACAAGCGGAGACTGGAGTGCTGGCTGGCTCATCTTTGCTGATGAAGATAACGATAATGCACTAGATGCAACAGAGACTACCATTCAGGTGCATGAGGCTTTATCTACAGGTACGACACTTTCTGGTGATGCTTCTACGGCTAACTTTATATCGTTTGTAGAGAATGGTTCAACGAAACAGCCAGGGACTTTATCACTCAGCCTAGCCAGTAAGAGCAAAAGCATAATACTCAGCGGCGTCGGCCGAATCAAGGCTCATTAGGATTTAAGAATTCATATGAAAACATCACAACAAGGCATTACCTTACTTGAATCATTGGTCGCGTTAATGGTTCTTTCGATAGGTTTGTTAGGTACAGCTCATCTCATGGCGACGGGTATCAAACAATCCAATAACTCATTTGCCAGAACCCAAGCAACTTATCTAGCTGAAAATATTGCAGAGAGAATGCGCGCGAACCCTGAGGCCATAGCAAATATGAATTACGATGGCTTTGATTCTAGTAATGTGGACTGTGCTACCACAGTGACATCTTGCGAGGGATCTTCACCTGCAAGTTGCACATTTGCTCAGCTGGCAACATTCGACACCTTTCAAGCATCTTGTGGTCAAGGTGGTAGTGCTATGGGTAGCAATGGCGTCAAGGCACTCTTAACTAATGGTCAGTTAACCATTGCCTGTAATGACGCGGTATGCACTGACCGATCAACATATACCATTCAAGCCAGCTGGAGCGAAACCGAATTAAAATCCGATAATACTGATGAAACTAAAGTTAAATCAGTTCAGCACGTCATTTTGCCTTAGGTTCTATCTCGGAGATATACAAAATGTATTTTAATACTCAAAAAAATCAGGCTGGATTCTCGTTAATAGAAATGATGATCGCAATGGTTATCGGCTTATTCTTAATGGGAGGCGTTGTCAGTGTTTATATTAATAGCTCTCAGTCATCGAGGGTCAACCAATCGATGCGCACATTGCAAGAAAATGGACGGTTTGCACTATCCTCTCTTAGAAACAATATTCAAATGGCTGGTTATGTAGATAGCTATGACTCAGAAGATGCTATCGATCCTTTTCCTAATGCTGATAACAGCTTCTTCGAAAAACTAACGGTCAGATTTCAAGCTGATCAAGACTGCGTAGGTGCTGATACGACAGCGACTCATGGTGGGTTTGCTGAAAATACATTAGAGATCGTCAATGGAGAACTAATTTGCACTGGCAATGCCGGTGGAGCCGCTGCGCCTCAAACCATTATTACAGGTGTCGACCAAATGCAAATTCTTTATGGTTTAGACGATGGTGGCGATGGCGTTGCTGATCGCTATGTCAGCGCTACAACCGTCACAACTAATGCTGGCTGGAAAGAAAGTGTCACCAGTGTCCGAATTGCTCTTTTACTTAACTCAGAGCAAGACATTAAGCCGGCGGCAGAGTCTAAACCTTATCCATTACTTGATGGCAACTCGGCGAACTTTAATGATCGAAAGTTACACAAAGTTTTTACCTCGACCATCTTAATTCGTAACCAAATGAAATGACCTAGGTCTTCATTGTACTGATATGGAAGTTAATAAATGAGAATTACCCTTCAAAAAAAACAACAGACCGCTGCATTAGCTCTTAGTGTGTCATTCATTTATGACTCTACGAGATCGGTAAAAATAGAGCCGTCAACTGAAAAGAAATTAAGTCAGGTCTAAAAGTTGCCTACTCAAACTAAAATGAATTTTCTACAAACCAAAAATTTGACAAGGAGAAGAGCAGATATGTGCGTACAAAGTTTCAAGAAACAACAAGGCGTAGCGCTGGCTGTTAGTCTGATTTTTCTAGTCTTGATTACTATTATTGGCGTATCTTCAATGCGTGGTACCACCATGAACGAAATGATGACTGCCAATGTCCAGCAAAAAAGCTCAACATTTCAAGTTGCAGAATCTGTCATTGAAAGTACCTGGAATGTCTCTTTTATTCTGGAGAACACACCAGAAAAGCTAGACAACCCTGATAAAGTCGTCGTCGATAAGGATGTAAATGCTCTTAAATTCGATGACATGTTTGATGTTCCAGCAGGTGCAAGTTCAGCCATTGACTTTAACGCCACCGCCACCATTCAGTACTGTAAAGAAAGCCACAATACTTTCGGTGAATCAAAAGGCATCGGTGCTACTGTCTACCACTACTATAGCATTCATGGTGATGTTAGCCTTCCTAAGGCTAATGCCCATGCCGATCATGATCAACGTGGCTACATAAAGAGACCCGCCGTTGGCCGAACTGGAAACTGCCCATCAGCAGATGCCCCATAGACATGATGAATTATCTCAACATAAATTCATACACACCGGAAAATGAAAACCTCTATATAAAAAGTTTGTTCAGAGACGTAATAACTATGAAAAATTTAATCCTTGCACTAACAAAATCATTGATAGTATCTAGCATATTATTAGCCCTGATAACACCTCCAGCCTACGCTGACGATCTTGAAATCTATGGTGTTTCTGAATCAGAAAACCTACCCGTCAATGTATTATTCATCTTTGATGTATCCGGCAGTATGGGATGGGGGAAAGATGGGGACCGGGACCCTGAACCTGGTGAGAGTCGTTACGAAATCATGCTGGAGGCATTAAAAAAGGTCTTAGATGGAAACAAAGATACTAACAACCTAAAAGTTGGTGTTTCCTGGTTCAGCGCCAATTCTTCAGGTATACGCTGGCCGGTAACCGATATTCTAGCTGATGCCCACGACATTGATAACGACATTCCTGCTGGCGCATACAAGTCCTACGAAATAATCCCTCATCTACTTGAGACTAATGCACAACCCAGCGGTAGTACAGGCATCGTTCAAGCCCTATTCGAAGCTAGCCAATATTTTCGTGGAGGAGAAGTGTGGGCCGGTAAAAATGAAGCCGACACTTGGAATACATCCACAGGTCAGTACAAAGAAAAAAGACGCCGTTTGTGGCCTGCAATGAGAAAGACCTATACAGATTCAACCAGAAATGGTTCAGGATATTGGAATGGCGCAAAATATATATCTCCAATAATAGACCGTTGCACACCAAACTTTATTGTATTGCTTTCTGATGGTGAACCAACCAGCAGTAGCTATGATGCACGCAAGAAAATAGAAGCGATGACAGGCACTACCTGTGCAGATATTCCCAACTTAGACTCTGGTAAATGTGGAGCCGAACTCGTCCACTATCTCGCCAATAATGATCAACTAGAAAACCAAACAGGCACCGATATAAGAACTTTTAGTATCGGATTCAATATTACAGGTAAAGGGAAGACTTTTCTTCAAAGTCTCGCTGCAAACGGTAATGGAGAGTTCTATTCAGCTTCAGATGCATCCGATTTGGAACATGCTTTTAACAACATCATTCGTTCTATTACCGCAGAAAATGAAAGCTTCTCTAGCTTGGTAACTACGATTAGAGCAAGCACACTATCATCTGATAATCGCGTTTTTTTGAATATGTTCAAACCTGCAGAGACTCGATCATGGCAAGGAAACACAAAAGGCTATTTTATCGATTCAACAGGCTTACTTGATGTTGATGGAAATAGTGCTGTCATGGATGATCCCGATGGTCCCGGGAAGCTTGATAAATTTAAAGAGTCAGCTCGAAGTTTTTGGTCTAATAACATCGATGGGAATTTTGTTCATCAAGGAGGAGCTTCTGGTGAAATAGAAAATAATAATTCACGTCAAATTTATACCTATACAGAAGATGACGCACCAAACAAGTCTGCGCTGACTAAAATAACCACAAACAACTCAAAGATAACCCCCGCAATGATGGGAGTAATTGGCGTTAGTGAAAAACGAGAGGTTCTAGACTGGTTACTGAATGATTCATCAATGGGAGATCCTTTGCACGCTAAGCCTCTGATGATTAGCTATGCAAACTCTACCGGTAAAAATAAACGAGATATCATTTTCTCAATGACCAACCAAGGTTTGCTTCATGCAATTGATGCATCAAAACCTAGTGGCTTTAGTGAGTATGATGGTGGTGAAGAACTCTTTGCTTTCATTCCGCAAGCCCTGCTGTCAAACCTTAAAGATCATAAGGCGAACCTAGTTTCTTCTGATCACCTATATGGACTGGATGGGGCTTTATCGTATTATCATGACGATACTAATAATGACACCTATGTTAACCCTGGAGAAAAGACCTATCTCTACTTTGGAATGCGCCGTGGTGGTAGAAACTACTATGCCCTCGATATTTCCAACCTATCTTCACCTTCGTTAACCTGGCGTATTGAAGGTGGCACCGGCGATTTTACACAGCTAGGACAAACATGGTCTCGCCCCACTCCAACGACTATCAACTGGAATGGAGGAAGTACCAAGAAAGTCATTATCTTTGGTGGTGGTTATGATCAAAATGCAGATAATCACCTAACACGAACTCCCGACACTATGGGTAATGCTATTTTTATAGTAGATGCCCTCACAGGTAAGCATTTATGGAGCGCTACTAAAGGTGAAAGTAAGGTCGATGCTAAGAGTAGAATGAAATTCAGTATTCCTGGAGATATCAGAGTGATCGACAGTAACTTCGACAGGATTGCTGATAGACTTTATTTCTCTGATGTTGGTGGCCAAATTTGGCGGATCGATTTAGTTGACGGAAAAAGTGCTGATAATAAAGATATAAAAGACATTTCTGGCTATGTTATAGCTAGACTGACACCCAACGACAGCAATAAGCACTACCGACGTTTTTATTCAGTTCCTGAAGTGGCAAAAATGGAAAAAGATTCAAGCTTCTACTACGCAGTTGCTGTTGGCAGTGGTTTTAGAGCTCATCCAAACTCGCTTGCCGTTCAGGATAGGGTTTATATGATAAAAGATACCAATGTGATAACAGGCCCACCCAGTGTTAGCCCTGCCATCGTATATAATGGCCACTTACTTAACATAACGAATAATGTCGATAAGGCTAGAATCGAGCGCCGTATGGCAACTAAAAAAGGTTGGCGGTTACACTTAAAAAATCTTGGTGAAAAAAGCATGACTCCCATGTTAATTTTTAATTCTCACTTAGCATTTACAACATTTACACCTACCTCCGAAGAGGACACGGCAAACAGCAATAGTTGCGGCGGCGGCGGTGGCACTGGACGTTACTATCAAATCAATCTCGAAAATGGAATGCCCGTTAAAAACTTCTATGATGACACTACACCCACTGCAAATCTGACAGCCGTAAATCGCTCTAAAGTCATTCCAGGTCAAGGAATACCAACAGAAGTTGTTCGCAGATTCCTTGATCCTATGAATGGCGGTGGCACACAAGAAACCGTTGGCAAAGGTATCATTGGTAATAGTAGTAGCGCCGTACATAGAGCCAACTGGAAAAAAGTGGAGTAGCCTTGAATGATATCAAAAAAACAAAAAGGTTTTACCTTAATCGAAGTGATGATAGCCGTAGCTATTGTGGCAATCCTAAGCTCTATTGCCCTGCCCGCTTATCAAGAACAGGTACGGACAAGCAAAAGAACCGAAGCACAAAACCTTTTACTGGGCACTGCAACTAAACAACAACGGTTTCATTCTGACAATATGCAGTTTACGAATGATCTGACAAACCTAGGTTATGGTTCTCCACTAAAAACAGACAGTGGGGCTTATACAGTCACAGCTACAACTTCTGCGGATAACAGTTCCTTCACACTGACTGCAACAGCGACAACAAACCAAGCCAAGGACAACTGTGGAAACCTCACTCTCACCAACACCAGCGCAAAAGGCAAAGCCGGTTCAAAAACACTAGCTGAATGTTGGAAGTAAATGTTAACCACATTTAACTTCTAAAACTTTAGATTAACTCGGTACAGTATTTGCTTTGAGTTAAGGTTTATTTTGAAATATGAAATATTTATGTATGAACAAAAATATTAGTCCAAGCTTCGATCTAGAAGAGGGGCAAATACAAGTAAAAAATAGGCATAAACAACAAGGTGTTGCTCTAGTTATTAGCCTCATTTTTTTAGTACTCATCACGCTAATTGGAGTCTCTTCAATTAGAGGTACCACTATGAATGAAATGATCTCCGCGAATCTCCAGCAAAAGAGTTCGACATATCAAGTCTCAGAGTCTGTGATTGAAAGTCTATGGTCTATTGAAACGATCATGGAACATACACCAGCTCAAATTATAGATCCTCCACTAAAAGAGGTTCTACAGGTTACTGGACGAGAACCATTTGATGCGCTTTTTGATACTGAAACAGCCAGCTCTAGCCACGCAGCAAGTGCTAAAGCAGACTTCAGTGCAAAAGCTACAATTCAATACTGTTATGAAGGTCATAATGGTTTGGATCACTCTCGTAATTCCGATCTAACCGCTAGTCCCAATGTCGAGCATTATTATAGTATTCACGGCATGACAACACTCTCAGCCACTGGAGCGTCGGCTAACCACGACCAACGAGGTTCTATCAGTAAACCTGCTGTTGGCCGTACAGGAAACTGTCCATAAGTTTCTTAAATAACTCATGCAACATACAAAAGAAGGGCTTGTAAGGAAAAAACCATGAATAAATTTTTACTTGTAATAAAAATGGCTTTGGCTACGTTGAGCTTATCTTTAGCTTTCACGATAAACCCCGTGCATGCCGATGATATTGAAATATACGGTGCAGCAAATTCCAGCAGCCCTCCGGTCAATGTCATGTTCATCTTTGACCTGTCAGGTAGTATGCTTAACACTCCTGACGGTACTCAGACTTCTCCTGGAAGTGGTGAAAGTCGAAAAGAAATTCTACTAGAAGCCTTAACAAATGTATTAGAAGAGAATAAAGGTAATGAAAACCTTAGAGTTGGCTTCACCTGGTTCAACACATGGTCTAATGGTATCAATTATCCAGCAACCAGTATTTCAGCGGACCTACATGATTTAGATCTTGCTGTTCCTCAGGATACTTTTTATGTCTACAACCAAATCCCTAAACAATTAGAGCAGATCTACATAGATCCAAGTTATAAAACTAACATCGTTGGTGCTCTTTACGAAACGGCCAAGTATTACCGAGGTGATGAAGTTTCAGGTTGGAGTGGTTACAAACCACCTGAGTGGAATAATGGTTATTACGATGAGTATGATAGCCCTCATGCACTGACCTACACCCCAACTCCAGGGCCTGAAGCATGGACTCAAGAAGGTGAAAAAAGGTGGGGAACCTGTACTTACGACTCTGGTCCTTACACAACTTGTAAGCCAGGGTTCACTCGATACCCTGACAGACTTCAAGTTAATAATTGTAAGGATATTACCTCATCACAATGTACAGATTGGATATGTGAAAACCCAGGTACTGAAAATGAAACATGTAGCTGTCATAATTATCAAAGTGTTACAAGTACAGTTTGTAGCCATGAATATTGGCAAGAAGCATGGCTAGGTGCAACCTATAACAGTCCTATCGAAGATAGCTGTCAAGCAAGTTATATCGTTCTACTTTCTGACGGAGAACCAACAAATTCTTATCATAAGTGGGATATAGAAAATGACATTATTAAAAGTCAATGTGCAGAAATTCCGGGGCTAGAACATGGCCTTTGCGGACCAGAGTTAGTCGAGTATCTAGCTAATAATGATCAAATCAATAATGTCACTGGAAGTAAGGTCTTTACTTACACCATAGGTTTTAATGTAAGTGGGCAAGGTAAAGACTATCTTGAGACCCTAGCGGATAAAGGCAAAGGTGTTTTCTACTCTGCTTCAGATGCATCAGACTTAGAAGATGCATTCAAACAGATATTGGATTCCATCACGGGTGAAAATGAAAGTTTTTCCAGCCTAGTAACCAATATTAAAGCAAGCACTCTTTCTTCAGATAACCGAGTATTCCTGAATATGTTCAAACCAGGTAACACGCGTTCATGGAAGGGTAATTTAAAAGGGTATTTTATTGATTCAACGGGTTTACTTGATGTTGATGGAAATCCTGCCGTTACTATCGATGATGACAATGTTGATAAGTTCAGCGACCTAGCTAGAAGCTTTTGGTCATCTGGCCCAGATGGTAACTTTGTTGAACTTGGGGGAGCCTCGGCAGAGATAGAGCACGACAATGCACGAACTATCTATACTTATACCGATACGGCAGCACCTAATGCGTCAGCACTGACTGAGATTACCATTAATGAGACTACGATTACGCCACAACTACTCAACGTTGTCGATGATGCTGAAAAAGAAGATCTTATAAACTGGCTTCAAAATGATGTGGGTATGGGTGATCCTTTACATGCTAAGCCGATTTCACTTATTTATGAAGATTCTCCCGGTGTTCAAAAGAACGTACTGTTTTCCATGACTAACCAAGGCCTTTTACATGCCTTTGATACAACAAAACCAGTAGCCTTCAAAGATTACAGTGGCGGCTCTGAAATATTTGCCTTTATCCCTCAAGCCTTGTTACCTAAGCTTAAAGATCATAAAGCAAACCTAAACTCTGCAGGTCACCTCTATGGCCTAGATGGAGTTCTATCTTATTTTCATGATGATACAAACAATGATCGTATCGTTAATAATTCAGAAAAGGCCTACATATACTTTGGTATGCGCCGTGGTGGTAGAAATTACTATGCACTCGATGTTTCAAACCTTTCCTCACCTTACCTTCAGTGGCGTATAGAAGGCGGGATCGGCGACTACGCGAAACTTGGACAAACATGGTCAAAACTTACTCCGGTAAATATAAAGTGGACGGGAGGAAGTATAAAAACAGCTCTAATTTTTGGTGGTGGCTATGATGAAGACCAAGATGACTATGTCGTTCGTACCCCTGATGATATTGGTAATGCGATCTATATCGCTGATGCTAAAACGGGCCAAATGCTTTGGACTGCTACAAAAGGAAATAGCGAGATCGACACAGGGGACAATATGAGTTATAGCATCCCGAGCGATATCAGAACCATCGACACTAATGATGACAGGCTAACAGATAGGCTGTATTTTTCAGATATGGGCGGGCAAATTTGGAGAGTTGATTTAGTAGACAACAATAATGATAAAAATATATCAGGCTATCGTATAGCCGATCTATCTTCTGATGTTGATGAGTCGCAATTGAGACGATTCTTCTCACCACCTGAGATCGCTAAGGTTAAAGGTTCGACCGGCTTCTACTTTGCTGTTTCTACAGGGTCTGGTTTTCGAGCACACCCAAACTCTACAACCGTAGACGATAAAATCTATATGATTCGTGATACAAATTATGAGACAGGCGCTCCTAAAGCAAACTGGTCAACTGTTGTCAATGACCATTTGTTGGATATAACAGACAATAAAATTGGTGAAGGTAGCCCATCAGAAAAAGAGGGTGAAGAAACGAATCTTACCAACAAACAAGGTTGGGTATTAAAACTCCAAGATAAGGGCGAGAAAAGCCTTACTCCCTTATTAATCTTTGATGGGAAACTAACCTTCACAACCTTCACACCTGCAAATGAAGGCGCAACGAGTAAAACTTGCGGTGGCGGTGGCGGCTCTGGCCGATTTTATCTTGTAAACCTTGATAATGCCACGCCTGTTAAAGACTTCTACGATGACGACACTCCTCCTGAGAACCTCACAGCCGGCAACCGCTCCAAAAGCTTATCTGGCAAAGGTATCCCGACTGAAGTCATTCAATACCACCCCACATATGTTGCTGGTGATAAGGCAAAACCAACAAAATTAATTGTTGGTAAAGTTGCTGAAGATGAAAATTTTGACAAAATTAAATTTCTTAATTGGAAAAAAATAAAGTAAGTTTGAAGTAACTGGTGACTCTGGGTAGAGACTCTTTCATTATGGAATAGAGTTCTCTGCCCAGCTTTATTGTTATATTCATAGCAGAACATAGTCCTTTTAAGCCTAAGCAATAACTGGTATCTTCACGCCCATTATTAGCTAATATCAGAGTTCAAATGTATCAATACGACCAATATGACCAGAAAGCTGTCGATGAACGCGTCGAACAGTATCGAGAGCAAACTAAACGTTTCTTAGCAGGAGAGCTTGAGGACGAAGAATTTCGCCACTTACGCCTGAGAAATGGTTTGTATATTCAAACACATGCTCCCATGCTCAGAGTTGCTATTCCTTATGGAACATTGGCCTCAAAACAGCTACGCATGTTGGCCTATATCGCTCGTGAATACGATAAGGATTATGGTCACATTAGTACCCGCCAGAATATCCAGTATAACTGGCCGGAACTAGAGCGTGTACCTGATATTCTTGCCGATCTAGCAACGGTTCAGATGCATGCGATCCAAACGAGTGGTAACTGTATTCGTAACACAACAACCGATCACCTTGCTGGCGTCGCCCAAGATGAAATCGAAGATCCAAGACCTTATTGTGAAATAGTCCGTCAATGGTCGACCTTTCATCCTGAGTTCAACTGGCTACCTCGTAAATTTAAAATTGCCTTTTCAGGTGCCGAAAATGATCGTGCTGCGGTTCAATTTCATGATATTGGTGTCTACCTAATCAAAAATGATAAAGGTGAGGTCGGCTTTAAAATTCTCGTCGGTGGTGGTTTAGGCCGTATGCCTATCGTTGGTGTTGTCATAAAAGAATTTATTGAGAAAAAGCACCTGCTCTCTTATATGGAAGCAATCTTACGGATCTACAACCTTGAAGGTCGTCGAGATAATATTCACCGTGCACGAATTAAGGTGTTAGTAAAAGCGCAAGGTATTGACGTCTTCCGTGAAAAAGTTGAAAAAGAGTGGGAGCGAATTAAGAGCTCAGTTTTACAAATTGATCAGAAAGAATTTGATCGCGTTTCAGCCTTTTTCACAGAGCCTGATTATGAAAAAAATGCTGCTGAAGACACTAGCTTGGCCGAAAAGCTTGAAGCCGATAAAGCTTTCAGTCGTTGGTACAAACAAAACACCTACGCTCATAAGATAGAGGGTTATCGTGCGGTTTATATCTCACTGAAAGCGCCAGGCGTAGCACCGGGTGATATCACCAGTACACAAATGGATGCTGTTGCCGATCTATCTGATCAGTACAGTTTTGGCGAGTTACGCACAACACATGATCAAAACATGGTGCTAACCGATGTTAAACAATCCGATCTCTACGCATTGTGGCAAGCGCTACAAGAACACCTTTTAGCGACGGCTAACATAGGTACATTGAACGATATGATTTGCTGCCCAGGCTTAGATTTCTGCTCGCTCGCAAATGCTAGTTCTATTTCTATTGCAAAACAAATCAACGATAAGTTTGATGACCTAGACTACCTCCATGACCTTGGACCAGTTAAGGTTAAAATGTCTGGTTGTATGAATGCCTGTGGACATCACCACGTTGGCCACATTGGTATTTTAGGGGTTGATAAAAAAGGCGTTGAATTCTATCAGTTTACTTTAGGTGGCTCAGCAGAAACAGACTCTAGGTTGGGTGATCGTTTAGGACCAGCAATCGCAAAAGAAAAAGTTGCTGACACTATCGAAAAAATTCTAGAAGTTTACCTGAGCAATCGTCACAATGAAGATGAAACCTTCCTACAAACCTGCCTTAGAATTGGTGTTGAACCGTTCAAAGAACGCGTTTATGCCTAATCAAGCCCATGCGTTAAAGGTAAGACAAGAAGAGAGAGCACAATGAAAGTAATAAAAGACCATAAGATTGACAACATTGACTGGGAAATAAGCGAGCAAGCTAACACAGAAGGTAACGTGATTTTTCCTTATCACGTATATGCTGAAAACAAAGAAGTTCTTCGCTCGCGTTCTGGAAAAACGGGTGTCTTACTTAACGGCGACACAGCCGTTGAAGCCATTACTGATGATCTAGATCAGCTGGATATCATTGCTTTAGAGTTTCCTGTTTATGTTGATGGTCGTTGCTTCTCTCATGCCAGTCTATTAAGGGGCGCCTATAACTACCAAGGTGATTTACTTGCCGTTGGTGATATTCTCAGAGATCAAGTTGCCCAAATGGAACGTTGTGGGATAAACCTAATTAAACTCACAGAGCACCGTAATGCAGAGGATGCATTAAAGGCATTTACCGAACTAAGTACTCCTTATCAATCTTCTGAAGACCAACAAAAAATTATTTCTGAATTACGTTAATCTAGCCTAGCGGCACAAACTTGCTGTGCTATAGTTATTGAGGACAATGTTTCTTTGGGGGAGTCTCTATGAATTATTGGTGCGCAATGTTTGAGGAATGGCAAGAAATGCAGCGACAGTTTATTAATAAACTGCCTATGAACTTACCTAACATCGAACTCAATACTAAAAAAAAGAACCCTTGGGAATTCCTCCATTTATCCCCTTTTATGACTTGGGGAAAGTCGGCCGTTAAACAATCAATGGATTTACAATCACACTGGCTTGATCATTGGCTTGGTCAAATGCAAAGTGGTGTCCCCCTATCACCTACAGACAAAGTAGATATGATAAACCATATACAAGAATCTATGAGTAGCTGGTCAGAAAACCAAACGGAGCTATGGACTTATTGGTTTAAAATGATAGAAGAATCAACAGATTCATTCGAAGATTCTCAACGTCTTGTTAATAACTTAGTTCTTTGGAAATCGACCGTAGAAAATTCATTAACATCACAAACTGATTGGTTAGACCAATGGACAAAGGACGTTAAGGTTAATGAGCTCTCCACGGAAGAGTTCTTCAATGCTGCGCAAAAAATTCAAGAAGCCATGAATGGCTGCATTGAGTTACAGTTCGAGCTTTGGTCACAGTGGTTTGATTTTTTAGATGTAAACAACTTAAACACCAAATCAAAAGTAAAATCGACTGCAAAGAAAGAAACAACTAAAGAAACGAAGAAAGCATTGATAGAAAACATGGCAAAAGATAATCTTGAGCAAATCTCAGGTATCGGCCCTGCCATCGCTAAAAAACTACACTCTCAAGGAATAATCTCCTTCAACCAAATAGCTGAGTTAACTGAAAAAGAAATTGATAGACTCGAAAAAATGGTTATTAAGTTTCCTGGACGAATTCGTAGAGAAAGTTGGGTTGATCAAGCAATAAGTATTCTTAAAAAGAACATAACCTAAAATCTATTTCCTGAGCAACAGAAGTCAATATAGTTTTCTGCGTACTCTTCTTATTTTAAGATATCGATATAAATGCCGATAAACTATATGGTAGATATAAGAATTAAATCTACTTTTGTCATTTAATTTTGTGAGCCTTTTATGTCACCACAGCAGAGCTTCTTTCACCTTTCAATCATCACGTCGAAAAAACTGAACCCATAGTGACCAATACAACAAAAACTTCAATTAATATCCTTGAAACTCATGAGCAATTACTCGAACTCAAAAATGAATGGAATGAACTATTAGAATATTCTTCATGTGACTCTATATTCATGACTTGGGAGTGGGTTTCTACCTGGTGGGATTGTTTTCACGAAAACAATGCGCTCTGGATGATAATTTGTCGACAAGAAGATACGAATCAACTGCTAGGTATCGCACCTCTTATCATAAAAGATACACTCAATTTAGGCCTACAAGAGAAAACCCTATCCTTTATCGGTAATGGAGATGCTGCACCCGATCATCTTGATTTCATTATCCACAAAGATTTTGAAATGAGTATTTCCCATTTGTTTACAGATAAGATTTGGTCCTCTCGAACTCATTGGCAAAAAATATCATTAGATGGAATGATGTCAGGTTCAAACACTCTGTTACAATTACTTGAGCAGACAAATGGTCAGATGCAAATTAGTAAGAATATTTGTCCTTATTTAACGCTACCAGATGATTGGGCTACTTTAAAACAATCTTATGGAAAAAGTATGCGGTATAACCTTGGTCGCTTTGAGAGGCGATTAGAAAAAGATTATCCTAGTATGATCAATTTTAAAAAAATAACTGAAAAAGAGGAAGTAGAAGAGTTTATTACGATACTTGTTGAGCTTCATACAGCCTCTCAGCAAAGAAAGGATAACGAAGGCCTATTTACAAATCAAAAAATGATAGAGTTTCATACGAAGCTTGCCACAATTTTTCTCGAGGCAGGTTTTCTCCGTAGTTACACTCTAAATGTAGGCAAGACGAGCATAGCCGCCCTGCACTGCTTCCAGTACAACGGAACAGTCTCGTTTTACCAATCTGGTTTTGATCAGTTCTGGCAACGTTATAGCCCCGGCACACAAATAATGGCTCACGCCATTCAACAGGCTATATTAGAAAAAAATATTATCTTTGATTTCTTACGCGGTGAAGAAGATTATAAATTCAAATGGACTGAGTCATACGCGACTGATCAAGCTGTACTAATCCCTTTAGGGATACAAAGTAAAGTTCAATTAGGCCTAAAAAAAGCAGCTCAAAAACTATTATAACCTGAAAAAATAAAGTATACCGCTATTCAATACTCAATGATTAATAGTATTTAGTATTAGAATAACTCTCTAATTCGTTACCACTTCAGAGCGACTAAGTTTCAACAACAAGTCTTCAGCTTCATTTCTACCATTAAAATTTTGTTGGCTAGCCAAAGCTATTTCTAACGACTCTCTTGCCAAGCCTTTTTTACCCGATTTAAACAAAGCCTCTGCTAAGTGATAGCGAAACTCAGGATCTGCCGGTGATTTTTGCACTGCAGTTTTGAGCAGACTAACTCCTTCTTTAAGGCGTCCTTCGTGTATGCAAAACCAACCATATGAATCGATAATCTGTGGTAAATCTGGAGTCGACAGATAGGCCTTTTCAGCAAAAAAAAGTGCTTTTTTCGAATTCGTTAAATCATAAACCCATGCAAGATTATTTAATATTAATGCATTTTTCGGATATTGTTCTAAAAGACCTTGATAGATTTCAATAGCAGCCTCTGAGTCACCTTGTTGATGTTTAATATTAGCGAGCGTCATACTTAAGCGTAAATCATTAGGGTTATCCTTAGCTGATCGCTTTAAAAACAAAGATGCTTTATCACTCATGCCCGCTTGTGAATAAGCTTCGTAGAGTTTTAAGATCGTGCTTGTCGCATGATTTAACTCATTTGCTCTCTCATAAAAATTAACTGCCTCGCTTGGATTTTTTAACCGCATGGCGAGATCACCTTCCAGTAATTGGCCGCTCGCCAGTTCTCCAAAATTAGATCTTATTTTTACGATAAGATCGCGTGTTTTTTGAAAATCATTTGCAGTCAATTCAAGCTTAGCAAGCTCAATAAGAACCTCAGAAGATGGACTATCAGACAAACCTATAGCGGATTCGAAAGCCTTTCTACCTTCGGCAAGCTGGCCACTCAATCTTAAAGCACTCCCGTATTTAGCCAGAATGTCTGGAGAGCTTGGTTGAAGTTGGATCAATCCTGAGAATGTAGTAACAGCTTCGGATACCCGCCCTGTTGCTAATTGAACCTGTCCAAAGTACATTTGCACGTCAGGCCTAGATGGAGCTAGTTTTTCTAACTCAGCCATCAGCTGCTTTGCAACACTGACTTGTCCTTTGCGTAAATAATAAGTACCTAATAATAACCGAGGTGAGAGTGCCTCCCTATTTCGATCCCTAGCAAGTTCTAGCAACTCAATAGCTTTAATTTTATTTCCAGCTTTTTGTTCAAGAAGAGCCATTTCAGTCATTATCTGAGCATTGTATGGCGAGTCATAAAGCCCCGTTTCGTATTGTTTTTTAGCTAATGAAAGATCGCCTTGTGCTTGATATATTTTTGCTAATCTTATTGTTCCTGGCACAAAAGAATGGTTTAGTACAAGTGTCTTTTTAAATGCTTGAATAGCTTTATCTATTTTATTTAATGATTGATATGCGATACCTGATAAATACCAAGGCATTGGTGATTTCGGTGAGCGAACTATCATCGCTTCAGCTATTAAAATTGCTGTTGAATAATCTTCTATTTGTAATAATGTTGTGATCAATGAAATGCCTGCCTGACTGTTGTCAGGCTCAATAGCCAGGACTTCTTCTAATAGATGAATTGCCGAAGCATGATCCCCTTTCAACTGATCTGAACGTGCTAGATACCCCATGGCAAAATACATTTTCACTAAGGCTGATTGCGGAAAAATATCATGCGCTTTAGCAAAATAATCTATCGCGAGATCGTTGTTTCTTTTAGCCAAGTAAATATTACCCAGAATAAGTAAATATTCCGCATCAGTGGAACCTTCTTCCTTATAATCAACGACTAGTTCCAAAGCAAGGTCCGGTTGCTTTTTTCGAAGCATAATTGAAGACAAATACATTCTAGCCTTTAAATCTTTTGGAGCTAGTTTGATATACTCTTTTAGGTATTTTTCACTTTTATCAATATGTGCCAATTCAAGGTGCAGTTTACCCATCAACAATAAGCTCTCTTTATGTTCAGGATCAACTTCGAGCACCTTGTTAATAGACTTCTGTGCTTCCGAGATATCTTTACTCAAATAATAAATTGTTGCTAACAGATAATTCGCCACGACATTATTTTCCTCAAGGCTGAGAACCTTCCTGAGATGCTCTAATGCTTTTTCTGTAGGTTCATTCCCTATTTTATCGACAGGTGTAGTTTTAATTACCCAATTATTACTTGAACGTTTTAATACGGACGCTTGCTGAACCTTATGTTCCTCTGTTGATATGATATATTCTTGCGCTAAGCCTAAATGTGCTGAAATTAAATCATTATTTAAAACTAATGCTTGCTCATAAAACTGAATCGCTTTAACGACTTGGTTAAGTCCAGCAAAGATATGACCTTTAAGCGCCAGCCCTTGGCCTAATTGAAAATGATCAGGGTAAGACTGAGTAATAGCTAACGCATCTGCAAACTTAGCTTGTTGAATCAAAGCATCAGTGAGTGAGAAAACAATCTCCTGTGTGTCTATGCCTGTTGCAACAGGCTTAGTTAGTAATTTTATAATCGCTGGGTATTGTTTTTTATCTGTATAGATCTTATTCAATAAAATTAATGCGGAAATTTGCTGGGGTTTTTCCTGCAAGAGATTTTTAAGCTCAATAACAGCAACTTGTGAATTACCTTGAGCATGGAATTCTTTCGCTAATGCAATCGTTTCCTCAGGTGTTTTTTTATTACAACCTGTAAGAATTAACGTTGATAAAAAAACTATTTTTAAAGTCCATCCTAGACTCTTTTGATACTGCATTATTATCATTTCCTTTTGATAATGATCACTAAATAATTACTTCTTCATAATATTCAATTTTGAATCAATCTGCCCATTCATACTGCTATAAAAACGACCAAGTACAATTTGTGCTTGCTCAACACCAGCTTCGCTATTCATGGCGATCATCACGACAGAGGCACTGTTATTGCCACTGAACAAACCGTAAAGGTCTAGTAATTTCGTCATGATCGGTTTTGTTGTCGTAGAGCCAGCCACTTCATACCAATACCAGATAACTTTTTTCTGTCCAGCATTATTCTTTAATTGAACCTGTAGAACTTTCTTATCACTATTATGCACTGAACCTTCTGGAGTAATAACTTCTGTCGTCATAGCCTGCCAATGCTCTTCATTAAATAAATAATTATGTACATTGATCAACTCTTTATCTTGTTGCTGTTGCTGATAGAGAGCGGCATATAACCTTACCGTTTCAACACCATCAAAATAATGTTGATCAATAATATTGTCTGCGCCACTATAAACGGGGTTAAGAGAAATTTTTGTTGCTGAAGCATACCGAGTTGCTTTCCACAACCCTTGTCCTTCAGGAGTGGTTAGTTGTAACTCATAATTCATATTAGCTTCGGCACGTGCAACCAATACATTTTTTAGCAAGGGTCCTGCAATCATAGCAATTATAAGCAGCGGTAAAAGCACGGTATATTTTACTGCGCCTCGTGTTATTAACTGCCCTTTGTAAGTTGTTAATTTTTTGTCTTGCTCAATTTCGATAGCGCTTAATTTGTTACCTAACCAAAAAACCAAAACTAGCATGCCTGCAAAAATATACCAGCCCAACATGAGATGTTCATGCACCCAAGGGTGTTGCATGTTGGTCATGTTTCCAGCGATGATTACTGTTGTAATTCGTATCGCATTAGAGAGAATCGCTGCAATAATAACAACGGCAAAAAATACTACCGCACGCCATTGTGTAAGCCTTTCTAAGTAGATATAAAAACCGCCAAAAGTCATTGCTGCGAGTAAGTAACGCAACCCACTGCAGCCTTCTGCGACCAGAAACTTTCCTGCCGGCACGATCAAGTATGCTTCTTCGCGTAACACTGTAGTTCCCGTTATTTTCAAAAGAATATGTGAAAGTGATGCAGCCAGTGATTGTAGATAAGGTAAGAACTGCTCCCAGACAGGAAATGCTACTAACAAAAATAGAATAGGATACAAAAGTTTTGTTACGAACTGCCGCCCAGCCAACACTAAAATAATAGAGGGGATTAATAAGAAAAAACTTAAACTCTCAACAAAGCGGATACCTAGCAAGATGCCTATCATCCATGTCATCGAAAAACCTAGAACTAATATAATTGGAGATAAGCTCGGCCTGATCGCTGTTTGTTCTAATATCGATCTTTGCCCCCAAACCATGAAAGCCACAATACCTAGAACAACAAATCCGTGCGCATATTCGCCATTTTGAAACTGTGTCCAATCATGCAGCAAGTAGCCAACAGTTTCCTTGTAGAGAACTAATAGTAGTATTGAAAATACTATGATCAGTGCTGTGGTAGGTGCACTTATGTGCTTCACAAGATCACGTTCCAACGTTGCCTGGGTTTGGGAGAGTTCCATATTTATAATTATCTATTTTCCTTAGTCCTTCGACTATCGGCAATCATTAAAGTTTACTTAAGTTTTTAGCTCAACTTCATCATCTAACAATCCTGACGTATCAGCAATGATTCTGGAGCTTCTCTATTTTTAATATATGTAAAATTTCAGTTCTAGATCTTGATGAATAATCATCTCATATGTTTTAAACCTACTTAAATTACCTCTAGTCAGATCATTAATAACTCACATCTATTATTCAATATTAAGAGAGCTATTGGTGACTGTGTAGGTGTTCTAGACACGTCATTTTATTGCAACTAAGAACTATTCAAAACTTGCTTAAAGATTATTCAATCTTGGCCGATATATAAGGCTAGAAAGCTTCGATGGATTGAAGCTAGTTAGATATTGATGGAGAACCAATATGAACATTAGACAATTTCGTCCGATTTTTTTTGAAACCGATCTTTTCAACTACCTATCGGCTATTACACTGGTAGTCTGCCTTTCTAATTTTGCATCACACTCTGCTCAAGCGGGTATTGTAGATCTCACTCTCTTTGGAGAAACGACAGGAGCAACTAATGAAAATGCTTTTGGTCTTAGTTCAGGTGATCAAGTCGGTTTAAAAGCAACGTTCGATTACTCCGTACTTAGTGGATCAGGATTAGAAGCTATTAGCTTTGCTCAAGGCACTGGTAATAACCTCAGCCTATTTATGGGCGATCTCACCTTCACATCCAATAACTCAATCGGTTTTGGCCTTGGCTTTCCTATGATCAGCTTCTTTGATGGTGTTTTTACCGGTATCGATTATTTTGCTTTTTCTGGCTTAGGTGGTTCTCCGGCACTACTTTTCTCACATGACTACAACTGGTTAGGCCTCAATTTTGATAATACAACAGCATCTTTACAAGGCGCTACTGGTCATTGGGACCCTACTTCACAAAAGATAGCAACAGCAGATATACCAGAACCAGGCCCACTAGTACTGGCTGGAATTGGCCTAATTGGTGCATGGGTTGCTTCAAAGCGCAGAAAAACACTTAACACTTAACACTTAACAAAAGGGAGCTTCGTATGAATAATCAAAAAGGTTTTACCCTCATTGAGCTGATCGTTGTTATGGTCATTCTCGGTGCATTGGCAGCAACAGCAATGCCTAAGTTTATGAATGTCGGTGCAAAATCGCATGAGACAGCAGTAGCCGCAACCGGTGGTGCTTTTGGAACGGCTATTGCCATGGTTAAAGCGCAACACACAGCCAATGGAAGCGTCGGAGCTGTTACGAACGTTGCTGGGTTTGGAAAAGGCAATATCGCAGCGAATGCGCGAGGCTGGCCTGATGAAGCTACATTAAATACTGCAGGCTGTGCAGATCTGTGGGAAGCTCTCATGCAAAACCCACCGAAAGCAGCGGTAGCATCTGCTGCGGGAATCAAGTACGTAACAGCCTTTTCAGGTACCGCGGGTACAACAAGTGCCACCTGTACTTATACCTATCAGGACAATACAAGCTTGTCCATTCAGTATAAGCCATTTGATGGTGAAGTTATTGTTGACGATACTATCTAATCGACAAGTAACAAATTTTATGGTTAAAAATACGCGGGGAAATCGACAAAAACAGATCGGCTTCACCCTAATTGAGTTGATCGTTGTGCTAGTTATTACAGGGGTGCTTGCCTCTGTGGGGCTAAGCCGCTTCTCAACAACGGGTAGCTTTGAAGCGCGAGGCTTTACAGAAGCATCATTAACTTCAATTCGTTATGCACAGAAGCTTGCTGTCACCAGTGGTTGTCATGTAAGGGTTCAAATAAATACGACTAATCTTGAAGTCGCGCGATGGCCAACCTGCAGACCTTCAAATCATAGTGACCCAACTACCTTGATCCGACATCCTAAAAACACAGGTGATTTTTCTAACCCTATTCCAGCTGGGCTAGCCGTGACGAATACAGATATCTATTTCGATAGTATCGGTCAACCCTTCACGACGAGTTCGGATACCGCTCTGACTAGCGTAACCAATATAACAATAGGCGCACGCCAAATTCGGATAGAACCTGAGACTGGATTTCCTCATCTATGAGAAAAAAACTTCAATGCCGCCAACAAGGCTTAACGTTAATTGAGCTGATTGTTTCTATTGTGATCTTATCAGTGTCATTGGTCGCCATCATCGGCGTTTTTAACAATAGTTCAGCCACTAGCGCCATACCAATGGCTAGAATTCAAGCGAACTTTATCGCCAACACTTATCTTGAAGAGATTATGTTACGTGCCTATATCGATCCAACAACAGCAGATATTAACACCTGTGAGTCAGGTGAAACGCGCGCATTATATAATGACGTTAATGACTATAACTGTGTCAATGATACGGGAGCAGTCGACCAAAATGGTAATTCTATTGTAGGACTTGAGGCTTATAATATCGATGTCAATGTCACGTTAGAAACCCTCAATGGAGCTCCAGCACAGAGAGTTGATGTCATCGTCACGCGTGATAATCTCGATAGCATCGATATTCGCCTGACCGCCTTTAGAGTGGACTATTGATCATGCGCGATCGAAATTACAAAGGCTTTACCCTCATTGAATTAGTCATCACAATGACCGTTGGCTCGATAATCGCGCTAGTAACAAGTCAGCTGATCAGTCGTCCTGTAACCGCCTATGCCAACCTCAGTCTACGTGCTCAACTAGTAGACTCTGCTGAAAGCTCGCTAGAAAGAATGACTCGTGAAATTCGTAGTGCGTTGCCCAACAGTATTCGGATAAACACAACAAATAATAGTATTGAGTTTTTACGCACCATTGATGGTGGAAGATATCGTTTACACCCAACCGACGACCTAGTAAGCTCAGGTAATGTTTTAAGCTTTGATCCATCGATAGACGATAACAGCGATGGCTTTGAAGTATTAGGGCCGCTGTCGAATCCGGGAGGCATTGCTACTAGCTCAGACGCTGGCGACTGCATTACCGGCAATGCCGACTGTCTGGTGATTTTTAATACGGGTCAAATTAATAATAACGCGTATCAGCTTGATAACGTTGCGACGATTACCGGTGTTTCTGGAACACCTTCCATTATCACATTCGCCTTTCAAGGGACTCAAGAAGCATTTCCAACCTCATCCCTAATGCAGCGCTTTAGTATTATCGATACACCGATCAGTTTCATATGTGATACCACTGCCGACACGATCAGACGTTATGAAAACTATCCTATAACGGCGAGTCATGCGAACGTTGATCAAGCATCTGAGTTAACTAGCCTTGGGGCAAATAACGCGTTAGTTGCAGACAAAATTGATGAGTGTAGTTTTGAATACAATTCCGGTTCTGCCACTCGCAGCGGCCTAGTCACCATTCGATTAAAACTAAGTGAAACTATGCCATCGGGTCATGTTGAAAGTGTCACTTTAGTCCAGCAAATACACGTGAAAAACACACCATGATCATGCAAACTAACTTACGCAAAGAACAATCAGGCATGTCCTTAATTGGATCAATTTTTATTATGGTCGTGTTGTCGGCGGTAGGGGTTTTTATGTTGTCATTAAATGCCATGCAGCACACAAGCACCTCACTATCACTGCAATCTAATCGGGCACTATACGCAGCAGAAAGTGGAATGGAATGGGCAGCATGGTTTGTGCGAACGAATGATAGCTGTCCTAGTTTGCCTGAAGAGTTTGATATTGGGAATTTTACGATCAGCCTAGAATTAAACAGCTGTAATGTCACGAATGTTTCCGAAGGTATCAATGATTATAATATCTTTGATGTGCAGGTCACTGCGAGTACAAAAAATAGTGATTTTGGAGATACTGACTTCAGCTCAAGAACACTGCATGGTCGTATAGTAGGGAACTTCTAATATTTACAGTGAACGAGCATAACGTTGACTCGTTTCATTTAAACGGTCCATTAAGACTTTTTGTACCGTTTTATTTATTCTTAATTGACAAGAAAGCGAAGCCCACTCAGCAAGCGGTTCATCCAGTTTAAGGACTATGGTTTTCGTGATAGCTACAACGGACGCCGATCGTTTTCCACCTAATAGCCACGCCATTTCACCAAAACAATCACCTTCGTCTAAAGATGCGATTTCTTTATTAAGTCGACTAACGGATGCATTACCGGAAGTTATTACATAAAAAGATTTATCCTCTGCGCCTTCAGTCAAAATTTCTGATCCTGTTGTAAAAACCTCCCAATCACCTTGTTCTAAAACCTCTTCAATTTCTTCTGCTGAAAAATCATTGAAAAAATTTAATTTTGAGAGAAGTTCAAGCTTATGAACATCGGTTAAGTCCTCTCCAAAATGTTCTAACTCTTGCTCAACTTCAATAAGTGCATTTGCGAATTCTGCACAGTTTTCATAACGATCTTCTGATTCTTTTTGTAATGCTTTAGCGACTATAATCTCGAGTGCTTCTGGTAATCCACCTCTGTAATAACTCAATGGCTTTTGAGTTTCAGAAACTATATTTTTAAACAATGCAGGCATCGTATTCGCTTGAAATGGGTGGGTGCCTGTCAGTAGCTCATAAAGAACAACGCCTAATGAAAACATGTCTGTATTTGCTGAAATCTTAGTCCCTCCCGCTTGTTCTGGTGACATGTATAGTGGTGAGCCGAAGCCCTTAGTTGTCGCCGTTTTATCACTCGTCTTTCTAACCGCGATACCAAAATCGGCAATTTTTATATCACCATCCGTCGTTAAAAGTAAATTGGCTGGCTTAATATCACGATGAGTAATACCTTTTGAATGTGCATAATCTAAAGCTTCAGCACATTGTCGAATATAATGTAGCAACTGGTTTACAGGTAATAATTTATCTTCTTTACGAAAAGTTCGTAATGTATCTGCTTCTTCAACAAACTCAATCGCAATATAATCTTGCCCGTTTGCATCTCCAGCTTCATAAACCTTAATAATATTTGGATGATCCAAAATTCCAGCAGCTTTTGCTTCGTTAAAAAACTGACTATGGTCATCTTCGGTTATCGAGTCATCAAGCTGGATCTCACCAATGCCCCCACTCAAACTAACCTTAATGGCGACTTTTCGATCAACATAAGGGTCATGTCCTATATAGACAATTCCCATAGCTCCTTTTCCTGCTACACCCGTTATTGAATATTTTCCGATTTTTTCAGGTAGTTGTGTAGTCACTAAATGCCTTCCTCATGGACAGGGTTAAGTCGTACCGGTTTTTCAGTTTCAGGGCTTGATATATAGTCAATATTTAACTCACTTAAAAGCTCCATTGTTTGCTCTCCGAGCATATGTGGGACAATTGTTTGTTTTTCCATCATATGAGCAATATCATTAATTGATTTGATTAGCCCATAGCTTTGCGCACTTTCGACAATCCCACTGGTTAGGTTTTCATCAATACAAATGTAATCTACAGGTAACTTCATCGCTTCCTGACTTAAGCTATCACTACCATATTGTCCTAATGAAAAGCGACAACCAAATTCACGCAACGTGCGAACAAAGCGATGAACATTATCGACTTCTATCTCCAATGGAGAGCCTGGTATTTCAAAACAAATTCTTCCTGGAGGGACTGCAGATTCTGTCAATTTACCAATAATAAAATCTAAAATATTTCTACTACTGATAGTTTTACCCGATAAGCTTATTAAACAACGGCTATTTTTAGAAATTTGTTTTTTATTCGCAGCCATCCAATCAAGACAGTTACTAAAGAATAGTTTTTCAAATTTAGTGACTAGGTCATTATTTGTTGATGCTTTAATAAAGCGACGGGGCTTTCTGAGGATAGCTTCATCATCTTCGACCGCAGGAAAAATATGAAATAAAGGCTTAGCGCTATTTCCTTCTGACTCGCTACCGCTTAAAAATATATGCTGACCATATAAAGGTATAATCTCTTCGGCATCACTAAAATCAGCAATCAAGAAATTCCAATCAATAGGATCATATTCAATATCCGCGACTTTATCTTCGGAATGCGTATCTACCTCGTACAGAAAGCTCTGGTTTTCACCACGTTCAGAGGCTTTTTGGCTCGCCTCCAAGGCTTGATTAATAACTTGTTCAATACTAATTGAACGATCATTTATTATACTGATGCCTATAGATAACGGAAAACTAATGATTTCGTTGGCAAATTCACATGTATTATCTTCTAACGATTTCAGTAGTGTTTCAGCGAGTATCAAGGCTCCTTCTTGAGACATAAACTCAGTCGTAATTCCTAGAACATTTTCACCTATTCTTCCGATCGGGCTTTGCTCACCAAACATATCTTTTACGCAGTCCGATGTATGTTTCAGATATTCGATAACTTTTTCAGCTTCTGGTTCATCACTGCTAGAAAAACTAAGGTAAAAGAAAGCATGCTCCACATGGTCTTGAATAGCATTATTCAATACTAAACTTAATTCTGTCCTATATTTTTCGTCATTCAGTAACCCCGTATCGGGATCATTTACAATTTGATTTTTTACATCATCATACGCATTAAATAAACTAGAAATTATTGCTCTATCAAAAAGTGGCTTCTGGTCTGAATCTGTCAACTCTGCTGAGCCCTTCAATAACCGGACGATCAATTCTCGCTCCGTCATTTTGGTATCTTGACTACCTTTATCATCAACAAAAACAAATTGACTTTTATCAGGAGCAGACCAAGCGAGTGATAAATGTTTTTTCTCACCAGTCGCTTCATCGACAACAATAGAGTCTCCTCTATTCATTCCTTTCGCTCGGTCTTGCCAGATTTTATACTCACCCGTTGGAGCTACCTGACTAGCACGATTATTGACTAATAAATCTTTCTCATTCTTTCTCAGATCAAAAAGTAAGGTCTGTTCTAAATTACATTGCTCTACAATACTATCAACCCGACTTTGATAAACATCAGATTGCTTCTCTAATAAAGAATCTAAATGTTCAGTTATATTCTCTAAACTATCTGCATCATAGCTTTCTAAGGAGAGAAGTTTTTCTATTAAGCTATCTAGAGCTTGTCGAGTCTCAGGCTCACTATTACCTCCTCTTCGATCAACCTGTTCTAATAGGTTGACAATATTACGTAAAGGGTTCCTGCGCTCTTGAAATAAACCACCTTCGGACACGGCTTGCTTATAAAGAACCGTTTGTAAACGTTGTAAATCTTGTCTCGCAGGTGTGCTAAGAATCTCATCATCTTTTAGAAAATCAAGCACTCCACCTGCTAGGTTAAGCGCATGTTGTGTTTCCTCTCCAACCTGGTTCTGAGCTCCTAAAAGCATGGGTTGCAATCTGCTCGTTACATTAGCGATCGTTTCGCCATTTTTCCACTTAAGGTTATCTTCGTTCTGAATATTGTCGAGATACTTTAATAAATTTTGTCGTTGAATTTCAGCTTTGGCAGAGCCCGCATTATCACTCATCGATCCAGTTACAGCATATCCCTCATCACTAGGAATCACTTGTTGTTGCAACATCTCACTGATCGTCTCTGGCGCACCAATACTTTGCCTCAAAGCCATTAGTGATTGTGCAATTCCTCCTGCACTTTGAGTAACCTGTGTGTGTGACGAAGCTCTTGTTCCCTCCAGAGAAGGAAAACCATTAGCTGCCCCTGATAAGAAATCTGTATTTTGTTGAAAACCATCTTCAGTATAATTAGGATTCTGACCCGTACCATTGTATTGACTTCCTGTCGCGGGTTGTTCCGCTACTTGTTCTGTATGAAGTTCATTTTGTGAGGGCGTAGAGCTTAGGTTAAATTGATCGGTAACTTTATCTCGTTTGATTTCCACTCCTTCTGAAAGCTCTTCATAGAATAGAATTAACTCAGGAACTAATACTTCCTTCATTTCTTCATACGCAACCTTAATCGATGCATACCCATACTTGCTGTGCCCTAAAAAACTATCTATCGTTCGAAAAAGCCTTGAAAAACCAATTGGGTTGAGCACATCATCAAATTCAGTATTAAACAACTCTGAAATCTTTTTACCCACCCTCAGTAATAAAAGACGATTATTTGCTTCCGCATCCGAAATAATTCCGGTAATAACTAGGTATGCTTCAAATTCTTTTTCATCAACAAGTGTTAGTGAATTTCCATCGACTGATTCATCAAATGTTTTTTCCCAAACCTGTCCAGCTTTATCCTCTAACTGTGCTGTAACAGCTTTCAGTATTTCCTCTTTAGGTAAATCTAGTTGGTTTTTAAAGATTTCTCTAGAATTGAAATAATCAAATTTTTCTGTTTCGTCGGCTGTTTCTTTGAACAACACAATCAATCGGTTATTTAACTTCTTAAAATAAGATCGAAGAATTTCATCAAGGTTATTCTCAATACTTAGTTGACCTAATGGAGAACTATTAAAAATACTTGTCCCCTCTTCGATGCTACCTAAACCTTTACGCCTTTTATTACTTATGGTTTGTCTTTTCTTTTGTGATGCTTCAACAATCTTATTTAAAACATCTAGCGTACTTTGGTCTGGTTCAACAAACGATACACCCATTCCACCTTGGAACACTCTCATTATTTTAAAGCTAATAGAATAAGTTTTATCTCCAGAGCTTTTATGTTTAACGGTAAACTCAACAGAGAATGGCTCGCCAATGATCTTATCTTCAAGTGCAAGGATCTGCTTTCCAACATCTTCACTTGACCATGATAGGAAAAATCCGCCAAGGCAAAAATCGCGTATAACACATGTTTTCCCTTCCAACTCACCACCACGATAAATGGCTTTCATCGAAAGAGGAATGCGTGTGTGACGCCGCCGTTCAGCACCTGTTTTAGTTTTTTCTGTCTGTAATAATTTGTCTGACATGAGTATTTGCTTTTATTAGTTCTCTCTTATAGTAAAGAGATAGAGCAATACTCATGCCAGCTCAATAACGGCATTTAGCCTAAAATAATGTCAGGAATCAGGCACTAGCTTAAAGAATGGTTGTCACGGACTTGACGTTCAAACTACAGTTACATCTTTGCAACATTTTTTTGTCGGACATTACTGTAGTTTGTTTATACTCGTAATAACGATTGAAGAGTTCTGCCGTTAAAAACGAAAAATAACCTAGTTAGGTCACATTCAGATGAAGATTATTATGCTGGCGAGGTCTGAACCACCAATCTATGCTCGCGTGCGAGTAAGCTAATTGCGACTAACCACAAAACACAAACAACCATCGTCAACCAGCTCAATCCTACTGTAGGCACGGTAAATGGCAACCACTGGGTCAGAAGCAAGATCAAAGTTGAACCGGCGACTTTAAACAAACGATAACCAAACATATCGATCCATGCTTTTGCTTGATAAATCTGTATTGAATCGATAGGGACATAAAGCAGTTCTCTAGAAGCCCGGTTAATCGAATAAGCTAACCCTCTGTCGCTGATCTTCATAACTTGCGCCATTAAAATACTCGGGCTCATATAAAAACCGCAGGTGCTAATCAACAAGAAAAATGGCTGTAATGACAAGCCGGCAATAATGCCTAGGTTTCTATGTACAAAAGGTGTGATTAATAAATTGATGCCTATTGAAATTAGACCTAGATTCGCAAAAAATCCAGAAAGAAAACTGGTGCGTTGGTCCAATTCAGTAAAATTCTCCTGCACTAGACTCATAAACTTGTACTCGACCAATGGTGATGCGATCTGAGAGAGTAGCAAGGTACCAGCAATCAGTACGAGGTATCGGTTCTTTATGAGAGAATCCCAGCCATCAGAAAAATTTGTATTTTCTTGTTGTTCAATGACTTCATCATAAACACCGATTCGAGCAAAAACTAAATTCAATAAAATTAAAACGGCTAAAATTGCAACAGCGAACAAGAGCAGATCAGAAGTATCAAACCCGGCTTTTTCGATCCAAATTTTGGCCATCATTCCGCCTACAAAGCCACCTAACAACCCTCCTGTACCGACAATTCCATACCAACGCTTACCATCTGAAATTTTGTAAATTGAGTTGGTTAAACTCCAAAACTGCTCCACCAGAACAACGCTAAAAATATCCACAAAAATATAAAAAGCAACAGCAGTATACTTTCCTTGCAAACCCATAAAGTGATGAAATATGAGTAATAAAACAATAAATACAGCAAGTGAACCCAGCACGATGTTGAGACGACTGCAGGATGCGATCAACCTGTGATAAAAACTAATGACTAAACCGAGGATAACCGCAGTACTGATCCAGACATAGGGTAAGGAATCAGCTCCGAGATACTCAAGAAATAATGAGCGACTAGCAGGCTTTATATGATAATAGGCCAATATGATGAGAAAAAAATTGATGAACAGTATTGATGCACGCCACATCAAACTTCTAGTGATAGCGAAATCTTTCATGATTTTCGTACTTTAAACCCCGTAGTTTACTTCTCATTTCAACTGTAATAATACTATACTTAACCAGTACTTCTGTTATTAATTATTCATTTTTTCACATGAGCCGGGGTATTTAGTGCTACACTGATCTTAACTCAGTAAGAAGGACATACTATCGCCGTGAGTTTACGTGTACATAAGGCAAAATACAGACCAGCTTTAAAGAAAGGATTTGGACGAGCTCTGTCGCCATGGATGAACAAAAAACATCTTATTCTATTGATGTTGACCGCCATGGTAACAACCCCACCTATCACGACTAAAGTTCATGCCGAATCACTAAAGAAGAACCGACAAAAACCACCGTTATCTTCTTCCTTAAATGACCGATTGCAAAAGGTTAGACTCAGAGCTGCATCAAAAACCTATAAGGCTCTACCTTTCGAGCCTGTTACAGATAATCGTCTATATCTATCCAAAGAATCAAAACAAGCGCCCTCTTTGAAAGAACACAAAGGTAATAACTGGATCGAAATATCGGTAAAAAAAGGAGATTCACTTTATAGCCTAGTCAGAAAGAATGGGCTCAGTATTAAAGAGCTCTACATGATCATGCATGTAGGTGTTGAAACTAGCGGTCTCCAGCTATTGAAACCTGGTCAAAAACTGCTAATTCATGCCGTCGATACGAGCATTCTTGAAATCATTCATAACCAAAACCACTCAAGAAAACTCCACGTCAAAAAACAAGGTGACTCCTATTCAGGTGTTACGACGGTCAATGGTAATAAGGTTGATGTCATCGAGCCTAGAAGTAATAAGGCCTTACTAACGAGGCATCAAAGTTATCCTCCACTGCGTAAACAATCAGACTCAAAGCTACAACAGAAGCTTGAGTCGACTATGCAGCAATTAGGGTTAATGGGGCAGATCAACAACAGAAAGCTTGCCGTTGCTCTGGTTGATATAACCCACGCGAGTGAACCTAAACTCGCGATGCTGAATGGTGACGAGATGATGTACGCAGCAAGCCTACCTAAAATTGCCATTTTATTAGGTGCATTTGTTGAAATCGAACAAGGTCACATGACTCTAGATACTGATACGCGAGACTCTTTAACTCAGATGATCCGCTTCTCTTCAAATGAAAATGCTACAAAAATGCTAGGTCGAGTTGGAAACCATCGCTTACAAGAAATATTGATGTCTGATCGCTTTAAGCTCTATGATCCCTTACAAAATGGTGGTCTTTGGGTGGGTAAGGCGTATGGTAAAACACCTGCTTTTGAACGTGATCCTTTACATAACTTGTCTCACGGTGCGACAGTTCTGCAAGCGGCAAGATTTTATTATATGTTGGAAACTGGTCAGCTCGTATCAAGTAACCTCACTGCTGACATGAAAGAAATTCTATCTGATCCTAAGATTAACCATAAGTTTGTGAAAGGCTTAGCTCAACACCCAGAAGCAACTATCTATCGTAAATCAGGCTCTTGGCGCAACTGGCATGCAGATAGTGCTCTAATCGAAGCCAATGGCTACAAGTATATCGCTGTTGCGCTAGCTGAAGATCCAAAAGGCGGCCAGTGGTTATCCGAAATGATCGCCCCATTACACGACCTAATCGTTCCTAAGGCCTACGCTAAACTAACTCGATAACGCAATAAAAAACCTAAGTAAAATTCTCACTTAGGAATTTTTATTGCGAGAAACATAGGGCCACCTTCACGTTGAACTAGAACAGGGATAGCCTTGTTAGCAGGAAGTGAAATCAGCATATTTTTCAACATTTTACTATCAACAACCTTCTTGTTATCAATCAACAGAATTATATCTCCAGAAGCAATCCCTGCACTTTGAGCCACTCCGCCCTTAGTCACTTTTTCAACAAAAACACCATAGTTATCTAGTTCCAATTGTCTACGTTGCTCATTCGTTAGATCAACTACATCAATATTCAGACGGTTATCGGTAACGGCTTTCTCTATCGTTGCAGCAGCCGTTGATGCGATCTGCCCTTCGTCAGGCAAAGCATTTATTCGAACATTAATCAGCTTTTCTTTACCCCCACGTAACAAGCGGACAGGTACGGTATCTCCAACTCTCGTCGTACCAACGACTGGTGGAAGATCTGAAGACATGTTTATATCCTGACTATTAAAATCGAGAATAATGTCTCCAACTTTAATACCTGCTTTTGCAGCTGGACTTTCAGGTAGTACTTTTGCTACAAGCGCACCTTCAGGATTGTTCATTCCAAAAGATTCTGCGAGCTCACGTGTAACGTCTTGAATCATGACACCCAACCAACCTCTTGAGACCCTTCCAGAAACCTTTATCTGCTCATAAACATTGACAACAATATCCATCGGTATCGCAAAAGAAAGTCCCATATAGCCACCTGTTCGGCTATAGATTTGCGAATTAACACCAACAGCTTCACCGTCGAGATTAAATAATGGTCCGCCAGAATTGCCAGGGTTAATTGCAACATCGGTTTGGATAAATGGGATGTAGTTTTCATTCGGCAAACTTCTTCCCTTCGCACTGACAATTCCAGAGGTTACAGAATAGTCAAAACCAAAAGGCGAACCAATCGCCAGCACCCACTCACCAACTTCAAGCTCTTTCGAAGAACCTAGCTTCACTGCAGGCAGACCTTTTGCGTTAATTTTTAATACCGCTATATCTGTTTGTTGATCAGAGCCTACCAGAATCGCTACAAATTCACGCCGATCATTAAGCCTAACAATGATTTCATCAGCACCATTAACGACATGGTAGTTTGTAATCACATAGCCGTCTTCTGCAATAATAAAACCTGATCCAAGAGAAGATATTGATTGTCCGCCCCCGGATCCCATTCCTTCACCAAAAAAATGACGAAAGAAGTCATTCAAAGGACTATCCTCAGGAATATCAGGCATGTTAGGGATCTGCTGATTCGAGATATTTCGAGCTTTTTGTGTTGTCGAAATATTCACTACTGCTGGGCTATTCTCCTTAGCCAGTGTTGTAAACTCAGGGAGGTTCCGAGCTAAGCTTTCTCTTGCCTGTAGTGAAAAAAGCAATATAAATAAAACGATAAAATGACTGATCCTTTGCGACCGTGAAAATTGTTCCAGACCCAATTTAGACATGACTTTTTCCATTTATTGTATCAAGGTTGCATTTATTTTTTGAGCGTACTTTTGAGACTTACCGAGGCTGCAATTTGGTGAATGGTTTTCGCAGGAAGTTCACCAACAACGGTGACCTGACATTGATCTGTTGAGATGGTAAAAGCATTCACAGCCCCTTGCGCAACATAGCCGCTCATTGGAGCTTCACCCTCTTCTACTGCTTCGATAAACAATGAAACCGTCGCTAAACCATCGGAATACATCAAATGCTCTAAGATCTGTTGTTTTTCAGCGAAAACCTGTTGATTGTTACTTTCCATAGAAAATCCAACGGGTAACCAACCAACATTCCATTTGGACTCAACTTGATCTGTTTGTTTATGACTTTTTTCATTCGTATGCCAAGAATAATCAACCGCATTCATTGGCGTCATAAGGTCATTAGAGATTTCTAGAGGTACGTCTATCTGCGTGAACAAAACTGTTTCAAGAATTTGCTCTTGCATGTTCACGATGGCAGACTTCAGCATTAGGTTAGTTTCTTTATCAACCCAAAGTCGATATACATAACGATGCTCATCGTTAGGCATAACCTCTACTATATGAGTCTCTCGACCAGCTACTCGATCATCTCCAACCATAGCAAAACGATAATGCTCACTGATACGAGCGATGGATTCTGGAAAGTTTGTTGGTAAAAATTTATTGGGTGCCCCCTTATTGACCATGACTGTCTGGTTATCTGAATAGATACATGTCACATCTTGTCTATCCCGTACAACCTCTCGGCTTGAGCCCGTCAATGAAATTAATCGCTCAACCTCGCCCTGCTCATCCACCTTGTGGATAATCCGCATACTGTCCAATTTATTACCACTGCTATAAACAAAGACACCGTCGTAATTTAAGCTATGCATCGCTACCGACATTTTTTCAAGAATCTTTCGAGCATCGGTGGCAGAGTTTTCTTTGTCAGCGGCCTCCACCTGAACGGCAATAGCCGTTAGCAATATGGTTATCCTTATCCACAATCGTTTATTCATTTGAGCTTACCTTTGCGACTCGTGACCTACGAGGCGTGCGTTTGGAGAAACACCCTGCACACCCATTCTGGAATTAAACTGATTATGATTCAGTATGTAAGAGTTGAGACGCGTCGCTTCTATCGTATTTTCAACGGGTTCATACTTAACTGTTCGTACTGTTTTAGGTATGGCTGTCGCAAGACTTTGCTCAAGATTTGACAAACTCCCACCCTCATTCGATACGACTTGAGGAGCACTTCCATCAACGCTCGGTGTTTGTTGCTCAGTATTTTGTATTCCGAAAATGGCCACAGCCGTGACAGAAGCAGCGATTGCCAGTCCTATAAAAGGTTTCGTGAAATCTTTAGATGCGATCTTTTTATTCGAGTTAACGGTAGATTTAGGCGCTAGTATGGCGGGCTCATTTTCTAACATTTTATTGAGTTTTTCTGCAAGATCGGGTTGTACCATCGACGGCAAAGTATTGCGCATCGTGTCACCGATAATATGGTAACGCTGCCAATTTTGTTTTACTTCAAGGTCATCTTTTACGTAATCAATAGCCAGCTCTCTTTCTTGGCTACTCAGTTCGCCATCCATCAGGGCAGAGATTCTTTCTAGTTTATTGTCACTCATTTTCACTTAACTCCAACAATGTTCATTCCAACAAAGGCTTAAGGCGGACATCGATCGCCTCTCTTGCTCGGAAAATGCGTGATCTGACTGTTCCTATAGGGCATGTCATGGCCTCCGCAATTTCATCATAGCTCAATCCTTCTACCTCTCTTAACGTTATAGCCAGTCGCAAATCATCTGGTAATTCCTCTATAGCATTAAGAATTGTTTTTTGTATTTCATCCGTCAACAATAAGTTTTCCGGTGTCTCTACTTCCTTTAGAGCGTCATCATAGTCAAAGGTTTCATCGTCCGGTCCAATTGTTTGAACTTCTTGTGGCCGGCGCGCTCTTGATGCCACATGATTTTTCGCAGTATTGATCGCAATCCGATACAGCCAAGTATAAAAGGCGCTGTCTCCCCTAAAATTAGGCAACGCTCTATAAGCCTTTAAAAAAGCTTCTTGGGCAATATCCTGCGCATCGGTCACATCACGCACATAACGAGACACAAGATTGACGACTCTGTTCTGGTATTTTATAACCAGCAGATCAAAAGCCTTCTTGTCCCCCTTTTGCACTTTCTCAACTAATACACTATCAGCAATTTCATTGCCCATCAGGGCCTTCTCCTTGTGTTATTATTATGCTGTTTTTCCTAACCCCGCACGATAGACAGGTGTTTTTTTAAATAGTTCGGAAAAGAGCAGTCAAATAATAAGTTATAGAATAATGAAAGTAATCTTTTAGAATACTTAATAGAACAATAATATACATATATCATAGCCTATGGAACAACAACACGATTTCGACGTCCTTATTATTGGTAGCGGAGCTGCAGGATTGAGCCTCGCTTTAAAGCTAGCTGATCATGCCAATGTTGGCGTTATCTCCAAAGGCTCGCTCACTGATGGTTCAACCTATTATGCCCAGGGAGGCATAGCAGCCGTCCTTGATCCCGCGGATACTTTAGAATCTCATGTTGAAGACACCCTCAATGCTGGCGCAGGTCTGTGTGATCAAGAAATCGTTAAATTCGTGGCCTCTAAAGGCAAGGAGAGTATTGACTGGTTAATCGAGCTCGGCGTGCCTTTTACCCCTGATAAAGATAGCAATCCACCTTGGCACTTAACGCGTGAAGGTGGCCACAGCCATCGACGTATTATTCATGCTGCTGATGCCACAGGGAAGGCGGTAGAATCGACGTTGGAAACACAAGTTCGTGCCAACCCTGACATCTCTTTGTATGAAAAACATATAGTAATCGATCTAATCACCGGCACTAAAGTAGGTTTAAAGACAAATCGCTGCGTTGGTGCTTATGTCCTCGACAAAAAACATAATCAAGTTGTCACCTTTCGGGCAAAGTTCGTCGTCTTAGCAACGGGAGGCGCTGGAAAGGTTTACCTCTATACCAGTAATCCCGATGTTTCTACCGGTGACGGTATCGCGATGGCCGCACGAGCAGGTTGCGATATTGCGAATATGGAATTCATGCAATTTCACCCTACTTGCCTTTATCACCCAGAAGCAAAATCATTCCTCGTTACCGAGGCCATTCGTGGTGAAGGCGGTTACCTTTTACTGCCGAATGGTAAAAGATTCATGGATCGGTTTGATAAGCGAGCTGAACTGGCTCCTCGCGATATAGTCGCTAGAGCCATTGACCATGAAATGAAACGAACCGGAAGTGATAGTGTCTTTCTAGATATTAGCCATCGACCAGCCAGTTTTATAAAAGAACATTTCCCGACCGTTTCGGAAAAATGTTTAGAGTTTGGTTTTGATATCACTAAAGAGCCAATTCCTGTTGTACCCGCGGCTCATTACATGTGTGGTGGCGTCATTACCGATAAAAATGGCCAAACTTCTCTACCCGGACTCTATGCCATCGGCGAAACATCCTGCACGGGCTTACATGGTGCAAACCGTATGGCCAGCAACTCACTGCTTGAGTGTTTGGTTTTTGCTCAATCATGCCATGCTGATATTCTTAGTAAACTATCAGAGGCATCTTTGCCTGAAACCTTACCCTTTTGGGATGAAACTCAGGTTACAAACTCCGATGAAGAAGTTGTTGTTTCACATAACTGGGATGAGTTACGCCGTTTTATGTGGGATTACGTCGGTATTGTAAGAACGACCAAGCGGCTGCAGCGCGCGAAAAACCGTGTTGAACTCTTAAAAACCGAGATTGCTGAATATTACGGTAATTTCCGCGTAACAAATGATTTGATCGAACTGCGAAATCTCGTCCAAGTTGCTGATCTGATCATTGAGTCAGCACTGCATCGCAAAGAAAGTCGTGGTCTACACCATACTCTCGATTACCCTGAGCTTTCTGATCAACAACCAAAAGATACCATATTGAGATCAAAACTGAATGAAACCAACTGAATACATTGCACCGAAAACTTTGCTCCAAGATAAAATAGTTCTCGTTACAGGTGCCGCAGGAGGCATTGGACGAACGGCTGCAAGAACCTACGCCGCACATGGTGCAACAGTCATCATCTTAGATAAAAACATCCCTGCCCTTGAAGCTCTGTTTGATGAAATCAAACAGGACGGTTCACCAGAAGCTGCTATTTATCCAATGGATCTATCAGGCGCCACCGTCAGTGATTATGAAACCTTGGAGACAACGTTAGAAAAAAACTTCGGTAAGCTTGATGGCTTGTTACATAATGCAGCCATTCTTGGCAACCTCACACCTATTTCTAATTATAATCTTGAGCAATGGCAAAAGGTCATGACTGTCAATTTTAATGCGCCACTTTTATTGACTCGCGCTTGTCTTTCTTTGCTGAAAAAATCAGATTCATCATCAATTATTTTTACATCTGATCGAGTTGGTCGAGTTGGAAAAGCCTATTGGGGGGCTTATGGTGTTTCTAAGTTCGCGACCGAAGGTTTGATGCAAACTCTCGCTGATGAACTGGAAAAAAATACCCCCATTCGCGTCAATAGCCTTGATCCCGGTCCAGTTAGAACGCTTCTAAGGTCTTCAGCCTATCCTGCTGAAGAACCTGAAGAATGTCCACTGCCAGAGAAAATAATGAATACTTATCTCTATTTAATGGGAAAAGATAGTGACACTCTCAATGGACAAGCCATTTCAGCACAGTAGAAAGTCAATAATATGGCATGGTTTTCGCATAGTTGTTCATCACCTATTAAGAATAAATGAATTTTGGATGACATATTATGGTTACGCCACTACAAAAAATGGCTCCGCTGTATGAAGACTATGTAAATGAAGTTTCATCTAGTGGAACAAACAATTATCATACTCATATGAATAATAATGAAAATATGGAGCAGCAGGCTCTAAAAGTTGCCAACGTATTACAAACGTCGCTTGATATAAACAAGTTGATTGAGATGTTTGCTGAAAAACTCGCAGACTTCGTTGAGCATGATAGCTTGTTATATGTTCATAAAGATGAGGACGTTGAGCTGCTAGTAGGCAAACCTGCTATCAATACCTGTTCATACCAGGTCACATTACTGGAAAAATCACTTGGTGATGTAACAATTTCTCGTCATATCCCTTTTGATCAAAATGAAATCAAATGGTTTGAGTCTTTACTTTGTTCTTTGATCTACCCTTTACATAACGCGCTACTTTACAAGCAAGCTATTCAGACAGCCTATAAAGATCCCGTTACTGGTGTCAACAACCGCGCTGCGATGGATACAACATTGGAACGTGAAGTTGAGTTAGCTCATCGAAATGGGGCGGCACTTTCAGTGATCATGCTAGATATCGATCACTTTAAACGTATTAATGATAAATATGGGCATCTTGCTGGTGATGCTGTGCTAAAAGGTGTGGGTAACTGTTTAACAGAGTGCATCCGACGTAGCGATATCGTCTTCCGATATGGTGGTGAAGAGTTTGCTGTCATCCTTAATACAACCGATATTGATGGCGCTAACTTTTTAGCAAACCGTATTCGTGTAGCCATAGAAAAACGTAACTTCGAACATGATGGATTGAATGTAAATATTACGATCAGCGCTGGAGTAGCCTTATTGGAAAAGGACTATGAAGGAAAAGATCTCATCGAAGCTGCTGATCGGGCCCTTTATCAAGCTAAGGATGCTGGACGTAATCTCGTTGTTGTCTACGATCCTAAAAAACCATAGCTTGAGGTTAAACCTTTTCTCTTAGATTTTATTAGAAGCTAAGGTAATTTTAAGAAAAATACTTTCTACTGATTTAAGATTCCTGCTAACCAGTCCCAAGAATCCAACGCATGACACTGCTTCGAGGGACCTCTCGATCTAATATGACCTGCTGTAATAGATAATAATCATTAAGTAATAGTTTCATACGATGATAAGCATGGCCTACACCACAGAATAAGATCTTATCTCCTATTTCTAAAACCGTTTCCTTCTCCGGCATCAATCGTCCCTGCCCCGCTCTAACAAGGTATAAAGGATAAACTTTTAAACGCATTTCTCTGTTATAAGCATCGATCAATAAGTGCTCTACTGTCACAAGCTGATCAGTCGATATAACCTCCAAGATACCAGGCGAGTGCTTCTCAGTAACCTTAACTTCCCATATATCCGGTATGGTCTCTGTACCAATAGTATCTTCTAAACGCTTAAATAAATCGCATGCCCATTTATTATCATAACTTGACACCTGCTGTAAAAACTCAGAAAGTCTTGGCATCGTTAGCAAACCACGGATATTATTCGCAAGAACATGCCCCGGGTTCATAGTGATATCTGCATCAAGGGCTTCAAAGAGAGCTGAGTTAGCCCCTAAATTTTGTCGTGCAACAATAAATAGAGATGGATTTAACTGCCTAGCCGTCATAATTATAGACAAATTATTAGGGTCATTATCTGTTCCAGCAAAAATACCCACAGCATTTTTTATATCTGCATCGAGTAAGGTATCAGCCTCAGTGCCACGCCCGTAAACCACTTTGTGAGATCCTGAAAGAATATCCTCATTTGGCTCAATAACAACGACAGGCAAGCCTTCACTCTCTAAGTGATTGACGAGAAAACGCCCGAGTCGGCCAAACCCACAGACGATCCACGTACCTCGGGGAGGCATCGCAGGTTTTTTGAATGGAGTATTTGCAACTCCAGATAGCCATTCTCTTAGCAAATATTGATCAGGCGAATGAAGTGAAAGCGCTATTGTCTCACCAAATATCTCAAAAGCATCAACGATGTGCTCTGTTCCAAATGATGCAATGTTTAGCTTGGTTTCTTCATTCCGAGCAGTGGCGATCAATTTAAGGGATGGGTTAAGTAACTTACTAGTTAAAGCTATCTTTAGATTAACGGTATCATTGTCTGTCAATGCGATAACACGCGAGCACGAAGGATTCTTCAGCCCAGCTTCTAATAAATGTTCTGGTACTTCAGCATCAGCGCATAGACCAGGAACATGAACGGGCAGTGTCTGATCTTCTAAACTCAATTGATTGATCCGATCTTCACTTTTATCAATAACAACCATTCTAATATTGTACTGTGTAAGCGCCTGGACTAAGGCTCTCCCCGCTTCACCGTAACCACAGAGTAAATAGAATGGTTCTTTTATCTTTCTGACACTACGCGCAAAATGACGTTCAGTCATCGCCTGTCGAAAAGCAGGGTCTTGAATTAGAGCGAGAATTGCGCCGAGAGAATAAATCCAGCTAACAACGCTCATATAAATACAAACCATTGCCCACATCCGTTGTGATGGGGAAAATGCCGAAGGAAGTTCGCCGAAACCTATGGTCGTAGAGGTATAACTAACAAAATAAACTGCATGGAAAAAATCCATGTGCGTGATTTGGCCATTCTCTTCAGGCCCAGCTACCAGCACCATACCAAGAATGGCAATACTATATACGCCGATCAGCACCAACAATGGGCGCCGCATACGCATGAGAATTAACCAGAATATTTGGTCCATATCAGCGTTCAATCAAGCTATCGTAAGAGCATTATTGTCTCAAGTACCAGCAACACAACTGAGATAATATTTGCTAATAAAGCCCCACCTGAAAGCGACACAATACTTGCCATAACATCTGGTGTCATAGGCATGCCATTGATGTTAACAACATAAGTCCAAACCCCAGCGGCTGCGATCAATTGTAAATCTGCAACCAAACTTGTCGCTAATAAAACCGCACCAATCTGGGTTCGATCACCAAATTTTAAAATCGTTGCTATCAAGTTAACTACAATCACAGCGAACAACTCATACACATGATGATGAGTAGGATTATCGATTTCACCGATAAAAAAACCAAAGTTGAGTGTTAACGCTAAAACGATAAAAAAACCAAAAATCACTTTTTCTAAATTCATTTTTTATGTCCCTGTTCATCTAACATTTTCTAAGGCAGAAAATTCTATTACTATTTTCAATTCTGATTTACAACAAAAATACCAAAAGAACATCAGCTGATCCGCACCTTGATTAAAGGAGTATCTCATTCTCCTTAATAGCAAGACTACTTCTACTAAAGCTCACTACTAACAGCTAACACATTCTAAATTTCTTATAAGTTTAGTTGTCTTCCTGAAATTTTCTAGGCTCGTCAAGCTTCTAATAACGTTAGGCTATAAATTGAAACTTTATCGACCATATCGATCAAAATTTTCCTGAGTGCTTTTCATTACCGGTATGTCAAATTCGCGTTCAAGATCAAGTCCTTTTAACGCTAATTTGATATGAAATTTCCAATCATGAAATAGATCAGACTCTAACTCACTTTCAGGTAAACCTTCAGGAACTTCAAACTCAAACTTCACCCGACTTCCGATTGATGATGTTGTTAAATTTACAACAGTTTCTTTATCCCATACCGTGTCTGTATAGTATTTACTTTTATTTTTATGGGTCACTAATTTATGGCGTAGACAGGATAGAGTAACCGTTACAATGCTGGTTGGATCATAAACGATATTGACGTCAACATAGCCACTAACGAGATCTCCTATTTCCCCCGGAAAAGGGTCCATCACAAGCGGTGTAGCCCCAAACTTATTCCAAGCTAACGCCTCTTTTACTCCGAGATAAATAATATAAATACCGACGATAGGGAAAAGGATAAATACATAGGCAATAATAGAGTCGCTTAATATATCCCCAATATCCTCCCAAATAAAGAAGAGAAACACGGACAAGAACCCATTCCAGAAAAGGCCAAAAAAGAGTATCGACTTATAATGCGAAGCTGCATTCGAAGCTATCTGATTTGTTTGCCACTTTGGATTATCAAGCACATTTACTTTATTTTTAATATTTTGAGTGCTCATAAAAATCTCTAATTATTATTTTTCGGTTTATAGGCTAATTAAGGAACTTTGGAACTAACCTGATCAAAAATACGCTCTAACTTCTCGTGCGTCCCTCTGAACTCATTAATAACCTCACTACTCCAATAAAAATATTCACGCCGCCGCTCAATATCCCAACCTGCTGGAGGCGCTGAATTCATATCTCGTAAGTTACAAATTTTGTCAGCGAGCTTAACTAAACGAGCTTGAAAACTGGCGTGCGCAGCACGATCGATTTGTTGTTGCTTTCTTTTCTCCTTACCTAGGCTCGTATCATCTGTTACCTCATTAACAATATCTGCGATAGCCTTTCCAAATTCTTTTTCTAGTTCAGCATACGCCGTATCCGTATCTTCAACAGTATCATGTAAAATTGCTGCGACGATTACGTCTGTATCCGTAACCTGTCCTTCGTTGACTAAAACATTCACAAGATCAATGGGATGGTTAATATACGGAGAAGCTTCAATATTTTTTCGACGTTGATCACGATGTTTTAATGCCGCGAAAGATAAAGCCTTAAAAATAATATTTAACTCGCTCATGTGCCGGTTTCAATGGTTGGTACAGCGGCTAGTAATTTTTGTGTATAACCATGTTTAGGCTCATAAAGAACCTGCTCTACATCACCATACTCAACGATCTCACCTTGATACATCACAGCAACCTGATGGGCAATATACTCAACAACACCTAGATTATGCGTGATAAACAGATAGGTTAGCCCAAGTCTACTTTGCAGATCCTTCAATAAGGTTAAAATCTGTGATTGTACAGAGACATCCAAAGCACTGGTCGGCTCGTCACAAATAATTAGTTTCGGATCAACGGCTAAAGCTCGCGCAATACAAATCCGCTGTCGCTGTCCACCTGAAAATTCATGTGGATAACGCAAGCGATGTTCTTTTTCTAAACCAACCTGCTCAAGTAATTCTTCAACTCTAGCGATACGTGCTTGCTTAGTTTTTCCTATTCCTTGTGCAACCATTCCTTCTTCGATGATATCACTAATAATCATTCTCGGATTCATTGAAGAATATGGATCTTGGAAGACAATTTGAATGTCTGTTCGACGCTTCCTCAGCTCCGCTAAGCTTAGTTTAGTCAGGTCAATTCCATCAAAAACTACAGAGCCATTGGTTGGTTTTATCAATTGTAAAACACCTTTTCCGAAAGTTGTTTTACCACTGCCAGACTCACCTACCATGGCAATAGTTTTTCCTCGTTCCAGAGTCATAGAAATGTTATTAACGGCTTTCACATGGCCCGTCACTTTTTTGAAAAAACCCGTTCGGATTGGAAAGTGTACATCGAGATTTTTAACTTCTAGTAATACATCAGAGACTTGATCTTTTACAAGATTTTTTTCCTCTTCCTGACGCTTAATCTTGCTTGGCAATGCAGCAAATAGTTTTTGTGAATATGCGTGTGCAGGCGTTTTAAAAAACTGATCTCGTGGTGCAGTTTCCACGATCTTACCAGCATACATAACCCCGACATGATCGGCCATTTTTGAGGCCACCCCTAAATCATGCGTAATAAATAAGATAGCCATGTTACGTTCTTTTTGTAGCTTCAATAATAGCTCTAAAACTTGTGCTTGAATGGTTACATCTAAAGCCGTTGATGGTTCATCCGCAATCAATAGTTCTGGTTCGCCAGCCAAGGCCATTGCTATCATCACACGTTGCTTCATGCCACCGGAAAATTGATGAGGAAACTCATCATAGCGTCGATCAGCATCTGTTAAGCCAACCGCTTCCAGCAACTCAACAACGCGATTCCTTGCAGACTTACCTTTAAGTTTTTTATGCCATGTTAATGACTCTGCGATTTGCGACCCAATAGACATTACAGGGTTTAATGACGTTTGAGGCTCTTGAAAAATCATCCCTATTTTACCACCCCGAATCGTTCGCATGTTTGATTCTGGTAGTTGTAAAAGGTCTTCGCCATCGAGCAATATTTTGCCTGAGTTGATCGTCGCAGAATTCGGTAACAACCGCATGACACTCATTGCAGAAATAGATTTCCCGCAACCAGACTCACCAAGTAATACAAAAGTTTCACCACGATTAATGATTATATCTATTCCATTAACGGCGGGTGTTGAACCAAAGCTAACCTTTAGGTCTGATATCTGTAATAAAGGTTCAGTCATTAGAGACTCTCTCCTGTTTTTTCACACATCAATCACGCCTCAACTTCTTCTGGCGGAACTGGGCGTGGTTTCCTGTCTTCATCCAATGCTACAAAGGTCAGCCTCGCCTGCGTGACCTTGACTACTTGAGGATCTTCAACATTGCGCTCAGCATAGACCTCAACATCGACAGTGATCGAAGTACGTCCAACCTTAGATACATGCGCATAAAGGCTTAAAATATCACCCACAAACACCGCTTGACGAAGCTCGATGGAATTCACTGCAACGGTGGCCACACGTCCTTTAGCTCGTTTGAGCGCAGGAATGCTTGCCGCTATATCTATTTGAGAAAAAATATATCCTCCAAAAATACTGCCGCCATAATTAGTATCTTTAGGCATCGGCACCACTCGCAGAGTGAGTTCTTTGTCTGAAGGAAGATTCATTTTATCTGTCATTCTTCTCGTTCTCTTAATCTCGGATCAAATGCATCTCGAACAGCATCAGAAAATAAATTCGCCGCCAGCACTAATACAAACATAAAGATAAATGAGGCTGCTAGTGCCCACCATACGACAGGCTCTCTTGCCATTTCCATGCGTGCACTATTGATCATATTTCCCCAGCTATTCATGCTTGGATCAACACCGATATTGATATACGACAAGACCGCTTCGGCGAGCACTAAGCCACTAAAATCAATCACTACGGAGATCAAAATAATATGCATAACATTAGGTAAAATATGGCGTAAGATAATCGTCATGTGTCCGACCCCAAAGGCCTGTGCGGCTTGAATATAATCAACCTCGCGTAGCTTCATAGTTTCACCACGCAATAATCGACATAAACCCGTCCAGCTAGTGACTCCGAGAATGATACATAAAAATAATAAGCGCATATCTGATCGTGCAGCAAGGCTGGCAAAATCTTCGGCATGATTGGCCATATATACCTGCAACATTAGAATTGAGGCAGCGATCAATAGCACTCCAGGAATTGAGTTCAGAGTGGTGTAAATATATTGAATGACATCATCGATCCAACCCCGAAAATAACCTGCTGAAATTCCCATCAAAACAGCAAAAGGTAGCATCACTAAGGTGGTTAATGTGCCGATAATTAGTCCTGTGCGGATACTCTTCATCGCTTGATAATAAACATCTTGGCCCACCTTATCCGTACCGAAAATATGATACGCATGGCTCAGATCCCAAGCGATAATCAATACCCAGAAACTCATGCCTAATGTTATGAAAATCACCTTCCAAGGCGTTTCCATTTCACCTTTTAAAATACTTTTTATCACATTGCTAAATGGCCATGACTTTTTTGCCGCAATTCGCCATGTGATCAGCCCTATCATTACGATAAACACGACCAACGCTTTGGTTGACGCCACCAAAGTACGATTAAAAATATCGGATACTTTTTCACTGTCAGGATCAGTAAGGTGTGCACCACCAAACTTCAGTCTCGGTAATTCTCTCACCGTGCTTCCATCAGAAAGTTCTATGGTTTCTTTACTGTATTGATAAGCAGCAAAGGGAGCCGAATAGGTTTTTTCATCTTGCTCTAATAAATGGCTGACCAATACATCAAACACACTATTTATTTTTGTGGAGTATTGCGCTTGTTCAGCTTTTGGGTTGTCTAACTTAGGATGAAAGTGGAGCGAGTCGAGCAAGCCTATGACAAGGTAGACCGATAATATAACCGCAGAAGCCATTGCAACTCGACTTCGTAACACCGAACGCCATGGGCGTAATAAGTGCTCATGACGTCGTACGTGCAGAACAAACATGACGACCATAAACAATAATAAAAAGATCAGCCCATCCGTCCAGAGTAAGGTAGGCATTATTGTAACCTCACTCTTGGATCAACTAATGTGTATGAAATATCCGTCAGTAATAAACCAATGATATAAAGTACAGAACCAAGAAAGACCATTGATCTGACGATGGCGAAATCCTGACTGGTTATCGCATCCAATGTATAGCTGCCTAATCCTGGAATACCGAAAAAAGATTCCGTAATGAGGCTACCCATAAACAACATCGGCAATACAACCACCACGCCAGTCAAAATAGGGATCATGGCATTTTTCAATACATGTCTAAACATAACCAACCGTTCTGACAATCCTTTGGATCGAGCGGTACGTACATAGTCCTTACCAATCTCTTCTAGAAAGATTGTTCGGTACCAACGTGTCCCTGATCCAATTCCTCCGACCAAACCGACCAACACAGGCAAGACTAAAAACTTGATCGATTCGAGGCCCGTGTCATAACCTGATATCGGCACTAGATTCATTAATTTACCGACTAAAAACTGTCCACCGATAATATAAAAAAGCCCTGAGATCGACATCAATATCACACAGAAAACCACCCCCGTTATATCAAGATAAGTCCCTCGAAAAAATGCAATCAACAATGCAAAAGTAATGTTGACTAGCAACCCAACGATCAATCCCGGAATAGCAATCGCCAAGCTCGGCCACATCCGTTGGCTAATATCAAAACTGATGTCTCGGCCACTATCTGATCGGCCAAAATCAAAAAGAAAAAGTCTTATCGATTTTTTAAAAAATATCGTATCAGTGACCTTTTCTAAACCCTCTTCAGAACTGTTCCAAAGAAGCGGTTTATCATAACCACGTTCTTGTTTCCATCCTTGAATTGCTTCTTCAGTCAGGCGCTTTTCACCCAGCTGCATGCGCGCCATATCGTCTGGACTATTAACAACAAAAAACAGAACAAAAGTCAGAACATTTACACCGATCAGAATCGGGATCGCATAGAGTGCACGACGAATGATATAAGCCATCATAATGCACTTGCCCTCTCTTTACGCCACCAGATATATATCGCAGGAATGAGTGATAATACAAACAATAAAAATAACCACTTCAGTGGCCACAAGACTGGCTGATTCCAAGATTTTCGATTTTCTGTGCGCAAGACCGGATCAATATTTTTGTATTTCAATGTGTTGTTTGCCATTAGGTTCGGTTTAGCATTTTCATACCAGTCGTGATGCAAAGAAAATGCGACAGGATGCCAACCCCATAACCATGGAGAATCATCACGTAAGATAGCCACCATTTCATCGATCACTGCTTGGCGTTTTGGCCCGTTATCCATGTTCTTCATTTTCTCGAATAAGGCATCAAACTTTGCATTACTATAATTTGCCGCATTTTCTCCCTTATGTTCAACCTTGCCGTTCGGGCCATAGAGCAGGAACATAAAGTTCTCAGGATCAGGGTAGTCCGCATTCCAGCCCCATTGAAATATTTGTGCCGTTCCCTTCGTCATTTTTCCTTGGAAACGATTGTAATCTGTCGCGCGAATGACAAGTTCAATGCCTAGTTTATCAAACTGTTTTTCCAACCAATTGAGCATCGACTTACTGCCTGGTCCTCCACCAGTGCTATCAAAATAGAGAATCAACTGCTTACCCGTTTTTTCATCTCGACCAGCAGGATAACCAGCTTCAATCATTAACCGTTTTGCAGCCTCCAGCGGCTTACGTCTTTGCTTGCCATCCCTCCAGTCATAAACAATAGAGTTAGTTCCTTCTTCACCGAGTTTGCTTCCAAAAATACCATTAGGAATTGGGCCTTGTGCAGGAACTCCGCGACCATTAGCAAAAATAGAAATATATTCTTCATAATCAACAGCAATGGAGATAGCTTGTCGTAATTTTTTGTTCCGTTCAGACTGACCACCAATCACATCGTCGAGCATATTAAAGCCCATGTAAAAAGTTGACGTGGTTACCGCTGTCAGTAACTTAATCCCTTTCGCTTGCATATCATCTGTGAGTTCTGCATCGCCCTGCGCACCGAACTGTACTGCTTGATCAAAACTATCCGAACTAACGCCAGAGGTATCATAAAAGCCTTGCTGAAACTTCGTCCATGAAGGTATCGTTTCTTTCTCTAAAGAATAAATTGCCTTATCAATGAAAGGCAGATCTTTTCCGGCATCCTTCAATAAGCCACTTTCCAGATCACCCTCTTCGCCTTCAAGAGGAAACTTCTCACCGTGGTAATTTGGGTTTCGCCCAAGCACCATTCGCCGATTAGGATTATTTTCTGTCAACATAAATGGCCCCGTTCCAATGGGATACCAGTTTAGTGTAATATTTTTATCTTCCATGCCTTTTTGTGCATAAAACAAATCCGCTTCCCAAGGCATAGGCGAGAAAAAATACATAGATAGCCAATAGATAAACTGTGGGTATTTGCCTTTAAGCTTGATCTCGTAACGATACCGATCAACAACCTTAACCCCAGCAATAGAAACTTTTCTCAGATCAATAAAAGCCTTTTCTTCAGCGTTATAATTTTTTCTCAACTCAACAGACAAATCACTCAATCCGACAATATGTTCTGACATTAAACTTGCAATCGGCGAGTGCGTACCTGGATGTGCCATGCGCTTAATCTGATAGACATAATCATCCGCCGTTAGCTCACGCGTGTTGGTTTCAGCTTGCAATGAAAAATCATCAAGCGTGTATACATCATCAAGATCAGCCGGTGTAAGTTTGTGATAGAGATAATCTCCATTATGATCTTTTGCTAACGCTGGATGTGGCTGAAATTGAATTCCCGGCTTGATCGTGATGCGGTAAAGACTCGACGCGATCTGATCTGAAGGTGCAGAAGCTGGCAGCCTATTGCCATCTTTATCGAAATAGCTCACCTGAGGCATCTCTGCTGCCGTCAACGTCGTCAGTTCATAAGGCCGCTTCAAAAAATGATATTGTAATGGCGGTTCATAAACCTGCCCGAGAAATATATACTCGTTCGCGCTATACGAACGAATAGGATCGAGGTGTTTTGGTCGCCCCGAAAAGTGATCATATAGTATCTTCGCCATATCCTGTTCAGCAGGATATGGATTGTTCCAAGGGCTATCGGAACAGCCGCTACAGATCAGTAAAAGTATGAAAAGTGCAAAAGGTTGTCGCCTGAACATTCAGTTTCTTATAACATTGTGAGTTAACGTGGAGAAGATACTAACATTACTCCTCAATATACGCCGAATAAAATTTAAAAAGAGGATCAACCATGGGATTTCTAAAGGGTAAAAATGCACTTATCGTCGGTGTAGCAAGTAATCGTTCGATTGCTTACGGTATCGCTAAAGCGATGCATCGCGAAGGCGCTAACCTTGCTTTCACTTATCAGAACGAAAAATTACAAGGTCGTGTAGAAAAATTCGCAGCTGAAATGGACTCCACAATCACCATGCCTTGTGATCTGGGTAGTGATGAAGAAATCCAAGCTGTTTTCGATAGCTTGGGCAAAGAGTGGGAACACCTAGATATTCTGATCCACGCAGCGGCCTTCGCGCCACGCGAAGAACTCGCTGGTGACTACATGGACAGCGTTACGCGTGAAGGCTTCCAGATCGCTCACGACATCAGCTCATACAGTTTCACAGCGCTAGCCAAAGGTGCTCGCCCGATGATGAAAAACCGAAATAGTTCAATGCTAACATTAAGCTATATCGGTGCTGCGCGTGCCATGCCTAACTACAACGTAATGGGTTTAGCCAAAGCCAGCCTCGAAGCGAATGTTCGTTACATGGCAACCAACCTCGGTCCAGAAGGCATCCGTGTTAACGGAATTTCTGCAGGCCCGATCAAAACACTCGCTGCATCCGGTATTTCTGGCTTACGTGGCTTTTTAAACGCCGTAGAAGAAAGCGCTCCGCTCCGCCGTAATGTAACGATTGACGATGTCGGTAATGCCGCTGCCTTTATGTGCTCTGATCTTGCTGCGGGGATCACAGGTGAGATCACCTATGTTGACTCTGGCTATAATATTCTTGGTTTAGTTTAAGCCAGAAGACTTTGTGTCGGATTACGCTACGCTAATCCGACCTTCTGAGGTTTTCTGCTCCAGATTTCTTAAACTAAAAAAGGAAAAGAAGATGTCTAATCTTCAATCTATTCCGAAAGACAAACTTGCCTTATCTCAACTAAATATGGCATTAAGACTTTATTTCAATGAAGAAGAGTATCCATCAGCTATCACTTTAGCTGCAGCTTCTGAAGAGATCTTCGGCAAGCTTGCTGAGAATAAAGGCAAAACACATTCCTTGAGTCGGCAAACTACTGAGCTCTATGACTTTTATCGTACGGTTACTGAACCTACTCTTGATTTAGTCTCTGACGATCCGAAAACAAATAACGCTAACGAAGACAAGATAAAGAAAATGTCTCGCGATTTAAAAAACAAAGCTAAAAATAATTTCAAACATCATGACTCAGAGACCGATAAAAATTATCTTAAACTAGACCTTGAGCTAGAAACTGCAATGCTTTTAACACGTGCACTAGAAAATTTTGAACTTTACTACGATCAAGCACATCCAGAGAAACAAGATTTTATAAAAAAGAAAATTGCAAATAATAGAATTAAGTCTCAGGGTGATAGTTTCACATGGATTGAACCTAATAACCTATGACAAGGCTGCTTTAGCTCACATAGTATTTCTTATGTCTGATTACGTTACGCTAATTAGAGAAGCTACCCACTAAACCAAGATAAGAAAGATACAAACTACGATTCCAATCAAAGCAGGATTACGCTAGTCTAATCCAACCTACAAAAGACTTGGAGTCCACCATGCCTCATAAGCACGCCGTTTACCTTCTGATCGCCATCGTCATTGGCGTTATCGCCGGAATCACTTCTGGTTGGATTTGGGGTGAGACGATGGTCTCTATCAAGTGGATGGGCGATCTATTTTTACATGCCTTAAAACTCGTCATTCTTCCTCTCATCGTAGCCGCTGTGATCAGTGGTATTTGTTCCTTGGGTGATGTTAGAAAGCTCGGCAAGATCGGTGGAATTACCATTCTTTATTATGCTTCAACAACTGCTATTGCCGTATTGATCGGGCTATTGGTTGTTAACTTGATCCAACCCGGTGTAGGTATGACTGAGCTTAGTCAGTCCATTCCGGAGAAAGTTTCCGGCAAAGAAGATATGGGCTTTTCTCAGATCGTGCTCTCGCTAGTTAAACCTAACTTGATCGAGGCTGGTGGCTCAAATCAACTTTTACCTATTATATTTTTCTGCCTGCTCTTTGCTGCCGCTCTGACAACCGTTGGTGACAAAGGCAAACCTGTGATCGCATTTTTCGATGGTCTTAACGAAGCGATGATGAAGGTGGTGATCTGGCTGATGTATTTCGCGCCGTTAGGTATCTTTGCATTAATCGCCGCACGATTGGGCATGGCAGGCGGTGGTGAAGCTTTCTTTCAAGAGATCAAAGCGGTCGGCCTACATGTTGTTACTGTACTCACAGGTCTCACCCTGCATTTCTGTGTATTGATGGCCATTTTGTGGTTTGTCACAGGGCGAGGTTTTGCCTACTTAACGGGGATGGGTCGAGCACTTTTAACAGCTTTTGGAACGGCCAGCTCGTCAGCAACAATTCCTCTAACCATGGAATGCGCACGTGAAAATGGGGTTGATCCACGTGCAACTCGATTCGTAATACCGCTAGGAGCGACGATCAACATGGATGGCACTGCGCTCTATGAATCAGCCGCTGTCATGTTTATTGCTCAAGCCTATGGGATTGATATGAGCATCAGCCAGCAAGCCATTATCTTTGTTACAGCAACTCTCGCTGCCATTGGCGCTGCCGGAATACCCGAAGCTGGACTTGTAACGATGGTCATCGTCCTTTCAGCAGTGAACCTTCCACTAGAAGGCATCGGCTTATTACTCGCCGTAGATTGGTTTCTAGATCGGTTTAGAACAACGGTTAATGTTTGGGGTGATAGTGTTGGTGCCGCTGTGATCGATCGTGTTATTAAACGATCAAGCTAATTTCAAATTGACTGTAAAATCGTGGTTCATCTACATCGTCCGTTGCGCAGACGATACGTTCTACACAGGGATCGCGCTAGATGTTGAGCGTCGGCTCGCCGAACATAACGGCAAGGGGGCAGCAAAATATACCCGTAGTCGACAGCCCGTAAGTCTTGTCTATTCCGAAAATGCTGACTCTCGATCAGCTGCCGCCTCCAGAGAATTTGCAATCAAAAAGTTATCCCGAAAACAAAAAGAACACCTAATCTCAAGTTACGAAAAAACTAAAAATTAGTTTACTGCTATTTTTTGAGCAAAAAAAAGCGGTCAAAAGACCGCCTTCTTTAAGAGTCAGTCTCTTGTGACTATGACTTTTCTTTGCCACCGTCTAACTCATCCTGCCATACTTTCAACTCATCCCACTTTCCATCACGCGCCATTTCTGACTGTGCTGGCCACGTTTCTGGATCATGAGAAGCAAATGCACCGCCTGCAGCAGATAAAATATCTTTAATCGCTGTTGGCGCTGTTCCGGCTAGATCAGCAAAAGTATTAATTCCACCTTCTTGCAGCAAATCATTAATCTTAGGGCCGATGCCTTCGATTTTAGTTAAATCTTCGCCTGCTTTTGCGGCTGGAGCTAGAGCTGCTTTTGCAGTTTTAGCATTAGACTTTTTCATGCCACCAATTTTTTCTTTGATTCGAGCCGCTTTACCGCGTAGTTCACGCATGTAATAAAGTTTTGCACGTCTTACTGCACCACGACGCTTAACGATAATCTCGTCAACGAGAGGACTGTAAGTTTGGAAAACACGCTCAACCCCTTCGCCATGTGAAATTTTACGGACAGTAAAGGCAGAATTCAGACCACGGTTTCGCTTAGCGATAACAACACCTTCGAATGCCTGTAGACGTTCACGCTCACCTTCTTTAACTTTAACTTGAACAAGAATCGTATCACCAGGGCCAAACTCTGGGATCTCTTTGTTCATTTGTTCAGCTTCAAGTTCCTGAATTATGTTACTCATTTTTATTTTGCTCCAAAATCAGAGAGCCTTATGCTCCCGTATAAATTCATCTAATAAAGACTGTTCTTCTTCGTTTAAAACTCGCTGATCAAACAAATCGGATCTTCGTAGCCAAGTTCTTCCCAGCGATTGTTTTAAACGCCAGCGTTCTATATTTCTGTGATTGCCACTTAGCAACACACTTGGTATTTCTTCGTCAGCAGCACCCGTCTGCTCAGGTCTCGTGTAATGAGGATAATCTAATAAACCGTTGAAGAATGAATCTTCGCTGACAGAATCCTCATGACCTAGTGCACCAGGGATCATTCTGATCAAACCATCGATAACCACCATGGCCGCCAGTTCTCCACCACTTATGACATAATCACCAATCGACCACTCTTCGTCGATATCCTGTTGTAAAACGCGCTCGTCAATTCCTTCGTAACGTCCTGCAACAATAATTAATTCATCATATTCAAGCAGCTCTTTTAAACCGGCTTGATCAAGTTTTCGTCCTTGCGGCGACATACAAATTCTATGCGCTTTCTTACCACCTGCGGCTTCTATGCTCTTCCGCAATGGAGGAACCATCATCACCATGCCAGGACCACCACCATAGGGTCGATCGTCAACCGTACGGTGAACATCACTAGTAAAGTCTCTGGGATTATAAAACTCCAGCTCTAATAATCCTTTATTAATACTTCGGCTGGTCACACCTTTTTGGGTGATTGCATCGAACATCTCAGGAAACAAAGTTACAACGCTTATCTTCACAACAAGCCCTTCACTCTGAATAATCCTGTTCCCAGTCGACTTTGAGCTTACCTTCTTTCAAGTCAACATTTAAAATGTAGACATCTTGTACGAAAGGAATTAGATGTTCGCCACCCTCTCCTTTAACAAGTACGACATCATGCCCACCTGTTTCAAGCATTTCCGCAACTTTTCCGAAAGACTCACCTGAAGTATTGATCACTTCCAGTCCAACCAAATCAGCCCAGTAATATTCGCCAGCCTCTGCTTTTGGTAACTGTCCAGGTTTTACCCCAATTTTACAGTTGACCAACAACAAAGCCTGATCACGATCATCCAAGCCTTCAAATCTAGCGACCAAACCTTTTCCTTGTGGTCTGGATTCGAGTATTTTGAATTCTCGCCAACCTTGGCGTGTTTCTAACCACCAAGGTGCGTAATCAAATATGTTCCCTTTGGGTCGAGTATCAGAATAAACTTTTACCCAACCGCGTACTCCGTGCACTCCATTAATATGACCAACATGAATAAAATCCTCACCAGTCATTCAAATACAGCGCCAGACTACTTTAAGCTGCGGCTACGTTTTGTTTAAGCAGCTTAGCAACACGCTCACTAGGCTGCGCACCTTGTGAAATCCAGTGCTCAACACGCTCGTTATCCAATCTTAAAGTCTCTTCTTGACCAGAAGCAGACGGATTGAAGAAACCTAGTCTTTCAATATAGCGACCATCACGCTTGTTGCGACCATCAGCAACAACAATATGATAGAAAGGACGTTTTTTTGCACCACCGCGGGCAAGTCGAATTTTGACCATTGTATTTAAGTTCTCGTTTCTATAATCTTCATTGCAACAACGAATTTGCTGCAAACTCAATAAAGCCGCGTATTCTAAGGGAAAACCAACCTAAAAGGAAAGCCTTTTGAACAATCATTCCTCACTTTTCGATCAAAAAAAAATACTTCGCGATTCTCTCAAGCAAAAGAGAGCAGGAATTAGTCAACTTGACCGTAAAAAACATTCAAAAATAATCACTGAAAACTTACTTAATCTTCATGAAATTCAACAAGCTAAGGTGATATTCTCGTATATTTCTTATGCTACAGAAGTTAGTACTCATGAGTTACTTCAAAATTTACTCGATGCCGGAAAAAAGATAGTTGTGCCTAAAATACTAAGCCCCAAAGAAATGGTTTCACAGCATTTTCAAAATTGGGACGATCTGGAACCCGGCACCTTAGGTATTTTGACACCAAAATCTGGTGAAGTAACCGATGAAGTTATCGATGTAGCGATCACGCCAGGTTTAGCGTTTACAGAAAAGGGGCTTCGTATAGGATTTGGAGCTGGATATTATGATCGTTGGTTTGCCTCTCATAAAGTTAAGCTGAAAATTGCCATCGCATTTGAGGCTCAGATAGTCGCATCGCTACCTGCAGAAAACACAGACATTCCAGTTGATAAAATTTTAACTGAAAAGAGGCAAATCTCTATATCAAACTCCTTATGATTTTAGAGAGAGTTTGAACACGCTTCTATAAATCTTTGATGATGTCCTGACGTTTAATCTGATATTCCTTTTCAGAAATTAAACCTTTCTGTTTCAACCCTTTTAGAGTCGCCATACGCTGCTCAATACCGCCAGCAGCGCCACCACCTGACATGCTTTTCATTTCCTTACGCATACGTGCCATTTCAGCACGCATTTCGCGACGTTCACGGCTCATCTGTGCACGTTCTTTCGCCGAACCCCCACTAATGGCATCATCACCCAATATTTTTTGCAGCTCCTGTCTCTTACCTTCTAACTCGCTTCTATCACGACTTCTCTGAGTAACATCGTAAGCTGATGCTGCAAGCTTAGTATCGATAACAAACCAGTCATGACGACTCTTATTTTTAACCTGTACGCCCTTCGTTTCAGCAACGGTTACTTTAAATTTTTTCGAGTCTTTGGTTCTGCTACCTTGGAAAAAATGGTATTTTACAATACCTACATGGGTTGGATCATAGACTGCTTCAAAACCTTCCTGACGCTGTAGATTATAATCACCCATAATAATGTTTAATTGACCATCTTTATAAAAAACTCGGCCAGCTACAAACTCTTCAGTTTTTTTCATACCCAAGAAACGATCTTTAGATCTTTTCAGTGCGAAAAGAATATCCTGTTCAGGTTTAGCCTTTACTAAGCCTCTGGCAAGTTGTTTAGCCAAAATAACTATTTGCCCTTGTGAGAAAAGCATTTCAGGACCAGTCTGCTCTTTAGAGTATTGACTACCTTCAATAACTAGGTTTTGTAAGGACTTCCTAATATCAGGCTCGTTTATCTCAATAGGATGATCGTTTTGACCATACTTTGAACTATCTTGATCAGCAAATATCACATAGGTGTTTCTACCGGCTTCCCAAATGATATGACTTTTATCTTCTTTAAACAGATCAATCGCAAAAAGTGAATTCGAAAAAAGAATTAAAGAACTAAATATGACAACGAATACTTGCTTATTTGTAAATTTCATAATTTCTATTAAGTTTTCTTAATGGCGAGCGGCTTACACCATTATTGATTAGATAAGTTTATGTTCAGAAGAGTCTACTATAAAAGGATTAATCAGAGAAGAAAGTAAGCTTCTCGTCCCAGTATAAATTCTTACTCACAAACGTATGACATGAGGAACCGTAGTTAATTCAAATCTGCTTAATCATTTTCTTGTGGTAAAAAAAAGCCTCCGAAGAGGCTTTTTTTATACGATATAATAGAGCGCTTACTAACTTCGAAGAGAATCCTAGAAGAAGTAAGTTAGACCTAAAGTAAATGTATCTAGATCTTCTCCGCCGTTGTATAACGCAGCATCATTACCTTCAACATCTAAGCTTAAATTTTCGTACTTTCCGTAGATAATCAAGTTACTACCGAAATATTGGTCTACAGAGAAACCCCAACGTTGGACTTCTGAACCCGTTAGATCTCTAGCTGAAGAAAATTGGTCATTATATTGGCCGTAATCAAAAGAAATCGATGTGTCACCAAAACCAACCCAGTTTTTCTTAATACCCATTTTAGTCCAGTAAGAATCAGTTTCATCATTTACATTCGCGGCTACACCATCAGCAGTTTCTCTTTGGTAAGCAATTGAACCGAATAGACCTGTGTTTGGATCCATTAAGCCAACTTGTATTTGAAAGTTATCCGAACCATCCGTTGCACCAACTAGAGCACCACCGTTTGCGTTCATTGCATAACCACCGTGCACGTTAGCCGTCATACCACCAATCGTACCACTATATTTAACTGCAATGTCCAATATGTCGTCATTCGCATAACCAACTGCAATACTAACTGGGCCAAAAGCAGGAAGGTCATAACGGACACCGTTTCGGTAAATACCATTACAATCAAGACCAATACCGCCAGCGCCCACTAGCTCATTAGAAGTGTAACAGCTCAAGAAGTCACCCCAAACAGTTCCAGCAGCAGCACCTTGAACTTGAAAACCATTGCCACGGAAAACTGGGCCGATACCTGACCAAAGTGTCAATGATGGTTCACCTAAAACAGCAATATTATCAGTAGGCATGCTTTGAAGACCAAAAGTCACCTTACCGAAAGCACCACCAACATTTACGCTGGTACCTAAAACGCCAACTCCACCACCGAGAGTATCATTATTGCTATTCCCACCACCGTTACCGAGGTTAGTTTGGTTAGCTGAAATTAGAGCCGTTGCTTTTGATTGTGGCTCCAAGATCACTTCAAAGCCAGCATTCAAACCTGTACCAGCTAAAGGTGTAGATCCTGAAAGCGTAATACGGCTACCTAAAGTAGTACCGTTATCAGAAAGTTGATCAACGTCACTGTTAACGCCATCATCCCAATACAACATACCTTCGTTGATCCAACCCGAGATATTCCATGAAGCTTCTTCAGCGGTTGCTAATGGAGAAAGCATAGTAACTGCAGCTGCAATACATGCTCCTTTTAACATTTTATTTTTGTTCATTTGACCAAGTCTCCTGAGATAAAAAAATTTTAGTCATTGCTGCGTTCCACTCAATATCAAAATGAACTGGCTGGAACGTTGCTACAACAACGGAGAAACTACAATACAACAGTAATGTCAACTTAAGCAAGTTTTTATATCAAAAATACAACACAAACTGCATTTTATGTAATTTTTTATACAAAAATACAACATTATTCTAAATATTCACGGTTGACCAATATAAACTACCCGTTCAAATATCTAGAAATAATGCATCTAGTGAAAGGTGCATTATTTAGCTCCTGTCTTCTTTATAACTGCAGACTCTTCAAATTTTAATTTAAGCTCAAACACCCTGTGCTGTACTACATTTAGTAATCGTTCCCAAGCCTTTCTAGATACTTAAGAGCTAGCCCGTTGTTCAATACCTCAAGTTACTTCAATAAAAAACATTAATTCTAAAACCACTTTCAATCGTTGTGTTTTTACAACAACGACTCTTTGCGACAACACTTAAAATAAACTCTACTTTTACTTACTTCAGGAATTTTTCTTAATGCAGCATGTCTTTTAACTCACTAGACTAACTTATCTGAATAGAGCATATTCTAGGTTCAACATATTTGGCTATATATAAAGGAGTCGTTTCATAATGAAAAAAATCTTATCTATCTGTGCCCTGTTGGCTATAGGTTCACAATCAGCTATTGCAGAACCAACCAACCGGATTTTTGTGTCCAATGAAAAAGGGGGATCGATTAGTGTCATCAATAGCCTAACTAACAAACTAGAAACGACTATCGATGTTGGTGAACAACCAAGAGGCATTGGTTTATCTCCAGATGGCTCTGAGCTTTATATTGCCTTAGGTAGAGAAGACAAAATAGTTGTCATTGACCCTGTCACACTCAACGTCATAAAAGATCTTGACTCAGGTGACGATCCTGAAGCATTTGCAGTTCACCCTAACGGCAACCTCTATATATCTAATGAAGAAGATAATATGGCTACCGTGCTGAATCCAAAAACAGGTGAAACGATTGCACAGATTAAGGTAGGGATCGAACCTGAAGGTGTTGCTGCTTCTCCTGACGGTAAACGTGTCATAGTAACGAGTGAGTCTACTAATATGCTACATGTCATTAGTGTGCCTGAGCATGAAGTTGTTGCTAACATTCTCGTTGGATCCCGCCCTCGTTCGGTTACTTTTAACAATGATAGTTCTTTCGCATACACCGCAGCCGAAATTGGTGGTGAAGTGAAAAAGGTTGACATGACTACATATGAAGTTGTTAAGGTTTTAAGTCTGACTGATGATAAAGCCAAACCAAAAGATGTATTACTCAGCAAAGATGAGAAAACTCTATATGTAGCTGGTGGCCGTTCTAATACGGTTTTTGCACTAAACGCAGATACTTTAGAAATTCTGTCTGAGATCCCTGTCGGTAAGAGAGTTTGGGGCTTAGCACTTAATGGTGATGGAAGTCGCCTTTACTCTACCAACGGTGTCAGTGGCACATTGTCAGTCATCGACACTGCGAGCAATACCGTTGTTGAAACGATTGAAGTTGGTAAATTCCCTTGGGGTGTTGTGGTCGATGATTAATAGAATGTTACTTGCGCAGATCTAACTCTCCTGCATATATCAGGCTGTATTCAATATCTATTGATGCAGCCTGATTTTTTATTTCGTTATAACATGATTAAGATCCGGCTCAGATCAAAATTAGCTAACTTCAGTCTGCAAGTTGATCCGATCACCTTTTTCTTCCAGCCATGACTTTCGATCAGCTGATCGTTTTTTCGCTAGTAACATATCCAGCATTTGATTCGTTTCATCCCAAGAATCTACCGTTAACTGAACTAAACGACGGGTTTCCTCAGCCATCGTTGTTTCGCGTAATTGCGGTGGGTTCATTTCACCCAGTCCTTTAAAACGTTGAACATTGGGTGTTCCTTTTAGTTTTTCAGCGACCACACGATCAAGAATTCCGAGCTTTTCCCTTTCATCTAGCGCATAGAAAACTTTTTTACCAACATCTATACGGAACAAAGGCGGCATTGCGACATAGATATGCCCTGCAGCAACAACACTTTTGAAGTGCTTTACGAACAATGCGCAGAGTAAAGTGGCTATATGCAGTCCATCAGAATCGGCATCGGCCAAAATACAAACCTTACCGTAGCGAAGTTTTTCCAGATCATCTGAGCCGGGATCAACGCCGATCGCGACGGCGATATCATGAACCTCTTGAGATGCCAAGACCTGCCCTGAATCTACTTCCCAAGTATTAAGGATCTTCCCTCGTAACGGCATGACAGCTTGATTATCTTTATCTCGAGCTTGTTTGGCTGAGCCTCCCGCTGAGTCTCCTTCTACGAGAAAAAGCTCAGTCACTTTAGAGTCTTGAGAAACACAATCAGCCAATTTACCCGGCAATGCTGGCCCACCGGTAACGCGCTTACGAACGATTTGTTTTGCTGATTTTAATCGTTTCTGTGCGTGATTGATCGCAAGCTCTGCAATCCGCTCAGCCATTTCCACATGCTGATGTAACCATAGACTCGTGGCATCTTTAGTGACTCCAGCAACGAATGCCGTACATTCACGTGAAGATAAACGTTCTTTTGTTTGCCCCGAAAACTGTGGTTCTTCTAATTTTACTGAGAGTAAATAACAACAGTTTTCCCAAACATCTTCCGCTGTGAGCTTGACGCCACGTGGTAGTAGGTTGCGATTGTTACAAAATTCTCGCACGGCTTCCAATAAACCTAATCGCAAACCATTAACATGGGTGCCGCCCTGAATCGTTGGAACGAGGTTAACGTAGCTTTCTGAAACCACTTCTCCACCTTCCGCTAACCAATGCACGGCCCAATCTACGGTTTCAGTTTCACCCGTCATTGAACCACTCAAAGGCTCTTCAGGTAAAAGCTCTAATCCTTTTAGGGCCTCACCCAAATACGTTCTAAAACCATCTGGATAATGCCAAGTGATTTTTTCATCATCGTTTAGATTATGAAGGTTTACCGTTAAACCAGGACAAAGAACAGCCTTTGCACGTAGTACATGTTTAAGACGAGTATGAGACAGCTTGACCGTATCGAAATAGGATTCGTCAGGCCAAAACTGAATTCGTGTGCCCGTATTTTGTTTACCAACCTTGTCGACAACTTTTAATGAAGAGCTAATCTCCCCTCCAGCAAAGGACATCATGTGTTCCTGCCCTTCACGTTTAATCCAAACGTGAAGTTGTTTGGACAGTGCATTGACCACAGAGATACCTACGCCGTGTAAACCTCCAGAAAACTTATAATTTTTCTTAGTGAATTTACCTCCTGCGTGTAATCGCGTCATGATCACTTCGACACCCGGTACTTTTTCTTCTGGGTGAAGATCGACGGGCATCCCACGGCCATCATCACCAATCTCAATAGAACCGTCTGTATGTAATGTCACATCGATTTTTGAAGCAAAACCGGCAATGGCTTCATCAACACTATTATCAACAACCTCTTGCACTAAATGATTCGGGCGTGCCGTATCGGTGTACATTCCAGGTCGTTTTCTAACAGGATCTAGTCCAGAGAGGATTTCTATGTCGGAGGCGTCGTAATCTTTGCTCAATGTAATGCTGTCCAAAATTAATGCGTGTCGGAGTTATATCAGACCAGCAAACAATATCAAGAGAAATCTCTTTTCTGATTGATGTAACTATCAAATGCCTGAGGTATGATAATGTCGGTATTTATCCATTAACTATTTAAAAACGGGAGTAAGACAATGTCTTTATTTGGATTTGTTAAAGATATCGGTAAGTCACTATTTGGACAGGATGCGCAAGCAGCTGAAAATATCCAAAAGCATATCGAAGATAATAATCCTGGGGTGAAAGATCTCGGAGTTGAGTTTGATGATGGCATCGTTACGCTTTGCGCTGAGTGCGAGTCCGCGACAGCCTTACAAAAAATGATTTTGATGGCTGGGAATGTAAAGGGTGTCGAAGATGTGCGTGTTGATAAGATCAGCATTACCCCTCCTGCCGCCGCTGCAGCTGAGGCCGTAGAGGTTGCCGTTGCTCCTGAAGAGGTGGCTCAAGTGCTAGAAGAAGCGAATGTTGAATATTACATCATTCAAAAAGGTGACTCATTAAGTAAGATCGCAAAACAGTATTATGGCAATGCCATGGAATACCCTCGCTTGTTTGAGGAAAACCGTGAGGTCATAGAAGATCCTGATCTGATCTATCCAGGTCAAAAGATCCGTATTCCTCTAGATAAAGCCTAGAGAGAATATAGGATCAAGTAAGGTCAGGGCGAGTTCTCAATGTTAGGTAATTTAATAGACAGAACTCGCCTATTCGTTTCGTCATGCCAACAAGATTGACCGCTCATCACGATCTGCGTTAACGTAACGCCCCCAGATCACATGGAATCTATATCATGACAAAAAAGCTGAAAGCTTTTAATTTCGAAAAATCCTTAGCAGAGCTCGAAACCTTGGTAGAAACCATGGAGAATGGCGAAATTAGTCTTGAAGATTCACTAAAACACTTTGAACGTGGGATCTCTCTGACACGAGCATGCCAGCAAGCGCTTGAAGAAGCTGATCAGAAGGTTAAAATCCTGATGGAAAAAGACAACAAAGCAGCTCTCGAAGACTTCGAACAAGGATCAGGCTGAGCTAATAATCTAACTAAAACATGAATCATGCCTCAATCTGAAACGATAAAAAATTACCAAATATTGGCCGATAAGGCGTTGGATTTCTGGCTTCCCTCAGAAGATATTCAACCTGAACATTTACATGCCGCCATGCGTTACTCTGTGCTAGGAGATGGTAAACGAATCCGCCCCGTATTGACTTATGCTACCGGACAAGCTCTTAATGTTTCTTTAAGCTCTTTGGATGGTCCGAGCAGCGCGGTTGAAATGATCCACGCTTATTCACTCATCCATGATGATCTTCCGGCGATGGATGATGATGATCTACGACGTGGTCGTCTAACGTGTCATAAGCAGTTCGATGAAGCCACCGCAATCCTCGCAGGTGATGCCTTACAAGCCTTAGCCTTCTATATCCTTGCTCATGATCAAGCTATTCACACTCGTGCAGAGAATCGCCTTGAAATGATTTCAGTCTTAGCTCAAGCCAGTGGTTCTCGCGGCATGGCTGGCGGCCAAGCGATTGATCTCGCTTCGGTAGGCAAAGATTTAAACCTTGCCCAGCTTGAAAATATGCATATTCATAAGACGGGAGCGCTGATCCGTTCTGCGGTAAAAATGGGTGCGCTGGCTTGTCCCGACATAACACCCGATCAGCTTGATAAACTTGATCACTACGCAAAATGTATAGGTCTGGCCTTTCAGGTTTGGGACGACGTCTTGGACATCGAAGGTGATACAGAAGTGATCGGCAAGCCTCAAGGCTCAGATATTGAGCGTGGAAAACCAACTTATCCGAAACTTTTAGGCCTCGCAGGGGCCAAACAAACAGCGCAAGATTTACATGATCAAGCTATCAATTGCTTGTCAGAATTCGATGAAAGAGCAGACACCTTACGCTGGATCGCCGACTATATCGTCAGCCGTAACAAATAAGCCAACGGGTAACCAATAAACACATGAAAAAAACTAATATACCTGATGTTCAAAACAGTCAGGACATCCGTAAAATTGATATTGAAAAAGTCGGTATAAAAGACATTCGCCACCCTGTTGTGGTCAGTGCTCGTGCTGGAGGTGTTCAACATACGATCGCAAACTTTAATATGTATGTCGGCTTACCGCATCATTTTAAAGGCACACATATGTCACGTTTCGTCCAGATCCTTAACGATCACGAATATGAGATAACGGTCGATTCTTTTAAGGAAATGATAAGCGAAACGTTAGAAAGACTAGAAGCTGAAACAACTTACTTGGAAATGACATTTCCATATTTCGTCAATAAGAAAGCACCTGTCTCTGGTGTGTCTAGCTTGATGGATTACGAAGTTACTTTCATCGGCGAAGTTCGTGATGGTAAACCACAAGTTTCTTTGAAAGTCGTTGTTCCTGTCACTAGTTTATGTCCTTGCTCAAAAGGTATCTCTGACTATGGTGCACATAATCAACGATCGCACGTCACGATTAGTTGTACAGTCAGTGAATTTGTTTGGGTTGAAGAACTGATCGATATTGCAGAACAATCAGCATCAAGCGAGCTTTATGGCATGTTAAAACGCCCGGATGAAAAGTTTGTTACTGAAAGAGCGTATGACAATCCTAAGTTTGTTGAAGACCTTGTTCGTGATATCGCTGTAGATTTAAATAAGGATAAGCGCTTTTTAGCCTACACAATCGAGTCGGAAAACTTCGAGTCGATTCATAATCACTCGGCTTATGCACTGGTCAAGAAAGAATTAGATTAGACTGTAAGTAGAGTGAGTTCCGAACAATTATCTGACACTAACTCTACTCATTAAACTAGCCTAGAGGTACGCCAGTTTGGTTGACTTGGCTATACCAGATCTTCTGGTTATGTAATTTACCCAGCAATTCATTTAAACGCTTAATCGTTTCAACTAACTTAATAGCACGGCCAGACTCTGCCTCACTTAAGCTTTGTTTATTGTCGGTAAGCGTACGGATCTGATTCCGAAGCGTATCTTCAATCAACTCGATATCAGCTTCATCTAGATCAAAATTTTTCTTATAGGTAACCATCTTCTCTCTCCTAGAACTCCCTCTTCGGCAGTTCTTAGTTTTATTAAGTGATCGAGAATGATAAGATCAACTAGTCCGTCCTAGCAAGCAGTAGATGTAAAATAATAGTTAATGAATATGAATCAATACCTGCAAAAAAATTAACTATATGATAAATATAGAGTTAAAACTAATTACTCAGTAGAAGCATTCAGTACATCAACACCTTCGGGTGGAGTAAAATTGAAAAGCTCTGGGGCCAGTTCATGGTTACTTTTCTGTTTTGAGAACACAATTTTTGTTAATTGCCCGAAGTTATCACGAAGCTCCATTTCTCTGAGTTGCTTTTTTTCAAAAGCTAAGCGGATGTCAGCATATTGCTTATCTTGATCTTTCGGCTTCAAAACAAACCATTCCTGATTCCTCGATGATATATCCGGCAACGTACTAACATCAAACTCTTCACTAATAGCCACTTCGTTACTCAGTAATAATGCTGGGCTATCTGCAAGGATTTCAGTCATCTCTCTGACGGTTACCTGCTCTAGATCCTTATCATAAATCCAGATGTTCTTACCATCAGCAATGATTGACTGCTCATAGGGTTCTGAATACTCCCAAAGAAACTTACCTGGACGAGAAAGGTAGAACTTACCTTTCGATAATTCTTGTAATTCATCCTTACCAGAAATTAACGACTGCTCAAAGTTTGCCTCAAAGTTTTTTATATTATTAAGGTAGTTTTCCAGCTGTGTTTTAGCTTCTTCTGCTAGTGCCTGAGTTTGGAATAATAATGCTGTTAAAGTAACTAATATAATTTTTTTCATAGTGGGTCTGATGAGCCTTTTTTAAAACAGTTCCATAATATCTGAGTGATGGTTAACCGGAAATTAACGAGCACTGTGGTGAAACATACACTTATTCAGGTGATGGTGGAGGCGGTGGCGCAATAACTTCTCTTCCACCACCAGCATTCTCTGCGATAACCCCATCTCGTTCCATTTGTTCGATCATACGAGCGGAACGGTTGTAACCGACCTTGAGTCGTCGCTGCAAATAAGAAATAGAAGCCTTTCTGGATTCTGTGACAATAGCCACAGCTTCATCATAAAGCGCATCCACCTCTTCAGCACCCTCGTAGTCACCGCCACCCATATCACCGCCGCCATCCACAGGCCCTTCGAGAATCTCATCGATATACTCCGGTTCACCGTGTGCTTTGAGATAGTTTACCACCTCGTGAACTTCCTCATCTGAAACGAATGCACCATGCACTCGATTAGGCAAACCCGTCCCTGGTGCTAAATACAGCATATCACCATGACCCAATAGATTTTCTGCCCCCATTTGGTCAAGTATTGTTCGTGAATCAACCCGCGAAGACACCTGGAAAGCAACCCGTGTTGGAATATTCGCCTTGATCAAGCCAGTGATAACATCCACCGAAGGCCTCTGTGTCGCTAAAATCAAATGTATACCCGCCGCCCTCGCCTTTTGAGCTAGCCTTGCGATCAATTGCTCGACCTTCTTACCCGTCGTCATCATCATATCGGCTAATTCATCGACGATTACGACAATGTTAGGCATGGTATCTAACAATACAGGTGACTCACCTTCAGGTGTTGGATCGGCAAATGGATCAGGAAAAGGTAGGTTTTTCTTGATCGCATCTTCAATTTTCTTGTTGTAGCCAGCGAGGTTTCTTACTCCGACATGCGACATCAGTTTATAACGCCGTTCCATTTCTGCAACCGACCAACGTAAAGCATTCGCAGCCTCTTTCATGTCTGTCACAACCGGTGCAAGTAGATGTGGAATACCTTCATAAACAGATAGCTCCAACATCTTCGGATCGATCATAATCAAACGCACTTCTTTAGACGTGGCTTTGTAGAGCAAACTGAGGATCATGGCATTCAACGCAACTGATTTACCTGATCCTGTTGTACCTGCGACCAACAAATGGGGCATTTTCACCAGATCAGCCACCTCTGGACGGCCACTTATATCCTTACCTAAACACAAGGTTAGTGCCGAGGAACTGCTGTCATATTGCCTCGAACTTAGTATTTCACTCAGTGCGATCAATTCACGTTTTTCATTCGGTATTTCAAGACCTATAACAGACTTCCCAGGAATCACTTCAACTACGCGAACGCTAGTAACCGATAATGAACGAGCCAGATCTTTAGTCAATGCTGTAATTTTACTAGCTTTGGTGCCTGCCGCTGGTTCCATTTCAAAACGTGTGATTACGGGGCCTGGAAGTACGCCAGTCACAACAACCGTGACACCGAAATCTTTGAGCTTCAATTCAACTTGTCGCGACATAGCTTCTAAAGTTTCTTTAGAATAACCACCAATTTTGGGAGGAGCATCATCAAGGAGATCTAAAGGAGGCAAAACGGCATCACTATCTTGCCTGAATAACGTCGTTTGTTTTTCTACTTCAACTCGTTCTGCAACTTCAAAGGTAGAGATCTTTGGTTCAATTTTTCTTTCAGGTCGTTGAACGGCGTCTTTCTTTTCTTGTTTGAGCGCAACTTCACGTACCTTTTTCGCCTTTCGGCCCTCTGAAAAATCTTCTAATTTTGTTGTTTTGCTTTTAAGCCATTCAATGAGTTCTAAGGTGTAATAACCGGTTGTATCCATCAACCAAAGCCATGAAAGTCCTGTTAATAAAGTGATACCTGTCAGAAATAAAGACAGCATCATTAATGTTGCACCTGAAGCGCCAAAGGTTGAAACAAGACCAGAACCAACAACATTTCCAAGAATACCCCCAGCTTCCATTCCCCGCAGGCGAAACCAAGCTAAACCACAACCAAAGGTGAAAATTAATATTAATCCTACGAACCGCGTAGCGATATGGAAATAGTCCAAAGTCTCGGCATCTCGGTCTTGGTACATGAGCCAACCGATATAACCGATGATGAGCGGGATTAAGTAAGCCAAGTGACCGAATAAGTACAACAGAAGATCAGACAACCAAGCCCCGACTAAACCACCGCTATTAACAACTTTTTCATGCGATCCTGTGAAAGTCCAACTTGGATCACCTGTATTATGGGTAGCTAGGCTTAAAATAAAAAATAATGCAATTGCACCAAATATAATCAACGCACCTTCCTGTAATCTATGCAGAAAAGTACTACTAAGCTCTTTGCTGACAGACTTGGATGAGCTTGATTGTTTTTTCGTTGCCAATTTTTTTTTGGGTGCTTTTGCCAAGGTATAGCCTAATCTTTAAAATGTGCTCTGAATCTTAATCTTATTTATACAAAAATCAAGTTAATTAGTTGTTTATATGTTAGTTTTTACTAATTCATAATAAAGCTTAAAAATGATAAAAATGACTAAAATCAAAATAGAGTAGTCCGTTCAATCTTTTTTTTTCATGAATTACCCGTTCGAATAACGGATCTAAACGATGAAAATCACCTTGCCCATGACAGTCTGATTTCGCTCCTTCACAGAGTTAGGACTCAATTTTTGTAAGTGAATAGTTTGCAAACATGATATTGAAATAATATATGAAAGATCTTGCGATTAGTTATTAAAATAGACGAACAACCGCCTATCTTGTCAGAATAATTTCAGCTAGTTGAGAACAATCAACATCGAAACTATTCGAGTAACTTCCTCGGTTCTATCTTCGTATTGATAGTATTTTGTTTACGAATAGTTTCACCTCCAGTAGATCTAGGAAGTGACAAGATTTGCCTATGGGATTAATTGATTAATTATCAGACTAATCGGTTCGATTGTTGAGGTCTCTATACTCACTGTGCTAGCTTGATAATCGCCAGAAGTTGCAATTGCATTACCTGTTTTAGAAACTCTGGCACTGATTAAGACCTCTTCATACATAGAAATTTTCAGATCTGGGCGCATGGCCATTGCATCATTGAGTTTAACCGTTGCAGGCAAGTCTTTTACTGTTAATTTAGCAACTGCTAAAGGAATGGGAGGGCCTTGGCTAGCTTTAGCAAATACATACACAGTGTCATCCTCTCCAGCAGCATCTTTAAGCGTTTGAGCAAGACTGACATTTACCGTCAAAGAAACCGAAACCGTTACCTGCTCAATGACTGGCTCCTGACCTGATTGAGAGCGTGCTTCGTTTATCAAACCTTTCAAGCCTTCGTGCAGCTCAGTTCCAGGCTCAGTTTGCGATAAAAGTGGCTCTAAATACTCAGTAACTTTTTCATACTCTTTTTCTTGAAAAGCTAACATCCCAGCAAGCCAACGAGACTTTGGGTGTTGTGGATCAATGGAGAGAGATTTTTCGATCAGAAGTTTCGCTGCGCCTGTCAGATCTCTATTGTTGTTACCTCTACCGATTGCATCTGCATAATCAGCTAATAGCGACGGAACATCTCCAATAATTTCATGTGCTTTTGAGAAAGCCACTTCAGCTTCTGAAAAACGTCCCATTGCTACATAAGATCGTCCCAGTATCGTCCAGCCTTCCCCATCCGCAGGGTTAGTTTCAAGCCGCTCAGCTAACGCTGCGACCATCGCCTCAGCATCCGGCATCTCTTGCTGTGCTTTCAACTGCTCAGGATCAAGTGCAATCGGTGTTCCCGTCATTTGATAGACAGCAACTGCAATGACAGGTATCAAAATCATCAAGGGTAGAACCAATCGACGATTATGTTTAGGTTCTAAATTTGAATTATTTTTATAAGCCAAAGACTCAGCTAGGTTTAATTCAATTTCAGATTTCGCTAGATCAAATTCTCTTTGCTCCATCTTACCTGCTGTAAAATCTGCTTTTAATTCCTGTAAACGTTCGCGAGCAATAATCACGTTAGTATCATTTTTTTCTGTATGGGTTTCGACAATAAAACCTTTCCTGAATAAAGGCGGTAGGATTATTGAAAAAGCGATGATGACCATTATCGCGGCGATAATAGAAAAAATAATCATTGTTCTTCCTCAAGCAATTGTTTAGCCTTTTCTAGATCAGTTTGGCTAACTTGAACGAGTTCTGAACGTCGCCGAATCATGACAACAACAATGATAATCCCAATCAATACTAATAAAACAGGCGCAAACCATAGTAAATAATTCTGTGGTGTCATTCTTGGTCGGTATAAAACAAACTCGCCGTAAACCTTAACCAACTCTTCAATAATTTGATCGTCTGATTTGCCATTACTCATCAAACCAAAAACTCTTTTGCGTAAATCATTCGCTAAAGGTGCATCAGAATCTGCTAGTGATTGGTTTTGACAGACTAAGCAGCGTAGCTCTTCAGTTAGTTCACGGAAACGTTCAATTTGAGCAGGATCTGAAAAAGAAAAGCGCTGATCTTCTGCCTGTATAAAAACAGAGAAAAAAATCATGATACAAGTAATGAATGTTTTCATTTCGTCATTATTCTTGTTGTAGTTTTAAAACAATGGGTTCTAAAATTTGCTTCCAATCTTGCCACGAGATAGCACCAACATGTTTGTAGCGGATGATGCCTTGTTTATCGATCACAAATGTTTCAGGCGTGCCATAAACACCCCAGTCGATGCCTACAGAACCTTCATAATCAAAACCTATTGCATGATATGGATTACCTAAATCTTCAAGCCACTTTATAGCATCAGGTCTTTTGTCTTTGTAATCGATACCATACATCGCAACGGATTTATGTCTAGCGATCTCCATTAAAACATCATGTTCACCACGACAAGTTGGGCACCAAGTTGCCCAAAAATTTAATAACAATACCTTTCCTTTAAGATCAGTCTGCTGTAACTGCTTACCTTCATCAATGAGTTGTGGAATGATAAATTCAGGAGCTGCTTTGCCGATCAGTGGTGATGGGATCAAGCGCGGATCTTTATTCAAACCATTGATGAAAAATCCAACGATAATAAAAAATAATAGCAGTGGCAGAATATAAATTATTTTTTTCATTGCTCTGATTTAGAAAGTACTTTTTTTGATACGCCATCTACAACAAATCGATTATTGAGCTTTTTTTCTAACACTTTTCTTGCCGTTACTCGATAACGTCGATCAGATGCGGCAAAGATCCCACCCAGTCCCATAAACAAAACCCCAGCCCAGATCCAACTTATAAAAGGTTTAAAGTAGAGTCGTACTGGCCAGTTATTTGGATCACCACCCTCAGATGGCTTGCCTAAAGAAATATATAAATCTCGAGTAAATGTTGTATCAATCGCAGCCTCTGTCATCATGTTTTGGCGTACTTGATAGGTTCGCTTTTCAGGTCTCATTGTCGCGATATATTTACCGTCTTTCGATACTGAAAAAACACCTACATTAGCAAGGTAGTTTGGCCCCTGTTTTTGTTCTAATGCTTCAAATTTGAACATATAACCAGCGAGTTCTTTCTGATCTCCCGGTGTCATGCGAATATCATGATCATTACTGTAAGCACCTGACATTGTTACACCGATTACAGTGATCGCTAACCCCATATGGGCCAGAACCATGCCATAAACATGGGCAGGAACTGCACGAATAGCGGCGAAGCCTTTTCGATTAGTAAGCCTTTGTTTGAGGTAAGCCAAGCTGGAAACTATCATCCATACCGCTACTGTTAAACCAACAAGAACAAGCATTGAGGAAGATTTCATCATGGTAAAAGCCACAAGAGCTGAAACTATCAATACGATGATTATAATTCCTTGTAAGCTCTTCCACAGCTTTTGACCACTTTGTTCTTTCCAACGAACCAGTGGACCGATACCGAGTAAAAAGCAAAGCGGCAACATTAATGGCATAAACACAGCATTAAAATACGGTGGGCCTACTGAGATTTTACCCTTGCCCAATGCGTCGATAATCAACGGATAAATCGTACCTAATAAAATACTCGCCGCGGCTGTGACCAACAAAACATTATTCAACAATAGTAATGTTTCACGCGAGAGCGCCTTAAACTCTCCAACGGTTTTCAATGTCTGCATTCGCCATGCGTACAAAGCCAGAGATCCGCCAACAACGACACTTAAGAAGACAAGGATATAGAGTCCGCGTGAAGGATCTGTCGCGAAGGCATGAACAGAGGTTAATACACCTGATCGAACTAAAAATGTGCCTAACAAGCTCAATGAGAATGCAATGATCGCTAATAAAACCGTCCAACCACGAAACAGTCCACGTTTTTCTGTCACTGCAAGTGAATGAATTAATGCGGTGCCGACTAGCCACGGCATAAACGATGCATTTTCCACAGGATCCCAGAACCACCAGCCACCCCAGCCAAGCTCATAATAAGCCCACCAGCTACCCAGACCAATACCTAGTGTTAAGAATAGCCACGCTACCGTTGTCCATGGACGAGACCAACGTGCCCATGCAGCATCTAGCTCTCCACCGATCAATGCCGCAATAGCAAAGGCGAAAGGTACGGCAAAGCCTACGTAGCCCATGTAGAGCATGGGTGGGTGAAACGCCATACCGGGATCTTGTAATAATGGGTTGAGATCAGCACCATCGGCAGCGGCCGGCAATAAACGATCAAATGGATTCGAAGTAAATAACATGAAAAAAATCAAGCCTACACTTAAAAATCCTAAGACAGACAGAACTCTTGCCACCGTCGCTTCAGGCAAACTACGACTAAAGATTGCAACCATGATAGTCCACCCTGCAAGGATGAAAACCCACAGTAACATTGAGCCTTCGTGAGAACCCCATACCCCAGAGATCAAATAGATCATTGGCAAGGCTGAGTTGGAGTTATTGGCTACATAACTGACACTAAAATCATGATTGATAAATGATAATGTTAACGCTGCATATGAAATGGTCATGAACAAAAATTGTCCAATCGCAGCCGGTCTAGCAACAGCCATTAATGAGGGATTAGATTTTTCTGAACCCCATATTGGTAAAATTGTCTGCACCAGCGCCATACAAAGCGCCATGATCAGTGCGAAATGTCCGATTTCAGGTATCATTGGTTTTGTTTATACTTTTTAATGTCTTGGGCCGCCTTCAATGCTTCACTGACTTCCGGCGGCATGTAGTTTTCATCATGTTTAGCGAGGACACGAGAAGCGATAAAAACTCCCTTCTCATCAAGTTTTCCTTCGGCCAAGATGCCTTGCCCCTCTCTAAATAGATCTGGCAATATACCGGTGTATTTTACGGTTGTTGTATTGAGTCGATCAGTTACTTGGAATGTAACGTCAAGATTTTTCTCATCATGCACAACGCTTTCATCAGCTACCATACCGCCAACCCGAAACGTATGATCGCCTGGTGCCTCTCCAGCCTGAACTTGCGTCGGGCTATAAAAGGCATTTAGATTTTCACCTAAGGCCATTAGCATAAAACCAACTGCGATCGCCACACCAATGACGAGAGAGCTTATCAAGATTAAACGTTGTTTACGTACTGGATGCATTATTTTCTTCTCTAGCGATTCTAATTTCTAGCTCTCTTTTCACCTGTCTAGCATGAAGCTTGGGAAGGATTACATTCATAATCAAAACCACGGCACCGATACCGTAGCTTAACCAAACATAAAAGGCATAACCGCCCATGTGAAAGAAATCTGCCATTATTTTTCCTGAATAAGCTTACGAACCCAGTTCGTTTTTCGTTCTTGAAACAATAATTCTGTACGTGCACGCATTAAGACAACGAGCACATAAAAAAGTTTGAAAGCAATAGCCATGACTAACAGTGGGATCAACATTGATGTGTCAATCGCCGATTTATTCATCACGCTAACACTAGAACCTTGATGCAAAGTGTTCCACCAGATAACCGAGTAGTGGATGATTGGAATGATCACAACACAAACAATGGCCAGTAAGGCACAGGCCCGAGCCGCGACTCGACGATCTTCAATCGCTGAACCCAGTCCCATATATCCAAGATAGATAAATAGTAGCAACAGCTCAGAGGTCAGTCGGGCATCCCAGATCCAGTAAGTGCCCCACATGGGTTTTCCCCATAAACAACCTGTCACTAATGCAATAAAAGTAAATGATGCTCCAATCAACGCACTGACTCTAGCGAGTATATCGGAAATGGTGATCTTCCAGATCAGAAAAACAGCACTATGAAAAGCGATCACTAGGTAAATGAACATAGACATCCAAGCGGCGGGCACATGGATATACATAATTCGGAAGCTATCGCCCTGTTGATAGTCAGCTGGAGCTTCGATTAGGCCACCGTAAAGGCCATAGACCAGTAATAATAATGTGCTCCAACCAAACCAAGGGATCAATCTACTGGCAAGATTATAAAAAATCTTTGGTGAGGCTAATTTATGTAACCATTGCAGCATAATGTTCTTAAAATATTCCAGATGTCGAGATAATATCAGGTGACACGTAAAAAATGATGTTCCAGATCAAAAGTGGGTGAGCTATTATACAACAGCTCACTTATTATGCCTTGCTTAAATGGTGATATTTTCTGATACAGCCCTCACTCCAAGATTTTCTACCCAATACTTATGAGCAGTTTAATTAACCATTACCGTTGCTTAACACTCTTAAAGATTGGATTAACTAACTTGGATTAACTAACACTGACACGTAAAGCAGAACCTATCGCCAGCGGAGCCAATGTCAGGCTCAACACTAAAAGACCAGACATCAGATAAATTTGCCCCGTTACATCCAAGCCCATTGTCGCTGCCTGTACTGCATTAGCACCGAAGATCAGAACCGGCGTATATAGAGGCAAGATTAATAATGTTAGTAGCATGCCACCTCTTCTCAATCCAACTGTCAGTGCAACACCAATCGCGCCAACTAGACTTAATACAGGTGTTCCAAGTAGTAATGTTAACATTAAGATCCCTAGCGTTCCTTCTGGGAGATGTAACAACAACGCGAGCAAAGGCGTAACGATGATCAATGGGAGACCTGTCACTAACCAATGTGCAGAAACCTTAGCCAACATTAAAATGGGTAACGGCTGGGGACATAATAAAATTTGTTCTAGTGTGCCGTCATCAAAGTCCGAACGAAATATGCGCTCAATGGATAACAAGGTTGAGAGCAATGCCGCAACCCAGATTACACCGGCGGCCATGCCTTCCAAGATACTCGGATCAGGACTAACCGCTAAGGGAAACAAGCTTACAACAATGATAAAAAACAACATTGGGTTAGCCAGCTCTCCACGATTACGGTAGGCGAGAAGTAGATCGCGTTTTAAGAGTGCCGTGAATGCATTCATGAGTATTTACTATTTAATAATGCTGTGTGTTTGTAGTTTGCCCTAAAACCAATGTAGAAAAATTGATCTCTGGCAAGTTTACTTGGTGATGACTGGTTAAAATCACCATACCATCGGCATGCGCATGTTCTGTAATAATACTTTCTAGATTACTAATTCCGGCCTGATCAATTGCCGTAAATGGTTCGTCTAAGATCCATAATTTTGCTGGGCTGTTTAAGAGGCGAGCTATAGCAACCCTTCGCCTTTGACCAGCAGAGAGTGTTCGACAAAGCTGATGTTCAAAACCACCCATACCTACTTTTTCCAAAGCTTCGTGTGCAGAAAAATTTTCTTTTGAACTCGATAATGCATGGGATAACGCTAGGTTTTCGAGAGGAGTACAATCACCTTTCAACCCGTCATGATGGCCAATATAACTCGCGTTGTTAGAATAGTCATAACGGTCTTTCTGGATGTCCTGATCAGACCAATATATTTCACCGCCATCAGCGTTGATCAGGCCACAAAGAATCCGCAATAACGTTGTTTTACCGCTGCCATTCGGTCCTTCTATTTGGAGGACTTCGCCTGCATTGATCGTAAAATTAAGCCCTGTAAAAAGAGCCCGATCATCTCGAGCATACTCCAGATCCTTTGCGATCAGTGACATCTTTAACCAAATGGATTATCGAGTACGATAGTATCCGCCCGGTCAGGGCCTGTAGACACAATTGCAATTGGAACTTCCGTTAACTCGCTTAAGCGTTGTAAATAATTTTGTGCTTCGACAGGTAGCTCTTCCCAAGTCTGGACACCATCTGTTGATACACTCCAACCAGGCATTTCTTCGTAAACAGGCAAACATTCTGCGATAGCATCGGCACCTGCTGGAAGCGTAGAGATTTCCTTGCCTTCATACTGATAAGCGGTACAAATTTTCAGTGTTTCTAAACCATCAAGTACATCAAGCTTTGTCATACATAGGCCGGTTAGACTATTAATCTGTCTAGAACGGCGCAGAGCTACAGCATCAAACCAGCCACAACGTCGTGCACGACCAGTTGTTGCACCAAACTCGTGGCCTTTTTCAGCCATATGCTGACCGACTTCACAATCTAATTCTGTTGGGAATGGGCCTGATCCAACACGCGTGGTATACGCTTTTGTGATACCTAAAACGTAATCCAAGCCGCAAGGGCCAGCACCAGAACCTGTGGATGCACCACCTGCCGTTGTATTAGAAGAAGTCACAAAAGGGTATGTACCGTGATCAATATCCAGCAATGTACCTTGAGCGCCTTCAAATAAAACGTTATCTCCAGCCTTTTGATATCGATCAATACTGTCTGTGACATCTGTGATCATAGGAATAATATCGTCTGCATACTGCATCATTTCATCGTAAACTTTTTGATATTCTAATGGGCTAACTTTGTAATAGTGCTCCAGCGAGAAGTTATGAAACTCAAGCGCTTCTTCTAGTTTTTCAGCAAAACGAGTTGGGTATTGCATATCACCGACACGGACAGCACGACGTGCAACCTTGTCTTCGTAAGCAGGACCGATACCACGGCCCGTCGTGCCGATAGCTTTACCACCACGCTTCTTTTCACGCGCTTGATCAAGTGCGATATGGTAAGGAAAAATCAAAGTGGCCGCTTCACTAATCTTAAGATTATCTCGAGCTGATACGCCCTGTTCTTCAAGCATGCTCAATTCTTTCATTAAGGCTTCTGGATATAAAACCACACCATTTCCGATCAGGCATTGGACTTCTGCTCGTAAGATACCGGATGGAATTAGGTGTAGAATCGTCTGTTCCCCACCAACAACAACAGTATGACCAGCATTATGCCCGCCTTGAAAGCGCACGACGGCTTGAACCCGATCCGTCAACATATCAACAATTTTGCCTTTGCCTTCATCACCCCATTGAGTGCCTACGATTACAACATTTTTACCCATAACTATTTCACGATCTCGTATTAATTGGTTTGGATTACTTGACGACCCAACGACCATTTTGTTTTTCTAATCTCTTATTAACTAATGCATCTTCATGCCCTGGCAACTGATTTATAACTCGCTTGCCAGCCTTACGTAACTCAGTGACAACCTCGACTAGAGCCAAATCATCCGACCAAGGAGCTAGTATAATTTCAGCTTCTGTCGTTTCCAACTTGCCCGATTGAGCTAATATTCTTAAGTCTGTGCTAAATCCAGTTGCCGATCTCGCACGACCAAAAACCTCACCTATTTCATCATAACGTCCACCACGAGCAATAGCCTGTCCTTGTCCAGCAATATAGGCTGCAAACATAACCCCCGTGTGATAGTGAAAGCCACGTAGTTCTGCAAGATCGATATTTAACTGTAGATTCGGTACTCGTGCGATCAACTGATCCACGATATTGATCAGATCAGACAGTGCTTGTTGGACGTTTTCATCTGCCTTAGAAAGTTTATCTTTCGCTTCTTGTAAAATTTCTTTACCGCCGTTGAGGTTGACCAAGGCGTTCAGCATTAGTGAAATATCTTCGGGTAAATTCCATTCAGATAAACGCTCTTCTAATTCGGGGATAGCTTTACGTTGTAGAATATCGAAGAGTTGTTCTTCTTGATCGTCACTAAGTTCAGCTTGTTTAACTAGGCCTCGGAAAATTTCAATATGACCGATATCAATAAACACAGATTCAACACCAGCCTGTTCTAATACGGCTAGCATCAAACAAATTACTTCCACATCACTTTCCAGACCATCATGGCCATAAAGCTCAGCCCCAAGCTGCAAAGGGTTTCTTGATTCGGAAAGTCCTTTCGGATTGGTTTGCAATACTGGGCCTAAATAACATAGACGGTTTGGGGAGTTATTCTTCAAACAGTGAGCATCGATACGGGCGATTTGTGGTGTCATATCGGCACGCACACCCATCAGACGACCTGTTAGTTGATCCGTAATTTTAAATGTTTGTAGATCCAGCTCATGGCCTGTTCCAGTCAACAAGGATTCCAAATACTCCATCAACGGAGGAATCACAAGCTCATAACCCCACGATTGAAAAAGGTCTATGATATCTCGGCGAAGTTGTTCCAAGCGTTCAGCCTGTGGTGGTAAAACTTCCTCAACACCTTCTGGCAATAACCATCGATCGGCGGCTTTATTACTCATATTTAATTAGCGGATCCAGTACAAAACTCCCACACCCATCAGCATGCAGGTTAGGCCTAAAATTCGTAATGCGGAATCATCGGCTTGTGATGCCTTTAACATCGCCTCACGAAAAGACTTCGGGTTTAAAAAAGGCATGATTCCTTCGATCACTAGTAACAAACCTAACGCTGTTAGTAAATCCTGCCACACCATTCGGCTTTACTAATTCGCTGAATTAGTTGCATTCGGATCTTTAAAGAACTTAAAGAAATCCGATTTAGGGTCGAGCAACATAACATCGCCTTGATTTGAAAAACTATTTTGATAAGCATTCAAACGACGATAGAAAGAATAGAATTCAGCGTCTTTTTCATAAGCGGTTGCATAAGTTTCTGTCGCTACTGCATCAGCCTTACCACGAGTAATTTCTGATTGTTTATATCCTTCAGCTAATAACGTAGTTGATTCACGATCAGCTTTTGCTCGAACTCGCTCTGCAGCTTCTTCACCTTGAGAACGTAATTGCCGAGCGATTCTTTCACGTTCCGCACGCATACGTCCGTAGACAGACTCACTAATATCTTCAGGGAAGTCGATTCGTTTCAAACGAACATCAACCACCTCAGCACCTAACTCTACCGTTTGTGTATTAGTACGAGCAGTGACAATTTTCATAACACTTTCACGTTCACCAGCAATTAATTCGTGCAAAGATCGCTTACCAAACTCAGCCCGCATATTGTCGTTGACCTTTTGGTAAATCAACAGACCAGCCTGATTTTGATCTCCGCTGGTCGCATTGTAATAAACGATAGGATCGATAATACGCCATTTTATAAATGAATCGACAATGACATAGTTTTGATCCTGAGTCAGATAACGTTGCGGCTGTTCATCTTCTGTCAAAATACGCTTATCAAATTTTCTAACATTATTCACAAACGGTACTTTAAAATGTAAACCTGGTTCAAAATCAGCTTTCTTAATTTCACCCAAATTAAACAATATCGCCCACTCGGGTTCTTTAACTGTAAATGCCGTAGCAAGAAAAAGAATTGCCGCAATAACAAGACCTATAATTAGTTTTGGCATGACTACCTTTCACTCCTTGTTCTCATATCTTGTTGATCTCGAAGACTTTGCTCAACTGACCCAGACGCCGCACTTGATGATGGCAAGCTCGAAGGCAATAAAGGCGGCGGTACTTGACCTGTCGACTCTTGACCAATAGGTAAGTAAAGAATTTTATCACCTGCACCTGTATCAAGAAATATCTTACGATTACGTGACATTACTGACTCAATAGACTCTAAGTAAAGCCGTTCTCTAGTGACAGCTGGAGCTTTTTCATATTCTGTCAGCAATTGCTCAAACCGACTTGCCTGACCTTCTGCTTGTGCAACAACTCGAGCTTCATAAGCTAAAGCATCTTCGGTCAATCGAGCGGCTTTACCACGAGATTTAGGAATGATCTCATTCTCGTAAGCTTGTGCCTCGTTGATCAAACGTTCTTTGTCTTCACTGGCCTTTTTGACATCATCAAATGCATCTTTAACTTGTTCTGGTGGTTTTGCAGGAAGCATGTTGACACTGGTAACAATTATCCCAGTTTTATATTGTTCGAGCGTTTTTTGGATCAATGTTTGTGTATCAGCAGCAATCGCACCACGCCCTTTAGTCAGGATATAGTCCATTCTACTGTGACCAATAATGTTACGAATTGAACTTTCTGTCGCTTGTAATAAAGTCATATCTGGACCTTGAACATTAAACAAATAATCCTTCACATCTTTGATCTTGTACTGAACCGCTAATTCAATATCAACAATGTTTTCATCTTTTGTCAGCATTGTAGCGTGATGTTTTTGCGACCGAATTTTATTGACATTAACGTTGTAAACTTCTTCGATCGGCTTCGGGAAACAAAAATTCAAGCCTGGGTTCAATGTTCGAACATATTTACCAAAACGTAAAACAACACCGCGTTCTGGTTCGTCGATAATATGCACTGAGTTTACTGCAATGTAGGCTAAGCCAATGAGTGCCAACACGACGAAAAATCCCGTGTTACCCATATTGTTCCCTTTACCGCCACCGGAGGAGGAATTTCCTGATTTTTTGCCTCCAAAAATGCTAGACAATTTTGCCTGCATATTTTTTACGACTTCATCCAGATCAGGTGGGCTATCGTTTCCACCATGGCCACCACCCCAAGGATCATTTTTATCTTTAGGGTCTTTATCGTCTTTACCAGGCTCATTCCAAGCCATAAAAAGCTCTCCAGTTATTAATTCAGAAAATTATTATATACAGCCGCAGATTGTACGGGGCTAGTCGTTTTGAGGCAAGCTACTCACCCCTGTTTTGCTGCAAAAATGCTCAAGATGTGTTTGTGGCAATTCAACTTTCAACTGCCAGACAGCTTCCTCACCAAGCTTTTCCTCAACTACAGCACCCATTTCATAGAGCTTTGCACGAATCTGCCCTGCACTCATATCAACGCTGAGCCAACTGCTGACTTTATATTGTCGAAAAAAATCGGCTATCGCAGTGAACAGTTCATCAACACCAGCCCCAGTCATCGAAGATAACCACACTCTTTGGGGTAATCCATCATCACCATAATCAATTCGCGGAAGCATATCATCGAGAAGATCGATTTTGTTCCAAACTTCGATCACAGGAACATCACCAGCATCCATTTCTTCAATAACTTCTTTGACATTCTCGATGCGCTCAAGCCGTTCATCTGAACTGGCATCTATGATATGTAGCAATAAGTCTGCTTGGCGTGTTTCTTCCAAAGTTGCACGAAAAGCGGCAACAAGATCATGTGGAAGGTGCCGGATAAAACCTACCGTATCACTAAGTACTAATGCTCCAGCACCCGGGATCTGTATACGGCGTAATGTTGGGTCAAGTGTTGCGAACAGCTGATCGGCAGCATAAACCTTTGCGCCCGTTAATTGGTTGAATAGCGTGGACTTGCCTGCATTGGTATAGCCAACCAATGAGATGGATGAAATATCGGCAAGCCGCCGTGATTTGCGGCTTTCGCTACGTTGCGAGCGAACCTTTTCTAACCTAGCGTTAATTAGCTTAATTCGTGCACTAATCAAACGTCGATCAGTTTCTAGCTGGGTTTCACCCGGTCCTCTTAAACCAATACCACCTTTTTGTCTTTCTAAGTGTGTCCAGCCTCTAACCAACCTCGTTGAAAGATGTTTTAACTGCGCTAACTCGACCTGTAAATTACCTTCGAAAGTACTGGCACGTTGAGCGAAAATATCAAGAATCAGCCCGGTTCGATCCAACACTCGACATTCGAGTACTGCCTCGATATTTCTTTCTTGTGCCGGGCTCAGTGAATGATCATAAATAATTAATTCAGCTTCTGACGTCTCAATGAGAAGCTTGATTTCGTCCAACTTCCCTTGCCCTACGAAATACTTAGGATCAGGGGTATTGCGACTTCCCGTAATAATCCCCACGATTTCTGCGCCAGCAGATTCAGCAAGCTCTATAAGTTCATCGAGATCATCCGAAGACTCTGAATAACGAATATCAAGGTGTACGAGTATCGCTCGCTCTCCATGCTGCGGTCGATCAAACAAATTATTTTTTACTCTTCCTCAAGCTCATCATCAATACGAGGTAACTTCACATTACGCGCAGGAACAACGGTTGATATAGCATGTTTATAGACCATTTGACTGACAGAATTTTTTAGCAAGATCACAAATTGATCGAATGATTCGATCTGTCCTTGCAGTTTAATTCCGTTAACCAGAAAAATTGAAACTGGAATACGCTCTTTACGCAACGCGTTAAGATATGGTTCCTGTAGTGATTGGCCTTTGCCCATTTTCATAGATCCCCTCTATTATTGTTATTAAAAGAATCCATCCTGAATTGTCCCAAGTGAAATCATTAATATAAAAAAATAGCGACTTCGAGAACGAAACACAATGTTCCCTTCTAAACATCGCGTCTAACGGAATCCATTATATACGATTATTTTGATAAAGATATTTCATCACCCTCTATTATTTGTAAAACTTCATCAATAGGGGATGATATATCGATATATAAACGCTTCGCATTATTGGCGGAACGAAACCAAGTAAGTTGTCGTTTCGCAAGCTGTCTTGTCGCTATCACCGCTTTTTCGACCATCGTTTTTTCATCAAGTTCCCCGGCTAATAATTGCAGTATCTGACGATAACCAACCAACCGCATTGAGGGGCTTTCAGCTGTTAGCTCATATTTATTAAGTAAATATTTCACTTCATCGACAACCCCGTCTTCTACCATTTGGTCAAAACGTTTAGCTAACCTTTCGTGTAACCAACTACGTTCCTGCGGTTCTAAAATAAAATTAATTGCTTTATATGGCAAAGGATTAGCATTATTTTTATCAAAGAATGAGGTGATCGGCTTCCCCGTAATTTCGTATACTTCTAAAGCCCTTTCAATTCGCTGCGGATCATTAGGATGAATTTTTGCAGCAGCGACAGGGTCAATCTCTGATAGCCGTTCATGCATGAACTTCCAACCTTCTTTTGCGGCTTGAGCTTCGAGCTTTTGTCTAACCTGTGGATCAGCAGAGGGTAGCTCTGAAATACCGTCTAATAACGCACGAAAATATAATCCTGTACCGCCGACCAATAAAGGAATTTTTCCTGACTTTTTGATCGACTCAATTTCAGCGAGTGCATCCTTCCTAAAACTGGCTGCATCGTAAACATCCGTCGGTTTAATAATGTCGATAAGTCTATGGGGCGCTTTTTTAAGAGTTTCCTTGTCCGGCTTTGCAGTCCCAATATCCATACCTTCATAAACTAAGGCTGAGTCAACACTAATAATTTCAAATGGAAATCGATTAACTAACTCGACCGCAAGATCCGTCTTACCCGTTCCCGTTGGTCCCATGATTGACACAATTATGGGTAGTTCCTCTGTCATAAACCCTCACTCTTAAATGTTCCATTGATAATACACAGCAGATCTTCCTCAGATAACTTTTGCACAATACCAAAGCCAGTGTGATCGAGCTGTTCTAGTTGTGAAAGTAATTTCACCTGATCGAGCTCCCTTGTATTTTTTGTGTAATATATAGCCAGCAGATCAAGAATTTGGGTTTTGATCCCTTGTTCATCACGACCTAAAACTGTGTTCAGCTCCTGAATAAACTCATCAAGCTTATTGGCCATTGAATAAGCTGCCGGTAATTGCCGTAACTGCCATCCTTGTGATTCACTCTGATAAATATCAATTCCTAACTCCATCAGTAGATCAGAGTGCTGTTTAAACATAGTGGAAGATAGGTCATCAAGCTCGAAACTATGAGGGAAAAGCAATGCCTTCGCTCGGATAGATCCTTTTTCGAGCTCTTCTATTAAACCCGTTCGGACGATCTCCAACATAGCCTTTTTAGTATCGATCAGTACTAAGTCAGCATTTTGCTTTACTAAAAGCACATCACCTATCTTGTTAAACTTCGTCGGCTCAATCTCTGTATCAACCTGGCTGATTGATTTTATTGGCTTAACGTCAACTCGATATTTATTGACAGCCTCTTGAACTGAGTCAAATCTGCGCGCAGATGTCTTCTCCACTTGAGGTGTCGAATCAGATTGATTAAGAGCTCTTTTTGCAACTGGTCGCTGTTGAACCACCGTAGCATTATTAAACTTTATTGGTGGCACAAGTTCAGAAAGTTCCATCTGACTTTCTCTTAGCATCCTATTTAGAGAGCTATAAATAAAATCATGAACGGTGCGTCCATCACGAAACCTAACTTCTGTTTTGGCTGGATGCACATTAACATCGACCAAAGCGGGATCGATTTCCAAATAAAGAGCATATGTTGCATAACGCCCTTCAGGAAGCATCCCTTGATAGGCTTGTTGGATCGCGTGATTGATCAACTTGTCTTTGATGCAACGCCCATTAAGACAAAAAAACTGCGAGTCATTCATCGTTCGGGCAGCCAGCCCCAGTCCCGCCCAACCTTTCAAAACTAAACCCTGATTTTCAGCATCTATCTCTACTGCATGCTGCATAAAACGGGCGCCATTGATCTTATGAACCCTTTCTGTAATATCAGCCTTAACGGGTTTTAAGTTCAAGATCTGACGACCGTTATGCGTCAAGCGAACACCCAACTCAGGGTGGCTAATGGCAAAGTGACGAGCTAATTGTTGGATCTGATAAAACTCCGTCCTTTCGGCTTTAAGGTATTTTCTACGGGCAGGAACGTTAAAAAATAAGTCACGGACTTCAATACTCGTCCCTTGTGGATGAGAAGCTAGCTCAGGTGCAAATTTTTCAGTTCGACCTTCGCTCTTGAGCGTCCATGCATGCTCTGCTCCATGAGATTTCGACGTTATCGATAATCTTGAAATCGAGGCAATGCTTGGTAACGCTTCGCCACGAAACCCCATTGTCCTCAATTTACGTAAATCGTCGATTTGGGTAATTTTGCTAGTCGCATGGCGAGTAAGCGCTAAAGCCAGCTCATCATGTGGTATCCCAACACCATCGTCTTTTATGCGGATCAGGCCGCTTCCTCCTTGTTCGATGTCAATAGTTACTTGGGTGGCTCTCGCATCAAGACTATTATCTAAAAGCTCCTTCACAACGGAAGCTGGACGCTCAACAACTTCACCTGCAGCGATTTGATTAATCAAATGTTCAGGAAGGACTTTGATCTGAAGAATGTGTGTAGCCGTTTTATCCATGCAGCTATGATAAATGCTCGCCACAATAAAAGGGAGCTAATATTTAGTATTGCTTGCCTCACGAAACCGTCATACATGTAATAAAGTGTAACTACTATTAAATACACTTTAAATATAATTACTTAAACACCATTTTGGCTCACATATTGCTCTATTGTTTGTAGAGCCGTATATCAAAGCCCCTGTTAGGATAATTTTGAAATGATAAAAACCGTGTCATTTCAGTCTCATCACTACAACTGCGCTTAAAGTTCGAGTATTATTATTATCAGGATTACTAAGAAATTATGGAGATTAACCCAACAATGAAACTCACTTCGTCAATATTCGCATCAATGCTAGTACTAGGTCTAACAACTGAAGTTCAAGCCGCAGCACTAGGAAATGTATGGTTACTAGGTGACTCCGTCACACAAGGACGAGGCTTCGATGCTGATACCAACATTGCTAATGAATGGGGTTATCGCTATGAGCTATGGAAAACATTAAATACTAATGGTGATACTTTCGACTTTGTTAGTGCAGGCACGCCAACAAGCAATGGCTTTGATGAAGACAACCGTTACTATGGACCCAGCGGAGCAACCCTTCCTGAGCCAGGTTTTGATAGGGATCATGAAGGTAGAGCTGGCTGGAGCACTAGTGATGTACTAAATAATGGAGATAGCAGTAACGGCAACATAAACCATTGGTTGGGAACTACGCCAGTAACAGGCTTCACATCAGTTACTCCAGATACAACATTCATATTCCTTGGTTTGAATGACATCATTTCTACCAACGATGGCGGCGGCAATGCTCATGGAACTGCGACTGATATTGTCAATCGCTTAAATTCCATCGTCTCTAAAGTAGATGCTGCCGATGGCGCAAATGGTCAAATCTTTGTAGGCACACTATATGACTATGATTTTGCAGAGTACTCACAGTTTTCTTCACAACGCTCAGCTGCGGATCAAGAAGCACTCGTTGATGGAGTTAATGCTTTGCTCAACGATGGCACAACATTAAATACAACAGCAACGCTTGTCGATCTGACAACAGGTTTTGACTGGAATACATTCACAAATGACGGTCTACACCCAGGTGATGTTGGTGCTCAGTTTGTAGCAAGCAAGTTTTATGATGCTGCTACTGCAAGTGGCCCTACAGCAGTTCCCGTCCCTGCAGCAGTTTGGTTATTTGGATCAGCTCTACTTGGGCTAATAGGCACAAGAAGAAAAACTTAATATTGGTATAGTAAGTTTTACTAAGAAAAGGCTCCTTAGGGAGCCTTTTTTGTTTCTAACTCATAAGGAGTTTTTATCTACTCATAACGTACTAAAAACCGTATCAGGACCTTGTAAGCATCATAACTACTCTTCAGATCCTCTCATACTTTCACTTGTCTTATACATAACTTTACTTATAACGTCTGTTTGTACATTCAAACACCATACTAGATAAAACAATATGGCTCTGACTAAACCTTAGCTTTGTCAGCAACTGATAACAATATTGATAATTAATACAGTCACGCCACCAACAGGGAGGGCATAAGGATGAGTCTACGACCTATCAAAATGTTATTCGCTGCTATCTGGCATCCTAACAAACTCGATGGACGATATGGAGAAGAATGATGACAACGATACATGATGCTTATATCAATGCACTACTTGCAGATGCAACCTATGCATTTGATAGGGAAGTCACAGACGGGCTTACTAAAGATGAGCTTCTCGTTAAACTCAATCAATCCACTCTGACCCTGACCCCATTGACTCTATCCTAATGTTCACCTAAAAAAGGAGGCTCCATGCTATTTTTAATGCCGTTTTATTTGTTACTTGTATTAATTTTTATCTTCATATTTATACATCGCTACAAGGGCATGAAGAAATTTTATGCATTTTTTATCTGGGCATTTATCTTATATTTGCCTGTTGGCTGGGACGTGATATATGGCCGAGCCTACCATTTCTATCTTTGCAATACTGATGCTGGGGTAAATATTTATAAAACGGTGGAGCTTGGCCCTGAGTATTGGAATGAGAATGGCAGTCCAAAATTTTATGATGAGAGTGGAGGGATTGATGAAGATATGTTTGATGGGGTTTATGAGCGGGAAATCATCAGAGAAAAATATACTGATTGGTTCCGCATACTTGACGGCGTCAAAAGGCGATCACAGCTACGTTATCGTGACAGTCAGGAGGTGTTGGGAGAGAAGATCATCTACGGACATTCGGGAGGATGGGTAATGAACACATGGAACCCATTTGGAGGAACAGGCTACTCCTGCCCAGATAACTCTCAAGCAGATAGGGGTCAGGTCTTGCATTTTGCCATCATTCCTTTATCATCACGCATCTACTC
>CAJXQU010000005.1 GCA_913058255.1 uncultured Pseudomonadota bacterium | reverse complement strand
GCTCCACCTGCGATTCAAACAATTCATGAATACATTGGCCTTGGGGATAATCCGATTGCGTGTCATTCCAGTCAACTAGGAGTTGATTTCTTTCAATCGCGGAGAATAGCTCATAACTTGATAGCGTCTTATTTGGGCTGGCAACCACTTCTGCTGCCAGTTTATTAAAATGGCCTAACATCCGCTCTATAGTCGACTCATCAAATAGGTCCGGGTTGTATTTCAGGTTTAACAGAAAATGATCTTCCTGTTCATAAACTTCTAATGCCAAATCGAATTCACCTTCCTGATGAAGATCATCCATCATCTCAACATCAAGTGTTCGTTGATAACGGCTGCTAAAGTCGTTTAAAGCATTTGCTTGAATAAAATTTTGGAAAGCAAATGATGCTTGGAACAATGGAGATAGTGCTGAGTCACGTTGAATACTTAGATCCGAGACCACACATGGGAAAGGATATTCAGCATGATCTAACGCGCAAACCATGCTGTCTTGTAATTCCTTTAAGTAAGTAGAAAAACTTTTTTTATTGGTTGGGCAACTACGAATCACCACCATATTGATAAAGTAGCCTATCAACTGATTGAATCGAGGTTGTGGCCTACCAGCGGTAGGTAAACCAATTAAAATATCATCCTGACCAGAATAGTGATGAAGTTGCGTTTTGAAAATAGCCAAGAGTAATACGGCTGAACTGACCTCTTGCGCTTGAGCAAAGACTTTTAGTCGTTGGCTTAAATTCGCATCCAAATGATATTGACAGGTTAAGCCTTTAAAACGCTGCGATGCAGGTCGAGGACGGTCAAAGGGTAAAGCTAGTACTGGTAATTCACCGGATAATTGGTTTTTCCAATAATTTCGATGAGCTTCACACTCTTCATCTTTTAATAGCTCCTGTTCCCATCTCACAAAATCCGCATAACTAGCTAAATGAGGAACAACTTTAGGTGTGAGGTTTTGGGTAAGAACCTGATAACTATCAAAAAGGGTTGTTATTAGCTGCTGAGTTGATATGCCGTCACAGATAACATGGTGTAAAGTAATCAATAAGATATGATCTTTTTCCATACACGACAATAAATGCACTCGCATTAACGGGCCCTTTGATAAATTGAAGGGCTCTTTTACCATGTCTGAAAGATAGGCCGTTATTTCAGCTTGCTTACCTTTTAATGTTAGGTGTTCAAAATATAAATGTTGTTGTTCGTCAATCCGCTGGCATGGCAAGCCATCGTGTTCTTCAATCACCGTTTTTAGAATTGGGTGTTGCTCTAATAAAAATTCACAAGCTTGCTTAATTTTATCAATACATATTATTTGCTTAATTCTTAACGTGATTGGAACATTATAAGCACTCATGTCGGGTGATAGGTTCTGCAATAACCATAACCCTTTTTGACCTTCAGACAAGGGCGTAATTAACCCTGCTTCAACTTTTAGATTTCCGTTACTTTGGTGTAAATCAATGGCTTTTGATCTATTTAGTTGTCCTTGACTAAAGGACTCTAAAGGAGCCTTTTGTTCAATAAGTTTTAGCGCTACTCTACTCTGCTCAATTTTTCTATTTGTAACAACTAACTGGTCAATTTCTGGAAAATAATTTTGAAAAAGATAAAGAGATAGTTTTGTGGGTGTTGAATGCTCAAAAAATAAACTTGGCTGAAATGTTTTATGTATGTAATGTTTAATATCTTGGGTGACTCTAGTAATATCTAATGAGTTCAACCCGATATTAAAATAATTGCTTTCAGAATCGATCTCATCGAGAGATTTATTCAATTGGTTTGCTATCAACTGCAGCACAAACAACTTTGATTTTTTTTCGACACTAAGATTAAGCCCTGTATACCCGACTTCCTTTTTATTATTCGAGGGCAAAGAAAATTTCCATTTACATTGTGTTTCTTTCTCTACCTTTGTAGAAAACTCACCTTGTAGATTCAAGCCCTTCATCTGAACAAGTACATTCCCGTCCTCATCACACAGGTCTATATCCAGCTTCTGTACTTTATCTGATGACACACTTCCTTGTGCGTTGCGCAACCAAACCCACTGCGAGTCACCACATACTCCGAATATCTCAAGCGAATCTAAAGCAACCGGTAAGCTTGGATTTAAAGTTGACTCGTTCCATAAACCTATAGATGCTTGTAATGCCGCATTCATCAAGCTTGGATGCAAAACAAAGGTACCTTTCGTCGTTAATACAGAGCTTGGCAAAACTAACTTAGCCAGAACTTCACTTTCATCTGTGAAGACCGCTTCTAACCCTTGATATCCTGGACCATAATCAATTCCCAGAGTCGTATACTTTGCATAACACTGTTCTACGGTAAGTGGCTCTTGTTTTATGCGGGCTTGTAACTCCGGCAGATTCAGTGAAGGGGGATGGGCCGAGGAATTCAATACAACTATGCCTTGGCTTTGTATAATCGAGTCTTCTCCTTCCTTGTTTGTATAGATTTCATATGTAACCGGACCCTCATCTTCAGGAAATAAACTGATCTGCATTTCTACTGGCTCAATACCAATAACAACCGGACTGGCCCAAACAATATCGCTTAGTTGTACGTGAGATTGAAAATCGTCAGACCTTAAATTAACAGCTTGCTTTAATGCAATACAGGCCATCTCTAGGTATACAACGCCCGGCAATATTTTCTCACCGTTGATTTGATGGTCTTTTAAGAAAAACTCATCACCTGTAAATGTGGATCTATAGCAATGCTCCGTTAATGTCGAGGTATTCGTATGAACTAATGGGTGCAGTTGTGAACCCATGCCCTCGGCCCATATTGTTTGGTCTTCAAACTTGCTGGTATTAATCCAATAAGGTTCTTTTGCAAACGGATAGGTCGGCAAACTTATTCGTCTTGGCTTTACTTCTCCATACAATTTTTCCCAGTCAATATGCAGACCTTTTACCCAAAGTTCTATAAGCTTCGTGTACTTCCCTCGCTCCATCCATTTACTAATCGTTTCCTGAAACTCTTCATCAGAAACAAACACTGACAAGGTCTCTTTATTCTTTTTGACCTGTCCACGATATAGGCCTTCTATATCTTCTTCACCTCCAAGGTAAGTCTGGAGAATATCTTGTAGCTCATCTAAAGAACTGACGATCACTCCCAACCGTTCTTCCATCGCTTCACGACCTACCTGCAATGTGTAAGCAAGATCACTTAACTGATTTAAGCTGGAGTCTTCATTTTTCGCTAAATGTGCCTGTAAATTAGTCGCAACAGCCTGGAGTCGTTCTTCCGTCTTCGCTGATAGCACAATCAGATAAGGACTACCGGCTTCTGCCATAGGCCTTTCCTCTGCACCTTGCTCTATATACTCTTCAACAATGATGTGTGCATTGGATCCACCTGCACCAAAAGAGGAGATACCGGCAATCCGAGGATAGGTTGTTCCATCAATTATCGGCGCTTCCCAATCCCTTAGTTTCTGATTTACGATAAAGGGGGTGTTAGTAAAATCAATATTCGGATTCAGCACTTCGGAATGGAGTGAAGGCACTAGTTCTCTATGATGCATTTGCAGTAAAACTTTAGTTAAACCTGCAATACCAGCAGCCCCTTCCAAATGTCCTATATTTGACTTCGCTGAACCAAGTGCACAATATTGTTTTGCATCCGCACTCTGAGCAAATGCTTTCGTCAGACCCGCGATCTCAATCGGATCACCCAATGAAGTACCAGTACCATGGGCTTCGATATAGCTCACGCTTCTGGCGTCTATATTTGCCCGTTGTAATGTCTCTGATACTAAATTATTTTGTATATTTGGATTAGGCACCATGTAACCATTTGTTTTCCCACCTGCATTAAGCATGCTGCCTTTTATGATTCCGTATACACGATCATTATCATGTATAGCTTTTTCTAATGGTTTAAGCACAACAGCACCAACACCTTCTCCATCAACAAAACCGTCTGCATTATCACCAAACGATTTACATTCAGCAGTCGCTGACAACATGCTCATGGAACTCAAACCAATATACTGCGAGGGTTGCAGAATTAAATTGACACCGCCTGCAATAGCGCATTCACTTATGCCACTGTATAAACTTTCCAGTGCTAAATGAATTGCTGTTAATGAGGAAGAACATGCTGTATCTACAGCTAAACTAGGCCCTTGAAAATTCAACAAATACGAAAGTCGATTAGCTATCGACCAAGAACTCGTTTGCTGAGCATAATTGCTATTCATTACCCCAACAAAAACCCCGACTCTTCTACTCTCACTCAGCTCACCTGGGGTATATCCGGCATCTTCTATGCTTTTATAGGCTTGTTCCAAAAATAAACGTTCCTGAGGATCCATGAGCTCTGCTTCCTGAGGAGAAATTTGAAAAAATAACGGATCAAACTTATCGACATCCTCTAGAAAACCACCCCATTTGCTATAGGTTTTTCCTTTCTTACCTTTTTCTTCATCAAAATAGGCTTTCCAGTCCCATCGCGATTGTGGAATTTCTCTAATGCAGTTCCTTCCCGTTTTAAGGTTATTCCAAAACTCATTTATATCTTCAGCATCAGGATAGCGCCCACTCATTCCAATAACAGCAACATCCAGAATATTATTCACTTGTGTATCAGTATTTACTTTCTCTGAACTAATACGCCGAACATGTCTATGGTTTGATTTAAACTGATCATCCGTTATGGAAGTAGGAATTTCGTCAAACACTTCTTGTCTTTCAAACGATTGTTCTTCGACACCAGCTTGTCGCATCAACGCTTCTTTTTCAGTCATAAAAAGATGCTCGACTAGACCCTCAACCGTTTGCACTTCAAAGAACAAGGTGCTGGTAATACTATCAAAGGTTTTACGTAGATCATTAGTCAACCGTATAATCAAAATTGAATCCATGCCATAGGTTGCTAATGGCGTAGACGCATCTATCTGATCACTTTTCATTTTCAGTGTTTCTGCAAGCAAACGCTTAATGTAGTGCGTGCTTTTTTCTCTTAACGCAGCATCACTAACATCTTTTCCATCAAAATTCCGTCCAATTTTTATAGCTTTTTTTGGTGAAATACCAACCCATGGTTCAAGGTCTTTTTTTATAATGATAGGATCCGAATAAGCGGCTTGTTTTTGTCTAACGACACCATCACTTTGTGCTACGATAACTTGTTGGCCGAGAACATGAGTCTCCCGGGCGGGAAACAGCGTGGCATAGAAACCTTCTTCTTTGAGAACCCTTTCCCAGGTCTCAGGATACAAGCCAGGTGATCCAGGAATACGTAAATCGCCGTCTTCATATAACCACCAGCCATCGAGCAAACCAAAGGTTAAATGGGTAAATAAAGATTTATTACTCAGCTCGTTTAATAATAGCAAACCACTTTTTCGCAGTACGGCTTTGCTGTTACGTAATGTTTGACGGATATCTTTTGTTGCATGTAATACATTCGTTGCAATCACCACATCGTACTGACCTGCAGAAATAGCTTGTCCGGCAAGAGGAGCTTCAACATCAAAAATCTGTGGCCTTAAATACGAATACTTGGTTGCGTAATGTTCTTCGCCATACAGCAAAAATGCTTTGGATATATCAGTATAGCCATACTCTTTAATATAGGATTGAAACGGAATAAGTTTTTCCAATAAACTGGCTGTTGTACCTCCAGTACCGGCACCAATCTCTAAAATCCGTAGTTGAACCCTAGGTTCATATTCGATACGTTGTTGTATATAAGCGAGTAAGGTTTGTCCCAACTTTTCATTAAACAGATCTGAAACAGGATTGCCTTTATAAATTCCTTCAACCAAAACCATTGATGAATCTGGAAACAAAACATTAGTTGCTTGCTCTTTACCGCTCAAAATATCCGGTAATGCTCGCAAACAAACGTCTAACAAAATAGCCTGTGCCTTCAGGTTTGGATCCCCAAGCCACGCTTTCTTTTTTTGCTCCCATTCAGTCCACAATGTTTCTGTATTCAAATCACTTTTATCAAGCAGCGTGTTAAGATCTACATCCTTCTCTAAATAATACCCACTTTGCAAAACAGAGATACTCTCTTTAATCCAACCCTCATAACGCGCTGTAAAAAAGTCTGTTTTTTTTGATTCTGTCAGTGTCTTTTCTTTAAATATATTCAAAGCCTGTAAATGACTAATAAGTAGTTTGTGCAATAGGATATTCATTTCTGAACTTTTTGAATCGTCTGTGGAAAGTACTCGACCCATAGCTTGGTCTTGCTCTACAAGCACATGTTGCAAGTCAACGATTTGATTAGGTAGGTCGTTAGAGTAAAGTGTTAACCATTCATCCTTGTTGAGTTCTTGCACAACATTAGGTTTCAAAGTCTTAATCAAAACCATTTGATCTAAAGAGCCATTGAGCAACTGTTCTAAAACTTCCATTCCTTCTTCAGGTTCAATGGAGCCGATGCCCGTTTGGGCCATCCGATCACGATAGTGACGTTCTGTCACAACCCCCACACTGCCCCAATAGCCCCAATTTATCACCTTTACCATGCAGGACCAGTCTTGTGCTAAACGATGAGAAAAGGCATCTTTAAAAGTACAGCCTGCAGCATAATTACTTTGCCCTGCTGCTTTAATAAAAGATTGAACGGATGAGAAAAATAGGACAAAGTCCAAGTCTTCTTTTTTAAATACTTGTGCCAACCTAACACTAATATCTATTTTGGCTTTTAAACTCGCCTGAAAACGTGCCTCATCCATTTTGGCTAAACCTTGATCCATTAACACAATGGCCGAGTGAATCACACCATTGATTTGAGAATAGGTTTGCTTAATCTGCTGATAAGCTTTCTCCAAGGCACCCTGATCTGTTGCATCGGCCTGGATATAAATCGGTGCTTGGCCTAATGCTGACAAGGCTTCTAGTGCCTTTTGAATTGCCTCATCTTGTTCACGCCGACCAATCCAGACAATCCGCGCCTGATAGTGCTCGATCATCCAACGACTCCAGACTTCACCTAGACCGCCTGCTCCCCCAATAACTACATACACCCCCTTTGTTTTATAATGCGATGGTTCTTTCTGAAACTTATGAACAGGAATCAGGTCTTCTTGAAACCAGGTGTTATCCCGATAAGCTAAACTATTGCCTTGAGCATTGTAGGGCAAAGTCAATAGGTTATGGACGGGGCAATCAGTCTTCGCCTCTATATCAACCAGTCGAATTTTCCAATGTGCATATTCTTTTGCCAACGATCCAATTAAACCCTGCACACTGGCGTGCATTGGATTAACCTTGCTTGCTTTAAAAACAGCTTGAGTATCTGTTGTAATAACCGTCCAAGATAAATCCTGCTCGCCATAACCTAATGTCAGTAAAGCTTTAATAGCTTTAAAGAGCAACATAACACCACTGTTTTGTCCCTGGATAAGACCTTCGATCTGTTGTGATTCAAAAGGCATATCGGGAACACTCCAAATAATATGACCGAATTCAGATTCAGCTTTGAATCGCTCAACAAGAACGTCATGATTATCGTTAATATCTATTTCTAATGTTTTTGCCTGAGGATAATGTTTTTTGATTTGTTCAGCTTGCTGTTCGACAGCACCGATAATTAGCACGTGAGCCTCTGCTTCTATCGAAACTCGATAAATATCTAATTCTTTCACAACATTCCACACCGGACTCAGCGTTAATAATCCTACAGGTGGTTCAACCACTTCAAAGACACTCTTATCTTGTTGACTCACTTTACTAATCGAACCATCCAAGACTCTCGATGAAAAACCACTCATCCTGACAGAAACTTTGCCGTCATCATCACAGAGGTCAATATCCAATTTCTGTACTTTATCGGATGCTGAACTACCCTCGGCATAGCGCACCCAAACCCAAATCGAGTTAGTGAGTACCCCTAAAACCTCGAGCGAATCCAAGGCAAACGGTAACATCGGCTTTGAACCCCTCACATTATTTAGTCCTATCGATGCCTGCAACGCCGCATCTAGCAGGCTCGGATGTAAAACAAACAACTCCTTTGTCGCTAGCATTGAAGTTGGCAATATCAACCTAGCCAGTACTTCGTGCTCACCTATTTTTAGTGATTCAATCCCTTGATGACTTGGGCCATAATCAATTCCCATAACTTTGTAGCGGGCATAACATTGCTCAGAAGTAAGAGGTTCTTTGTTGATTCGCGTCTGTAACTCAAGCAAGTTCAGTGATGGAGGTTGATTAGTAGGAATAAAGCTCACAACACCTTGGCTATGGACTACTAATTCCTGTTCATTACCTTTTCTCTCCGTATAAATCTCATACGCAATTTTTTCATCTGCTTCAGGGAATAAATTGATATGTATCTCTTGAGAGGTACTGCCAACAATGATCGGATTCGCCCAAACAATATTGTTTAATTGAAAGGTCGCCTGCACACCGTCAAGCTCTACATCAACCGCTTGAGTTATCGCCACACGAGCCATCTCTATATGCGCAACACCGGGGAGGACTTTTTGCCCCTGCACTTGATGATCTGTTAAGAAAAACTCGTCACCCGTAAACCTTGAGCTAAAACGTTGTGCTGATAATGTAGAGGTATTTCTATGCACTAATGGATGCAGGTATATCGGAACAACCCCCTCTCCCAATAACATTAGTTCTGCTGACTTAGTCGGTTCAATCCAGTACTGCTCTTTCGCAAACGGATAGGTTGGCAAACTGATACGTCGGGGTTTTACATCATCGTACAGTTTGCTCCAATCAACAGGCACTCCCTTCACCCAGAGCTCTAATAGCTTGGCGTATTTTTCTTGCTCCATCCATTTACTAATGGCTTCCTGAAGTTCTTCATCCGCGGTAAACACTGACAAAGTCTCTTTGTTCCCTTTGACCTGTCCTCGATAGAGGCCCTCTATATCATCTTCTCCGGCCAGGTGGCTTTGTAGTTTTACTTGTAATTCTTCCTGAGAAGTAACAATCAGACCTAACCGCTCTTCCATGGCCTCTCTACCTACTTGTAACGTATAGGTGAGGTCGTTTATAAAACTCGAAGAAGGTTCTTCTTGTTTGATCAGATACGTCTGTAGATTGCTCGCAATCACCTGCAGTTGTTTGTCCGTCTTTGCCGATAACACGACCAGGTATGGGCCTCTGGTATCTGCTATCAGTCGTTCATTTTCTTCTCGCGCCACATATTCTTCAACGATGATATGCGCATTCCCCCCTCCAAAACCAAAGGAACTGACACCCGCACGCCGAGGAATAGTATTGTTTTGTTTATCTTTCTCCTGGCTCCATATTTTTGATTCGTTCAAAATATAAAAAGGACTATTTGACAGATCAATATGTGGATTTAACTCATTAAACTGAATATTGGATGGCATAGTTTGATGCTCGATGCTCAGCAATGTCTTGATCACACCAGCAACACCGGCAGCACCTTCTAAATGGCCAATATTCGTCTTGAGAGCCCCTAAGCCACAATATGCTTCAGGTAATATTTCGTTATTATTAGCTAATTGTCCAAATGCTTGTTTAAGCCCCTGAATTTCGATTGGATCACCGAGCGGGGTGCCCGTTCCATGAGTTTCAATATAATTGATAGTCTCTATAGGAACATTTGCCTGCTTATAGGCCTTGATCAACAATTCAGCCTGTGCATCTGGATTCGGCGCTGTTAATGAACTAGCCTCACCGCCATGGTTTATTGCTGATCCTTTAATCAGGCCACTAATCCTGTCATTGTCTCGAATAGCCTGATGCAATGGTTTTAATAAAATTAAACCAGCCCCTTCTCCTCGTACATAACCATTGGCAGCCTTGTCAAAGGTTTTACATGAACCGTCCTCTGCCAACATTCCTGCTTTGTGAAATGACAGGGTATTAGTTGGACTGCATATTAAATTAACTCCTCCCGCCAAAGCTTGTTCGCATTCACCTGCTTGTATAGCATGGACTGCTTCATGAATAGCAACTAATGAGCTGGAACAGGCTGTATCAATGACCAGACTTGGGCCACTAAAATGATAATAATAGGATAGGCGGTTCGCTAAAATTGATGCGGATGTCCCCGTAGCCAGATGGCCATCTCCTATGGAACCCAAATACTTTTCCAATAATGTCCTGTATTCAAAATGACAAGCGCCAATATAAACACCGATGGCTTGTTCTCTTAACTTGATGGGATTATAGCCAGCAGCTTCAAATGTTTCCCAGCTCAGCTCTAACAATAACCTTTGTTGAGGATCCATCAGTTCTGCTTCTTTTGGCGACACCCGAAAAAAACTTGCATCAAAACAGGACATATCATCGATAAAGCCTCCCCATTGAACTCCTTTTGTCACACCCTCTAGATCAACCTCCTCTGGCCATTGCCAACGCCAGCTGGGTAGTTCACTGATGGCTGATTGTTGTGTTTCTAACAGATCCCAAAACTGTTCAGCATTAGCAGCCTTGGGAAATCGGCAGGCTAATCCAATAATGGCAATATCAGTATTTTCTGATGCCGAGCCTTTATCTTTGTTCGTTAAGGTTGATTGAATATCAGGGACATAATCGATTTGTATTTTTTCTTGACCTCGTTGTACTGAGTCATTTTGCTGAATAAAATAATTACTAATCGCATCCGCTGTCCGCTGTTGAAAGAAAAAAACCGGATCTAATTTTTGATTAAACTCTTTGCCTAATAAAATGCGCAACTCCAATAAATCCATGGAATCCAGCCCCATTTCCATTAATGGTTGTGTCGTTATAAAGGCTGACTGACGCTCACCCAATAAGCGCAAAATGGCTTTCTTAACAGTTGCGGCAATAGCTTTAGTATCAACCATCGTTGGTTCTATTTTATTTTCTGCCGCCGCCTGTTTTAGCGGTTGATCAATATCATATTGGATCAGTACACCATGACATTCATTATCACTATCTTGAGGACGATAATTAGGGATCAGTTGTTGTATCTTGGCACCATGGCGTTGATGAAAACGCAAGATGGGATCAATCAATCGACCTTGAGTATCTTCTTGTTGAATATAGGTTTCTATTGGAACACTTGTATGATTTTGATAATCCTTACAGCGAGTTACACCAACAACTGTTTCCACACCATTTTGCAACTTCGCCCGGCATAACATAAATTCAAGTAATTGATCACCTAAAGCTAAATGCTGTTTATCAGGATGTACTGTCAATGCAACTAATTGAAAAATAACTCCATCAGCTTGATGAATGTGAGCAAGATCTGCATAAGAAGTTTGTTTTAACGCATCAACATCGTGGATCCGCTGGGTGTATACCACTCCAATAATCTGACAATCTTGTTCAATAACGCATTGTCCATTTGGATAATCTTGAATACGAGCACGAAGGATTTCGATACTTGCTTGTAACTCTACTGGCCAGCAAGCTTGTTCCAATTCGACAAGTGCTACTATGTCATCTTGTCTGGGATGTCGAATACTATAAGGCTGGGGGCGAAAGTGATTCAAAGAGATGCGGTTAAACGGTAGTGTTTTAGGGTAAGTTTTTAAGTGCTCTATATCGGGGAATAAACCTGCCTCGGCTAAACTCATCAAAAATACATCAGCTTCGACTAGGTATTGCTTGGAAAATCCATGGTAGGCATCAAAATGTAAACTTTCACTGAGGTCCAAATTATTGGCCACTACATGTGGTTCCATATTGTGAACTTCAAGTATAATTAAACCATGATGGTTAATAACGTTACGCCAACGTTTAAGATGTTCAACGAGACTTTGTACCATCATAGGTGCCGATATTGCTTGACCAACCTCATCTACATAAACACCGGAGTACGATAGACCAGCACGCACTTCTACATCATCAGTCTGTTGTGGTGGAATATAAGGTCTATCATGATCCAGAAATGAGCGAACATGCAAGATTTCGTCGGCATTAATTCCTTTTGCCACCAGATCCATCAGCAGTTGTTCTGGATCACCAATATCACCTTTGACAGACATGTGTGGAATGCTACCCAACGTGATAGTAGTTTCCTGTAAAGCTTGCTCATTAAAATCAATGCCTATCAGCGTGAGTGGGAATTGTTGCAGCACTTTCCCACGCTCTGTCTTGTTTTGCACAAATTGATATAACCGCTTTAACAAGCTTCCATCACCACAGCCCATATCAGCAATGTATTTTGGTTGAGTGTTATAATCTGATTGATCAAAAACAGACTGCATAATCGCATCTAAATCAGTAAAATATTTTTGATGTTGAAAGCCACTACCTTTAACATTTAAGTGCCGATCAACATGTGTTTCATAACCCGCTTCATCTCGCATAAAGACTTTGTCAACATCACCAAACAATAATTCCGGCAAACGTTGTAACAGGGGAGCATAGGAGACCGTGACCGCGGTAATACTGATGCGTTCATAAAGAAACTGACCTATATCTGTCAAATATAAGGCCTTTCCTTTATCTCGCAGCTCAGCCCAGCCTTGCTGTATAAACAAGGCTGTCAGTTCTCGCTTAACGGATCTTGGACTCTTGTCAAATTGAATGACTTTATTGTTCTCACCCAACATATGCTGTTGTTTTAACGCCAACCAAAGTGGTAAAACCCAGGTTCCGTCAATAAAATCTGCCAAGACTGGTTCGGAGCAAGGCCATTGCTGCCTAACCTCGTTAAGCTGTTGTTTGAGTTGTCGCTGGCTTTGCCCACTAAGATACGAAATCATGGGAAAACTGGTTAATTCCGAAATAGATTGTGGTAGCGGTTCTAATTCACTGAATTTTCCAGTCAGGTAATAATGCCCTTTAGCATCTCGACCAATCCATTCCATTGATTCAAGTAAACGTAATGCAACCTGCAGGTGGCCGCTATTAGCACTTAATGACTTAACCAACTCATCTAACGATGATGACTTTTTGGATTTAAGATGTTGAAATAAACCTTGCTGCTGACAAACCATGATCACAGGTACAGCAACGAAACCATGGGCATAACGATTAATCAAATCAAGCATAAATTCAGTCTATTATTTTTTTAAACTGATGTGCTTAAACTTATAAATAGTTGAGCTAGATACCTGATTAATCTTGCGATTATAAGGCGTGACTAAAATCCGTATTGCATACTAATATTTTTAGAGGACATTAGAAAATATATAAATTTAGATAACTATATATGAGTAAATACATCATTGTAAAAATAATAGAACTCCTCCCTTTAGAGTTATATTTATTATTACTTTTATTAATCCCTCGACATTTTCAAGTGACCGCTTTACACCTGTTCAATTTCTTTATTCTTATGTCAATATGTAGAAGGACTTACTCGTTGGCTTGTTGCATAGCCTGTGCCAAAGAAAAACATTAGTGACAATTTAATAACAATACCTTTTTTTACAAATAGTTAGCTTTGGCCTAGCATTTATTTTTCATATGAGAAATACAGAAAAAGGAAACATAGTGTTTCATTCTGTTACACATGTTCTAAACACTCGCTTACTTTAATAAGCACAAAATTTCTCTAATCAGAAGCGCGTATTTTATTACTGTTTTTTCTTTAGGATTGTTTCAATATCAAACATGAAAAAGAAGTTTCGGACTCTAGAGGGATAGTCCTTTTAACGATCAACTCTTGTGCTACTCCAGGTAGTCGTTGCGCGCAAACCGCGCCAAGATGTGATTTTGAAAGTTTTAATAACCAGAAACTCCAATGCTTTGCAGAATCATTCATCCGAGAATCAAACTCAACTTGAACTTGTTGATGATCAGGAAAATTAAAACTAAATTGATCTAACGGTAATGATAACCCCATGCCTCGAGCTTTTATATAAGCTTCTTTAAGGGTCCAATAATGGAAGAACCGTTCATGCTGTAACTGTTTAGGTAAGTTGGACAATGCGGATAATTCTTGCCTAGAAAAATAATTACCCACCTCAACTGGAGCCTGCCTGCAATGGGTGTTTTCCGTATCAACACCTAAGGTTTGATGCTGAGAAATTCCGCACAAAATTAAATCCTTAGTGTGAGAAATATTGAATGACAATGACTTTTCATATACAGACTCACTTATGATCTCAGGGCGACCATACGCATTTTTCGTAAAACACCAACTTTCAGGTGGTGTCATGGAGTACCGTGATAAAACAGTTCGTACCAGTACACGAGTAACCAAATATCGATGCCTATCTTCAGGAAAATGAAAACGCTGTTGCTGATCGCGTTCTTCCTTAGTGAGTATTTGTTTGTAACTATCTAGCAAATCAGGATCTTGTATCGCGTTAGGGAATGCCAACCATAAATGGATATCACCATGTGCTAATTTAAGCATCGTAGCAATACATTTTTTTAGACTGGATAGATAACGATGAACTCACACATAAGCCTGACAACATAGCATGTTAATCTCCCTTGTGTCTATGATATATATGGTGAGTTCCACTTCGAAATGCACCATTAGAATTGGTGGTGCATTTCGAAGTGGAATTCATCCTTTAGTAACACTAATTTAGCATTCACGATAAACTCAACAAAAGGAGAACACTATGACAACCTATCTTTTTCCTGGCCAGGGCTCTCAAATAAAAGGAATGGGCAACACGTTGTTTGATGAGTTTCCTAAACTGACTAGAAAGGCCGATGAGCTACTCGGTTATTCCATCAAAGCATTGTGCCTTGATGATGAAAATAATCTGTTACACAAGACTCAATATACGCAGCCAGCACTCTATGTTGTCAATGCCTTATCGTATCAACAAAAAATAAAACACATGGGAAAAACACCTGATTTTGTTGTCGGGCATAGTCTAGGGGAATATAACGCTCTGCAGGCATCTGGTGCATTCAACTTTGAAATGGGGCTGGAGCTTGTAAGAAAAAGAGGTGAGCTGATGAGTCAGGCTGCTAAAGGTGCCATGGCTGCAGTATTAGGTATGCCAGAAAAAAATATCAAGGAATGCCTTGAAACCAACCATTTAAACAAAATTGATATCGCTAACTATAACGCGCCATCGCAACTTGTAATTTCTGGGCTCGAAGAGGACATCAGTACTGCACAAACCTATTTTGAAAAAGCTGGCGCATTATATATTGTACTAAACACGAGTGGTGCTTTTCATTCACGCCAAATGGCGTCGGCAAAAACTCAATTCGAAAAATATTTAAAAGAATTTGAATTTGATGATTTACAAATTCCTATCATTTCTAACACGCATGCCAAACCATATGAGCAAGATAAGATCACACAGAATCTAGCTGATCAAATCGATCATTCTGTCAAGTGGTCACAAAGCATACAGTATCTGTTAGAACGAGATGAGGTGGAGTTTGAAGAACTTGGTGTAGGTGATGTACTAAAAAAGCTAGTGAAGACCATTCAACAGGACTTCATCGCAATGGAACAAAATAAAAAAATGATACCCTCCTCTACCCACACCCAATCCTCTCAAGAGAATGAACCTGAAATCGCCAATACAACATCAGTAAAAAGTACAGAAATTAATGGACGAACGTCACAAAAAATAGAAACCGAAGCGTTACATAAAAGTATTATTGACTGGAATAATACCTTTCCTATAGGTACTAGAGTCAATGTAAAAGGTTATGAGGATAAACTCAGGACAAGTACATGTGCAAAATTATTATTTGGTCACAGAGCTGCTATTTATATGGACGGTTATAATGGTTATTTTTCTCTGGATGATGTCACTGCTGTGTAGAAGTTCACAAAACTAGAGTTAGATAGGTTTTTCTTTATGATAACTTGAAATATAGAAGTTTAGACTCCACCTGACGCATCACTCAATCAGGCTGAGTGTAACGGAGCTTGATTGAATGATAGTTATCCATTTTCAGGTGCTCGCCTATGGTTATATATTATCTGTCGTAGTCACTAAACCAGTAGGTTTATTTACATCGACTAAACGAGTCGGCTATTCGAGTAGTTAAACCTGCTACAAACAATACAATTAAACGACTTTATTTATACCAATCGCGATCTATTTTAAAATACTTCTTCTTATTCTTCTTTTTTCGCCTCATCCCAAAGCGCGTCCATTTCTTCTAAACTTGCTTCTTCAGGAGTTTTTTCTTTCAAGGCCAATTTCGCTTCAATATAACGAAACCGCCGTTCAAATTTATTATTCGATCGTCGTAAGGCTTTTTCAGGATCAATATCTAAATGCCGAGCAAGATTAACGCAGACACAAAGTAAATCACCTAACTCATCTTCGATTTTATCTTGTCCCATATGACCATTTATCGCTTCGTGGATCTCATCAACTTCTTCTTGAAGCTTTGCCCAAACAGGTTCGATATTATCCCAATCAAAACCAACCTTAGCAGCCCTGTTTTGTATTTTTTTTGCTCTTGTTAAAGCAGGAAAAGCCAAAGGAACATTATCCATAATGCTGACAGTTTGGTTACTTTTAGATTTATCTTCACGCTCTTTTTGTTTAAACATTTCCCATGTGGATGATTGTTCAGCAAGGGTCATTTTTTTTGTGCTTTGTTTTCCATCAACTTGAAAGACATGCGGGTGTCTACTAATTAGCTTTTCATTAATCCCTTCCACCACATCTTTAAAATCAAACTCATTTCTTTCTTTACCTATCTGTGCATAAAAAACGATTTGAAATAATAAATCGCCGAGTTCTGCACGGAGATCCGCGATATCTCCATTTTCGATAGCATCAACAACTTCATAGACCTCTTCAAGCGTGTGAGGAACGATGGTCTTATAAGTTTGTCCTAAATCCCAAGGACAGCCTGTTTCAGGGTCACGCAGCTTTTCCATAATAACTAATAACGATTCGATTTGACTCATGTCTAACCCTATTGTTTTAATATGCCTAAGAATCATATCACTATGAGAGATTCAAATGATGACACCATTGATCTTAAGACTCGATATTTCAGGCTCACCAATGACCTGGATCCCCTGGGAAGATGCAGTCAATCTTTACAGTCGGGGAATGGTGGCCTGGACTGCCGGCGAATGCATGTTTACTTTTTATGGTGGAGTTTGTCGTAAAACAGGCTTACGTTCAGAAGTCTCCGTCAACTCGATCATCGCTGTGAAACACGCTAACCAGAAAAAGTATAATCGACGTAGCATCCCTCCTCTCAACAATCGCGAGTTATTTTTCCGTGATGGTAATTTGTGTATGTATTGCGGTAAAGAGTTACCCGACTTTATGTTGACGCGTGATCACGTTCAACCGGTATCACGCGGTGGGCCTGATCGTTGGTCAAATGTCGTGGCAGCCTGTCGAACGTGTAATACTCGTAAAGGTGATCGATATCCAGAAGAAGCGCACATGCCACTTTTAGCTATTCCTTATGTTCCAAATTGGGCAGAGTACCTAGCCTTATCAAATCGCAAAATTCTCGCTGATCAAATGATTTTTTTAAAAGGTCAGTTTAAAAAAGGCGATCGTCTACTGAGCCTCTAATTTATTTAGACAATCGATTACATCTGCATGCTTTTAGCTCAGCTATTGTGGCTCAACTCATTTTTTCAACTCTAGCTGGAAATTATTGAGGAGGATACAAACAGTAAGATAGTTTAATATTTGTCTTTCTCCTCTATCAAAATTTTGAGTTTAAAAACAAAGGTTGAAGAAAATAAAAACATCAAAACGTATGAGTGCGGTACAGACACCGATCATTCCCAGTATAGGTCAGCTCATTGTAGACAATCCTGAAACAATTTCTCTAGCGCAAGGGGTTGTCCACTTCTCGCCGCCTCAACTGGCCCTTGATCAAGCAGCAAGTTTCGGGAGTAAGTTAGCTGACCATCAATATGGGTCAGTGCAAGGCAATATTCATTTAATCAAGCTGCTTGAAGACAAGCTACATCGTGAAAATGGAGTCGATGGTGATCTTTCTAAACGGGTTATTATTACCGCTGGCGCCAACATGGCTTTCCTCAATACCTTGTTCGCGATCACCGATCCAGGAGACGAAGTTATTCTACCGACACCGTATTATTTTAATCAGGAAATGGCAATTAAGATGGTAAATTGTGAACCTGTTTTAATCCGTTGCGATGACAACTTCCAGATTGATTCCGAAAAAATTCGATCCGCAATTACAAACAAAACACGTGCTGTCGTGACTATTTCACCCAACAACCCGACAGGCGTTGTTTATCCTGAATCCGTATTGCGTCAGATTAACCAGATCTGTAGTGAGCATAATATTTATCATATCTGTGATGAGGCCTATGAATATTTCACCTACGATCAAACAGAACATTTCTCCTCAGCCTCTATAGCTGAAGCACAAGGACACACGATATCGCTCTACTCACTATCTAAAGCGTATGGTTTTGCCAGCTGGCGAATTGGATATATGTTGATCCCAAAAGATCTTTACATGCCCGTTTTAAAGGCTCAGGATACGAATCTAATATGCGCCAGTTTAATTGCTCAACAAGCCGCTATAGGTGCTCTAGAAGCTGGTGTTAGCTACTCTCGTGAAAATATTGCCTTGATCGATCAAACACGTAAACGGATAGAAAAAGAGCTAGCTACAATCAAAGAGCTTTGTAGCTTCCCAACACCAAAAGGTGCTTTTTACTTTCTGATCAAGGTAAATACATCACTAGACTCTATGACCCTAGTGAAACGACTTATAGAGGAATTCAAAGTAGCTGTATTACCCGGTAATGCTTTTGGCTTGATGAATGCTTGTTACCTGAGAATTTCTTACGGCGCTTTGGATCCTGATACAGCAGTGACTGGAATTCGACGATTCACAAAAGGTTTAACTAAAATATGTCACAATCAAGCATAACGAATTTGAACTTTTTGAGTCAACCCAATCTACAACTTAATGACTAAACAAATAAATTTTTTTAAATATTATAAAGGCATAAAAATGAAAAAAAAAATCTTAGGAGTGTTACTTACCTTATCCATATCAGCCACTGTTCAAAATAGCTTTGCTTCCGATGCGGAAGGTAATTATGCAATTTGGGGAGAAGGTGGTTTATCTTGTTTTCAATTCAACAAAGCCCGAATTGCTGAAAAAGATGACCACTTCAAAGCTTACTTACGTGGTTATCTAACTTCATACAACACTCTCTCAGCTGACACTTATAGTATCACTGGCGATATGAAGCTACCTGAAGCTATTGAGTGGATCGACAACTATTGTGATGAGAAATCGATTGATAGTTTTGATCGTGCTATTCAAATGTTGATCACAGATATCGAAGCTGATCGTTATAAGACACCGAATACTCAAGGCATTACGAAGGGCTGGGGAAAGCAATAGTTTCAACGCATAACTTAGTAATCATATGATTAGCTCAAGCTTTGGAGACCAGATAAGGCAATCCTTATTGCCGGAGAAAAACTGTCAGTATGCTCCGGCAGAAGAGATGCTCGCGTTAAAACCCGCCGCAGTTTTGATCCCTCTGGTTGATACCAAAACAGGTCTATCAATCATTTTAACGACACGGACTCAGCACCTGCATAACCATGCGGGCCAAATCAGCCTGCCGGGTGGAATGAGAGATGAGTCAGACATTAATCCTGTTGCAACAGCACTTCGAGAAACCAATGAAGAGATTGGAATTCCTGCTGATTATATTGATGTCATCGGTAGTCTTGAGCACTATTCAACGCCGACAGGCTTTATCATCACACCAATCATTGGCCGAATCATGCCTGGTTTTTCGTTACAAGCCGATCCATTTGAAGTTGATGAAATTTTTATGGTGCCCCTAGCGTTTCTTTTTGATGAACAAAATCAGCAAAAACATATTTACAGTGGCCTGCAAAAAAACGGTACAAAAAACACGCTTTCCTACTATGAATTCAACTACGGTGAAAAACGAATCTGGGGGATAACCGCGGCAATATTAGTTAATTTTTACAAGAGGTTAAAGGATAATCATCCTCTTTTTTGTGAACTGGTGCCTCAAATACGATCTCAATGATTGCGGATTGTCAAAAAATAGGTCATTATGCGCCTTGAGCACTATATTTTATTAATTCTTTATCAGGAGAATATCCATGAAAAAAACAACTCGTCTTTCTGCAATCATTCTTGCTGCCGGCCTAACTGCAGGTTGTAGCAGCATTTCTGTTGAACAGCTTGAAGCTGTAACAGCAACTGCTAACAATGCACTATCTGAAGCTCGTGCTGCTCAAGACACAGCAAGCAATGCCCTAAGCGTAGCTAACGATGCTGCTGCCGCTGCTACAAGTGCTCAATCTGCTGCTGATTCTGCTCAATCTTGCTGCAATGCAAACTCAGAACGTCTAGATCGTGCATTCTCAAGAGCAATGAGTAAGTAATAGCTTCTCTCATTTGTATTAAAAAAGCCGTTCCATTGAGAACGGTTTTTTTTGCCTATCGTTTATTCTCACCTAAAAAAATTCTTGAAGAACATTAAGTAAGATCCCTTAATTCAAAATAGATCTGAATAAGAAGATTGCTGTGTTATCTCTTCTGCGCGTCTTTCCACGACAATATCTTTTGATTCGTTCGAATTGAGTGATCCTGACTTTTCCTCAATCACCATTTCTGAAGAGCTACTTGTCTCATTCCCCGCTGCAACCATGGCAGGAATACCTGTCTGATCCTGAGTGATACGTTTAATCGAGTTCCAATCAATCTGATCAATGCTGTTTTCAGATGCTTTACTAAGACTATTTACAAGGCGCTGATATTCACTCGCGGCATCAGCTTTTACCTCTTCTAAAGGTGGGTGGGCTTCAAGATATAACTTGCCTTTTAACCAACCAGCTTTATACGGTTGATCAATAATATTGACGTTAGTGCCGACACGAACCTTGGAAAATATTTCTTCAATATCTTTAGGGTAAAGACGAATACAGCCATGTGTCACCCGCATGCCCAGACCGCTCGGTTTATTAGTTCCATGAATTAGATAGCCACGCTTGCCCAAACGTAATGCAAATAACCCTAATGGATTATCTGGTCCAGCGGGCACAACATTGGGCAATGGATCACCCATCTCAGCATGTTCTTTTTTGATCGATTCCGGTGGTGTCCAAGTTGGATCTTTTATTTTCGAAATAATCGATGTTTTACCATATGGCGTTGCCCAGTCTTGCCGACCGATACTAATGGGATAGGTTATGACTGTTGCCGGCTCACCTTTTTTACGTTTTGGATAATAATAAAGCCGCATTTCGGGGACATTAATGACAATATCTTCTCGAGGGGCATCCGGCAAAACATAACGACTAGGAATAACAACTTCTGTCCCCTCGCCTGGTAACCAAGGATCAACATTCGGGTTTGCATACTGCATTTCACGAAAACCTTGATCATAAAGCCTAGCTAGATCAGAAATCGTATCCTCATATCGCGTTGTTGTCAGGCTAACGGCACCGATCACCGAGTCCCCATTTTCAGGCAACAGAAATGTCTCCGCTTGCGCAGTGCTCACCGACATAAAAATTAAAAAAGTTGCCACTACATACTTCATCATTGTCTTACCATTCCTATTACGATGACCAACCAGCCGGCGAGAAAAGCTAACCCTCCTAACGGAGTAATCATGCCGAGTTTTCGAACTTCTAATACTGCTAATAAGTAAAGACTGCCAGAGAACAAAATAATTCCCAATAGAAACAACCAACCAGCATATTTTAGTGACCCAATTCCGGAATATAAGTTGATGAGAACCCCAACCAGAACCATAGCAATGGCATGGATTAGATGATATTGAACACCGGTTTGCCAGACCGACAGCATCTGCTCGGAAAGACGATCACGTAAAGCATGCGCGCCGAAAGCGCCTAGTCCAACACTAATGAAAGCAGCAAAACTTCCGATCGATATAAATAGTTTATCCATAGCTAGGTAATTTTACAGTAAATACCGCACCATCCCCAGTTGAAAGATTATCTGCATGCAGCTCACCTTTATGAAACTCTACTATTAAGCGAGCAATATAAAGGCCAAGCCCTAAATGAGGCTCTTCTTTATCATCTGAATTACGCACGGAGATCATCGAATCGAATAATTGCTCTTCAAGTTTTTCAGGCAAAGGAGGACCATAGTTTATGATTTTAACCACAGTCATTCGTTTATGTTCTGAAATATTAATTTTAATTGGTCGATCATGCTTTGAAAAATCTACCGCATTAGAAACCAACTTATCCAGCATTTGCACGACGAGATCCGGTGCGCAAAAAATCTTAAGCTCCGAACTAGCGTCAAACTCATATTGAAAAGACTGTTGAGGATAAGCAGCGCGATAACCTTCAACGCATCCCGAAAAAATGTCATTGACTGGGATCAGTTCAATTTCAGAAGCCTGCAAAGCCCCTTCTAATCGTGCTGCCTCACTCAACCGAGTCACTAAGGTTTGCAGTCGGTTTACGCCATTCTTAGCACGATCAACATAAATCTTGTCATCTTCAGCAAGATTTGCTGAATCCAAACTTTCTAAAGATGATTGAACCACAGCCATCGGTGTACGTAACTCGTGTGATAGCTTGCCGGCAAGACTTTCTAAATAATCATTATATTGTTTGAGCCTTTCTAACATCTCAGAATAATGCAGCGATAGATCACCTAACTCATCACGCCAAGGTTTACCTACCGTCGTGTGCATCACACGCCCATGCTCATCGATTGCTTCATCTGCTTCACGGCGCAGGCGACGAATTCGGCTTGAAAGGTTGGATGCAAATAACAACAGTAAAAGCGTCACCGCAACAAACACCAATAAAGACTTGGTAAATAAATCAGCCATTGCTTTACGTTGTACTGTCTGGATATTGCCGGTGGTTTCTTCTGCCACTACAACACCAATCAGATCATGCCCTGATCGAATAGGCTGGGCCGATGTAACGATAGCAGCATTACCATCCGGCGATGAGCGCCAACGGATACCTGTTTTGCCTGCTAGTGCAGCACTCACATCTGAGCCTTGTAATCGCGATGCGCCAGCCAGATCATCTTTAAACCGTGACACGGCTGAGGGCAAGATCCATGAATATAAGCGATTCAAAGGCTGGCTACGCGTCTTATGCTTTAGATCACCATAACTGGCCAAAACATGACCCGCCGTATCCAACACCCAAACTCTTCTTCCTTCGGTGATATCTAACTTTTCGATAACAGCTCCAATCTCGCTGGATGCCCTGACCAACTGATTTGGGCGTTCATCAGTCAACGTGTTGATCGTACCTTTAAGCTGCCGCGTTGTTTTATTATCCACATCCGAAATAATGACACCTAGGCTCTGCCCAACCATTCTCGCTGGAATTTTCAACTCAAGAATATAGCCGTTTTTCGAGCCTTGCCATGCACCCGTAATATTCGTCACTGAACGAGGTACAGGTTCTTCTTCCCAAATATCCTCATTCCAAATCATGCCTTGTTCGTAAGCGCTAATCTGTCCTGGAGCCGATGGGGCTATCCAATAATGATGTCGGTTATTTTCATTATCTTCAATAAAAATCTCGATCTGATCACTTTCATTATCAAAAGGTTTATCAGGCCGTTGATAAATTAAAGCATCATCTTTAATCAAGAATAATGCGTACAGATACCCTGCTCGCTCAGAAAAAACAATTTTAGCACTCAGCGTACCTTCCATAGAGCTGCGATTTTCAGCCCACTCCAGCCAAGCATCCCACTCCTCAGAGTAACCATCAATCTGCACCACCTGTTTCATAGGGTGTACAAACAATGGAATGGTTCGCGCAGCGCCATAACCCGCTTGTGGAAAGAGTTCTTCTTGACCGCTTAATAAACCAGAAACACTGCTGGCAGTGCCGGTTAAAGAAATTTCTAAGCCTTCTCGTAGATAGTGCTCCATCTCGCGGACATATTGATACCCTACGTATGGCAGGCTCAAGACAGCAACAGACAGTAATAACAGCTTTTTCCTAATGGAAAATGAGAATGTTTTTTTCATTTAAAGATGACTTCTCAAGCAGTCTGAGTAGTATTCCAACGATAACCCATGCCATAAACCGTTTCGATGCAATCAAAGCTAACATCAACCACTTTAAACTTCTTACGGATCCGTTTGATGTGTGAAGTAATCGTACTATCATCTACAATCACATTGGCATCTTGCATAAGTTGATCGCGGTTTTTTACATGCCCTGGACGGCGCACAAGACAATGCACTATCCAAAACTCCGTGAGAGTTAAATCAACCGACTCATTATTCCAAGAGATATTGATCGTGTTGGTATTTACCGACAAAGGCCCCACCTTTATATCAGCATCATCTTCCGGTGCGCTTAGTGCTTCGATGCGTCTAAATAATGCACTGATCCGGGCAAGCAACTGCGGCAGCGTAATATCTTTAGTCAGATAATCATCAGCCCCTAAACGTAAGCCAGATACAGTATCAAAATCGCCATCTCGCGCTGTCAAAAACATAATAGGTAAGGTTCGTGACATATTGCGTAACTCACGACAAAGCTCAAAACCACCCTCCATATCATCATGTAAGCCTATATCAAGAATAATCAGATCCGGTAAGCGTTGACGAAATGCCGACAAGGCTTCATCGCGCTCGCCATAACAAGCCACTTCATAACCCTGTTTACGCAAAATAGCCGCATAATTTTCGCGTAATGCGACCTCATCTTCGACTATTGCGATCCGTCTTGCCATTTTTATACTCCAAAAAATCTGTCATTTTCAATGTTAGCTAATGTACACCTGATCACTAACATTTTGTTGTTATAGGCCAAATTTCCATAGTTCTGCCACATTTGATAATCGCTTCGCCATTTTCAACCCATTTCAAAGCCAGATCGACAGGTTTAAATAGTCGGCGTCAAATCAATCAACGGAGATACAAAAATGAAACCCAGCAAAATGACTAAATTACTTATCCGCTTTTGTATAGCAGCGGCCGTTTCTGTTCCAGCTCAAGCTTCTGAATCAAACTTGCTTTCAATATCTACTCAAAAAACGAATGAAGCGTCTGCTCAAGAAACCGGTGGTTTCGGTGCCGGCTTGATCGTCGGAGCTGTGTTAGGTGGTCCTCCTGGAGCGATCATTGGCGCTGCTGGTGGTTCATGGTTAGGTCATCATGATACACAACGAACCAATGCCATCGCAGCTAAAAGTGCAGAACTTAGTCAAAAAGAGAACCAGATCACGAAGCTAGAAACAGAGCTCTCTGTCACAGAAAATGAGCTAGCCAATACCATTAGTCGTTTAAATGCTGATCGACGTCTCGCAACGATGGATTTTTTAAAAAACGGCTTGACCACCACCGTCTACTTTCGATCAGGGGAAGTCGATCTTCCATCTCAAAATGCCGACAAGCTTTATCAATTAGCACGTCTACTAAAAGACTTCCCCGAGCTGCATGTGCAAATGGAAGGTCATACGGATATTCGTGGTGATGTTGAATACAACCAACATTTAAGCGAAATGCGTATCGAAACGGTTCAGTCGGTACTTGAAGATGCAGGACTGCCTGAACAACGGATTCATTGCAATTCTTATGGTGAGGCGCAAGCCATGGCAAGCGAAGGCGACAACGAGAATTACGTTTTTGATCGTCGCGTCTCAATCCATGTCTCACTGATAACGACTAGCTAGCCATTAGCACCTATTAACCAGTTTACCCCGCCCTCCAGCAACTTGCCGTCGGTTTCTCCGACGGCTTTTTTAATTTAAAGAAACATAAATCATGCATGAAAACTATCAGCGAACGAATCCCAAGCGTGCCCCAAAAGGCTTTCTCGACGATATCGTCATCTCTATATTAACTGGACTTTACCGTTATTTTCACTCATTTTTATGCTGGATTCAGTTCCTTCATCATTCTAAGCTGCAACCTCTTTAATATAGAGATAATACACATCACTTTAAAACATTAAACTTTTCCATAATTCGTACGATAACCTTTCTATCAATAACCCCAAGAGATTCTTAAGGTATGAATACAAGCTCAGGTCAACAGCCTAACGCGACAACCACAGACACAGAGTCTGGCTCTATCACGGTAATGACGCTTTATATTGAAGATTCACTGTACGCGATACCGATCGAAAATGTCGTGAGCCTGAGCAAAGAAATTAATCATATCCAAGAGTTACCCATCAAGACGCCTGGCTTGATTGGTGTCAGTCACTATCAAAATACTGTCGTTCCCGTCATTGATATAGCGGAACGCATTGGTATCAAATCGGGTAATGATGGTAAGAAAGAATTGATCGAAATATTGTCAGCCAAAGAGCAAGATCACGTCGCTTGGTTGGACGCACTAGAAAAGTCGATTAAAAACGGTGAAAAATTTCACAAAGAGCGCGATCCTCTCCGTTGCGAATTTAGTCGATGGTTTGACGAGTTTCAATCTAGAAATGAAGCCTTAGATGAAATCATGTCGCAGTTTGAAGCACCACATAATCAAATTCATGCGCTTGCAGATGAACTCTTACCCATGTGTGATAACGGTGAGTCCGATGCTGCGATCAAACAACTGAACTATCACCGTATTACGACAATGCGTCGCTTACAGTCTTTATTTAGCCATGCGCGTGAACAACTAACCGAAATGATGCGCCCAATACTGCTGTACGTAACGCGTGATGGAAAGGTTCCCGCTTATGCGTTGCTTATAGATGAAGTCCATGATGCAATGACCTACAAGCTAAAAGACTGTTATTCACCTGCTCAAGTTGGTATCCAATCTTTATCAATCAATGATAAATATATAAAGGCCATTTTATCTGATAAGAAACAAGAAAATTCTATTCTGCTTAATGTCGATCAGATCCTCCAAGCTGAGCAAATTGCCGCCGTAAAAGAAGTCGCTGCATAAATAGTTTTTCTAGGAAAAGTCGAGCAATTAACCTATAAAGGTTTCTCATTTTTCACATACAGAAATATTAACCTTAAGTTAATGTTGCGCTGCAGCATTAATTGTTTTATTATTATCTCGTAATTCAAAAAACTTACTACCCAGACTAATTTGAGGATGTCTATTATGTTAAAGAATTTCCCTGTTGCTGATTTCTCTGTATTTTCTGCTCCTATCGAAAAATTAGTTGCATTAAATGTTTCTAAATTTGAAGCCGCGGTTGAAGCGCAGACAGCCGCTGCACAAGAACTCGTTGCTTTAACCGAATCTCGTACTAAAGCACTTTCTGAAGTAAAAGATTTCGATGGCTATGCAAATTTTCTAAAAGCTCAAGGCGAACTTGCTCAATCGAGTATGACAAAAACTATCAACGATAGTAAAGTTGCTGTTGAAGAAGCTAAAGCTTATAGCGAAGAAGTTCAAAAAATTATGACTGAAAGCCTTGATGTAGCATCTAAGGCCGCTAAAAAAACGACTAAAAAAGCATAGAACATTGCTATTTTAGTAAATAAAGCCTCAGTCATTGTCTGAGGCTTTTTTTTGTCTTCTTGGAAAGGGACATAAGTCCACACTTATCTAACGGTGTAAAAGTATGAGTGGAAATCTATAATGAACCAATATATTGAATCCAACGGCTTAAAGATCGCAAAACCTTTGTTCGATCTGTTAAAAGATGAAATAGCGCCTGGTACTGATATTAGCCCAGATGATTTCTGGCAGAAACTAGCAGGAATTGTTAGTGATCTAGGACCTGTGAACTCTGCTTTATTGCAAAAACGTGATGCTATTCAACAACAAGTTGATGATTGGCATAAAACCCATAAAGACCAACCTATCAATGCTGATGAATATAAAGCATTTTTAGTAACGATCGGCTACCTCATTCCTGAAGGTGAAGACTTTACTGTTTCTACTGCGAATGTAGATGACGAGATTACGACCATTGCTGGCCCTCAGTTGGTAGTACCGGTCGATAAATCACGGTATGCACTCAACGCTGCAAATGCACGTTGGGGTAGCTTGTACGAAGCTTTGTACGGTACCAATGTCATCCCTGAAGCGCAGGGTTGCAAGCAAACGAAGAAGTACAACCCTGTCCGTGGCGCTCAAGTCATAAAGTATGGTCGTGATTTTCTTGATCGTACCGTGCCTATGGCCGTTGGTAGCCACAGCTACGTCGTCAAATACAAGGTTAAGTCTGGTAAGTTGATCGGTGTGATGGGCGATGGCTCTGAAACAGGTCTCGGTAAACGTGAACGTTTCGTCGGTTATACCGGTGATGCAGAATCACCAACCAGCATCTTGTTATCACATAATCATTTACATATAGAGATCTGCATCGGTGAAGGTCTATACATCGGTCGTGGCGATTTAGCCGGAGTTTACGATATCCAACTCGAATCAGCGATCAGCACCATTATGGATTGTGAAGATTCGGTCTCTGCTGTTGATGCTGAAGACAAGGTTCAAGTTTATAAGAACTGGCTTGGGCTCATGAAAGGTGATCTCAAGCGGACCATTGTTAAAGATGGCGAGACTATCGAGCGAACTCTGTCAGACGATCGAAAATATACCGCTCCAAATGGTGAATCTTTTTCACTACAAGGACGCAGCCTAATGCTTTGTCGTAATGTCGGTCACCACATGTTCACTGATGCCGTAACAACGGCTGACGGCAAAGAGATCCCAGAGGGTTTTCTTGATGCTATGATGACCGTATTGACTGCTAAGCATGACTTGAATAGCAATGGTAAATTTAAGAACAGCCGAACAGGTAGTGTCTATATCGTAAAACCGAAGCAACATGGCCCAGAAGAAGTCGCATTAACAGTCGACCTTTTCACCAGAGTTGAAGAAGCTTTAGGTCTAGAAAAAAATACGGTCAAAATAGGCATCATGGATGAAGAGCGACGTACTACCGTCAACTTGAAAGAATGTATTCGTGCTGCTAAAGAGCGCGTTATCTTCATCAATACTGGCTTCCTTGATCGTACCGGCGATGAGATCCACACCAGTATGGAAGCAGGCCCAGTCCTAACTAAAGCAGGTTTGAAAACTGCTCCATGGTTAGGCGCTTATGAAGACTGGAATGTTGATGTTGGGTTGGAAACAGGCCTGCCAGGACATGCACAAATAGGTAAAGGTATGTGGGCAGAACCTGACAACATGACATCGATGATGGAAGCAAAAATTAGCCACCCACGTGCCGGTGCTAATACTGCTTGGGTTCCTTCTCCTGTTGCAGCAACCTTGCACTCTATGCACTATCATCGTGTTGATGTTAATGCCCGTCAGCAAGAGTTGACTAGCGTTCAACGAGCAAGCTTGGACGACATTCTCACCATCCCATTGATGAGCACAAGTTCTCATGAGCTGTCAGATGCCGAAATCAGAACTGAGTTAGAAAATAATGCCCAAGGTATTTTGGGTTATGTTGTTCGTTGGATTGATCACGGTGTAGGCTGCTCAAAAGTTCAGGATATTCATAACGTTTCATTGATGGAAGATCGCGCAACCTTACGTATCTCTAGCCAACACATTTCTAACTGGTTGCATCATGATTTGGTCAGCCGTGATCAAGTTATTGAAGTCTTTCAGAAAATGGCTGCCGTGGTCGATTTGCAAAATGAATATGACTCCGAATACCGTAGTATGTCACCCAATTTTGATGACAATATTGCGTTCCAAGCAGCACTTGACTTGGTCTTTACCGGTTGTGAGCAGGCTAATGGATATACAGAGTCTGTTTTACATTCTCGCCGGAGAGAGGCAAAAGCAAAAGGCTAGTTCTAAGCGTATACTCTTTATTCAATAAAATTTTAGAGGAAAGAGTTGTGTACAAAAAAGACATATTAAGCCTTGAAAGCGTCAAACGTGTTGCCGCTGCTGCAGAAGCAGAAGCGTTACGTAATAACTGGAATGTTGTGATCGCCATAGTTGATGATGGCGGTCATCTTATGTATCTACAGCGTGAAAAAGTTCAGTTAGGAAGTATTGATGTTGCGATCAACAAGGCTAAAACAGCCCTGATGTTTCGTCGCCCAACTGCCTTTTGGGAAAAGACAATCGCTGATGGCCGCCAAAGTTATCTCGCGATGGAGGGTATGTTACCAATAGAAGGTGGGCTTCCTATTGAACACAATGGTGATATCGTTGGCGCTATTGGTATCAGTGGTGTGCAATCTTCACAAGATGGTCAGATAGCTAAAGCAGGTATTGAGGCGCTTTAAATCGTTAAAAAACAAGGTCAATACTTAAAAAGTGTTGACCTTGTTTCCTCATCGATAGAGCAGAGTAAGTTAAGGCTCTGTTACCTTTCCAGAACGACTTCTATAATTGCTCAACATTTCAAAAAGATAGTTCTTGATCGCATTAGCCCAACGTTTTTCTACAATAACGTGAATGAAATAGGACATAAATAACATCAATGATGTAATCAGTAATAATGAAATATATGGATGTAATACGCTATCGAACTGTTCAAATAACACCTTGCCTATCATGCTATGCAGTAGGTACAAAGGATATGTCATACCACCCAGCAGCATTAACGCCTTACTCGTTTTTATCTGAATCTTATCTTTAGAAATCAAAAAGAACAAACCGAAAAAGAAGCCGACAATAATCACTGAAACAACCTGCTCAAGTTGATCCGTATTTCTCATAAAACCACTCGCTTGCTCGTAGATATTGGCTGAACCAACGACAAAAGCTGCATACAAGAGCCCCACATAATAACTATCGTAGCCTTCTTTTGTGACTATATAGAAGGCGATCCCAGCGATAAAGAAAGCCGAGTACTCAGGACTAATAAAAATTCCCATAAACGAAGGTTGTTTGAATATGAGGAAACTAACCGTCATCAACATCCAAACCGTTAGCCAGATCTTAAATTTATCAAACACTCCAACGGCTAATAGTAAAAGTACACAAACGTAAAATTTAAGCTCAGCCAATAGAGTCCAATAAACGCCATCAATAAACTCTTGCCCTACATACAAATTAAGAATCGTTAAATTGGTCAGATACTGGATAAATGAAATTCCACCTTCCCCTAGCGTCTGAATAACGAGGGTCGTTATCGTGAGGCAAGCAAAAACCGTTGGGTAGAGCCTCGTTCCTCTAGAAATAGCAAATTCAGCCGGCGTTCTATTAAGTGCCGATGCGCTGATAACAAAACCACTGATCATAAAAAATAGTGGCACACCAAGGTAGCCAAATTGCGTCAACCAAGAAATGTGCACAAATGGTTCAGAGGACTCGCCCGAAGTGTAGTGATACAAAACCACAATTAATGCTGCAGAAAACCGCATTATATCGAGTACATTAAATCTCATTTGTTATTATCCTTCTCGTATTAATCAACAGTAAATGTCCTATATGATCACAGTTTTTTATCAAAAATTTCATTTAGATAAATAGCTTGAGCGAATTCGTCGCGAGAGTAACACCATCGGATTGGTTAAACGTAAATACAGGCTAAAAATTCACACAGTGTAGCATTGATTAAGTTAGCGTCGTTTCAAGCAAAGACTTTAAGCAAGAGAGCTTCCGCTCTGAGACAATCGTGCATATCACTACCATCTAAAACCAACATCATTTATGCTCTCAACCACCTATATTCACAAAGAGAAATCACTTGGCTGACACAACATTCTTCTGGCACGACTACGAAACTTGGGGTATTGATCCTCGCCGCGATCGCGCTGCACAGTTTGCAGGCATACGCACCGACATGAATCTAGAGATTGTCGGCGAACCCGTCATGATCTACTGTCAACCGGGCATCGACTTTCTACCCTCACCCGATGCGGCACTCGTCACAGGAATAACCCCTCAAGTGGCTGCCGCAAGTGGTTTAATAGAGGCTGAGTTTTTCCAGAAAATAAACCAAGAATTTTCTGTTCCAGGAACCTGTGGTGTTGGTTACAACAGCATTCGTTTTGATGATGAAATCACACGGTTCGGTTTTTACCGTAACTTTATCGATCCTTATGCTCGTGAGTGGCAAAATGGCAATTCTCGCTGGGACATTCTTGATCTGGTTCGAATGACATATGCCTTACGACCAGAAGAGATCAACTGGCCCGAGCGCGAAGATGGCTTGCCGAGCTTTCGACTTGAGTTGCTAACAGCTGCGAATGATATCGAACAAGTTGGTGCTCACGATGCTCTCGTCGATGTTAAAGCAACCATTGATATGGCAAAACTGATCAAGCGATTAAAACCACGTTTATTTGATTTTTATTTTGATCTACGAAAAAAGGATCAGGTTGCAGCATTATTAAATTTACGAACACAAGAAATAGTGTTACATATCTCAGGCATGTTTTCGGCAGCACAGGGTTGTATCTCACCTGTCATGCCTCTGATGCAACACCCGATCAATAAAAATGAAATTATTGTCTACGATTGCCGCAAAGATCCTGAGCTAATGTTAAGTATGTCAGCAGAAGAAATGTCGAGCAATTTATTTACACCTAATGCTGATCGAAATACCGATGAAGAACGGATCGGACTGAAGGGAGTTCATTTAAATAAGTCCCCTGCTCTAGCTCCAGTAAAAACGCTTTCCGCAGAACTTGCTGAACGTTGGGAAATTAACTGGCAACAGGTGGAACAAAATCGTCAAAAAATTATAAATAATCCTGATTTATTAGAACGCCTCCGTGAACTTTATCTAATGAAACCTGAGTTCGGTTCAAACGACACAGATGCTGCGCTATACGATGGGTTTATTAATAATAATGATCGACGGTTTTGTGAGCAGATCCTAGAGTCTTCATCTCAAGAACTTGCTGAGTGGACACCTCCATTTTCTGATAAACGCTTGCAAACACTGTATCTACGCTATCGTGCGAGAAACTGGCCAGAAACCTTGAATGAACAAGATCGATTACAATGGCAAGAATTTTGTCACGCCCGCTTGGTTGATGGTGAATATGGTTGCACGCTCAGCGTCAGTGATTTTCAACTAAGGATGGAAGAGCTTAGCCAACAAACATTGACTGAAAATAAAAAGAAAGTGTTGGAGCAATTAGTGAAGTGGGTACAGCAATATAATTAGCCTTTGTGATGCACTTTATAAATAAAGATAGCTGAATTTTTAGCTATCTTTATTAATTAAAAATTTATTTAATTAAATAATTATTAATTCTGCTTTTAACGCACCAGCTTGTTTCAAAGCTTCCAAAATAGCAACCAGATCACCCGGTGCGGCACCCACACTATTCACGGCATTAACAATGTCTCTAAGATTCACACCTGGATCAAACATAAACATCCGAGCATCTTCTTCAGTCACGACAATATCTTGCTTTGGAACTACCACTGTCTGACCGTTAGAAAGCGCACCCGGTTGACTAACAATAGGATTATTGGTGATCGTCACAGACATGCTTCCGTGCGTAACCGCAGCAGCAGAGACAATAACATTTCTACCGATGACGACTGTTCCTGTTCTAGAATTTACGATAATTTTTGCTGACGCTTCACCCGGCTCGAACGTCAAGTTCTCGATCAGAGAAATGAAACCGACACGTTGGCCTTTATCTTTAGGAGCAATAACACTAACAGAAGATCCATCGATACAAACCGCACTTCCCGCGCCTAAGTTTGTATTGATAACTTCAGATAATCGAGTCGCTGTCGTGAAATCTGGCTCATGTAAATTAAAAACAATATGATTACCTTTTCCGAAAGAGTTTGGAACAACTCTTTCGACCGTTGCACCGTTTGGAATTCTACCGACACTAGGAATATTAACCGAGATTTTTGAACCATCAGATGACTCTGCACCAAAGCCACCAACAACTAAGCTACCTTGTGAAATCGCATAAACCTGACCGTCCGCACCCTTCAGTGGTGCCATCAATAAGTTACCACCTCGTAAACTTTTTGAGTTACCAAAAGACGAAACCGTAACATCAATTTTTTGTCCTGGTTTTGAAAAAGGCGGCAAGGTTGCATGTAACATGACTGCTGCTACATTTTTCAATTGGGGATCTATATCCGCAGGAATGGTCACACCCAATTGGTTTAACATGCTTTTGACGCTTTGTATTGTAAAGGGTGTTTGGTTGGTTTTGTCGCCCGTTCCATCTAAACCAACAACGATACCGTAACCGACCAACTGATTATCACGAACACCCGAAATGGAGGTCATATCTTTTATTCTTTCGGCACTAGTATTCTGCGCGGTAAGAACGATCAGAGCACAACAAAGTGTACGTAATATTGATCTTAAATTAATTTTTTTCATTATCATCAACTCAAACTAAAATGGAGACAGTGCGCCAATAAAAAATTTTGCTAACCAACCCATTTTATTTGAATCGGCAATAGTGCCATCGCCATTGTAAATAACCGTCGCATCAGCAAGCTTGGTTGATAGTACGGTATTATTAGGCCCAATATCATAAGGTCGGACAATGCCAGCAATCTTGATATATTCATTGCCTTCATTAAAATTGAATCGCTTTTCACCACGAACAACTAAATTTCCATTCGGTAAGACATCAGCGACTGTTACGGTAATGTCACCCGATAAACTATTGCTTTGTGTGCTGTTGCCTGCACCAGTAAAAGCATGACTAGAGCTTAAATTTCCTTCAAGCGTATTGCCATTATTACTCGCTAAAGGAATAAAACCCAGAGCATTAAACTGTGGTGATGAACCATAGAGCGTAGGATTTGTTACCGTGGTCTCTTGTGTACGAGACGATCCTGTATTAGCTGATTTTGAAGCATTCGTTCTTTCTGCCAAGGTTACAGTGATGGTGTCACCAATCCGGCGTGCTTTCATATCTTCAAACAAAATAATTTCACGTCCAGCTTTGTATATTCCACCCGTAGCAACTTCCATTTCAGCCTGCTCTTGTTGATGATAATCCACCACAGGCATGCTCGGTGCGAACTCCGGATCATGCTTAGGCGCAGTGCTACAGCCAGATAAGACCGATAGCGTTAAAAAAAGGAATGCACCATAAAAAAGTACAGAAGTTGTTTGTATTTTCATTTGAGTCTCACGTTATAAGTTCTGACTTACGTACTGCAACATTTGATCCGTTGTTGAGATTGCTTTGGAATTCATTTCATAAGCACGCTGGGTTTCGATCATATTGACCAGTTCTTCAACCACATTGACGTTAGAACTTTCTAGAGAACCCTGTGCTAGTGAACCTAATCCTTCTAGACCAGGTTGAGCTGCTGTTGGCGAACCACTTGATAATGTTTCTCTAAAAATATTTTCACCCACTGGCTGTAAACCTGCAGGGTTTACAAAATCGCTTAGGTTAATTGTTCCTATGTTAGTAGGCTCATTGTTGCCAGCGACAGCAGCACTAACAACCCCGTCTGATCCAATCGTTATACTTTGAGTCTGTTCAGGAATGGTTATTTGCGGGTTGAGTAATCGATAGCCAGAAGACGTAACGAGTTCACCTTCAGAGTTCATTTCAAATGATCCATCACGTGTATAGCCAGAGCTTCCATCAGGCAGCTCAATTTCAAAAAAACCACGCCCTTGGATCGCGAGATCAAGAGAGTTTTCAGTCTGAACCATATTACCTTGGGCATGAATTTTTTCGGTTGACACCGTACGAACGCCCGTTCCTAACATTAGGCCCGAAGGTAGTTCAGAATTCTGAGAAGAAGAAGCACCTGGTTGACGAACCGTTTGATACATCAAGTCTTCAAATGATGCACGACCTCGTTTAAAACCCGTCGTGTTTACATTCGCTAAGTTATTGGAGATAACTCCCATTCGTGTTTGTTGGGCATCCAATCCTGTTTTTGCAATCCATAAAGCTGGTACCATTGTCAATCTCCTAATCTTGCTTTTTGTTGCTTAATTTTTTGTTAGCAACGATGTCATTCTGTTAAATAATTCGTTACAAGTTCTATGCCATTCTCATCATTTGAGTGGCTGACTCATCATTTTCTTCGACGGCTTTCATCGCTTTTACCTGCATTTCAAATTGGCGCTGCAAATTAATCATGTTGACCATCTCAGCCACCGCATTAACATTGCTAGATTCCAATGAGCCTGGAATGACTTGAACCACCGCATCAGCCTGTGCTTCACTGCCGTCTTTCATACGAAAGAGACCATCTTCACTTTTCTGAATATCTTTCAGCACTGGGTTAACCAGCTTAATTCGATCCACTTGCGCCAGTGTGTTCACTGCTTGGCCAAGTGGTTGAACTGAAATAATGCCATCAACACCAATCTGAATTTTCGCTGACGGCGGCAATGCAATCGGACCACCTTCGCCCATCACTAATTGCCCTGCACCATTTTCTAATAATCCATTCGCATTAATTTTCATATCACCACGACGTGTATACGCTTCACTACCATCCGCAGATTGAACAGCGATAAATCCATCACCATTAATCGCAAAATCTAACTCATTGCCAGTAAACTGTGCAGAGCCCGCAGCGAAATTTATCCCTGGACGTTCTGTCATTGCATAAACACGTGAAGCATGACCTTCACCAAATACTGGCATACTGCGAGCAGCGGCTAAATCGGCCTTAAACCCCGTGGTGTTTACGTTCGCTAGGTTATTTGTCGCTGATGCTTGTGCTTGCATAGTTTGCTTAGCACCTGACATTGCGAGATAGAGCATACGATCCATGATTAGTTACCTATTCTTCCCGGTTATCGGATATTAATGATCGTTTGGGTGATCGTATCGGCGGTTGTTATCACCTGAGCATTGGCTTGGAAATTTCGTTGTGCCACGATCATTTCGACCAGCTGCTCAGTCAAATCAACATTAGAATCTTCCAATGCGCCTGAACGTAATGAGCCTATGCCGGATGCATTAGGTGCTGAATTAAAATGAGCACCAGAAGCAGCCGTTTCAACCCAAGCATTATCCCCAAGCTGGACTAGCCCCTGTGGATTATTAAATCGAGATAAAATCACCTGCCCCTGAACTTGCGGCTGCCCGAATGTGTAGTTCGCTGAAATGATGCCATCACCATCAATATTAATACCACTAAAAGTGCCTATTGGATGACCATTTTGTGTCATTGACTGAGGCGAAAACTGACTGCCGTATTGCGTTGAACCGGTATAGTCGAACGTCAAGGTCATAGGATCAGCCCCCGCTGGCGTAAAGCTAATCGGGGCAGTTGTTGTTGCTCCAGCATCTAAAGCGCCTGCAGTAGTGAAGCCTAAGGCCTGCGGCGTTGCTGGTATCAGCGGCGTCGCGCCATCAATTGAAACCTGACTTTCCCAAGCATTTGCACCCGTTTTTTGATAATAAAACGTCGCTAAATGTGAGTTCCCAAGTGAATCATAAACCGTCATAGACGATGTGTTGTTGTAGGTAGAAGCATCAGTTGGATCAATAGCAGTAGCCGTAATCGGGGTGGCATTTGCATCGAGATTTAGATCCAATGTTAAGCTCGAACTTGCTAAAGGGCTTGAGGTACTAGAGCTTAACTGCAAAGAACCTTCCGCACCGGTAACATTTCCATTTTCATCGGCTTGATAAGTGATCAAACGTTGGTCTTGGGCATTGACGATATAACCTTCATCATCCAGTCCAAAAGCACCCGCTCTAGAATAAACCCGCGAGCCACCATCTTCTAATACAAAGAAGCCTTCGCCATCGATAGCCAAATCTAAAACATTATCCGTCGTGGCAATATTTCCTTGCCCAAACTGTTGTGAGATTTGTGCAACCGTTACACCATTTCCTGGTGTGTTACTCGAAATACCCGTCTGGCTGACAGCATAGATATCAGCAAACTCTGCTCGGCCTTGTTTAAAACCACTAGTGTTCGCATTCGCGACATTATTACCAATCGTTTCTAAATTTGTTTGTGCGGCTCTCATGCCGCTTATGGCTGTTCGAAAAGGCATATCCTATTCCTCATGTTTAATCTGCTAACTCGTTATTTTCATCTCTCAGCATCAATAATAATGGTGCTGATATGAATTCTCGAAGTAAAGATTGCAACACCTATGCCAAGTTTTATTATTGTTTACTATCAAATACTTATGTTGAAATTGTTAGTGGTTGTCATCAGAAAAGGCAAGCTATTGCCGTCTATCAGGCAAGCTATTGCCAAATATTCATATAGCCTCTGAAAACTATTTTTCATTAAAATATTAAGAATAAAAATAAAGAAAGTTATTTTCTTTATTTGTAAAAAAGAAGATTAAAAGCGAGTATTTTTATAAAATAAATTGGTTTTATTTGTGTCGCTATTTTGAAAGGTATTTTGATGTTATATGAAAATTTTTATTGAGTACTTATGCTAACAAACCCTTACCTGATAGACACAAGTAAAGGCTTTTTAGAAAGCTAAAAATATTATTGGACTTGTCTAACGTCACCGATACCTACAGAGCCTAATCCGGCAAGATTCAGCAAAGGTCCACTGGCACCAGACAAGGTGACGCTATCGACCTTCGCCTGCACCATCGTGCCCATGACACTGGTTTCACCATCAATTGCGGCCTCAGCCACGATAGAATATTGTCCTGCAGGCACCGCTGCACCACTATCATCTAGACCATCCCATTTGAAACTGACATCGCCCGCTTCTTTCGCGCCGAGACCTAATTCTTTAACGACTTGTCCTGATGAGTTTTTGATCAGCAGATTAAGTTCGCCTGTGGTTCCCGTTAGCTCAACCGCACCTTCAACAGAGCCGCCCGCTTCCAAGTTTGCAGTATTTGAAGGAACTTGAACGGTTCTACCAACGAGGGTTGATGCTTGTAAGGCTTGGTTCGATTGTAATGAAGAGGTTAAAGAACTGACTGAACTTTGTAACTCAGTAATCCCATTCACCGTACCAAATTGAGCAAGTTGGCTCAAAAATTCTGCATTTTCTAATGGTTTGGTTGGATCTTGATTATTCAACTGAGCAACCATTAGTTCCATAAACTCATCTTGACCTAAGCCGCTGCTTTTCGTTGTATCTTGTGCTGAACTGAGCGAAAGTCCTTCAAGCCCTGTAATTGTGTTTGGCATAGCTATTTCCTCTATTTATGTCTATTAACGGCCAATGCCGAGTGTTTCGGTCAGCATCTGTTTCGATGTATTCACCATCTCGACATTTGTTTGATAATTTCTTGATGCCGCAATCATATTCGCCATTTCTTCAATAATGTTCACATTCGGACGATAAATATAGCCTTCTTCATCCGCCAGTGGATTTCCAGGTTGATATTCTTGACTTGCTGGAACCTGACTTTCAACAATACCTGCAACACGTACACCACCTGCGGGGCCTGTGTTGTCAAAGCTTAAATCTTCTAAAACTGTTTCAAAAACAGGATGCCGCGCCTTATAAGTCTGATCAATACTACTGCTAATCGCATCGGCGTTCGCCATGTTACTCGCCGTCACATTCAATCGAACTGATTGCGCGTTCATTGCTGAACCTGAAATATTAAAAACATTTAATAAAGACATGATTATTCTCCTCTAATTGCCGTTATCAATCCAGATACTTTGCCGTTAAGAAACCGGACACTGGCTTGGTACTGCATTGCATTCTTAGTAAATTCAGCACGTTCTGTTTGTAACTCAACCGTGTTGCCATCAATTGAAGGCTGCTCCGGTAGACGATACATCAAGTCTTGTCCCATCAGCTCTGAATCGCCTGTTTGAATATGGTTAGAGTTGGTAGATTGCATTGCCGATCGTCCTTCAGCAGCGCTTTGCAAGACAGCATTGAAATCAAAATCCTTAGCGAGATAGTTAGGCGTCTCTGCATTAGCAATGTTCGTTGCTAATACTTCAGCACGATGAGTTCTTAAGCTCATGGCCTTAGCGTGTATTCCAAATGCGTTATCTAAATTCATATCCAACTCCAAAGTTGCGTGGCTGTTTTGGTTCTATGTCGGATTAATAGCACAGGTCGTGCCATAACAGAATAGTTTTCTAGAATCAATGATTTACAATATTGTTTCAGCTTAAACATAAGCCAAACGGCAAGACATTGCCTATGAAGCGGCAAACGTTAGTAATTAAGCTGGTATGAGCAAAGGCATAACACCCGTTAATAAGTAAAAAGTATTTTAAAGGATGAAGTTTTATGTCCGATATATTAAAGGTTCAGTTTGAATAAAACCCCACTGGAAATAAAAAATGATAAGCTCTCAGAAAGTTATATTAGAAATCACAAAACAAATTTCTAATGAAAATTTAACGCATAGTCTCATCGCAGAGTTTACTGATATGCCCTATATCATTGCCCTGAAGGCTTACGATATCTTCGCTGTTAACCAACGTTCAGAGAATGTGCCTCATGATCATGACGTACATGCTTTCAAAATCTTTCATGAAATGAGTGAAGATAAAAATCCGTATTGGTTAGAGCACTGTCCAAAATATATACATGAATTTCCTAAGGTCATCAATATCCTATCGCAAGATTCGGTACAAATGGACTTGAATACCCACCTGTACCTAATTAATGAAACCGAGCAAAAGGCAAAATTAATAGCATTGAATACACTTCAAGTTTCAGAAGTAGAAAATAAGGCTATTCTTGAGATTTTAGATGTTTATAGAAACCTATTACAGCTATTTGATCGGTTTGAAAAAGATTTTCTAACCGGTATTTATAATCGACAAACCTTTGATCAAAAATTAATGCAATTGATCCATACGAGTAAGGTAGATGAGACACGGAAGACTAAACAACCCATTAATAACTGGTTAGCAGTATTAGATATCGATCACTTTAAAAAAATCAATGATAACTATGGCCACATGTATGGTGATGAAGTTTTAATTTTATTCTGCAATATTATGCGAGATTGCTTTCGTTATAACGATCTACTCTTTCGATATGGCGGTGAAGAATTCATCGTTGGTCTACTTAATGTTGATGAAAAGGGAGCCATAAGCGCGATGGAAAGATATCGAAAAGCTGTAGAGAACTATTCTTTTCCTCAAAATAGACATGTAACCGTCAGTATTGGCCTCGCTAAAATTCTCGATAATGAATTACCAACCTCATTACTCGATCGCGCAGACTCAGCACTTTATAAAGCAAAAGACTCTGGTCGAAACCAAGTTTGTGTCGCCAGCAGCGAACACAGTACCCAACCTGAGATGGAAGAAGGGCTTGTAGAATTATTCTGATGAGTAAAGATTAAAGTTCATAACGGAGTTAGCAATATTAGCTAACCCCATTATTGAAAACTATTTAATCGTACTTGATATACTTAAAACGAGGATCTTCCGGTGTGCCGTCCAAATCATTATTATCTTCAAGACCTGGCTGCCACATAATCACTTCTTCGATTTTCTTGGCAAGGCTAAAATCTTTATCCGTAATGCCTTTAGCAGCATGATTCATCAGCTTAACCGTGACAAAAGCATAAGATACGGCGAGATCAGGATGATGAAAGCCAGCTTCAGCCAAATGCCCAACCGTGTTCACCACCATCAACGTTCCTTTCCAACCAGACGTTTTGTATTTACGTCTGATCCAACCGTTTTCAAACGTCCACTTAGGTAACTCTGCTTCAAGCCTCGTCAGTACTTCTTCTTCTGAATATGCACCATCTTTTTCTTTATTACGCCACTGCGCCATATTGCTTCTCCCACGTTTGGATCGCCACTTCTATTTCCCTTAAGAGGTTTTCATCCAAATTAGTTTTACGATCATTTCCGCCACAAAGTGCACCTCTAAAGCCCAAATAGTCCGGCTGGAACTCCATCAATGGGGCGATATCATTTTTTCGTAACGATCCCGCTAAACCTGTGATCAGGTTATACTCTTTTGCCCGCGCAATAAAATGTGCAATCTGTTTATCGCTCATAACATCACGCAAAGAACCAAGCGACTTATCTGCTGTATCCAACATAATGCCGGTTAAACCCGCATCTGCGACCTGCTCAATGATCTGATCGCCAGGGTACTTATCAGCGAAGACAACAATAATGATCCCTTTTGATGCCTGACGACTAATCGACCAAAGCAGATCCTCAATATCCTCACTTTCAGGCTCAAACAGACCGACCTTAACAAAGTCCACTCCGGTCTCTGCCACTCGCCTGACCATATCGGCTACTCGTAAAGGTTCGCTAGGTAAGTCACCTACCGTCGCGCTGATCAGACGTTCGCCATTAACCTTACCAACCACTTCACGCATAACCTTAAAAGGAACAGCGCCCAGCGCACCGTGCTCTGGTTCTTTCAAATCGATAATATCTACACCACCCTGTATAGCTATCATCGCCTCATCTGCCGATCGTACACTGGCAAGAAATCCTGTCATTCTATTGCTCCCAACTTTAAAGGAACTACTTAATTCATCGTCTAAGTAAATTTATAATCCGACGTTAATGTGTAGTTCTAAAAGCATTAATTTTATCCTTTAGCCATCCCCAAGCCTCTAGTTCCTGAGGTCCAGCCGTTTTGTCGATGGCGATTGTAAGGTATTCAAGCTCGGCGTCAATCTTCTCTTTCGATAACATATGTAAACGGCTGGTTAAAATTGCCGTTTCTAATACCGCCGATTTCGCTCGGTTAAACCCTTTAAAAGGTTGATGATTTTCATGGTTTTTAATCGTGCAGAAAAAACGCGGTCTTATATCATCTTTCTCAATATGATCTATTTCGATTTCCAAATGCGCTAAGGTATCTTCCAACCTCGCTCCATCAACTCCCTTCGTTTCAACTGTTGGCCAATCATAATGTCCGGTTAGACAACCCGCGATAACTCCAACATTATCCGTTAGATTAATCACAGCCTGATTAGTTCGCTCTAAATTTGCCAAGGTAGCCGAAGGTCTGAATGGCGACAGCACAATAAAACCATCAATTTCTTGATAACCCAGCGGAGCAATTCGGTTCGTTCCATCTTCATTACGGGTAATTATTACGGCTTCATAGATCATGGCTTTTTTTCATCTTGTTGCTGATTGTTTTCATCGTTGAGGCGCTGAGTTTTTTTCTCTTCCTGCGCCTTCTTACGCCGTTGTTTACGTGCCTTCATCGTCGCGCCTTCGGCTTTATGCAACTTATGCGGATCAGCCTTATCATCCTGCGTTGATCGATAAGCTACGCCCCAATCCAGCTCTTCATCCTGCACATATCGTTTTCCCAACTGCCAAGCAATTTGTGCACGCGCCAACTCAACACCAATATAGTAAGCATGCGGTGCATCTTCTTGCAGCGTATCCAAATGTTCAAACAACGCAAACGGATCCGTATTCGTTTGCAAGCCATCACGATTGTAGATGTGCACGCCCTCTTCTGTCACTTGAATACGGTAGTTGGCATCTTTGATCTGTGACGCAGTTTCCTGAATTTCTTCAAACTCATAATTAAATGGTTTACGCTCATGCAAACTTGTCAGGCCACCGTGGTAGCCCTTAGGCAAGCTATTATCGTCTCTAGCACGAAACATAATCCGGCGGCCTAAATCTAGCTCAGCAACACTCTTTTTCGCATGATCACTAACTGCCGTCGTCAGCAAATTCGTAATGTGCATTTCAGACATCATGCCGAGCATCATCGTATTCATACCGCCAGTATCCGCTTCTGTCAGCTCCGACAAATTTCCCGTACCCATCATTATCTCAATATCTGGGTATTTATCCCGCAAGGCTTGATAACGTACGATCGAACGCGTAAATCCAAAATGAATCGGATCAAGAATACAATCGGCAATAAAAGGCTTACCCTTTTCTTGCATCGCATCAATGGATCGATAAAGAGAATCCTGATCCTCTGGTGACTCTGGGATAAGAACAGGAATAGAATCGACTTCATCTGCGACCCATAAAGTGCTCTCTTTTAGGCTCAATAAATAATGCGCACCTGCTTTGCCACCACGAACAAGTTGTTCAGGATCAACCGAGTCCAAACTCACCGTATAGCCTTCAGCCACTAAGGTTGTGATGATTTCTTCAAGCTGAGGAAAATCGCGTCCGGGCAAGCAACCAATATCGATAACATCCGCACCATCAGCCTTATAAGCAGCTGCTTGCGCCACAACACTCTCAATACTAACATCCGGCGCATCGACTATCTCAGCAAAAATCCGCGCATCGTATTGACTCAGATCAGGCGGTTCAGCACCCTTCCCAAAATACACCGGTAAATCTTTCAGATCTTTCGGCCCACGAAAAATAGGAACTCCAAGCTCTGCACTAACTTCATCAATGTCACCTGCGCATAAACCTGGAACAATAATCCGATCAGCATTCCGTGTATCTTTCAAACGACGTTTGATCATATCCGTCGTCATCAAAGCCGCGACGCTAATTCCAAGGTTATGCACCTCGTAGGTGAAATCTTCTTCACCAATCGATTTCATCGTTTTTTCGAGACTCTTCTCTGCCAGCTTACCCGTTAGCAGCAGCAAATGTTCTTGATCGCTTTCTTTAGTCATTCATTATTCATTACACATTATTGATCGCAAACGTCACATCTGCCGCTTGTCGATTTGGCTTAACATCATGCACACGAAACATCTGTACGCCAACATTGACGCCAATAGTCGTCGTCGCACAGCTTGCCCCGATCAGTTCTTTTGGTTCAGCCCCTTTACAAACTGCACCCATAAAACGCTTACGACTAGTGCCCAATAAAACCGGATATCCTGACTTAACAAACCGATCAAGGTTCGCCATCAACATCATATTGTGTTCTTGCGTTTTACCGAAACCAATACCCGGATCGATTATCAGATTTTCTTTCTTAACCCCAAACTTCATCGCCGTCTCACATCGCTCCTCTAAAAAGGACTCAATATCAGCGACAACATCATCATAGTTTGGATTCTTTTGCATGGTTTGCGGCGTGCCCTGCATATGCATAAGAATGAGAGGCAAGCCACGTTCAGCTGCCAATTTGAACATATTCTCATCATCACGCCCGGCACGTACGTCATTCAAAATATTCGCCCCAGCATCGATCGCAGCCTCCGCAACTGACGACAAGGTTGTATCAATACTAATCAAGATTTCCTTCGGCAAGGTTCGACGCAAGGCTTCAATCGTACCGGCAACACGACGGATCTGCTCTTCAGAACTTACGCGTTCAGAATCCGGTCGAGTTGATTCGCCACCAACATCAATGATATCTGCACCTTCTTCAACCATTTGTAAGGCATGAGTCACCGCACGACCACGCACAGTATGACTGCCGCCATCAGAAAAGCTATCTGGAGTAACATTCAAGATCCCCATGATAAGTGGTTTTCCTTGCTTAAGTAATTCACTAAGCATGTTATATATCCTGCTTATTATTTAATAGAAAAGTGTTAAAAGGTCTTCTGTTTTGATAACAGAATATAACTTCGTTCAGAAAGTAGTTCCTTAAGCATTCCGGCTTTATGCCGATATTGTCTTGAGAGATTTTATGTCTACAGTTTAATTTGTGTCAGGTCTAATTACTATGCGCTTCTCCATAATCTGCTTTCTTGCCCTCATCTATCCTGCATCTAACGTTTATGCAATAGAGAATATCCTTGTAAAAGGACTGTTTAAAAATACCGCTATCGTCAACATCGATGGCAAACGGCGCGTTCTCAAGGTCGGCAAAACCAGCCCAGAGGGTGCAAAACTAATCATGGCGAATAGCGAAAAAGCCATTATCGAAATTGATGGAGCAAAAGAAACCTATCGACTCGGAAGACACATCTCCACCAGCTTCAAAGCGGCCCCCAACAAAGCATCTATATCCATCGCACCAACCAAAAATGGCATGTACATGGTCAACGGTAGCATTAATGACTTCACTGTTAAATTTCTTGTTGATACCGGTGCAACGCTGATAGCCATGAGTGAAAGTCATGCGAAAAGACTGGGTATCGAATACAAACTGACAGGACATGTCGGCAAAGCAAATACGGCATCAGGTACAGCAAAAGCATGGTATGTCGTTCTCAAAAAGATCAAGGTTGGGCCATTATTACTACGCGACGTTGATGCTGCTATTATCCAAGGAACACACCCAACCACCCCACTACTTGGAAACTCATTCTTGAATAGAGTACAAATGGTTCGTAATGGGAAAATTATGGTGTTACGCACGAGGTAGGTGGTAGCCTAGGACTTTTAAGCGGCAAAAACTTAGATTAGAATAGCCTCCAATAGCCATATTGATGAGCTAAACACACAAGGATAAGCACCACCAACCTCGCAAAGGAATGAGCCCCTTATGAAACGACTAATCAAACCAGTTGCAATCTTACTGGTAGTATTTTTTATGGCTGTAGGTTTTGTATGGCAAAACTACGTGTCTCATGCACAAGAAATTCAGCTCACGACACGACAAGCGCCTGAATTTGATCCTCGTGAAATTAATATTGGCGTTATTGGTGAGAGTTGGGCTGCGGGTGAAAAAATTGATGGTTTCCTTATTGAGGCGCTAGCTACAAAAGGTATCTCAAGTACCGTGATCAGTCGAGGGCACCCTGGCGCTAAATCAAAGTTTGTCTATCAAAATCTTTTCAAACCTATAGAAGAAAATTTTTCTAGCAACGAGATTATTACAGGTTCACCATTAGATTTTTGCATTATCCTGACGGGGATAAATGATACTGCCACCTATGTAGGTTCAAACTATTATTCACACCATATAGATTTGATCGTCAAAGCATTAATGACCCGAGGGATCACACCCATCGTTGTAGAAATACCCGAGTATGGAATTGAAATAACAGATAGCAGTACGATCACAGGAAAAATAAGGCGTCGTTTAATGCGCTGGGTGCATGATGACAATCAAATCGATGTCATACCAAAATATCGCCAAGCAGCCAAAGAGAAACTAAACCCCTACATAGAAAAAAATCAAGTAATCTACTTCCCTTTTAGCTCCGTTTCAGCTGACTATCGAGATAATAAAGAGCTATACAAAGAAGGTTTCTTGTATTTGAATTCTGATGGCAACAAAAAACTTGCTTATGAGCTATCTAAGGTTATTACTGAATGGTGTAATAACGCTCTGTAATAGAAAAAATAGAGTTTCCTAAGGTTTTGACTAATGCCCATAACTTTGTACAAGCCTAGTCTGACCATTTAATACTGAAGGTGCTATAGTCTGTCTATATGCTCTTCTATTCAGGTTTGAGCTTTATGGAGAAGAAATGAATTCTTATACATTGCCTTTTGCGACAATCAATATTTTACGTGAAGATATAGCTGAAGTGATCATTAATGATGGTGTAGAGATGGATTTATCCATGGTCAATGAATACCATGAATTTTTACTCTCCCATTTGAAAAGCCCATTTTCATTATTAGTCAATAAACAAAATTCATATGCTTATGATTTTGAAGCACAACAAAAAGTGGGGGCTTTAAATGAGATTAATGCTATCTCTGTTGTTGTTTATAATGATCTATCAGAGCTTGCACAAAATGCCTTATCTTTAAATATGGGTACAGACGTTAGTGAAAAAATGAATATTTTTTCTGATCGGTCTGAGGCCTTAAAAAGGCTGATAAAAATACAAGATAAGTTAGATTCACCTTAGTTTTTCTGAACTCCATTAACGTTAAAGATAGTACTAAATTCTTTTGAACCAAAATATTAAATAACTTCATTCTTTTTAAGAATACTCGATGCAAACTAAGCGGCAAGTCTATTGATAATAGCTGTCTATTTTTTGTGTATCCTACTCTCATTTTTGCCTCTCTAACAAAAAAATAGTACGACTTCTCTATCTCCCTTTCTAAATCTAAAACCACAACCAAATCAAAGCTCACTTTTTAAACGATACCTCTCCTGTGTTATTGAATATTAAGGATATAACCATAATAAAGATAATAAATATCAATTTTCCAAGGTTTAGTAACGCACACGAGTTATTTATCGTACAATCCTTCTCAATATTTTTATCAACTACCCGCTGTAGGAATTTATATGCCCGCGTTATTACCCAACGTAGACCCTGATGGTTTACTCGAATATTCCGTTGTTTACACGGATCGTGCTCTTAATCACATGTCGCAATCTTTTCAGGATGTGATGAGAGATATCTCATCAACATTGAAAGATGTTTACAAAGCAAAAACGGCTATTGTCATACCTGGCAGTGGAAGTTTCGGTATGGAATCTGTCGCACGTCAATTCGCTGCTAATGAGAAATGTTTAGTGATCCGTAACGGCTGGTTCAGTTTTCGTTGGACACAGATCCTAGATATGGGAAATATTCCATCAGAACATATCGTGATGAAAGCATGCCAACAAGAAGATGCTACTCAAGCGCCATTTGCACCAGCAGCGGTTGAAGAGGTTATCGCTACGATTAAAGCTGAAAGGCCTGCAGTCATATTTGCACCGCATGTTGAAACTGCTTCTGGAATGATTCTTCCAGATGATTACATCAAAGCCGTTGCAGATGCGACACATGAAGTTGGTGGTTTATTTGTACTTGATTGTATTGCCTCTGGTGCCATTTGGGTTGATATGGAAGCCTCCGGTGTTGATGTATTAATCAGCGCACCTCAAAAAGGGTGGAGTGCTCCAGCCTGCGCAGGCCTCGTTATGCTAAGTGATGCGGCCATCGCAAAGATGCAAACAACTGAGAGCTCTAGCTTCGCGATGAACCTCAAACAATGGCATACCATCATGCAAGCTTATGAAGGTGGCGCGCATGCTTACCATGCAACCATGCCAACAGATGCATTGCGTAGCTTCCGAGACATTATGTTTGAAACGCGTGAGTACGGCTTCGAAAAAGCCAAACAAAACCAATACGAGCTTGGCCAAAAAATCAGAGAACTACTCGCCTCTAAAGGTATTAAGAGTGTTGCTGCTGAAGGCTTTGAAGCTCCTGGAGTGGTCGTTGGTTACACTCAAGATATTGATATCCAAACTGGTAAAAAATTTGGTGCCGCAGGCATCCAGACTGCCGCAGGCGTACCGTTAAAGTGTGATGAGCGTGAAGATTACCAAACATTTCGATTAGGTCTATTTGGTTTGGATAAGCTGCAAAATGTAGAGCGCACCGTAGCAAGTCTTAATGATGCATTAAAGAATGTTTTATAGCGCAAACCGTTTTTTCTAAAGTCACCTTCTACTGATAAGCACTTCTTAAAAGTATTTATAAGCAGGAGTTGATCTTTTGTATTAAATCAAAGGGGAAATAGTCAACGAATATAGCCCCCTAAAGGCAATAATGACTTTAGTCGTGAGTTCTCACCAATGTCGTCCAAGATCTATCATGTCTGAAACGACTATTCACCCCTAGCTTGTATTAGCTAGGGTTTAGATCAAAATCAATTAATCTTTTAGCAGCCTGATGCAAAAGGTCTTGCCGAACACTTTCTGCAGCAAGCCAAACGGGAGCACTTCCTTCAAATTCTGCACGCCAGTCTGCGATACTCTGGGGACGGTCTTCTGCTCTAAAACAAAGAGCATGATCAACCGCACTTAAGAATCGAAGCGAGTATTGGCTGCTTGCGATTGAAACTAGAGGCTTATAGGGATCGTCTAGTTCTTTGATGATTTTTTGTCCTCGAGTTACCGCATCCACGGGCGGTAGGCCTGTTATGCCTTTATAGAGTACGGCAGCTAAGGCATATATATCTGTCCAAACGCCCTGCTCTACCGTATTTGTAGAATACTGCTCGATTGGCGTATAGCCTTGAGAGATAACGGGTGTGCAACTACGTTTATTACGACTCTTTAATATCACCCCACCGAAATCCAAGATGATTAGTTGTCCTGAATTTTGAATGAAAATATTAGACGGTTTTAGATCCCTATGTAAGTATCCACGATCATGGATAAAGCTCAGAGACTCTGTGAGTGAAAAAAAAATATCAAGCAAACCTTGTTGATTTATTGCGCCTTCTCGACCGAACTTAGCAAAAAGTGTTTCTCCTTCATGATATGGCATCGCCATATAAACAGTACCGTTAGTTGCAAATACCGACTCGACTTGAACGATGCCCGCATAATCTACTCTCATGAGGATATAGGCTTCTTTTAAGAAAGAGTGCTTACCTTTTTCAAATTTCAAGCGTTGGCTTGACTTCACTGCCACAACCTCACCGGTCAACTTTCTCTCCGTCAAGGTGTGTGGATAATATTCTTTGATAACAACTTGATCTTGAGCACGTTCGCCTCTAGAAAGATCAAGCGCCATATAGCTAATGCTGCCATGGCTCTTTGCTATCACTTTTTGAATTTTATAACCTTTCAAAATGAAGTTTTCAGGAAGACAGCTAGCAGCTTGATACTCGGGTTGCGTCTGCTGCAATTCCGGCACGGTTGGTGCATCACAATAACTTAAGTCTGTTTTATCCATAAGTGGGCAGTAATTTATCTAAATGTTACTAAATCTATAATTATTTAATGAATTGCCGATAGCCTTAAGAATAAACCATCAAGAAAAGTATTTTATAACATACTCGCGATAATTTAATGAAATTAAACCTGAAAATTTTTTTTGCTACGCTATTTCTATGCTTGCCGCTCATTGCTAAGGCCGACTTTACTGACGGTGTTGCTGCTTACAAAAATAATGATTTTGAAAAAGCCATTGGCATCTTTGAGGATTTAGCCAATCAAGATGATGCTCGAGCACAATTTGCCTTGGGACTCATGTACGATAATGGCAACGGTGTGGTCGCAGATAAACAAAAAGCTCTGCGTTGGTATCTAGCCGGTGCAGAAAGCGGCAATAAAAAATCTCAATATAACCTTGCTGTACTTTATCAGAATGGTGAAGGTACAGATGTCGACGAGTCGAAAGCTGCTCAATGGTATAGTAAAGCGGCCTTTGGTGGTAACAAGGATGCTGTCAATCGATTGCACACCATGGCAGAAGAGAATATTCCTGCGGCGCAATTTCATGTCGGCAACTTATACAGAATGGGAAAAGGTCTACCTAAAAATGCCAAACATGCATTTAATTGGTATGAAAAAGCTGCTCGTTCAAAATTCGTTCGTGCTCAGTATAATTTAGGCATTTCCTACGCAACAGGACAAGGCGTGGCTAAAAACCTCGGCTTTGCACAAGATTGGTATGAAAAAGCTGCCCGAGCAGGTAATGCTAAGGCTCAATATAATTTAGCTCGTATGTTGTTAGAAAAAAATACATCAAGCTCGATTGATTCGGCCCATAGCTGGATGCAAAAAGCTGCCGAACAGAATAATCTAAAAGCACAAATTTCACTCGCTCAGCTCAATGAGGAAGGCGATATAATTCCTCAAAATCTAACCAGTGCCCTCAAATGGTATCTGCGTGCTGCAGAATCGGGTGATCGTGAAGCCCAAAACTATGTTGGCTATTTATATTCAGAAGGAATCGGCACCGATAAGAATGAAGAGAAAGCCTTAACCTGGTTTAGCAAGGCGGCTGAACAAGGTTCCGTAGAAGCTGAAGGCAACAAGAAACTCTTAGCCACTTTTAATAGCCAATAAGCCATCTACAGTCCAATTAATGAATCATTAATCAAAGATCTGATAAGGTATAACGATTATAATTTATCAGAAGGTTAAATAATTAAAATGCCTGCAAAATTTCTTATCGCTCTATTATTGTTCATAGGTCAGCCAACCTTACTCGCCGTCGCTGAAGAACCTAGCGATGCTACAACTGCCGCTATAGAACTCTACAAAAGCCAGGATTATCGAGCAGCGTTTGACGCCTTTAGTGCATTATCAGACGATGACCCTATCGCACAATATTACTTAGCGAATATGTATGCTGGCGGCCAAGGCGCCGAGCCAGATACAGAGAAAGCTCTCAAATGGTTTATAGCCAGCGCCGAGCAAGGCCACGCCAAAGCTCAGTTTAAAACAGGCTTAGCCTTCAACGAGGGATTCGGTACAAAAAAAGATCCCGCCGCTGCGATAAATTGGTTTATCAAAGCTGCTGATCAAGGTATCGCAGGTGCACAATTTTATCTAGCTGTTGCCTACCAGCAAGGTGAGTATGTTAAAAAAGATATGCTCAAAGCCGTTAAATGGATGAAACAAGCTGCCAAACACGGCATCTCAGAAGCACAAACCAACCTCGGTAATTTTTATAACGAAGGCATAGGCGTCAGACAAGATAATGAATTAGCTTTTGCTTGGTACTCGATAGCAGCACTTTCTGGAAATGAACAAGCTGAACAAAGCCAACAAGTATTAGTTACAAAAATGACACCAGAAGAAGTCAAAGAAGGTGAAGCCCTAGCGAAGAAAATTTATAGCCGAATGACGAGTTCAACACACTAAAACCTTATAACGACTTGATCACTGATACGATAAGCAATATTTAGGTTCAAGTTAAATCTAATATTAATACTTTAAAACCAAAGACAATGGTTCTGCTAAAGGCTTGCTGCGTTTACAACAAGCCAATACTACTAAAACCAGAACCAGATAGATAAGTCAAAACAAAGACAAATACAACAATCACAAGTGCAACGACTACCAACATAAATACTCGTTCCATTAATTTAAGCATCTTATGCAAAACACCGCTCATTAGAGCAATAAAACCAATAGTGATGGATTTAAAAAAACCAGCTCGGCGTTTTACATTCGTTTCTCTTTCTTGCTGGTGTTCGTACTTTTCTTGTAAACCTGGGATCGCTGCTGAGGCCGAATTAGCATAAAACTCTTCTTCTTGAAAATCTTCATCTTCAACGCCCTCTATTTCTGAGGCCGTAAACTCTCTGATAGAAGTAACTTTATTTTCTTCTTGATCTAGCGTCGCTTCCTGATCAAAAGGTTGCTCAGAAAGTTCTGCTTTAACCTGACTAATTTCTAACCTTGCAAGAAAATGTGCTGTCGCTGCAATGGCTTTTTCGATCTGGTTGATTGAAGCTTGCTCTGCTTTCTGCTGAAGTTGTTTCGCAGCCTCAAGACAATGCTGAGAAAGATCGGTGTATTTGTTTTTGAGTTCTGGGTCGGCTTGAACCTTTTGCTGTAACTGCTCTGCTTGTTCTTTCAGTTGTTCGATTTTTTCTGCCAGTCTTGCCGTCACATCTTGCCGTCGCTCAAACTGCTGTTGCCGACGTAAACTTATGCTCTTTTCATTGAGTGCAGTTGCCTTGATTAAAGATTCTTCAATCGCTGAGGATGATCCGCTAGAAATACTGTCTTTACAGGTGCTAATCAGTTGACGACATTCTTCCGCTAACGATTTAAAACCGCTTTCTAACGTTGGCCATCGACTCGCTTCTAACTCTAATCCGGTAGCTTCCTGTTGCAATAAACTCATTCTGAGTTTTAGTCGTAATCGTCTACCTTCGGCAAGAAAAACATTCGCTGTCCTTACAGACGTCGAAAACATTTCAGGTGTTTGTTTGTTGATTTTTTTCTGAATATTTGCAGCGATTTGACGACAATCTATCGCATGTTTACTTAGCGAACGCTTGTATACAGGATATTGTTTGACGAGCTGATCGAAATGTCCTGCCTCGATCTGTAACTGATTTACAGCTACTTCAGCATTTTGGTCATTATTTTGCTTCACGGCTAGCATTTTTTATAAGTAACATTCCTTCTGTATTCAAAACCAATCCTTCGTGTTATTTATCATAATAACTCTATAATCTACTGTTTTACAATAGTTATTAATTATATTTATGCTATTCACGTGAATTTCACCATAAAATAAATGTTAATGGTTATTTTTTCCTTCTTCCATACATAGCTCTAAAAAAGCATCGACCGCCCTTGAACGCAAGCCTTTTTTCGGTGCTATAAGGTTCAAATACCATTTCAACCCTTCTCGAGGCTTTATCCTTAATGGTACGAGATCTGCGCTGGCATGTTTGAGCGCTTGTAGTGAAGCAAAGCTAATACCTAAGCCCGCTCGCACAGAACCCATGACACCGGCAACCCCCATAACTTCGATCTTAATTGAGGTCTCTATTCCAGCTTCAGCCAGTGCATGTTCGACTAATTGTCTTGCTCCAGAATCAGGTTCACGCCAAATAACCTGATAATCATTGAAAACACTCAATGGTACGCCATACGGGAATTTGCTAACCAACTCATGATCTTCTCGCACGACAAGTACAATTTCGTCTTCTCGCCACGGTATTAGATCAAAATCAATCGGTAGACTTTCTCCATCTATTGGTCCTTCTATAAAGCCCAGATCAAGATCACTGAGCCGATCAATAATTTCTACCGTACTCCCAGTATTCATCGAAACCTGAACACCCGGATAGTTAGTTTGTGATAAAACAAGATATTTGGGAAGATAATAGCTAGCGATCGTTGTTGTGCTGCCGATCCGAAGTTCACCGGTATCTAGCGCCTGCAAGCGCCGAATATATTCATCTGATAAGTGCAAAGCATGTTCGAGTTTTTCCGCATACTCAAATAAAGCTTTGCCGACTGCCGTTAGCTCTATTTGATGACCTTTGCGGTGATAGAGTGGCTCACCAACACACTCTTGTAGTAGCTTTAACTGGCCGGAAACAGCAGGTTGACCTAAATGCAGGAATTCAGCCGCCCTCGTAACACTTTTCATTCGTGCCACAACAGCAAATGTAAGCAATTGATTTGGATTGATATTCTTCACAATTCACCCATGGTTTTAGACTAACAACTCATCCGTTTGTTTCTTTAGAATGGGACCAATTTCGATAAGCACAACATTGTATTGAAGACTGTCCCAAACCAATCAGTCTTGCTTAAGAAATGACATTAATAAATATTAGAAAGACCATTAAACTTTCAACAAAGATCTCCTAACCATCTAAATCACATGAACTAAACTTAGTTCATACAGTTTTTATCCCGCAATCAACTCGAAGAAACAGATCAAGGTTCTTCTATCATTTTTTATGATGGAACTGTTGAAAATAGTGATTGGAATAGTATAACAGTGCTAAGTAATATTCATCAGTAATTGTGGTGGTATTTATACGCTTTCTTTTTGCGCATGGCTTCTACCTTCAGATCTTAGCTAGAAACAATAACAATTAGAGGAGAGTTCTCGTGGTTGCAAATGAAGCTACCGTTAATATAAGCCGGATCAAGAAAAAACGTCAAGGTGGTAAGGGGCGAGTTGTAGACCTTGTTGCTCTGGAAGACGTTCGTCAGTTATTAGCTGACCAGCCTCGACAAAAAGATCTGTTGATTGAGCACCTACATAAGATTCAAGACGAATACCATTTTATTTCTGCTAAGCACCTTGTTGCACTAGCGCATGAAATGAATATCTCCACCGCAGAAGTTTACGAGGTGGCCACTTTTTATCACCACTTCGATGTGATCAAAGAGAATGAAGTTCCCCCGCCTCCACTAACGGTCCGTGTCTGTGAATCAGTGTCGTGTTATTTAGCCGGCTCCGGTGAAATTATCAACGCTTTAAAGTCGGGGATGGACGACTCAGTTCGGATCCAACCGGTGTCTTGTGTGGGCCGTTGTGATCGCGCTCCTGTTGCTGTAGTTGGGCAAAATGCGATTGATCACGCCAGCACTGAGCTTATCACTGAAGCGATTAGTAAGAATGCAATCGAACCTACTGTCACTAACTATTTAGCTTATGGTGACTATTGCAATCAAGGCGGCTATAAATTGCTGGAAGAATGTTACAACGCTACGCGAAAAGTAGATGATATCAAAAAGACCATGGAAGACTCAGGTTTACGTGGCTTGGGCGGCGCAGGTTTTCCCGCAGGTCTAAAATGGAAAATTGTGAGTGGCTTTGAAGGCCCACGTTTAATGGCCGTCAATATCGATGAAGGCGAGCCTGGCACATTTAAAGATCGTCACTATTTAGAACAAGACCCACATCGTTTTCTAGAAGGTATGTTGATAGCCGCATGGGCTGTCGGCATTGAGGATATTTATATTTACCTTCGTGATGAATATGCCGGTGTGCGCAAAATTCTGACCCAAGAATTACAACACCTACAATCTACCCCCCCGTTTGATCATCCACTACCAACACTGCATTTACGACGTGGTGCTGGTGCTTATATTTGTGGAGAAGAATCTGCGATGATCGAGTCCATTGAAGGCAAACGAGGCATGCCGCGTCTGCGTCCTCCTTTTGTCGCAGAAGTTGGTTTGTTCGGTCGCCCGACGCTTGAACACAATATGGAAACCCTATTTTGGGTGCGGGAGATCATCGAAAAAGGCCCTGACTGGTTTACCTCACATGGCCGCAATGGTCGGAAAGGCTTACGTTCATTTTCAGTCAGTGGTCGCGTCAACAAACCGGGCGTTCATCTTGCTCCCGCGGGGATCACGATCACTGAGCTGATCGAAGAATACTGCGAAGGCATGATCGATGGACATGAATTCTACGGATATTTTCCGGGTGGTGCATCTGGCGGAATACTACCTGCAAGCATGGGAGATATCCCCTTAGATTTTGATACCCTGAATGAGTATGGCTGCTTTATCGGTTCTGCTGCAGTCATGATCTTTTCTGATCAAGACAGCGCAAAACATCTCGCCTTAAATGCCATGCAATTCTTTGAAGAAGAATCTTGTGGCCAATGCACTCCTTGTCGAGTCGGCACAGTAAAAGCTGCCGAGATGATGAAAGAAGATGATTGGGACACTGATCTGCTCGAGGAGCTGGCTAGCGTTATGGTCGATGCTTCCATTTGTGGTTTGGGACAGGCAGCGCCTAACCCACTCCGTTGTGCAGTGAAATACTTCCCTGAAGAATTCAAGCGAGGATAATCAAATGGCCGCTAATCCTGACGATTTAAATATCAAAAAAATTGCTTTTGACCTGAATGGAAAAAGTGTCGAGGCTTATGAAGATGAAACCATTTTTCAAGCCGCTAAACGTGAAGGCATAGAAATTCCTCACCTTTGTTATACCGAAGGTATGCGTGCCGATGGTAATTGTCGCGCCTGTGTTGTTGAAGTGGATGGTGAACGTGTTTTAGCCCCATCTTGCTGTCGCTATCCCTCAGAAGGTATGAAGATCAACACTGAAAGCGAGCGAGCTTTAAAATCACAAAAAATGGTCGTGGAGTTATTACTCTCGGACATGCCCGATCAACAAAAGTCGCCTTATACTCAACAATCTGAACTGGATAAATGGGCTGAGAAATTAGACGTTAGCCAACCTCGTTTTGATCAACGCCACCAACCTGCCTGCGACATTTCACACCCAGCCATTGCTGTTAACCTTGATGCCTGTATCCAATGTAATCGTTGTGTACGTGCTTGCCGTGAAGAACAAGGTAATGATGTTATCGGTTATGCCAATCGTGGCTCACACTCGAAGATTGTCTTTGATCTTGATGACCCTATGGCAGAAAGTAGCTGCGTAGCTTGCGGTGAGTGTGTTCAGGCATGCCCAACAGGAGCTTTGATGCCAGCCAATGACGTTGGCCTGATTGAAACTGAGAAAACCGTTGATTCAACCTGCCCTTATTGTGGTGTTGGTTGCTTGATCAAATATCATGTAAAAGACAACGAGATCCTTTATACCGAAGGACGCAAAGAAGGCCCCGCAAATAAAGGTCGGCTCTGTGTGAAAGGTCGTTATGGCTTCGACTACATCCATAACCCACTTCGTTTAACGAAACCATTGATCCGCCGCGAAGGTGTTCAGAAAACCACTGAGTTGCTTGATCCGGCTGATCTGGATAAGGTTTTCCGTGAAGCAACTTGGGAAGAAGCTCTGGACTTTGCCGCCGCTGGGTTAGTTAAGATCCGCGATGAAGTCGGTCCTAAAGCCCTTGCTGGTTTAGGCTCTGCAAAAGGTAGTAATGAAGAGGCTTATCTCTTCCAAAAATTGGTTCGTACCGGTTTCCGTAGCAATAATGTTGATCACTGTACACGTCTTTGCCACGCATCATCAGTCGCAGCACTCTTAGAATGTTTAGGTTCTGGTGCGGTATCAAATCCTGTTGAAGATGTAGCACTAGCCGAAGTCGTTATTGTCATCGGAGCAAACCCCGCTATTAACCATCCAGTCGGTGCTTCTTTCATTAAGAATGCAGCGAGAAACGGCACTAAGTTGATCGTGATGGACCCGAGAAGAAATGCGATGGCGCCTTACGCCAGCCATTACCTGCAATTCCGCCCTGATACAGACGTTGCTATGCTGAACAGCATCATGCATACCATTATTGCTGAAGATCTTCAGAACGATGAATACATCGGAAAATACACTGAAGGTTACGGGAAGATGAAGGCACATCTTGAAGACTACTCACCAGAGAAAGTCGCGCCGATTTGTGGCATTGATGCAGAAGAGCTGAAAGTGGTCGCTCGTCTTTACGCAACGTCTAAAGGTTCGATGATCCTTTGGGGCATGGGAATTTCTCAACATATTCACGGCACGGATAACTCCCGCTGTCTGATCTCATTAGCATTGATGACTGGTCAAATCGGTCGTCCTGGCTCTGGCTTACATCCTCTACGTGGTCAGAATAACGTTCAAGGTGCATCTGATGTCGGCTTGATTCCAATGCTATATCCTGATTATCAGCCCGTGTCTAATCCCGTCATCAGAGCTAAGTTTGAAAGACTCTGGAATACAACGTTAGATCATGAGAACGGCCTGACAACAGTAGAGATGGTTCATGCCGCTTATGATGGCAGGGTGAAAGGTATGTACATTGAAGGTGAAAACCCTGCCATGTCTGATCCGAATCAAAACCATGCACGAGCAGCATTTACTAAGCTTGATCATATGGTTGTTCAAGATATATTCCTCACAGAAACAGCCGGTTTCGCTGATGTTATTCTGCCAGCCTCTGCTTTCTATGAAAAAGACGGCACCTTCTCAAACACTGATCGTCGCGTGCAAATGGGGCGACAAGTCATTAATCCACCCGGGGAAGCAAGACAAGATCTTGAGCTAATCCAAGAAATCGCAAACCGCATGGGCTTGGACTGGCAATACACTGGACCTAAGGATGTCTTCAATGAAATGCGTCTTTGCATGGATAGCATCGCCGGTATGACATACGAACGCTTGGATGAAGTTGACTCACTGACATACCCTCTTGAACACGAAGGTGATCCAGGTACACCTATTATTTTTACCGATGGGTTCCCAACGAAGTCAGGTAAAGGTTTATTCGTTCCAGCCACATACACACAAGCAGATGAGCTGCCTGATAAAGATTTCCCTATCATCTTTATCACCGGTCGACAGCTTGAACATTGGCATACAGGAAGTATGACCAGACACGCCAGCATACTCGATGCTATCGAACCTGATCCGATCATTTCAATTCACCCCGAAGATCTTGAAACCATGGGCTGTATCGCGGGTGAGTTAGTGACGATCGAGTCTCGTCGCGGCAAGATCACGGCATTTGCACGATCAGACATAGGTATCCAAAAGGGTACTGTGTTCATGGCTTTCTGTTACAACGAAGCCAGTGCAAACTTACTCACCACCGACGCACTCGACCCATTCGGCAAAATACCAGAATTCAAATTCTGTGCCGTCCGAGTTTCATCAGGTGGAAAGCTGGCTAAACGTGTTAGTTAAGCAGGCTCGTTAAGTTAACAATGACCTAAAATAACGTCCTTTATAGGGCGTTATTTGTTTTGAGAAAAGTCAAAAAAAATTTAGACCTCCGCCAGCACTTATGCCGATGTGAGTTAAATAATATCGAAACTCAGCCTCTTTATATTAAGAAAATTTGTTGTTTGAATTTTTCAAATAATGTTTACTTATATAACTAAGTTTCAATAGCAGTATTTATTAAAAGAAAATAATCTTATTAAAATGAAGAAAAATAGTTTCAAAGTAACTCTATTCAACACAAGAAATTTACTCAGGCACGATTGATTCTATGATTTTAAAATTATTTTTAGACCGCTCTTGATCACTATCTTTCTTTGCAACGACAGCGTTCAAATTGAGTATATATTCATCGGGTAAATTATGTGATCGTGCCCCTTCAACCACAATAGCTTTATACCAATCAAACGGTTTTAAATCTGTGTCTATATAAGCTTCTCTACCGATATAAACAAATGCTCGATGTTGTTCGACTTCACCCTGCAATACGATCTCGGATTTTTCATAACTTTCGCCTTCTGCAGCATCCAGTCGATGGAGATCTGACTTGGCCATCTCAAACACTACGCCATGCACACAATCGATATCTTGACCTGTTTCAATAATATTACACTTGCCCGAATTATCGATGCCACGAATAAAATAATTAAGTGAATAACCTCGAACAGAAACGCAATCTAAAACACGACAAGATGGAACCCGCTGCCAAAGGCGGTAATGCAGCATATTCGATCCATAGGCAAAATATTTTAATGTCATTTTAGACGTTGACGCACAGCTTCATATAAACACACGCCAGAGGCCACCGAGACATTCAAACTCTCAACGACACCAGCCATAGGAATTTGTACTAGGTGATCACAATATTCTGTTGTCAGTCGACGAATACCTTTGTCTTCTGATCCCATCACCAAACCTATCGAACCTTTTAGATCTTGATCATAAATCGTTTGCGTTGCTTGATCACTGGTGCCGATCAACCAAACACCTTCATCTTGAATTTCTTTTAATGTCCGCGCGAGATTTCGTACTTCAATAAGCGGAACCGAATCGGCTGCGCCACTAGCAACCTTGCGAACGGTTGGCGTCATACTAACGCCACGACTAGCAGGAATGACAACAGCATCAGCACCCGCTGCATCGGCTGTACGCAAACAAGCCCCCAAATTATGGGGATCTTGTACACCATCCAAAATCAATAATAAAACACCATTTGAGTTTTTAACGATATCGAGCAGATCAGATTCATCTTTAGGTTTAGCTTGGCGCTGGCGTAACACCACACCTTGATGACGCTCATCATTACTCATCTTATCCAATGACTTACGCGGAACCAACTGATATGAAATACCCAATGATTCAGCTAATGTTTGAATTTCAATAAGCTTGCCACCACCCCCTTTGTGCCCCTTGTTATCGATATGCAACCATACCTCCAATACTCGCTCAGGGAAGTTACGCAAAGCATGTTGTACTGCGTGTATACCGTAAATCAGATCAGAATCTGCCATTGCTCAATTATCTCACTTAATTAATTACTACCACCATTATAAAGCAATGCGGTGGTATAATTCGCACACTTTTACATTCATCAATAATTTAACTCGAAACAATAGTCATGGTTCAGAAACCTTGGGATGCTAAACTCGCGTTCTCGCCAATCAGGCCGTTTGCAAACATGCCAGCCTCACCTACTCGTTCATACCGATGGTGAGCCCGCAAACCACCGGGAGAACTTCTCGCTTTGGATATTTTCACGGTTTTTCTTCTGAAGTCAGAATGATGATTCTACTACTTGCCAGTATTGGTTTGAAAAATAGTTTCGGTCTATTAAATATTTTGATCGCTGCAACTATCGGAATGTTTATTGGTGCTATCATTGTTTCACTAAAATATAAAAATATTAAGTTACAAAAAATCAGCGGCTTTGGTCGTTTTATTTCTAATATGAAAGACTCAGTCGCCTACTTCGGTTTTAAGCAGGTCTTCTCAAAAAATAAGATAAAAAAATTATGTTTATAGATAACTACTATTCTGAAAAAAATTCTAGGATCTTAATATCAAAACAACAAGCGAGTAACTTTGCAAAAACCATCGCTGATGATTTTAATCCCATTCATGATCCTGATAGTAAAAATTTCTGCGTCCCTGGCGATTTATTATTTTCTTTAATCTTGAAAAGGTACGGGCTTAGTCAACGGATGACATTTACTTTCTCAGGCATGGTTGGTGATAGCGTACCATTACATTTCCCCACAGCAGCAGCTCAGTTCGCAATCACCGACGATAATGAAAAACAGTATCTCAATGTCGAACATCAAGGTGCTGTTTCTACTGATAAGAATTTGATTGAAACGTTTTCCAAAAATTATGTTGCTTTTTCGGGTAAAAATTTTCCTGATTTAATCGTTCCCTTGATGGAAAAACACAATGTCATGATCAATCCAGCTCGACCTTTAGTCATTTACGAAAGCATGTCGATTGATCTGGAAACTTTAGATTTCCAGCAAGCTACTCTGGAATTAACGAACACAAGCCTGACGGTACAAGGTAAAAAAGGTATGGCACTTTTAGAGTTTTGTGTCGCTTCAGAAGGAAAAGTTGTTGGTCGAGGTTTGAAGAGACTAGCTCTGAGAGGCTTGCAGGAATTTGATCAAGAAAGTGTTGATGGCATGGTTAAACTTTATAAGGAGCGAAAGGCGACTCTTGCTCCTTAACTAGCATCTTTTAGAAAGGCATACCTGGTGGCATGCCGCCCTTTCCGCCGCCGCCAGGTAAGCCGCGCATCATGTTGGCGATCCCACCCTTCTTCGACATACGTTTCATCATTTTTTGCATCTGCATAAATTGTTTCAATAGTTTATTAACATCTTGCACTTGTGTGCCTGATCCTGCCGCAATACGTTTCTTACGTGAGGCTTTGATCAATGCTGGGAACTGGCGCTCGTTTAGTGTCATCGAATTAATGATCGCAACCGTCTTATTCATTTCCTTATCGTTAACCTGATCTTTCGCCTTTTGCGGTAGATCAGCAACACCTGGCATCTTAGCCATTAAGCCGGAAATGCCTCCCATATTTTGCATTTGCAATAACTGTTCTTTGAAATCAGTGAGATCAAAACCCTTACCTTTTTTCAGTTTTGTCGCAAGTTGAGCAGCCTTGTCTTTATCGACTTTTTGTTCGACTTCTTCGATAAGGCTAAGTACGTCACCCATACCAAGGATACGTGATGCAATTCGATCAGGATAAAATGGTTCTAGCTCTGAAATTTTCTCGCCAACCCCCATAAACTTGATCGGTTTACCCGTCACTTGTCGAACAGATAAGGCCGCACCACCGCGTGAATCACCATCGGTTTTGGTTAAGATCACACCAGTCAAAGCCAGCGCTTCATCAAATGCTTTAGCAGTATTAACAGCATCTTGGCCCGTCATGCTATCGATAACAAACAGTGTCTCGATCGGATTCAAAGCCTTATGTAACTGCTTAATCTCATCCATCATTTCGTCGTCTATGTGTAAACGACCTGCAGTATCGACGATTAAAACATCGCTGAATTGTTTACGTGCTTCAGCAATCGCTGATTTTGCTATATCTATTGGATTTGATTCGGCATGACTCGGAATAAAGTTGACATCAACTTCTTTGGCGAGAATTTCTAACTGCTCGATCGCCGCAGGACGATAAACGTCACAACTCACAACAGACACTTTTTTGTTCTCTATTTCCTTTAAACGCTTAGCGAGCTTACCAACACTGGTGGTCTTACCAGAACCCTGCAAACCTGCCATTAGGATAACGGCCGGTGGTTCAGTGTTGAGATTCAAACTCTCATTAACATCACCCATCAAGGTGGTTAATTCGTCATTAACTACCTTGATCAAGGCTTGACCCGGTGTCAATGAACCGACAACTTCCTCACCAACCGCGCGTGATTTGATATGTTCAACAAACTCTTTCACAACAGGCAAAGCGACATCCGCTTCTAAAAGCGCCAAACGTACTTCACGCAGCGCTTCATCAATATTGGCTTCGGTCAGACGGCCTTGGCCACGAAGGTTTTTAACAACTTTACTAAATCGACCTGAAAGATTATCGAACATTTAGGTATTCCCTGAGTTTTTCAATGTGTTATGTATTGGCAGCAATTTTAGCATGTCAGCGGTTAATGAGATATACGTGCCCGCTTGATTATCATTTTCTAACATAAATCGAGGGAAAGAATGTGACGTTATAGCGGGAGAATGAAGCCAGGAAGTCATCAGATAATGTCCCATCGTCGATGGCTGATCAAAATACACTGTCACCATAAGGCTAGTCGTAACAGCTATGTCACACCGTATTTATAGTTATTCAGTTAGCTGATCCGTTGTCCTGAGTGAAGAAGATGAAACGCATTGATACCCAAGCTCAGACGTTTGTAATGATCATTATCTCAAGGAGTAGTTGAGCCGCATTACCTTCGCTTAGCGCGTAGTTTTACCAATCACTTGGATCAACTGAATAATATATTTTAAGTAGCTCAAAGAGTTCAGGATGCTTTTTATTCATTTGCTCTGGTTTTTCAAAAAATGTTTCTGTCGCAACAGCAAAAAATTCAGCCGGATTAGTGGCTCCATAATAGTCCATAGTGTTTTTGTAATTTTTATCACGCGCCTTAGTCAAAACCTCAAACTCGTTTGAAAAAACCTCAGCCCAAACCGAATAACTGTTTTTCCGCAACCTTGGAGCACCATTTGTAGCACCAGAGTGACTGTCCAATTGATGAGCAAACTCATGTAGAACTACATTTTGACCATCATCAAAATTTTCGACACCAGACTCTACGTCACTCCAAGACAAAATGACCTTGCCATTACTCCATGATTCACCAAGCAAACCACTCTGCACCTCATTAACGGTTCCATCGTTATTATGCTGTTCTGTGCTTTTTTTGAATGCGGCAGGATAGACTAAAATATATCGTAACTTGGGATAAACCTCGATAGGACGGTTTAACAACAACAAGCATGCCTCGGCTGCTATCGTTACCCGAATTTCATCACTAAGCTCTAAACCATCACAACCATAAAAACTTTTTTTAGCGATAAATAATTTGATTTTATTCTGTAGCTGAGTTTGCAAACCCCCTTCTAGTTTAGAAATGAAAGGCAATCGCCGAGTAACAATTTCTTCCCATTCTGATGGAAAAGGTGTCTTTATTATTCTTTGATCACGCCAACGAGGATATAAAAAACTAACCACAGCAATCGTGATTATCAGTAATAAGATCAGTATTTCCATTATTTTCCTTCTAGATTGAACTCATCTAAGTAATCATTCTTAAATATAAAAGATAAATCACTTTTCTAGCTCTAAAGTTTTAATAAACAGCCTATAGCCGTTACTTTTTATACTCTCTACCGTAAGTATAAAGATTATAATTCCTAGGCCAAGCTTAACTACCACAACATTACCATCGCTATTCCCAAAACTTACTGATCAATATCAAACCATTAGAATGCGAGTCCACAGACTCTGATTCTGATAATTTCGTTACTTTCAATTTTATTTTTTATTTATCATAACTGATCCGGTAAATCACTCCATTGTAGTCATCCGAAACTAACAGTGACCCGTCAGGCATTTGTAAGACATCCGTAGGACGTCCCCAAACCTCATCGTTATCTAACCAACCATCAATGAAAACCTCATTACTTTTAACTTGATGGTTTTCATCAAAAACAACTCGCTGCAATTGATAGCCAACCCGTTCACTTCTGTTCCATGAACCGTGTTGAGCAATGATCGCATTCCCCTTAAATTCGACCGGAAATTGTTTGCCCGTATAAAACTTAAAACCTAAATTTGCACTGTGTGCCTGAAACTCAACGATGGGAAAAGTCACTTCCTGAGGAGGTTTTTTATCCTTCCACTTTTGTTGACGTGCTTTGCCTCCAGCATAAAATGGGAAACCAAAATGCATACCTTTTTCAGGTGCTGCATTAAGCTCTCCAGGAGGTATATCATTGCCCATCATATCCACGCCATTATCGGTAAAATAAAGTGTGTTCGTGTCTGGATAAAAATCCATGCCGACAGAATTACGAATGCCCGAAGCGTAAATTTCTGCTTGCGATCCATCCGGCTCCATTCGAATAATCGAGGCTTCTAAGCCTTTAGGTGCACAGATATTACAGGGTGCACCAATGGTTGAATAAAGTTTATTGTCTAATCCAAAAATAATATATCGCCAGCCATGATGGCGCTTGTTTGGCAATTTGTCGTAAACCACTTCGCGCACCATTTTAAACGACGGGTTTAAATCAAAATCAGGCACAGCATAACGTGCGATACGATTTTGCTCTGCCACGTATAAAAAACCTTCATGCATCGCAACGCCGTTACCACCATTTAGATCAGCCATCAACGAAATAATCTTATCCACGACATAATCTTTATTTTTATCAACCACCGCATAAACATGCTTACCACGTGTGCCTACAAAAACCGTACCCGTGGTTCCCAAAGTCATCTGTCGAGCAGCCGGAACTTCAGCATAAACATCGACAGTAAAACCAGCAGGAACATTCAACCGGCTCAAGTTGGCCTTAACCGTCTCGGCATCGGCATAAGCGGTAAATGAAGCGATACCCAAGATCATGGCCATCGCCATCTTAAATAAAAAACCAATATCTTTCATATTCATATATTTTCCCACCTTCCTCTAAGCTGTCAGACTTATTACCCGAAACCGCCCCAACAACAGATAAACAGCCTAGCCTCATTGATTGAATATACCAACGGCAGTGGTACGCTTTGATGTGGCATCCACCAATTGGTATGATAGTAAAGTAATGGTGCAATGTTACAGTGCGCGAAGCACTAATCTTGTGCAAACACCGTCATCACACTTAGGTTTTAATATAACAGAGAATTATTTTGACAACAGAAACCAATGAACCCGTACGAATAGAAACAGAGACATTCTTACTTGAACTACCTGAAGGTTGGGAAATTACAGAATTAGAAGACCAAGCGACGCTCAATGGTCCGAATGATGAGTTCCTCGTCGTCTCTTCTTACGATATTTCTTCCGATGCGAAAGAAACTGATTCTAAATCCATCAAAGATGAATTCGAAGAAGATATTGTTAGAAGTTTAAAAGAGACGGCCGATCAGCCAGATCTTAAAATCACTTCTCAATTAAAACGACAAAAGACAACGAAAGGGCATCCTGTTTGGAGCATTAAGACAGAAGATACCGATGGTTTACAGTTTTTTGATCAATATGCAACGATTGGCAAAAAAACTGTTGTTATGATCAGTATAGATGGTGACTTAAAAGATATTTCGAGCAGTGACGACATTTTAGATGCTATAGAAGCAATAAAGTGGAGAGCTTAAAACATTCACTTTGAGCAGGGAAAATCATTTTTTTTAATTATCCCTGTCCAAGTAGATTTTTTCCCCTCTGACATTACACAACAAGAGTCGCCTTCCCTTTAACTCTATAAAAATAATAGTTTAAACCTAAGCCTCACTGCAATGTTTCGCTCCATATAATCACCTTCATAATAGTTCAAATGCTTAAGTAAGATAACTGACAATGGTGAACTTGCTTCTTGTCTATCTGACACGTAAGATTTGGGTTACTGATTAGAAGGGATCGGTTTCATAAACATGCATTTTCACGATATGAAACCACATCGTTCACTCTTGATCATGCTAATCATTAATTTAATTCGTTCTGCTTTTTACCTTACTATACGAAATATAGCAGGATAAAAAGTAGATTTTGTATAACAACACCACCATAGGAAAATTTTTATGATTAAATATTTTTCTTTATTTATTTGTATTTTATCTTTTACAGTAAGCGCTAATCAAAAAGCCATAACTGATGAAGGTGAAACCGTTATTTTAAAACCCAATGGAGCTTGGGAATATGAAAATAAAGCAATAACTAAAAACACTGGAATCCCTCTAAACAAGAACTTTTTTTTCAAAAGGAAAGCTATCGACTTTTTCTCTTATAAAGTAAATTAAATAACTCCAAATTCTTTATTGATCCTAAGAAGTGGTCATTTAAAAAAGATGATTATGACTTTCAATTAAAGAGTGGAGGAGATCTATATGGAATAGCAGTTACTGAAGGTATAGAAGCTGATTTGTTAAACCTTTCCAGAGTAGCTCTTCAAAATGCAAAAAAATCTGATTCAGATGCAAAAATAACACAACAAGAATATAGAATAGTAAATGGTAATAAAGTTATTTATCAAGAATTAGAAGGTACTATTCAAGGAATCCATTTTAAGTATCTTGGGTATTATTACTCAGATAAATCTGGCTCAACTCAGTATATAGTATATACAGGAGCAAACTTAGTCAGTAAGTGCCAATTCAGAGATTGAAAACTTCCTGAATGGATTTTCAGTGCAGGAAATCAATAAGATCAGACTCGATTGATTTAAGGTTCGCCAGTCATGAACCAAAGACCTGAGCCTACTTTGCTTACATTAATGTAGTTATAAAGCGAGATTACTACGAGGGGCTCATCCGTAAAGGGGGAGGTATTCATTAAAAATCTAAAAGTGAACTCCACTTATTACTCGAAACCTTCAGCTGAGATCTCGCTGACATAAAATCATTAAAAAAATCAACTGGTTAGGATTTAGTTCATACCTATTTCGTATCTAAAATAAGTAAGGAATTAGCATGAAGATTTTTTTTAAGTTTTTTGGCTTTATAGTTACGCTGTTTTTATTTATACTTTCTGTAACTATGATCGTAAGCGGAGAAGTGCATACGAATGGTGGAAGTGTTGAAGCGATCATGTTCATAATTTGTTTTATTACTGCTTTTATTACGGGGTTATTTTTATTCGTTAAATTGGTTTTTCTGATCGTTTCAAAGAACAATAATAAAAATCCGAACAATTAGAGTTTGTTTTTGATAAGAATAAATGCCTTTTCATGATCCATGGAATTTTTGAAGAAGGTGAACTTTGATGTGGAATCCGATCAAAACTTCCCTCTTCTTCGTTTATTATACTCAAGAAGCTTTTCAAAGTATCTAAGACTACTTCTTACATCCTATAAGAAGATACATAAAAAATGTAAGGTAGAGTAAGCTAGCCATTTAGTTATTAATGAGGTGTTTCCATGGCTAGACAAGCTCGTTTCGTATTACTGGTTCATCGACAACATGTTATTATTCGTAGGAATATTTTGTGTTGGCAGTGCGACTGGAATCAATCGAGCCTGACTGATCTGAGTGTATTATTTAATAGTTAAATCACAATTCTGAGGGCGAAATGAAATTTATTATTTCAATATATCTAATTGGATTTATTTTTTCCCTATTTGCATTCATCTATTTTAATTTTAGGCCTAGTGAAGAATCAGGTAGTCGAAAAATTTTTTGGGGTATGTTACTTTTTGGCTATATAACAACTTACTTAATAAGTATCACATGGGTATACCTCGACCCATACTGGTATGACAACGGAATCATAGAGGAAATTAAATTCCCATATCAATTTTCTTGGGCATTATTTTTTTCTTCGTTTCTTCAATTATTCATAATCCCTTTAACGGCTGTGTTGACTTTGAAATTTAATATTCGAAAACTAGCCAAGTTGGATAACCGATAGGCGCAGTTCACATAACAAATCAATGAGATCAGACTGAAGTTGCCATAATTTAACGAGTGAATTCAAGTTGAAAGAGCACCACTTAAAAAAAACATAACTTGAGCAACTGATAAAATTAGGTTTCTAACATCTTATTTTACTCAGGAGAGAACAAATCATGCCTTACCTACATTTTAATGCAAAAAAACCTCATGCACTCATGTATCTTTTTATGAATATATGACTGCCTGTTAAAGACGTACAGGAATGATGCTCTGTGGAAGAATTCTTACGGGCAGCCTATTTGTTGATGTCTATTTTTAGCTATGGAATTATCAATTTCTAGCCGTTGAAGTTTTATCTTTTTACGCACTCTCTTTTCCTTATAAAGGTAACTGTTGCCGGTTGTTTGATCTGATTTTATATAAAAAGCGATATCTCTTTCATGTTCGCACATATTAAATATTACTTTTGCTCCACGGTATGCAGGTTTTATCGTATTCAATATCGCAACAACTTTACCATCTGTCGTGATCTGTCCATGACCATTTTGATGGAGTGTAATAATAGTTTTTCCTTTTTTAAGATCTGAAGCTTGCCAACTGCCAGTTAGGTCAATACCGGGTTCTTTTTGATCACAATTATAGAAAGTATTAAAACCTTCCCATCCAGCATCTTTATCAAAATTCTTTAGTTGTAATTCATGCGTGTTGATCCAATTGAAGCGAATATCATTGTAAACATCGACAGGTTTCCAGAATCCTGGGTAAGGAATCGTTTTCGAATGAGTACCAACAATCAATTGTTCTTGATCACCTTCAGCGACTAACCCAAACCAACCTTCTGAAGTTGTCTCACAAGATCGTTGCCAAAGAGTGATGTTTTTCTGGTCTGGTTTAACGACTGTTTTTGGAATTTCTGGTGGATCATAAGTTTGTAATTGTTTGCCGATCTCATCACTGATCTTCTTCATGTCATGATCGTATGCTAGTTGCCAGAGTGATCGTAAGTGATCAGCGTTCTTGGGCAGGGTTTGATGTTTTAAAAATATCAATGCGGTAGCTTCATCATCATTAGTAATACTGATTTCAAGTAAGCTACGATTATCTTTATCAGTTACATCAGTATTTGCTCCGGCTTTAATCAGAGGTAAAACGAGTTCTTTGTGTTCATTATTTATGACATATTGCAGTAAGGTTTCTCTTTCTATGTTGTATGCATTTAGTTGATCAAGATGTGGGATAAATTTCTGTAGTTGCTGACTTCCACCAATCTCAAGAATGTATTTAATACTTGATAGAGATATCTTGTTTTTTCTTATTATATGTTGAGGCCATTGTTTGGCATAGTTCGGATCATCTAATGTGATCTGGTGAGGCAACTTCGTTCCTTGCTTCACAAAACGTAATGCATTTTTCCAATCCTGTTTGATCAGTGCTGTTTTTATTGCGCTGAGAATACCTAAATTTGACAATCTGATCTTTTTTGCTGGATCCGCACCCACAGTGATCATTTCGTCGATGATGGCTTCATCTTTTTGTTGTAATGCTAATATTAATAATCGCTCTTTTTTATCTTTTCTAGATGACCGATCTAATAGTGCGCCATTGTTAAATAAAAGCAATGCCGTTTTTGCATAGCCTTTCCTCAAAGCAATATCCAATAGATATTTTTGTTTTCCATCCCAACTATCGGCACTTGCTCCACGTTGCAGGAATAGTTTGACATGATTGTCTGCACCAGCCCAAACAGCAAGTGCTAGTGGTGAGTTTCCCATGCCATTTGAAACGGTTATTTTTGCATCGTGGTTCAGTAATAATTTTGCGATCTCATATGAGAGTTGTAGATCGACACTATTTTTGTTCTTTTCTTCTTCGGTAATGCTGTCATCCGGTTTGATGTATTCACGTTGGCTGGGAATGTGCAATGATAATAGAGCCGTTTGATTAGATGGAGACACGTATGCTGTGCTGGCACCAGAATTTAGTAATAGCCGGATAAAATCCAGATCTTCATGTTGATAAGCATCTGAGTTGTAAATTGCATTTTGTAATAAAGAATTACCATTGTGATCAATGCTATTGGCATCAGCTCCATTGCTCAGGAATTGATGAACGAGATCAAAACGATTCGCCTCAACAGCTGCAAACAGTGGCTCACCTTTAAAATCTGCACCATCAGCAAGCATTTTTTCGATCAAATCATCCTCACCATTTCTAATCTGCTTGGCTAAATCCCATGCAAGATAACCTTGGCTTGGTTTATTAATTTTCTCCGAGTTGATATTGGTAACTTCAGAAGACTGATCTTGCGCCACCTGTTGTTCTTGAGAATGATTATTTTGATCTGGAGAATTTTGAACAGGAATATATTGTCCACAGAATGGCAGTACATTCAAAACCGAATCCGAAATATGCTCGGCAAAACAATTCCAGCGCAGAATCCCACTATTTTCGAGTGTGTTATCTGCGGTGAAACGTAATGAAGGAGTTACGTTTTCTTTTTGTTTGACCATCTGTTTAAAGTGGACAATTATTTCACCCTTTTGAGTAACCTTAAGATCCTGAATTTGATTGCTCGCGAATTTATCCGGTGGATCGATACCCAGTTCAAGATTGTCGACAGGGAACTTGCCAGTATCTAAATAGAACTCTGCCATCTGGTACTTAATGGACGCTAGTATAGCCAGAGCATCGTTTACCGCAGACATTTCCTCATAGGCCTGATCGGTAGAGGTCAGAAGAGTCTCTACTTGTTTTTTATTGTAGATGAATATCCCTAAAAATAGAGCGATACCGATAATAATGAAGTATTTGGATATTTTTTTCATTTGACTATCAGCCTGATTCTGACGGGTGAAAAATAGGAAAGTTATAAAAATATTGAAGTTTGTTAGATGACTTAAAGGTTATCGGCTGACTCATTAACGACTAAAATTTATCTTGATCTTAGGATCTCTGCTGTTTGGGGTTAGAGTAACGTTTAATCGCCATTTCCCTTCTTTGGCCGTCCAGCTTTCTTAGGAGTTACAAAACGGTCTAAGCAATCGTAGCCCTTTTATTGTTTCATGTTCACTTTATTCCTTTCTTATCTTCAATTATTGAAGATTCGTTCGATAGATACGTGCAAACCTGACCTATAATCAGGCTTGCACGGAATGATTGGATCAGTTGCTGTAGAACGGAGAGTTCATAGCGCCGCTGGCGGCTTCAGTTGCATTGGCATCGAATACCCGAGTATAAAAGGCGGCATTAAATGATTTTGCTGCTGTTGGGTAATATTCCAGAACGAATTTTTGGGCATTTTCTATTGTGTCGAACGCGTATAATCCTCCGGGCGTGCCTGTGTTGAATCCGCTTAACCAGGTTTTCGATAGAAGGCCAGGTTGTTGTTTAAGAGTTGGATTAATTTCACGCCAAGGCCCTTCGTTAAATGGGACGACTTGTACTTGAACTTCGGTATAGACGTATGCACCCGGCTTTCTCTCTGTATTACCAATATAATGTGCAGAGCTCATGTCACGGCTGGCTTCTTCAGTTACGTCGGCATCAAATATGCGGGAAGTTTGCGCTACGCCAAATCCTTTTGCTTCCTCTGGAAAATATTCAGTAACAAACTTCTGTGCGTTCTCGATGCTATCGAAGGCATAAAATCCACCGCCTGAATGATTCCCAACACCGTACAACCATGTTTTGTTAATAAAACCGGGTTGTTGTTTGATGTTGTCGTTGACTTTTTGCCAAGGAATATCATTGAAAGATGAGACAGAAATTTGCAGCTCTGTATAAACAAATGCTTTTGGTTTTGTGTCATTCGCGCTTTGCTCCGCAGATTCTGCTGCGGTTACGTTCATAGTATAAAAGGCTAACACCAGAGCTAGAGAAATTAATACTGTTTGCACGAGCTGTAATGTGAGCTTCAATTTTTTGGGCCGGGTAGCCAACTTGCTAATAGTTGTGTTCACTTATTATCTCCTTTTGATTAATGAGAACGATCGCTATATAGTAATCGTTATATACATAATTAAATAACGATCGCTATTTGTCAACAGTTAAATAACGATCACTATTAAAAAGGTGTAGGTTATGCGACATAAAGGTGTTGAAAAAGAAGAGACTCGGCGAAAAATTGTTGAGGCTACCAGTCGTGGTTTTCGCAAATACGGTTATGACGGCATTGGTGTTGATGGACTTGCGAAAGCTGCCGGTGTCACATCGGGTGCATTTTATTCTCACCTAGGCTCGAAAGGTGGTGCATTTAATATTGCTCTGGAAGTTGGTCTTGATGAGGTGATCGATACGTTGCCGAAAGTGCAAAGTGAAAATGGCACTGATTGGGTTAAGGAGTTTGCGGAATATTATCTAGGCAAAACACATCGTAATGATCTCGAATGTGGTTGTGCGATGGCAACATTAACCTCAGAAGTCGTTCGTTCAGATGTTGAGATTCATAATTTATATGAAAAAAAAATGACAATAATTGTAGATCTTGTAGCAAGAGGTCTTGCCGGCAATTCGGAACAAGACCGTCGTGCTAGAGCCTGGTCTATGCTTGGCGTACTTATTGGAGGAATCAATGTTGTGCGTGCTTTGAAGAGTGCGAAGCTTTCTGAAGAAGTTGCAGGTTCCATTAAGCAAGCTGCTGTCAAAGCTGCCGGCCGAACACGCGCTGTAGGACAACAAACTTAAGTCCCCCAAACTTCGCATAAAGAAAAAAAGTGGCTGCTTAGACTCACATTGCAAGTGCAACAAATTTACAGAAACTAAGTTGCCCCTTTTATTCTAAACCATCGCAGAATTTGCCGCGACGAGTGAATAACAACAAGCTTGCAGTTACCGTTTTACAACAGGATCAGAAATCAGAACCTCTTCAAGAATAGACCTTGCCGGAGCTTGAACCATTTCTTCATCGACTTGTTCCTGAAAACCACCTTCCATTTGTTGTGCAGCCATGATTAGTCTTGATCTGGCATTCAGTATCTTCGTCGGTCCTTTCAAATGCGGATTCTGAAACATTGCAATAATGTTTGCAACGATCATGATCGGCGTAATAATTAGACCAAATGGAAGCCCCCACCATCCAAAAAAGAACGATCGAATTAAATCGCTCCATTGTTTCTTCGTCGCACATTTCTTACAAAGTACGTTTTCATTTGTTCGATAATTGGTGGAGATCAAAAAAGAATAAACAAAGTACGATTTATGAACATCAATTGGGCCTGGGCTATCACATTCAGGGCAAGTACCATTGAATATTTCCGTAGAAAAAGCTTCCACAGTTTGATCTGAAAATGCTTCTGCGATTCTGGTGATCTCACCTTTTTCGTGACAAATTTTACTGCAATATTTTTTATCGCCTTCTTTAATGCCACCAAAAAGAATGGTTTTTGAACAGGTTGGGCAAGCCATTTTGAATCCTCAGTCATATAATTAAGGAAACCTAAGTTTGCTCCCATTATACAAATCTAGCGGCTCATAAAGACTATACTTTAAGAGCAAGCTAGCCTTTTTGTTTATTTAAACAGTTGGTTTTAAGGCTAAAAAACTCGTTTAGTATTACCGAGCGATTCACAACATGTCATTATTAGTAAAAATAGCTCCGTCTTAATTTTATATATTGCCAGGCTGCCAGACAGAGCTCGACCTGCCCTTAGTTCGATGCCGGTTGGTCAGCACCGATGGATCTCTTATAATGTGGTTTTATCATAAATAGAACCACTGGCGACATGACTCCTTCACTTTCACTATTACAACCTTACCCTTTTGAGCGACTTGCTAAAATCAAGCAAGCCTTCCAATCGGAATCTGGAAAGTCACCCATCGATCTTTCCATTGGTGAGCCAAAACATCCAACACCACAATTCATAAAAGACGAGTTGGTTAACCGTTTAGATACGGTGGGCTCGTACCCAACCACCAAGGGGCATGCTCTATTACGAACGGCGATCAGTGATTGGTTGACGACTCGTTTCAGCTTGCCGCAAGGATCTGTCTCAGCCGATGAGCATGTGCTGCCTGTTAATGGGACACGGGAAGCCTTGTTCGCCATCGCCCAAGTTTTGATCGACTCAACAAAAACTAATCCTTTGGTGCTGTCACCCAATCCGTTTTATCAGATCTACGAAGGCGCTGCGCTACTTGCAGGAGCTGATCCTTACTATTTGAATTGTACGGAAGAGTCCGACTACTTACCTGATTTTGATGGTGTCCCAGCCGATATATGGGAACGCTGTCAGTTGATTTACCTTTGCTCGCCAAGCAACCCTACGGGCGCTGTTTTACCAGAAACTGAGCTCGTAAAACTGATGGCATTATCGGATCAATATAATTTCGTTATTGCCTCTGATGAGTGCTATTCAGAGATCTATCTTGATGAAGAGCAAGCGCCAGTCGGCTTACTTGAAGCCGCTGCAAGATCAGGTCGAACCGACTTTAAAAACTGTTTGGTTTTTCATAGTTTGTCAAAACGATCAAATGTGCCAGGGCTACGTTCTGGTTTTGTCGCTGGTGATAAAAGTCTGATCAAACAATTCCTACTCTATCGAACCTATCATGGTTCTTCCATGCCGCTACCTACGCAATATGCGAGCATCGTCGCGTGGGGCGATGAGGCGCATGTCAAAGAAAACCGCCGTCAGTATCGTCAGAAATTTGATGCGGTACTCGAAATACTTCAACCCGTTTTGAACGTTCAAAAACCAACAGCCAGTTTCTACCTTTGGCCAGAATTAGAAATGGACGACGAAGCATTTGCAAGTGGGCTGTTGAAGACGCAAAATGTCACGGTATTACCGGGCAGCTTTTTAGCACGCGCTAAAAACGGCCTAGCAGAGGGAAGTAATCCCGGCCAAAACCGGGTACGAATTGCTTTGGTTGCATCGCTTGAACAAACAATAGAAGCCGCTAACCGAATTAAAGCATTCATCTAAATTTACTAAGTATAGAGACTATAAAAATGGAACAATTAGAAAAAATCATCGAAAACAACTTCGAAAATATTTCAGACATTACACCTGCAACAGCGAGCAAGGAGTTGAAAGAAGCGGTTGAAGAATGCATCAATGGTCTAGATAAAGGAACATTCCGTGTTGCTGAAAAGCAAGGTGATGAGTGGGTCACTAACCAATGGTTGAAAAAAGCCGTATTATTGTCTTTCCGTGTCAGCGACAATGAAGTCATCCAAGCTGGACACACACAGTTCTACGACAAGGTTCCTTCTAAATTTGCGAACTACACAAAGCAAGAATTCAAAGACAGTGGCATTCGCGTTGTACCTGCTGCTACGGCTCGTCGCGGTAGCTACATTGCACCAAACACTGTTTTGATGCCGAGCTATGTCAACATCGGTGCCTATGTCGACAGCGGTACGATGGTTGATACTTGGGTAACGGTAGGTTCTTGCGCGCAAATAGGTAAAAACGTACATCTTTCTGGTGGTGTTGGTATTGGTGGTGTTTTAGAACCACTTCAAGCGGGCCCCACGATCATCGAAGATAATTGTTTCATCGGTGCGCGCTCAGAGGTTGTTGAAGGCGTTGTTGTTGGACGTGGTTCGGTTATCTCTATGGGTGTTTATATCGGCCAAAGTACACGTATTTATGATCGTGAAACTGGCGAAGTAACATATGGCTATATCCCACCTGGTTCTGTGGTTGTGTCAGGTAACTTACCTTCTAGCGATGGTAGCTACAGCCTGTACTGCGCGGTGATCGTCAAAAAAGTTGATGAGAAAACACTAGGAAAAGTCGGCATCAACGAGTTGTTACGCGACATATGATCTTGTATGGCATAAGCAATTGCGACACCATTAAGAAGGCCAAAAAATGGCTTTCTGATAATATGGTCGCATTCCAGTTTCATGACTTTCGTAAGGATGGTTTGGGAGTGGAGCAACTCGAAATGTGGGTTGAAGCGCTCGGTTGGGAAGTGTTTTTAAATAAACGCGGAACAACTTGGCGCAAGTTGTCAGAAGCTGACCAAGCTGGTTTGAATACCGAAAAAGCCACCCGATTAATGCTGGAACACCCAGCATTAATCAAGCGGCCCGTTTTGGTCACGGCAGATGAGATTATTGTTGGTTTTAAGCCGGAAGAATATGCCCGACTGATAGACCAGCTTTAGGTTTCATTCGCCGACTCACCTTCAATCACAATTCCTTGATCAAGTTTTTTCCACAGACACTCGCCACCCGAGGCCTTGTCCAACAATTCTAATTGTTGTTTATGCAAAACCAATTCATGATCATGCGGCCTGACGACTTTTAGCTCTGGCCGCACTTTTTGTTCGCGCGGTATTACCTCACCCCGCGGCCCTTTTTCCTCACTAGAAAACAGCAAATCCGCCTGCCCACCTGTCATCATTAAATAGACGTCGGCAAGGATCTCAGCATCTAATAACGCACCATGCAGTTCACGTTGCGAATTGTTTACAGCGTAGCGTTTACATAATGCATTAAGGTTATTTTTCTGGCCAGGATGCATCTCACGCGCAAGAACTAAGGTGTCGAGTATTTTACAGTTATCAACAACCTTGCCTTTGTTCGTATCGAGCAAACTGAGTTCATAATCAAGGAAGCCTATATCGAACGGCGCATTATGAATAACAAGCTCTGCACCCTTTACGAATTCTAAAAACTCATCTGCAACTTCAGCGAACTTAGGTTTATCCAACAAGAATTCATCGGTGATGCCGTGAACTTCCATCGCCCCTTCATCAACCTTACGTTCAGGGCATATATAGTAATGAAAGTGTTTGTTGGTCAGCTTTCGATTAACCATTTCCACACAACCGATCTCAATGATCCGATGATCATCCGCTGTGGACAGGCCTGTTGTTTCTGTATCGAGTACAATTTGTCTCATTCGTTAGCGGCTCTCTAATTCATCAACGCCTTGATTAGCAAGTTGGTCAGCAATTTCATTCTCCTCATGACCGGCATGACCTTTCACCCACTGCCAGTCGACCTCATGCTTGGCAGCAGCCTGATCAAGTCTTTCCCAGAGATCTTTGTTTTTTACTGGTTTTTTACTGGCGGTTTTCCAGCCACGTTTTTTCCAACCGTCCATCCATTTTGTAATGCCATCTTTGACATAAACCGAATCGGTAGTCAGCGTCACTGTGCACTGTCTTTTTAATGTTTCCAAGCCAACAATCGCCGCCATCATTTCCATACGATTATTGGTTGTATCGTATTCGCCACCACAAAGACGTTTTTCATTACCATCAAATCGCATTAAAACCCCCCAACCACCTGGCCCAGGATTTCCACGGCAAGCACCATCGGTAAATATTTCTACATGTTCAGTCATAAAATCAATTATTGTCCTTTGTTTTTATTGTGTCTTTTGGATTGAGCATTTGTTGCGCTCTTGTCGTTGGCTCGGTCACACCAGATGCAATTAATCTACGTCTGATCCGCCACTCTGTTTTTGTTGGCGTTAATGGTAATAAACGCTTTTTACCGATGATCAGATAGCTTCCTCCTAACCAGGGCCATACATAATTTCCAAGTTTTTCTAAAAAGTTTAGTTGTTTCATAAGCCAACGAGAACATGTCGGAGGTCGAAAAAATAAATGTTTGGTTTGAACCACTTCAAACCCTAACAAGCCTAACCAATCTTTAACTCGTGCTGCTCGATAAAAATGCCCACTCCAAGGTGGATTCTCACGCCATGCTAACAAGATGTGCCAGATCCCCCATAAACTAAGAGGGTTGAAGCCTAAGATAATAACATGCCCCTCACCGATCAAAACCCGATCAATTTCACGCAAAATCTCATGAGGATCATCCTCAAACTCCAACACATGCGGTAAAAGAACGACATCAACACTGCTCGCATCAACCGGCAAATAAGCTGATCGACAAGCCAAGTCCCCCGTCGCTATCGCGTCTTGAGGCACAATATCAAATAAAAGCTTGTGCGAAATTCGACTGGAGTCAAGTAACTTCCCCTCATCCAATGCGCCCAGCTGCAAAATATGGTAACCAAACAGATCGGGTAATTCTTCGTCAAGAAGATTTTTTTCCGCCTCTAAAAGCGACTGGCCAGGTGAACCTTGAAACCACTCTTTAAGACGCAGCCTAACTGGCTTTTTACTGGTCATTGCTGAATCTGTACTTTTCCTGTTCATAGTAAATGATTTTACCCCAAAACCAGAAGTTACAGTGATTAATATCGATTGATAAATTACGTAAAACCTTGACGAATGAGTCACTTATCCTTAGGATTGCGCCATGTTTTGGGGAGCCGGATCTGTGATCTATAAATCAACCACCTTTTACAGCGCAATTATTGTGTTCGTTCTTGCTATGCTGCTCAATGGCTGTATGCAGTCAGCGACTAAGCATCCGCCAGAATATGTTGCTCAGACTCCTTCTTTTAAAGTTGTCGAACATGAGCAAGTCACCAACACTCAGGAAGCACCTTCACGATCCGTTGAGCCTGAAAATATTGAATCCGAAATAGATAGCATTTGGACGCACATCCAAGAAAGTGAAAGTCTAGATGATACATCACATGAGTCTGTACAGAAGCAGATCAAAAAGCTAATCGGCAACCAACGTTTTTTTGATGTAATGTCCGTCAGAGCTGAACCTTATCTTTACCACATCACCCACGAGCTGGAAAAACGTAATATGCCCGTTTATCTTGCGCTGCTACCTATGATCGAAAGTGGTTATCGAACCACCGTAACATCATCATGGAAAGCCGCTGGACTTTGGCAAATAATTCCTTCAACAGGTAAACACCTTGGTTTAAAACAAAACTGGTGGTACGACGGCCGCAATGATCCTATTGCATCAACCTCTGCCGCTCTAGATTATTTGCAACAATTACATGACCGTTTTGAAGACTGGCCATTAGCCTTGGCTGCTTATAATAGTGGTGGCGCAACCGTCTCAAAAGCAATCAAGAAAAATATTAAACTAGGTCGCCCTACGGACTATTGGTCTTTAGATCTACCTCCAGAAACACGTGCATATGTTCCAAAACTACTTGCTCTATTCAGCGTCATTACGAGCCCAGATCAGTTTGGTATAGAACTGCCAGAGCTTCTTTATCAACCAACAGTAGTTCTTGTTGATACCAACGGCCAACTCCAGCTAAAAAAGGCCGCGGATCTCGCCAACGTCGACATAGAAGAAATCATTGTCTTAAATTCTGGCTTTAAACGATGGGCGACTGATCCTGAAGGACCGCACAAACTGCTACTTCCTATCGAATCAGCAGAACGGTTTAAGTTTGCATTGAGTACTTTACCTCAAGAAGAGCGTGTAACATGGCAACAGCATGAGATTAAGTCAGGAGAATCACTCTGGACTATCGCAAAAAAATATGAAATAAGTATTGCGCTTTTAAAGAAAACGAATCATTTAGAGTCAAGCAAGTTACGTATTGGTCGAAACCTTTTGATACCAGCCGGCTCTTTTCGTGAATCTATGGTCCCTACCGCGCCAGCTACAGCGATCAAGATGCCTGTCTTAAAAGGTGATAAATATCGCATTAAAAGTGGTGATTCTTTATGGTTAATAGCACGACGATTTGATATACATGTTAAACAAATCCTGGAATGGAATAATATTCCTAAAGATCAGGCAATAAACCCTGGTGATGAATTAAAGATCCTTCTAGAAAAACCAACGCTGGAGGCATCAAACTTATAGGACGTTCAACAATAATGGTTAAGCTGTTTAAGTTCACTTTGCGATGTTTATGCAAGATATTTTTTAACGTTAACGTTGAAGGAATTGAAAATTATCATGCTGCTGGAGACCGCGTTTTAATTGTCGCAAACCACGTCTCACTACTTGATCCATTTTTACTCTACGCCTTTCTTCCCCACTGCCCAATATTTGCAATAAACACCGAAATCAATAAGAAATGGTACTTACAACCATTTTATAAATGTGTCGATCTTTTCGCGCTCGATCCACTCAACCCTCACTCCCTTAAATCTCTAATCAAATTATTAAAAGAAGACCATAAAGCGGTTGTTTTTCCGGAAGGACGAATCACAACTACAGGTAGTTTGATGAAAATTTATTCTGGAACCGGCATGATCGTCGCTAAATCTGGAGCCACCATTTTACCTATCGGGATTGAAGGCGGACAGTATTCAAAACTATCTAATATGCAAGGCTTGTTAAAACTCTCTTGGTTTCCCCGCATAAAAATAATCATTCATCCTCCCGTAAATATTCACAATATTGAAGATGAAAGTAGTTCAGAACAAAGAGATAAAGCAGCTCAACAAATGACAGATATTATGTTGGATGTGTCATTTAAAAACGTCAATACTAACCGTAGTTTATTTACATCGGTCATCGATGCTATGAACGTTCATGGCGCAAACACAGTTATCGCAAATGACATCAAATATGAGCCTATTAGCTACCGTCAACTCATCACACGAAGCTTTATCCTAGGTAATAAAATTTCAAAAGAAACCATATTCGATGAGAGCGTCGGAGTTCTATTACCAAATTCTGTCAGCAACCTTGTTACACTGATGGCCTTGCAATGTTATGGGCGCGTACCAGCGATGCTCAATTTTACTGCGGGTTCTCAAGGGCTTATTACCGCTTGTGAAACAGCCATGGTTAAAGTTGTTTACACATCAAGAATATTTATCGAAAAAGGTGATTTACAAGAGTCCATCGCAGCGTTAGAAAAAGTCGTTAAGATCATTTACCTTGAAGACTTAAGCACTGAAATTTCTATTTTCAACAAGGCTACTGGACTGCTTAAAGCGCACTTTCCGCGCATTGCATACTACCCTCGTTATAAGCGAATCAATGCTGATAATCGAGCATTGATCCTATTCACTTCAGGCTCTGAAGGCATCCCCAAAGGCGTTGTTTTATCACACAAAAATATCTTATCGAACTATGCCCAGATCCATACTTATATTGATCTAAATAAAACCGATCACATGTTGAATTTTCTACCGATGTTCCATTCATTTGGATTCACCGCAGGCACTATATTACCCGTATTAGATGGAACGAAAGTTTTCTTTTACCCAACACCGTTACACTACAAAATTATCCCAGAGCTTTGTTATGAGCTTGGAATAACTGTCTTATTCGGCAGTAATACTTTTCTATCCGGCTACGCAAAACATGCTCATCCTGCCGATTTTCATACCTTACGTTATGTCATCGCAGGTGCTGAAAAACTACAAGAGGATACACGTACAATTTGGCGTGAAAAGTTTGGTATACGCATACTTGAGGGTTATGGCGCAACAGAAACGAGTCCTGTCGTTTCTGTCAATACACCTTATTATTACAAAGCTAATACCGTTGGCCGACTCCTCCCAGGAATGGACTACTATCTTGAACCTGTAGCAGGCCTGGATAATGGCGGCCGTTTATTTGTATCAGGCCCTAACGTCATGAGTGGTTACCTTTTCCATGCTAGTGACGATGACATTGTTCCGCCACAAACTGATCGAGGTTTAGGCTGGTACGATACTGGCGATATTGTCACGGTAGACGAATTGAAGTACATCACCATTCAAGGCCGTGCGAAACGTTTCGCTAAAATCGGTGGAGAAATGGTGTCCTTAACTCGTGTTGAAGAACTAGCGAATGCGACCTGGCCAGACAAGCTTCATGCTGCAGCTGTTGTTCCTGATAAGAAAAAAGGTGAACAGATCTATTTGATCACAGAACAAGTAGAAGCAAATCGAAAAGAGCTTATTTCTCAAGCAAAAAAAGAAGGCTTAAACGAGCTAGCCATTCCCAAACGCATCATTATCATCGACAAAATACCCATTCTAGGAACCGGAAAAATAGACAATAATACTATCAGTAAGTTGGCCTTGGCCGACTAAGAAAACAGCGATTGAGTGAGCTTGATATTTAGTTTTTTCGCTCTCTCTTATGTCCTCGTTTTTTTGCTTCTTTAGCATCTTTCTTAACTTGTTTTTTTGCGCGAATAATTTCGAGTTCAGCAAGTTCCTTATGCATATCGTCAGGAACTTCTAAGCTCATCTGTCCAAGTACCCCCGTTCTAAATTCAATAACAAATATTCGCGACACTTTATCGAGTTCGACCTGACCACCAGCACGTAAACAGCCCCTTTTTTCACCGATCATTTCTAACAATTCTATTTCAGAATCTGGAATATGATTTAGTTCATAACGCTCCATTAATCGCTCGGGATAGACACGCATAAGATAATCTGCAAGGAAAAAAGCCACATCGGCATATTCCATCGCCGTATCACGCACCGCACCTGTCGCTGCAAGTCGATAACCGCTATTTCGATTCTCAACATTCGGCCATAGCACGCCCGGCGTATCAGAAAGAATAATGCCATTCTCAAGTTTAATTCGCTGCTGCCCTTTTGTGATTGCGGGTTCATTACCTGTTTTTGCGATTGTTCTGCCTGCTAAATGATTGATCAATGTAGACTTACCAACATTGGGTATACCAATAATCATGGTATGAATCGGCCGATCATTAAATGACGTTTTATCTCTAATCAAACGTGGCAATTGCAAAATCGTTTCAGGTTTCTGTGTCGTGATAGTCAGAGCTGCCTCTGTGCCCTCTTCTTGCTCAAAAAATTCGATCCATTGTTTGGTGATGTTGCCATCAGCTAAATCTGTTTTACTCAGAATTTTAATACAAGGCTTATCTCCACGTAACTCAGTAATCATTGGGTTTTCACTACTGAAAGGAATTCGAGCATCAAGGATCTCTATCACCACGTCAACTTTAGGTAAAGCTTGCTTGATCTCTTTTCTGGCCTTGTGCATATGGCCGGGGTACCACTGAATTTGCATGTACAACTCTCTCGTTAATTTATAAGACCATTATAGTGAAAAGAACGTTGCAAGACAGACATTTAAATTAATGCTTAAGAATCAAACAAAATAACCTCACACAAATTAGACGTTTCTAGATCATCATAAAGAAGGTCGGCAACAAAATGTATATTTCAAGCTGAGTATTTTTCGCTGGCATCTGTATAGCAATGACACCACTAGTAGTAACTCTTGTTCTTCTCGGGGAGCCTAAAAAAAGCTATATGATCAAGCCTATAGATTTGTACAACGGTGAAAAATATGAATCAACTATTGGGAAAGGAACCGGCCGATACCCCAAAATGGAATGTATGTTTGTCTTGCCAATATAGGTACTCGGGAAACATTTTTGTAGTAATACCACTTGAGTAAAGCAAGATAAATAAATTCATACTGAAAAAGTAATATTTAAAAAAGGCCCTTTACGTAAGATTAACAATAGGGAAAACAGATCTTGCTTTTGAACAATTATTTTTTTAATGCTAGGGATTAATAAGCTGGGTAGGTGTGACTGTTCTAAAAACAAAAAAATCCGTACTACAAGACCTTAGGAATATCACCAGCCGCTCGTGTTGCATCGAGCATCACAAGCCCAAGTTTTGCATCTTCACGCGCTAAAACACAAAGCACAGAGTCTTTACCTGCGTTAACCATAATGATGAAACCCTGTCGTCCTTTCACGATAACCTGCTCTAGTTCACCACGTTTCAACTCTTTCGCGGTTCTATCCCCTAGCAACAACATCGCAGCCGACATCGCACTGATCATTTCTTCGTCAACGCTACTCGGAAGAGCGCTGGCTATCATTAGACCGTCAATAGAGATTACAGCTGAGCCTTGGATATCGGCTGTCAAACCATTGAGTTCATTTAATATTGAGATAAGCATGTCTTCACGCATGGAAAACATCACTCCTATAATTTTTTATAATGGATGTTATGTCGGCTATTTTGATTAAAACTTCAGTTTTACTGATAACCAACAAAATCACGGTAAAACTTTATAGATTAGATTCTACATTAAAAATGATAATTTCAAAGGAGCTTCTTGTGATTACAATAAGGCCTATACCAGCATGGACAACTTCTTAAAGCTCCTAGTATCGATTGAAAGTATACGAGGGTTGTTTCGTAGGTTGAAATCAAAGCTACTAACAAGAGAATAATGATCTAAGCTCTTTTGTTAATTTGAAACATCAACGTGCGTAAAACCTATGTCTATTTTTCAGTCTTCCTTCTACTCTATTCGCTTATTAATTTTGATAGAAACATTTATAAATCTCGAGCTGGTTACGTTCAGGCAACTGTTTGCAAATAATGTATCTTAATTAGATCAACTATCCTGGTTCTGACCTTTCAAATGTTTGAGTATACGAAGGTAAAAATCTCGTTGGGATTTATCTGATTTTATTGTATGACCTTCATTAGTTTCAGTTTTTATTATTTTTACGATAGTCTCACTTTGCTGAACTAACCCTATTGTTAAGGCTGCCGTATAAAAATTAAAAACATCTTCTTTTTGAACATTTAAAACATCAATAGTTTCTACTAAAGTCATTGGACATGAAACCCACAATGCAGCAATTCTCATTGCATTTGGAATTTCTGTTAAACGAGCGAGATCGGGCCAATAACTTAGTATAATTTTTTTTGCTAGATCAGTACTCGAAGGTATAGCGCCTTTATAGGTCCAAAGTGCAAGATCCCATAAAAAAGTATCGATATCAATTGGGTTTAAGTTTGATGCGCGCCATTCTTCTAAATATTTAGAAAATTCTCGATCACTAAAAACACGCTTATTTATATCTTCTCCACTCAAAGGATTCTGACAAATATTTTCTAATTCAGAAAAAGATAAATCTGTATTTATCCAGTGTTCTATCGGATCGATAAAAATACTGCCTTTATTTTTAATCTGTAACTTTATACCAAAACCATCGGTACTTGCCTGAACAACGGCACGTTTTACGGCATCAAGAAGGTAACCATTTTCAGATAAAAAGCAAATATCTTCATAAGCCTCATAGGCTTCAAAATCTTCAGTTATATTAGAAATTTTTTCTTGCTGGTAGTTAATACGCGAAGAAAGAAATTTACTCCAAGGAAGGTACTCTTGTTGCTCTTCAGACGTAGGAAGTTCCAACTTAATGCGCGCATGCTCTAAAGCCGCCACAAGGTTATCAATTAAAACAGGCTTTTTTAAGAAAAGTGGTGAATAACTTTGACTAGAATTGTCTACAGAAAGGAGGATCGCCATATGATCTGAGCGAATTTGTTGCAATGCCTGCCACTCTTCAGCGGCCCCATATTTATCCAAATCAACAATCGTTACATGGGATTCATCTGCGCTCACGATACGATAAACACCAGTCTGTTGTTTATCGAAAATCATTTCAATGACATTACGGTTACGTTGATCAATCCCGATCAAATTAACTAATAAAGCCGCATTTTCAACGGATGTGGACATTCTTTCAGAGCATTCCTTATCTAAAACACTGGTGTATTACTTTCTCTAACAACGAGTATCTCATTGTAACACAAGGTCTTTTTATTTAAAGATAACCAACCTCTATTGCCTATCATCTCAACGGGCTGTTCTTAAGATCGCTTATGCCTGTAGAGGAATAGTAAAATAGAAGAAAACTTCTATCTATCTAGTCATCACAATACAACTCATATAATGAGGTCAACAGCTTTTGTGCTTTCTCATCCTTTATCGAATAAAACATGCTTTGCGCTTCCCTCCTGCACTCGACAATCCCCTCTTCACGCATTCTAGCCAAATGCTGCGATAATGCCGACTGACTCAAATCTACAAGCTTTTCTAATTCGCCAACTGAGCACTCGCCTTTGCTCAAATGACATAAGACCATCAACCTTTTCGGGTTTGAAAGCGACTTTAGTAATGTAGAGGCCTTCTGTGCATTTTCTTCCATCTCACTGACTTTCATATTCGATATTCCTAATATTCCCTTTACCTAACAGATACTCAATCCTGATTTTACAACAATTATCATTAAAAACTGATTCGTATCAAATACTGTGTCAATTGTCGATTACTCCCAACAAATATACCGATTGTTTAGCCATCTATTAGCAATCAAGGTAAAATTAGCTATTGCATTTGATCTTATATCGATCAAAATCTGAAAATAACACCTATTATAGTGATACAGAATATGTCTCGTGAACAACGTCTAAAGCAACTAAACCAGTCCTTAACTGAACGTATCCTCATTCTTGATGGCGCTATGGGGACGATGATCCAGTCCTATAAACTTGAAGAAGAAGATTATCGTGGCGAACGGTTTGCAGATCACCCTTGCGACTTAAAGGGCAATAATGATCTGTTATCACTCACACAACCAGATATTATCAAAGCCATTCACAGTGCTTACTTTGACGCGGGTGCAGATATTGTTGAGACCAATACCTTCAACGGCACGTCCATTGCGATGGCGGATTATCAGCAAGAAGAACTGGATTATGAACTAAATAAGGTTGGTGCCGCACTCGCACGTGAAGTAGCAGATGGTTTCACAACGAAAGATCCAACAAAACCTCGATATGTTGCTGGCGTTATCGGACCAACCAATCGTACCTGTTCTATCTCACCCGATGTGAACAATCCTGGTTATCGAAATGTAAGCTATATGGAGTTGGTGGAAGCTTATACTCGCTCCATTGAAGGACTGGTTGATGGCGGTGCTGATATTCTTTTGGTCGAAACAATTTTCGATACGCTGAATGCTAAAGCAGCCCTATTTGCTATCGATCAATATTTTGAAGATCACAATATAATCTTACCTATAATGATATCCGGCACGATCACGGATGCTTCTGGCCGAACGTTAACAGGCCAAACCACTGAGGCATTTTACAATTCTCTGCGCCATGCAAAACCCATTTCTATTGGTTTAAACTGCGCATTAGGTCCAGAAGATTTACGCCAATACGTTGAAGAACTGTCTACAGTGTCGGAAACTTATGTCAGTGCGCATCCGAATGCAGGCCTGCCCAACGAGTTTGGTGAGTATGATCTCGATGCCGAGAATATGGCTGTCTATATCCGTGAATGGGCGGAGTCTGGGCTACTCAATATCGTCGGTGGCTGCTGCGGAACATCTCCAGCGCATATCAAAGCCATGGCAGAAGCTGTCGCTGATGTAAAACCGCGAGCGATTCCAGACATCGCCATTCATCAACGACTCAGCGGACTAGAGCCCTTTAACATCACGCCTGAAGTGAACTTTGTTAACGTCGGTGAGCGAACGAATGTTGCCGGCTCTCCCCTTTTCTTGCGGCTCGTTAAAGAAGAAGAAAATCTCGATGCTGCGCTGGAAGTAGCTCGACAACAAGTGGAGAATGGCGCTCAAATCATTGACGTCTGCATGGATGAAGGCATGCTCGAGTCTGAACAATTGATGCACGAGTTTCTGAACTTAATCGCATCAGAACCAGACATCAGCCGCGTACCGATCATGATCGATTCATCAAAATGGTCCGTCATTGAGTCAGGCTTACGCTGTGTGCAAGGCAAGTGTGTCGTTAACTCCATCAGCCTCAAAGAAGGCGAAGAACTCTTTATCGAGCGAGCTAAATTAGTGCGGCGCTATGGTGCTGCTGTCGTTGTAATGGCATTTGATGAAACAGGTCAAGCGGATACGACAGAACGGCGCTTTGAACTGTGTAAACGTTCCTACGATATCCTCGTTGATAAGGTCGGCTTTCCTCCAGAAGATATTATTTTTGATCCCAACGTCTTAACTGTCGCCACAGGCATGGAAGAACACAACAATTACGCGGTATCTTTCTTCGAGGCGACAAGACAGATCAAGGAACATCTACCCCATGCGATGGTCAGCGGTGGATTGAGTAATGTCTCTTTTTCATTTCGTGGTAATAATCCTGTGCGTGAAGCAATGCATTCAGCCTTCCTTTATCACGGTATTCAAGCCGGCTTAGACATGTCTATTGTCAATGCGGGTCAGCTCGGTATTTATGACGACATTCCAAAAGATTTATTGCTTCATGTAGAAGATGTGCTGCTCAATCGTCGTGATGATGCTACTGATCGGATGGTTGATTTCGCAGAAACCGTCAAGTCTGGATCAAAAAAAGAAAAGAAAGTTGATCTGGAATGGCGTAATGGTTCCGTTCAAGATCGTATCACCCATGCCCTAGTAAAAGGTATTGCAGAATTTATTGTTGAAGACACCGAGGCCGCCCGATTAGAAGCAGATAAACCTCTACACGTTATCGAAGGCCCATTGATGAATGGAATGAATGTTGTTGGAGACCTGTTTGGTGCCGGCAAAATGTTCCTACCTCAAGTGGTAAAAAGTGCCCGTGTAATGAAAAAAGCGGTGGCTCACTTGCTGCCTTATATTGAAGACGAAAAAGGTGATGGTGAGATCAGAAGTAATGGCAAAATCATCATGGCTACCGTCAAAGGTGATGTCCATGATATTGGTAAAAACATTGTTGGCGTCGTCTTGCAATGTAATAACTTCGAGGTGATCGATCTCGGCGTTATGGTTCCAGCACAAACTATTCTCGACAAGGCTAAAGAATTCGGTGCAGATATTATTGGCCTCAGTGGATTGATCACACCTTCTCTAGATGAGATGGTGCATGTAGCAAAGGAAATGCAGCGTCAAGATTTTGCATTACCTATCATGATCGGTGGTGCGACGACTTCACGTGCACATACTGCTGTGAAGATAGATCTAGGTTACGATCATCCCGTTGTCTACGTAAAAGATGCCTCACGCGCCGTCGGAGTTTCGACACGTTTACTTAATGTCGATATGAAAAAAGTTCTTACCGCCGAACTAACAAAAGAGTACGACACTGTTCGCGAACGACATAAAGGGAAACAATCAAAAACTCAATGGCTAACAATTGATCAAGCACGTAAAAACCGAACAGCGATCGATTGGGAAAATTACACGCCTCCCGTTCCTAAAAAACTAGGTATTGAAGTTTTTGAAGATTACCCACTGGAAGAACTGAAAGAATTTATCGATTGGACTCCATTCTTTATCGCATGGGAACTTGCTGGGAGGTTTCCGCGCATTTTAAATGATGAAATTGTCGGTGAAGAAGCGACAAAACTATTCAAAGATGCTGAAAAGATGCTAGATCAGATCATCCGTGAAAAATGGTTTTCAGCAAAAGGCGTGATTGGTTTATTTCCAGCAAATTCTGTTGGCCATGATGATATTAAGATATTTACAGATTGTGAACGCCAAGGTGAACTGGCTGTCATTCACTCACTTCGTCAACAAACACAGAAACCACCGGGTCAGCCAAACTTTGCCCTTGCTGATTTTATCGCCCCACTAGACGAGCATGTTGAGGATTATATGGGAGCCTTTGCTGTTGCGACTGGTTTTGGGATGGAAGAGAAACTTGAACATTTCGAAAATGACCACGATGACTATAGTGCAATCATGTTGAAAGCACTTGCCGATAGATTAGCCGAAGCATTTGCAGAAAAAATGCATCAACGCGTTAGAAAAGAATTCTGGGGATATGACGATCAAGAAACCTTAGATAATAACGCTCTGATTAATGAAAAATATCAAGGCATTCGACCAGCACCGGGCTACCCAGCCTGTCCTGATCACACTGAAAAACCATTACTCTGGAAACTTCTAAACGTAGAAGAAAACACAGGGATCACATTAACAGAAAGTCATGCGATGTATCCTACTGCAGCAGTGAGTGGTTGGTATTTTTCACATCCTAGTTCACGTTATTTTGGACTGGGGAAAATTAACCGTGATCAAGTTCAAGATTATGCAAAACGTAAAGGTATGAGTATTGATGAAGTTCAACGTTGGTTATCACCCAACCTTGGTTATGATGAAGCCGATGGGTAACACTCATTTTTATAATGTTAGTGAATTCTTTAACTATAAATAACACTCCGCGGCTATCAACTAACGTTTAAAAATATGCCCCATAACTTTTTCTAAAGCAGGGGCATATTTCTAATTAAGCTTTTATATTAGGCTTCAAATTTGACAAGAATTTTACTAGTGCCTATAAGATGTGCGTAATCAATAACTCGATTGCGACCTATTGCTTTTTTAGTTTCATAAAGACGGTTATCTACATCTACCTTAAACTAAGCCTCGTAACTTCTACGGAAATTTATAGTTTTTCGATCAAGCAAACTGCATGGCTGGCAATGCCTTCTTCTCTTCCTTCAAAACCAAGCCCTTCAGTCGTAGTGCCCTTAATATTGATTTCATCAATAATTAAGTTTAGATCCGTTGCTATTATTTCGCGCATATTGGGAATATGTGAAAGAACTTTTGGTTTCTGTGCCACAACTGTTGCATCAATATTAATTATATTATAATTATTATCAGCTAATAACTCAGCAACCCTACGCAATAAAATTCGGCTATCAATACCTTTTAAATCAGGATCTGTATCTGGAAAATGTTTACCTATATCGCCTAAGGCTGCTGCGCCTAATAACGCGTCACAGATTGCATGCAATAAAACATCACCATCAGAATGGGCAGCCATGCCTTTACTAAAAGGAATTCTGACACCACCAAGCATAACAAAATCGCCCGCCTCAAACTTATGCACATCGTAACCTTGCCCAATTCTCACTTTACGTACCCCTGCGCTTTCAAATAATGCGTTGCTAGTTCCAAATCTTGTGGATGTGTAATTTTAATATTATCCATATGACCTTCAACTAATAAAGGCATCTGTTGCATCATTTCCATTGCTTGTGCCTCATCAGTGACGATGAGATCCTTTTCTAATATTTTTTCTAATGCTGATCTAAGATCAGTTAAACGAAACATTTGCGGTGTTAATGCATGCCATAAATTATTTCTTTCCACCGTTTCCGTGATCGCATTTCCATCGCTACGTTTCATAGTATCTTTTACTGGAAGCGCTAATAAGCCACCAACAGGATGCTCAGAGACTTCATTGATCAATTTATCTATATCTAGACTTCGTAAACATGGACGTGCGGCATCATGCACTAAAACCCAATCTTGCGGTTCTGCATATTCATCGAGACTTTGTAGTGCAGAGAGTACCGAGTGGCAACGCTCCATGCCACCTGTAGTAATAATCATAGGTTTATCTGATTTGATGTCCAACGCTTGCCAATACTCATCTTCAGAAGAAACAGCAACCGCAACACCTGTGATCTGTGGATGATTAATAAACCGATCCAAAGTATGTTCTAAGATAGTTTTATCAAAAATTTTCAGATATTGTTTGGGAGTATCCGACTGCATACGAGAACCAATTCCTGCTGCGGGTATGACAGCCCAGTATTTCACTTTTGACTATCCTTATTTTGTTTCAAAAAAAATGATGAGTTGGATTTATTTGGATCCACTATTTGATAAAATATTTCATCTTTTTTGATCATTCCCATTTCACTACGGGCTAACTCTTCGATCGCTTCCATACCGGACTTGAGATCTTTCACCTCTGCGGCGAGTGATTCATTACGTTCTTTTAGTTGTTCATTTTCTTTTTTCTGGATTTCAATTACAGCCGTCAGATCATGCACTTCCGTCAAGCTCCCCTTGCCGACCCAAAGTTCGTATTGCAGCCATAATAGCAATACAACGAGAAAAATTAGAACAAAACGCATCAGTGAATCTGCCGAACTAAGAAGAAGACTAAACGATCAAAAAAGGGCGAGAAAACTCGCCCTTTTTTAATATTTAATAGCTTAAAGGTTGTAAAACGCATCCATACCCGGATATGATGCTTTATTGCCTAAAATTTCTTCAATCACGATCAAACGATTATATTTCGCCACACGATCGGAACGAGAAAGTGAACCCGTTTTAATCTGACCAGATGAAGTCGCAACCGCTAGATCAGCAATCGTTGTATCTTCAGTTTCACCTGAACGATGAGAAACAACAGCCGTGTAGTTAGCTTTTTTAGCCATTTCTATCGCTGCCAGTGTTTCAGTCAATGTGCCAATCTGATTAACCTTAATCAGGATAGAGTTTGCGATGTTTTTATCGATGCCCTGTTTAAAGATCTTAGTATTAGTAACAAACAGATCATCACCGACCAATTGGACTTTTTTACCAATCTTGTCAGTCAATATTTTCCAGCCATCCCAATCGTTTTCATCCATACCATCTTCAATAGAAATAATCGGATATTTATTTGCCCAGTCAGTCAACATGTCCGCAAATTCTTCCGAAGTCAGTTTACGGTTTTCTGAAGCGAGGTTATATAAACCATCTTCGTAAAACTCAGAACTCGCAACATCTAAACCTAGCAAGATATCTTTACCCGCAGTAAACCCAGCAGCATCGATCGCTTCAAGCACAACTTCGACAGCCGCTTCATTAGAGGGCAAATCGGGCGCAAAACCACCTTCATCACCAACCGCTGTATTCAGGCCTTTTTTACGTAAAACACCTTTCAGACTATGAAAAATTTCTGCGCCATAACGTACCGCTTCACGCAGGCTAGGAGCACCAACGGGTAGAATCATATACTCTTGGAAATCAACACTGTTATCCGCGTGCGAACCGCCGTTAATGATGTTCATCATAGGTACAGGCATTTTTAATGGGCCTTCACCACCGATATATTGAAACAATGGAATACCAGCTTCGTTAGCTGCCGCATGTGCTGCAGCCATTGACACACCAAGTAGTGCATTTGCACCGAGGTTCGCTTTGGTATCAGTACCATCCATTTCTAGCATCAAGTTATCAATGCCTTCTTGATCCGTCACTTCTTTGCCCTTTAGACCTTTAAGAATAGTTGTGTTGACGTTTTCTACAGCTTTTAAAACGCCTTTACCCAAATAACGCTTAGGATCACCATCACGCAATTCGATTGCTTCACGCTCACCCGTTGAAGCTCCTGACGGAACAGCTGCTGTACCCATCACACCTTTAGCGGTGATCACATCGACCTGAACCGTTGGGTTACCTCGTGAATCAACAATCTCACGGGCTTTAATTTCTTTAATTTCTGACATTTTCTTTCCTCTTAATATTACCGAATCACATCGTCCAGGCTATTTTACAACTTCATCGATTGATTTTAGTGTGGCTAAAAGCGGCTCTATTTGATCAAGTGGCCATGAATTTGGCCCATCACTTAATGCTTTCTCTGGGTCTGGATGGGTTTCCATAAACAAACCTGAGATCCCTGCAGCCATCGCTGATCGAGCCAACACAGGAACAAACTCACGTTGACCTCCTGAAGTACCTCCTTGGCCTCCAGGCATCTGCACAGAATGCGTCGCATCGAACACAACAGGACAACCCGTTGCTGCCATAATAGGCATCGCACGCATATCTGAAACCAAATAGTTATAACCAAAACTGGTACCACGATCACAAACCATGATTTGTTCATTACCGGTCGATTTTGCTTTTTCCACCACATATTGCATATCACCTGGCGCCATAAACTGACCTTTTTTGATATTAACGGGGATGCCCGCACGAGCAACATCCTGGATAAAATCAGTTTGTCGGCTTAAAAAAGCCGGCGTCTGTAATACGTCGACAATTGATGCGATTTCTTTAAAAGGGGATGTTTCATGAACATCGGTTAAGACTGGCACACCAATCTGTTTTTTTACTTTTTCAAGTATCACTAAACCTTTCTCCAAACCTGGGCCACGAAAGCTTGAGTGAGAGGTTCGATTAGCTTTATCGTAAGATGACTTGTAGATAAAAGGGATCCCCAGTCGATCCGTGATCTCTTTTAACTTGCCAGCTGTATCAAGTGCTAACGCTTCACTTTCTATCACACAGGGGCCAGCGATCAAAAAGAAGGGCTGGTTGCCGCCAACTTCAAAATTACACAGCTTCATTTGACTCCGATGCCTCAGCATTTTTCAGATCTAAAGCCGCTTGTACCAAGCTTGAGAATAAAGGATGCCCATCTCTAGGTGTTGATGTAAATTCGGGGTGAAATTGGCAAGCAAAGAACCAAGGATGATCTTCAAGCTCTACGATCTCAACCAACTCTCCATCTTCTGAGCGACCAGAAAAAATCAAACCTGCATCCGTCAATGTATCTAAATAATTATTATTAAACTCATAGCGATGTCGATGGCGCTCTGTTATCACCTCTTGACCATAGATCTCATGAGCATTACTACCTTGTTCTAACTGACACTTCTGTGCACCAAGACGCATAGTCCCACCTAAGTCAGAATCTTTATCTCGTCGTTGTACTGAGCCATCAGCTTGCACCCACTCTGTAACCAAAGCGATGACTGGTGTTGATGTATAAGGTTGAAACTCCGTACTGTGAGCTTCGGGTAAATTTGCGAGCGAGCGAGCATATTCGATCACAGCAACCTGCATACCTAGACAAATACCTAAATACGGAATTTTATTCTCGCGAGCAAATTGAACTGTTTCTATCTTACCTTCAATACCACGTTCACCAAACCCGCCCGGAACTAAGATAGCATCCATGCCTGTCAACACATCAGTACCCTCTTTCTCGATCATTTCAGAATCAAGATAGTGAATATTAACCTTTGTGCCAACCTTCATTCCAGCATGGAACAGAGCCTCGCTTAATGATTTATAGGAGTCTGTTAACTCCATATATTTACCCACCATCGCCACGTGAACTTCTTGATCAGCATTGATGATCGAGTCGTATACCTCACGCCACTCTGTTAAATCAGCTTCTTTCACATCTAGGCCAAATTTCTTCACCACAATGGCATCAAGGCCTTGCTCATGCAATAACATTGGAATTTGATAAATGCTCTTCGCATCAACTGCGGAGATAACCGCACTTTCTTCGACATTAGTAAATAATGCTATCTTACGTCGTTCAGTTTCCGGCAATGGACGTTCAGATCGACAGATCAAAATATCTGGTTGGATACCAATTGATCGTAACTCTTTCACCGAGTGTTGTGTCGGTTTAGTTTTTAATTCACCTGCAGAAGCTATAAAAGGCACTAAAGTCAGATGTAAGAACATGGCATTTTCAGCACCCAGCTCAACGCGCATCTGTCTGATCGCTTCAATGAATGGCAAGGATTCTATATCGCCGACCGTGCCACCAATCTCAACGAGAGCGATATCAGCCCCTTCTGCTCCGGATTTAATGCAACGTTTAATTTCGTCAGTAATATGAGGAATAACTTGAACAGTCGCACCTAGGTATTCACCACGACGCTCTTTAGCGATAACCGTTTCGTAGATTTTCCCACAAGTATAGTTACTTCGTTGACTGGTACGTGTACGGATAAATCGCTCATAATGGCCTAAGTCTAGATCAGTTTCGGCGCCATCATCTGTCACAAACACTTCGCCGTGCTGGAATGGACTCATCGTGCCAGGATCAACATTAATATATGGATCCAGCTTGAGCATTGTTACATTTAGTCCACGCGCCTCAAGAATAGCGCCAAGTGATGCGGCTGCAATCCCCTTTCCAAGGGAAGAAACAACGCCACCAGTTACAAAGATATATCGAGTCATGCAATAGTCCTAGGAGAATCCCATAAAGAAAAATCATGGGTTCAGTATGTTACCAAATCAAGCTGATATTCTCTATGAAATACGCGTAGAATTTGCAGCTTCATTTTTTTGGACAAACTCTTACCCCATATGACCGAAACTAACATTGTTCGCGGTGCCCTTTGTTCTATTTTAGCAGCCTTTCTATTTGCGTTGATGGGAGCCGGTGTTAAGTATTCATCACAGTTTGTTTCTAGCGAGACAGTGGTATTTCTACGCAATGCCTTCGGGCTACTATTTTTACTGCCTTGGTTACACAACGCAGGCCTCAATACCTTAAAAACCCAACGTTTCGGGGCGCATCTCATCCGTACAGCCACAGGTCTGACTGCGATGTATTGTTTTTTCTACGCGATCGCACATTTACGATTGGGCGAGGCCGTGTTGTTTAATTTTAGTTCGCCGTTATTTATCGCAGTAATTGCTATGCTCTGGCTGCGCGAACCTACATCAAAATACGTCATTGGGGCCATCGTTGTTGGTTTTATAGGCGTTCTATTGATCCTGAAACCGGGTATTTCACCATTGTCCGTTGCATCTTTTGCTGGAATTGCGGCGGGGATCTTCGTAGCTATCGCAATGGTTAGTATCCGTAATCTCTCCAGTACAGAGCCAACCGTCAGAATTGTTTTCTACTTCAGTTTCCTAAGCACTATCATCTCTTCAATTCCAATGATCTGGAGTTGGGAAATGCCGAGTCTAAAAGTCTGGGGGGTAATGTTAGGAGCCGGTTTTATTGCTACCAAAGCTCAGTTGTTGATGACCTATGCCTATCGTCTAGCTCCCGCCGCTAAAATTGGAGCATTTGCCTATATGAATGTAATTTTTGCGGCGTCGTTTGGTTGGTTGTTCTGGAGTGAAACCTTTGACTCAGTCTCAATAATCGGTGCTTTCTTAATTTGTGTCTCTGGATTGATGACGACCATCAAAAAAAAAGCTGAAGTATCTTAAGAGATCTGATCGTTACCGATCAGATCTCAAATATCTTGAAACATTACTCGAAATCAATACCAGCATAAACTAGCGTTTCTACAACCATCGGTACTGAACTATCTTTTTCACTTCCTGGAATAATTGTGCGGATTTCATACAACATTCCAGGAATATCTTCAGAAACCGTAATTTCATAGATCTTATCGGCATATTGCTCAAATATCTTCCGTTTTGGATCATTCTCATAGGGAGTAATAGTCACCTTCTTTGCATTAAGCTCCTTACCATCAATCTTTATGATAACAGGCTCAATCTTCGCATCATCAGCTAATGCAAGTTTGATGCGTTTATGAAAATAGCGCCAACTTCCTTCAGTCAAACGGTTCATTTCATAGACATCACCTTGAAGGTACACACCAAGAACGGGGTTACCATTGGTATTTTCATTCGGTGCAACATCTTGGTTTCTTTCCTCACTAAAGAAAATCACAGCGGCAGATTTCATACCATCTTCTTTGATCTCATTAATGTTCAGTTCAACAAAGTCGGTGAACCCCCCTTCCATCGAACCCGTACGTTCAAATTCGTAGCGGATAGTTCCCGTCTTATCGATATTTGAAAGTTGATCTGTTTCCCAAAGTAATATCTCTGCATCAGATAAAACAATGTCTTCACGGTTCTGGTGAGGATCATCACTAAGCCTTCCTATAGAAACACCTTGTCTTTCCAGCTTTTCCAGAACGGTCTCTTCTTGCTCTTCAGAGAATGCCACTTGAGTTGATCCAACCAATAACAGACCAAGGATCGATATATTTAATAGTGTATTTTTCATAGTTTTAATATCTATCGTTTTATTATAAATTCAGTAGAGGAACACCATATTCAATCAGAATCTTATCGATCTCTTCTTGGTGTTTATCAATTAATTGATTAATCTGTTCCTTCCAAGCCTTATCCCCAAACCGAACGGCCATCGCGATCTTGTAATTAAAGCGGATCCCACTCTCAGACTTCATAGGGATTACCATAACCTCATGATCGGTTATGATTTTTGAAAAATAACCCGCTATAGGTCCCCAGATAAAGGTTAAGTTAATCTTACCTTCAACAAGATCTTGTTCGATTATTTGCCCAGGATAGGCTCGAGCATCCCCCGCCATCATTTGATAAGGCGTTGCATTTTCCATCAAATCATATTGAAAGAGCCAGTTCGCAGCAGGGCTTTTATCAAACAACCCAATTTTTAGCTTTTCTTTAATCTCTGGTGAGACGTTCATCAAATCTTCTTGAGATTGAATACTATCGAGCCCTCTTCCCTTGATGTAGACCATGCTCCAAGTGGAGTGAAAATAAGGTTTCGTTGTAGCGCCCATCTCAAAGTTTTCAACAACTCCCATGACGATATCACATTTGTAACTTTCATCAGGCGTATCGTTATTTCTCAAAGTATTACGAATAAAGCCTATTCGCTGAGGAAACCATTCAAACTCCAATGGAACACCTAGATCATCGGCAAACAACTTAGCGATCTTATTTTCAAAGCCCGCTTGCTCTTTATTTGAGCTTGGTAAACTAAAAGGATCGGCACAAACTTTAAACCGAGTCGGTTTATGTTCATCCACTACATCCTCAGCATGACTGAGTAAAGGGACCATTAAAGTAACCAAGGAAATTAGATAAGCTGCCATTTTAAAATTTTTCATGAAGATACCTCCAGATAGCTCAAAATGAATTGTACTGAACTATACATCATGCGATCTCAGCGGAAAACACTGCCAGTTAAATTCAGGAAATTATCCGTTCGAGATCATTCCATTAGCTTCAAACTGGCAATAAAAAAGGCAGTATCACTATGTAATACTGCCTTTAAAAGAAACTATCATTCATATTTGTGACTTATCTAATGATCATTCTTTCAACTGCTTCTCAACTTTTCGGATAACACGTTTAACCATTCCTTTAGGTTCGCCGCTAGTATCAACACCTTCTTTAATTGACTCAAGGTTATCAGCATTACCGACAATGATAGCGCCCATCATGCCCATCGTGGCATGTGGAGAGCATTTATAAAGATATGCGCCTTCTTTTTCTACGGTAATACTAAACACACTTCCCATTTTAGATTGCCAAGCTTCAGCGCCTTCAGGGATCATACTATTCATGGAAGCTGTGTCATGACCAGCCATATTTTGCCAGACAACAGTATCGCCAGGCTTTGCAAAGACAACCAGAGGCCTAAACTGTGTAACTGCCGCTTTAATGATATGCTCTTCGGCATTAACATTTGTTGAAAAAGCAGCAGCTAAAGCTGCAAGACCGATAATTGTTTGATTTTTCATTTGACTCTCCTAACTATTTATTTTTATTGCGAAGCTTTACAGTTTCGCATTTCCAATTGATTTTTTACGTTACCTTCTATCCTCTAAATTAAGTTAGTCAAGAGGTGAAAAGCGTAACAGTTTAATTTTTTATGACGCTGAATACTCTACTGTCAGTGACCGCGTGTCAAGAATCCGGCGCTGGTAATATAGATTCCTAATTCTTGCCTAAAGAGTAAATCCGTGCTTATGAATGAAGACTGAACAATTGTATAAACAGCCTCACTCATCTCAAGCCTTACTTTTCGCTTAATTCTTTTTCTAATTTTCGAATGACGCGCCTGACCATACCTTTAGCTTCACCACTTGTATCAACACTGGCTTTAATCGTCTCTAAATTATCAGAATGACCAACAACAATTGCTCCCATCATTCCTAGAGATGCATGTGGCGTGCACTTGTATAGATACGCCCCTTCTTTCTCAATAGTAAAGCTGAATAGCTCACCCATTGCAGATTGCCATTTTTCAGCACCTTCTGGGATCATTCCGTTCATTGATGTTGTATCGTGACCATTCATATTTTGCCAAACAATCGTATCTCCAGGGTTTGCAAACACAACAAGCGGTTTAAACTGAGTCACCGCTGCTTTAATAATATGTGTTTTTGGTTCTATAGCGTCTATTGATTTCGATACTGGCACAGCTTCAACCTTTGGTTCAGCTTCATCAAGAACAACTATGGGAGCTGACTCTTCCAAAACAGGCGCTGCAACTTCTACAACAGTCTCCTTCATTTTTTCAGTTTTTGTAGTGGCCACTTCTTTAACCTCAGCCACTGCTGCTTCAGTTCTTTCCTCAACTACCTTCTCAAGGCTTTCAATCATTGGGGTGGCAGTGTCTTCTGTTAGCTGTTTTGCTTGCTCACTTTTGTCTTCAGAGCATGCCGTTAACGCTAGCCCAGCTAAAATAATGATAAGACATTTCACCTTAATGTTAAGGTTTCTGGGTGGCATCGATCTCATTACTTTCATGGGGTACAACCTCATTTAATTTCATAGTTTCAAAAATTTTTCGTGTTTTGAGTGGTTTATCACCCAATAGTGGAGCTAGCGCGTAACGCATCAACCTCTTCGCCTCAACACGACTCTCTTTTTTCTCTAATGGAGTATCAGACAAGAGTAACAGAAGTGTTTCTCCACTAATTTTGGCGCCGCTCACCTTAACTTTCTCTGAACTGATCAAGACAGGCCCCATTCCAGATATGTAATCGTAACTTAGATCGGGTTGCACATTTTTTCCAGAATCAACGTCATGGTCAAGTATGAGTCCATACCCCAACTCTTCGAGTAGTTTCTTTTCAAATACGCGTAGGATCGACTCTAAACAGTTCGATTTCGGCATTTGGCCGATAGCTTCTCGGTAAAAATCAAACAACATCGGATGTGGGTCATGACGATGTAATAGCCTGATCAACAACTCGTTCATGTAATAACCAATAAATAGCCTATCCCCCACCAATAAAATGGGAGCACCTTCGGGTTCAGCGTTATTCAGACTTCCTAACTCTCCTTTACCAGACCACGCCATTTCCAATGGGATAAAAGCTTGCAAGTTTCTATTCAAGACTTTTTTATTAACAGCCCCTTTTGCAACTAGACCTATACGCCCATATTCCTGCGAAAAAACCTCAAGTAACATGCTTGTTTCGCGATAGGCCTTTTTGTGTAATAAAAAACAGGAATGCAGCTCAACTCGCACTCTAGTTACTCACTGCTTAACCCGAATTGATTTAAGGCATTAACATTATCCGACCACTTCTCTTTGATCTTAACCCAAGTCTCTAAAAAAACTTTTTTCTCCAACATATTCTGCATGTCGTAACGTGCATCTTCACCGATGGATTTTAAAACTGAACCCTCTTTTCCGATCACGATTTTTTTCTGCCCTCTGCTTTCAACCCAGATCGTCGCATGAATATGAACAAGCGTTTCATCTTCTTTAAACTGCTCGATCGTCACATTCAAACGATACGGAAGTTCATCACCTAATTTTCTAGTTAATTTTTCGCGGATCATTTCTGCCACCAGAAAACGTACACTACGGTCAGTAATTTGATCTTCTGAAAACCAAGGCTCGGAATGAGGCAATAATTTTATAATCGCATTTTCTACGAGCGGAATATTATCGCCTTTGGTCGCTGTAGTGGGTATAACCTCAACAAAATTCATCTTTTCAGTGATTTTTTGTATAAATGGTAGCAGTTCAGGTTTGTTCTTTACCTTATCAACTTTATTAATAATTAAAATAATCTTCACTTCAGCACGTTTGATCAAGGCTAGTGCATTTTCATCAGCTTCAGTCCACTTGCCTGCTTCAACCACAAACAATACAACATCAACTTCTGCGACAGCTCGAATGACTTCTTTATTCATCCCTCGATTCAATGCACGATCAGGACTCACCTGTAATCCAGGAGTATCAACATAAACAATTTGCGATTGCTCGAATGTTTTAATTCCCAAAATTTGGTGACGTGTGGTTTGAGGTTTTCGAGAAGTAATGCTGATTTTCTGACCAATCGAATGGTTTAAATAAGTAGACTTTCCGACATTTGGTCGTCCAATAATTGCGACAGCTCCGCAGACAAAACCTTCCAATTTTTCGCTCATTTAATTTTACTCTGTAGGAGAACAAATGCTTGCTGTGCGGCAGCCTGTTCAGCTTTCCGTCGGCTTGCGCCTTGACCTTGAATGGCAGCGGGAAGATCATCAAAACGGCAACTAACAGTGAATATTTTTTGATGAGATTTTCCCGTAGAAGACAAAACTTCATAGATAGGAATAGCTTTTTTCCTAGCTTGTAAAAACTCTTGTAACCGTGTCTTCGGATCTTTTTGAATATCTTCGAGAGAGACAGCATCTAGTAAATCGGCAAAGGTATTTTGAATAAATGCCTGACACTGATTATAATCACTATCTAAATAGACAGCCCCGATAATCGCCTCTAATGTGTTTTCTAAAATTGATGCGCGTCGCCATCCACCCGTTTTTAATTCACCTTCTCCGAGTTTAAGAAAACTGCCAAGATCAAGTTCACGTGCAAGACTCGCTAAAGTATCTTTTTTTACTAAGGATGAACGTAATCGTGTTAGCTGTCCTTCATCTCCAGCGGGGAACTGATGAAAAAGCTCATTCGCAATAACCGCTCCCAACATTGCGTCGCCTAAGAACTCTAACCGCTCATTGTTAGGATTACCCGCGCTTCGATGTGTCAGCGCAGTCTCTAAAAGACTGCGCTCATTAAACTGATAATTTAGAGTGGATTGAAGTTTATCTAAAGGCAAGTTTATTCGCCTACACCTTTGATCTCGAGACTTTTATCGTAGATATAAACAATATCTAACTTACCATCAAGAATAGAACGACGAATTTCATAATTCATCCGCATTAAACGTTTTTTCTTTCCCTTAATTCTTTCTACAGTAAATATATCTTTTAGATCTTGAGGTCTTTCAAACTGATCAACATCTTCAACCTCAAAATGTCGGAGAATATAATTAACAATTTTACCTTTACTTATATTCTCAACATCATCTCTAGCAGCAATATTTTCTAATGCCTGATCAACTTTTATCTTTTCGTTATAAAGTGGCCACATACGCATACCAAGAAAAGCAAAAAAGATGAGTACTGCACAAACCATAAGAAAGCCTAAGAATGTCACACCCGATTGTTTATTTTTATATATCATTTAGCTTCAACCCCCAATTATTATCACTATTGAATTTTTTGACCAATTCGGCCCCAGTCCATACCTTTACTTTTAGAATCCCAATACATCCAAACTCGGAAAGCTCGACCGATAATATTTTCATCGGGAACTGTCTTCCAAAAACGACTATCCATACTGTTATCCCTGTTATCTCCCATCATAAAGTATTCCCCTTCAGGAACTTCAAACTCATCCACATAAATTTCACGCGAATCAGGGCGACGGTTAGGAACAATCAAGATCTCATGTGAAACAGAATCAAGATCCTCGGTCAAGTAATCGGCCCCAGTCATAACCATGCCAGACCCTACCCCTTGATAGATCCCAGCCTTTTCTTTTGGAATAATTTCACCATTGATTTCTAAGGTTTTGTTCTTATACGTTATACGATCACCTGGCAAGCCAATGACTCGTTTAATATAAGGTGTTTTATTATCGCCAGGATACCTAAACACCATAACATCACCACGCTTAGGCTCACCTATGGGGATTACTTTCTTATTAATTACCGGAAGTCGAAGCCCATAATTAAACTTATTAACAAGAATAAAATCACCTGTTAAAAGTGTTGGCATCATAGAGTTTGAAGGTATACGAAATGGTTCGAACAGAAATGAACGTAGTAATAATACAATTAGGAAAATAGGGAAGAATGAACGTGCGTATTCAACTAAGATAGGTGGCTTAATAATCGATTCCTCCAGTTCTTCATCGATATCAGAACCCGGAGATGCCAGCATTTCTTTTCTTCTGGGTAATAAGAAAAGATGATCAAGTAACCAAACCACACCACTCACTGAAGTCAGCACTACTAATAATGCTGAAAAATCCATTGTCATTTTATGATTTCCCCGTCGATAATACAGCCATAAAAGCTTCTTGTGGAATCTCAATTGATCCGAACTGTTTCATGCGTTTTTTACCTGCTTTTTGTTTCTCTAACAATTTACGCTTACGTGAAATATCACCACCGTAACATTTTGCCGTCACATTTTTACGCATGGCTTTTACTGTTTCTCGAGCAATAACCTTTGAACCAATCGTCGCCTGAATGGCAACATCATACATCTGCCTAGGGATAATTTCTCGCATTTTAGAAGCAAGTTCTTTACCTCGACGCTGTGAATTCTCCAAGTGTACAATGACAGATAATGCATCAACCTGCTCACCGTTGATCATAATATCAAGCTTAACCATTTTAGCGGTGTTGTAACGAGTAAAATGATAATCCAATGATGCATAACCACGCGTCACTGATTTTAATTTATCAAAGAAATCCAATACCATTTCACTCATCGGTAATTCATAAGCGATCGAAACCTGATTACCCAAATATTGAAGTTTAGTTTGCATTCCGCGCTTTTCGACACAAAGCGTGATCACATTACCCACATAATCCTGAGGAACGAGAATATCCACTTGGATCATTGGCTCTCTCATCTCTTCAATCTTGTTCGCAGCGGGTAGTTTTGCAGGGTTATCAATAAAAATCTCTTCACCTGACGTGCTAATAACCTGATAAACAACGGTTGGTGCCGTTGTGATCAGCTCCATATCGTACTCACGTTCCAATCTTTCTTGGATAATCTCCATGTGTAGCATGCCAAGAAAGCCACAACGAAAACCGAACCCCAATGCTTCAGAAACTTCTGGCTCATAAAACAAGGCCGCGTCGTTCAATCTTAATTTTGCTAAAGCTTCACGAAAATCTTCATACTGACTAGAGTCTATGGGATAGAGTCCTGCAAAAACGTTTGGTTTCATCGTTTGGAAACCAGGTAAAGTTTCAGTCGCTGGATTATTCGTTTGAGTTATCGTATCACCGACCGGCGCACCATCAATTTCCTTAATCCCTGCCACGACCCAGCCTACTTGGCCTGTTTTCAATTCCGTCGTATCCGTTCGTTTTGGTGTAAAAATACCAAGTCGATCAATTCCCCAATCACGTCCGGTAGACATCATTTTGATCTTCATATTCTTACGCAACATACCGTCGACAACACGAACTAATGAAATTACGCCTAAATAGTTATCGAACCATGAGTCAATGATCAATGCTTTCAATGGTGCATCAGGATCACCTTTCGGTGCAGGAATTTTTTCGACGATCATCTCAAGAAGAGCATCCACGCCCAACCCAGACTTTGCACTAACCTGTAAAGCATCTGTCGCATCAATTCCAATCACATCTTCGATTTCTTGTGCTGCACGCTCTGGTTCTGCTGCTGGCAAATCAATTTTGTTTAACACAGGCACGACTTCTAAACCCTGATCAACCGCTGTATTGCAGTTAGCGACACTCTGCGCCTCAACTCCTTGTGCCGCATCGACAACCAGCAAAGCACCTTCGCATGCAGCGAGCGAGCGGGAAACCTCATAGGTGAAATCAACGTGCCCCGGCGTATCGATAAAGTTAAACTCGTAAGTTTCTCCATCATTCGCTTTATAGTTCAAAGTCACGCTTTGTGCCTTGATAGTGATACCACGTTCACGTTCGATATCCATAGAATCAAGCACTTGCGAATCCATTTCACGTTCACTCAAGCCCCCACACATTTGAATAAAACGATCGGCCAAGGTGGATTTACCATGGTCAATATGGGCAATAATAGAAAAGTTACGGATATTCTTCATAGAGGAAGTATTTGATTAGAAAAGATAAAGTATGCGACATGTTAACGCGCAACGGATTGTAGCGGATTAAGCCCTAGACTGAAATAGACAACGGTTTATTAGCTATATACATAACCAAGCATATCACCAAACGCCAACAATGGGTGTTATCCGGCATTTTGTTCAGCCAATAACTGCACAAGATCATCTTCCGTCAAAATCTCGATCCCTAGCTTCTCGGCCTTTTCCAATTTTGAACCGGCTTTTTCACCCGCGATAACGGCCGTGGTATTTTTAGACACACTAGCAGACACTTTCGCACCCAGCAATTGAAGTTTTTGTTTCGCTACATCGCGCGCCATAACGGTTAAGGTTCCCGTCAAAACATAAGTCTTTCCAGTTAAGGATGAGCCTCCTTTCGGTAATACAACCTGCTCCCAGCTAATTCCTGCCTTGAGCAAGTTTTCCATTACACGAAGGTTGTGCTCTTTATGGAAAAACTTAACAATCCCTTCAGCTAGCTTTTCACCGATACCTGTAATGGTTGCCTTCTTATCATTCTTTATATCCTCAACCGTAGCGTTTTGAAGCGCTTCAAACGTCTTGAATGTTTGAGCAAGATCATTGGCATTACTGCTTGAAATTTTCGCAATCCCTAAGCTTTCGATATAGCCAGCTAGTTGATCTCCCGAGTACGATAGCGGTTTGTTTTCATTGAAATAGGTAATGATAGTTTCAGCCTTAGTCGCACCGAAGCCTTTAATGCCTGTTTTGACCGTGAAATATTCTTCAGTTGCTGCTGTTAGCTTTTCTATATCCCCAAAGTGATCGGCCAGTGAACGTGCGACTTCTTCACCAGCACCGGGGATCCCCAAACTAAAAAGAAACTTTGCAAACGTCGTTTTCTTACTCGCTTCAATGGCTGTGATCAATTGTGTCGCAGATTTTTCAGCAAAACCTTCAAGATTCATGACTCCCGCAGCATCAAGTTTATAAATGTCATCGATATGTTCAACCAGTCCGGATTCAACTAACAGCTTAGCAACCTCATCACCTAGGCCTTCTATATCCATCGCCCTTCGTGCGGCAAAGTGTAAAATAGAACCTACTTTCTGTGCCGGACAAAATAATGCCCCCGTACACTTAGCCACCGCTTCACCTTCGGGCCGCACGACATCAGAACCACACACAGGACACTCTGTCGGTACTTGAAACTGTTTGAGCTCATCAGCCTCCGAACGCCGCTCTTTCAGAACACGCACAACTTTCGGTATGACATCCCCTGCTCTACTGATGATAACCGTATCGCCGATACGGATATCCTTTCGATCAATTTCATCCTGATTATGCAAGGTCGCGTTCGTCACCGTCACACCGCCGACAAACACAGGATCTAAACGCGCGACAGGCGTCAAGGCTCCCGTTCGTCCAACCTGAACATCAATATCTCGGATAATCGTAATTTCTTCTTCGGGAGCAAACTTATGCGCAATCGCCCAACGCGGAGCACGCGAAACAAAACCTAATGCTTCCTGTTGATGGAGATCATTGACTTTATAAACCACCCCATCAATTTCATACGGCAAGCTGGAACGTTTTAGTTCTATCTGCTTGTAATAACTCAAACAACCTGCCGCACCTTTAGCGATTTTAACCTCGTCAGTGACGGGCAGTCCCCAGTCTTTCAAACGCATCAGTACATCAAAATGTTTAACTGGTAGTGTTAAGCCTTCGACCTTACCAACGCTATAACAATAGATTGCGAGCGGCCTAGTTGCCGTAACCTTTGGATCAAGTTGTCGTAAACTGCCCGCCGCCGCATTCCTTGGATTTGCAAACACTTTGTCCCCTGCTGCTGCTTGCCGTTGGTTCAGTTTCAAAAAACCTTTTTTATCCATGTAGACTTCACCACGGACTTCCAAAATAGGCGGGTAATCTGTTCCTCGAAGTGCTAAAGGGACCGCTTTAATCGTACGGATATTAGTGGTGACATCTTCACCTCGACGGCCATCTCCTCGAGTTGCTGCACGGATCAGCTTCCCATCTTCATACATCAAGCTGATCGCTAGCCCATCAAGCTTAGGCTCAGCTACATATTCAGTTTCAGTTTTTTTTAAGCGTTCCCTAACCCGACGATCAAAGCTTTCTACTTCCTTATCATCAAAGGCATTTCCCAAGGATAACATGGGGATTTCATGAAGCACTTCAGAAAATGCACCTGAAGGTTCAGCGCCAACACGTTGCGTTGGGGATTCGGAGCTGATCAGCTGAGGGTAAGACTTTTCTAAGGTTTCAAGCTCACGTAATAAGCGATCATATTCAGCATCAGGAACTTGAGGGTCATCCAAGACATAATATTGATAATTATGTTCGTTGATCTGCTTGTGGAGAGATTGAACCTTGCTCGTTATTTGTTCAGTAACTTGAATATTTTCTTGCTCAGACATTGAATCCTGCAACGTAGCTACGGAGTAATTCGATGGCTTCGTGAGTTAAATGTTCACGTCTTTCATCCCGAATATGACCTTTCAAAACATCCGCTAAACGCTGTGCTGTGCTGAGCATATGCTCAAATGCAACCGCCGCATCAATCGGTGCCGGAATTTCCAAAAACATAACTAAACCATCCGTTTTAAATTCTTCCATATCACTTAGATTAAATGTTCCAGGCTCATGCATATTTGCGACAGAAAAAATACTTTCTTTTGTCACAGACTGACCAACACCATAATGATGAAAAATATTCATATCGCCATAATTCATACCCGCCGCATAAAGTCCATCGCGGATCATCGGTCCACTAAAACTAAAGCCCGCAGGCGCTGTAACATACAAAACAACCACACCCGTTTTCTTTGCAGAAGCATTACTCGAATCCTCTTGAGTTCCACCTCCGTCACGTAATAACCCACCTTCGCGCCGAAAGACATCGGAGTAATCAATCTCCTCTTCGCGCGGTTTAATGACAGGCGAATCCAACAGCGGCTCTCCTTGATTTTTTTTACGGTGCTTCTTTAGTTTATTAGCCGCTTTACGCGTATCGAAACCAACGCCCCATAGATAGATGCCGGCGATAATAACAATCCCCAAAATCAGTAACAAAATACGTAAATCATCCATAGTTGTTATCCCGTCGCCACCAATTCAACAGCCTCTTCCATATCGACTGATACCAACCTTGACACCCCAGCCTCCTGCATCGTCACACCGACAAGTTGTTGTGCGATCTCCATTGTAATCTTGTTGTGGGTAATAAAAATAAATTGCACTTGATCCGACATTTCTTCCAACATAGAACATAACCGCACGACATTAGCATCATCTAGCGGCGCATCAACCTCATCGAGCAAACAAAAAGGAGCCGGGTTGAGCTGAAATATAGAGAAAACCAAAGATACCGCCGTCAAGGCTTTTTCACCACCAGACAATAGCTGAATCGAACTATTACGTTTACCTGGAGGCTGAGCGATAACCGCAATACCCGTCTCTAATAAATCATCGCCGGTTAATTCTAAGTGTGCTTGGCCACCACCAAACAAACGTGGGAACATTTTTTGGAATCCAGCATTAACCTGATCATAAATATCTTTAAATCGGCCACGAGTTTCTTTATCGATCTTTCTAATCGCACTTTCCAATGTTTCTAATGCTTCTGTAAGATCTTCATTTTGGTTATCTAAAAATACCTTGCGTTCAGATAACTCTTTGCACTCATCAATAGCAGCTAGATTGATCGGGCCTAAACGAGAAATTTTACGATCGAGGGTCTCAATACTGTCCTGCCACACACGCTCAGATGCATCCACCGGCATTTCTTCGAGCAGCTTTTCTGCCTCAAAGCCAGCTTCCTGCAATTGCTCAACAACCCCCTGTAATCGAACGCTCACCGCTTGAGCATCCATCCGACTCGTTTCGAGCTTTTCTCGCGCAGCCTGTAAAACCTGCTCTGTCTGCTGACGTTTTTGTTCTCCATCTTTGAGCTTTAGCTCGACTTCTTGCAAGAATTGCCGTGCCGTATTAAGCGACGTCTCAACCGTTATACGTTGGCTCAGTGCTACTTCTAATTTCTGTTGAATCTCAACTATTGGCGCTTGACCTTTTTCCATGTCAGCCGAAAGATCTTCGATACGCTCCTGCAATTGATCTTGTTGCATACGATAGCGCTGCAGCGATTGCTCCAATGCATTTTTTCTTGATCGCAATGACTCGCCACGTAAAGCCAATTCATGCGTCAGATCACGCATTTTTCTCCATTCTTGACGCAACTCCATAATGTTCAAGTTGTGTTCTTCACGTTGTGTTCTAAGTAACTCTCTTTGCTCTTGCAGCGCCAAGGTCGCTTGGCCTAAACCTGACACTCTTTCGCGAGTCATCTCTAGTTCAGAGTTTTCCGATTCTCGAGTCTTCAACAGCTCATCAAGTTCTTCCTCAATATGAGAGAGACGTGCGCGAGCCTGTTCAAACCTTGCTTGGCTTGCTGCCAGTTCAGATCCTAGCTTTGCACGATTACGTTGTGCTTGATCCATCTGCCGGTTCAAATCAGAAGCTTCACTTTCCAGCCCACCACGACGTTCACGGTTCTCTTTTAAGCTGGAGGTCAACTCCTCAATCTCAGATTCTAGTTCTGTTGATCGTTTGGATAATTCACGGATCTCACGCTCACGTTCGATAACACCAGCTTCTTCTTTTTGAACTCGCTTAAGCCGCATCCAAGCTGGACCAACACGATCACCTTTTTTAGTTACGAGCGACTCGTGTGCCGCAAGTTTAGAGCGAAACTCCAAAGCCTGTTCAACAGTATCTGTAACGTAAACACCGGGCATCAATGTCGACAACGGTAGATCAGAAGTGACCTTATCCAGCAAACGCACCGTTACATTTGATGCTCCAACAATCGCAGCATTGTTATTAGACTTCTTCTCAATGCCTCCAACCGCACCTTCTGTAAGGCCGCTTAACTGATCGCCAAACTGCCCTAAATCAGCAACACAGAGTGAATCTAAATGTTCAGCCAGAACAACTTCCAGCGCTGTCTCCCAACCCGGCTCGACAGAGACTTCTTGTGCGAGTTTGGAGCTATTGCTTAAACCATTTTGTTTCAGAAGATCATTCACTTGGCGTTGATCTTGGCCAAGTGCAGATTGTTGCAAGGCCTCCAATGAGGCGAAACGACCTTTTAAAGTTTGAGACTCGTGCCGCAGCTCATCTAACTTAGATGATGAAGCTTGAACCTGTTCTCGAGCTAGTTGAATCTGTTCTTGAAAACCTGTCCGCTTGTATTCTAACTTCGCGCATAGATCGTCTGCTGCGGTCAGATCCGTTTGCATATCGGTCAGGTTAAATCCCAACTGCTCCGGAACAATTTCAACTTTTTCTGAATTCAAACGCTCAATACGCTTATCCGTATTACCCAGCGTTCTCTCTAAATGCTGCACTTTACTGACTTCGGTTTGCTCTTGCCTAGCGTGTTCTGAGTTTTTCTGCTGAAAAGCATCCCATTCCGTCTGCCGCGCCTGCGCTGCCTGTTCGGCTTCTTCTAGTTTTTGACTAGCTTCTTGTTCTGTTTTAACCAACTCAGCATGTTGAGGTGCCTGTTCATCTAACTCTTTTAAGGTGTTCTCAAGTTGCTGCTGATCATTAGTTTGCTGATCTTGAACTTCTGTCAGTTCACTTTTCACACGGGAGGTATCACGTTCGATCGTCTGCTTACGTTCACTGGCATGCTGTATAGCCTGCTCAAAACCACTGATTTCCGTACCTAAACTATAAAACTGCCCTTGGATCTCATTAAATTGATCGTTCGCACTAACCTGTTGTTGATGCTCTTTTTCAATACTCGACTCAACTGCACGTACATCTGCTATCGCAGCTTCAACATTCGTTTCACCGTGAGCAATGAGCTTGGTATGCCCTTCCACCTGCTGGTTGAAATCTTTCCATGACAAAGCCGTCAATTCAGCTTTAGTTTGCCGCTCTTCCGCTTTTAAAACCTTATATCGCTCAGCCGCTTTCGCCTGTCGCTCTAAACGACTCAGTTGCTTACCCAGTTCATCGCGAATATCGGTTAAACGCTCTAGGTTTTCTTTCGTATGATTAATCCGGTTTTCTGTCTCACGACGACGCTCTTTGTATTTTGAAATTCCCGCCGCTTCTTCCAAAAAAACTCGTAACTCTTCTGGCTTAGATTCAATTACCCTAGAGATCATTCCCTGCTCGATAACAGAATAACTTCGTGGCCCGATCCCTGTACCAAGAAAAAGGTTAGTGATATCTTTACGACGACAGCGATTACCGTTCAAAAAATAAACTGAAACTCCATCTCGGCCTAGCCGACGCTTGATCGAAATTTCATTATAACTAGCATACTCACCACCGATCTTTGCATCTGAATTATCAAAAATAATTTCGACCATTGCTTGACCTACAGGTTTTCTAGCATTGGAACCACTAAAAATCACATCTGACATGGCCGCACCACGCAAATGCTTCGCTGAGCTTTCGCCCAACACCCATAGTACAGCGTCGATAACATTCGATTTACCACACCCATTTGGGCCGACAACACCCGTCCGTTTATGCGGTAGGTTGAGGGTTGTGGGATCTACAAATGACTTAAAGCCGGCAAGCTTAATTTTGTTTATTCTCATCGCTATTAAGATACATGAAAAAGAAGTTTTTTAAAACACATCAAAAATAGATACCGTACTATAAACAAATGCTATCTATATGTTTTTAATCAGGTTAAAGCAATGTTATTCTTTCAGCCTTGTTATCCATTACAAACGCCCTTGAAACGTTAGCAATCATGCCTCTCTAGCTGATTTATGCTAGTATAAAAAGCTTATTTTAAAACTGATCTGTAAAGAATATGACTCAACCTAGTGAAGAACTTGAACTTTTTGATAACCCTAATCCGCAAAAAGATTACACGATCCATATCAGCATCCCTGAATTCACGTGTTTGTGCCCTAAGACAGGTCAGCCGGATTTTGCGACTTTAGATATTGCCTATGTTCCTGATCAACACTGTGTTGAATTAAAAGCATTAAAAATGTACGTATGGTCATTCCGCGAACAAGGTGCTTTTCATGAAGCTGTCACGAATAAAATCGTTGAAGATCTCGTTGCCGCCTGTCAGCCTCGTTATTTAAGACTGACTTCAGACTTTAATGTCCGTGGTGGTATCTATACGAAAGTTGTTGTCGACTACCGTAAACCTGGCTGGAAAGCCCCTGAGCTAATTACACTTCCTTAATATCGATAGTATTACTAGTAATGAGCAATTCATTTTTGGAAGGAGCAAGTTACGCGCTTGCTGGATTTAAATTCATAGGTAAACCACGACTACGGCGGTTTGTGGTGATCCCTTTTCTATTGAATCTGATCTTGTTTTCAATCGGTTTATGGTTTGGAACCCAGTGGATAGATAGCTACATTGATAACCTCCTGCCCTGGTGGTTGGAATGGCTGCGCTTTGTTATCTGGCCGCTATTATTTGTTGCTGCCCTTGCGGTTATTTTTTCAACCTTTACCATGATAGCGAATCTGTTAGGCGCACCATTTAACAGTATGCTCGCTGAGGCAGTAGAGACACGTCTATCCGGACAAGCCTTAAGTGATAACCCGAAGACAACTAGCCTTACTAAAGACACCTTCCTCTCAATAAAGTCTGAACTAGAAAAACTTGCCTTTTTCGGCCTGCGTGCAATCCCATTATTGCTCCTATTTGTTATCCCCGGTATCAATTTTTTAGCGCCATTTTTATGGTTCTTATTCGGTGCTTGGATGTTGGTGCATCAATATATGGATTTTCCGATGGCCAATAATGAGATCTCGTTCAAACAACAACGGCCAATATTGAAAGCCAAACGAACCATGCTCATTGGATTTGGTCTTACCGTCATGGCTATGACCCTAATACCCATTCTGAACTTTTTTGCTATGCCTGTCACAGTCTCTGGCGCAACTTATATGTGGTATGAACAATTCAAAACATAGCCTTCATTTTAAAATAATCGTTAAGCACGTTGCACTAACAGCCAGATTCTGTTAAAAATGCGCGCTTAAATTTCGTTTGGGAGATTTTTTCAATGGCAGACACAAAGAACAAGGTCTCTAAGAAAAAAGCTATAAGTAAGAAAAAAATAGCTGCTAAAGAGAAAGTTGTAAGTAAAAAGAAGGTTACAGTGAGCAAACAAAAAACGACCCCTAAAAAAAATACTAACACTCCAGAAACCAGTTTTGAAGATTTCCAACCCTATGTCGAAAAAAAGGGTGAGGAATACATGAATTCCGAGCAATCGGAACATTTCAAAACTTTGTTATTAGCTTGGTTAAGAGATTTACAAGAAGAAGTCGAGCGTACTGTCGATCACATGCAAACAGATGCCTCAAACTTCTCTGATCCAAATGATCGAGCTACACAAGAAGAAGAGTTCGCACTTGAACTCCGTACTCGTGATAGAGAACGCAAGTTAACTAAAAAAATCCGTACATCTCTTACAGATATAGAGAGTGGTGACTACGGTTTTTGTGAAGTCTGTGGAATAGAAATAGGCATCCGCCGACTTGAAGCTCGTCCAACAGCGAATCTATGTATTGACTGTAAAACACTGGATGAGATCAAAGAAAAACAAATGAGTTAATTTACTGTTTTTCCGTGTAAATTAAGTCTAATGTAGACAATAGAGATATCTCCTTAAGCCTACGAATAGTTCAAGAGAACCGTTCGTAGGCTTAATAAATAACAATTCTAGCTAATTAAATCTATCTCAAAAATTGAGGTACACCGATCTTGACTCAAATCCGAGGAAGATTTGCCCCTACACCTTCAGGTTCTTTACACTTTGGCTCGCTTGTAGCGGCCGTCGGAAGTTATCTGCAAAGTAAATCTCGTGATGGCCAGTGGTTCGTTAGAATCGATGATCTCGATACTGCACGTGTGGTTAAAGACTCAACTTCAAATATCTTAAAAGCACTAGAAACATTTGGGCTTGGCTGGGATGGGAAAGTTCTCTATCAAAGTAATCGGATCGAGAGTTACCACGAAGCGATTGATCAACTATCAAAGCAAGGTTTGACCTACCCCTGCTCCTGCTCAAGAAAAGAAATAGGTATGACCTCATATGCAGGTACATGCCGAAATGGCATCACTAGCAATAAATCTAATTGTTCTTTACGAATACGTACAAAAAATCAGCTCACAAAATTTGAAGATAATGTACAGGGAACCATTGAACAAAACCTAGAGTTAGAATTGGGCGATTTTATTATCAACCGTGCCGATAACGTCATTGCTTATCACTTGGCTACAGTCGTCGATGATTACTATCAAAAAATTACAGAAGTTGTCCGTGGAGTTGATCTAATCGACTCCACTCCTCGGCAAATCTATCTCCAAGAACAACTCGGTTATACTGAAATTCAGTATACTCACCTCCCTTTAGTAACGGATCAACAAGGAGAGAAACTCAGTAAATCTCTAGGCGATCTAATCTCAGCAAGATCCGAAGTGCCTTCAACAGAGTACGTCTTTAATGCCTTGATATTCTTAGGCCAAAATCCACCAAGCCTTTTAAAACATGAAAGGATTGAAACGTGTATTTCATGGGGAATAAACAACTGGTCGCTAAAAAAAGTTCCACAAAAGAACACAACGTTCTAAGCTAACAAAACCATTTACTGATCTAACAAAGCTATTTCCTGATCAGTTAACCATTTAGAAAGATCTTGTTCTGGAAAAACTTTAAGGAAATTTTGATATTCACTTCTAGCTATATCTATTTTATTATTATTAATCAATAACTTAATATTTTTTACTAGAGCTTCTGAACTCTTTGACTCTAGACGAGATACATTTTCAGGCAACCGTCTAGATGTTTGTTTTTGCAGTTCATCCTTCATTTCTACAGCCTCCCCATCAGCTAAGATCTCATCCTCAAGCTCCATATAAGCTGGGGATTCAACAGGTGATTCGGGTTGAGATACTCCACCAAGCCGACTCATTTCAAGTTTTTCTTTCTTCATCGACAAAGAGTCAAGTTTATTCGTATCAGATCGCTTTACACTTCTGCTGGCGGCAGGAACAACTTCCTCAATATAAATATCTTGTTCAAACTCAGAGACTGAACTTTCAGTATTTAACTGCGGTTTAGCTACCGTTTCAAATAAAGGTTCAGATGGAATGTTTTCATCCTGCAAATTTGGTTCGTTAATACTATATACAAGCACGAGACTTACACAAAGAAAAACAACAGCAGCCATCGCTAGAGGAGAGTCCAAGTTTGATGTCAGTAACAATTTTGAAAACCCGTAACGTGATTTAACCGCCGACTTCGATTGTTTTAAAATATCAAAATCAAGATCTGCCGATGGTTCTAGACTTTTAAGACCTGTATAGATCTGACTCAGTTCTGAGTCACCCTGGAGATAGTTTTCAAACTCTTTATGTTCAAGTTTACTCATGTTATTCACTTAATTCCTGCACGTAACTTTTTTACCGCATAGCGTAATCTACTTTTAACCGTTTCTTTATTGCAGCCTGTAACCTCAGCAATCTCTTCGAGAGTCATACCACTCTCTTCTTTTAACAAAAAAACCTCGCGTTGTGCCTCAGGTAAACCTTTTAATAAACTAATTAAATTTTCAATTCCATAAGCTATTTCAGCCTGTTTCTCTGGCTGATTTACATTCGGCGCTTGCTGCAAATCAGGATCGTGATCTTCATCATAAGATACTGGTATTGCATTTTTTTTGCTTCGGTAATAGTCAATCAGTCGATTATGAGCAATTCGGAAGAGATATGTAGAAAACTTTGCTTTATGTTCATAACGTTGACGAGCCTTGATCAGGTTTAACCAAATTTCTTGAAACAGATCATCTGCAACTGTTCGATCACTAGTTTGACGATACAAGTAACGATATAACGCTCCCTTGTGGCGAATATAGAGTTGCTCAAATGCTTGAGCATCACCCTCTTTATAAAGCAACATTAATGTTTCATCACTAGTCATCAAATAAATATAAACCAATAGTAATAGAAAATAAAAGATAAAAAAAAGGAGCTAAAAGCTCCTTTTTTCAGTATCTTAGAAGGTGAAATTACTCACCTTCTTGAACCTCTTTCATACTCAATCTGATACGACCTTGCTTATCAACTTCAAGCACTTTTACGCGTACAGTTTCGCCTTCTGTAAGTTTATCACTGACATTCTCGACTCGTTCTTCTGAAATTTGTGATATGTGAACCAAACCATCTTTACCAGGAAGAATATTTACAAATGCACCAAAGTCCATAATTTTAGCGACTTTGCCCTCGTAAACAGTTCCAACTTCAACTTCAGCTGTAATACGCTCAACCCATTTTAGAGCAGCTTGGCCAGCAGCATGATCGACAGAAGCAATCTTTACTGTACCATCATCTTCCAAGTCTATAGAAGCGCCAGTCTCTTCAGTAATCTGGCGTATTGTTGCACCACCTTTACCGATAACATCACGAATCTTGTCAGGGTTAATCTTGATAGTCATGATGCGTGGAGCGTGCTCAGACATCTCTGTGCGTGTCGTAGAAATTACCTTAGCCATCTCTCCAAGAATATGCAGTCGGCCAGCCTTAGCTTGCTCTAGTGCGGCTTCCATAATATCTTTTGTGATGCCGTCAATCTTGATATCCATTTGCAATGCATTGATACCATTCTCAGTACCTGCAACTTTGAAATCCATATCTCCTAGATGATCTTCATCACCCAAAATATCAGAAAGAACAACGAAGTTGTCTCCTTCCTTCACCAGCCCCATCGCAATACCAGCAACGGGTGCTTTAATTGGTACACCAGCGTCCATCAATGAAAGGCTTGTACCACAGACTGATGCCATCGAGCTTGAACCGTTTGATTCTGTAATTTCAGAAACAACTCGGACAACATATGGGAATTCTTCAATTGTCGGCATAACACCGATAATACCGCGCTTAGCTAGGCGGCCATGACCGATTTCACGACGTTTTGGTGAACCAACACGACCCGTTTCACCTACACAATAGGGAGGGAAATTATAATGCAGCATGAAGTTATCTTTAAAAGAACCTTCTAAAGCATCAATGATTTGTGCATCACGTTGTGTGCCTAAAGCAACTGTAACGATCGCTTGAGTTTCACCACGTGTGAATAAAGATGAACCATGAGTTCTTGGTAATACACCTACTCGAACAGCGATATCACGGATATCATCTTTTTGACGACCATCGATACGACTCTCACCACTGATAATCGCACTTCGAACAACATCGTGCTCTAGATCACCAATCGCATTACCAACTTCACCTTCTGGCCATTTACCCTCATCTTCATCACCGACTAGAGCTTCTTTAGCATCTGTTCGAATTGTAGAAAGCGCATTGTAACGTTCCATCTTGTCATTGATTGCGTAAGCAGCTTTCACTTTAGTTTCGAAACCAGTAGAAAGTTGTGTTGCTAACGCTTTGTTTTCTTCAGGAGCTTGCCAATCCCATGCTTCAGCAGCGACTTCTTCAGACAAAGAAGCAATATTTTCGATAACCGTTTGAAATTGCTCATGGCCGAACATAACAGCACCCAACATAACTTCTTCAGAAAGTTGCTGTGCTTCTGACTCAACCATTAATACTGAAGATGTAGTACCCGCAACAACCAGATCAAGTTCAGACTCTTCGAGGTCAGCAAAAGAAGGATTAAGGACATATTCACCATCCTTATAACCAACTCGTGCAGCACCTACTGGCCCATTGAAAGGAATACCTGTAATTGAAAGTGCAGCAGAAGCACCAATCAATGCAACAATATCAGGATCAACCGTTGGGTCTAATGACATAACCGTCGCAACGATTTGAACTTCATTAACGAAACCATTTGGGAACAAGGGGCGTAATGGTCGATCGATTAGGCGGCAAGTTAATGTTTCTTTTTCAGTCGGGCGTCCTTCACGTTTGAAGAAGCCTCCAGGGATCTTACCTGCTGCGTAAGACTTTTCCTGATAGTCAACGGTTAATGGGAAGAAATCACGTCCGTGATCAGCATTTTTCTTACCTACCACTGAAACAAACACTACCGTGTCACCTAAGCTGGCCATGATAGAACCTGTTGCCTGTCTAGCGATCTCTCCCGTTTCGAGAGTCATTGTTTTATCGCCGTACTGAAATGTTTTTTTAATTGCTGCCATATGCGGTCACTATATATGTTGTTTTAATTTTGATAACTCAGAACGACACTACCCGGAATAAACCGGGTAGTGTCGTTTGTATTCTTTTAGAAAAGTTATTACTTTCTCAGACCAAGGCTGGTGATGAGTGTGCGATAACGTTCAATATCGACACCTCTGAGATAGTCCAGCAGCTTGCGGCGCTGATTAACCATTTTCAACAAACCTTGTCGTGAATGGTTATCTTTTTTATGCTCTTTGAAATGATCTGACAGATCTTTAATTCGTGTCGTCAACAGAGCAACTTGTACTTCTGTTGATCCGGTATCATTGTCTGAACGTTGGTATTCTTTTACTACTTCGTTTTTATCTGCAGCTGTCAGTGCCATTTAATGGACTCCATACACTTTAATTTACATACTTTTTAGGGGGCGTATTGTAACTGTGGCTTATTGATTGAACAAGGAATTTATTAACAATAAATCAGAATTTATTATTACAAGCCTAATTTTCCGTTGCGATCAGTCGTTTGGGAGCGATTCGACCGTCACCTAATGCCTCTGCAAGCCCTATAAACCGAATTGACTCTTCATAAACTCGAACCATACCAACTGTTGGTGCTGAAGGTACCATTACCGATTGGCCATTTAAAAAATAGAAAGCTACATCCTCTGATAAATTGACGATTGGCAGATCCGTTAAACCAGCATCGACAGGTAAAAGTAGCTCATCAAGTTGTTCGTAATCTTCAGATAGCTTATCTAAAACTTCGAATGTATATGCTTCATTAAGAGCAAAACAACCTACTCCAGTACGACGCAAGCTTTGAACATGAGCACCACAACCAAGTATTTCGCCAATATCTTCAGCTAACGTTCTTATATAAGTTCCTTTTGAACAATCCACGTCGACCGTGAACCCATCTGTAGATATATTATTAGCAGATAGACGATAAATCTCTTGTATGCGCTCTTTGCGTTCGACTACCTTACCTTGTTGAGCAAGCTTATATAGACGTTCGCCATCATGTTTCAAAGCAGAATACATTGGCGGAACTTGGGTTATTGTCCCTCTGAATTTTTCAAGCACTGCTTCTAGATCAACTTCTGAGAATTTAGGTACAGGTCGAGTCTTAACAACTTCGCCTGTCGCATCTAATGTTGTGGTGTTGATACCGAGTTTTACATCTGATAGATAGGACTTGTCAGAATTCAATAAAAAACTCGACATCTTAGTCGCTTCACCAAAACAAAGCGGCAAAAGCCCTGTCGCAGGACCATCTAGATTTCCAGTATGACCCGCTTTTTGTGCTTGGAAAAGTCTTTTAGCTCTTTGCAATGCATGATTACTACTTATACCAGCAGGCTTGTCTAGCAGAAGGATACCATCAATTTTTCGGCCCTTTCGTCTTCTAGCCACTATTATTTGAAGCGCTGTCTTCTTGGCTAACTTCGTCTAAAAGAGCTTCCATCTTATTGGCGCGCTCGATGGATACATCATAGTAAAAAATAAGACGGGGAACGGATCTAAGCGTCATGATTTTTGAAAGGCAATGACGCAAATGAGGACTAACCTCGTTTAATATTTTCTCACCTTCTTTTTCAGTTAGCTGGGAACCTAACTGTGTAAAGTAAATTTTTGCGAGTGATAGATCAGACGTCAGAGTCACAGCAGTGAATGTGACAAGCCCAAGACCGGGCGCATCAACTTCTGCGCTAAGCATCACGGCTAGCTCACGTTTTATCTGTTCTTCGACCCGACGGGCACGACTATATTCTTTTGCCATTACTATCCGAATTTAAAGTGTTCTAGCGACTTCCGTTCTCTCAAAGACTTCAACCTGATCACCGGGTTTAATATCGTTGTAATTCTTAACACCGATACCACACTCAGTTCCTGATCGAACATCGTTCACATCATCTTTAAATCGACGAAGTGATTCAAGCTCGCCTTCATAAACAACAACATTATTACGTAAGACACGAATAGGACTGCTGCGTTTAATCGTTCCTGTCGCTACGATACAACCTGCTATCGCACCTAATTGCGATGAACGGAAAACATCTTTAACTTCAGCAACACCAATAATTTCTTCACGGATCTCAGGTGAAAGCATGCCACTTAATGCAGCTTTAACATCATCGATAACATCATAAATGACACTGTAGTAACGTAAATCCAGCTCTTCTTCTTCGATTAGCTTACGCGCAGTGCCATCAGCACGAACATTAAAACCGATAACCACAGCTTGAGAGGCCATCGCTAAAGTAGCATCAGACTCATTTATACCACCTACGCCGCTGGCAACAATATTAACTCTAACTTCATCCGTATTGAGCTTAGTGAGAGACTCACTTATCGCCTCAGAAGAACCATGAACATCGGCCTTAATCAATACATTAAGCGTGAAGACTTCGCCCTGTTCCATTTTCGAGAACATTTGATCAAGCTTAGCAGCTTGTTGTCTAGCCAGTTTGATTTCACGTGATCTATGTACACGGTGATCGGCCAGCTCTCTTGCTTGGCGTTCACCCTTAACGACCATCGCTTCATCGCCAGCAACTGGAGCACCAGATAAGCCTAGGACTTCAACCGGCATTGATGGGCCTGCTGTTTGTAACTGATTGCCTTTGTCATCAATCAGTGCACGCACACGACCATATTGTTCGCCCGCGAGTAAAGTATCACCTTTCTTAATCGTTCCAGCCTGAACTAAGATAGTTGCAACCGAACCACGCCCCTTATCAAGTCGAGACTCAATCACGACACCACGAGCGCTACCTTCAATTGGCGCTTTAAGCTCAAGCAATTCAGCTTGTAATAAAATAGCGTCTAGTAAGTTATCTACGCCATCACCTGTTTGTGCTGAAACAGGAATAAACTGAGTATCACCACCCCAATCTTCAGGGATAACCTCTTGCGCTGATAATTCGTTTTTAACACGATCAGGATCAGCACCCTCTTTGTCCATTTTATTCACTGCAACAATCATAGGAACGCCAGCAGCTTTCGTATGTTGTACAACTTCAATCGTTTGTGGCATTACACCATCATCACCGGCGACAACCAACACGACAATGTCTGTTGCATTCGCACCACGTGCACGCATTGCACTGAAAGCGGCATGTCCTGGCGTATCTAAAAATGTAATTGAACCATGTGAAGACTCAACATTATAGGCACCAATATGCTGTGTTATTCCGCCCGCTTCGCCTGTCGCGACTTTCGCTGATCGAATATAGTCCAACAAGGAAGTTTTACCGTGATCAACATGTCCCATAATTGTGACAACAGGTGCTCGTGAAACCAACTCACCCTCAGGTTGAGTCTCCACTTGAACTTCTTCTTCCAACGCATTGTCACTAATAGACTTAGCATTATGGCCAAGCTCTTCTACTACTAATATTGCTGTCTCTTGGTCTAATGCTTGGTTAATTGTCGCCATTGTCCCAAGATTCATCAAAACTTTAAGAACTTCAGCTGACTTAATCGACATTTTCTTAGCAAGTTCTGATACTGAGATATTCTCAGGAACCTCTACATCATGAACCATATCAATCGTTGGCTTTTCAAAACCATGCTTAGTCTCAGAAGGAGATACCGATCGTCGTCGAGTTTGTTTGTTCCGTCGTTTACCTGCTTTGTTTCCAGCAACGTGTAGCTCATTACGTCCGCCATAACGTGTTTTGCTTTTCTTATCATCTTTAGCGGCACCACGCTTTGGTTTAGCATCCAGTGCTTTTGGTGCTGCTACAGGTGAAGTCGCTTTTTTACTCGCCTCTTCTGAAGCTTTTTGCTTAGCTAACTCTGTGGTTTTAGCATCTTCGATTGCTTTTTCTTTTGCTTCAGCTTCCGCTTTTTCTTTTGCTTCAGCTTCTTCTATAGCCTTATTTTTTTCTTCCTGCTTCAAACGAATAGCAGTTTCTTCAGCATCTTTTTCGGCTTGAACTTTATCAAGCTTTGCCTGTTCTTCATCGATGCGTTTTTGCTCTTGTTCTTCAATAACGCTACGTTTGACATAGGTTCGTTTTTTTCTAACTTCGACACTAACCGTTCGACCACTTGTGCGAGCGCGTGAGGTTGTACGTGTGCCCGGTTGACTAATTTCACTGACCGTTTTTCGATTGAGAGTTACTTTTTTAGGTTCAGATACGGTTGTAGTCGCCTCATCATCTTTTCCATGCATATGGCGAAGATGTGAGAGCAACTTAGTCTTTTCATCATCGGTAATTGATTCATCTGCTTTTTTTGCAGCTACACCCGCTTCTTTGAGCTGAACTAATAGTCGCTCTACTGAAATACCAACTACGCCAGCAAAATCTTTAATACTTACATCTGCCATTTTTTTATTCCGGAATTTTTCGAAAACTTAACTTTAATAAAATACTAAAAAAATTAAGTTCTAGACGTCTTCACCCTCATTCTCAAACCACGGTTTACGTGCAGTCATGATTAATTCACCTGCACGTTTTTCATCAATGCCTTCAATATCTAACAGATCATCGGTTGCCTGCTCTGCGAGATCTTCCATCGTGAGAACACCACGACCGGCAAGAACATAAGCTAAATCTTCGTTCATACCATCCATTGCCAGAAGATCTTCTGCCGGTTTTGCATCACCAATTTCTTCTTCATTAGCGATAGCTCTTGTTAGCAAGAGATCTTTTGCACGACCACGGATCTCTTTAACAAGATCTTCGTCGAATTCTTCAATATCCAACATTTCACTTTCAGGAACATAGGCAATTTCTTCAATAGTCGTGAAGCCTTCCTGAACCAAAATATTTGCAATTTCTTCATCAACATCAAGAAAAGTGGTAAATGTATCCAGTGTTTTACGAGCCTCACCTTCACTTTTCTCAGCAGCTTCCGCTTCCGTCATAACATTGATCTGCCAGCCTGTTAACTGACTTGCTAACCGGACATTTTGTCCACCTCGTCCAATCGCTTGAGAAAGTTGATCATCTGCGACTGCTACGTCCATACTGTGAGAATCTTCATCAACAATTATAGACAACGCCTCAGCAGGTGCCATCGCGTTAATAACATATTGAGCAGGATTATCATCCCACAATATGATATCTACTCGTTCACCACCAAGCTCGTTGGAAACAGCTTGTACTCTAGAGCCACGCATACCAACGCAAGCACCAACAGGATCCGTTCGCGGGTCTTCAGAACGAACAGAAATTTTAGCTCTTAGACCTGGGTCACGTGACGCACCCAATAGTTCGATCAGACCTTCACTAATTTCAGGTACTTCAAGTTTAAATAACTCGACCAGCAATTCACTAGCCGTACGGCTAACAAACAATTGTGGCCCACGCTTTTCAGACCTAACTTCTTTCAAATAACCTCGAATTCGGTCGCCTGAACGAACCGTTTCTCGGTTAATCATTTCTTCTCGCGCAATGAATCCTTCAGCGTTACCGCCAAGATCAAGAATAACATTTCCACGATCAACACGTTTAACCGTGCCCATAATCAATTCGCCGACTCGGTCTTTATAAGCATCAACAACTTGGGCTCGTTCAGCTTCTCTAACCTTTTGGACAATAACCTGTTTAGCTGTTTGCGCCGCTATCCGACCAAACTCTTCTGCCTCTATAAACTCCTCAATGAAGTCACCGATTTTTAATTCTGGTTTTTCTTTTACAATATCTTCATGAAAAACTTGTCGTTCAGGAATAAACTCATCAACTTCACCATCTTCTGTGATAACGGGCGCATCCCCATCGATAACTTCCCAACGGCGAAATGCTTGATATTCACCTGATTCACGATCGATATTGACTCTAACATCGATATCTTCAACATTTGCTTTTCTAGTAGATGTAGCTAAAGCTTCTTCCAGAGCTTCAAAGATAACCTCTCGGGATACCCCTTTCTCATTGGAGACTACATCAACAACTGTCAGAATTTCTTTACTCATATCATCACTCTTGTCGTCATACTTCTCAGTTTAGATGTCAGGTACAATTCGCCCGCTATCGATCATATTAAAAGGAATGCTAATCTCTTGCGTCTCATCTTCATGTCCAGTAGAACCAGCAAGGATAATAACTATATTCTGATCATTTATCCCACGCAATTCACCTTGAAACTTGCGTCTACCATCCAACATCCTGCTTAGCTTAATCTTGGCCACTGAACCTGAGAATTTTTCATAATGTTCCAGCTTGAACAACGGCCGGTCAATACCTGGCGAGGAAACTTCAAGAAAATATTGTCCCTTCACTAGATCTTCAACATCCAGCACACCACTAATATGGCGGCTGACAATACCGCAGTCGTCTACCACGATACCATTTTCGTGATCGATATAGATCCTTAAAACTGCACCGCCTGCATCTTGAACCTGTTCAAAACCTAACAGTTCATAACCCAATCCTCGAATGCTGGAGTCAAGCATTTTATACAGTGGTGAACCATCATTATACATCTACAAATCCCACATAATAAAAAGCCCCGATCCCGGGGCCTTTTTTTGATTGGTAGCGGGGGCAGGATTTGAACCTGCGACCTTCGGGTTATGAGCCCGACGAGCTGCCAGACTGCTCCACCCCGCACTTGTCAGGCGCAAATACTACCCGCAACCCATTATTTATTCAAGCTTATATATGCCTTTTTATTCATTTGACTGATAATTCATATAGTTAACTAATTCAAGGTTCGACTGAAGCCGCCGATAAACCTTCCATGAAGAGCTGTTCCTCTCTTTGTAGCATAAATAAACTGGCAAAAATAAGAATAGAAATAATTTTGAATTATGATCAACACCAGTCCTTATACCGTACCCGAACATGACTTGATTAAACGAATTTCACGTACGGGTATGTCTTCAATCTATTTGGCTAAATCTACAAAAACGCAGCAAGAAGTTGCTATTAAAATTCTAGAGTTTGACTCTAGTGATTCTGATGATATCAGCTTGATCAAACGTTTCGTTCAAGAATACAAACTCTTACATCATCTAAACCATCCTAATGTGGCCAATATTCTAGGTCGACACCTAGATAAAGATTATTCTTGTATTATCATGGAATATTTTCCTGTGGGTGATCTGTCTCATAAAATTTCCAATAATGTCACCGCGCTCCAAGCCGTCCACTATCTACGTCAAATTGCATATGGATTAGAGACTGTCCATCAAAGAAACATTGTGCATCGCGATATCAAGCCAAGGAACATTTTAGTCCGTGAAGATAATACCTTAGCTATTTCTGATTTTGGTATTGCAAGAGTGATGGAGAAATCTTACGGCTTAACATTGCAAGGCGTGATTCTCGGTTCACCCTACTATATGAGTCCGGAACAAATCGACAACAATGGAATCGATCATCGTTCTGATCTTTATAGTCTAGGGGCCGTATTCTATGAGATGTTAACGGGTAAAAAACCTTTCCGTGGAAATTCATTAATGAAAATTTTTTATTCTCATTTAAACGATCCCATTCCTAAGCTTCCACCGCTTCTAAGAGAGTTTCAACCTATCATAGATCAACTACTCGCTAAAAATCCTATGCAACGCTTCCCAAATATCATAGCGCTGTTAGAGGCTATCAATGATCTTGATTCTATCCATGACAGAGTCACGGATAGAGATAGAATGCTGGCCTAAAATTATAATACCCAAGCGCAGAAATGATTATGTATAAAAAAGGCCTCTTAATTATAGAGGCCTTTTTTGTTTCAGCTTTTAAAGTGCTACTTACTTAAAAGAATCTTTAAGCTCTTCCCATGGTAATGGTTGATCACCGACCATATCAAGGACAGGCATAGGTTCCCCATTCACCTTGAGTTCACCAGATGACAAGTCTGCCACTAGCTCATAGGACTTTTCTTTATCAACCGCGAACCCCATAGCAACAGGCATGCCTATCGCTTCTTCTAAAGGCGTACCAGAAATCATGCCTTTTCCAATAGAGATATTCAACTGCCCGGATAGCGCTGTAACCAATTCTTTAACCGTTTTTAAGTCAAATAGCTTTTTGGCTTCTGCGTAGTTTAGATCAAGCTTAAGTTGTGACTCACCAGTCTCATTGTTAATATCGATCTGATACTTAAGCTCCGTTCCTTGCTTAACCATTTCGCCGATAGCATTTACATAAGCCATAGATTTGTTTGCCATCTCTTCGAAAGATTCTTCTGAGAAGTCATTCTTAAACATCGCAAACTGCGTCTTTTGCAACTCACTGCCAAGATCAATTGCTTTTTTCACCGCAGCTGTATCAAGACTATTAACTTCGCCAGCTAAATTGATAGCAGACACAGGCAGTTTAAATGGAGCATCCGGAATGTTGAGGAGTAATTTATCTACGCCGAGAGTAAATTTCCCACTTAAATTACTACCGCCTTGATTTGTAGTATCGGTGTGGATTGTCACTCCAGTTATTGTCACGCCTTCATTATCACCTTTAGCAACAGAGAACTCAGGAATTTCCATATCTACGGTACCGTCAAGCGCTGTGCCGTTATAAAACTCAGATACATCGAGTTTCATGATTGACTCCTTCAGCTTCAAAGTTAGCATTTCACCGCCATCCTTGCCTTTTAGCTCTAACGCACCGAACTTCACATCGCCCTTAGCATACGAACTAACTTTATCTGTCTTTAAATGCCCCGTGATTCCTGTAAAAGAAAAATGCTCTAGTTGCTCTGGATCAATGTCTAACTCGCTTGCCTTTAGGCTCGAAATCTTACTTTGATTTAAAGATATTGGAGACACTTCAAAATCAACACTCACACCACCACCCAGCCCAGTCTTCATACCCGAAATAAGTGGTTCTTTATCATCGAACAAAACCTTGAGTATCGATGAAACTTCGACAGGTAATGCTGTCTGATCGATGGTTGTGTAAACATAACTTGAACCCGTTGTAAGCCCATATGGAGTTTTCATTACCGGACCATGAAATACCGTATGGTTAAATGTCACGCTAAAATCTTTACCTTTATCGCTGTCACCAAAATATTCAGAATTAACCTTCATCACAGATTGAGCAGTACTACTCGTAAATCCTTTGGTATATGCTTGTTTTTCGATCACGACAAAAGGAAATTTATTGGAGAGATCCTCATTTGACTTCGTAATAATGTCATCAAAGACACTTTCAGTTTTATTTGAAATACCCCAAGTAGCACCAGCCCATATAACAGGGACTGCTACCGCAGCACCGATCAATAATTTTTTCATTCAACTCCATCCTTTAAATTTATTCGCTTAATATTAGTTATTCACAGCCTTGTCATACTTTTGAGAAACTCTCTTAGAGAGTCCTCTCTCAAAAATATCAACACTAACGCATAAGGTCGTCATTCTATGCAAAAACTTGAGAGGTTTCTGCTCTACTTTCATAATTTTACAAGCGGTAACCTTTTTCAATCGCTTCTTTATCAACGATACCATAAATACGATCAACCAATGGCGCTATCGGTCGTTTTACATAAAGCGCCTCTGCTTGAGACTTCTCCATAATTTCTTTTGCTTCTTGCAAGGTTGCACGTATATGTACAGCTCCTAGTTGCTGTCTTTGTGAAGGGATCTCCATCAAGTCTATTGCCTCTTCTCCATTATATTCTTCTAAGAAACGCGCTAGATCTGTCGCAGGCATTCTTAGTTTACTTTCATCCTTTTCAATAATAATCCAGCGAGGAGCTCCCTGAAGTAATTCCTTAGCCTGCCCTATATCAATAACTTGTTTAGTCGTTACATATTCGCGATCCATTACTGATGCCACCGCTAATCGACGTAGGGACTGAGCGACGGGATCATTACGGTAATCCAAACCAAATGCTCTGATCTGTGAAATAAAGATAGAGTCTTTTGAAAACAATTCTTTTGCTGTTAAATTTGCACTAACAATCGCTAACATACCCGGCAAAATAATATGTGGGTTTGCGGTTAATTCAAGTAAGGTCACCAATGCCGCTAGTGGTGCTTGTAAACAGGCTCCCATCATCGCCCCCATTCCAAGCATGGCATAAAAACCAGGATGAGATACTTCCATCGGAATATAACCTGTTAATAAGCCAATAACACCACCGGCTGTTGCCCCCATAAACAAGGTTGGTCCGATTAACCCTCCGGGAACTCCCAGACCAATACTTAATGAGGTTGCAAGCACCTTAAAAAAGACTATCAACAACAAGCCTCCTAATGCCGCATTACCATGTAAAGCGTTATTTACCGTGTCATAGCCTATTCCCATAACTTCCGGTACAAACATTCCACAAAGCCCGACACCAACACCCGCAATAATCATGCGCCGCCAGACAGGAAGAGCGCTATTATTTTCAGTAACCCAATGTAACAAGCTGATGAAACCTGCCGCTAACGCACCCAGCACAATGCCCATAATAAGGATGATCGGAAACTCCATCATCGAATACATTTCTAAAGGGGGAACAGAAAATACTGGCTCTGAGCCATAGACCCAACGGGTCAAAGCGGTTGCACTAACAGCCGCTAATATGACGGGTGTAAAACCGGCGATAGAATATTCCATCATCACCACCTCCATCGAAAAAATCACTCCTGCAAGCGGCGTATTAAACGATGCCGCTATTGCTGCAGCCGTTCCACATGCAACCAAAGTTCGAATGCTATTATTCGGCAGTAAGAGGTAGTTCCCCAGTAAGCTAGAACCTGCAGCTCCCAGATGTGCACTTGGCCCTTCTCGCCCGACAGACTGTCCAGAAACTAAAGCTACAATGGCACCAAAGAATTGCAGAACAGCATTTCGTATTGGTAGGTTGCCCTCAAAATGAGCTAAACGTTCCATAATATGAACGACACCAAACCGATAACCAGGACGTGAGAAAAAGAACAGCATTAACGCCAGTATCAAACCACCCGAGACTGGCAAGAAGAAGCGCCAGGCCATCGACAACAATTCAAAGTCCTCAGTGCTCTCTCCGGCGCGTTGATCTGGCAATATTCCCGTCTGAGATATTTCGATCGCTTTACGAAAAAGAATAATAATAACGCCCGAAATCAAGCCACTAATCAACCCCAATAAAGCCAATAAAGGTTGTGCATTAAAACCGGCCAGTCTGAGGCGGAGTCGTTCGAGAAGATCAACCATTTTCATAGATTAGGGATTTATTAATGATAGGGATAGAATAGCATGGTCTGTTTGAGGTGTTTCACACCACAGACAAAAAATATTTTACTTTCAGGATACGCATTATTTTTTAAAAAATAATGCGTAGTTTTGGTTTCTTTTTATTTAATATTAGTTAGTCGGAGCTCAACAATTGGTAGATAAATTGATGTTAAAGAGTAATGTCTAATTAGAGAGGAACAATATCATGTCAGATATTGAAATAGCACAAAAAGCTAAAATGCAACCCATTATCAGTCTCGCCGGTGAGAAATTCGGTATCGATGCTAAACATCTTGATCCATACGGCCATTATAAAGCCAAATTATCCTTGGATTATGTTGAAAGCCTCAAAGATCAAGAAGATGGGAACTTAGTTTTAGTTACTGCGGTTAGTCCAACTCCAGCAGGAGAAGGCAAAACTACCACTACCGTTGGTCTGGGAGATGCCCTGAACCGTATCGGCAAAAAAACAATCATGTGTCTGCGTGAGCCTTCACTGGGTCCATGTTTCGGTATGAAAGGTGGTGCCGCTGGTGGTGGTTATGCTCAAGTTGTACCGATGGAAGATATCAACCTGCATTTCACAGGTGACTTCCACGCCATCGGCGTTGCTCATGCTTTACTTTCAGCCATGATCGACAATCACATAAACCACGGTAACGAACTTGGAATTGACCCGCGTCGTATCCAGTGGAAACGAGTGGTTGATATGAATGATCGTGCATTACGCAAGATCACCATTGGCCAAGGCGGACCTGCAAATGGATATGTACGCGAAGATGGTTTCGATATCGTTGTTGCATCAGAAATCATGGCGATCCTTTGCCTTGCAACCAGTCGTGCAGATCTGAAGGAAAGACTTGGTCGCATTGTTATTGGTTACAAACGTGACAATAAAACAGCGGTGTACGCACGTGATCTAAATGCCCAAGGTTCAATGGCTGCATTATTAAAAGATGCGATCAAGCCTAATATCGTACAAACCTTAGAAAATAATATCGCCATTATCCACGGTGGACCTTTTGCCAATATTGCTCATGGTTGTAATACAGTAACAGCGACGAAAACAGGTTTAAAACTGGCTGATTATGTGATCACTGAAGGTGGTTTCGGTGCCGATCTTGGTGCTGAAAAATTCATTGATATAAAGACACGTATGGCGGGCTTGAACCCTAAAGCCGTTGTATTAGTTGCAACCGTTCGTGCACTGAAATTCCACGGCGGTGTCGCTAAAGATGAGCTCAACAAAGAAAATGTTGATGCGCTTGCGAAAGGTATGATCAACATGGAACGTCATATAGAAAACATCCAAGATGTTTATGGCTTACCTTGCGTTGTGTGTATCAATCATTTCACTCTCGATACGGATGCCGAACTTGCAGTGCTACAGAAACGTTGTGAAGAACTTGGTGTTAAAGCCGTGGTTTCTAAACATTGGGCTGATGGTGGTGCGGGTGCGGAAGGTTTAGCCAATGCCGTTGTTGATGTTGTTGAGAATAAACCTGGTCAACATACCTATGTTTATGATGACGATATGCCTCTTTGGGATAAGATTGAAGCGATCTCAACCAAGGTCTATAGAGCAGGAAGTATTTCAGCCGATCCTAAAGTTAAAAAACAACTGGAAGATTGGAATGAAGAATATGGCTCTTACCCTATTTGTATGGCAAAGACACAGATGTCTTTTTCTACCGATCCAATGGCTAAAGGCGCACCAGAAGGTCATAACGTACATATTACTGAGGTACGTTTAAACAATGGTGCAGGCTTTATCGTTGCCATTGCTGGTAGCATGATGACTATGCCCGGTTTACCGAAGGTTCCTGCAGCAGAACGTATTGATATTGATGATGATGGCAACATCACCGGTCTTTTCTAGACTTCAGTTATAACGAAATCTATTTCACTCGAAATAGATTTTTAAAATATCAATAAAGAACAAAAAGGTCAGTGAGTTATCTTACTGGCCTTTTTTATCTAACCTCAACTTAGAATAAATATAGTTAGCAACTTACTGTATTACAGTAGATTAAAGGAAAACCCTTTGATAAGTTAAAGACTAACCTTTGCTTCCATTGTATTCTAATGGTTATTAAAGCACCGCAATAGCAAGCAAAACTCCGCTAAAATAAGCGTGCTGGATACGTATTCTTATCCCGATAAGAGATTACCTTCACTTAAATTTGGTATCAATAATGGAGCAGAGAGTGGACACGATAACCTGATAACTGCTCCCTCCCCTTCAGTTCATCTAACTCAACGATAAAAGCACAAGCAGCCACTTCAGCCCCGAGCTTTTCAATCAGCTGGCAGCTGGCAGCTGCTGTTCCACCCGTCGCGATCAGATCATCTATCAACAAAACTCTATCGTCTTTCGACAAAGCATCCGTATGTATTTCTAGATTGCTTGATCCATATTCAAGATCATAAGACGCAGTTTCGACGCTTGATGGAAGCTTTCCAGGTTTTCGTAACGGCACAAAGCTAACACCTAATTCCCATGCGACGAGACTACCAAAAATAAATCCTCGCGCTTCCATGCCTGCTACAGCCGTTATCTCTTCTCCTAGATAAGGAAAGATTAACTGATGCACTGCGAGACGCAATGTCGAAGGATCTTTTAACAGAGGAGTGATGTCTTTGAACTGGATGCCTGCTTCCGGGAAGTCAGGAATATTTCTTATCTTATCTTTGAGTCTTTGCACTTAAATTCTCTTTATATTCAAGGGGGTATATTGACTGCCTTAGCTATCAGAATATTGACACAAAATGTTATTTGGTAGAAGGTTACACTAAAAACAACAGACGGAGGATAATAAAATGTTCAAAATTCTGTTCGCAACGATTCTCGGCGCAACAATTTTCTTTGCTTGGAATAGTTTCTCTTGGATGGTCTTACCTTGGCATCAACAAACCATAAAGCAGCTTGATAATGAAGAAATTGTCGTCAAGGCCATCACGAATAATATCAATCAAGATGGTATTTATTTAATTCCTAAGCAGAAATATAACACCAGCCTAGAATCAATATTACCTAACCCAGAAATAAGTAACTTTTCTAATAATAAAAGTCATCTTGCTTTCATTTCATTCCAATCCGCAGAAAATATGACAAACATGCAAGATTCAATGAAGTATGCCTATATCAATAACATCATTGTAAGCTTACTGATAGTGACGCTGCTTGCCTGCACCTCTGAATTGAGCTACCTAGCGCGGGTCTTCTTTATCGTCATGGTAGGAATGACTGGTGCCCTACTCGGGCACGTTCCAAACTGGATCTGGTGGGGATTTGATTCCAGCTACACAATAATAATGATTGCAGATATCACTATCGGTTGGTTTCTAGCAGGTTTGATTATGGCATCCTTAGTTGGCCGTCAGCCATAATGTTGATGATCAAGCTGTCCATTCATCCCAATAAGGAATTGGCTGAAAACGTTGGATCAAAAAATCAACAAACACTCTTACTTTTGCAGAAAGGTGGCGGCGATGTAGATACATGACATTAATCGGCCTTTCCGCGGGTTCATATTCTTCAAGCACGACTTTAAGGCGCCCAAGCTTAATATCCTGTCCTACCATATAGGTTGGCTGTTGAATCAGACCTAGCCCTTTAATCGCGCCGACTCGGAGAGTGTCACCAACATTTGACTTCAAACAGCCAGAAACTTTAACCTTATGCTCTTCACCGTTTTGACTAAAAACCCACTCAGTCCAAGGAAAACGTGGCGTAAATAGCAAACAAGAATGCTTTGTAAGATCATCTGGAGTTTTTGGCTCCCCATGTTTCTCTAAATATTCTGGAGATGCGCAAACCACCATTCTTGCTGAAGCAACTTTTCGAGCGATCAGGCTAGAATCACCTAGCTCACCAACACTAAATGAAAGATCTAGCCCTTCTTCTGCGAGATCGGCCTCTCGATCACTCAAGATGAGTTCTACATTGATATCTGGATATTCATCCATAAAATCTGCGGCTGCTCTTGAAAGGTGAAATGCACCAAATGAGCTTGGAGCCATCATTTTCAACGTTCCTTTCGGCTCCGTATTCAGCTGAGAAACAGATAGTTCTGTCTCCTCAATTTCCGCCAGAATATGCTTAACACGTTCTCGGTAGGCTGCACCGACCTCAGTCAAGCTGATTTTTCTTGTTGTTCTGTTTAATAAACGAACATCAAGCGTGCCCTCCAATGCAGTTATATGCTTGGAAGCCATTGCTTTAGAAATACCAAGATCCTCAGCCGCAGCAGAAAAACTGCCTAGTTTAGCGACACGAGAAAAGACTTTCATACTTACAAGTTTATCCATAACTACTTTATTTCCTATAATGAAACAATATATTAACCAGAATGCTTATTGCAATGCAAATGGAAAAACAATAACCTATGTTGCATCGCAGTAATGTTGAGTGAATTACTAAGGAATTAACCGCTCCATTACTTAATTTAATCCTGCTTTTAATGAGTATTATCTAGGATAGATATAAACAAGATTAGATGACCAGTTTAAGCACCAAACCGCAATTTTTTATCATGACCTCCTCTATGTAATTGCTGGTTTTTTGTACGCAACAATCACTTGTTGCGTACTTTTTTATTCCAAGCCTGTTGATGATATATTATCAACAGGCTTTTTATTGCCTAACTATCCTGTCCAACCTAGCCCTGATGCGATACAGTTAATCGATAAGAGTAGAAGCACGAGTTCTTTTTGTTTCTCTTCACCCGTATTATCCGAGCCACGAAACTGCTTGATCAAACCAACTTGCTCTCTTCCTATCTGATTTATGGTAGAAAGACGTCGGTTTAATTTTCGTTTAAAACGCGGAAACCTATCGGCTAACTCAGCACCACCAGAGACACGAAGAACCTGCTCAACTGTCCGCTTATATTCAGTTGAGATCATAGAGAAAACTTTCTCTCGTAGTTCATCATCCTGAACCAGATCAGCATACTCACGAGCAATGCCCATATCGACTTGGATTAATGTCTTTTCTGCTTCGTCGATCACCAATCTAAACAAACGTGACTCTTCAAACATTGTGCGCAATAATTTTGCATTTTCAGCATCGTTCTGATTTAAAAAAGTTTCAAGTGCTGTACCGAGCCCATACCAGCCAGGGACAAGGTGACGGTTTTGAGTCCATGCAAAAACCCAAGGAATTGCTCGTAGATCAGATAGTGAGTTAGCCCCAAAGCGACGTGCAGGTCGTGAACCAATATTCAGTAATGCTAACTCTTCGACAGGACTTGCAGCAGCGTAATAGTCAATCAGTTTAGGGACTTCAACCAATTCTCGATAAGCTTGATAAGACTCCGATGATAATAATGCCAAGGCCTCATCAAAATCAGGGTTAGGTGTAAGCTCATGTTCTTTTTGTGACATTAAAGAATGCGCGATGACGCTCTCAGCGAGTAACTCCATGTTATATGCTGCCGTTCCCTTGTTAGCGAACTTAGATGACACCACTTCACCCTGTTCTGTGATCCGTAATTGCCCATGAACAGAGCCTGCAGGTTGGGCAGCAATCGCCTGGCCTGTCGGAGCACCCCCACGGCTGACTGAACCACCACGTCCGTGAAAGAATGAGATAGAAATGCCTGTTTCTTCTCCGACAGCCGTCAGTTTTTTCTGGCCGGAAGTTAACTCCCAGTTAGACGTCATATAACCGCCATCTTTATTCGAGTCAGAATAACCAATCATGACTTCTTGGAAGCCACCACATTCAGCAATCGATCGCTTTACCAGTGGCAGCGCAAATAATTCGCGCATAACATCAGGTGCTATTCTCAAATCTTCAATAGTTTCGAATAAAGGCACAATGGCAATTGAGCAGGACTTAACGCCACGAGCATCCTTAAAAAGACCACCATACTTGGCAAGTAGGTAAATACCCAGAATATCTGTTGCACTCCGCGTCATACTCAAGATAAAGCAGCCAATCGCTTCTTTATCCATCTTACTTCGTGTTTCAGCGATCAGTTGCATCAACTCAATGGTTTCTTGTGCATCGGCAGGAAGATCACGAAAACGAATGTCATACGTCAATGGGCGTGACAACTCCGACAAGAGCCATTCTTTCCATTCTTCTGACTCGGTATTAGGGCATTTTGAAATACTCGTCCCTGTCACCGCAGCCCAAATAGCTCGCAAAGTATTATTGGTAATCGTTGAATTCTGGCGCAGATCTAAACTGACTGTTTTAAAACGAAACGTTTCAACTTCTCGGCGTAATGGCAGCAACATTATTCTTGCTAGCTCTGCACTCTCAGAAGAAATCAATGCCGCTTCCATCGCCTTTAGGTCTGCAATTAATTCATCTGCTGTGTGATAGGCAAAATCTTCACTTCCTGGTATATCATCCTGTTCAGCCATTTTGATCGTTTCATCAAGTTTCAGCGACATACAAACAGCAAATTGACGAAAAACCTCGCCGGGGTTTCTACCTGAAATTTTCTTACCTTTACCTGAACTTCTTAGTTGTTTCTTCAATTTATTCTGAAAAGATACAGGAATATCTAACGCGTGTTTTGCAACACTTAACTTACCTGCAAAATCGTTAAGCTGCTCTTTATATCGCTGTAAACTTGCACGACGATAACGAAACAAGGTCTTCCTAGTGACTTCATTGGTCACAAATGGATTACCATCTCGATCACCACCTATCCAAGAACCAAATTGGAAAAAAGCAGGCAAGCTAAAAGTATGTTCCGGGTACTCTGCACGCAAAGCTATTTTTAATTTTTCCAACAGTTCTGGTACACGAGCAAATAGAGATTCTTTAAAGAAATGTAATCCCCAAGCAACCTCTTGCTCAACACTCGGCTTTTCTAAACGTAACTCACCCGTCAACCAAAGCAAATCAATATCATTTCTCAGAGCATCAACTAATGCTTTACGCTCTCTTGGTGTCCAGCGCGTGTTATCAAGCTGAATCAGTAACAAGTAAATACGGCGGTGGATTTCAAGCACAGAAACCCGCTTAGCTTCGGTAGGATGTGCCGTGATCACAGGGCGAACTCTTGCCGAATCGAATAACGATTGAAAGTCATCACCCGATAGACCGGCTTCTTTAGCTCGATGAACAATATGCGCAAACGAACCGTTCACTTCAAATCCACCACGCTCAGTTTCGATCAAGCGACGACGACGCATACCGGCATTTTCTTCGGCGATATTCAGTAGTTGAAACCAGATCCCCTGTGCCTGCAAAACAGGCAACAGGTAATCTTCATCCGTAGAAATTTCTTTCTCACCTTTGAGCACAGGCACAACTTCTGGCTGCCGGTTTTCAAGTACTTCGATTAATGTTTCAAATAATAAAGCAACAGTGTCATCCGCATAACTTGCTACTCGTTCGGCTATTGTTTGTTCCTTTTCTAACACGCTGTACTCCTACAGTTATTCAAGTAAAGTTGATATTTATACAACTCTATCTCGAAGCGGTTCACCTGCAAAAAATGCTTGTAGGTTTTCAACGACTCGCATTCCCATAGCAACTCGAGTATCTTCCGTAGCGCTACCTAAATGTGGCAATGTAACAACATTTTCCATCGTTAGTAGCTCTTCCGTCACCGTCGGTTCTTGGGCGAAGACATCTAAACCAGCTGCTTTAATTGCACCTGACTTTAGGGCTTCCACAAGTGCAGGCTCGTCAACAACATCACCGCGTGCAGTGTTGATCAATATTGCAGTATCTCTCATGACCGAAAAGCGCTCAGCATTCATTAAATTTGTATTTGAACCACCACCTGGGCAATGTAAGGAAACGAAGTCAACTTGTTTCAAAACATCTTCAACAGTATCACATTGGATCGCACCAAATTTGTTAATGACTTCAGCTTCTGGCGGATATGGATCGAAGAAAAAAATCTTCATACCAAAACCGAAGTGAGCTTTATGAGCCATCGCTTGCGCAATTCGACCAAAGCCGATCAAGCCTAATGTTTTACCCGTGACTTTTGTTCCCATCATGTGAGTCGGACGCCAACCTTTCCATGCCTTAGTTCGAACATGTCTTTCGCCTTCACCCGCTCGGCGAGCAGCCATCAGCATAAGGGTCATCGCTGTATCTGCTGTGCAATCAGTCAATACTTCGGGTGTGTTAGTAACAACAAGATCATTCGATTTTGCCGCACCGAGATCAATGTGGTTAAAACCTACCCCGAAGTTTCCAATGACTTTTGCTGTTTTATTTTCAACATTAATAACATCAGCACTGATCTTGTCAGACACTGTTGGGCACACTGCATCAGCGGTTTGGAATGCTATTTTTAATTGCTCAACATTCATTGGAATGTCATCAACGTTTAATGTGACATCAAATAGTTCTTTCATATGTTTCTCAACGGCTTCAGGCCATCGTCGAGTCACTATAACTTTAGGTTTACTCATTGGGGATCTACTCCTAAATTTTTCTAATCTATTTTGTACTATCGAATAATTTTTCAGGAAAAAACGCTCACTTTAAAAGTGCTTAATGAGCGTTTCATTTGCAAATAACTATTTAATAATTATTACACTTTTTCCAAAATCTTAGCGACAGTTGATCCAAAATCAGACGGGGTTGGAACGATAGTTACGCCCATCTCTTGTAGTAGTTCAACTTTCTCAGCCGCACTTTCACCAACAGCAGAAATGATCGCACCGGCATGCCCCATTCGACGTCCTTTAGGAGCCGTCAAACCAGCAATATAGGCAACAACAGGCTTACTCATGTTATCTCTAGCATAAATGCCCGCTTCAACTTCTTGAGGACCACCTATCTCACCAATCATGATAATAACCTTCGTGTCAGGATCTGCTTCAAAATGCTCGAAGTGATCGCGGAAAGAACTTCCGTTAATGGGGTCACCACCAATACCAATACTCGTAGAAATACCAATACCCATTTCTTTCATCTGCGAAGCCGCTTCATAACCCAGCGTACCTGATCGACCTACAACACCGACAGGTCCAGGCATATAAATATGACCGGGCATAATTCCCATCATGCATTTTCCAGGGCTGATCGAGCCCGCACAGTTAGGGCCGGTTAAAACCATACGTTCTTCTTTTTTATAACGACGCATATAACGCTTAACACGGATCATGTCATGTGCAGGAATACCATCAGTGATCGCGACACAAAACTTAATGCCAGCATCAGCAGCTTCCATGATGCCATCTGCTGCATAGGGAGGTGGTACAAACACGATACTCGCATCTGCTCCAGTCTCTCTGACGGCATCTTTAACCGTATCAAAAACAGGTCGTCCTAGATGTGTTGTTCCGCCTTTACCCGGCGTTACACCACCCACTACATTTGTTCCATACTCGATCATTTCCTCTGCATGGAAAGTACCGATTTGGCCAGTGAACCCTTGTACGATCACCTTCGAACTTTTATCTAATAAAATTGCCATTGTTATATCCTCCTATCGGTGGTTTATGACTTTCCAGTATGAGCTTTCCAAGCAGCCACGGATTTATCCGCAGCTTCCTTTAAAGTATTTGCCATGATGATATCCAAACCACTGTCTTTGATGATCTTGCGACCTTCTTCAACATTGGTTCCTGACAATCTCACAATCAAAGGAACACCAATATCAATTTTTTGCACCGCTTGAACAACACCTTCAGCGATCCAATCACAACGATTTATTCCCGCAAAGATATTGACGAGAATCGTTTCTACATTCTCATCCGCTAAAACTAAACGGAAGGCTTTTGCTGTACGTTCAGCAGAAGCTCCACCACCGATATCAAGGAAGTTAGCAGGTTCGCCTCCAGCATGTTGGATCATATCCATCGACGCCATAGCGAGGCCCGCACCATTGATAATGTTACCGATATTTCCATCTAAACCAACGTAGCTTAAACCACGATCAGCTGCTTGCATTTCACGTGGATCTTCTTGCGATTTATCACGTAACTCAGCGAGTTTCGGGTGACGGAACATGGCGTTATCATCAAAAGACATCTTGCCATCCAATGCTAATAATCGGCCATCACCGGTTACAACTAATGGATTGATCTCAACCATCGTACCGTCCAGATCGCGCATCGCACGATAGGCGCCTTGGAAAGTAGTCACTGCTTGACTCATCATTGACGCAGGAAGCCCTAACGCGAAAGCTAACTCTCGCGCTTGAAAGTCTTGTAGACCAACAGCCGGTTCTACATGGATCTTAATAATAGACTCTGGCTTTTCTTCAGCCAATTGTTCTATGTCCATACCACCTTCTGATGATGCAACAACAGTGACACGTTCCGCCGCTCGATCTAAAACGAATGCTAAATAGATCTCACGCTTAATATCACAACCCTGTTCAATATATAATCGATGAACGACTTTACCTTGAGGGCCTGTTTGATGTGTTATCAGACGCTTACCTAGTAGTTCATCAGCAGCAGCCCAGATCTCATCATCCGTTTTACAAATTTTAATGCCACCTGCTTTACCACGTGCTCCGGAATGGATTTGTGCCTTAACAGCCCACACCTCTCCACCGATTTCTTTCGCACGATAGACGGCTTGTTCGGGACTGTAGGCTAAGCCTCCAGGTCCGACACCAACGCCAAATTCCGCTAGGAGTTCTTTAGCTTGATATTCATGGATTTCCATAATAGTTTTCCTCTTCTATTATTATGTTCTTGCACCAATTTGATCGGCTTGAGCGATCACATTACGAGCCATTTTTTCAGAAGCGATATCAATCATTTTTCCATCTAGTTGAGCTGCACCTTTACCGGCTGCAGCCGCTTCTGCCAGTGCTTCAAGTACGCGTCTTGCACGTGTCACTTCAGCTTCTGGTGGAGACATCACTTCGTTGGCTAATTCTATTTGAGATGGGTGAATTGCCCACTTACCTTCATAACCTAAAGCAGCAACACGACGTGCTGCTTCTCGGAATGCTTCTGGGTCGCTGAAATCACCGAAAGGTCCATCGATAGCACGTAAGCCATATGCACGGCATGCAGTCAGCATATTTACTTGTGCAGCGTGCCACTGATCAGCTGGGTTTCCATCACAGACATAATCAGGGTTCAGACCACCAATAACCGTAGTACGTGAACGTAGACTAGCTGCATAATCTGCAACACCAAAGTGGAAGGCTTCTAAACGTGAACTGGCTTGAGCAATCGTCATAACATTCGCTCCACCCAATGCTGTTTCGATGAGACATTCAAGACCAATCTTTTCTTTAATACCAACGGCCTCTTCAATTTGTGTGACCAACATATCCACAGCATGTACGTCTTGTGCTGTACCGACTTTAGGGATCAATATTGTATCGAGACGATCACCCGCCTGCTCTACAATATCAACAACATCTCGATACATATAATGTGTATCGAGTCCATTGATACGAACCGACATGGTTTTGTTGCCCCAGTCGATATCGTTTAATGCTTCAATAATATTTTTTCGAGCTTGCTCCTTATCATCAGGAATAACCGCATCTTCACAATCAAGAAAGATATAGTCAGCATCCGATGCGGCGGCTTTTTCAAACATTCCAGGGTTAGAGCCGGGTACTGCGAGCTCACTTCTTTGTAAACGTGGGCGTGCTTGTTCGAACTGTGTAAAACTCATGGTGAGACCTCTTAAGTTTTATGCTTAGTATTAGAAAAAAATTTAAATTTTAGGTTACGGTTACCACCCGCCTCCGAATAAGAAGGGGGTAGAAAAAACCATGTTAGATACGATCTTTAGCTGTTGAGCATAGGTATTCCTGAGCTGCAGCAACACCGCTGCCTAACTCAATTGGATAACCTAAATCTTTCATCGTCATTTCTGCACCGCTCAATGGGATCATCAACATTATTTCATTCATGTCACCCATATGACCGATACGGAAACCTTGCCCCATAACCTGGCCGATCGTAATCGATAGTGCCAAGTTGTAACGACGGTATGCATGTCGAGCAACTTCGTTTCCATCAAAGCCTTCAGGCACTTTGACTGCTGTTACTGTGTCAGACTGCCAACCTTCTTTAGCGATCGTAGTCAAACCCCAAGCTTCAACAGCTTTTCGAGTCGCCGTCGCAAAGCGAGTATGACGAGCGAAGACATTATCCAAACCTTCTTCGAACAACATGTTCATAGATTCACGTAGGCCACGTAATAAATTCATAGGAGGTGTGTAAGGAAAATAACCTAGATCATTTGTTGCAATTTGATCTTCCCAAGCAAAGAAACAACGTGGGCATTCAGCCGTTTTATTTGCTTCTAATGCTTTTTCACTCGCGCAAAGAATACCTAAACCAGTAGGCAACATAAGACCTTTTTGTGAACCCGCAATTGCAAGATCAACGCCCCACTCATCCATGCGGAAGTCAAGACTAGCTAAGCCACTTACTGTATCGACGAAATACAGAGCTGGGTGATCACAAGCATCAATAGAATCACGAACGGCTTTAATATCAGACATTACGCCCGTTGCTGTTTCGTTGTGAGTCGCGAAGACAGCTTTAATTTCATGGTTTTTATCTTCAGCAAGAATTTCAGCAAACTTATCTGCAGGTGTACCAACAGCCCACTCACAATCAACTTCAACAACTTCCATTCCAAGCCGTTTCGCACAGTCGATGAACAAGTGGCTGAACTGGCCAAAACGTGAAGCAAGTACTTTGTCTCCAGGCTTTAATGTATTGGTAATTGCAGATTCCCAAGCGCCAGTGCCTGATGAAGGGAAAATAAATACGCGACCTGTTTCAGTCTTAAAGACTTTTTTCATGTCCGCATAAAGTGGTTTAGTAAATTCAGGAAGGTCGAGAGCTCGCATATCTTCTTGTTCTACATTGATAGCATTTTGAACCCGCCTTGGTATGGTGGTTGGTCCAGGAATAAAGAGAAAGTTACGTCCGGCCATTTTATATGTCCTCAGTTTTATAGTTGTCAAAAACAAGAGATCGCAAAAGTACACGTTCCCTCAATTAAAAAGTTTTTTGTAAAGTTTCGCGGCGATATTATCGTTGCGATGCGTCGAAGATGACACTATAGCTAAAGATACAATGACCCTGCACTTCTCAGTACCGAGTCATGTTGTGTTGGATCGCTACCGCGATGAAAGTGATTTTAAACAGATTTTTTTATGAATTGCAATTATTTTGAGTTATTACTCAATCATACATTTCATTGCTGCACTGCATCCTATCTATATAATTAAGTCTCGTTTGAGGTCATCAACATCTTCTAGCCCTACAGAAAGCCTGATCAAACCTTCAGTAATACCAGCTTCTTTCCTTTCTTTGTCGGTTAGCTTCCAATGTGTTGTGGTTCCAGGGTGTGTAATGGTACTTTTTGTATCACCTAAATTTGCAGTAATTGAAAATACATTCGTACTATCAATCAAGTTCCAAGCCGCTTTCTTTCCGCCGTCAATTTCAAATGAAACGATGCCACCAAAACCTGACTGTTGTTGTTTTGCTAACTCATGCTGTGGGTGTGTTTTTAATCCCGGATAATGAACATGTTTTACAAATGATTGTTCCTGCAGCCAATTCGCAAGGATACTTGCATTTTCACAGTGTGCTTTCATACGGATGGATAAGGTTTCTAATCCCTTTAGAAAAACCCAAGCATTAAACGGGCTCATGGTCGTACCTCCTGTGCGCAAGATACCAAACACTGATCCTCCGATCAGTTCTTCACTACCAACAATGGCGCCCCCTATACAACGCCCTTGGCCATCCAGATATTTAGTCGCTGAATGGATCACAATATCCGCACCAAGGGTCAATGGTCTTTGTAAAGCTGGCGTACAAAAACAATTATCAACAACTAATAAACATCCTCGTGAATGAGCCAGATCAGCCAACGCCTTTATATCGGCAATCTCTGTTAACGGGTTAGAAGGTGTCTCTAAAAATAAGAATTTAGTTCCCGGTTGTATAGCCGCTTCCCATGCCGAAAGATCAGTCGAGGGCACAAAGCTGGTTTCAATGCCGAACTTGCTGATAATGCCATTAAACAAACCTACCGTTGTACCAAAGATACTTCGCGAAGAAACGATGTGATCGCCTTGCTTTAAAAGGCCTAAACAAGTACTTAAGATCGCACTCATTCCAGAAGATGTTGCGATGCAACGTTCGGCACCTTCTAATGCAGCTAAACGTTCTTCAAATATTCTAACCGTGGGATTTGTAAATCTCGAATAAATATTACCTGGTTCTTCATCAGAAAAACGCGCTGCTGCTTGTGCCGCGTTATCAAATACAAAACTAGAAGTTGGGAAAATAGGTTCGCCATGTTCACTCTCAGCAGTTCTATGATGCCCTGCTCTGATCGCTAATGTTTGTAGACTATATTCGTTTTCTTTGTGAGCCACTTGAGTACCTAAAATTACTGAAAATACATCGGCCTAAAACGAAAAAAACCCGCATTTAGCGAAAACTAAAGCAGGCCGCACGCTTTAGCAAAATTTATTACGCGCCTGCAAGCTGAATTGAATCAAATCGGCGCTATAGACAAAAGACTAGAATATCGCTGCTTGTCTGTCAATTATTAGTGACTTTTTGAACAAGATAAATTTAAACCTATTCGATGGGTTTTTATGATCGTTATTGATTTTATTATCTTTTAGCAGTACTAAACACAAGATCTGCTATTATATTTAACTGTATTCAAAAAATACCTAACCTCAACTCATATATAAAGGATAGAACTTTTAATAATGACTGACGAATTTGACGAAGCCGCTCTGCATTATCATCGTTACCCAAAACCTGGTAAGTTGGAAATAAGAGCCACCAAAAATATGGTCAACCAACGTGATCTTGCGTTGGCTTATTCTCCTGGCGTCGCAGCAGCATGCCTTGAGATTGATAAAGATCCGGCTGAAGCACGTAACCTTACCGCACGTAGTAATCTGGTTGCAGTTATTACCAATGGTACCGCTGTCCTTGGTCTAGGTGCCATAGGCCCGTTAGCATCCAAACCTGTCATGGAAGGTAAAGCTGTTCTGTTTAAGAAATTTGCTGATGTTGATGTGTTTGATCTAGAACTTGATACTACCGATGTCGATCGATTTGTTGACGCCGTCTCTTTGATGGAGCCAACCTTTGGTGGGATTAACCTCGAAGATATAAAAGCACCAGAATGCTTCGAGATCGAAAAACGGCTACGGGAAAAGATGAATATCCCGGTCTTCCATGATGATCAACACGGCACCGCTATTTGTGTTGCTGCAGCCATTCGCAACGGTCTTAAGTTAGCCGATAAGAAGCTTGAAGATGTAAAACTGGTTTGTTCTGGAGCTGGTGCTGCTGCACTTGCTTGTCTCAACCTATTAGTCAGCATGGGACTCAAGGTTGAAAATGTCACCGTCGTAGATATTGAAGGGGTCGTTTATAAAGGTCGAGAAACCTTGATGGATGAATACAAATCTGTATATGCGCAAGACACAGAGGCTAGAACCCTCAGCGAAGTGATCGATGGCGCCGATATATTTTTAGGCCTTTCCGCTCCACGAGTGCTTAAGCCCGAATACCTTAAAAACATGGCTAAGTCTCCCTTTATATTAGCCTTGGCCAATCCTGAGCCAGAAATTCTACCGGAGTTAGTTAAAGAAGTTCGACCAGATGCTGTCATCGCAACAGGCCGCTCTGATTATCCTAACCAAGTGAACAATGTCCTCTGCTTCCCTTTTCTCTTCCGTGGTGCACTCGACGTTGGCGCGACAGAAATCAACGAAGAAATGAAAATTGCCTGTGTCGAGGCCTTAGCCGATCTTGCAACAAAAGAAGCATCAGATATTGTTAGTGCCGCTTATGGAGGCACGCCGTTTAAATTTGGTCCTGAATACTTGATCCCGAAACCTTTTGATCCTCGTTTAATGATTCAACTACCACTACGAGTCGCAAAAGCAGCTATGGATAGTGGTGTCGCCACACAGCCGATTGAAAGCTTCCACGCCTATCGCCGAAAACTACAAGAGTTTGTTTTCCGCTCTGGACTGGCGATGAAACCTGTCTTTGAACGCGCTCAACAATCTATGCAACGGGTCGTGTTAGCTGAAGGAGAATCAAGACGCGTATTAAATGCATTACAAGTTATTATCGATGACAAGATCTGTTACCCAATCATTATTGGGCGACCTGAAGAGATTAAGAAAACAATCAAAACCTTAGGATTACGTCTAACCATTAATGAAGGTTTTGAAGTTATCGATCCAGGGGATAATCCAAATTATGAAAGACATGTCGATGCCTATTACGATCTGATGAAGCGCGAAGGTGTTTCGCCTGACTATGCTCGTACTGTTATACGCACACGAGCCACCGCCTTAGCAGCGATGTTAGTAAAGCTTGGTGAAGTGGATGCTATGCTCTGTGGAGCACAAGGCAGTTATACCCGTCATTTACGTTACCTCAACTCTATTATTGGCCTAAGAGAAGGTGTTTCTGATTGTTCAGCGATCATGCTACTACTGGTTAATAATGGGACCTACTTCCTTGGAGATACGCATGTATCTTTAGACCCTTCCGCAGAACACATCGCAGAAACAGCAGAACTCGGTGCCGAGATTGTAAATCGCTTTGGAATGATCCCCAAAGTAGCCTTACTCTCACACTCAAATTTTGGAGGCCGACAAAATCCTCAATCAAAAAAAGTTCGTCAAGCATGCGATATTTTAAAATCACGTCAACCGTCACTGAGTGTTGAGGGTGAAATGCAGGCAGATGCAGCTTTGTCTGATGATCTACGTGCTCGAGTCTTTCCTAGTAGTACCTTTAAAGGCAGTGCAAACTTACTCATAATGCCTAACTTAGATGCGGCAAATATTGCGTACAATCTTGTCAAAGTTCTCGGAGAAGGCCTCTCAGTTGGACCTATGCTGGTCGGTATGCGTCAACCTGTTCACGTATTAACCAACTCTGTTACTGTACGTGGCATCGTCAATATGTGCGCTATCGCTGCGGTAGATGCGATTGATTATAAAAATAAAATTAATGATAAAGAAAGTGCTTAAAAATAATGAGACTAAGCCCCATAGGCCGAAAAAAGCTATGGGCTTTTCTTAACGATACGATCTGCGGCAAAGACTCTGTCCAGATAAACCAAACCTTTCCTTTGTATTTCTAGATTCGTACTTTATCCTTCACAAATAAATCTTCGTGACGAAGGTAAAATGCTGGTTAAGACTAGTTTTATTAGACTCGAAAGAACCACTTCTAAGCAGTCAGTGATACCTCATCAGACTGACTTTCATCGTCATCCAAGTTACGCTTAGATTTTGCTTTGTCTGATCGCGACTTTTTCAAACTATTCAAATACTCTGGGGTGATATCAGAAGTGACGTACTCTCCAGTGAAACAAGAAACATCAAACTCTTTAATCTCCGGATTACCTGCCTGCGCTGATTCGATCAGATCATCCAGCTCTTGAAAAATTATTCGATCAGCGCCAATTAAATCACACACTTCCTGTTGGGTTCGATTATGAGCGATCAATTCTTCCGCAGATGGCATATCAATACCATAAACATTGGGATACCTAACGGGTGGCGCAGCTGATGCGAAATATACATTCTTTGCGCCAGCATCTCGGGCCATCTGAATAATTTGACCTGCTGTTGTGCCGCGAACTATAGAGTCATCAACCAACATAACATTTTTATCTTTGAATTCTAAATCGATTGCATTTAGTTTTTGACGCACAGATTTCTTTCGCTGACTTTGTCCCGGCATAATAAATGTCCGAGGAATATAACGGTTTTTTATGAAGCCTTCTCGATAGAGAACACCCAATTCTTTTGCCATTTCTAGTGCTGCTGTGCGACTCGTGTCTGGGATAGGAATAATGACGTCTATATCATGATCAACCCAATCTTTTTCAACCTTTTTTGCTAACAATTCCCCCATACGCATACGTGATTTAACCACCGAAATATCATCGATAATTGAATCTGGGCGTGCAAAATAAACATACTCAAAAATACAAGGATTTTGTTTTGCTTCTGGAATGCATTGGTGGCTATGAATATTGCCTTTTTTGTCAACAAATACAGCTTCTCCTGGTCGAACATCTCTAATCCGCTCAAAGTCTAACGAATCGAGCGCGACACTTTCAGAGGCAAACATATACTCCGTACCTTTTTTTGTTTCTCGCTTTCCAAACACGATAGGACGAATCCCATTTGGATCTCTAAAACCGACAACCCCTACACCATTGATCATAGCAACGGCTGCATAACCGCCGCGGCAACGTTCAAATACCTTCGTCATTGCTGAAAAGATATCTTCAGAGTTAATTCTAAACTTACCCATTTTTTGCAATTCATCGGCAAAAACATTAAGTAATACTTCAGAATCAGACTCAGTATTAATATGTCTTAAACCATCTCGAAATAACGCTCGCTTAAGCTCTTTAACATTGGTTAAGTTGCCATTATGAGCAAGTGAGATTCCATAAGGAGAATTGACGAAAAATGGTTGTGCTTCAGCAGACGATGAACAACCCGCCGTAGGATATCGAACATGCCCTATACCCATTTCACCTTGAAGGTTTAACATATGACGCGTATGAAAGACTCTATCAACGAGTCCATTGGATTTACGGAGCTTTAGCTTTCCATTTTTGTATGTCGCTATTCCCGCAGCATCCTGACCACGATGCTGCAAAACAGTCAAACCATCATAAATGGTTTGGTTAACAGCGCTTTTAGCTACAATTCCTATAATTCCACACACAGACTATTCGCCCTCTACAATAACGTTTTCTGACTCAACGGTTTCTTCTTTAACGGCCGGCACAGTCGGCTCGGCTTTACTTCCTGTAATGACGGGAACATCAAGGTACCTTGCAAAATCTTCAGGCAAGTAACCTTTCAGAACCTGTCCTGCCTGTTGAAAATGAGGGATCAATATAGAGCTTGTCCATGTCTTCGAATCAGGGAGCGGTGTTAAGCCAGCAAGCACAACCAAAACTAAAATAATCGCTGCGCCTCGAGCAACCCCAAAAAGGACACCCAGCGTACGATCCGTGCCAGATAAACCAGTACTGTCGACAAGTTTTGCAATCACATAATTAAATAAAGAAAAAGCTATAAGAACTATAAAAAATACACCGAGAAAAGCTGCCCCGTCTCGGAATGATTCTGGGGAAATAAAAGAAAGGTGCGGAGATAACTCTCCATGAAATTTAAACGCTATATAAAAAGCTGCGATCCAAGCAACTAAAGACAATACCTCTCGTACAAACCCCCTAAAAATACCGATTATCGAGGACAACAGCACAAGAACAATAATACCAATATCAATAAAACTCATCATTCCTTTAACTCCTAGTTCACACAGCTAATTTTAATTTTTATACAGCGATCTTAGCAGAGCGATTGGTGCTTAGCCATACGAATCATTGCAAAGTAACAATCAAAGTTTTTAACCGCTCTTTTCGATCAAGCTTTAGTTTCATTCTTTCCGCACTTTGCTTAGATTTCAAAGGGCCAACCCTGACGCGAAACACTTTTTTTCCATTACTATCAACATGTTCAAAATACGCAGGTATTTTTGCAGCTTTCATACGTTTAACCAGTCGACTCGCATTTTCTTTACTAGAAAAACTGCCCATCTGCACTGCCCAACTCACCTTTTGTGAACTAGTAACGGGAGCGAGCTTAGTAACCGCGACAGGCGCCCTGGCCTGAACTTTTAGTTTTGGATTAACTTTTGTTTCAAGAACGGCTTTATTCTTGGCTTTGTCTACAGGAGGCTTAGGCTGTTTCAGTTCCAGCTCAGACTCCTCATATCGTGAGATCACTTCTGAAGGAATTGTTCGCTCCTTCGTCTTTTCAGAGTGTCGTGTCAATTGTATATTTGTAATTTCCGGTTCCGCCATATTAGACGTGGGTTTACCCAATAACATCGGCAATATAATGATGCCTAGAAGGATCAGAACCGTTGCACCAACCAACCTTTGTTTTAATTCTTGGTTCAAGATTCACGTTCCATAATTTTCATAACGGCAGATACCGTAAGAAAAGAACCTGCGACTAAAACACGATCACCTGATTTTGCGATTTTTTTAACCGCTGTATAGGCCGCATCAACTGAAGCATAAGGAAAAATGCAAATATCAGTACCCGTCGCTTGCAATTGTCCAACGAGCCGTTCACTGCCTGAGCCTCGTGAACCTCCCAACGCTGCAACATGCCAGTCATCCACATATGGGATGATCTCATCAATCACGCCACTAGAGTCTTTATCTTTGAGCATTCCGATTAGAATATGGTTTTTACCTTCGATAGGATTTTCTTGCAAAAAATTAGCTAAAATTTTTGCCGCATGTGGATTATGTGCGACATCCAAAATATACTCGACTTCGCCGGGTATCACCTGAATACGACCTGCTAGAGTCGTACTCTGCAATCCGACTCTGATGTCTTCTTCAGAGACTTTATATTTTGAAGGTAAGCATTGTATGGTTTTTAAAACACCTGCCGCATTCATTAACTGAAAATCGCCACGCAAGCTTGGTCTAGGTAAGTGTTTATAACGATGTTGATCATCACTCCAGTTCCAACCATTATCAGAAAAATCATACTGATAACCGTGATCTGTCCAGTACAGCTCAACATTATTTTCTTCCGCAAACTTCACTAAACTCTCTGGCGCATCAGGATCTGAACAAACGGCTGCATGTCCTGATCGCATAATCCCCGCCTTTTCAATAGCAATATCGTTACGGTTGTCCCCTAACCAATCAACATGATCGATAGCTATAGAAGTGACTAAAGCAACGTTCGCATCCATCATGTTCACGGCATCAAGCCTTCCGCCCAAGCCTACTTCAAAGACAGCAAAATCAACACTCTGTTTTTCAAACAAATAGTAAGCGGCGAGGGTTCCAAACTCAAAATATGTGAGGGACGTATCACCACGAGCATCATCAATACACTGAAATGCTTCACACAACAGCTCATCAGTGGCCATTTCACCATTAATACGAATACGTTCGTTGTAGCGAATCAGATGAGGTGAAGTATAGACTCCCGTTTTATAACCAGCTTGCTGCATAATCGTGCTCAACATGGCGACGCTGGAACCTTTTCCATTCGTACCAGAAACACTCACAAAACCATATGTCGGCTGTTTCAGCCCCATTCGTTCGGCAACAGACTGACATCTTTCTAAACCTAGTTCGATTTCATTTGGGTTTAAAGTTTCCTGCCATGCCAACCAGTCGGCCAGATTATCGAAATGCATCGTGCAATTAAGCTGCTGTTTTCTGAGTCATCATTGTCAGAACATTCGCAATTCGATCACGCATTTCACGTCGATCAACAATCATATCGATCGCGCCATGTTCCAATAGGAACTCACTACGTTGAAAACCTTCAGGTAATGTCTGGCCAACCGTTTGTTCAATAACTCGAGGCCCAGCAAAACCGATCAAGGCTTCCGGTTCACCTATATTAATATCACCTAACATCGCCAGACTAGCAGACACACCCCCCATCGTAGGATCCGTCATAACAGATATGTAAGGAATACCATTTTCACTAAGTTTAGCTAGCACCGCACTGGTTTTAGCCATTTGCATCAGCGAAACCAAGGCCTCTTGCATACGTGCGCCGCCACTCGCAGAAAAACATACCAGAGGGATGCTATTTTCCAAACAGACAGACGCCGCTTGGAAAAATCGCTCACCAACAACGGACCCCATCGTCCCACCAATAAACTCAAACTCAAAAGCACAAGCCACGATAGGAATCGATTTAAGCTGACCCTGCATTACGATCAAAGCATCCGTTTCATCCGTTGCCTTTTGTGCTGCAATCAAACGATCTTTGTAACGTTTAAGATCCTTAAATTTAAGAAAATCTTCAGGAGTAATATTGGCTCCGATCTCAACTCGATCGTCAGGATCAAGAAAATGTTCCAGACGTTTTCTAGCTCTGATCCGCATATGGTGCCCACATTTCAGACAAACATCTTGATTTCTTTCCAATTCAGAACGATATAAAACCTCTTTACAAGATTTACAGCTGGTCCAAAGACCCTCTGGAATCGATTTTTTCGTTGTACTATCGGTACGAATAACCGCTGGTAATAATTTCGTAAACCAGTTCATTGATGTCCTCCTCTTTGGGAAATTCTGAGCCTATCTGTATAGAATTTTGGGCTATTATCAAGCCTAAATACATTTCTATGTCCAGGTATTCTGTTGTTAGATATCCTGATCGATAGCCGTTCTTAATTCTGCCATGAAACTACGCACTACATCAGTGATTTTTTCAGGTTGATCCTTTAAAGCTTCCATTTTAGAAACCAAAGCACTACCAACCACCACGGCATCACTCACCTTTGAAACACTTGCAGCAGTAGCACCATCTTTAATGCCGAAGCCAACACCTACAGGGATAGTTGTATGTTTGCGAATCAGATCAATTTTATCTTTGATACCTGTTGTGTCTAACTCACTACTACCGGTCACACCTTTTAGTGCAACGTAATAAATAAACCCTGTCGCAGAACTACAAATTGTTTTGATACGCTCCTCAGTCGAGGTTGGAGCCACCAAAAAGACAGGATCAATATCGGCCTCATTGAGTTTCGTATTGAACTCAACCGCTTCTTCCGGTGGTAAATCAACCGTTAGAATTCCATCAACACCAGACTCGGCGGCTTCTTTTGCTACCTTGTCATAGCCCATAATCTCAATCGGATTACAATAACCCATTAAAATAATCGGCGTCGTTTGATTGTCTTTTCTGAATGTTCGGACCATCGCCATAACATCGGCTAGTGAGACGTTATGTTTTAACGCTCGCTCACTCGAATGTTGAATCACTGGGCCATCTGCCATGGGATCAGAAAAGGGTACGCCTAGCTCTAGAATATCTGCCCCACCTTCAACCAAAGCATGCATATACGAAACTGTGAAATCTGGGTGTGGATCACCCGCGGTAATAAATGGGATCAGAGCCGTTTTATTTTCGGCTAGTATAGTTTCAAAACTCTGTTTAATTCGACTCATAATATTGTTTCTAATTAACGACTCTATCTACCTTAATTATCTAAGACCATGTCTTGGGAAAAGAATCTAAATTCAATGATAGTATATTAAGAAAAACTAATCCCCTGACGCGCAGCCACTGTGTGCATGTCTTTATCACCACGACCGGATAAGTTAACAATAACAATTTTGTCTTTATCCAAGCTTTTCGCCAGCTTTGCACCGTAAGCAAGAGCATGGCTTGATTCTAATGCAGGAATGATCCCTTCTATTCGTGTTAGATCATGAAATGCACCTAAAGCTTCTTCATCTGTGATCGGTACATACTCAGCACGACCTACATCGTTCAACCAAGCGTGTTCTGGCCCAACACCAGGGTAGTCCAAGCCTGCAGACACTGAATGAGTTTCGATAATTTGGCCATTATCATCTTCGATCAAGTAGGTTCTGTTACCATGCAAAACACCCGGTTTACCCGTAATGATGGATGCTGAATGCCGTCCTGTTTCTATGCCATCACCAGCAGCTTCAACACCATACATCGCCACAGATGTGTCTTCGATAAAAGGATAAAATAAACCAATAGCATTTGAGCCACCACCAACACAAGCGACAAGAGCATCGGGTAGACGTCTTTCAGCTTCAAGGCATTGCTCTTTCGCTTCCCGACCAATAATCGCTTGAAAATCACGAACCATAACAGGATAAGGATGAGGCCCCGCAACGGTGCCGATGATATAAAAAGTATCATCCACATTCGCCACCCAATCACGCATCGCCTCATTCAATGCATCTTTAAGAGTTTTTGAGCCTGACTCTACAGGGATCACCTCCGCCCCCAGCAGTTTCATGCGATAAACATTACTTGCTTGCCGCTCGATATCGACAGCGCCCATATAAATCACGCACTCAATACCTAAACGCGCTGCAATGGTCGCCGTTGCGACACCATGTTGCCCCGCTCCTGTTTCAGCAATAATTCTTTTCTTACCCATACGTTTAGCCAGTAAAGCCTGACCTATCGTATTATTGATTTTATGCGCGCCTGTGTGGTTTAGATCTTCACGTTTTAAATATAGTTTTGCGCCGCCGACATGCTCGGTCCAACGTTTTGCTAGATAAAGAGGTGAAGGACGGCCGACATAATGTTTAAGATCATCATCAAATTCTTTTATAAACTCGGGATCGTTAATATATTGCTCATAGGCTGTTTGAAGTTCAGTCACCGCCTCCATTAAGGTCTCGGCAACAAATCGACCACCATAAACACCAAAATGACCATTTTCATCCGGTAATGATTGAGTTTTAACTTCCGTCACTTTTGTTTCGCTCCTGTCGTAAAGGTCACTTCTTGCATGAAAGCATTCATCTTTCTAGGGTCTTTAATGCCTTTATTTGCTTCGATCCCACCACTCACATCGATAGCATAGGGTCGAACATCATTTATCGCTTGTTGGACATTATCAGGACTTATGCCACCTGCCAAGATGATCGGCATAGTTCTTTGATCGGGGATCATCTTCCAGTCAAAGGTCTTACCTGTGCCACCGAACATGGTCTTATCATAGGCATCGAGCAACAAGCCGCTGGCCTGGTGATATTCATCTGAAATTTGCGCTAAATCTAACCCTTCACGCATACGAACTGCTTTGATAAAAGGTCGATCAAAATATTCACATTCATCAGCAGATTCATCACCATGGAACTGTAGAAGATCGAGCTGGGATTTCTCAGCAGCCTCTTTAATATAAGACCGCTCAGCATTGACAAACAACCCTACTCTCGTCACAAACGCAGGTAGCTGTTTTGCTATCGCACAGGCCTGTTCAATCGTCACTGCTCGAGGACTTTTTTCGTAGAAAACCAAACCAATGGCATCAACGCCAAGGTTCGCTGCATATAAGGCATCTTCTATTCTGGTGATACCGCAAAACTTAACTCTCGTTCTAATCGGTAGAGCGTTCTGTTCCATAATGACAACAATGTGTTTTAAGCAAGGCGGAATTGTACATCAAAACTAAAGTAGAATTATTTGGAGTTTAGATCTTTAGCTAATATAAAAATAACCGAACAATCACCTATCTAGCGTGAGACTAGACGAGTACCAGGAGGAGCATACTCTGAAAAATACTGAGTAATGCCTTTATGTATTGCTGTAACTAACTTATTTTGTTGCTTTGGATTCAATAGCTTACGTTCTTCTTTTGGATTCGTTATAAAGGCTGTTTCGATCAATATCGAAGGAATATCTGGAGATTTCAACACAACAAACCCAGCATGCTGCACATTTGGTTTATGTACCCTTCCCACCTTTTTCAAACCGCCTAAGACCTTGTCAGCAATGTTGGTACTAGCGTCCAAAACTGCATTCTGAGACAAATCGATTAAAACTTCTTTCAACAATTGATCTTCAGTTTCAAGCGTTACCCCACCAATAAAATCAGCCGAATTCTCTTTTTCTGCTAACCAACGTGCAGCTTCACTACTTGCACCATTTTCTGACAAAACATAAACAGATGAACCCTGAACCGAATGATTTTTGAAAGCATCTGCATGAATCGATATAAATAAATCAGCTTTGCTTTTACGAGCGATCACCATTCGCTCACGCAGGGGTAAAAATTTATCTGAACTTCTTGTCAAAACGGCTCGCATACCGTGTGTGCTGTCTATCTTGCTCGCTAATTTTTTAGCTATTGACAACACAACATCTTTCTCTTTAGTACCACGTTTTCCTGTCGCACCGGGATCTTTGCCACCATGACCAGCATCGACAGCGACCACCAAGTCTCTTAACACAGGTTTTAAGCTAACAGACTTAACACTCGCAGTTTGAGGTTTAGCAATCGTCCGTTGTGCTGCATTTTGTTCGTGTAGAGGTTTATTTCTAGTTCCAACAGCAAACGTTTTAGTCGCTATTTTCGGATCGATCAGGTCCACAACTAAGCGGTGCCCGCGATCCTTTGCTGGTGTCAGTTGAAAACTCTTAATTTGTACTGCTCGCCGAAGATCTAAAACTACACGAAACATTTTATCTTGTTTCTCGGCTGAGCGAACTCCTGTCAAAAGCTTATTTCTGCTAACGGGGGCAACTAATTGTTTAAGTGATTTACTGTTTTTAAAATCAATAACCACACGTGTCGGGTTTTTAATTGTAAAAACCTTATATTCCACCACATCGCTAAGATCAAAAACTACTCGTGTTTTCTCTGGCGCAGGCCACACTCGCAGTCCTTCGATTTCTGCAGAAAAGCTTGCCTTTCCAATACTCATAAGCATTAAAAATGACAAGAATAAGATGAAACCTCTTAACACTACCCATTACCCCTGATATATCAATGGTGCTGATTCTGCAGCAACTAGATAGTAAAACACAAGCATTTTCTTACATTAATTCGCTATCTTTTTGAAGTATATCAGGTTTTTATATGAACTTTGTTAAGTATTGTGTGACCAACTTCACTCACAGCCTGAAATGAGATATTTCTATCGTTCCCATCATATTCAAAGGCAATACACAGATCTGGATCAGGCAGGCAACCATCACCCTTTTCTGGCCACTCTAGAAGACAGATGGACTCTCCATCAAAGTAATCTCGGAAGCCTAATACTTCTAGCTCCTCAGGATCAGATAGTCGGTAAAGATCAAAGTGATACACACTTAATTGATCAATTTGATACGGCTGGACAATATTGTAGGTTGGACTTTTTACTGCACCTTGATGGCCGAGCCCATTTATGAAACCACGGGAAAAAGTTGTCTTTCCAGCTCCCAAGTCTCCTTGTAGATGAATAACAGTTCCTTTCTCAGTAACAGAGGCTAAGTTGGCAGCAAACGATTCTGTTTGAATATCACTCGTCGAATATAGCTCAATCACGGATTGACCAATGTCCGGATCTCTGGCATCAAATCCATCGCTAACATACCGCGTTGTCCATTTACAGCGGCCAAGTCTCCAGCGTTTGCATGTATACATACGGCGGTTTCTGCAGCCACTTTTAGGCCACAACCCTGCGCAATTAAGCTGGCAACTATTCCTGTCAACACATCTCCCATTCCGCCTGTCGCCATGCCTGGGTTGCCCTGATCACATAAAGAAATACATTCAGCCTCAGTAGTAATTAGCGTTCCAGCACCTTTTAAGATCACAACCCCACCATATTGCTTTTGTAACTCCGTCACAGCTGCGAAACGATCAAGCAAGATATCATCAACTAAACAATTTAATAACCGAGCAGCCTCAACAGGATGTGGCGTTAAAATCCAGTTATCGCGTTTAGATGGTTGTTCTGCTATTAGGTTCAGGGCATCTGCGTCAATCACTAAGGGCAAAGAAGTTTTGAGTATTGCTGAGAGCATTTTTTGCCCCCAACCTCTCTGGCCTAAACCTGGCCCAATAGCAATAACCGAAGCGCGTTCAATCAAGCTATCTAGTTGGTTCGACTTCTCAACAGCATGAACCATTATTTCGGGTCTTGTCATCGCAATTTGGACAGCATGTTGCTGCCGCGTTGCTAAGCTCACAAGACCCGATCCAGTACGACCGGCAGCCTCTGAGGCCATCCGAGCAGCACCGGCAAAACCTTTATCTCCCCCCACAATCAAAACATGTCCATACCTGCCCTTGTGTGCTGCAGACTTTCGCCGAGGAAGATACTTCTTTTGACTATTGGAATCTATACGGCAAGAAGAAACGGGTACAGCATTGTAAATAGCATCAGGGACATCCAAATCATTAAAATACACATGTCCACTATGGGTAGGGCCTTCTCCCGTGAGAAGCCCTTGCTTTAAACCAATAAAACTAACTGTTGAGTGCGCTTCAATCGCACCTCCCATGACGCGACCTGTATCAGCATCTAAACCAGAAGGAACATCCACCGCAAAGACTGGTGCCGCAGCATTATTGATCGCTGAAATGGCTGAAAGGTAATCACCACTTACATCGCGATCTAATCCCGTACCGAGCATTGCATCAATGATGACATCAGCTTGCTCTAGTTTATCAATAGAAAAAATTTCAGGTTTCACACCGACTTCTAATAACTTCTCTGCGCAGGCTTTAACATCTCCTGATAAATTACGATGATCACCTACCTGTAGCAAAACAACATTTTTATCGAGTTGTTGTGCGAGCCGAGCAATGACATACCCATCACCACCATTATTGCCAACTCCACAGACGACCACTACCCGCCATGCATTGAACCAAATTTTAGTAAAAATCTCGCAGGCAGCTTCACCTGCTTTTTCCATTAATTCTAGACCGGCAATGCCCTGCTCTTCGATGGCTTGTCGATCTAATTCGCGCACTTGTGTTGCGGTGTATAAATTCCTGGGTAAGTTGCTCATAAACTAGATCTTAAATACGTTTTCACGAAAATACTTTAACTCTTCTATTGAGTCTTTAATATCATCCATAGCTAAATGATTTCCTGATTTTTGATACTTTGGTAACTCTGGTTCCCAACGCTCAGCAAGCTCTTTAATGGTGCTCACATCAATGTGTCTATAATGAAAGTAGTTTTCTAATTTAGACATCAAACGATGCATAAAACGTCGGTCCTGACAGATGGTATTACCACACATAGGAGAAGCTCCAGCAGGGACATATTTTTTGAGAAATGCGAGCGTTTCGGCTTCAGCTTGTTCGGCCGTGAACGATGATTTCCGTACTCGCTCCGTTAATCCAGATTGCCCATGCTGACTGGTATTCCATTCGTCCATCCCTTCTAAGATATCTTCTGGTTGGTGAATTGCGACCATCGGTCCCTCAGCCAGAATATCAAGCTCTTGATTGGTGACAATCGTTGCAATTTCAATGATATAATCGTTGTCTGTATCAAGCCCGGTCATTTCAAGATCGATCCAGATCAGATTTTTTTCGGAAACACTCATGGAGTCATCCTTTTATAGTTATGGAAATGAATACTTTTACTACTTTGTTCTTCACAGCAGTTACCGTCAATATTGGCATACATCTTTGGTTATCGCGACGTCATATTCAACATATTTTAAGACATCGAGCTAAAGTTCCAAATGCTTTCACAGATTCTATTCCGTTAGAAGCGCATCAGAAAGCGGCAGACTATACCGTTGCAGGACAACGTTTTGGAATATATGAGCTGTTCTTAGGGACTCTATTCTTATTACTTTGGACCGTTGGAGGTGGATTTGATCTACTCGATAGGTTCTGGCGAGGCTTTGAATGGTCTTCGATCGCAACAGGTATTGCAGTGCTTCTATCAGCTTTCGCAATTATGGGGATTTTGGACATTCCATCCTCTCTGTACAGGACCTTCGTCATTGAAGAAAAATTTGGTTTTAATCGAACCACACTAAACGTATTTATTTCCGATACGCTTAAACAAACCTTATTAATGTTCACTATAGGAGCACCATTGATCGGGGTAGTTTTATGGTTAATGAATAATGCTGGAGAATTCTGGTGGCTCTACGTTTGGATCGTTTGGATGGGCTTTAGTCTATTAATGATGTGGGCCTTCCCTACCTTCATCGCACCACTGTTTAATAAATTTGAACCCCTTGAGGATAACGAGCTACGAACTCGAATAGAAACCCTTCTAGAGCGTAATGGCTTCTCAAGCCAAGGCATCTTCATCGTTGATGGTTCAACCCGCTCCTCGCATGGCAATGCTTATTTCACAGGCTTCGGTGCAAATAAACGCATCGTCTTTTATGATACGTTAATCAACGACTTAGAAATTGACGAAATTGAAGCTGTACTCGCACACGAGCTGGGACACTTCAAACGTAAACATATTATCAAGCAAGTTGTATTTATGTCTGTAATTAGTCTTACAGGGCTCGCCTTGCTGGGCTGGTTGATTAAGCAAGACTGGTTTTTTAATGGTCTAGGAGTGACTCAACCATCAATTTATATGGCTTTAATTTTATTCCTAATGGTTTCACCCATCTTCAGCTTTTTCCTTGGACCGATGATGGCAAAGCTTTCTAGGAAGTTTGAATTTGAAGCGGATGAATATGCCTCTCAACACGCGGATGCGAATAAACTAATCAGTGCTTTAGTAAAACTTTATAAAGAAAATGCTAATACACTAACCCCCGATCCATTGTACTCAGCATTTCATGATTCACACCCACCAGCACCAGTTAGAATTGCACATTTAGAATCACTAAAAACCGCTGTTTGAACTGGTAGATATGTTGGATTTTTTGCTCAATAGAATGGATATCCTTTTAAAGGATGGGACACAATGGCAGACGAGGAAGGGAGGTGCACCAAAGCTAGAGCTTAGTGCCTCATCCGCCAAAGGTCCCAATAATAATGCTCACCCTACTCATCAACGAGAGAACATCATCATTAGTTATCTCAACAGCTTTTTAATTATAAAAGTGTTGAGTGCTATACTTTTTACAAATCCGTGTAAAAGTAATTATAGCTACAAGCATTGAGTGAGGATTTAACACCTCAATTACTTCAACGCCAGACGAAAGATAATTTAACAAGTGAATGATTTATAAGATATCCCCCGTATGGGGGATATTTAGAAAAAATTAATGCTGAAAAACACTCAAAAAAAAGTTCATGAAGAACAAGTTAGAAGTAAAGCGCTCCACTTTTTTTACTTAAACCTTGTCGAAGTTAGCTGGTTACAAATGATATTTCCCATTGTTGTAACTTTTATCTTTTTTGATATTGTCGATAGGGAACTCCTTTTTTCATGGCTCGTGCTCGTATTAGGGACCTTCTTAGCTAGATTAATCCTAACGTGGCGTTATCTGAAAATGTCACCTCCACCTTCAGATACGACACGTTGGGGCTGGTACTTGACCATCACCACATTCATATCAGGTCTCTTATGGGGTTACGCCGCATTTTCATTTCACGACCCGATCAATCTCTATAACAATGTCCTGATTTACCTCATTGTTATTAGCTTTTCAGCAGGTTCGATGATGCTCACTAGCTATTGGCCTCAGGCACTCTATGCTTATACCTTACCCGCTGTCGGCGGAGCCATTCTTGATCAACTGCTGCACATGGATCCACCTGGTTACACCTTCGCCTACTTGTTACTACTCTTTCTAGTTATGTTGTTCAAGGTAGCCAAAGGCAGTAATAACATTGTCTATAATGCTCTTCGCGTGAGTGCAAAAAATCATGATTTGATCCAAAAAATGGAAGTGGAAAAGAACAAAGCTGAAACAGCCAGTCAAGCAAAAACCAGTTTCTTAGCTTCAGCAAACCACGACTTAAGACAGCCTGTTCATGCTTTATCATTACTCGTGCATGGGTTGAAGAAAGAACTGCGTTCTGCGCAAGGAAAACTTCTTTTCTTACGTCTTGAACGAAGTGTGAATAATCTTGGCAATCTTTTGGAGTCATTGCTAGATCTTTCACGATTAGATGCCTCAGCAGTAAAAGTGACTCCGACGAACTTCCCCATGTCAATTGTGTCTTCACAAATGCTCGCAGAGTTTCTTCCTCTCGCACGCGAGAAAGGACTTCGCTTTAGCATCCGGCATTGTAACGAATATGTTTTTACTGATAGAACATTACTCGAACGCTTATTAAGAAATTTACTAAATAATTCATTTCGATACACACACAACGGCGGTATCCTGTTGGGATTTCGTAAACGTGGAGATTATTTGATTTTTGAAGTCTGGGACACAGGCATTGGTATTGCTAAAGACGAAAAAGACAAAATCTTCAATGAGTTTTACCAATCTGAAAATGCTGAGCGTGATCGCTCTAAAGGTTTAGGGCTTGGTTTATCTATCTGCCAGAGAATTACGGCTTTGCTAGATTCTGAACTGAGCTATACATCAACAGAAGGAAGAGGTTCCGTATTTCGGTTTCAGCTTCCCATTGCTTTAATAGAGCCTAGACCGGCTATTATCACTGAGCCGGCCTATAAAAAGGTAGATCTCACTGGAAAAATATTATTAATAGTAGATGATGATATTGAAGTACTTCAAGCCATGATCCAATTAACCAAGAACTGGAATATGCAGCCACTTACTGCAAGAAATGGTAACGAAGCCTTTGATGTTTTAGAAGCTCGTCATCTATCACCAGATGCTATTATTTGTGATCATCGGCTAGGCGATAGTGAAACCGGTATAGATGTTATCAAGCAGATCCAACATCGATTTAATATTCCTGCACTTATGATTACAGGGGATACTGCACCGGAAAATCTATTAGCCTTAGAGCATTCAGGTTTTCCTATCTTACACAAACCTGTCTCACCTGACGTTCTATTTAGGACATTAAGTCAATTACTATCTGATTAACCCGAGTTGGCGAGCAGTCTTAACACAGCTACTTCTAGTGCGCGCTCCAAGCGAGCTATAAAGTGCTTTAATATGCGATTTTACCGTACCTTCTGAAATCGTCATTAGATCGGCAATTTGCTTATTCTGCAAGCCTTCATCCAGGTGGGCCAACACCTCTAATTGTCTTGGTGTAATACCAAAATGTTTTGCAAGGTTAATCAGTTTTTCGTCAGATAAATTGGTATCAACCTCAACAATAGCCGGCCAAAACTCCCTTCCTGCGAGAAGCTCATCAATAGCTTCTAATAAAATTTTGGGGCTTTGAGACTTGTGATAAAAGCCTTTAGCACCGAGAGTTTTAGTATTGTTTATAACTTCGTATTCGTTTTCTTTCCCGGTGATTACCAGAACAGGAGGAAAATAATCGTGATTCTGTAAAAATTTTAACAAAGACTGCCCATCACTATCAGGCAAGCCCATATCTAATAAGATAATATCAAACTGCTCATTCTCTTTGAGAAATTCCATCGCCTGAGAACAATCAGTTGCAGCAGAAAAATCCATCGTCCGCTCTAAAAGCAATTGCAAGCTTTCAGCAACATAGAGATGATCTTCAACAAGTAATAACTTCATACAGTAAACTAGCCCCTTTTTCCTTTATTTGTATAATATCCTTATTCACAAATTCCGGACAAAATATGACTCCCATCACGTTTGATTATACCTTTTTTACTCAGCAATAGCTTAGTTTAAATCTCCTGTCTTGAGGCTAATGCATGAGTCAAAGTTCCTCCATCAACCAGATCTAGCTCTCCCCCTAGAGGTACACCATGAGCAATACGTGTAATTTTCAAGTTCAAAGAGGAAAATACCTGGCTAATGTAGTGGGCTGTCGCCTCGCCCTCGATTGTCGTACCCGTCGCTAAAATAATTTCACTAATCTCACTTTGTTCGATCATTATTTTTAACTGATCCAAACCAATTTCTTCTGGGCCAATTCCATCAAGTGGAGAAAGGTTTCCCATAAGAACAAAATAGCGACCAAAAAAACTACTCGTTTGTTCGATAGAGATGACATTAGCGGGATTTTCGACGATACATAACGACGTTGTATCGCGTTTTGGGCTAGAACAAATACTGCAGATTGGCGTCTCGCTAAAATTTCGGCATTGTTCACAATGCCCTACTCCATCCATCGCTTTATGCAAAGCATCAGCTAATTGCCTCGCACCATGACGATTCCGTTCTAATAACTCGAAAGCAATGCGTTGAGCAGACTTTGGGCCAATACCAGACTGGCAACGTAAAGACTCAATTAACTGATCAATAAGTGGGGTGTATTTCATCGAATTCCAAAATGAACTTTATAACGAAGCCTAAAATGGCATTTTGAAGCCAGCAGGTAGATCAAGCCCTGTCGTCATACCACCCATCTTCTCTTGAGTGACTGTTTCAACACGACGATTGGCATCATTCACAGCTGCCGCGATCAAATCTTCCAACATTTCTTTATCTTCAGCCATCAGGGCAGGATCAATCGTCACGCGCTTTACATCGTGCTTGCCTGTCATGACAATTTTCACCATACCAGCACCCGATTCACCATCTACTTCGAGGCTAGCAATTTCTTCCTGAGCTTTCTGCATTTTTTCCTGCATCTGCTGAGCCTGCTTCATTATGTTTCCCAAACCGCCTTTCATGTTACTTTTCTCCTGTTATTGGCCGGATGCTATCTTCTAAAACGGTAGCATCAAATGCATCACAAATTGCTTGTACACTAGGATCAGACTTTATCACCTGTTTAGCATCTTCCATGCGTTGTCCTTCATTTCGAGTCTGTTTAGCTATTGGTGTTTCCTTACCAATTAAGTCTTCTTCAGTAATGAGTACTTTTTGCGTGCTCCCAAATTGATTTTGTATCGCTTTCAATAACTGCTCTTCCATCCGCTGTGTACGCATAGAACCAGGAGCCATAGATAAATGAAACATATTGCTGTCATGCTTTTCCAGCGCACAACTAAGCGCTAACTGACGCGGTAAACCATCAAGATCCAGCTCATCAACAACCCTATCCCAGTTTTCAGCAGAAACTTCTTGGAGCGTAATCCGATCTATCGCTGGTTGAGCGATCCCTTCAACAGGTGACTGAGACGGTGCTTGATAAGGTTGAATATAACCTTCTGATAGAGGTGTTTCTTGATTGGGAGCTACTGACTCAATAGCCCTTCCTAGGGACTGAGCCGTCACTTGCAGGGGCGCAGTTGTAGAACTATCTATTGACTTTTTTTTTACTGTTTCAGAGCCAACTTTGACCTCAATCTGCACATTTTGGAAAGCCAGCATTCGCAGTAGGATCATCTCGAAACCACTCTTTGGTTCTGGATGATAAGGCAAGTCACGCTGGCCGATTAATGCGATTTGATAATAAAGTTGACACTCTTCCGGCGTCAACATAGCGGCAATTGATTTGAGCCGCTCACTATCGCGTTGTTCTGATCGAGCCTCAGGAACAAGTTGCTTGACGGCAACCGCCTGTAATTGCACCAATAACTCAGCCAAGATCACCTGATAATCTGGCCCCAACTCATTGAGCTGATCGGTCTTATCAAGCACTGCCGCGGCATCTTTACTCGCGAGCAGTTCCAGTAAACCAAGCACCTGATCTTTATCGATAGTACCGAGCATACCGGCAACTTCATCAGCCTTTAACTCACCGCCACAAAAAGAAATAGCTTGATCGAGCAAACTCAAAGCGTCACGTAAACTGCCATCGGCGGCAAAGGCTATCATTTCCAGCGATCGTGCATCCGATCTAATTTGTTCTTGTTCTAAAATATGTTCTAGCTGTTGTTCAATCTGATCAGGACTAATACGCTTCAAATTAAACTGTAAACATCGGGATAAAATCGTTGGGGGGATCTTCTTAGGATCCGTCGTCGCGAGTAAAAATTTAATATGTGGGGGTGGTTCTTCTAATGTTTTCAATAAAGCATTAAAACTACTCTTAGAAAACATGTGAACTTCATCTATCAAATAAACCTTATAGCGACCTCGAGTGGGTGCATATTGGACGTTATCTAATAAATCCCGTGTATCATCAACACCAGTACGAGAAGCAGCATCGACCTCGATCAGATCAACGAACCGACCTTCATCGATCTCCATACAAGAACTACATTGCCCACAAGGTTTTGCACTAACTCCTTGTTCACAATTAAGACTTTTTGCAAAGATACGAGCGATAGTGGTTTTACCAACACCACGTGTGCCGGTGAATAAATAGGCATGATGCAGCCGATCGCTATCGAGTGCGTTGGTCAGTGCTTGCAGCACATGACGCTGGCCGACCATGTCTTCAAATTTGTGGGGACGCCACTTTCGGGCTAAAACCTGATAACTCATCTGGACCATTATAAATCAGCTTGAACTAAAAATGAGGATTATTTTTATCTATTTGCAGAACGACAAACTGGCTTTTTAAAATATAGGTGGCGGCTACACCCGCCACACCTCGTCACCCACATCCGTTGCTGCCGCTGCTCCCTTCCAGGCCTGACGGGGTTCACAACATCGTGTCGCGAGGGGACTGATATAGCCACCATAGAATCGATGCGAATTCTAACACAACATTTAATTAAATCGTGAACTATAATCAATTTATGATGATCAAGTTTTATGGGTCGTCAAATACACGTGCCGTCAGGGTTTCTTGAGCCGAAGCTTGCGCAGAATATATTAATAAAAGCAAAAGTGCTGCTTATCTATAGATTTTTGCTTAAACTGGATTTAGGATAATCAAAGAGTTAAAATATTTTGATATCCGTTGAAAAAAACAGATTATTGTTCCCGTTATATTTCAGCTCATTAAGGTAAATAGCTTTTTGGGTTTACCGACTTACCATCCTTGCGAATTTCGAAATGTAGTTTTACTATATTTGTACCACTATTACCCATTTCAGCAATCGGCTGCCCTGCGGCAACAGAAGCTCCTTCCGTAACCAACAGTTGGCTATTGTGCGCATAGGCACTTAAAAAAGACTTATTATGTTTGATAATAATCAAGTTACCATAACCAACCAAACCGCTACCACTATAAACAACATTACCAGCTGCCGCCGCTTTTATTGTTTGTCCCATTTTACCTTTAATATCAATACCATTCCGCGCGGAGACCGTGTTCGAAGAGATCAGCTTCCCTTTGGCCGGCCATTGCCAAGCAACTTTCGCTAATGGCTTAACCGGTTTTGCTTTTACCGTAGGCACTTTTACTTTTTTAACGTCAGGAGTCTTAATCTTAGGTTTAGGTTTAACCGTTGGTGGTTTTGGCTTGATATCTGGCTTTGGTTTTGTCGTTGCCACTACTCTTGGTTTCGGTATGTTTAGTGGGGGAGTGAGTCGTAAATTTTTACCCACCTTGATCAGATATGGAGATCTGATTTCATTCCATTTAGCTAGCTTTTTATAATCCAGTTGATAGCGCCAAGCAATAGAATAAAGTGTATCGCCACGGACAATTCTATAATGATTTTTTTTAACCTGAATATGTGGCTTGCCTGCTGTTGATTTTGTACCAGGAATACTTCTTTGTGGGATAGGTTTTTTCTCCACCGTTCTAGCTGTTTGTCCATCTCGACTATAAACAGGAGCGCGGCCACCGCCCATACATGCAGACAAGCTTAATACGGCAACAACAAACAAACTAAACAACACAGTTCGATAGCGACTGAACATGTCAATTCATCCCAGATTTCATAGGAACAAAACTAACGGCATCGAGCTTCTTCTCACTATAGTTATCTTCATCCTCCCGGGTGATGAGCAACAGATCTTGGTGCCCATCTCCTCCTACAGGAATGACTAACCGACCACCTATTTTTAATTGCTCTAGTAATTTTGGAGGAACACTTTCCGGCGCAGCTGCAGCTAAGATGGCATCGAATGGTCCATTCTCCGGCCAACCTTGCATACCGTCACCATACTTAACCAGAATATTACGATAACGTAATTGCTGGATTCGTTCGCGTAATTTTATCGCGAGTGGAGAGATCCTTTCAACGGAATAAACTTGCTTAGCAAACCGCGCAAGGATGACGCTCTGATATCCACAACCAGCCCCAATCTCTAAGACTTTATCCAATGGGCCTCCGAGAAGAAGTTCCGTCATTTTTGCGACAATATAAGGTTGTGAAATAGTTTGCCCATGACCGATCGGTAATGCCGTATTTTCGTAAGCTCGTGAAGCAAGTCCTTCATCCACAAAAAGATGCCTAGGCGTTGTTTGGATAGCATCTAAAACATCTAAATTAATCACGCCCATTTCTTTTAATTGTTTCACCAAGCGGATGCGTGTCCGTTCAGAGGTCAAACCTATTCCGCGGTGTTCATTCATTATTTATTTCTATATTTTCAAGCCATGAAGAAACCATATCTAGCGAACCATAATGAGTTAAATCCACTTGCAATGGAGTAATCGATACATAGCCCTCTCGAATTGCATGGAAATCTGTTCCAGCACCACCATCTTGTTCTGTTCCTACGGGGCCAATCCAATAAATAGGTTTTCCACGCGGATCTTTAGCTTTTATCACAGGTTCAGATTTATGCCGTTGACCAAGTCTAGTGACTTCAATTCCTTTAATCTGATCCAATGGTAAATCAGGCACATTTACATTTAGAATTGTATTTTCAGCTAATGGTTTAGATTGCAAATTCTTGATCAGCTTTTTAACCACTGCCGCTGCAGTTGCATAATGCTCAAGTTCACTTCCAACCAACGAGACAGCCAGTGCGGGCAAGCCCATAAATCGACCTTCCATCGCTGCCGCAACAGTACCTGAATACAAAACATCATCACCCAAGTTTGCACCTGAGTTTATCCCAGAAACAACCATATCCGGCATTGTATCGAGTAAGCCAGTAATCGCGATATGAACGCAATCCGTCGGGGTGCCATTTACGAAGTAGCGATTATCATCATACTGTTGAACTTGCAAAGGTGTTTCAAGAGTTAATGAATTACTAGCCCCACTACGATTCCTGTCTGGCGCGACAACGGCTACAGTACCCATCGATGATAACATCTCATCAAGTGCTCTTATGCCCGGCGCACGGTATCCATCATCATTACTAACCAGAAAAAACATAATTTATGCCATTAAAAATTCAAGTAAGGCTTTTTGAGCATGAAGCCGGTTTCCTGCTTCATCCCAAACAACACTTTGTTCACTATCTATGACCTCTGCGGTAACTTCCTCACCTCGATGTGCAGGCAAGCAGTGCATAAATAAAGCCTCTTTATTCGTAAGCGCCATCAATTCAGAATTAACTTGGAACGGTGCAAATGTTTTTGCACGTTCTTGAGCTTCTTCTTCCTGCCCCATACTTGCCCAGACATCAGTAACAACCAGATCAACACCTTCAGAAGCTTCTTTAGCAGATGCAAAAACCTTAACGCGATCTCCCGCCTTTCCGATAATGTCTGCATCGGGCAAATAACCTCTTGGGCTAGCAATATTTAGATTGAAATCAAGCAACATTGCGGCGTTAATATAAGAATGGCACATGTTGTTACCATCACCAATATAGGTCACCGTCCGTCCCTTAATCGAACCGCGATGTTCTTGGTAAGCCTGCATATCAGCTAATAACTGGCAAGGATGATAAGTATCTGTCAGGCCATTTATGACAGGAATACTGGAATACTCAGCAAATTTTTCAACATTCTCATGTTCGAAAGTTCTGATCATAATTCCATCAACCATGCCAGACAGTACTCGTGCTGTGTCTGCGATTTCCTCACCACGTCCTACTTGAGAGTGTTGTGGAGAAAGAAAGATAGCATTGCCACCAAACTGGATCATTCCAGCCTCAAAAGAAACGCGTGTACGAGTTGATGATTTCTCAAAAATCATCCCCAAAACCTTATTCTTCAAAGGTTCAAAAATACGTCCTTCTTTTTGCCAAGTTTTCAATTCGGTAGCGCGATCAATCAACTGCTGAAATTCTTCGCTAGTGAGGTCTTGCAGGGTCAGAAAATGTCTAATGGTCATAATTAAGTTGTTACTACTTTTGTAAGAAAGATCTAATAATTGGTGTAAGTATTCCCACGATCTGATCGCACTCTTCCTGACTAGTGATAAGCGGAGGCAGTAAACGAATCGTATTCATGACGGTAACATTTATTAATAGCTTCTGGTCTAGAGCAAGTTGAACTAACTCAGCACACGGTTTATCAAGCTCAATACCAAGCATCATCCCTTTGCCACGGATTTCAACGACTCCTGAGACACCTTCAAGAGATTTCTGGAATGCTTGTAACAGATACTTGCCTTGCATTTTAGCCTGATCAATCAAATTATTCGCCTGCAAAGTTTTTATCACAGCTAGCCCAACACTGCAGGCAAGAGGATTGCCACCAAAGGTAGACCCATGACTACCTGGTGTAAACAAACAAGCGGCTTGACCTCTCGCTAGGCAAGCCCCGATCGGAACACCATTCCCTAGAGCCTTAGCCAGTGTCATAACATCGGGCAAAACATTCTCATGCTGGCAGGCGAACCATTCTCCCGTTCTACCCATGCCTGTCTGAATTTCGTCCAACATCATCAACCAATTGTGCTGATCACAGACCCTTCGGATCGCAGTCAAAAAACCCGCACTCGGAATATTAACTCCACCTTCACCTTGAACAGGCTCACACATGACCGCAACAATATTGCTATTTTGTGCTGCCACCGCTTTTAAGGCATCGATATCGTTGAAAGGGATTTGCACAAAGGCTTGCACAAGCGGTTCAAAACCGACTTTTACCTTATCATTGCCTGTTGCGCTGAGCGTCGCCATCGTTCGACCGTGAAAACTTCCTTCCATCACAACGATAGTTGGAGTTTCAATACCTTTTCTACGAGCATGCAAGCGCGCCAATTTAATCGCAGCTTCGTTTGCCTCAGCACCAGAATTACCGAAAAAAACCTTGTCCATTGAAGACAGTTCACATAACTGCTCGGCTAATTGCTCTTGTAATTCAATCTGATAGACGTTTGAGGTATGTATTAACCTGCTAGCTTGATGTGAAATTGCAGCAGCAACCTTAGGATGAGCATGCCCCAATCCACAAACAGCAATGCCACTTAATGCATCGAGGTAACGCTCACCTTTATTGTCCTCTAGCCAAATGCCTTCGCCTTTAGAGAAACTCACTGGAAGTGGAGCATAGTTATTCATTAAATGTGATGTTGTCATGGATAAGTTTTTCTTATTTCATTTCTGACATTTTCGTTAATTAACGTAGCTATTAAGAAATTTTTTACTTATAAAAACAAAAACGCAGCAAGGAGGCCCATGCCGCGAATAAATTAATGAATTAAAGCTAAGTTCTTAATACTTTTTTAAGATGTATGATTAAAACCTTTGTTTTTCCTAACATTTTTTCTTATAAAATTTCAAAAACAATCAACGGCTAATAGATAATTATAGCATAACTAAATAGATCTAATAATTTCTATTTACATCTTTAAAAGCTCGGATTAGATAATGTTGAAATATAGACTAAAGTAATTTCCTTAAAACCCGATAACTATATTGTCAGAGCGGATTCCCCTCCCCTCCCTTATCCGTTCTGCCCTGGGTCGGAGCTTATGCTCCGACCTCTTTTTTACTCTATAGCCATCCCTGAAACATTTTGAAAACCTCGCGGCAATTTATTTCCACGTCGACCCCGTTCACCAATATAAGCATCTAGATCTCGAGGTTTTAATGTTAAATGTCGCTGCCCAGAATAGATGACTAGATTCAAGCCCGCAGGTAAAGCTAATGTTGCTATCAAAAATTCTTCTCTCGACACAACACTTGCCGTGGAGATTTGCATGATTTTCAAGCCTTTACCTTTTGGTAGCTCAGGCAGTTCATTCAGCGCAAAAACAAGTAACCTGCCTGTATTTGATAAAGCCACCATACGATCGGTTTCATAATCTGTGACTGGAGTAGGTGTCATAACTTCAGAACCTTTCGGTAGTCTCAAGATCGCTTTACCAGCCTTGTTTTTACTATATAAATCTTCAAGCTTGATCACATAACCGTAGCCACCATCAGATGAGATTAGGTACTTTGAATCTGCTTGACCACACAAAACACTAACAAACTCCGCACCATCGGGAGGAGAAAACTTACCTGAAAGTGGCTCACCAAGCCCTCTTGCCGAAGGCAATGTATGTGTTGCTATTGAATAACTTCGTCCCGTTGTATCAATAAATACAGACAGTTGATTGCTCTTCCCTGCTGCTGCAGAACGGTAACCATCTCCAGCTCGGTAGCTTAAGTCTTCAGCCACAATTTCGTGTCCTTTAGCAGCCCTAACCCAGCCTTTTTCTGACAATATTATCGTCACGGGATCGGAAGGAATTAAAGCTGTCTGATCAAGAGCCTGAGCTTGTTTTCGATGTACTATTGGAGAGCGTCGATCGTCTCCATAATTTTCAGCATCTTCTTGAATTTCTTTACGTATTAAAGTTTTTAAACGTCGATCAGAACTTAAAGTCAGCTCAAGTTTATCTCTCTCAATAGCCAACTCATCCAATTCACCACGGATCTTCATTTCTTCTAAACGTGCTAGATGACGAAGTTTTAATTCAAGGACTGCTTCTGCTTGTATGTCTGTGATCCCAAACCGCTGCATTAGAACAGCTTTAGGTTTGTCTTCTTCTCTAATAATCGCGATCACTTCATCAATATTTAGAAATGCGATCAACTGACCTTCTAGAATATGAATACGCTTATTGACCTTCTCCAAACGATACTCAAGACGCCTTCTAACCGTGGTCGTTCGATATTCAAGCCATTCAACGATGATCTCTCTTAAGTTTTTAACCTTTGGTCGGCCATCAATGCCTATCATATTGAGGTTTACACGATAGCTTTTTTCTAGATCAGTCGTTGCAAAAAGGTGATCCATTAGCTGTTTAGTATCGACACGATTTGAGCGTGGAAAAAGAACGAGTCTAGTCGGAGTTGCGTGATCAGATTCATCACGTAGATTCTCTAACATTGGTAATTTTTTAGATTCAATCTGGGCAGCTATTTGTTGCTGTATTTTTGTTCCAGAACTTTGGTAAGGTAAAGCTGTAATGACAATATCACCATTTTCGATCTCATAAACAGCACGCATACGTACAGAGCCAGTGCCGGTTTTATAGATACTCTGTATTTCTTCCGAAGAAGAAATAATTTCAGCGTCTGTCGGATAATCAGGTCCTTTCACATGCTCGAATAACTCTTCTAATGTGGCCTTAGGAGACTCAAGTAACCTCACACAGGCACTAGCCACCTCGCGCAGATTGTGTGGTGGAATATCTGTCGCCATCCCAACTGCTATTCCAGATCCACCATTTAGTAAAATATTCGGTAATCTTGCCGGTAAAAGCTTAGGTTCTTCGAGTGAAGCATCAAAATTAGGCGCCCAATCAACCGTGCCCTCACCTAACTCTTTTAATAATAGATCAGCATATGCCGTGAGCTTAGATTCGGTATAACGCATCGCAGCAAATGATTTAGGATCATCCATCGATCCCCAGTTACCTTGACCGTCAATCAACGTATATCGGTATGCAAAATTTTGGGCCATTAAGACCATCGCCTCATAACATGCAGAATCTCCATGAGGATGGAATTTACCAATAACATCACCGACCGTTCTAGCAGACTTCTTAAACTTTGAGCCTGCTTTTAAACCCAGTTCGGACATCGCATAAACAATACGACGTTGTACTGGCTTTAGGCCATCACCAATATTAGGTAATGCACGATCCAAGATGACATACATGGAATATTCCAAATATGCCTGTTCTGTAAAGTGGTGTAATGATTGTTGCTCCGAAAATTCGAGAGTTTGGTTCATAAGCTTTTAATAATAATATTTCAGTAATCGAATAATTTAACACATCGTCCGCTTAAGGCAGAGTTATTTTTACCTTTTACACTTATCATCAGGTGAAAAAAAACCCCAGCTCCTCAAGAGAAACCGGGGTTCATTTCTTCTAGTAATCTAGATCGTTAACCAACCTAGATAATAGCTATCAACTTATGGCAAGCTGAATACACTTAAAGTACCACCTAAACGAGTGTAGCTATTTAAGCCTTTGTAAGCACCTACAGCACCAAGACCATCAGTATCATTGATAAGGCCAGCAGCCATACCGATACCAGCCCAGCCACCAACACCAGACAATACACCTACGTATTGCTTGCCTTTGTGAGACCAAGTGGTTGAGTTACCAATGATGCCCGATGGAGTTTTGAATTTCCAAAGGAGCTTACCGCTCTTAGCATCAATCGCTTTCAAGTAACCTTGAAGGTCGCCGTAGAATACTACGTCACCCGCTGTAGCCAGAGCACCTGACCATACTGAGAAGCGTTCCGGGATTGACCATACAACTTTACCTGTAGAAGCATCCCAAGCAATAAAGTTACCTAGGTTGTTATCTTCAGCATTGTTGTTTTTACAATCAGGACATACTTTACCCGCTGGGAACATGCTCAACACAGCATTTACATAGGGTTGACCCGCTACGTATTCACCACCACTGACTGGTTCATAGTCCATACAAACATGGTTAGTTGGTACATAATGAAGACCCGTACGTGGAGAGTAGGCTGAAGGCTGTTGATCTTTAGAACCCAAAGCCGCAGGACAGATGTTAGTTGAATTCACATCTTCACCGTTTTGGTCGGTAGAGTAACGTGCAACAACCTGTGGACGACCTGTTTTCATATCAACGTGAGTTGCCCAGTTAACGGCTTCGTCGTATTTTTCAGCGACAAGCAATTCACCAGTAACTCGATCCATAGTATATCCGAAACCGTTACGGTCGAAATGTACAAGACCTTTATGTTTCTTGCCTTTGACAGTTACGTCAACAAGAACCATTTCGTTGATACCATCATAATCCCACTCATCATGTGGAGTCATTTGGTAGACCCATTTTGCAACACCAGTGTCAACATCACGAGCGAACATAGTCATTGACCATTTGTTATCGCCAGGACGTACCGTTGGATTCCAAGTAGATGGATTACCATTTCCGTAATACATCAGGTTCAGATCTGGATCATACGGCCACCAACCCCATGTAGAACCACCACCGATTTTCCATT